>NZ_UAVD01000036.1 GCF_900460065.1 Streptomyces griseus | reverse complement strand
GGGGATACGGGTGCGAGCACGGGAGCGTGCGGACGACCTTCTGCTGATGCACCGGCTGGCCCGCACCGGCGGCACCGCCGAGCTGCTGCGCTGGCTGGCCGGGCGGGCCGACGGCTGGGCCGGGCTCGTCGGCCCGGACGGGACCGTGCTGCACGCGGCGGCCCGTACGGCACGGGCGGTGGTCCCCGACATCGCGGGGCTCGTCGCCGAGGGCGCGAGCGCACTCACGGAGCGGGCGGCCCGGTCGTACTCCCTCGACACCGGCGCGCACACCGCCCTGCTGTTCCCGCTCAGCGCCGACGACCGCGCCGCCCCCGTGCTCGCCGTCGTCGCCCCCCGGCCGGTGGCCGCCGGCCTCGCCACGCTGCTGGCCGATGTGGTCCTGCCGCTGTCCGTGTGCCGGCAGGCCGAGACCCTGGAGCGCAAGCGCCGCCGCGTCGACCTCGCCGAGTCCCGGGGCCGCGAGGCGGTGCTGCACCTGCTGATGACGGGCCAGCTCTCCATCGCCCAGCAGGTCGCCGGTGCGCTGCGCCCCCGGCTGCCCGACCCGGTACGGGTGTGCGTCGTGGAGTGCCCGGCCGACGGCCGCGACGAGGTGGCGCGGGTCTGCGTGGACGCGGACGGCGGCCGGTCCTGGATCGTGCGGTGCCCCGTCTACGCCCGCCACCTCATCCTGGTGATGCCCGCGGCGGAGCCGGAGGAGGGGGCCGCCCCGGCCGACGAGGCCGTCGCCGCCCAGGTCGGCGACTGCGTCGTGGGCGTCAGCGAACCCGTGCCGCTGGCCGACACCGCGACCGGCTACCGCCAGGCCTTCCACGCCCTGGCCGTCGCCCGCGAACTGCGCTCCAGGCACGCCCGGTTCGGGAACTCGCCGGATCCCGCGCTGGTCGTCGGACCGGCCGGGCGGCAGTGGGCGCACGACCTGCTGGCCCCGCTGCTGACCCATGTGCCCCGCCGCGCGCAGGACCCCGGAGCGCAGGAGCTGGTGGCCACGGCAGGCTCCTGGCTCGCGTTCTCGTCGCACGCGACGGACCACCTCAAGGTCCACCGCAACACCCTGGCCGCCCGGCTGCGGCTCATCGGCGAACTCCTCGGCCTCGACCTGCACCGGCTCGCCGACCAGACCGCCCTCGACCTGGCGTTGCGCGTCCGGGCCACCCCCGCTCCGGCGTGCACCCCCGAGCCCGCCCCGTACGCCCCCACCGGAACGGGTCCGCGGGAGGCGGCGCGGGCACTCGACGAGATCCTGCGCTGCCCGGCCGTACTGCACTGGGCCGAGCAGCAGTTGGAGCCCGTCTCCGGGGCCGAGGAGACCCTGCGCACCTGGCTGCGCTGCGAGGGCCGCCTGGGGCCGGCCGCCGCCGAGCTGGGCATCAGCGTGCCCGGCGCCCGCAAACGCCTGACCCGCCTCGAAACGGCCCTCCAGCGCTCCCTGCTCCGGCCCCCGAGCGCCCGCTACGACCTGTGGCTTGCGCTGAGGGCCCGCGACCTGGCCGCGGCGGCCTGACGCCCGCGACCTGGCCGCGGCGGCCTGAGCGCTGTCCCCGGGGCCGCCCGTGTCGCTCGCCGAGTGGTCCACGCGGCGGTACCGGGGCTCGCCGGGCCGGAGCGGGGGCGCGGGCCCCGGGTGCCGGTCGCGCCACCGGCGGGCCGTCACTCACCGCACCAGGGCCCGGGTCCGCGCCCCCGCGCCACCTCACGCCCGAGCGGCGTCAGGGCGTGCACCACTTCGCACCCCCTGCGCGTACTGGTGATGAGCCGCGCCTTGCGCAGCACCGACGCGTGCTTGCTCGCGCTGGCGATCGACACGCCGATCCTTACGGCCAGTTCGCCCGTCGAGCACGCGCAGATGAGAGCGCACAGGGCCATGGCCCTCGTACGGCCCAGCAGTTCGGGCAGGGCGTCGAAGGCTTCCGCCCTCTCGGAGCGACGGCTCGCGGGGTAGACCAGAACGGGCGGGAGGTCGGGGTCGATGAGGGTGATGGGACGCCGCGTACAGAAGAAGGACGGGATCAGCGAGATGCCGCGACCCCGCAGGTGGAGGTCGCCGTCGCGCGGGTAGTCGGCGATCAGCGTGGGCGGCTCCCAGCGGATGCGGGGCGACAGCGTGCTCAGCAGCCGTTCGGCGCCCCCGCGCAGCACGTCCCGGCTGTGGTGCGCGCGGTCGCTGTGCACCACGTCGTCGATCAGCCGCCGCTGTGGAGCGAGGAGTTCGCGGAAGTAGACGGCGAGGGCGGCGTCGAGCTCCTGCCGGGCGGCGCGGTCGCCTGCCGCGAGCCGCCGGAGCGGGTCGGGCGGCGTCCGCCGCGTGCAGCACGCCGCAAGCTCGGCGCGCACGCGATCCGTCGGCGTGGCCAGGATGAGGTCACGGGCCGCCTCTGTTCCGCCCCTGTGGGGCGGGGTGGGCGGGGTCAGAAAGTCGGGGAACTTCCCCCGGGCCGGTACCAGCGTGGTGAGCAGCCGGATCGGCTCCCTCAGGTCGCTCCTGGCCAGCCGCCCCCGGACATGCTCCACCCACGGGGCGTGGTCGGGGGCGGTCTGCCGGGCCTGGAGTACATGCAGGCTGTTGACCAGCTCCCACATGGGGTCGGGGCGGGGAGCCACCGTGATGCGGGTCAGGTCGTCTGCTGTGAAATGGATACGGAGTTCCATGGATCCCCCGAATGAACGCATCCGTTTTCCCTGCGATGAAAACCCTTGGACCCGTCTTCACGGGCCTCCTCATCATCGTGGGAGAAGCTCCTCAACGAGCTATGAACGACCCAAGACCGACCAGATGGGGGAAAATGCGCATGCGTCAGATTCGGAGCACGATCACCAGGACTGCTGTGGCCGCCACGGCACTTGCCACCGGCGCCGTACTCACATGGGGTGGAACCGCCACCGCGGTGGAGGCGGCGGCCACGATCCACGGCTGCCCGTCCGGGGCCGTCTGTCTCTACCCGGATGCGAGCTGGAACGGCGACCGCCCGAGCCACGCGTTCTACAGCTACGGGACCCACAGGATCTACGACCAGATCGGCATGAAGCGCTGGTTCAACAACCAGACCGGCGGTGCCAAGGCGTATCGGTGCACGGGCTCCAACGGCACCGGCTGCGGGGGCAACCAGGCCGCCGGCACGTACTACGACTACGACTTCACGCCGATCAACTCCGTGAAGCTGGCCCCGTGACGGAGCCGCGCCTTCCGTGAGCGCTCTGTCTCCCGGCACGGCGACGCACGCCGGGAGACAGAGCACGGGGGAGTGGTGGTGCCGGCTGTCAGCCCGCCCGGCCGAGGAAGGCGGACCAGGCTTCCGGCGCGACGGAGAAGTCAGGCCCGTCGGTCACCTTGGAGTCACGGACGTGGACGGCGTGGGGGCAGGTGGCGACCTCGCCGCCCGCGGTGCTCACCTCTGCCGGGTCGCTGATCAGCATGCTCTCGTCCTGTCGGCTCCAGATGGACGAGATGCTCGTGTGCGGGGGTCTCCACCAGGTTCATCGAGCCGCGGTCTCCCGCACACTCCCCGTACGTGCCGGAGTCCAGGGGCAGCACCAGCAGCGTGACATGACGGCGGCCCGCGCGCTGCGCGAGAGGGAGGAGTTGCTCGCGCATGATCTCCTCGTCGCCGATGACGCGATACAGGACGGACTCGTCGATGATGCGGTCCCGTTGCCGAGCACCCGTTCCCACTCGACCGGCATCGCGTCGCTCGCGGGCTGCGCGCACGTCTCCATGGCGCTCACGGCCGCTGCCGAGTAGCCGAGCTCGTGACCGAGCTGTTCCTGTGTCCACCCCCGCTGGATACGCAGGGTGCGGGCGACTTCCGCGACCATGAGAGCCATCGGGCTCGCGGTCTGCTTGTTTTCAGCACTCGCCATTACGCGATCTCTTTTCGACTCAACCGAACTCAACCGGTCACCACGTGAAGTCGTTGAATTCCACCCCACTTCACAGAAGTTCGAGCAGGTCAACGGCTGTACGACGCACCTCGGCAGGTAAGGGGAACGCCAGGTGATCGGGGTCACAATCGTCTCGTGAACGCAATTAATGGTGGTCTGACGGCGGACTGGATTCCGGAGTCCGGATTTCATCTCCGCAAGGCGGGCGTGCAATTCGACGCCGTCCGCGTGGACGGCGAGGACGGGCGGCGGCTGGCCGACCTGATGGAGGAATTGGTCGGCGGTGAACCGGGTCCCGTCGTCACCGAGTCGAACGGGCGGCGCGGGGTGTACTTCCTCGTGCCGGCGGGCTCGACGGCCGGGCGGCCGTGGCCGCGTGTGGTGACGACGTTCAACGCGGCCACAGGCCGTATCGGCTACGTTCCCGTACCCGCGCTCGGGGGTGACACCTGGCCGCTGCTGTGGCGGTACCCGCCGACCCGTCCGGGGCGGTTCGTGCACACGCTGATCCTCGTCAACGCGGCCTACGCATTACTGAAGTGAGCGGCCCAGGTAGGTCACGGGTCCCGCGTCCGGAACGGCGATCTCGTGGAAGCCGACACGGTCGTAGAAGGCGCGGGCCCGGGTGTTGGCGGTGAGCATGCCCAAGTGGACGGCCTTGACGTCCTGTTCGCCCAGGGCGGCGAGGAAGTCCTCCATGAGCCGCCGCCCGTGCCCCGCCCGCTGGTGGGTGGGCAGCAGGTCGATGTGCAGGTGGGCCGGATGGTCGGCCAGCTCCGGCAGGATCATGCGCTCCGGGTCGTGCATCAGGACGGTCATCCGCTCGGCGGGGGAGGCGGGCTCGCGTACGGGGGCCGGGTAGCGCTCGGCGAGGCCGGGAAGCCATTCGGCGCGGTAGCGGTCGACGAAGGACGCGGTGTCCGCCGTGCCGAGGATGTAGCCGACCGCGCGCCCGCCGTCCTCGACGACGAACGCCAGCTCCGGCTCCAGAGCGGCGTAGGGCGCGGCGAAGATGTTCGGCAGCAGGTCCGGGTCCGGGTAGAGGTGGCGGGCGTCCCCGCCCTCGTGCCCCGTGCGTATGCAGATGTCGAAGAGGGCCTCGCGGTCCTCGGGGCGGTACGGGCGCAGCAGGGGCGACGGAGGAGTCATGCGGGGATCTTTCAGGTGCGGGAGCGCTCCCGCAAGAGGTTTCCCGACTCTTCCGGCCACGTCTGGCCGGTTCCGGCCGGTTCCGGGCGGCCCTCCCCGTGCATCGCGTCCGGCGGCGGCCGGTGCTCGGCGCCGGGCAACTCCCCTGTGGTGGCACTTGCTTGACACTGATTACTTGCACATGCAAGATTAATGCCCGGGAGTCAGCCGCTGCGGCGGAGTCCCACGCCAAACTTTTCCTTGCATGTGCAGGCAAATGAGCGTGCACGGGCAGTTCAACTCATCGCACGGAAGGACCTCCCATGCACTGGCTCCACCTTGCTGTCGCCGTCATCTTCGAGATCTTGGTCGCCATCGCCGCCGGAAAGGCCGAGGGCTTCAAGAACCGCAAGTGGACCGGCATCACCCTGGCCAGCGGTGCCGCCGCGACCTTCTTCCTCAGCAAGGCGCTGCTGACCTTCGACGTCGGTGTCGGCTACGCCCTGTGGACGTCCGTCGCGGGCGTCGGGATCACCGTGCTCGGCGCGCTGTTCTTCGGCCAGCGGCTGAACGCGCACAAGGCGATCGGCATTCTCCTCGTCATCGGGGGCGTCGTCGGTCTGCAGCTGAGCGGCTCCGCCTGAGTCCGGGGCCGCCCGGACCACGGCACGTCACCGCACGCCACCGCATCGATTGCATCGCGCACATCCAGTTCGTCGCGCACATCGGCATGTAGCACGCGTTGCACGCGTCGCACACATGGCGCACCTCGCGCACCTCGCACACACCGCCTTCCGCGCAACGCCTGACGCCACCCCCGAGAGAGGACCGACCTCCCATGTCGAACCCCGCCAAGACTTCCTCCACCAACGCCTGGCTCTCGCTCCTCCTCGCCGGAGTCTTCGAGATCGGGTACGCGCTCGCCGTGGGCGGCAGCGAGGGCTTCACCGTCCTGACCTGGTCCCTGGTCGCCGTGGTGTTCTTCCTGCTGACGCTCTATGCGCTGAGCCTCGCCCTCCGCACGATCGACGTGAGCATCGGCTATGCCGTCTGGGCGGGGATCGGCGCGGTCGGCGCCGCGGTTCTCGGCCCGCTTTTCTTCGACGAGACCCTCACCCCGGCCAAGGGCATCTGGCTGGCGGTCATCATCGCCGGGGTCATCTGGCTCAAGCTGGCCGACCGGACGAAGCCGGAGGCGGCGCCCGTGCCCCGTACCGAGCCGGTCGCCGACCGGGCCGGCGCGCTCCGGGTCTGACGCTTCTCCGGCCGGTACGCCGCAGGCGCCCGCCCGCCCCTTCACGAGGGGGCCGCGGGCGCCTGCGGCGTACCGGCCGGAGTCGTTCTGCGTCGTTCGGTGGGTGGGGGGCGGTGTGCGCCGGACGGTCGTTCCCGGTGGTGGCGGGTCCCGCCGTCCGGCGCGGTCGTGTCAGGCGGCGGTGCCGCGCAGCGCCTGCACGGCGCGGGCGAGCTGGTCGTCGGTGCTCGCCGTGTTGAGGGCCGAACTCAGGATCTCGGCGTACGTGGCGCGGGCGTCCTGGTAGTGCTTGCGGCCCTCGTCGGTGATGACGGCGTAGACGCCGCGCTTGTCGTCGGCGCAGTGGTCCTTGTAGGCGTAGCCCGCGCTCTCCAGCCGTCCCACCAGGCGGGTCACGGAGCTCTGGCTCAGGCCGACGCGGTCCGCGAGCTCCTGCATGCGGTACTCGCCGTTCTCGGCCCGGGTGAGCGTCTCCAGGGCGCGGTACTCGGAGAGGCCGACGCCGAAGCGGCGCTGAAGGGTGTGCGCGAGCTGGCGCTCCACGAAGGTGTGCAGGCCGAGGACGGCCTCCCACATGGTCTGGTCGGAGGCGGCGCGCGGCTGCTGGTGGATCGTCACGGACGGCTCCCCTGCTTGACTGCGATAGCAACAAGATACATGCCCATGCAATTACCTGGGGCGGGGAGACGGCAACGGCCTCAGCCGCGTTCCGCCCCTCGGGGCCCGGCGGGGTCCGGCGCCGTGATCCGCGCGATCGCCTCCACCGTCAGGGCGCGCTCGTGCGGCTCGGTCTCCAGGGCGCGGTGGATCGACAGGCCCTCGATGAGCGCGTCGAGCTGCCGGGCGGTGGCCGGGTCGAAGTGCCATTCCAGGGCGCGGCGGCTGCGGCCCATCCAGGTGCGGGTGAGCTCGCGGTACGCGGGCCGCCGCGCGGCGAGGGTGTAGAGCTCATGGGTGAGGATCAGCTCGCGCTGGTTGCCGCCGGAGAGGTGGTGGACGAGGTCGGCGACGGCCTCGCGCGCCTCGTCGGGGGTGCTCGCGGCGCCGAGGCGTTCCTCGAAGACGGCGACGATCGTGCCGGAGAAGCGGGTGAACGCCTCGTGCAGCAGCTCGTCCATGCCGGAGAAGTGGTACGTCATCGAGCCCAGCGGAACGCCCGCGCGGGCGGCGACCTTGCGGTGCGAGACGCCTGCGACGCCCTCGTCGACGATGAGGTCCAGCACGGCGTCGATGATGCGGTCCCGCCGTTCGGGGTCGGTGCGCCCTGTCGCCACGCGGCCTCCTCGGTGGGCTCGGTCCTCCTCGCAGCATAGAGCGCGGGGGAGGGGCGCCCGGCGGGGGCGGCCGAGGAGAATGTACGAGCGTACGCCTCGGGCGTACGCTCGTACGCCGGAAGCGATCCCCCACCTGTCTGCCGAGGCCCGACTCCCATGAAGAACCCGCCGGTCATGGACGCCGCCACCCGCCGCTGGCGTGCGGCGCTCTTTCTCTTCATGCTCGCCACCGGGGTGAGCATGGCGTCCTGGGTGGCCAGGACTCCGGCCGTGCGGGACGCCCTGGACGTGTCCACGGGATCGATGGGGCTGGTCCTGTTCGGGCTCTCGATCGGTTCGATGGCGGGCGTGCTGGCCTCCGGCGGGCTGGTGCGGGCGCACGGCGGGCGTCGGGTGATCGCCGTCGGGGCCGGGCTGCTCGTGGCCGGGCTGCTGGTGATCGCCGGGGGCGCGGCGCTGGAGGTCTCCGCCGGGGTCTTCGGCGGCCTGGCCCTGTTCGGGGCCGGGATGGGCCTGGCGGAGGTGGCGTTCAACATCGAGGGCGCGGCCGTCGAACGGACCCTGGGCCGGCCGGTGCTGCCCGTGCTGCACGGCTGCTTCAGCCTGGGGACCGTGGTCGGCGCACTGCTGGGGATGGGGCTGACGGCGGTCCACTTCCCGGTCGGCCGGCATCTGGCGGTGGTCGCGCTCGCCGTCGCGGCGGCCGGGGTGTGGACCGTACGGGCGATCCCGGCCGGCACGGGGCGCGAGGAGCCGGCGGCCGGTGACGACGGGCGGACCGGCGGGTGGCGCGCGCAGGTGGCCGTCTGGCGGGACCGTCGGCTGGTGCTGATCGGCCTGATCGTGCTGGCCATGGCGTTCGCGGAGGGCTCCGCCAACGACTGGCTGCCGCTGCTGATGGTGGACGGGCACGGGACGAGTGCGACGGCGGGTTCGCTGACGTTCATGCTGTTCGCCGTCGCGATGACGACGGGCCGGTTCACGGGCGGGCCCCTGCTCGTGCGCTACGGCCCGGCGGCCGTGGTCCGGGCCAGCGCCTTGGTGGCGGCGGTCGGGGTGGCGCTGGTGGTCTTCTCGGACAACGCGCTGCTCGCCGGGGCCGCGGTGGTGCTGTGGGGCCTCGGCGCGTCGCTGGGGTTCCCGGTCACGATCTCGGCGGCGGGCGAGGGCGTGCGGAACGCTTCGGCCCGGGTCGCGGCGGTGTCGACGGCGGGTTACGCGGCGTTCCTGGTCGGCCCGCCCTCACTGGGCTTCCTGGCCGACCATGTGGGGCTGCGGAACGCGATGGTGGTGGTGCTCGTGCTGCTGGGCGGCGCCGCGCTGATCACCCGGGCGCTGCGGACGCCGAACGCCGGGGCGGGCGAGGAGCCGCCCGGTGAGAGGCTCCCGGGGGCCTCTCACTCCGACTTGGTGTAGATCAGGCTCTCGCCCGTGCCCGCCGTGGACCGGCGCAGGTCCCCGTCCGGCAGCAGCGTCAGCTCCGTGGGCTTCCCGGGCGTGCAGGAGGCGGCCGGGCGGCCGGAGGACACCGTGGAGGGCCCGATGCGGACCGGGCCGTCCTCGGCGGGCCGGTCGGCGAGGGAGGCGGTGAACTCGCAGTGGTACGTGGATCCGGAGGCGAGGGGGCCCTCGGCGGTGAGGACGAGGACCTGGTCGCCCACGTTCCCCTGCCGGATGGTCAACGTCCGTGAGGAAGCGCCCTGTTCGCCGGGTATGGAGCCGGTCCAGGTCCCCAGGAAGCCCTTCGGGACGGCTCCCCCGCCGTCCTGCTCCCCGCCGCCGGGTCCGGCGGAGCCCGACGGGCCGGGGGAGGCGGTCTTCCCCGGGGCGGTGCCGTTCATGAACGCGTACACCGATCCGCCCGCCCCTATCGCCACGACCGCGGCGACCGCGATGAGGGCGGCGGTGGCCCCGGCGGAGCGGCGCTCCCGGGCGGGCGGGGGAGGGGCGGGGGCGAAGTAGGCCGGGGGGTAGGACTGTTCGGCGGTGCGGCCGGAGGCCGGGTGCGGGGCCGGCTGCTGGTGGGTGGGGGCGCCGTACGGCGAGTGGTGCGGTCCGTACGGGTGGGGCGCGGGCGGAATCGGGGCGGCGGGCGGCGGCGTCCGGCTCGCGGGCGTCTCCGGGCCCGTCGGGGCGGCCTGCGCGTGCTGAGGAGGCCGGGGGCGCTGGGGGTGCTCCGGTCCGTGGGCTTCCCGGGCGCCGGGCGGGGCCTGCCGGCCGCGCGGGTCCTCCGGGTCCTCCGCGTCGAGCAACCCCACGGCATGGCGGCCGAGTTGGGCGATGAGGGTGGCGGGCAGCCAGGGTTCGTCCGCCTCCGCCTCGCCCAGACGGGCCAGGATCTCGCCGGTGCCGGGGCGGTCCGCCGGGTCCTTCGCCAGGCAGTCCCGGACGATGCCGGTCAGATCCTCCGGAACCCCGGTCAGGTCCGGGTCCTCCTGGGCTATCCGGAACATCAGGGCATGGACCCCGCCGCTCTCCGTCGTACCGAACGGCAGTCGCCCCGACGCGGCGTACGCGAGGACGGACCCGAGGCAGAACACGTCGCACGCGGTGGTCACGCGCTCCCCGCGCACCTGCTCCGGGGCCATGAACCCGGGCGAGCCGACCAGAGCCCCGGTGCGGGTCAGCTCGCCGCCGGGCACGGACTCCAGGGCGCGGGCGATGCCGAAGTCGATGACCCGGGGGCCGTCGATGGTCATCAGGACGTTGGAGGGCTTCAGGTCCCGGTGGATGAGCCCGGCCCCGTGGATGTGCTGGAGCGCGTGGGCGAGCCCGGAGCCGAGGAACCGCACGGAACGCAACGGCAGCGGCCCGTACGCCCCCGAGTCCGTGACCGGGGCGCCGGGGCGGCCCGAGACGATGCGCTGGAGGGAGGGCCCGGCGACGTAGCCGGTGGCGACCCAGGGGACGGGGGCCTCGGTGTCGGAGTCCAGCACCGGTGCGGTCCACGCGCCGCCGACCTGGTGCGCGGCCCGGACCTCCTGGCGGAAGCGGGCCCGGAACTCGGGCTGCTCGGCGAGTTCGCGGCGGACGAGCTTGAGGGCGACGGTCCGGCCGCGGTCGGACCGGGCGAGGAAGACCTGCCCCATGCCGCCCTCGCCCAGGCGGCCGAGGAGACGGTACGCCCCGATGCGGTGCGGGTCGTCGGACCCGAGCTTGTCCATGCTGAGCTACCTCCCCGTGCGGCCCGCACGAGAATAACGCCGAGCCCCGCACCCTCCCCAGCCCGTCCGGCGTTCCGGGACGGAACCGTCGAAGTGTCGGGCCCCGACCCGAACACGCCGCGTACCCCGGGGCAGTGCCCGAACACGCCGCGTACCCCGGGGCAGCGCCCGAACACGCCGCGTACCCCGGGGGCAGCGCCCCGGCATGCGCACCGCCCTCGCGGGGTCAGGGGTTCTGCCCTCGAACGCCGGACGGGCCAAGGCGGTGCCCGGTCCGCCGTCCGGGTGCCGGGCGGGCTGGGAGTGCCCCCGGCGCGCGGCTCAGGCGTCGGACGGGTTGGGCGTGGAAGTGCCCCTGTCCGCAGCGGCCAAGGTGTCCAGCGCCTTCGACAGGCGGTCCAGCGCGTCCACCGTCGCCGCCAGGTTCTCCACCCCCAGCTCTCCCGCCAGGCGGGCGGCGAACTCCGCGTGGGGCGGGCCGATCCGGGTCACCGCCTCGCGCCCCGCCGCCGTCGCCCGCAACAGCTTCGCCCGGCGGTGGGCCGGGTTCTCCGCGTACTCCGCGAGACCCCGCTCGACCAGCAGGTCCGCGATCCGCTGCACGCTCTGCCGGGTGATCCCCATCGCCCGGGCGATCCCCGCCACCGGCAACGGCTCCACCAGCACCGCCCCCAGCACCTGCCACCGCGCCGCCGTGAGCCCGCCCGACCGCGCCATCTCGTCGGCCACCGAGAGGAACTGCCCGTTCAGCCGGAACGCCGTCACCGCGGCCCGGCTCAGCAACTCCTGCTCGGACGAGACGCGCCTCGCGCCCTCGCTGCTCACCCTTGCAACACCTCGTACGCGCTCGCGTCCGAGTCGTGGAACAGCCGGTACCACGCGTCCAGCTTCTTCGCGTCGTACACCCCGAGCAGCCCGAACACCTCCCGCGCGAACGCCACCGGCTCCGTCGGCCCGGCCGTGACCAGGCGCCCGCCCCCGTCCGTGCCGGGGTCCGTGACCGCGTCGACGTCCACATACCGCTCACCGCCCGCGTACCCCGTCGCCGCGAGGTAGAAGGAGACCGCGCTCGTGTGCGCCCGGTCGTCCAGCAGCCCTTCCCGGGCCAGCCCGGCCGTCGCACCGCAGATCGCCGCGACCGGCGTCCCCGCGTCCAGGAAGCCCCGGGCCGCCCGTGCGAACGGGGCCAGCGTCTCGCCGGTGTCCCAGCCGGCCGCGCCGGTCAGGATCAGCAACGCGCTGTCCCGCGCCCGCAGTTCGTCCAGTGCCAGGTCCGGCTGGATTCGCAGGCCGCCCATGGTGGTCACCGGCTCCCGGGTCGGCCCCACGGTCCGCACGGTGTAGCCGTGCTGGGTGAGATGGGCGGTCGTGTGACCCGTCTCCCAGTCGGCGAAGGTGTCGTAGACGGCGAGATGCACGGTTCTGTCGCTGCTGCTGGTCATGATGACCTCCTCGGCTCGATGACAGAAGGCTGTCATGTCGACAGTGTGCTGTCAACGGGCGGGGGCGGGGGCGGGAGGCGACACCTTGCCGAACCATCCGCCCCAGGCCGTACAAGGTGGCCATGGAGGCCGCCCCCCACCAGCGCCTACGCTCGCCGCATGACCCCTCATGCCCCTCATGCCCCGTCCGCCGACCCCGCGGCCGGTGCGGCCGTGAAGGCCGCGGACCGCGCGCACGTGTTCCACTCCTGGTCCGCCCAGGGCCTCATCGACCCGCTCGCCGTCGCCGGCGCCGAGGGGTCCTATTTCTGGGACTACGACGGCAACCGCTACCTGGACTTCACCAGCGGGCTCGTCTACACCAACATCGGCTACCAGCACCCCACCGTGATCGCCGCGATCCAGGAGCAGGCGGGCAAACTCGCCACCTTCGCGCCCGCGTTCGCGATCGAGGCGCGCTCGGAGGCCGCGCGCCTCATCGCCGAGCGCACCCCGGGCGACCTGGACAAGATCTTCTTCACCAACGGCGGGGCCGAGGCCGTCGAGAACGCCGTCCGCATGGCCCGGCTGCACACCGGCCGCACGAAGGTGCTCTCCGCCTACCGCTCGTACCACGGAGCCACCTCCACCGCGATCAACCTCACCGGCGATCCGCGCCGCTGGCCCTCCGACAACGGCTCGGCGGGCGTCGTGCGCTTCTGGGCCCCGTTCCTCTACCGCTCGCCGTTCCACGCGCAGAACGAGGCCGAGGAGTGCGCCCGCGCCCTCCAGCACCTGGAGGACACCCTCGCCTTCGAGGGGCCGGCGACCGTCGCCGCCGTCATCCTGGAGACCATCCCGGGCACGGCGGGCATCATGACCCCGCCGCCGGGCTATCTCGCGGGCGTCCGCGAGATCTGCGACCGGTACGGGATCGTCTTCGTACTCGACGAGGTGATGGCCGGATTCGGCCGCACCGGCGCCTGGTTCGCCGCCGACCACTTCGACGTCGTGCCGGACCTGCTGACCTTCGCCAAGGGCGTCAACTCCGGTTACGTACCGCTCGGCGGCGTCGCCATCAGCGCCGAGATCGCCGCCACCTTCGAGACCCGCCCCTACCCCGGCGGACTCACCTACTCCGGGCATCCGCTGGCCTGCGCCGCCGCCGTCGCCACCATCGGCGTGATGGAGGACGAGAAGGTCGTCGAGCACGCGGCCCGGATCGGCGAGACCGTCCTCGGCCCCGGCCTGCGCGAACTCGCCGAACGCCACCCCTCGGTCGGCGAGGTGCGCGGCCTCGGCGCGTTCTGGGCGCTGGACCTGGTCCGCGACCGGGAGACCCGCGAGCCGCTCGTCCCGTACAACGCCTCGGGCGAGGCCAACGCCCCCATGGCGGCCTTCGGCGCGGCGGCGAAGAAGCAGGGGCTGTGGCCGTTCATCAACATGAACCGGACCCACGCCGTCCCCGCCTGCAACGTCTCCGAGGCCGAGGCCAAGGAGGGGCTCGCGGCCCTGGACGTCGCGCTCTCCGTCGCCGACACCTATACGGTGCAAGGCGCGTAAGGGCGCACCCGGCCCGCACGCCGGGTAACCGGACCGCCCGGTTCCGTACGTGATCGACCCTGTGCGCCTCCCGCCGTGCCCGGAATCGGGCACGGCGTCGGCGCTGGCTTAAGGTGACCCGAACCAGAAATGACCCCCGCCGGAAACGGCCGGCGCCGCGAGCGGCCGGTGCGCGGGGTTCGGGGACGCACAGGGACGAACCAACGGATGGGGGCCGGTATGAGTCCGAGCGGAGGTGTGACGCGCAACACCCTGCGCCAGCAGATCGCCGACGCGCTGCGTGACGAGGTGCTGGCAGGGCGTCTTCCGCCGGGCCGGGAGTTCACCGTCAAGCAGATCGCCGAGCAGTACGGGGTCTCCGCGACGCCCGTCCGCGAGGCGCTGTTCGACCTCTCTGCACAGGGGCTCCTCGCCTCCGACCAGCACCGCGGCTTCCAGGTGCGCGAGTTCGGCGTCGCCGACTACCGGGCGATGGCCGAGGCGCGCGCCCTCGTCGTCGAGGGACTCTTCCGCAACCCCGAGGGGGTCGCCGTGCGGCCCGAGGGGCTCGCCTCGATCCGCCGCCGGGCCGCGGAGGCCGTCCGCGCGGCGAAGGGCGGCGACCTCGACGTGCTGATCGGGTACGACCTGCGGTTCTGGCGGGAGCTGGGGCAGTTCGTCCTCAACCCGTACCTCGCCGACTTCCTCACCCGGCTCCGCGTCCAGGCCTGGGTGTTCGCCGTGCACCGGCTGCGCCGCGACGGCATGGACGAGGACGTGCTGTGGTTCGGGCACGAGGACCTGGTCGAGGCCATCGCCCGGGGCGACCACGAGCAGGTCCACGCCGCCATGCACTCCTACTACGCGCACGCGCTCGCCTGGGCGGACCGGCTGGAGGCGGAGGCTGCCGAGGGAGACGCCCCCGGGCCGCGGCTCCCCCCGGAGCCGGGTGAGTCCGGGACGTCCCAAGGGGCCGCCGAGCCGCCGGAGGCCCCGGGGCACTGTGCGTGAGGTTCGCCCCGCATTACGCTGTCCCGACGATCGCCCGAACCCTTCCGAGAGCGAGACTTCGTGGCCTGTGACCTGTGGCTGGTCCCCCTCGTCGATGTGCTGTGCCACAGCGCCGACAACCCGTTCGCCGAAGAGATCGCCGTCTACGACAAGGCGCTGAACGACGCGGGGCTGCCGCCCGTCCCCGTCTACGCCTACATGCCGGGCCTCAACGGGGAAGTCGCCCCCGTGGCCGGCTTCGACTACGACGCCCTGCACTTCCTGCGCCGCGCCTACCTGCTCCAGCTGAGCGGCCTGGCCGTCACGCCCGTCGCCGGTCTCGACGGCGACTACGAGCAACTCCTCGAAATGTTCGAACAGGCCGCGCAGCAGTCGCATCTGGTCTGGCACTACGACCACGCCGGGGCGTACGTCCCGGTGGACTTCCCGGCCCCCCTGTCCGACGACGCGCTCCTGGCGGGCGGCGGACCCCTGGGCTCGGCCCACGGGCTGCTGCGCGAGCTGGAGTTCGTCGCCCCGTCCATCGGCATCGACCCGGCCAACCCGCCGGCCGCTCCGCTGCCGCCCTCCGGCCCCACGGCCCTGGAGGAACCGGCGGACCCGATCCCCTACGACGACAGCCCCTTCGCCCGGGAACGCCACGTCTGGCTCGGCCTCCACGCGGCGGCGACCCGCAGCCTGGCCCAGGGCTCAATGATCATCTTCAGCTAGGTCCTGTCGTCAGACTGCCGTCGTCGCCCGGAGGGCGGCCCCGCGGGGCGGGCGGCAGTTCGACGACAGGACCTAGCCCGCACCACCCCCGGCCCGCACCCCCGGCCCCGGAGTCCTCACCGCGGCGACTCCGGTGGCCGCTGCCGCGGCATGTTCGGCCGCGCCGCCACCGACGGCATCGAGAACCGCCCCGGCACCGCCCCCGACTCGCCGCGCCCCCCGGCGCTACCCGTCGCCAGGGCCTGCATCCCCATCGGCGCGGGTCCCGCCCGGAACTCCACCATCCAGTCCGCCGTCTCCGACCGCACCAGTTCGGTCACGTCCTCGGAGAACCTCCGCAGCACCCCCAGGCACCGCTCGGCCGCCTCGCTGGCCGTGCCCTCGGTCGGCCCGAGCATCTCCCGTACGCACTCCGAGGCCCAGTCGAACTGGAGCACCTGGAGCCGGCGCTGCACGGCCTGGGCCGTGGCGAGGTTCCTTATCCACCCGGAGGTGAGACCGAAGTACCGGTCGCCGGCCATGCAGGCGGCCCCCAGCAGCAGCGACAGATAGCCCCAGCCCGCCGAGCCGCTCAGGGTGCCGGTCAGGTCGAGCAGCGGCAGCGCGGCCCCGGCGACCACCCCGGCCGCGGTGCCCATCCGCAGGGCCCTGGCGGCCCGCCGCTTCCAGACCCGGTCGTTGAGATACCAGTCGGCGGTGTCCAGCGCCCCGGTCTCGACCCAGCGGTAGAGCTCGTCGAGCCGCTCCGCCGGCTCGCCCCAGTCACCGAGGGGGAACGGGCGCCCGGTCAGATCGCGCCCGGCGGGGCGTCCCCTGCCCGGACCGGAATCGGAATGCGCAACTCCGTTTTCACCGGATCCCGCATCGGACTCCTTGCGGGGCGGCCCCTCGGGCTGCATCTCCGGCTGACTCACCGGGGCACTCCTCTGCACTCTGAACGGACGGGACGGACGCGTAGGGCTTCCCGGAGCCGGACCCGACCGGCCCGGAGAGGGCGGGGCGGTCCGCGCGACCGACGACCCCCGCGGGGTAACTCTGCGTCACCGCACATGCACGCTCGTGTATCGATGCGCATGCCCTTCCTACCGCCGAATGGTGGGCCGTGGGGTCGAAATCGCGGGATTCCCGCCTGCGCACGGCCGCTGGTCAGGTATAGGAGCACTCACGCCGGTTCCTGAATCTCACCCGAAAGAGTTGGTCCCTGGTGGGTGGAGCGCGGTGACCGGGGAGCACGTAGGCTCGGCTTACCGAAACATTTGTCGTCGAAATGCCAGGAGTGACCGTGATTCCCGGTGGTGGCCAGCCCAATATGCAGCAGTTGCTCCAGCAGGCCCAGAAGATGCAGCAGGATCTCGCAGCGGCCCAGGAGGAACTCGCCAGGACCGAGGTGGACGGACAGGCGGGCGGCGGTCTCGTGAAGGCCACCGTGACCGGCTCCGGCGAGCTGCGCGCCCTGGTGATCGACCCCAAGGCGGTGGACCCGGAGGACACCGAGACGCTCGCCGACCTCGTCGTCGCCGCGGTCCAGGCGGCCAACGAGAACGCGCAGGCGCTCCAGCAGGAGAAGCTCGGCCCGCTGGCCCAGGGCCTGGGCGGCGGGGGCGGCATCCCCGGTCTGCCGTTCTGACCGGACCGGCCGCAGGCCGGTAGGTCGCACAGGCCCACCGGGGCCTACTGGTACCGACCCGTACCCACTACGGTACGGAGCAGGAAGCAAGGAAAGGCGTTCCGTTGTACGAAGGCGTTGTTCAGGACCTCATCGACGAACTGGGCAGGCTGCCCGGCGTCGGTCCCAAGAGCGCGCAGCGGATCGCCTTCCACATCCTGCAGGCCGAGCCCACGGACGTACGCCGGCTCGCGCACTCCCTCCTGGAGGTCAAGGACAAGGTCCGGTTCTGCGAGGTGTGCGGCAATGTCGCGCAGGAGGAGCAGTGCGGGATCTGCCGGGACGCGCGCCGCGACCGGAGCGTCATCTGCGTGGTCGAGGAACCCAAGGACGTCGTGGCGATCGAGCGAACGCGTGAGTTCCGGGGCCGCTACCACGTGCTGGGCGGGGCGATCAGCCCCATCGAGGGCGTCGGCCCGGACGACCTGCGCATCCGTGAGCTGCTGGCGCGGCTCGCGGACGGCTCCATCACGGAGCTGATCCTCGCGACCGACCCCAATCTGGAGGGCGAGGCCACCGCGACGTACCTGGCGCGGATGGTCAAGCCGATGGGCCTCAGGGTGACCAGGCTGGCCAGCGGCCTGCCGGTCGGCGGCGACCTGGAGTACGCCGACGAGGTCACCCTGGGCCGCGCCTTCGAGGGGAGGCGGCTGCTCGATGTCTGACACCACCGCCGTACGCCCCCGTCAGGTGCCGCACCCCGCTTCGCCGTGCGCTTCTCCGTCTCCCGCGCCATCCCCTTCGTCGTCCGCTTCACCGTCTGTGACCGCGCCCACGGGAGGTCCCCTCGATGTCTGACGCCACGCTGAACTCCGTCACGCAGGACCCGGGCGACTTCGCCGTCCAGATCGCGGACCAGATCAAGACGTTCATCGTCGCGGTCACGGAGGTGTCCAAGGTCGACGAGCCGGAGGAGGCCGTCCCGGTCCTGCTCCTCCAGGTCTCGCAGCTCCTGCTCGCGGGCGGTCGCCTCGGCGCGTACGAGGACGTCCTGCCCGACGAGCGGTACGAACCGGACCTGGGCGCGGAGCCGGACGCGGACGGCCTGCGCGAGCGGTTCGCGGTGCTGCTGGAGCCGATCGACGTCTACTCCGAGGTCTTCGACCCGTACGAGCCCCGCAAGGCCCCGGTCCCGCACCGGATCTCCGACGACCTGGCCGACCTGGTCACCGACCTCGGCCACGGCCTCGCGCACTACGACGCCGAGCGCACCGCCGAGGCGCTGTGGTGGTGGCAGTTCTCGTACTTCTCCAACTGGGGTTCCACCGCCTCCGCCGCCCTGCGCGCCCTCCAGTCCCTGGTCGCCCACATCCGCCTCGGCCAGCCCCTGGAGGAGCTGGACGGCCTGGACACCGACCAGGACCCGGGCGAGGAGGACCTCGCCGAGGAGGCGGGCCGCGTGATGCTGGAGGAGATCGCGGGTCCGCTGGGCCTGCGCCCGGTGAAGTAGGCGGGCGCAGGAAGGCGCCGGAGCGGGCGGGGTCACCTGAACGCGTCGGCGTTCTCCTCGGCCCAGCGGCGGTAGGGGCGGGCCGGAGAGCCGGTGACCCGGGCCACGGTGTCGTGCACGGCCAGCAGCGCGTCGTTGACGTCGCCGCCCATCAGGTCGAGGACGCTGTCGGCGACCTCGCTCCCCATCATCGCGGCCATCGGCGGGTACGCCTCCTCCCGCGTGATCCCGACGCAGGCCACCTCCCGGCCGAGCACCCGTCCCAGCTCACCGGCCTGCCGCCGCGGGCTGATCCGCTTCGGTCCGGTGAGCGGGTAGGTGCGCCCCCGGTGCTCCGGCCCGGTCAGTGCCGCACGGGCCACCGAGGCGATGTCGGCGGGGTGGACGGTCGGCAGTCCGACGTCCGCGTACGGCACGCGCACCACGGATTCGTCACGCACGGACCGCGCCCACCAGAGGGTGTTGGAGGCGAACTGCGTCGGCCGCAGCACGGTCCACTCCATCCCGCTCTCCCGCAGCCGGCGTTCGACGGCGAGGTTCGCCCGCGCCGGTCCGAGGTGCGGATGGGTCATGACGGTGATGGAGGAGACCAGCACCACGTGCTCCACCCCCGCGTCCCGGGCGGCGTCGAGCGTTCCGGTGTCGTCGCCGACGCCCGGGATCAGGAAGAGGGAACGCGCCCCGCGCAGTGCGGACTTCAGTGCATCGGGCCGCCCCAGGTCGCCTTCCGTCACCTCGACCCCGGCGGGCATCCCGGCCGCGGCCCGCGTCGCGTCCCGGGTCAGGGCCCGGACGTCGGCCCCGTCCAGCTGCCGCAGCAGCTCCCTGCCGATGTTCCCGGTCGCACCGGTCACCAAAATCATCGTCGAGCGCTCCTCTGTCCGGTCGCTGTTCGTTCGACGCCGGGAACGCTAGGACCTCAACCAAGCTTGATATCAAGCCGGTTGGGCGGGATCGCCGCCTCTTGACCTCAACCGCGCTTGAGGGGTGAGGCTCCTGGTGAACGGCCGACAGAACGGCCGCACCCCACCAGGAGACGCCTCATGAGCACCACGCCCTCTGCCGCCACGCCCTCTGCCGCCACGCCCCCCGCCTCCACGCCCCCCGCCTCCACGCCCCCCGCCTCCCCGCCCACCGTCATCGGCGTGCCCGCTCCGCAGGAGGACGTGGACGCCATCGTCGCGTTCGTCGCCGGTGTGCAGCACGCCCAGCGGAACGCGCTGCCGGACGCCTTCCTCGACGGCTTCCGCGAGGACGCCATCTGGACCACGGCCCACGGCAAGCGGCTGACCGGCCTGCCGGAGATCAGCGCCTTCACCCGCAAGGTGCTGCCCCCGCAGGCGGACTCCCCGGTGACCGCCACGTACACGGTCGACCTGATCCTCTTCGTCCGCCCCGACATCGCCGCCGTCAAGATCCGCCAGCGCCCGGTCGCCCGGGACGACGGCCGGTTCCTGGACGAGATCTTCCACGGCCAGGAGGACCCGTCCGCGCTCATGGCCGCCCATCCCGAGGCGGTTCCGGGCACCCCGACGTACGTACTCGCCAAGGACGACGGGGTCTGGCGCATCGCCGCCGCGCAGAACACCCAGGTCCTCGACGTGGAGACGCTGACGGCGGGCTGAACCGGCACCGGCTTCGGCGTGATCCCGCAGGTCGTCCCGAGGCTCAAGCCCCGAGCCTCAAGCTCCGGGCCCCGGGCTCCGAGCCCCGAGCGTCGGGCTTCGAGCCCTCTCTGTAGGAAAGGGCGGTTGGGTTCAACCCACCCACCCTCCCTCCCCGGCCGGGTTCCGAACCGCGCTGCGGGCTGCGCGAATTCGACCGGAGGTGACGTTTGGTGACCAGGTTGCGCCGGAGCGTACGCACGCTCTAGGTTCACGCTCAGCAACCCACTATCCGTAAAAACGGACAACCCCGGTGGTGCTCGCAACACCGACCGGGGTCTGACCGTACGAGATCGCCTGCTAGAAAGGCTCGATCCCTCATGGCTGCCGCCAACCTTAGTGCCGCTCTGCGCGCTCCCGCCCACCCCATGGCGAAAGCCGGGTACGGAAAGCGCCACGCCCCCGACCAGGCCCCGCCCCGCGCCGACGACTTCGGCGGTCTGGAGCCGCGTGAGGCGGCCATCGCCGGGTACATCGACCGGCTCCCCGAAGGGGCGGCGATCGGCTACAAGGTGCTCGCCGAGGAGCTGCCGGACTACGGGCAGCAGGCGTGCCGCAGCTCGCTCGACCTGCTGACCCGGAAAGGACACCTGCGGCGCGTCAGGGTCCAGGTCACCCTGTCCGACGGCCAGATGCGCTGGGTGACGCGCACGTACTTCTCCCGGACCGCCCGCGACGCCGACTGGTGGGCCGCCCATGTGCGGTTCGTCCGGGGCGTGGACGCGCCCGGCCAGCCCCCGGCCCCCGTTCCCGCCGGCACGTCCTCGGCTCCCGCCGCCGTGGAAACGGCCGAGGAGCCCGGGCCCGGCGTCCGCGCTCCGCGCTCGGAGGCGTACGACATCCTCGCCGGGCTGGGACGCCGCGAGCCCCGGCTCCAGCTCTCCGAGGGGGACTGCGTCGCGCTGGAACACCTGGTCGGGGAGTGGCTGGCGCGCGGCGTCGGCCGCGAACAGCTCACCTCGGCCCTGACCTCGGGCCTGCCGGTGTCCGTGCACTCCGCCGGGCCCCTCCTCCGCACACGACTGGAGACCAAGATGCCGCCGAGCCCCGCACCCCACCCGGAGAAGAACCACCCGGGCGAGCAGATCGTGGGCATGGTGATGATGTGCCTCTTCTGCGACGAGGACGAGACGACGACCACGCTGGACCACGGCGTCTGCGGCGAGTGCCGCGCCGAGATCGCCCGCGACGAGGCGGCCGGGCTGACCGGTGACGTGCCGGACACCTTCCTGGCCCGGCCGCGCGCCGAGGTCGACGTCGCCGCCCGCATGGCCGAACTCCGCTCGGCCACCGTCCGCCCGGTCCTTCCGGCCCCGAGGCCGCGCCGGTGAGCGCCCGGGAGATCCCGGCTGCGGGTCCTTCG
This sequence comes from Streptomyces griseus, assembly GCF_900460065.1. Classification (GTDB taxonomy): domain Bacteria; phylum Actinomycetota; class Actinomycetes; order Streptomycetales; family Streptomycetaceae; genus Streptomyces; species Streptomyces griseus. The sequence continues at coordinate 138,754 of NZ_UAVD01000036.1, read as the reverse complement.
CGAGAAGCCCGGGGAGCGCGCGGACCGGGCGCGTACGCCGATTGACCTTCCCGGCTCGCCCGCCCCCGCCGGATCGTGTGGGCTGGGTGTACCCGATCGTGTGGGCTGGGACACAAACGGGAGTGCTCCCCGGCTGGGTGGGCAACAGCCCCGTACGAGCGGTTCGGGTCGACACGCCGTACCGGGTGATGAGCGGGACATCTCATCATGCGATATGGGCGGGTCTATTCCGGACCGCTCGTTAAACTGAGCCGACCGCAGTAATGACTGAGCGAGGAGCGCACGTGGGCCTTGTCGTGCAGAAGTACGGAGGCTCCTCCGTAGCCGATGCCGAGGGCATCAAGCGGGTCGCCAAGCGAGTCGTCGACGCCAAGAAGAACGGCAACCAGGTGGTTGTCGTGGTGTCCGCGATGGGCGACACGACGGACGAGTTGATAGACCTCGCCGAGCAGGTGTCTCCGATGCCTACCGGCCGCGAATTCGACATGCTGCTGACCGCCGGTGAGCGGATCTCCATGGCCCTGCTGGCGATGGCGATCAAGAACCTGGGCCACGAGGCCCAGTCGTTCACGGGCAGCCAGGCCGGTGTCATCACCGACTCGGTCCACAACAAAGCGCGCATCATCGACGTCACGCCCGGCCGCATCCGGACCTCGATCGACGAGGGCAACATCGCCATCGTCGCCGGGTTCCAGGGCGTGAGCCAGGAGGGCAAGAACATCACCACCCTCGGCCGCGGCGGGTCGGACACGACCGCCGTGGCGCTGGCCGCGGCGCTGGACGCCGAGGTCTGCGAGATCTACACCGACGTCGACGGCGTCTTCACCGCGGACCCCCGGGTCGTGAAGAAGGCGAAGAAGATCGACTGGATCTCCTTCGAGGACATGCTGGAGCTGGCCGCGTCCGGCTCCAAGGTGCTGCTGCACCGCTGCGTCGAGTACGCACGCCGTTACAACATCCCGATCCACGTCCGCTCGTCCTTCTCCGGACTGCGCGGCACCTGGGTCAGCAACGAGCCGCAAGGGGACCAGCAGGTGGAGCACGCGATCATCTCCGGAGTCGCCCATGACGTCTCGGAGGCCAAGGTCACCGTCGTCGGCGTCCCGGACAAGCCGGGCGAGGCCGCCGCGATCTTCCGCGCCATCGCGAACGCCGAGGTCAACATCGACATGGTGGTGCAGAACGTCTCCGCCGCGTCGACCGGCCTGACGGACATCTCCTTCACCCTGCCCAAGGCCGAGGGCCGCAAGGCCATCGACGCCCTGGAGCGGGCCCGCGGCGTCATCGGCTTCGACTCGCTCCGCTACGACGACCAGATCGCGAAGATCTCCCTGGTCGGCGCGGGAATGAAGACCAACCCGGGCGTCACGGCCGGATTCTTCGAGGCGCTGTCCGACGCGGGCGTGAACATCGAGCTGATCTCGACATCCGAGATCCGTATCTCGGTCGTCACCCGCGCCGACGACGTCAACGAGGCCGTGCGCGCCGTGCACACCGCCTTCGGTCTGGACAGTGACTCCGACGAGGCCGTCGTCTACGGAGGCACCGGCCGATGACCGGGCACCGCCCCTCGCTCGCGGTCGTCGGTGCGACCGGGGCGATCGGCGGTGTCATGCTCCGGATCCTGTCGCAGCACGCGGACGTCTGGGGCGAGGTCAGACTCGTCGCCTCACCGCGCTCGGCCGGCCGCAAGCTGGTCGTGCGCGGTGAGGAGAGCGAGGTCCTCGCGCTCGCCGAGGACGTGTTCGACGGCATCGACGTGGCCCTCTTCCTGGTGCCGGACGAGGTGTCCGCCCGCTGGGCCCCGATCGCCGCGTCCAAGGGCGTCGTCGTCATCGACGACTCGGCCGCCTTCCGGCTCGACGACGACGTGCCGCTGGTCGTCCCGGAGATCAACCCCCATGCCGCCCGGCTCCGGCCGCGCGGCATCGTCGCGTCCCCGAACTGCACCACGCTGTCGCTGATCGTCGCGGTCGGCGCGCTGCACGCCGAGTTCGGACTGCGCGAGCTGATCGTCTCCTCCTACCAGGCGGTCAGCGGCGCCGGCCGGGACGGCGTCGCCGCCCTGCGCGAGCAGTTGGCGCTGGTGGCCGGTACGGAGCTGGGCACTCAGCCCGGGGACGTGCGCCGGGCCCTGGGGGACAGCGCGGAGGCGACGGGGAGCCCGTTCGCCGCACCCGTCGCCCTGAACGTCGTGCCCTGGGCCGGTACGGACGCCGGCGACGGCTGGTCCTCCGAGGAGATCGCCATCCGCGAGGAGTGCCGCAAGGTGCTGGGCCTGCCGGATCTGAAGACCACCGCGACCTGTGTGTACGTCCCCGTGATCGCCACGCACTCGATGTCCGTCCACGCCCGCTTCGAGAACGAGGTCGCCGTGGGCAAGGCGCACGAGATCCTCGCGACCGCCCCCGGCGTCGTCCTCTTCGACAGCCCGGCGTCCGGCGATTTCCCCACCCCCTCCGACGTGGTGGGCACCGACCCCACCTGGGTGGGCCGCGTCCGGCGTTCGATGGACGATCCGCATGCCCTGGAAATGTTCCTTTGCGGGGACAATCTCCGAAAAGGTGCGGCTTTGAACGTTGCGCAGATCGCCGAATCGGTCGCCGCCGAATTCCCCCGGGCGTGATCGAACTTGTTTTGTAGGATCTGTGAACGCCCTATGAGCAATTTGCTGGTCTGAACCTCTTGAGCTGGGACGTTGTCGTATCCGACGATGATCTCCCGGCCATCTGCAACCGCATCTCGGTCGGGCTGCGTCTATGCGGTCACTTCTTGCGTGGCCAGACGCTATGACGGGGCATTTGGGGAAGAGCAGGTACGTATGAGGGCATGTCGCACAGCGTCGAACGTGACGCCGTACGCGTACAACCCTGACGGGGGGCAGCGTGTCCAACAGGCGTGGCAGAGGTTCTCGACATCACAGTGGTGGGCCCGTTGCGAGGCGCGTCGGTGCGTCCGCTCCGGCGGCCCCGTGCGCCCGGTGGTATGCCGGTGATCGCGCCCATGCCCGCCGCGCGCCCGGCACAGTTGCCCTCGCAGCGCGGGGATGCTGAAGAGACGGTGGCAGCGGGAACCACGGTCGACCATCTCACCGAGACCTATCGCGCCCATTACCGCTCCCTGCTCGGCCTCGCGGCCCTGCTGCTGGACGACACCGCGTCCTGCGAGGACGTGGTGCAGGAGGCGTTCATCCGCGTGCACTCCGCGCGCAACCGGGTCCGCGAACCGGAGAAGACCCTCGCCTACCTCCGGCAGACGGTCGTCAACCTGTCGCGCTCCGCGCTGCGCCGCCGCATCCTCGGGCTGAAGCTGCTCTCCAAGCCCATGCCGGACATGGCGAGCGCGGAGGAGGGCGCCTACGACCAGCTGGAGCGGGACGCGCTGATCAAGGCCATGAAGGGGCTCCAGCGGCGCCAGCGCGAGGTGCTGGTGCTGCGCTACTTCGCGGACATGACGGAGGCCCAGGTCGCCGAGACGCTGGGCGTCTCGCTGGGCTCGGTCAAGGCGTACGGTTCGCGAGGCATCGCGGCCCTGCGTGTGGTGATGGAGGCCCAGGCATGAGCGGGCCCGAGCAGCGCGACGAGCACAGGCACGAGAATGACCCGACGGGAAACGGAATTGTGAACCACGGGCCGGAGAAGACTCCGCACACCGATCCGGACCGCCCGCACGGCGAGAGCGCGGGGCCCGAGCCGGGCGAGACCGGCGAGGCCCCGGAACCGACGCCCCCCGCGCGGGTGGACGACGAGGCCGCCGAGGACCCCGACGAGCAGGCCCCGGGGACGACGGAGGCCACGCCGGGCACCGGGGAGCCGGAGAGCGCGGCGGACGCTGGTGCGCAGCCCCTCGCGGCGGACGCTGCGAGCGAGGCCCCGGGGGCGGGTACGGAGACCTCTGCGGCGGGCGTGAGCCCGCAGACCCCTGCGGCCGGCGGTACGGAGACCTCCGCGGGCGCTGCGAGCGAGGCCCCGGGGGCGGACGCCGCCGCGGAGACCCTCCCGGTCGGTACGAGCGAGATCCCCGACGCCGGGAAGGCGTCCGCGAGCGCCTCTGCCAAGGCCCCCGGGAGCGCCTCCGCCAAGGCCCTCGGGAGCGCCTCCGGGGCGTCGGACGACGACGAGGTCTTCGGCACGCTGACCGACCTCTTCGCCCGTGACCGGGGCGCCCCCGCCACCGAAGCGCTGGACGAGGTGGCCCTGCGCCGCATGCTGCACGGCGCGGTGCGGGAGCTGGCCCCCTCCGAGGGGACCCTGGACCACCTCCACCGAGCCGTCCCCGCCCGCCGGGCCAGGCGGCGCCAGGCCGTCGTCGGCGCGGCCGCGGCGGCCCTGCTGATCGGCACCGCCGTCCCCGCCTTCGTCCACGTCGCGACCTCGGACGGCCCGTCCGCCGCCCGCCCCGCCATCGCCGGACACGGCGAGCAGGCCCAGGGCGGCAACGGCGACGAGACCGGCCCCGAGGCGCCCGGCCGGCGGTCCGTGGAGCCCACGGAGCGGGAGAGCGAGGGCAGCGCCGGCGAGGCCGACCCCGCCCCCAGCCCCACCGCCGCCGAGGGCAGCGACCCCGACGGCACGGTGACGGGCGAGGAGACCGGCTCCCCGAGCGCGGAGTTCGCCTCCCTGCCGGTCTGCGACCCGAGCCAGCTCGGCGTCGCCTCCGCGGGCACCGACGCGCCGGGAGCCGACGGCACGGTCTACGGCAGCTTCAAGATCGCCAACGTGTCCGGCACGGACTGCACGGTCAGCAGCAACGGCACGGTGGGCTTCACCGCCCTGGGCGCGGCCGACCCGCTCAAGATCGGCGTGGTCCAGCACGCCGCGGGCGACGCGGCGTCCGGTCTGCCCGATCCCTCGCAGGAGCCGGGCACGGTGCTGCTGAAGCCGACCATGGCGTACGAGGTGCGGTTCGCCTGGGTGCCGACCGACACCTGTCCGGCCGTGGGGCCGTCACCGAGCCCGACCCCGCCGACGGACGGGGCCGGCGGGTCGGTCGGCGAGGGGGGCACCGATCAGCCCTCAGGCGTCGACGCGCAGTCGCTGAACGAGGACGGCGGGGGAGCGGCGGAGGGCAGCGTCGCCGTGACGCACACCCCGGAGACGGGAGCGCCCACCGCGGAGACGAAGATCCCCAACGCCTGCTCGGGCACGATCTACCGGACGGGTGTGCTCGCCACGTCGTAGTCCTGCGCCGGGCCGCCCGGCCGGTCGGGCGACGAGCCCGGCGGCGCCGGGCCCTGCCACGGGGCCGGCACCGGGCCGGGTCGGGTCGTCCTACGGTGCCGCCGGGGCCTTCCGAGCCGCCTCAGGAGCCTCGGAGCCCTCAGGGGCGGCCGGGTCGCCCGGTTCCTCCCGCGCCTCCGCCGTCGCCGGGTCCGCAGCCGTCGGGTCCGCGGCCGGATCCTCCGGTACGAGACCGAGCTCGATGTCGCGCACGGCCTCGGCCTCGCGGCGCACCAGCCGGAACCACATGAAGAGAACGAAGCCGGCGAAGACGAACCACTCGCCCGTGTACCCGAGGTTCTGGAAGGCCTTCAGATCGAGTCCGCTGCCCTCGGGGGCCGCCGCGGGCACCGGCTTCATCGCACCGCCCGTACCGCCCGCCTCGGCCTCGGGAAGCGTCACCCAGGCGTCGTACACGTCGTACGGCACGAGGTTCACCAGGGTCGCGGCGCTGATCATGCCGATCTGCCCCTCGGGCAGCCCGCCCCGGACGTCCACGCCTTTGCTGCGGGCGTTCTCGGAGGCCTGGAGGTCGCCGGTCACCGTGACCTCGCCCTCCGGCGCGACCGGCACCCGGGCACCGCTCGGGGAACCGGGCAGCCAGCCCCGGACCACCGGGAGGGCCTTGCCGCTGTCCGTGCGCAGCATGTTCAGGACGTAGAAGCCCTGACGGTCGTCGAGCAGGCGGCCCGGCACCAGGAACTGGTCGGCGTAGGTGCCGGTGGCGACGGCCGGGCGGCCGGACGTCACCTTGTCGACGGGCAGCAGCTCGTCCAGGGGTTTCGCGGCCCGCGTGCTCGGATCGGGCTGCTTCTCCGCCTGTTCGTGCGACTGCACGCGGTCCTCGAAGCGGCCGAGCTGCCAGGTGCCCATGAACACGCAGAACGGGATGGCCAGCACGACGAAGAGGTTGATCCCCCACCATCGCGGGGTCAGCAGGAACCGGTACACCCCTCCAAGGTACGGTTCCCCGCCCCGGGCTTCCGGGGCGGGGTCCGTGATTTATTCGGCCTTTACGCCCGTCCCGGGGGCCGCGGAGGCGAGGACCGGCCCCCCTCCCAGGTGCTTGAGGGCGAACTCCAACTCCAGCCGCACCTGCTTGATCCGCTCCTCCACCACCAGCGAGCCGTGACCGGCGTCGTACCGGTACACCTCGTGGACCGCGCCGCGCGCCGCCAGCCGGTCCACGTAGTTCTCCACCTGACGGATGGGGCAGCGCGGATCGTTGACGCCCGCCGAGATGTAGAGCGGGACGCGCACCGCGTCGACGTACGTCAGCGGGGACGAGGCCTCGAAACGCTCGGGGACCTCCTCCGGCGTGCCGCCCAGCAGCGTGCGGTCCATCGCCTTCAGGGCCTCCATCTCGTCGTGGTACGCCGTGACGTAGTCCGCGACCGGCACGGCCGCCAGGCCGAGCGACCAGGAGTCCGGCTGGGTGCCGAGCCCGAGCAGGGTCAGATAGCCGCCCCAGGAGCCGCCCGCCAGGACCAGGCGCTCCGGGTCCGCGAGCCCGGACGTCACCGCCCACTCGCGTACGGCCGCGATGTCCTCCAGCTCGATCAGGCCGACGCGGTGCTTCAGCGCGTCCGTCCAGGCGCGGCCGTAGCCGGTGGAGCCCCGGTAGTTGACCCGGACGACCGCGAAGCCGTGGTCCACCCAGGCGGCGGGGCCGGAGGCGAAGGCGTCGCTGTCGTGCCAGGTCGGGCCGCCGTGGATCTCGAAGATCGTGGGGAAGGGGCCCTCGCCGGTCGCGGGCTTCTGCACGAGGGCGTGGATCCGGCCGCCCGGCCCCTCCACCCAGGCGTCCTCGACGGGCACCGACGGCGGGGCCTTCGCGCCCGGCGGGTCCAGGACCACCGCGCCGCTCGTGGAGCGCACGACGGGCGGCAGCGCGGCCGAGGACCACAGGTACTCCACGGTGCCGTCCGGCCGGGCCGTGGCGCCCGAGACCGTACCGGCGGGGGTCTCCACGCGCACGGGAGCCGGGGCCCCCGGCTCGTACCGCCACAGCTCGCTGCGGGCCTCGAAGCCGTGCTCGACGAGCAGCGCGGAGCCGTCCGGATACCACTCGGCCCCCACGTCGCCCGGCAGGTCGACCGACAGCGCGGTCTCCGTGCCCGCGACCGGGTCCCAGATCATCGGCTCCCAGCGGCCCCGGCGCTGGTGCCCGACGAGGAGCCGGGTGTCCCCGGCCACCGGGGCGAAGCCCAGCACGGCGAGGCCCAGTTCCTTCGTACCGCCCTCGGTGTCGTCCAGCTCGGCCACCGTGGAGCCGTCGGGGCGCACCACGCGCAGCGCGGAGTGCATCGCGTCGCCGTGCTCGGTGTGCTCCAGCGCGATCAGGGTCCCGTCGTGGGAGAGGTCCCCGACCCCCGCGGACTCCCGGTGCCGGTAGATCTCCACCGGCTCGCCGCCCGGCTCCGGCACCAGGTGGATCGTCGTGCCGTCCTCGTCGGTCGAGCGGCCGATCACCGCCGAACCGTCCCGCCCGATGGCCAGGCCGGCCGGGTAGGAGGGTGCGAGGCCCGGGGCGGCCGGCTCGTCGTCGCCGCCGCCGAACGGCTGGCGCATCCACACCCCGAACTCGTCGCCGTCGGTGTCGCTGAACCACCAGACGGCTTCGCCGTCCGGCGTCAGCACGCCGTCCGTCGTGCCGTTCGGCCGGTCCGTGACCTGGCGCTGCCGCCCGCTCGCCCGGTCCCACGCGTACAGCTCGTAGGTCCCGGTGGCGTTGGAGACGAACAGGGAGCGGTCGGGGGCGTCCTCGGCCCAGTCGGGCAGGGAGACACGGGGCGCGCGGAACCGCTTCTCCCAGTCGGGCGCGGCTACAGGATCAGTCGTCATGCCCCCATCCAACCCGATGACTCGCGGGGATCCCGAGGGCGTCGGATATCCACTCGCGCCCCGGGCCCGCCCGTCGGTAGCTTGCCGGACATGTACTCTCCGACCCCGGACGACTGGCACGCGACCAACCGCGCGCGCTGGGACGAGCGCGTGCCGATCCATGTGGCGAGCGACTACTACGAGCTGGACGCGTTCCTGGCGGGCAAGGACGCGCTGCGCGCCTTCGAGCTGGCCGAGGTCGGGGACGTCAGGGGGAAGACCCTGCTGCACCTCCAGTGCCATTTCGGCATGGACACCCTGTCCTGGGCACGCCACGGCGCCGCCCAGGTCGTGGGCCTCGACTTCTCCGAGCCCGCCGTCGAGACCGCCCGGGGCCTGGCCGGGTCGCTGGGTCTCGGCCCGGACCGGGCGGCGTTCGTCGCGGCCGACCTGTACGACGCCCCGGCCGCCGTCCCGGACTCCGCGTACGACATCGTCTACACGGGCATCGGCGCGCTGGGCTGGCTGCCCGACATCGACCGCTGGGCCGAGACCGCCGCGTCGCTGGTCGCGCCCGGCGGGTTCCTCTACCTGGCGGAGTTCCACCCGCTGACCGACTCGATGGACGAGACGGGTTCGGTGGTGACCGACGACTACTTCAGCCGCGACGCCTGGGTGGACGAGACGCCGGGGACGTACGCCGACCTCGACGCGCCGACCGTGCACAACCGCAGCGTCGAGTGGCAGCACCCGGTGGGCCGGGTGGTGACGGCGCTCGCGTCGGCGGGGCTGCGGATCGAGTTCCTCCACGAGCACGATGTCTCGCTGGTCCCGCGGTTCGACACGCTGGAGCGCCACGCGGACGGCCACTACCGCTTCCGGGCGGGCCGGCCGAGGATCCCGCTGATGTACTCGATCAAGGCGTCGCGTCCGGGGGAGCATCAGGGATAACCGCAGGTGGGGGCCGCCCCGCGGGGCTTCTCCGGCCGATTGTCAGTGGTGGGGCCCACACTCTTCCTCATGACCGAGATGACGGGAAGCGGTTCGGGGACGACGACGGCCGCGCTGCGCGGGGCGGTGGAGACGTACTGGTCGACGGCCGAGGCGCGCGACTGGGACGGGTTCGGGGCGACCCTCGCCGAGGACGTGGTGTACGAACTGCCGCAGACGCGGGAGCGGATCCTCGGCAGGGAGCGGTATCTCCGGTTCAACCAGGAGTATCCGGGCGACTGGCACGTCCGGGTCGAGCGGATCGTCGCCGACGCGGAGGGCCGGCAGGCCGCGGCCAGGACCGGGTTCACGGTGACAGGGGACCAGGAGGGGGATCCGGGCGAGGAGTTGGACGCGATCCACTTCTTCACGTTCGACGAGGAGGGGCTGATCACCGGGGTGACGGACTTCTGGCCCGAGTCGTACGAGCCTCCGGCCGGCCGGGAGCACCTGGTCGAGCGCTACTGAGAACGGCGGCCCACCGGTCGCCCGGTGAACCGCCGCCTGCTCCCGGAGGTCCTACACCGCCGAGCGGAAGGCGGGCAGATAGCCGCCCGACTGCCCCGCCGCCTTGGGGTGGTACGAGTTGTAGACCGGCACCGTGACGCTGTGGAGCCAGGCGTCGCCGGAGCACAGCTCGTGTCCGGTGAATTCGTCCACCACGCTGGAGAAGGTGAACCCGGCGTCGGCGGACCGCTTGGCGATGACGTCGTTCAGCACGTCCGACGCGTTGTTGATCGCGGTCCGCTCGGCCTCGGAGAGTCCGGCGACGCAGCTGCCGGACAGCTGGTAGAAGCGCGGGTAGCCGAGCACCACGACCTGGGCCTGCGGGGCGCGGGCCCGGATGCCGTCATAGAGCGCGTCGAGGCTGCCGGGCAGGGTGCTGTTCATCTGCGAGACGGCGTTGTTCACGCTGTTGATGCAGGTGGCCTCGTTGGACAGCACGCAGTCCTGCATGACGTCGGCGAACCCGACGTCATTGCCTCCGGCGGTGACGCTGACCAGGGAGGTGGACGCGTTGAGCACACCGAGCTGGCTGCTCGCCACGGACGAGGTGGTCGCTCCCGAACAGGCGACGAAGTCGAACGAGGCGGGAGAGTTCGCCGCCTGCCACAGGTAGGGGTAGGCGTTGGTGCTGCGTCGGCAGTCGCCGCTGTCGGAGAGGTAGCTTCCGGCGCCGACCCCCGAGGAGTAGGAGTCGCCGAGTGCCGCATAGCCGCCCGCGGCGGCCGAGTCGGTCGCGGAGGCGGGCCCCGCGACGCCGAGCGCGGCCGCGGCGGCCAGCGCGAGAGTGACGACGGACGCGCGAATTCTTCGTACTGACATGGCTGCCAGCCCTTCGAAACGTGGGGGGATGAGGGGATGGAAGAACGAGCTGTGGGGGACAGGTGGGGGGTTGGGGGGAGCGATGCAGTTTCTAGCAGCTCGCGGTACCAGCCGGTAATGCCCGTGCGAGAAGTCGTCTGATATGCCCGAATGATCGTTCGGTGTCCTGTGCTCCGCGCGTAGATAAACCCTCAACTCCGTGCCGGAACACCGAAGTTCGGGGAAATCCTGTGCGTCCGGAAGGGTTCGGGTGGACGGCGGCGCGCGGTGCGGAAGGGGCTGTTGGCGCCTCGCCGCAGCGACGATTTCACCCGGAAGGGTGAGGGCGGCGACGCCGGGTTTCCACCCGGTCGCCGACCCGTGTCATGCCGTCAGGGACCCGTAGGGGCCCGCCCAGACGCGGGTGATCGCACTGACGTACCTGGCCCCGCAGCGGTCGGAGGGAACCACGAGCTGGCTGCCCGCCGTATCGAGGCCGCGACCGTCGAGCCGGGTGGCCAGCAGGATTTCCAACGTCCTCAACCACCCTGACCGCGTCGCCGACGCCACCCGCACACGGGTGGAGAGGGCCGTCAACGACCTCGGGTTCGTGCGTGGCGGAGTCGTGGCGGAACATGCGGCGCACTGGCGCAGGAACGGCTTCGGGACCTGGCTGTTCACCCCGGCGGTGTCAGGCTGGTACCCGAAGAAGGCCCCGCAAGAAGCGCGCCCCGTTCCCCTGCTCGGCGAGCCGTGGCCCGGCGTGCCAGTGCGGGGGCGCGGCGCCGGCAACCGGGCCGACGCCTGCTGGCTCCCGATCGCCAAGGGCCTCACACCCCACGGCCTGCGCCACACCCATAGAACCGTGATGGATCGGTACCGAGAAGGTCCTCATGGACCAGCGCATGGGCCATATCGACGGCTCCGTATCTGCGCGCTACGCCCACGTCACTCCGGGCATGCGAAAGCGGCTCATGCACGGCCTGTCCGGACAGTGGGAGGCAGCTCTCGACTCGCGGCTGGCCATGTGTCCTACGTCATCGGTGCGCGTGCTCCGCGACCTTCTGTACGCACGCAGGCAAGCACGTGACCTGGAATAGCACCAGCTGTGCGCCTCTACCCCGTGGGGTAGAGGCGCACAGGCGCTTCGTCGTCGCTCGAAGGGCCTGGACCGCCCAGCGATCCTGACCACGCCGAGGGGACTTGGGGCGCTCGATTCCTTCGGTTGCGAGTCAGGGACGGTGTGATCCCAGCACCGATCCTTACCCGTTTTGCTGTCGCGGGGAAACTTGAGCTACGAGCGTTTGCTGGTCAGCCCAAGACCATCTCCTCGGAATCGTCACATTCCGAGATGTCCCCCTCTGAGGCACGAGCCTCTACCGTCCTGCGCCGTAGGTTCTCTACGTCAGTCAGAATGCCGACCAGCAGGTTGTGCAACTCGTCCAGCTGGTTCACCGGGACGATCGGCGTGTGGTCCCCAACTTCCGGCTCAAGGGCATGCAAATGGTCGAGGGCGTCCCGGGCGCCCTGCACTCCGAGGTGTAGGGCCTCCCGATGTGTGGCGGCGCGCTGGCTGGGAGGCAGTGGAGCGCCTTCTGCGGGGTGAGGCTGGGCGGGGATGGTGGACAAAGCGCCCTCGGCCCCCTGCTCCGCCACCGGGTCTGTCGTTGTGACGGACTCCTCGTCGGTAGGGCCACTGGTAGTGGCGTCGCCGTCGGCCCGTGCAGTCTCATCGTCCGAAGAGGGGGTGGCCGGAACGAGAACCGTCACCGGACCAGTGATCAGTGGCTGTGGTACAGCCTGTGCCGCACGCTCCGGGGCCGAGGCCGCGACGACATCCCACTCGTAAAGGGGGATCGGCACACCATTGGCGTCGCGGGCGATGCGGTCCGGGGCATCGAGATCGGCCCTGAAGTGCACGTAAGGAGGCTCAGCGGACGTTGTCGACTCCTTGCCGGTCAGGCTCTGCTTGGGCACGGAGTTCTGTGGCAGGTCGTCACTGCGGAACGCATTGGCGGCGAGCGCGAGGGTCCACAGGCCAAGTTCGTTCGTTGGCCGCGAGAGTCCCTCGATGACCTTGTTCACGTCCGACCGGAAAGGGACGCCGCCCTTCTCCTTCTTGGCCCCTAGCGATGAGCCGACATTCCTGGTCAGGAGCTTGTCGGCGATCAGCGCGACACCGCCGGCCACAGCCAGGGTGCGTCGGGCGTCATCGTCGCCGTTCATGGCCAATGCGATCAGCTCGGTGAAATCGTCAGTGGGTTGCGGAGTCCAACCCTCGGTGACGTCCTTCGACAGCACACCACCGTTGTTCCATGCATTTCGGGCCTGCTTGGTGACGAGCTTCTTCTTCGCGCGCCAGGGCAGATCGATGATCGGACCGAGCAGCTCGCCGAACCCCTTCATGCTCATTCGCTGGCCGCCCTTGATGGCCTTGGCCTGGTCCTTGAGAAGCTCCAGGAGATCCGGCCGCGTCAGGGCGCTGACCAGGTAGATGGCACGCCAGAGAGCAGTCCCGGGAGGAGCCGGGTTACCTCCGAATAGCTGTGGGAGCTCGGCCACGGGGATGCGGCCGACGGCAAGCCCGTAGACCGCCTGGAGTTCGGCTGTGTTCCATCGCGGGTCGCCTTGCTGGATGATCCGCTTCAGGGCTCGGGTGACGACCTCGACATTTTGGGCCGCCGCGTCCCACTGCTTGAACTCGACGTGTACAGAAGCCAGTACTGAACGAATGGCGTCGTCAAAAATGTCCTCGGGAGACAGCACGCGGCCCTCGTGCCCCTCGACCCCGACGGCGATCTGCGCCGGAACGACGTAGGACTGGGCAATCTGAGCGGCCCGAAGCCCGGGCGTGGCCCCCTTCATCTCATCTTGGAATTCTTCCCGCAGTTCCTGCCGCCACTGAGCCCGGCTGGTTGCCAGACGCTGTCCGAGACCGGGGCCTGTAGACGTCCCTGCCGCAGAAGGGCTGCCGAGCAGTGCCTCGGTGGCCAGGGTGGCTACCGAGGCGGGGTCGGCCCCATGCCCGGCTAGGACCGCCCAGGCGCTGGCGAGTCGCGTGATGCCGTCACGGACGACGAGAAGGTGGATCGCCTCCGTACCGTCCTCGAAGACGATCTCGACAGGATGGGTGATCAGGTTGCGGGTGACGGAGCGTGTGAGGATGGAAGTCGCGTAGCTGTTCAGTGACAGCGTCGCGTGGATGGTCTGCCACACGTGGTTTCGAAGGTGGGCGAGGCTCTCGTAGCGGTACTGCACGATCGCACCGGGACGGCCCTCATGGATGATCCCGTGTACCTGCGGGTCGGGAACCTCCGATACCTCCATGCCAGTACGGGGCTGTGGACCGGGGAACAGTTCGCTCAGCAGGACACGGGTGACAACCGACCGCAGTGTCGCTCCTTCGACGTTTTCGATCATCAGGAGACCCGAGGGCTCGTCCGCCGTCGGGCGGAGCTGAACCGCCAATGCGTCGGGGCGAGTTGTTGCACGCGCTATGGCTCCCCATGAAGTGTCCGGCAGCCAGGTGCTCGGATTGGCCCGGCCTGCTGCGGTCACCACCTCGCCATGGCTGTCCGTCGAGTCGGCAGGGAGGTGGGGCGAGATGTTGGTTACCCGGATTGCGTCCGTCCCCCAGGGGACGTCGATGGAAAGGGAAGCGGGTTTGCCAGTGGTCATGGGCACAGATCTCCAATGTTGTGTCCAAATTGGTCTGCAGCGGTCATAGCGGAGGGCGGCGAGTCGCGTGAACTCGCCGCCGGGCCGCTATGTCAAGATTTCTTGTGCGATATCCTCATCTGCCCAAGGCAGCTCAAGGGGGAGCCAGGTCGGCCTGTAGCTCACGTGTGGGTAGCACCGATGTTGATAAGCGGCGTAAGCCCCGAGTTTTGCGGGTGTCAGGAGTAGCTCCACCTCAGCAGCAGGGCAGGGGAGAGCCATCAGTGCAGGTGATTCCGGAGGCAGCGGTTCCAAAACCGGACCGTCCGTCGTGAGGCGGTACCACGTAATCCCCTGACTGGTATGGATGACGGCCAGCCCTGAAGGGCGTCCGGCGAGCCGAGTGCACAGCCACCTGAGCATGCGCTGTTCGGCCTGCTGCGAGTGTTGCTTGGGCATGTGGGCGATGAGAGGTTTGGGGAACTCATCCAGCGCCTCGGCGAATCGCCTGGCGCACTGCTGGCCAAGCGCTTGCGCTGCTCTCACGTTGACAGACCTCGTACGGGCGCCATACTTGCCGTTGACGATCCTGCTTGGATGTGGTATCGGCTCTGTCGTGGCAATTCGTAGACGGTCACCGAGAAGAGTGATCCATCTATGTCGGTACCACGGAACCTCTGAGCCCATCAGTTCAAGCACGCATATGGTCCGAAGTGGCAGCCGTCCGGAGGTACCGACGATGAAAATGGGTTCGTCACGCGGGATGCGTATCTCGTCAGCGTTGCTCATCTGTGACTCCTGACGGTGCCGTTGCCTAAGAGGCTAGGTGTTGTGGCGTCACCAAGGTTGCCTGTGACGCCTGTTGAGACCACCATACGGGCCAGTCGCGAGCACACGAGGTCACTTTTTAGCTCAGGAAACATAGATACGCTTGTTGCTGTACGCGGCATGTGGGAGTTGTACGTGGCGCTTGTACGTCCCTTCAGCTCAGGTTGCTCTTGGCTTTGGGGTAGTTGTCAAACACCTGGGGGAGAGGATTCATCCCGAGCTTGTCCAGATGCGCCAAGGCGGCGGCGACATCCGCGACTTCGCCCAGAACGCTGTCGCGCTGGATGACCCATACGAACTCATTCTCAGAAGTCGGCAGCGTTCGCGGCAGCGTGGAGAGCCCGAGCCTGTCGAACTCCTCACCGATCTGTGCACACAACTCCGCGCTCAGCCGGGCTCGTTCCGGTGCAGCGTGCTTCTTGATGAAGTGCATGGAGAGGCGCTTGATGCCGTGGTCGACCTCGACCGCGTGCTTGATAATTGTGAAGTCCATAACTATGTAGCTTACTGAGTTAATAATGGAGTTGGGAAGTCCTGATGTGGAACCGTGACGGTGGAAGGGGCAGTCCGGGGACGACCCTCCGGTGACACGGAATGTAGGTCAGCGTGAGCGGGCATGATCAGCGTGAGGCGCCCATCGCCATCAGCGCCATGCTGCTCATCCACGGCTCGACAACTGCCCGAGTAGTGCGCTCCCCGACGCTGAACCCTCACTCGCGCGGCGTGCCGGGCCTTGGACTATGTGGTCAACGCTCTCGCGGTGCTCCGATGAGACGAGTACCTGAGCGACGTAGGGATCGTCGCGTCTGGTTCGACGAGATCGCCGGCGTGGAGGGTAAAGGCATGCGCGCTGCTGTCTTCGACCGCTGCGTCGAATTCTTCGGTGACGGCCCCATGCTCTGGTCCTACGAGCGAGACGCCGCCCGATGGGGGCAGCCCCACCGGCCATCGCGTGGATGTCGTCAAGACTGCGCTGCGCGTCCGCGCCCTGCAGGTGGGGGCGCCACGCCCTCCATGTCCAGCATTCCTGCCGCGAGCTCACCTACACGGTCCCCTGTGACTGATGCCAGTCGGCGCTACGCCATGCGGATCAGCTACCGGCGCCGACAGTGACCACGGGTAACGGTCGCCGCCCCGCCTTTCAGCCTGCCGCGAATCACGGTGGCTGTGGTGCGCTGGGCTGACAGCGGACACGCCCGCGCGGCCACCGGCCTACAGGGTGCCAGGGGCGAGGGCGGCCGTGCTTTGAGCGCTCAGCGCGGCCTTGTAGGGGATTCTGCGGAGTAGCCGTTTGGGAGCCGGGTTCCGAGATCGGCTCCCAAATGGCTCCCAAGACGTCCCCAGAAACGAGTCAGGGGCCTGATCCACTAAGTGGATCAGGCCCCTGACCTGCTATTTCAGCTGTCGGGGTGGCGGGATTTGAACCCACGACCTCTTCGTCCCGAAGCAACTCGGGGAGTGCTCGACCTGGGGCCCGGGGTCCTCTGGCCTGGGCTGATCATCCACCGGCATCCGTGGTTGTCCGCAGCCGGCTGCCTGCGTTGTCACGCAGTTAGACACTCATCGGGACGCTGGCTCCTACCTGACTCTGAGTCTGGGATCACTGATCAAGATCGGCCTCCGAGGCAGCGGCGGAGAGCAAGTCTGCCCACTCGTATTGACTGTCTTTTCCACAATGGAAGTCTTTCAGCCGTTGAACGAGTAGCTGAGGAAAAGACTGGAGGCACTGCTCAAGCGGGAAGGGTGACCACTGGATGGCCTCTTCTAGTAGTCGCTCTGGATCGGTGATAACCCTCAAAGTGACACCGTTACGGTCCTGCGTCTTTTGTGTGAGTTCCTCAACTTCTAGGTCTGCTTGGTTAGGATCTACTGCGACGTACAAGCCTTTACCGATCCCTGCCGCTGCTAGACGTTCAGCGAATTGCAGAATTTCGCTTTGCGTGACCACTTTCTGTTTTGCTTCTGCGCTCAATACGACAGTTGTGTTTTTTGATTCCTTGGTCGATTCATGTTTTTCAGGGAAGGGAATTAGCAAGTCCGCGCCGTTAGGTTCTTCTGTGATCTCGATCGCCACGTCGCCTGGGATTTTTCGGCTAGGGTCGTTGATCGCGTCAGCGCGAACCATTCCTGGATGCACGAGGTCCAGGCAGGCTGCCACCAAGGCTTGACCCCGGCGACCTCCCTCGCGGTTTTTGTTAATAAAATCTCGCGTCAGCCCGCTCAGTATGGGAAGCGTCAGAATGCTTCCCGCCAGCGTAAGAACGGTGGCCTTATTGCCGTCCTCGATCCGTACCCGTAGGAAGGCGGCAAGGGCGTATAGTGCGCTTTCTCCTTCCAGGTAGTCGGCAGCTTCGAGGCATTGAATCAAGAACTCGAGTTCACTTCGGGCTGTGGGCTTACTTTCTGGAATTAGATCTTTAATCACCTGCGCCTTGGAGAAGAAAGGCTGATTGTTTAGCGGTTCAGCCCCGGTTGTCCGGAGGTCGATCTGATGCTCGACACACATCGGCACCAGTACGCCCTTGGCCACGCCACGGGCGGAGTAACCGCGGTGAACCGCGGTTTGGAGGGCAAGAGCGTTGATGTCTTTGTTGGTTGCTTTGGCTAGCAGTGCTGTCCCCAGAAGGGGCGTGTTCGTTGCGTTGCTAGCGTGCCCAACCTGGCGAGTACGTACGATCCACTCGTTGGGAAGTTCGTCACTTCCAGACTGAGCAAGCGCAAGCGCTTCGAGGAACTTGGCTTGCGCCTGTCCCTTATTTACCTTGAGTACCTT
This sequence comes from Streptomyces griseus, assembly GCF_900460065.1. Lineage (GTDB taxonomy): Bacteria > Actinomycetota > Actinomycetes > Streptomycetales > Streptomycetaceae > Streptomyces > Streptomyces griseus. The sequence goes on along the minus strand of NZ_UAVD01000036.1, from coordinate 121,159 downwards.
TTTGCCCCCGTGTTGCGGCATGTTTCTCCCCGAGCGTCATGGTCGACTTGGCGTGACGGCGCCCAGGGTCGCACACCTGCCCTCCTCTAGGTACTCTGCGCCCGCAGCTCAACACGCAGCGTGCAGATTCGAGGGTCTCGGCCCTCGATGTCAGTCACGTCTGGCACTCTGTCCTCTGTGACAAGTCATGGCATCGCAATCTCATTGTTCTCCGGCGCCGGCGGACTCGACCTCGGTGTGGAAGCGGCGGGCTACGAGGTACGTGCCGCTGTCGAGCACAACGCCGACGCCGTGGCCACGATGGAGAAGAACTTCTCCCACCTCCAGTCCGAAGTGATCCAGCGAGACATCTTGGAAGTCCCCACAAAGGAGCTTCTCGGCGCCGCTGGCCTCAAGGGTCGTGAGCGTCCAGATCTACTGGTGGGCGGCCCTCCTTGCACCCCATTTTCTAAGTCTGGCTTCTGGCTTGAGTACAAGCGCAAGGGTCTCGATCCCGGAGCTTCCCTGCTGCAGTCCTATACGCGAATCTTGCGCGAAGGAAAGCCGCGTGCCTTCGTCCTGGAAAACGTCTACGCCCTAACGTTTAACAATAAGGCGTCGCGGCCTGCGTATGAGCGTTTGCTCAAGGAAATCGACGAGGCTGGCTACGCATGTGAGTCGAAAGTTCTGAATGCGGCAGATTTTGGTGTTCCACAGGCTAGGCCAAGGCTCTTTTTGATTGGGGTGCCTAAAGGCAAAAAAGTTCCCCAGCATCCAGATCCAACTCATGGCGGAAAGTGGGAGCGCCGCGCCACCGGGACAACGGAGCAGCCTCACGTTACGACGAGTCAGGCGCTCGAGGGGCTGATGGCAGAACCGGAGCCGGGCGAAGTCGTCGCCGGAAAGTACGGTCACCTGTTGCCCGATATTCCCCCAGGGGAAAACTATCTCCATTACACCGAAGAGCGTGGGCATCAGAACCCTGAATTCAAGTGGCGATCGAAGTATTGGTCCTTCCTGCTCAAGTTGGATCCCAATCGCCCTGCTCCCACTATCCAGGCTCAGCCTGGCCCTTATATCGGACCGTTTCACTGGGAGAACAGGCGCCTTCGGGTACCGGAGCTGAAGCGTCTGTTCACTTTTCCCGATGAATTCGAGTTCGTGGGGAAGCGCACCTCGGTGCAAGCGCAGGTAGGCAACTGCGTGCCGCCGCTGCTAGCGGAGAAGGTCGTTGGTTCTGTCGCAGCACAGGTCGACTGATTCTGTCCCTCAGGCGCCTTGCTTTGTGGCCTATACGTGACTTAAATTGGGACACGCTTCCGGCGGACTCAGACCCGTGGTCAACACACCCCCAGCGTCCCGTTGCTCATTGCGAGTGGCGGGACGCATGCGTGGTAGCAGTTCATGCCTGTGCTCTCGGCGCTATAGGGACTCCGCACCAGGACCCACCACTCACCCCAGCTCCCATCCCGTCCGCCTTCGACCCACACACCGTGGAGCGGTCGTGGTTCAGGGCGTCAAGGTGGAGCGCGCCACTGTACGAACGACCTTGACGCCCTGGGCCGCGACTGCTCGGCTCTGCCTGGGTCGAAGGTGGTCGGGATGGGAGCCCCCTCGACGCTCGCCCCGCTCCGGCCGGCACTCGCGAGCGGTGCCCCGTCCATCCCGGAGTCTGAGCGCCCCCGCCGGAGGCATCGTCGTGAAGCCGCGGACTTGGTTCTCGTCTCATGCCCAACGGGCCTACACAGCGGGCGCGCGTCGGCGGCGGCAGCGCCGAGCGGGCCGAAGGCAGGAGCGCGGGCGCAGCCAGAGCCGGGAAGCGCGCCCGGCGGAGCGGAGCGCAGCCGGGTGCCTTGATGAGGTAGAGAAACCTGTAACAGCTCTCGTCGTCAGGCGGGTGCCACGAAGCAGACGGCGTCGACCTGCTTGCCTCCGAAGGTGTGGACGGCCTCGCCGATGCGTTGCCAGCCGAGGCGTTCATAGAGGCGGATCGCGGCTGCGTCCTTCGTCAAGACCTCCAGCACCAAGCGCAGGTGCCTGTCTCGGGCGTAGGCCGTAGCGGCTTCCATGAGGAGTTTGCCGACGGACGCCTTTCGTGCTTGACGCGCCACGAAGAGTCGGGCCAGGACCCCGATGTGGGAGTCGTCGTCACCGCTCTCTTCCCTCCAGAGCCGAGCTACCTCTTCCCCCGGCTGCGGGCTGTTGATGGCGACATGCCCCACCACATGTCCATCGAGTTCCGCGACCCATGCCGCCAGAAGTCCATCTGGAGACAGCCAAGCTTCTGGGTCCTTCACCCCTTCGACTGGGTATCCGTCTGTTTCGTGTACGGCGGTGAGAACCGTTGCCGCCTCCGCAAGGTCACGTGACTCACGCGGGCGAACTGTGGCTGCTGACATGCGCTTCCCCCTCCAGTGCGGTCTACTCAACCGGCAGTTCGTAGAGCAGTCCTGTTTGGTCGGCTCGGTGTACGTACCTGGACACCTCGAACGGCTGCAAGTCCTGATCAAGGCTGGTGTGGAGCACCTCCAGAACCGGCACGCCTGGCAGCAATTGGAGGAACCGGGCTTCCTCCGGCGTCGGCATCCGCGCGCTGATCTCGTCACGGACCCGCGTCATGACGTGACCTAGGTCCTCAAGCCGCCCGTAGATTCCGTCCTTGCCGGTTTTCGGCTGCATGAGCAAGGTGCCCTGCGCCTCGTCCCACCGGAGGTACGTCGAGACGATCTGAACGGGTTCGTCGTCTGCGAAGTAGTGGTTTTCCCGGTGCACGACGCTCTGTTCGGCCGAGGCCACACCGAGGCGCTCCGCCACGTCAAGCGGCGGCGTCTCGCGCTCGATGTACAGCACGTCGATCCTGGGCGTCTTCCCTTGGCGCTGTGCCTCCAGCCGGAACGGGGTTAGCCCGGTCTCCCGGTTCTTGATCGAGTACCGATCACTCCCGAATCTGAACAGCTTCTGCGGCTCGCGGACGAATACCCCCCGCCCGTGCTTGGCAGTCACGAGACCCTGCTCCGCAAGCAGTCGCACAGCCTCGCGTGCCGTGTTGCGAGCGGCTCCGTACTCCTCGGCCAAGACGCGCTCCGAAGGCAACTTCTCACCGGCCGGGATCTCTCCGTCGCGGATCCGTCGGCGTAGTTCTTCCGCGATGCGTCTGCTTGCTGGCTGCTGAGTAGAGGGCTCGGACGAGGTCATGCCGACAGCGTAGCAACTGGCTCAAGCCAGAAGCTTGACGGCGCCTCGGGCAACGTGCTCAACTGGCTTAAGCCAGTAAGTGGCTCAAGCCAGTTGGGGCTGGCGCTTCTCGTGCTGCCCCACGCGATGAGGGAGACGCTCATGCCGTCCTTCAAGATCGATGTTTCGACCGCTGTCGTGTTCGTGGCGACGCCTCCGACGCCGAAGCTCGTGAGCAAGCAGACCGGTGAGATCGCGATCGACCGGGAGACCGGTGCCCCGCTCGCGACGGTGGGTCTGCTGGTCGCGGACGAGGGTGAGGGCAACCTGTACCAGGTGACCGTGCCGAACACGGGTGTCCCGGAGAACCTGGCCCCCGGTACACCGGTCACGGTCGTCGGCCTCAAGGCCCGCGACTGGGAGAACACGTTCAACGGCCAGACCCGGCACGGGATCAGCTTCCGCGCGGTCGCTGTGACTCCGCTGGGGGCCTGATCATGTCGGACCTGTCCACGGTGATCGAGGTTGCGGGGGCCTTATCGGCCGCCGGGGGCCTCGGCTACGCCAAGGCCCGGTCTCCTCGGGTGTTCTGGTCGCTGGTCGGTGCCCCCGTCGCCCGGGTCCGCTTCTCGGTCACGTACCGGGCGACGATGGACGTGTGCGGGCTGACGGTCCAGCCGTCCCGCCTGCGGGCATTCATGGTCCGCAACGTCGCCCGCCAGGAAGTCCAGCCCGTTCCCCCGCAGGTCCGCCGCGTCCGCTACTCCACCACCGGCATGAAGGCGACGCTTCGCCTCCCGGCCGGTCTGGAGCCTGCCGACGTTGCCGCCGCCTCCGAACGGCTCCGCCACGCCTGGGGCGTCCACTCCGTCCACGTGGTCGAGGTGAAGCCGGGGTTCGTGGACCTGCGGATGACCGGCTACGACGTCCTGCGCCGCGTGAAGATGCCCCGCTGCCTGCCCCGCAACATCATCGCCGGTCCGCTGGTCGTGCCGGTGGCGCTGCGGGAGGACGGCACGGCGTTCGTCCGGGACTACCAGAAGGTCCCGCACGCCCTGACGGTCGGCGCGAACCAGTCGGGCAAGTCGATGTATCAGCGCAACCTCATCTCCGGCCTCGCCAAGCTCCCGGTCGGCCTGGTCGGCATCGACTGCAAACGCGGGGTGGAACAGCACGGCTACGCACCCCGCCTCTCCGCCCTCGCGATCACACCGGACGAGGCGGACGGCCTGCTGGAAGCCCTCGTTGGCGAGATGGAAGAGCGCTTCGACCTCCTCAGCTCCCACGGTGTCTCGGACCTGTGGGCCCTGCCTGCGAAGGTGCGTCCGGTGCCGCTGGTCGTCCTGGTCGACGAGGTCGCCGAGCTGTTCCTCGTCGCCGTGAAGAAGGACGAGGAACGCCGGGACCGGATGGTGATGCGGATGATCCGGCTCGCGCAGATGGCCCGCGCCGTGGGGATCTTCCTGGAGGTCTGTGGGCAGCGCTTCGGCTCCGACCTCGGCAAGGGAGCCACCGCCCTGCGGGCTCAGCTCACCGGGCGGGTGGTGCACCGGGTCAACGACAAGCAGACCGCCGAGATGGCTCTCGGGGACATCGCCCCCGAAGCGGTCTTCGCCGCAACCACCATCCCGCCGGACCGTCCCGGGGTCGCGGTGGCCGGGGACTCCTCCGGCGGCTGGTCCCGCATCCGCACCCCCGCCATGACCCCCGCCCAAGCCGTGGCCGTCTGCCACGAGTACGCGCACCTCACCCCGCACCTTGCCGCTCTGGCACCCTTCCGGCCGGCCCTCTCCGCCACCCCGGCCCCGGGCTCACCGCTCCTCAAGCCCAGCCCGGCAACCGGCTAACTCCCGCACCTGCAAGTCCAGTTGGCGTGACTGCTTCGCGCCGGGTCCTTACCCCACCCATGCCCGGAACCGGAAGGAACCACCGCCATGGCAACCCGTCGGACCACCACCAAAACCCCGACCACAACCGCCCCTGCCCCGGTCGAACCGGCCTTGTGTCAGCCGTGCGGCGGGACCGGGAACGTCGCGATCACGGTGCGGGTCGGACGCAAGCGCCGCCCGGTCGGACAGCAGGACGGCCTCTGCCTCAACTGCCTCGGCACCGGCACCAACCCCGACGCCTGACCACCCCTCCCCGCCCGGTGCCCGGCGGCGGCCCATTCCCCGCCCCGGCACCGGCCCACCCCTGAAAGGAGGTGAACCCCTGTGTCCCGCATCCGCATCGACGCCGTACTCATCCAGGCCGTGATCGCCGGTGCCCTGTCCTTCGCCCACCTGCACGACCTGGCCGAAGCCGCCGGGCAGGACGGCTGGAAAGCCTGGGCCTACCCGATCAGCGTCGATCTCCTGTTGGTCGCGGCCTGGCGGCGCATGCGCACGACCGCCGACAACCGCGCCGCCTGGGCCTGGTTCATCATCGCCCTCGCCGCCTCGCTCGGCGCGAACGTCGCCACCGCCGGACTCCTCGACCTCAACGACGTTCCCGCCTGGCTCCGCATCCTCGTCGCCGGATGGCCCGCCCTCGCCTTCCTCGGCGGCACCCTCCTCGTCCACACCCCCACCACCGCACCCGCCGAACCGGCCCCCGTCCCGGCTGCCGCACCGCCGGTTGCCCCGGCCACTGATCCGGTCCCGGACGTGACGGTGGAACGGGCTCCCGAACCGGCTCCGGAACTTCCGCCAGCACCGGCCGCCGAGCCCACCCCAGTGCCTGTTCCGGCTCCTGCCTCGGCGGCGGTTCCTCCGGCATTGCTCGACCACGCCCGGAAGCTGGCCGACGCCCACCGGACCGCGACCGGTGCCCGAATCGACTCGGCCACCCTGCGCGCCCGCCTCGGCGTCCCCGCACCCCTCGCCGACGCCATCACCACCCAACTCGCCTAACACGCAAGGAGGTTCATGCGATGCCGCGCCCGAACCGCTTCACGAACGTGGTCCGCTTCGGCCCCGTTCAGGTCGGCACCTACTACGACGGCCGGGGCCGCACCAAGCACGTCGCCGCCTGCACCGCACCCCGCTGCGACTTCTCCGCCGACTACCACGGCCGTCCCGCCGCCGAACTCGCCGCCCGCACCCACCGCTGCAACCCCTGACAGGAGGCCCCGCCCGTGTTCACCCCGAAGATCCCGCCCCCGGACACCGCACCCACCCCCGGCACGTCCCTCGTCCCGCCGCTCACCGGCCTCGTGCATCCCCCGGCCTGCACCTGCCACCACACCCCGAGCGCCCCGGCCCCGGTTCCGGCTGCTCCGCCCGCCCGGCCGGCCGTTCGGTTCACCCCGGGCTCGCTCCTCGTCGTCGCCGCCGCCGGGACCGCCGTAGTCCTGGTCGTCGGGACGGTCCTGGTCTCGATGCTCCTGGCGACCGCGATCACCGCCACCTCGGTCGCCGTGTGCGCCGTGGTCCTGCGCTCGCTGCTCAACAGCCCGAACAACCGCTAACCGGCCCCCGGGGCGGCTTCCACCGCCAAGTTTCCGCCGTCCCGGGTGCCCACCACTTCCAGATCCAACGGACCCGAAAGGGAGATCCCATCATGCCCCAGCCCATGCCGCCCCGGCCGATCTGCGGCCACTGCGACAACTTCCCCACCGTCACCATCACCACCGGCCAGACCACCCCCGACGGGCAGCGCCAGACCATCACCGCGAACTGCCCCGCCTGCCACGGCACCGGCCACACCACCCCCGCCCGCGCCTTCGTCCGCACCGGCCGGTGAGCACCATGGCCGACCTGACCCCCACCCCCGACCGCCCCGGCCTCCACGTCAGCAAGCCCTCCCCGAACACCCCCGCCACCGGCTCGGCCGTCTGCCACTGCGGGGCCACGACCACCGCGACGGGCGACAGCCAGGTCAAGGCCCTGGTCGAGGGCTACGCCGCGAACCACGGCCCGGCCCACCGCAACGGTGGTGGCCGCCGATGATTACCAACCGGCTCCGGGTGCTGGACCTCTTCTGCTGCCAGGGCGGTGCCGCCATGGGCTACCACCGAGCTGGCTTCGACGTGACCGGCATCGACCTGGCCCCCCAGCCCCGCTACCCCTTCCGCTTCATCCAGGCCGACGCCATCGACTACGTCCGCGAGCACGGGGCGGAGTTCGACTTCATCCACGCCTCGCCCCCGTGCCAGCGCTACAGCCGCGCCCAGAAGATCCAGCACCGCGACCACCCCGACCTCATCGCCCCCACCCGGGCCGCCCTCGAAGCCACCGGCCGCCCCTGGGTCATCGAGAACGTCGAAGAAGCCCACCGCGAACTCCGCGACCCGGTCACCCTGTGCGCCGCCACGTTCGGGATGCGGACCTACCGCCACCGCCTCTTCGAAACCGGCGGCACCTTCACCTTCACCCCGCCCCGCCACCCCGCCCACTGGGCACCCCTGACCAAGATGGGCCGCCCCCGCGCGGCCGGCCACTTCGCCCACTACGTCGGCAACTTCAGCGGAGTGCAGGAAGCCCGCACCGACATCGGCGTGCCCTGGATGAACCGCGACGGGATCCGCGAATGCATCCCCCCGGCCTACACCCACCACATCGCGACCGCCCTGCTCGCCTCCCGCCTGGAGGTGGCCGCGTGAGCGACACCGCCACCACGGCGGGCCTGGACCCGGCCACCCTCACCGACCTGCTGAGGGTGGCCGGGTCTCCCGGCTTCGACCGCCTCACCGAACAACTCCGCCGCACCGGCGGCTGCTCCCAGCCCATCCACCTCACCGGAGCAACCAAAACCATCGACCGGGCAACCGGCACCCTGCTCCACCACTACTCGACGGACGCCGAGCCCGGGGGTCGCCTGCGGGTCGCCTGCGGGTCGCCTGCGGCAACCGCCGCGCCTCCCGCTGCCCCGCCTGCGCCTGGACCTACGCAGGCGACACCTACCACCTCATCCGCGCCGGACTCACCGGCGACCCGGACAAGGGCACCCCCACCACTATTCGGGATCACCCCCGCGTCTTCGCGACGCTGACGGCCCCGTCGTTCGGTCCGGTCCACAACCGGCCCGGCACCCGGCCCTGCCGCTGCGGTGTCCGGCACGCTGAGGATGCCCCGGAGCTGGGCACGCCGCTGGACCCGGACACCTACGACTACGCGGGGGCGGTGCTGTGGAACAACCACGCCTCCGACCTCTGGCGCTACTTCACGATCTATCTCCGCCGCGAAATCGCCCGCCGCGCCGGACTCACCCAGAAAGCCGCCCGCGAACAGTCCAAGGTGTCCTTCGGGAAGGTCGCCGAGTACCAGAAGCGCGGAGCCGTGCACTTCCACGCCGTGATCCGCTTCGACGGACCCGAAGGCCCCGACACCCCGCCACCGGCCTGGGCTACCCATGACCTCCTGGACGACGCGATCCGCGCCGCCGCCGCCCGCGTCGAGGTCGACGTGCCCGCCAACCCGGAAGCTGGGTTCAACGAAGGCTGGACGCTGCGGTGGGGCACGCAGCTCGACGTGCAGCCCATCGGAGCGTTCGGCAACGGCGAAGACCTCACCGAACAGGCTGTCGCCTCCTACGTTGCCAAGTACGCCACCAAAGCCGCCGAGACGACCGGCACCGTGGACCACCGCGTCGGCAACAAGGAAGCCCTGGTGCTGCTCAACGTTCCCGAGCACCCGCGCCGGCTGATCGAGGCGTGCCTCGACCTGCATCACGCCTACCCGGAACGCAAGCTCCGCGACTGGGCCCACATGCTCGGCTTCCGCGGCCACTTCTCCACCAAGTCCCGCGCCTACTCCACCACCCTCGGAGCACTCCGCCAGACCCGCGCCGACTACCGCGCCGCCGAACAACGCACCGCACTCGGCCTCCCCGACCCCGACGACCACCCCGAAGCCACCACGCTCACACTCGCGCACTGGACCTACGCCGGAAACGGCCACACCCCCGGCGAATCCTGGCTCGCCGCCAACATCCACCGCGACATCCAACACAACCGCGAAACCGCCCGCGAACACCGAGCCGAACTGCTGAGCCCTGAGGAGGAATGGTGACCGTACTCGACATTGGGGGACCGGCGATCCCTCCGGCCCTGTACCGCGTTCCCGATGCTGTGAGGGTGCTGGGGCTGAGCCGAAGCGTTGTCTACGACTTGATCCGTGCTGGTCGTCTCCGAACCGTCAAGGAAGGGCGGACCCGCCTCGTTCCGGCTTCCGCCATCACTGACTACGTTGCGCTCCTGGAGCGGGAAGCTGGGGCTGAGCAGTGACTAAGCGGCGTAGTCGTGGTGACGGTGGGCTGCACTGGGATGAGAAGCGGCAACGTTGGATTGCCACGGCCAGCCTCGGCTATGACCCCAGCGGCAAGCGGATCGTGAAGCGGGCGAGCGGCAAGACCAAGACTGCGGCCAAGGCCAAGCTGAAGGAGGTGCTGCGGGACTTCGAGGATGGCCTTGCCATCGCGCCAACGGGCTACACCGTCAGGGACGCGGTGACGGATTGGCTTGCGTACGGGCTCTCGGGCCGCGACAAGTCGACCGTCGAGACGAACACGACCCTCTGCAACACCCACGTGATCCCTTCCCTTGGCGCCCGGAAGCTCCGGGACTTGAGCGCTGATGACGTCGACAGGTGGCTTGCGGACAAGACCAAGGTCCTCAGCACGCGATCGCTGGAGGCCATCCGCTCGTGCCTCAACCGTGCGGTCAAGCGAGCCATGGCCAGGGACAAGGTGAAGCGCAACGTCGTCGAGCTGTGCTCGGTCCCCGCCGGCCGTCCCGGTCGGCCGTCCAAGTCGCTCACGCTCAAGCAGGCAGACGCCGTGCTCGTGGCTGCCGAGGACTCACCGCTCTACGCGTACGTCGTGGTCTCGCTCCTCACCGGTGGCCGTACCGAGGAGATGCGTCCGTTGCGCTGGGATCATGTCGACCTCGACGGAGATCCGACCGTCACCCCGGAGATCCCGCCGCACATCGCCGTTTGGCGCTCGGTCCGCAGCTCCGGCGACACCAAGACGAGGAAGTCCCGCCGTACACTCGCGCTGCCGGGTCGGGCTGTCGACGCGCTCAAGGTCCAGCGTGAGCGTCAGGGCTGGCAGCGTGTCGCGGCTGGTGATCAGTGGCAGGAATCGGGGCTCGTGTTCACTTCGGCGGTCGGCACGGAGTTGGACGCGGCGAACGTCCGGCGAGAGTTCCGCAAGGTCTTGGCTGGGGCCGCGCAGATGCCGGGCGTCGACCTCAAGCCCCATGAGTGGACCACCCGGGAAACCCGGACGTCGTTCGTCTCGATCTTGTCCGACCGAGGCATCCCGCTCGAAGAGATCTCCCGGCTGGTGGGCCACTCCAGCACGGCCGTCACGGAGGAGGTCTACCGGAAGCAGATCCGCCCGGTGATCCAGACCGGCGCGACGGCCATGGACGGCATCTTCGGTACTCCTGCGCCTCCGGAGCGGTAGTCACGCAGATAGACACGCACAACGCCAGAGGACCGGTACTGAAATCAGTACCGGCCCTCTGACCTGGTGCTTAGCTGTCGGGGTGGCGGGATTTGAACCCACGACCTCTTCGTCCCGAACGAAGCGCGCTGCCAAGCTGCGCTACACCCCGATGTCCACCGGTCTCCCGGCGACATCGATTACTTTAGCCCACCGGCGGCCGGAGGCGAAATCCGGTTTCTCCGGTGCTGGAACCACCCCGCCACGTTCGGCCGGAGGTGGTCCACGGTGGTGATCAGGACGGCCAGGGCGGCGAAGAGGAGGCCGAGGGCGAGGGCCTGGGTGAGGGTGCCGGCGTAGCCGTACGTGTCGACGTCGAGGAACGGGTACGGGTAGCGGGCCCCGGCGTCGGGGGAGAGCAGGGCTCCGCGGGCGAGGACGAGGGCCAGGTAGGCCGCGGGGGCGGAGAGCCAGAGGGGGATGTGGGCCAGGCGCAGGGTGCGGGGGGAGGTCAGCAGGAGCCAGTCCGCGGCGACGGCGGAGGGGGTCGCCGTGTGGAGCAGGAGGCTCGCGGTGGCGGACCAGCCGCCGCCCGGGGCCGGGCCGCCGTGGGAGGCGTTCATCGGGGGGCCGCCGTGGTTCACCAGCACCAGGTGGTGCATCAGGGCGGTGACCGCGGCGAGCAGGAGTACCCCGCCCCACAGCCGCGGCGACAGCGGTGGGCCGCCTCGCCAGGAACGTACGGCCGACCACGCGAAAGCCCCCGCGACCAGGAGGTTCGCCAGGACCGTGAAGTGGATGAGCGCGGGTGGCGCCGCGTGGCCGGTGGCCAGCGTGATGACCGGGCCCGCGGCGGCGGCTCCGCACGCGGTCGCGCGCAGGGCCGCGGCCCAGGGGCGGCGGCGCGCCGCGGGGTCCGGGAGCACCTCTGCCGCCCGGGGGCGGGGGAGCAGGGTGGTCCGGGGCGGGGTCATGATGCGTACCGTAAGCGGGTGGGAAGACCCTCGCGACTCGCCGGCCGGCGTGCTGCGGGCCGCCTGCCCCCGCCCGCGTGCACCGCCCCGCCTGCCTCTGCCCCGCCGGATCCCGCCCCACCGGGGTCCCGGCTCAGGCCTTCGGTGTCAGCGTCAGCAGGGTGACCTCGGGCGGGCAGGCGAAGCGGACCGGGGTGTAGCGGTTGGTGCCGCAGCCCGCGGAGACGTGGAGGTAGGCGCGCCGGTCGCCGACCGTGTGGCTCGACAGGCCCTTCACCCGGTCGGTGTCCAGGTCGCAGTTGGTGACCAGTGCCCCGTAGAACGGGATGCACAGCTGTCCGCCGTGCGTGTGGCCCGCCAGGATCAAGGGGTAGCCGTCGGCCGTGAAGGCGTCGAGGGAGCGCAGGTACGGGGCGTGGACCACGCCGATGGAGAGGTCGGCTCCGGTTTCGGGGCCGCCCTGGACCTCGGCGTAGCGGTCCCGCTTGATGTGCGGGTCGTCCAGACCGGTGAACGCCACCTCCAGGCCGTCGAGCTTCAGCCGGCCCCGCGTGTTCGAGAGGTTCAGCCAGCCCGCCTCGTCGAAGGCGTCGCGCATCGGCTCCCACGGGTTGTGGACGACGCCGACCGCGGGGGCGTTGCCGTTGAGGCCGTGCTTGCCCCGGGCCTTCTCCAGGAGGTAGCGCGCGGGGTTGCGGAGCTTGGGGCCGTAGTAGTCGTTGGAGCCGAAGACGTACACCCCCGGGAACTCCATCAGCGGGCCGAGCGCGTCGAGCAGCTCGGGCACGGCCTCCGGGTCGGAGAGGTTGTCCCCCGTGTTGACCACGAAGTCGGGGCGCAGGCCGGCCAGCGACTGGAGCCAGGCACGCTTCTTGCCCTGACCGCTCACCATGTGGATGTCGGAGACCTGGAGCACCCGCAACGGGCGTGCTCCGTGCGGGAGTACGGGAACGGTGACCCGTCGCAGGCGGAACGAGCGGGCCTCGAACCCGGCGGCGTAGGCGAGTCCGGCGACGCCGACCGCCGCGCCGACTGCCGTGACTTTCAGGGGTACTCCGTAGCGTGCGCGCATGCGCCCATCGTCGCAGAAGCGGAACGGTGAGCGGAAAACCGGTCGGGCGGCCGGGGGAACCGGTGGGGCGGCCGGGGGAACCGGGTGGGGTGGTCGGCAAACCGGTGGGCGACTCCGGCCCCGCACCTGTCACAATCGCGGCATGACCACGCTCAAGTCCAAGCTCAAGGAAGACCTCCACACGGCCATGAAGGCGCGTGACGAGCTGACCTCGTCCACCCTTCGGCTCACCCTCACCGCGATCACCAAGGAAGAGGTCAGCGGCACGTCGGCGCGCGAGCTCTCCGACGACGAGGTGCTGAAGGTGATCGCCAAGGAGGCGAAGAAGCGCCGTGAGGCGGCCGAGGCCTTCGCCCAGGGTGGCCGGACCGAGCAGGCCGAGCGGGAGAAGGCGGAGGGCGAGCTGCTCGACGGCTACCTGCCCAAGCAGCTCTCCGACGAGGAGCTGAACGCGATCGTGGCGTCCGCCGTCGAGGAGGCGAAGGCCGCCGGCGCCGAGGGGCCGCGCGCGATGGGCGCCGTCATGAAGATCGTCAACCCGAAGGTGGCCGGGCTCGCCGAGGGTGGCCGGGTCGCGGGCGCGGTGAAGAGGCTCCTCGCCGGCTGAGACACGCGGCAGGGACGGAGAAGACAAGGGTGGGCGCCCGGTCCAGGACCGGGCGCCCATCCTTTCTGTCATTCAGGAGTACGGCTACGGGTCAGGGACCGTTCTGTCCGCCGCCCTGGCCCCGTCCGCCGCCACCGCCGGGTCCGCCGATCGCGCCGTCCGGGAGTTCGAGGCCGGGGAACCGGTTGCCGTCGCCGCCGGGCTTGGCGTCGTCGCGGTCCTCGTCGTCGCGGTCGCGGTCCCGGTCGCCCTTCTCCTTGTCCTCCTTCTCCTTGCCCCGGGGGACGGAGACCGGGTTGAACCCGGGGGTGTCCGCCGCGTCCAGGGCCCCGGTCATCGCGATGCGCCAGATCGGACCGGGCAGGCAGCCGCCGCAGACCTTGTCGTAGTACTGGCCGCCGATGGTGACACCGAACATCGAGCTCTTCTCGCCGACGTCGTCACCGACCCACACCGCGGTGGAGAGGTTCGGCGTGTACCCGACGAACCAGGCGTCCTTGCGGTCGTTGGTCGTACCGGTCTTGCCCGCGTTGTCCCGGTCGCTCAGTCCGGCCTGCGTACCGGTGCCGTCCTCCACGACGCCCTTGAGCATCTGGTTGATCGTGTCCGCGGTCCTCTCGCTCATCGCCCGCGAGCAGGACGTCTTCGGCACGGAGAGCTTCTTGCCCTGCGGGTCCTTGATGGACTCGATGGCGATCGGCGTGCAGTAGGTGCCCCGGTTGGCGAACGCGGCGTAGGCGCCGGCCATGGAGAGCGGGGTGCTGACCTCGCCGCCGAGGGTGATCGACGGGTACTCGCCGACCTTCTTGCCGTCGCCGCGCTCGTAGCCGACCTTCTTGGCCATCTCCACGGTCTCGCAGAGGCCGGCCTTCTGCTCCAGCAGCGCGAAGTAGGTGTTGATGGACTTGCCGAGCGCGCTCGTCATGTCCCAGGTGCCCTTTTCGGACTCCAGCTCGTTCTGCAGGGCCCAGTCCGCGTAACCGGCTGGTGAACCCTTGCAGTTCCGGAAGTCCCGCTCCTTGAGCGTCATCTTCCAGTCCGTCGAGAACGATGTCGCCGGGCTGATGCCCTTCTCCAGCGCCGCGGCCGCGGTGAACGGCTTGAACGTCGAGCCGACCTGGAAGCCGTACGTGCTGCCGCCCATCTTGTTGCTGACGGAGAGGTTCAGCACGGTCTCGTTCTGCTTCTGGTCCAGGCCGTACGGGCGGGACTGCCCCATGGAGAGGATCTTGCCGCTGCCCGGCTGGACCTGCACCACGGACGCCGCGAACTTGTCGTCCTTGTTCACCTTGGCGGTGGCGGCCTCGTTGGCGGCCTTCTGGGCGCGCGGGTCCAGCGTGGTCCGGATGGTCAGACCGCCGAGGTTCCAGAGCTTGGCCCGGTCCTCGTCCGTCTTGCCGAAGGCGGGGTCGGTGAGGATCGTCTTGCGGACGTAGTCGCAGAAGAAGCCGGAGCCGCTGACGGCGGTGATGCAGCCGTTCTTCGGACGGGAGACGTCCAGCTTGATGGGCGTCTCCATGGCCTTGTCGGCCTCGGCCTGCGAGATGCTCTTGACCGCGGCCATCCGTGCCAGCACGGTGTTGCGGCGCTTGGTCGCCTCCTCCGTGTCGTTGACCGGGTCGTAGCGGCTCGGCGACTGGACGATGCCGGCGAGCAGCGCGGCCTCGGGGACGTTGAGGTCCTTGGCGTGCTTGGAGAAGTAGCGCTGGGAGGCGGCCTCGACGCCGTACGCCTGCTGCCCGAAGAACGTGATGTTGAGGTAGTTCTCCAGGATCTTCTTCTTGCCGAGCTCCTCCTCGACCTGGATCGCGTACTTCAGCTCGCGTACCTTGCGGCCGAGCGTCTGCTGCGTGGCCTCGGCGACCTTCTCCGGGTCGTCGCCCGCCTCCTCGACGAAGACGTTCTTCACGTACTGCTGAGTGAGGGTCGACGCGCCCTGCGCCGCCCCGCCCGCCTGCACGTTGCGGTTCATCGCGCGGAGGATGCCCTTGAGGTCGACCGCGCCGTGCTCGTAGAAGCGGGAGTCCTCGATCGCGATGATCGCGGCCTGCATGTGCGGCGAGATGTCCTTGAGCGGGACGACCGTGCGGTCGCGGGAGTACACGGTGGCGATGGTGCCGCCGTCGCGGTCCTGGATCGTGGTCCGCTGACTGAGCGGTGGAGTCTTGAGGTTGGAGGGGATCTCGTCGAACCCTTCGACCGTCCCCTTGGCGGCGAGCCCCAGCGCTCCGGCTGCGGGCAGCGCGATGCCTGCCAGGACAGCTCCGGAGAGCGCGGCGACACCGAGGAACTTGGCGGCCTGCTGGGTCGTGGTGAGACCCCCGCCCGAGCGCTTCTTTGGCATAGGGGGCAGCCTAATCCGTAGTGATGAACGTGTCGCAGGAGCAGGGGCCTCTCGGAGCGTTCGGGTACCGGACCGTGACATCCGGGCGGCTCGGACGCGACTTCCGGACCGGCCGACCGTGGTATCCGGACCGGTCGGCCCTGGTATCCGTACCGGTCGACCGGGGCATCCGGAAGGGCCGGCCGTGGTATCCGGAAGGGGGGCGCGCTCGTTCTGCGGGGTCCGTGGCGGTCTTCCGGTGGCGGTGGGCGCGGCATCCGACCGGGTTGGCCGCGGCATCCGGAAGGGCCGGCCGTGTCATCCGGAAGGGCGCGTGCCCGCCCTGCGGGTCCCTGGCCGTCTTCCGGCGGGAGAGGGGCTCGGCCGGCGGCGCCGCGCGGGCGCGCGCACGCGCGGCGCCTACGTTCTCATTCGCCGGACAGACGGAGAGGCCTTGGCCTAAGCTGCTCTCAACTGTCACAGCAGACCGGTTCCGTATCAAGTCCCCAGCCATCCCATGCGCATCTTCTGGTCATTCTTCGCCCGGCGGATGAGCAACCGCATGGTTCTTCACGTAGCCATCGAGGCGCTCCCGAAATCGCCCCGTATGTCGCGAGAAGTCCCTTGCGACTTGAGTGCACTGTCCCGTTTTCGCGGAGATAGTCGCGCATGTCCTCGGCTCACTCCCCTGGGTGATCTGCCGCATACGCATAGTCCGTTCGGACCATTCAAGATTGGGCCCGAAGGGGGTGTTGTGCTGTCCCCACCTTCCGTAACGTCCTCAACTGGCAGCGGTGAATATGCCGCTTCCGCCGTGGGGGAGCCTCGATTCGGGAGAGGACGGCGCCGGCATGGGCTGGGTAACCGACTGGAGTGCGCAGGCAGCCTGCCGCACTACCGATCCGGATGAACTGTTCGTACAAGGGGCAGCGCAGAACAGGGCCAAGGCGGTGTGCACCGGATGTCCGGTGCGGACCGAGTGCCTGGCCGATGCGCTCGACAATCGCGTCGAATTCGGCGTGTGGGGTGGAATGACGGAGCGCGAGCGCCGCGCACTGCTGCGGCGTCGGCCCACCGTCACGTCCTGGCGCCGACTGCTGGAGACCGCGCGCAGCGAGTACGAGCGGTCCACCGGTGTGCTGCCCGGGGTGATCGGGCTGGAGGACGAGGAGCTGCACGAGACGTACGCGGCCGTCGGGTAGGCGGCGGCACGGCTGAGCCGGCCGGCCCGTGTGCCATCAGGTCCGGAGGGCGGTGTCCCCTGCCGCTCCGGACGAGGGCGCCCGCGCCACGTCGGGCCGTGGGGCCCTGGTGTCCGTGCCGCTCCGGAGGCTGATGACGCCCGCGCCACCGCGGTGAGCGGCGGCCGCAGGTCGCTCCGGCGGGTGGTGCCTACACGTTGCTCCGGTGGGTGATGTCCGCACGTCGCTCCCGCGTGTGGTGTCCGTGCGTCGCTCCGGCGGCTGGTGTCTACGCCACTCCGGCAGGGGCAGGCGCGGAACCGTCCGCCAGGCGGTCCCCGATGGCCCGGAGGCCGTTCAGGTCGTGTACGTCGCCGGGCAGCGCTGCCACGGCCGTCACCGGCACCTCGGGGTGCAGTGCGGTGAAGCGGTCGCGGGTGCGGTGTTCGCGGGCGACGACCTGCATGCGCTCGGCGTGCAGACGCAGCAGACCCGCCGTCAGTTCCTCGACTCCCAGGGCCTCTTCGTCCAAGGCCTCGTCGCTCGGGATCTCGTCGTCGGTCGTGCCGGCGGAGTCGCCCGGGTCCGCGTCGGTCGTCACGTCGTCAGGGGTGGTCGCGGATGTCGCGATGCTCTCGTGGGGCGGCTCGTTCTCCGTCGTGTCCTCGTGCTCGGCTGCGGGCTCGGGGCCGGACGCCTGCCCGGCCTCGGGGGAGAGGGGCGGCTCGGTCGGTCCGGAAGCGGTGACCGCCGGGTCGGGGGCTTCCTGGTCACCAAGGCCAGCTTTCCCGGCCCTCTGATCCACAATGCGGGCGTCGTCAAGATTTTCCGTGCGGGCCTCGTCGAGGTTCTCCGCGGCGGCCAGCGCCTGCTCGGCGGAGAGCCGTGAGGCCTCGCTGCCGTGCACGCGGTTGAGGACCAGGCCGGCCAGCGGCATCTTCTCGGCGGCGAGCCGCTCCACGAAGTAGGCGGCCTCGCGCAGCGCGTCCTGTTCCGGAGTCGCCACCACGAGAAAGGCCGTGCCGGGCGCCTGGAGCAGCTTGTACGTGGCGTCCGCGCGGCTGCGGAAGCCGCCGAACATGGTGTCCATCGCGGCGACGAACGTCTGGACGTCCTTCAGGAACTGGCCGCCGAGCAGCTTGCCCAGCGTTCCGCTCATCATCGACATGCCGACGTTGAGGAACTTCATGCCGGCCCGGCCGCCCACCTTCGCGGGCGCCATCAGCAGCCGGATGAACTTCCCGTCGAGGAAGGACCCGAGCCGCTTCGGCGCGTCCAGGAAGTCCAGCGCGGAGCGCGAGGGCGGGGTGTCGACGATGATCAGGTCCCACTCGTCGCGCGCCCGCAGCTGCCCGAGCTTCTCCATCGCCATGTACTCCTGCGTACCGGCGAACCCGGCCGACAGGGACTGGTAGAAGGGGTTCTCCAGGATCGCCCGGGCCCGTTCGGCATCCGCGTGCGCCTCGACGGTCTCGTCGAAGGTCCGCTTCATGTCCAGCATCATGGCGTGCAGTTCGCCCTGGCCGTCGATGCCGTCGACCCGCCTCGGCACGTTGTCCAGCCGGTCGATGCCCATGGACTGGGCGAGCCGGCGGGCCGGGTCGATGGTGAGGACGACGACCTTCCGGCCGCGCTCGGCGGCCCGTACGCCCAGGGCGGCGGCGGTCGTGGTCTTGCCGACCCCGCCGGAGCCGCAGCACACGACGATCCGGATACCCGGGTCGTCCAGCAGCGCGTCCGTGTCCAGCCCCGCCGCGGACGCTTCCCCGCCGGCCGTGTCCGCCCTCATGCGTCTCCCTCTTCCCCCGCGCCCTGCTTACGGAGCTCCGTGGCCAGGTCGTGCAGTGCGGCGAGGTCCACCCCGTCGCCGATCAGCGGGAGCTCCGCCGTCGGCAGGCCGAGGCCGGCCAGCACCGCGCGCTGCTCCCGCTCCAGGCCGACCCGCTCGGCGTGCTCGGCCGCCTGCTCGACCAGGGGCCGTACGAGGGCGGCGGAACCGGTCACTCCGGCCCGGGTCAGCGCCTTGGCGATCTCCTTGCGGCGACCGCCCGCCGCGGTGCGCAGGGCGTCCTCGTCGAGCAGATGCGGGCGGACCATGTTGACGAAGACGCTGCCCACGGGCAGTTCGGCGGCGCGCAGCTCGGCGATGCCGTCCGCGGTCTCCTGGACCGGCATCTCCTCCAGGAGGGTCACCAGGTGCACCGCGGTCTGCGGGGACTTCAGGACCCGCATCACGGCCTGGGCCTGGTTGTGTATGGGGCCGATCCTGGCCAGCCCGGCGACCTCGTCGTTGACGTTCAGGAAGCGGGTGATCCGGCCGGTCGGCGGGGCGTCCATGATCACGTGGTCGTAGACGAACCGGCCCTGCCTGTCCTTGCGGCGTACGGCTTCGCAGGCCTTGCCGGTCAGCAGGACGTCTCGGACGCCGGGCGCGATGGTGGTGGCGAAGTCGATCGCGCCCAGCTTCTTCAGCGCCCGGCCGGCGCTGCCGAGCTTGTAGAACATCTGGAGGTAGTCGAGGAGGGCGAGCTCGGCGTCGATCGCCAGCGCGTACACCTCGCCGCCGCCCGGCGCGACGGCGATCTTGCGCTCCTCGTAGGGGAGCGCGTCGGAACCGAAGAGCTGGGCGATGCCCTGCCTGCCCTCGACCTCGACGAGGAGGGTGCGCCTGCCCTCGGTCGCGAGGGCGAGCGCGAGGGCGGCGGCGACCGTGGTCTTACCGGTACCGCCCTTGCCGCTGACGACCTGGAACCTGCTCACGTATTCGAGCCTAACCAGTCCTGCCCCGGCCTACGCACGGGACCGTACGTGCCAGGCGTTACAGTCGGGCCCATGACCAAGTGGGAATACGCGACCGTGCCCCTTCTCGTGCACGCGACCAAGCAGATTCTGGACACCTGGGGCGAGGACGGCTGGGAGCTGGTCCAGGTTGTTCCCGGCCCGAACAACCCCGAGCAGCTCGTGGCCTACCTGAAGCGGGAGAAGGCGTAGTGGCGGGCGCCGTCGAATCGCGCCTCGCCGAGCTGGGCCTGACCCTGCCCGCCGTCGTGCCGCCGCTGGCCTCGTACCAGCCGGCCGTGCGGTCCGGGGTGTACGTGTACACCTCGGGCCAGCTGCCGATGGTGGACGGCAAGCTCGCCGTCACCGGCAAGGTCGGCGCCGAGGTCACGCCGGACGAGGCGAAGGAGCTCGCGAAGACCTGCGCGCTCAACGCGCTGGCCGCCGTGAAGTCGGTCGCCGGTGACCTGGACCGGATCGAGCGCGTCGTGAAGGTCGTGGGCTTCGTCGCCTCGGCCTCCGACTTCACCGGCCAGCCCGCCGTGATCAACGGCGCCAGCGAGCTGCTGGGCGCGGTCCTCGGCGACAAGGGCGTGCACGCCCGCAGCGCCGTGGGCGTCGCCGTGCTGCCGCTGGACGCTCCGGTCGAGGTCGAGGTCCAGGTGGAGCTCGCCGACGCCTGAGGTTCCCCGTCCGCCCTGTCTTTCGATCCCGTCCGGTCACCGCGACCGGGCGGGATCGTTCGCGTACGGGGATGGGTGCGGGTACGGGGGTGGGTAGTCGGGCGCGTACGGGACAGCCGGGCCTCGTACGGGTCGCGCCTCGGGGGTACGCCGTGCCGCGCGGTACGGTGTGCCGCGTGGGCGCCCGCGGCACGGGGGCACGCAGGGCGGGGGGGCGAGGCACGGCGGGTGTGCTGCGAGGCGGGCCGGATGTGTACGGAGCGTGTCGGGTCACCGCGACGACCGGGGGCTCTCGAACATCGGCGCGGTTCCGGATAGCCTCCGGCCATGTCCCAAGGTCAGTGGTACCCCCCGGAATGGCCCGACCGGATCCGGGCGCTCGCCGCCGGTGAGCTGACGGCCGCACCGCCCCGGCGGGCCGCGACGGTGATGCTCCTCCGCGATGCCGCGGGCGGCCCCGGCGTCGGCGGGCCCCGCGTGCACATGCTGCGCCGCCGGACCTCCATGGCCTTCGCCGGGGGCGCGTACGCCTATCCGGGTGGCGGAGTGGATCCGCGCGACGACGACCGGCTGATCGGGTGGGCCGGGCCCCCGTTGGAGCACTGGGCCGCCCGGCTCGGCGTGGCGACGGTCACCGAGGCGCAGGCCGTCGTCTGCGCGGCGGTGCGCGAGACGTTCGAGGAGGCGGGCGTCCTGCTCGCCGGGCCGACCGCCACCACCGTGGTCGGCGACACGACCGGGGACGACTGGGAGGCCGACCGGGAGGCGCTGGTCGCCCGGGAGCTGTCCTTCGCGGAGTTCCTGGACCGGCGCGGCCTGGTGCTGCGCTCGGACCTGCTGGGCGCCTGGGCGCGCTGGATCACCCCGGAGTTCGAACCGCGCCGGTACGACACCTGGTTCTTCGTCGCCGCGCTTCCCGAGGGGCAGCGCACCCGGGACGTCTCCACCGAGGCCGACCGCACGGTGTGGATCGACCCGGCGGAGGCGGCCCGCCGCTACGACGCGGGCGAGCTGCTGATGATGCCGCCCACCGTGACCACGCTGCGGGCCCTCGCGCCCCACAGGACGGCCGCCGAGGCGCTCGGGGCGGCCGACGGGCAGGACATGACCCCGGTCCTCGCGCAGGCCCGCATGGAGGGCGGGGAGCTGGTGCTGAGCTGGCCGGGGCACGACGAGTTCACCCAGCACGTCCCCGCGGCGCCAGTGGCTTCAGCGGGCCCGGGTGCCCCGGCGGGCGGTGGAGCGTGAGCGACGCGGCGGCCCTGCCCGGACAGCCGCGCGGAACCGTGGCCTCCGGCCCCGCGACCACCCGCACGGTCAACATCCTCGCGCCCAACCCGTCCGCGATGACCCTCGACGGGACGAACACCTGGATCGTGGCCGAGCCCGACGCGGATCTCGCGGTCGTCATCGATCCCGGGCCGCTCGACGACGTACACCTGCGGGCCGTGATCGAGGCGGTGGAGCGGTCCGGGCGGCGCGTGGGCCTCACGCTGCTCACCCACGGCCACCCCGACCACGCGGAGGGCGCGGGCCGGTTCGCGGAGCTGACGGGGACGAAGGTACGGGCCCTGGACGCGGCGCTGCGGCTGGGCGACGAGGGCCTCGCGGCCGGCGACGTGATCACCACCGGCGGCCTGGAATTGCGTGTAGTGCCGACGCCGGGGCACACCGCGGACTCGCTCTCGTTCCATCTGCCCGCCGACCGGGCGGTGCTGACGGGCGACACGATTCTGGGCCGCGGTACGACGGTGGTCGCGCACCCGGACGGGCGGCTCGGCGACTACCTGGACTCGCTCAGGCGGCTGCGGTCGCTGACGGTCGACGACGGCGTCCACACGGTGCTGCCGGGCCACGGGCCGGTGCTGGAGGACGCGCAGGGGGCGGTGGAGTTCTACCTGGCCCACCGCGCGCACCGGCTCGCCCAGGTGGAGACCGCGGTGGAGGCCGGGCACCGCACGCCGTCGGACGTGGTGGCGACGGTCTACGCCGACGTGGACCGCTCCCTGTGGCCGGCCGCCGAACTGTCGGTGCGGGCCCAGCTGGAGTACCTGACCGAGCACGGGCTGATCCAGCCCTGATCCGGCTGCCCCGGCTCCCGTGAGGCGAAGGGCGCCTTCACCGCGCGGCGAAGGGCCCCGCCGACGGACGTGGCGGAGCGCGTACTCGCGTACTCCGGTACGTGCCCCGGTCGGCGGGGCCCTTCGCGTACGGGGCCGGGGGTCAGCGCGAACGCTTCGCCAGCCGCTCCACGTCCAGCAGGATGACCGCACGGGCCTCCAGGCGCAGCCAGCCGCGGCCCGCGAAGTCCGCGAGCGCCTTGTTGACCGTCTCGCGGGAGGCGCCGACCAGCTGGGCCAGCTCCTCCTGGGTGAGGTCGTGCACGACGTGGATGCCTTCCTCGGACTGGACGCCGAAGCGGCGCGACAGGTCCAGGAGGGCGCGGGCGACCCGGCCCGGCACGTCGGAGAAGACCAGGTCGGACATCTGGTCGTTGGTCTTGCGCAGCCGGCGGGCGACCGCGCGCAGCAGCGCGGTGGCCACCTCGGGCCGGGCGTTCAGCCAGGGCTGCAGGTCGCCGTGGCCGAGACCGAGGAGCTTGACCTCGGTCAGCGCGGAGGCGGTGGCCGTACGCGGGCCCGGGTCGAAGAGCGACAGCTCCCCGATCAGCTCGCCGGGGCCGAGCACGGCCAGCATGTTCTCGCGCCCGTCGGGCGAGGTGCGGTGGAGCTTCACCTTGCCCTCGGTGACCACGTACAGGCGGTCACCCTGGTCGCCCTCGTGGAACAGCGCGTCTCCGCGCGCGAGGGTCACCTCACTCATCGAGGCGCGGAGCTCCGCGGCCTGCTCATCATCGAGCGCCGCGAAAAGCGGGGCGCGCCGCAGAACGTCGTCCACGAGTTCTCTCCTTGTCGGCCTGTTCAGGGAACCGTGGTCCCCATCATGCAGGACGGTAAAACAGTGCGATCAATCACAAACCAGTTTGACGCACGGGCGTGCCGGACCGTACGGCAGGGGGCCGATCGGGGGTGGATATGCCGTGACACCGGTGGTTGTCGGTGCCTGGCTCTAGGCTGGCCGGGTGTCCAGAACGCCGGGGAGAGTGCAGGCCAAGGGGGCTGACGGGGTCCTGAAGGGCGACGATTCCGCTGTGGGCGAACAGCCTCGGTCGCGCCCGGAGAATGCCGCGAATGGCTCCCCCGGAGGGGCGCACGGCTCCCCCGGAGAGCCGGGAAAGCCGCTCCGGAAGTCGGCCAGGAGGTCCGCAGTGTCACCGTCGTCATCGTCAACGCCCGGCAAATCCAGCAATCCCGATAAAGCTGACGAAACCGGTAAAGCTACCAAGGCGGCCAAGGCAACCAGGACGGCCAAGGCTTCTTCGGCGGGCAAGGCGCCGAAGGCGGAGTCGCATCTCGCGATGGTCCGCCGGGCGCGCCGGATCAACCGCGAGCTCGCCGAGGTCTACCCGTACGCCCATCCCGAGCTGGACTTCCGTAACCCGTTCGAACTCCTCGTGGCCACGGTCCTCTCCGCCCAGACCACGGACCTGAGGGTCAACCAGACCACCCCCGCGCTTTTCGCCGCCTACCCCACCCCCGAGGACATGGCGGCGGCCGTGCCGGAGGAGATGGAGGAGATCATCCGGCCGACCGGGTTCTTCCGGGCCAAGACCAAGTCGCTGCTGGGCCTCTCGGCCGCCCTCCGGGACGACTTCGGCGGCGAGGTCCCGGGGCGCCTGAAGGACCTCGTGAAGCTGCCCGGCGTCGGCCGCAAGACCGCCAACGTGGTCCTGGGCAACGCCTTCGGCGTCCCCGGCATCACCGTCGACACGCACTTCGGACGCCTGGTGCGGCGCTGGAAGTGGACCGACGAGGAGGATCCGGTGAAGGTCGAGGCGGTCGTCGCCGGGATCTTCCCCAAGAGCGAGTGGACGATGCTCTCGCATCGGGTGGTGTTCCACGGCCGCCGGATCTGCCACGCCCGCAAGCCCGCCTGCGGGGCCTGCCCCATCGCCCCGCTCTGTCCGTCCTACGGCGAGGGCGAGACCGATCCGGAGAAGGCGAGGAAGCTCCTCAAGTACGAGATGGGCGGTTATCCCGGCCAGCGGCTCAGCCCGCCCGCCGACTACCCGGGCAAGCCCGCGCCCGCGCTCGGGGCCGGGTGAGGGAGACGACTCCGCGCACGGCCCCCGCCGCCTTCACCCCCGCCGCCTTCACCCCCGCACTTTCACCCCTCAGGACGGAACGGCTCGGAACGAAATGGCCGACGACAGGCGTTGTGAATCGATGGGGGTGCCCATGACGCACACGCACACACACGGCACGACGCACGCCGGGAACGGCCTCGCCGGAGACGACCTCACCGCGAACGGCCTCGCCGAGGAGCCCGGGCGCGGCGGACCCGGCCCTGCCCCCGGCCCGGCCGTCGACGTCACCACCGACGGCCTGCCCTCCTGGCTCGACCCCGTCGCCGCCGCCGCGCGGAGCGTCCAGCCGCAGCAGCTCAGCCGCTTCCTGCCGCCCGCGAGCGGGGCGGGCCGGCAGTCCGCCGTCCTGGTCCTGTTCGGCGAGGGGCAGCGCGGGCCCGAGCTGCTGCTGATGGAGCGTTCCGGGACCCTGCGCTCCCACGCCGGGCAGCCGTCCTTCCCCGGCGGTGCGCTGGATCCCGAGGACGGCGACCAGGCCACCACCGGGCCCCTGAGGGCGGCGCTGCGGGAGGCCGAGGAGGAGACCGGGCTCGACCCCCGGGGCGTGCAGATCTTCGGTGTGCTGCCCCGGCTCTACATCCCGGTCAGCAGCTTCGTCGTCACGCCGGTGCTCGGCTGGTGGCGTGCGCCCAGCCCGGTCGGGGTGGTCGATCCGGCCGAGACGGCCCGGGTCTTCACGGTTCCCGTGGCGGATCTCACGGACCCCGCGAATCGGGCCACGGCCATCCACCCGAGCGGGCACAGCGGCCCGGCATTTCTGGTCGAATCGGCCCTGGTCTGGGGGTTCACCGCCGGAGTGATCGACCGAATTGTGCACTACGCCGGATGGGAACGCCCCTGGGACAGGGCCAGACAGGTGCCGCTCGACTGGCGCGCATGACACGCTGGCTGTCCTGCTGCGCTGTTCCGGGCCCGGCCCGGACCCCGTCACCACCGACGGGCCAGGTGACGAAACTGCGAGGCTACAGACGGTGAACGTGCTGGACATCCTGCTGCTGCTGGCTGCCGTGTGGTTCGCGGTCATCGGCTACCGCCAGGGTTTCGTCGTCGGCATCCTGTCGGTGATCGGCTTCCTCGGGGGCGGTCTCGTCGCCGTCTACCTGCTGCCGGTCATCTGGGACCGGTTGACCGAGGACGCCGAGGTCTCCACCGCCGTCGCCATCGGCGCGGTCGTCATCGTGATCGTCTGCGCCTCGGTCGGCCAGGCCTTCACCACCCACCTCGGCAACAGACTCCGCCGGTACATCACGTGGTCGCCCGCGCGCGCCCTGGACGCCACCGGCGGCGCCCTGGTCAACGTGGTGGCCATGCTGCTGGTGGCCTGGATGATCGGCCTGCTGCTGGCGGGCACCTCGCTGCCGACCCTCGGCAAGGAGGTCCGCAGCTCCTCGGTGCTGCTCGGGGTCGACCGGGTGATGCCGAAGCAGGCGCCCAGCTGGTTCCAGGACTTCTCGTCCGTCCTGGCGCAGAACGGCTTCCCCCAGGTCTTCAGCCCCTTCGCCAACGAACCGATCACCGAGGTGAAGGCCCCCGACCCGGCCCTCGTGGGCAGCCCGGTGGCCGCCCGCGCCAAGAAGTCGATCGTCAAGGTCGTGGGCACCGCCCCGAGCTGCGGCAAGGTCCTCGAAGGCACCGGCTTCGTCTTCTCCGAGCGCCGCGTGATGACCAACGCCCACGTGGTCGGCGGCGTGGAGGAGCCCACGGTGCAGATCGGCGGCGAGGGCCGGCTGTACGACGCGAAGGTCGTCCTCTACGACTGGCAGCGCGACATCGCGGTCCTGGACGTCCCCGATCTCCGGGCCAGGCCACTGGAGTTCACCAGCCCGGACGACGACGCGGAGACCGGCGACAGCGCGATCGTCGCCGGCTTCCCCGAGAACGGCGCGTACGACGTGCGCTCGGCCCGCGTCCGCGCCCGCATCGACGCCGACGGCCCGGACATCTACCACCGGGGCACGGTGCGCCGCGATGTGTACTCGCTCTACGCGACGGTGCGCCAGGGCAACTCGGGCGGCCCGCTGCTCACTCCGGACGGAAAGGTGTACGGAGTGGTGTTCGCCAAGTCGCTCGACGACCCGGACACCGGCTACGCGCTGACGGTCGACGAGATCCGCGAGGACATCGAGATCGGCCGGGAGGCCGACCAGCAGGTCGACAGCCAGGGCTGCGCCCTCTGAGGTCTGTCCCCCCCGGCGGACCCGCCCATGGGTCCGCCGCTGGGCCCGCCCGTGAATCCCCCCGAGGCCCCCGCGATCGGTTTCGGCCGGGCCGGTGAGGGTCAGTTACGGGGGTGTCGGAGCCGTGCCGAGACCCAGCGGGCCCGACGGCGGAGGATACGCGGAATCCCGAGACGGGAACGGTGAAGGTCATGCACTTCGTGCACCCGGCCCCGGGGGCCGCCCCCCTCATGAGTGCTCACACCGGCTGACGCGGTGGAGCGGCGGTTGCGTGCTTCGTCAGTGAAGTCGTGCGTCCAGCCCATACCCCGACGTCTGCCCGTGACCCAAGGTCGGTAATCGTGCGCGAGTCAGCCAATTGGCCTATGCGGCAGGCAATTGGCCGTCCCTCGGACGTGCGTGCCCGTGACGGGCGGGCGGCTACCGGTCGGGCTCGGGGTCCTTGAGCCAGTTGATGAGTTCGGTGGAGAAGCCGATCGGATCCTCCTCGTGCGGGAAGTGCCCGACACCGTCGAAAAGTCGCCACCGGTAGGGCGCCTCGACGTACTGCCCGGACCCGGCCGAACTGCGGGTGCGGACCGCCGGATCGAGCGATCCGTGCAGGTGCAGCGTGGGCACCCGGACGGGACGCTTCATCCGCCGGTTGAACTGGATCCCGTCCGGACGCGCCATCGACCGCACCATCCAGCGGTACGGCTCGATCGAGCAGTGGGCGGTGGAGGGGATGCTCATGGCCCGCCGGTAGACGTCCAGGGCCTCCTCGTCGGGGAACTCCGGGGTGCGGGGCCCCGCCCAGTCCTGGATGAGGCTTCCGACCAGCGCCGCGTCGTCCGCGAGGAGCTGACGCTCCGGCAGCCACGGGCGCTGGAAGCCCCAGACGTACGAACCGGCCCGCGACTGCGCGAAGTCGGACAGCATCGAGGAGCGCCAGCGGCGCGGGTGCGGCATGGAGGAGACGGCGAGCCGGCGGACCAGCTTGGGCCGCATCACGGCGGCCGTCCAGGCGAGGTAGCCGCCGAGGTCGTGGCCGACCAGGGCCGCGTCGGGCTCACCGAGGGAGCGGATCACCCCGGTGACGTCGAGGGCCAGGTTGGCGGGGTCGTAACCGCGCGGTGTGCGGTCGCTGCCGCCCACCCCGCGCAGGTCCATCGCGACAGCCCGGAACCCCGCGTCGGCGAGCGCGGGCAGCTGGTGGCGCCAGGTCCACCAGAACTGCGGGAAGCCGTGCAGCAGGAGCACCAGCGGCCCCTCGCCCATCTCCGCGATGTGGAAGCGCGCGCCGTTGGCGGCCACGTCGCGGTGGGTCCAGGGGCCGTCGAGACGCACCGGGCCCCCGGCGGCGGCCCGGCCCGCGGGGCTCACGGAGTCCGCGGGGCCGGTGGCCTGCTCGGCCGGGGCCGCCGGGCCCTCAGGGGCCATGGGGCCCTCGGGAGCTGCCGGGCCCGTCGGGCCGAATGCGCTGGAATCGGGAACCGTCATGTGGTCGAGCGTGCCACAGCGTCGGCCTTGCCCTTGCCGGAGGCGCCCCCGGCGCTCTCGACGCCCTTCTTCGACAGCGTGCTGCCGGAGCGCTCGATGATCGCGGCGGCCTCGATCGACGGGCGCGGGTGCGGCTTGGCCTTCTGGAGGACGGCGGCGGTCTGCTTGGCGGAGGCGATGGACTTCTCCGGCGGCTTGATCTTCTTGAACTTCCGCAGACCGATGAACCCGATCAGGGCGGCCAGGAGGATGAAGGCCCCCGCCACGATCAGGAACGACCACGCCAGGCCCAGGCCCAGATTGTGGATCCCGTACGCGGCGGCGAAGCTCAGCATCGGCATGGTGAACAGCAGCAGCACGCCCGCAGCGATGAACGCCGCGCTGCCGATCACCCCGCGCTTGACGTCCTGCCGCACCTCCGCCTTGGCCAGGGCGATCTCGTCGTGCACCAGCGCGGACATCTCGGCCGTGGCCGAGGCGACCAACTGCCCGATGCTGCGGTCCGCACTGCCCGCGTAGTTGCCGGGGTCGCTCATCCCTGACTCCCTCTCCGTCTTCGACACATCCGATGTCAGATCATGCCGGACTGTTCGGCTTGTTGCGCGCTGCCCCCGCCCGTTCTTCGGCGAGACGGCGGTGTTCCGCCGCCTTCCGCTCGTGGAGGGCGGCCATCCGCAGGTGATATTCGGGATCATCCTGCTCGTAGACGTCGGGTACCCCGGATTCGTCCTCGTCCAGCTCCTCGGCCGTGACCAGCGCCCGGTACTTGCGTACCCGGATCTTGAGCAGCACGCAGGCGAGCAGGGCCGCGGTCAGCGATCCGATCAGGACGGCGGCCTTGATCTCGTTGACCATCTCCGGGTCGCCCTCGAAGGCGAGCTCGCCGATGAGCAGCGAGACGGTGAACCCGATGCCGGCGAGCGAGGCGACCGCGAAGACATCGGCCCAGGCCAGGTCCTTGTTCAGCTCCGCCCTGGTGAAGCGGGCGGCGAGGTAGGTGCCGCCGAAGATGCCCACGGTCTTGCCGACGACGAGACCGAGGACGACGCCGAGCGTCTCGGGCCGGGTGAAGACGCCGGCCAGCGCCTCGCCGTTCAGCGCGACCCCGGCGGAGAACAGGGCGAACAGCGGCACGGCGATCCCGGCGGAGAGCGGGCGGACCAGGTGTTCGATGTGCTCGCCGGGGGAGTGCTCCTCGCCCTCGCGACGGGTGCAGCGCAGCATCAGGCCCATGGCGACACCGGCGATGGTGGCGTGCACGCCGCTGTTGTACATCAGGCCCCAGATGACCAGGGCGAGCGGAACGTAGACGTACCAGCCCCGGACGTCGAAGCGCAGGAGGAGATGGAAGACGACCAGGCCGAGAACGGCCCCGCCGAGCGCCAGGAAGTTCAGGTCCGAGGTGAAGAACACCGCGATGATCAGGATCGCGAAGAGGTCGTCGACGACGGCCAGCGTGAGCAGGAAGGCCCGTAGCGCGGACGGCAGCGAGGTGCCGATCACCGCGAGGACGGCGAGGGCGAAGGCGATGTCGGTGGCGGTGGGGACCGCCCAGCCGGCCGACGAGCCGCCGCCGACGGCCGTGGTGAGGAAGTAGACGAGGGCGGGCACCGCCATGCCGCACAGCGCCGCCACCACCGGGAGGGCGGCGGCCTTCGGGTCGCGGAGCTCGCCCGCGACCAGTTCGCGCTTGAGCTCGACGCCGGCGACGAAGAAGAAGACGGCGAGCAGTCCGTCCGCCGCCCAGTGCGCCACGGAGAGATCCAGGCCGAGGGAGCCGGGCCCGAAGTGGAAGCCGCTGACCTCGTCGTACGAGCCGCCGAAGGTGTTCGCCCAGACGAGCGCGGCGACCGCCGCCACCAGCAGCAGCACACCGCCGACCGTCTCGGTGCGCAGCGCCTCCGCCACGTAGTTCCGCTCGGGCAGCGAGAGCCTGCCGAGCAGCGGGCGCCGGGGCGGCGCCGGGGGCGCGGGGGTGGGCGGATTGGGCGGTGCCACGAGAGGACCTCCAGGTCAGGGCGGCATGAGGGCAGGACTGATGGACATGCCGACCAGACTTCCCGGCGCCCCTGTGGAGATGTTCTCTGCAGTTGTGGGTGAAGCGCCCACTCTACCGGGGGCGTAAAGAGCGGGACCGCTATGGGTGATATCGAGGCTAAACGCCCGATGGGCACCCGGCGCGTTGCCGGATGCCCATCGGAGCCGTACTGGTGCGTCCCCTCCGGCTGTCAGTCCTCGGACGAGGAGGACGGCAGCTGGGTGGTGATCAGGTCCATCACGGAGGAGTCCGTGAGGGTGGTGACGTCGCCCAGCTCGCGGTTCTCGGCGACGTCGCGCAGCAGGCGGCGCATGATCTTGCCGGAGCGCGTCTTGGGCAGCTCGGCGACCGGGAGGACCCGCTTGGGCTTGGCGATTGGGCCGAGGGTCGCGCCGACGTGGTTGCGCAGCTCCGCGACCAGCTCGTCGGAGGCGGTGGCCGAACCGCGCAGGAT
Source organism: Streptomyces griseus (assembly GCF_900460065.1). Classification (GTDB taxonomy): domain Bacteria; phylum Actinomycetota; class Actinomycetes; order Streptomycetales; family Streptomycetaceae; genus Streptomyces; species Streptomyces griseus. The sequence continues at coordinate 90,665 of NZ_UAVD01000036.1, read as the reverse complement.
CACGAACGCCACGATGGCCTGGCCCGTCGTCTCGTCGTTCGCCCCGACCACGGCCGCCTCGGCGACCGACGGGTGGGAGACGAGGGCGGACTCGACCTCGGTGGTGGAGATGTTGTGCCCCGAGACGAGCATGACGTCGTCGACCCGGCCCAGCAGCCAGATGTCGCCGTCCTCGTCCTTCTTCGCCCCGTCGCCCGCGAAGTACTTGCCCTCGAAACGCGACCAGTAGGTGTCGATGAACCGCTGGTCGTCGCCCCAGATGGTGCGGAGCATGGAGGGCCACGGCTCGGTGAGGACGAGGTAGCCGCCCCCGCCGTTCGGCACCTCGTTGGCGTCGTCGTCCACGACGGTGGCGGCGATGCCCGGCAGCGCGCGCTGGGCGCTTCCCGGCTTCGTCTCCGTCACGCCGGGCAGCGGCGCGATCATCATCGCGCCGGTCTCGGTCTGCCACCAGGTGTCCACGATGGGGCACTTGTCGGCGCCGATGTTCTTCCGGTACCACATCCACGCCTCGGGGTTGATCGGCTCACCGACCGAACCCAGGACGCGGAGGCTGCTCAGGTCGAATTTCGCGGGGATGTCGTCGCCCCACTTCATGAACGTACGGATCGCCGTGGGGGCGGTGTAGAGGATCGTGACGCCGTACTTCTGCACGATCTCCCAGAACCGGCCCTGGTGCGGGGTGTCCGGGGTGCCCTCGTACATGACCTGCGTCGCGCCGTTGGCCAGCGGCCCGTACACGATGTACGAGTGCCCGGTCACCCAGCCGATGTCGGCGGTGCACCAGTAGACGTCGGTCTCCGGCTTGAGGTCGAAGACCGCGTGGTGCGTGTACGAGGCCTGGGTGAGGTAGCCGCCGGAGGTGTGCAGGATCCCCTTCGGCTTACCCGTGGTGCCCGAGGTGTAGAGGATGAACAGCGGCTGCTCGGCCTCGAAGGCCTCGGGGGTGTGCTCGGCGGACTGCCGGGCGGTGATCTCGTGCCACCAGACGTCGCGGCCCTCGGTCCACGCGGTGTCCTGGCCGGTGCGGCGGACGACGAGGACGTGCTCGACGTTCTCGAAGCGCGAGACGGCGTCGTCGACGGCGGGCTTGAGCGCGGACGGCTTGCCGCGGCGGTAGCCGCCGTCGGCGGTGATGACTACCTTGGCGTCCGCGTCCTTGATGCGGGCGGCGATGGCGTCGGCCGAGAAGCCGCCGAAGACCACGGAGTGCGCGGCGCCGATGCGGGCGCAGGCCAGCATCGCGATCGCGGCCTCGGGGATCATCGGCAGGTAGACGGCGACCCGGTCGCCCTTGCCGACGCCCAGTTCGGTCAGCGCGTTGGCGGCGCGGGAGACCTCGTCCTTCAGCTCCGCGTAGGTGATGGCCCGGCTGTCGCCCGGCTCGCCCTCGAAGTGGATGGCGACCCGGTCGCCGTTGCCCGCCTCGACGTGGCGGTCCACGCAGTTGTACGCGACGTTCAGCTTGCCGTCCGCGAACCACTTCGCGAAGGGCGGGTTGCTCCAGTCGAGGGTCTCGGTCGGCTCGGTGTCCCACGTCAGGCGGCGGGCCTGCTCGGCCCAGAAGCCCAGCCGGTCCGCCTCGGCCTGCTCGTACGCCTCTGCGGTGACGTTGGCGTTGGCGGCCAGCTCGGCAGGCGGAGCGAATTTCCGCTCTTCCCGAAGCAGGTTGGCCAGGCTCTCGTTGCTCACGACTTCTCCCAGTCCCAGGGTGTCCGTTGTGTCCCGGGGCATAGCTCATCAGGCGCGGGGCCAGGTGACAAGGGCCTTCCGGGAATTGGTTTAGACCTGTGTTTTCGTGTATGGGGCCATGATCCCGCTCCGCGGTCGAGGGCCGTCGCACGACGCGTCACGCACGGCGGTTCCTCCCCGTCGTGTGCGTCGTGTGCGTCGGGTGTGCGGGGTGCGTCCGGTGTGCCGGGTGCGTTGTGTGCCGGTTGTGCTGGGCGTGCCGGGTGTGGTGGGCGTGCCGGAGGGGTCGAGTGCGATGCGGAGTGGGTCACCTGTTTACACGGCCCCGGGGGTCGCTCGGTTCAGGCCGGGGTGTTCGGGCTGGTCGGAAGCGTTCGTGCTGGCTGGAGGCGTTCGGCCTAGTTAATAACTCTTATTAGCGAATAAGCAGCTTTTCATTCGGTATGTCGCCCTTGCTGTGCGGAACCGCGTGCGAATTTGGCCGCGCCGTGTCGGCACTTCAACGCAAATAACCTGCAAGGAAGAGGGTGGGCGGATGATGGCCGCCACGAAGAGGATCGCCTTGGGCGTCATGTCCACGGCCTTGGTCGCCGTACTCGCGGGCTGCTCCGGGTCCGGATCCGGGGGGTCCGCGTCCGGGGGTGCCGGAGCCGACACGGAGAAGGGCGCCCACGGCGCCAAGGAGAACCCTCCGGCGGGCGCCGCACCGAAGAACGCGATCAAGCTCATCGGAGACGGGTCCACCGCCTTCACCGGGGTCCAGCCGAAGCTGCCGGCCGCCAAGCGCCTGGCGCCCGGCGAGAAGCCTCCCCAGTTCGTGGTCTTCTCCTGGGACGGTGCCGGGGAGGACAGCCAGAAACTCTTCTCGCACTTCCGCGGCGTGGCCAAGAAGTACAACGCCAAGATGACCTATTTCCTCAGCGGCGTGTACCTGCTGCCGGAGGAGAAGAAGGACCTCTACAACCCGCCCCAGCACGCGCCGGGCCGTTCCGACATCGGCTTCAACGACACCGGGGGCATCCGCGACACCCTGGCCGAGGTGCGAGCCGCCTGGCTGGAAGGCAACGAGATCGGCACCCACTTCAACGGCCACTTCTGCGGCGCGGACGGGGGCGTCGGGACCTGGTCCGTCGATGAGTGGAAGAGCGAGATCAGCCAGGCGAAAGCTTTCGTCAAGAGCTGGAAGACCAACACGCCGGAGCTGAAGGGCGAGGCCCCGCTCCCCTTCGACTACGACAAGGAACTGATCGGCGCCCGCACCCCCTGTCTCGAAGGTCAGAAGAACATGGTCGCCGCCGCCCGGACCATGGGCTTCCGCTACGACTCCAGCGGCGTCGGCAACCAGGTCTGGCCCAAGAAGAAGGACGGGGTCTGGGACATTCCGCTCCAGCTCGTCCCGATGCCGGGCCGCGCCTTCGAGACCCTCTCCATGGACTACAACTTCATGGTCAACCAGTCCGGGACGGCCACCCAGGGCGACCCCTCCCAGCACGAGTACTGGGGCAACCAGATGCGGGACGGTCTGCTCCAGGCCTTCGACCGCTCGTACAACGGCAACCGGGCGCCTCTGATCATCGGCAACCACTTCGAGTCCTGGAACGGCGGCACCTACATGCGCGCCATCGAGGAGACCATCGCCCAGGTGTGCACCAAGGAGGGCGTGCGCTGCGTGTCCTTCCGCCAGCTCGCCGACTGGCTGGACGCACAGGACCCTCGGACGCTGGCCAAGCTCACCACGCTCGGCGTCGGCGAGGCGCCCAAGACGGGCTGGTCGTCCTACCTCGGCACGCAGCAGGCCGCCGCGCGCCCCGCGGACAAGGAGACGGGGACGCGGACAGGGACGGACAAGGACACGGAGAAGGGCTCGGAAAAGGGGCAGGGCAAGGACCAGGGCCGGGGCCAGGAACAGGAGCAGGACGGGGGTGAGGGTCAGGCTCCGGGCGGGGGCGCCGCAGAAGCCCCCGGCCAGGCTCCCGCCGAGGACGCCGGAGAGGCCCCGGACCAAGCTCCGGACCAGGCTCCCGGCAACGCCTCGGGTCAGGAGGACGCGGGTCCGGACCCCGCCGGAGCGACCGGCTGAAGCCCCGAGCGACGGTCTGAAGCCCGGATGGGTTGGCTGAAGCCCCGAGCGACGGTCTGGAGCCCGGAGCGGTTGGCCGGAGCACCGGGAGAACGCCGGCCGAGGCATGGGCCGGTCGCGCGTGCCGCATCACTCGTCCCCCTCGTCCCCCTCGTCGGCTACGGAAAGGTGCCGGCGAGGGGGTTCCGTGTGACGGGTCAGACGGGCGTGGTCACGCCCGCTCCGGTGTGGCGTTCGTCGAGCACGAAGGCGGGGTCGACCTGGGCGGCCAGGTCGGCTCCGGTCTTCTCGTTGCCCCAACTCTCGGCGTTCTTCAGGTGGAAGTGGACCATCTGGCGCGTGTAGCGCTCCCAGTCACGCGATCCGTACGAGTCCTCGGCGGTGTCCTGCAACGTCTGCAGGGCCATCCGGTTGTCGGCCTCCAGCAGTTCGAACCTGGACGGCCGGCCCTTCTCCATCGACCGTACCCAGTCGGAGTGGCCGATCCCGATCAGCAGGTCGTCGCCGACCTCCGCGCGCAGGAACTCCAGGTCGTCCGGGCCCTGCACCTTGTTTCCCACGACCTTCAGGGCGACGCCGAAGTCGCGTGCGTACTCCTTGTACTGGCGATACACCGACACCCCCTTACGGGTCGGCTCCGCGACCAGGAACGTCATGTCGAAGCGCGTGAACATACCCGAGGCGAACGAGTCGGAGCCCGCCGTCATGTCGACCACGACGTACTCGTCGGGACCGTCGACCAGGTGGTTGAGGCAGAGCTCCACGGCCCCGACCTTGGAGTGGTAGCAGGCCACGCCCAGATCGGACTCCGTGAAGGGCCCCGTCGCCATCAGCCGGACGTCCCCGTCGTCGAGGCGAACCGTGCGCGCGCAGGCCGCGAAGATCGGGTTCTCCTCGCGGACCCGCAGCAGCCGGGAGCCCTCGCCGGGGGGAGTCGTTTTGATCATCGTCTCGGCGGAGGCGATACGAGGGTTCGAGCCCCGCAGGTAGTCCTTGATGAGAGGGAGGTGCGCCCCCATGGCGGGCAGCGCGGCGGCCTCTGCCTCGTCCAGGCCGAGAGCGGCCCCCAGGTGCTGGTTGATGTCGGCGTCCACGGCGATGACGTGGGCTTCGTTGGCGGCGAGGTGACGGATGAAGAGCGAGGACAGCGTGGTCTTTCCGCTGCCGCCCTTCCCGACGAAAGCGATCTTCATGTTCACCTAGGGTAGTGGGTCCGTTGCGTTGCGCTGTCACTGTTCGTGAAGATGGCCACTTGAGGGTGGTGCGGGTGGGGTGGGCGCGTAGCCTCGCTACTTATGAGTACGACTGCCTCTGATCCGCTCGCCGCGCTCGGTTCCCTGCCCGGCGTTCCCGAAGCCGTGGACTCCGTGCGCAAGGCCGTCGACCGGGTTTACGGTCATCGCGTCATGCGACGCCGCAGCAATGAGGTCACGGCCGAAGCGGCGCTGCGCGGCTCTCGCGGTTCGGCCGCGCTGTCCGGTGCCGACTGGAACCTGGAGGAGGTTCGTCGGCGCACCGACTTTCGTGGTGAGGACGAGGCGCGCACGGTCGGCGCCGCGCTGAGGCTTACCGCGGAAGCGGGTCAACTCCTTTCCATCTGGCGGCAGTCGCCGCTGCGGGTGCTGGCCCGGTTGCACCTGGTGGCGGCCGGTGGGGCGACCCCGGACGACGCGGTGGGGCGCCCCCGGCTGGCGGGCGAGACGGTCGACGAGCCGCTGATCGAGGCGCCGGTCCCCGGGGCCGAGGAGGTCGCCGGACGGCTCGAAGGGCTCTCGCGGCTGGTCATTGCCGACAGTAGTGCCCCCGCCCTGGTCACGGCCGCCGTGGTGCACGGCGAACTGCTGGCACTGCGGCCGTTCGGCTCGCACAACGGTCTGGTGGCCCGGACCGCCGAGCGCATCGTGCTGATCGGCAGCGGGCTGGACCCGAAGGCGATCTGCCCGGCCGAGGTGGGACACGCCGAGCAGGGCCGGGCGGCCTACGTCGCGGCGTTCGAGGGCTACACGGCCGGAACCCCCGAGGGTATGGCCGCCTGGATCACCCACTGCGGGCGCTCCGTCGAACTGGGTGTGCGCGAGTCGACCGCGGTGTGCGAGGCGCTCCAGCGCGGCGCCGCCTGAGCCGGCCTGCCGCTGTCCGGGGGCAGGAACCCCGGCGTTCGCCGAGCTGGGTGCGTGATGCCGGTATCCGGCTGCCGAGCTGGATGGGGCCGGGCGCGTCCGGACGCATCCGGGAGCTTCAGGACGCATCCGCTGCTCGTGTCGTGTGATGCCGGTGCCTGATGCCGGTGTCTGATGCGGAGCCGGGTGGGATGCGGGCATCCGCCGGCCTGGGGCTGAGTCGAACGGGGGGCGTCGGCCGGGGATGGGCCGCGGCACCGGGGCCGGCGCTGCGGCTGAGGCAGACGCGGCATTAGGGCGCCGGGGAAGTCCTCTGCCGTGCCGGGACCGTGGCCGCGGCGCGGTGGGGCCATGGACCGGAGCGTGAGGCCGGGCGATGGGCCGGGGTGATGGGCCGGTCAAGGGTTGCGGCGGTACCGATGTGCGGTACCGCCGCTGGCACGTCCGCCCAGTTACCAAGCGTCCTCGTAATGTGCCCATCAGGTCGGGTACTTTGCCCGTCACCTGGTGCGGCTGGCCCGTAATCGACGGGTCGACGTCGCGTGGGTGCTCGGCTTTCGTGCGCGGTCCGTGGGGCCGTACTGCGTCAACAGGTCATCCTCACGGATGTCCTTGGTCTCGCGGGCCGTTAAATCCTTTGTACTCCAGGGCCAGGGGAAGGGAAACCCCTGACCCCGCTTCTTTACTTTTGGGTTCAATCAAGGGCTAATCGGGCGCGGCATCGGTCCGGTGGAGCGTCCCTGCTCGCCCCGCCGGGAACCGCCCCGTCTCACCCCGGCAGAGCGGCGCCGACGGTACGTCGGCGACTGGCGTACCAGACGAGACCGGCGGTGACGGCTGCCGCGCCGACCGCGGCCGCCGCCACGAGAGCGGGCCGGGGAGGCATCGTGAAGGCGGGCAGTCGCTGCTTGAGCCGGACCGGGCGGTTGAAGACGAGAATCGGCCACTCGCGAAGGGTCGCTTCGCGGCGTAGCGCGCGGTCGGGGTTGACCGCGTGCGGGTGGCCGACCGACTCCAGCATCGGTACATCGGTCGCGGAGTCGCTGTAGGCGTAGCAGCGCGAAAGGTCGTACCCCTCCGAGACCGCGAGCGCCTTCACGGCCTCGGCCTTGGTCGGCCCGTAGGCGTAGTACTCGACCTCGCCCGTGAAGCACCCGTCGTCACCGACGACCATACGTGTGGCGACGACGCGGTCGGCGCCCAGCAATTCGCCGATGGGCTCGACGACTTCGGCGCCGGAGGTCGAGACGATGACCACGTCGCGCCCCGCCGTGTGGTGTTCTTCGATGAGGGTGGCGGCCTCGTCGTAGATGATCGGGTCGATCAGGTCGTGCAGGGTCTCGGCGACGATCTCCTTGACCTGCTGGACGTTCCATCCCTTGCAGAGCGCGGAGAGGTATTCACGCATCCGCTCCATCTGGTCGTGATCGGCGCCCCCGGCGAGGAACACAAACTGTGCGTACGCAGTGCGCAGTACAGCGCGGCGGTTGATCAGTCCGCCTTGGTAGAAGGACTTGCTGAAGGTCAGCGTCGAAGACTTCGCAATGACCGTCTTGTCCAGGTCAAAGAAGGCTGCTGTGCGCGGCGAGAAGCAGTTTTCCACAACGCTGAGCATAGGGGCCCACCATTCGGCGTAAACTCCGGCGCGTGGGTTTGCCTGAGAAGGCCCTCGGGTACACCATGGAAGTCACGGATCGTTCGCGACCGTGCTAACCCGGCCCGACTCCTCCCCCCCCCGAGTCGGCCGTGGGGACGACCCCCGCTCTCCCCCCCGGCGGGGGTCGTCGCATGTCCGGACGCGTTTGAGGGGTGGAAACCACCCGAGCCTCCCGTCTGGCCGTCCATCGGCCCGATTGCGCGAGCCGGTGGCGTGCGACTCGTCTCGTCACAGTGTGTAGCCACAGGGCTGCGCTCCGGAAGTCGCTGGTTCGGGTTACGAAGTTATTCACAGCCTCGAAGTTGTCCACAGTTTTTCATCAAGATCCACATGATTTTCCGGGGTGCTGCACGTTGATTCCACCCGCGAAGTCCGCGGGTGCCGGAATCGCGCATCTCGGAACGCTCCGAGAACACCGCGAACCGCGCTGAAGGGCAGTGAGAAGGGGGCGGAGATCGTGGCTGGATCCATCGCGGGAGAAGGAACGGCGGTCGCCGAGGGGCGGCGTGGAGGCCCGCTGATCGTGACGGAGGACGTGGACCTGCTCGACGACCTGCTGCGGCTGTGCGCGGCGGCCGGAGCCGAGCCGGAGGTTCATCACGGGCCGCCGGGACGTCGGGGCGGCTGGGAGCGGGCTCCGATGGTGCTGGTGGGAGATGACGCCGCCGCGCGCTGCCGCGGCGCCGGTCGCCGGAAGGGGGTGATGCTGGTCGGCCGGGACCAGGACGACCCGGAGGTGTGGCGGCGCGCGGTGGAGATCGGGGCCGAATACGTGCTGCGACTGCCCGATTCCGAGGCCTGGCTCGTCGACCAGATCGCCAATGCCGCCGAGGGCGTGGGACGGCCCGCCTTCAGCGTCGGTGTGATGGGCGGCCGGGGCGGCTCCGGCGCATCGACACTGGCCTGCGCCCTGGCCGTGAGTGCGGCGAGGTCAGGTGGGCGGACGATGCTGATCGACGCCGACCCGTTGGGCGGCGGGATCGATGTCCTGCTCGGCGGCGAACGTGCCGAAGGCATGCGGTGGCCGGATTTCGCGCAGTCGAAGGGCCGTCTCGGGGGCGGAGCTCTTGAGGACTCGCTGCCCGCGCTCCACGGGTTGCGGGTGTTGAGCTGGGGTCGGGACGACGAGGTGGTGATTCCGCCGCAGGCGATGCGTGCGGTGCTGGCCGCCGCGCGACGGCTCGGCGGGGTGGTGGTCGTGGACCTTCCGCGCCGGGTCGACGAGTCGGTCGCCGAAGCACTGGCCCAACTTGATCTCGGTCTGCTCGTGGTGCCGGGCGAACTGCGCGCGGTGGCGGCGGCGAGACGGGTTGCGGCCGCGGCCGGCATGGTGCTGGACGATCTGCGGGTGGTGCCCCGGGGCCCGTATGCGTCGGGGCTGGACGGGCGATGGGTCGCCCGGGCCACCGGCCTCCAACTCGTCGGCGAACTTCCTCTGGAACCGGGCCTTCTGGCCTCCCAGGACGACGGCACCCCACCCGGAGGCAGCGGACGGGGCCCGCTGGCCCGGTTCTGTTCGGCCTTCTGGGAGCAGGTGGCGGCCGCCGGTGGCGCGAACCCCGTGACCGGGCTGCCCGGGGGAGGGACGGCATGACGGACGAACTGCTCGACGCCGTACGCCAGCGGCTGGCACGCAGCGGTGCCGCCCCCACCCCGGCCGGAGTGGCCGCCGCTCTGCGGGCCCAGGGGCGGTTGCTGGGGGATGCCGAGGTGCTCGGGGCCGCGGCGGAGTTGCGCGGCGAACTGGTCGGCACGGGGGTGCTGGAGCCGTTGCTCGTGGATCCGGAGGTGACCGATGTGCTGGTCTCCGCGCCGGACCGGGTGTGGGTGGACCGGGGCGGAGGCCTTCAGCTGACGGGCGTCACCTTCCCTGACGCGGCGGCGGTGCGCAGGCTGGCGCAGCGTCTCGCCGCGGTGGCCGGCAGGAGGCTGGACGACGCCCGCCCGTGGGTGGACGCACGACTGCCCGACGGCACCCGGATGCACGCCGTGCTGCCTCCGGTGTCCGTCGGCTCGACGTGTCTCTCCCTGCGGGTGGTGCGGCCTCGGGCCTTCTCGCCGGCGGAGTTGGTGGAGGCCGGCACGGTGCCGCCGGGCGGAGACCGGATTCTGCGGGCGCTCGTGGAAGCGCGGATCTCCTATGTGATCAGCGGCGGCACCGGGGCGGGCAAGACGACGCTCCTCGCCAGCCTGCTGGGCGCGGTCGGCCCGAACGAGCGGATCGTGCTCGCCGAGGACTCCGCCGAGTTGCGACCGGACCATCCGCACGTGGTCCGCCTGGAGTCCCGTCCGGCGAATCAGGAGGGGGCGGGCCGGGTGACGCTGCGGGATCTGGTGCGGCAGGCACTGCGCATGCGGCCCGACCGACTGGTGGTCGGAGAGGTGCGAGGAGCCGAGGTCACGGAGTTGCTGGCCGCCTTGAACACCGGACACGAAGGCGGGTGCGGGACGGTCCACGCCAATGCCGCCGAGCACGTTCCCGCCCGGCTGGAGGCGCTGGGCACCGCGGCCGGCCTCGACCGGGTGGCACTGCACAGCCAGTTGGCGGCCGCGCTCTCGGTGGTCGTGCATCTCGTGCGGGACCGCACGGGACAACGGCGCGTCGCCGAGGTCCACGTCCTGGAGCGGGATCCGGCGGGGCTGGTCCTCACGGTTCCGGCCCTGAGCTGGGGTGTCGGCGGGTTCGTTCCGGAGCGCGGGTGGGAACGTCTGCGGTCGCTGATCGGGGGTGCGCTGTGACGGGGCCGACGTCGGCGTACGCGGCCCATGCGGTGGCCCTCTGCGCGGGTGCAGCGGTGTGGCTCGCGATGGTGCGGGACACGGGTGTTCGGCGGGCGCGGGTGCTGTTCGTGGACGTCTCCACGGAGTCGGATCCGCCGTGGAGCCGCTGGCGGCCACACCTGCTCCAGACCCTGGAACGGGTGAGGGACACGGCCCGTGGGCGTCGGGAGTGGTGGTGCGTTCCGGTCGCGGTGCTCCTTGCGGCGCTGGGAGGTTCGGTGTTGCCGCTGGTCGCCGGGGCCGTGGCGGTCCCGCTGGTGGGCCGGTGGCTGCGGAGACGGGCGGGAGCGCGGGAGGCGGAGCGGGCCGCGACCGCGGTGGCGGCCTTGTGCGGAGCCGTGGTCGGGGAGTTGCGGGCCGGCCGTGAGCCGGGACAGGCGTTGCTGGCCGCGCTGCGTGAACGTCCGGCTGGGGCCGATCCATCGGCCACGCCCACGTCGGGCGGCCGGCTGGGAGATGCGGAGGCCGCGGTGCTGGCGGCGGCGCGGTTCGGCGGGGACGTGCCGGCGGCGCTGCGGCAGGCGGCCGAGGCCCCGGGGCTGGAGGGGCTGTCCGGGATGGCCGCGTGCTGGCGCGTGGCCGTGGACGGAGGGGCCGGACTGGCGACCGGGCTGGAGCGCCTGGAGGCGGCGCTGCGGGAGGACCGGCGCAGACGGGAGGAGCTGCGCGCCCACCTGGCGGGAGCGTGGTCGACGGTCGTGGTCCTGGCACTGCTCCCATGTGCCGGTCTGGGACTGGGAGCGGCGCTCGGAGCCGAACCCTTGCGCGTGCTGCTGCACACCCCGGGCGGCCTGGCCTGTCTGGCGGTGGGCGTGTTCCTGGAGGCGGCCGGGCTGTACTGGGCCTGCCGGATCGTGCGTGGAGCGGAGGCGGCGTGAACGTGGCGGGCGGAGAAGTTCTCCACAGCCTGGGGACGGCCGCGGCGTTGCTGGGCGCGGCGGTCCAGCTGGCGGCCGTGATCGCCGCCGGATGTCGAGAGCGGGCGGTCCGTGGGCGGGGCGCACTGCTGCTGGGGACGGTCATCGCGGCACGCCCGGGCTGGGGGAGCCGACTGGTCGCGCCGTTCCGGGCGAGCGGTGCTTCGGGTCTCCCCGAGTCGGCCCGGCGATGGGCGGCCCCGGTCGGGTCCTGCCTGGCGGGATGGATTCTGGTGGGCGGTGCGATGGGCTGCGCGGTCGGTTCGATCGCCGCGTACGGGATGTGGCGGTGGGGGCGGACCCGGCCCCGCGCTCGTCCCGGCGGTGCCCACCCGGAGCGGGCCGTGATCGCCGGTCAGCTTCCGCTGGCCGCGGATCTGCTCGCGGCCTGTATCGCCGTCGGGGCAGGTCCTCGGGAGGCTGCCGCGGAGGTGGGTGACTCCATCGGCGGCCCCGTAGGCGACCGGCTCGCCCGCACGGCCGCCGAGATCCGCCTCGGCGGTGAGCCGGCGGAGGCGTGGGGTCGGTTCGGGGAGATACCGGGCGCCGGCCCACTGGCCCGCTGTCTGCACCGGGCCGGTTCGACGGGAGCTCCGGCCGCGGAGCCGGTGGCCAGGCTGGCCGCGTCGATACGCGCCGAGCGAGCCGCCGCGGCGGTGGCGCGGGCGCAACGGGCCGGGGTGTTGATCACCGCGCCGGTCGGCCTCTGCTTCCTCCCCGCCTTCCTGGCGGTCGGGGTGGCGCCGGTGATCATCGGCCTGGCCGGCGACCTGCTCGCGAACGGCCGACCGGGCCGGTGAGCCTGCGCGGGCCGATGAGGCCGCGCGAGTCGGTAAGGCCGTGCGAGTCGGTGAACCGCGCCCGCCAAAGCTGGCTGGTGCGTCCGCCGGGCTGGAAGTGCGGCCGGGCTTTCGCGGCCGGGATCGACCTGTCGGCCATTCAGTTTCGCTGTCAACCCGTGGCGTTCCGTTCGGGCGCCCGCTCGTTATCGATGCTCATCGGGGGATGAAATGGAAAAGAAGCTCGGGGACCGGGCCGTCGACGTTCTGCGCGGAGGCCCACTGTCCTCAGGTGTGCCGGGCCGGAGGCCGACCTGGGTCGCTCGGTGGGCGGGGCGGCTCGGTCGTTCCGACCGAGGGATGACCACGTCCGAGTACGCGGTGGGAACCTCCCTTATCTAGGGTTGTCAAGTAAACCCACTGGTAGATGACAGGCAGGCTCCCTAGGCACATGAGGTACGTTCGAGTACGAAAGGCGTATCGTCTTCACTCGCCATGAGCTGCCAGGCGCTTCCAGCCCGGCGGAGCGTTGTCCCGGCGGCGGTTGCCTCTGGCAGTGCAGATCACGAAGTGCCGGAAGGTGCGGGAGGTGTGGACGAACTACACCGCGCTGATGGGGGTCAGGCAGTACATAGGCCTGTACGGGGCCGTGTACTGATGGGTTGTGAGCACGCGCCTGCAGGTGCCCGGTATCTCGACCACGCTGCCGTACGGAGACGTCGGCGGCTCTACAGCAAGACCACCAGACAGCAAGACCGCTGGCGGAAAGTTTCGCACGACGAAGGTAGAGCAGATCTCCGGAAAGAGTGACTATCTGTGCGGGCGGTGTCGCACCATGGTGTGCGACTGAGGTCACTCAGTCGGCCGGACCACAACGATGCTGTGGCGGCTCCTCGCTGCCTCCCGGAGACTCCGTTGCTACCAACTGCAGAACTGCTCGTCGGCATGTCACGACACCTGAGCACCTACGGGGCCAGTCAGCCGAAGGCTGACCTCGCCCAGCTTGAGTTCGCCGGCAGGATTTTCGAGCTCGCACTCCGCCTTCGCGGCAGTGGCGTGAGCCCCCCCGAACGTGTCGAGGCCCTGGGGGTCAGCGCTGGCATCAGTAAGCGGGAGATCCGCAGGGAATTTCTTCCCACGCTTGAGGTGCTGGGCCTTGTCGACCTTGAGCGCGACGGCGAGGGTGCCATCAAGGTGGTGTCCGAGAAGATCCCGCCTATCGAAGACCTTTACCAGCGCGCCGACAGCGTTCTCAGTAACGTCATGCCTGAACCGCTTGAGATGATGGCTCTCACGATTCTCCGCACGACCACCATCATGCCCATCACCATCTCGACGGCGAAGGAGGAGTGCGCGACACTCGGACCTGAAGACCTCGCCGTTCGCGCCATCGAGAACCTCGAATCTCTGCACCTCTGCACGCGTCAACGTAGCGCCGACGGGGCTGAGGTGCTCTTCAACCCCAATGTCTGGGCAGTTGACAAGGACCATTCTCATGCCGCACTGCAGGCGGAGGATGGGGCTGTGCGCGCTGCGCTGAGCGGCATTTTGGAGGAGGTGGCTGCGACAGCTGGAATGCCCGAGGATGAGATTCAGTCCGGGGATCGGAAGTGGGTGGACTATGCCGTCTCCCAAGGGCTTCTGCTGCGATCCATCGTCACTACACTCGGAGGCCAGGAGCGCGCATTTCTCTTCTCTCCGCACATGGGACGATCCGTGTTCGACGCCCCGACAGGAGCCGACCCGTCCGGGCACGTGCGTCAGCTCATCGGCTCCATGGTGTTCGCTCGACGATTCGCCAGCAATCGGCTCTTTTCTCCAACCGCCTTCCTCCGAAGGCTGCTGCGTGATGGCGAGGCAGGAGATGCCCCCAACATCGGCACTGACTACTCCATGCTTGAAACTGCCGGAATCGTCCGCGTTGAGCCTGCGTACAAGTTCAAGAAGTTCGTCCTTCTGCAGGCAGACGTCGCGGAAGAGGCCATCACCTACCTTGAGGACAGCGCGGACGGAAACACTACGTCGGGCGCTCTCCAAGGCCAGCGCGGTTACCGTCATCCTGAGGCAGAACGCGCGCGGCGCCTGGTCCAGCCATCCAAGGAGGCCGCCCCCAGCCGCAGCGCTTCGCAAGACATTCTCGCCGCACTGCGACAGGAAATGGGGCGACGGCGCTATGACCGGTAGGGCTGGAAAAGAGAAGGGCGACGAACTGGAGCGCCGGTTCGCCCGCGCTGAGTTCGCAGATGGTGCACTCGTCCGTGTACGTCACCCCGTTACGCAGAGCGTCGGAGGTCGGCCGCGGACCGTGACAGACATCGATGTGCTGTCCATCGATTTCGACTCAAGGCTCCGTCCACACATCGGCATCAGCGAGTGCAAGTCCACCCGCGGACAGAGCGGAGAGCAGGACCGCCTCCTGTGGTTGCGCGGGCTGCAGGAACTGGTCGGTGCGGACCGCTCCGCGCTCGTTCGCCAAACCGTCACTGAGGCGGGCCGTGGGGTAGCGCGTCACATCGGGGTTGACCTATTTGCCAGCTCCGAGTTGGAGCGTCGTGAGCAGGTCCTGGAACACGTACCGCAGCACTTCGCCGCGATCGGGGAGACTTCCTTCAAGGAGGAAAGCGCTGCCGCGGATCAGCAGCTCAAGAAGATTGGAGACCTCCCGTCGGGGCTCGTCTCCTTCCTTAGGCACGATGCGCTCTTGGCTGATCCTCACAGAGTCCTCGGAGCGCTGCTGACTCTCGATGAGGTGACGCGCATCGGGACGGTTCTTCCCAATCCCTTGGCCAAGCTGCTGGCAGGTCACGTTCTCCAAGCGCTGGTATCCGCCGCGCTACGTGCCGGCGGCCGGACCGACACTGTGGGCGCCGAGGGGACGCGACGAGAGATCGAGCAAGGGCTGAACACGGGAGATCCACACGATCGCCAGATCTTGAGAGTGGCGGAGATGGCTGACGCCTTGCTCCGTGAGGAGCTCGTAACGATTCACCAGGCCTACCGAGTGGCAGGCGCACCCCCGGTTGAACGCCCTGTGCCCTCCGTCCGCGACGCAATGTCGCAGACGCCAACGTGGCTGGTTAACTTCATGGACCTCGCCGAGCGGCTACGACGCCGAAGCCCCATCGCTCGCCAGCTGCCGCAGACCATAGACCTGGCCGTTTTCGACGCCCTGCTCGGTGGCGACGCTTGGAAGGCGCCGGCGTTCGATCACCTCTTCGCGCGCGAGCATCGCCAGGCCCTGGGAATCGCAATGGAGTGCCTATCGAAGGCAGTACCAGAGCTGACGAAACACCTACTCCCCCTGACGGATCTACCCTTCGACCGGGCCACAACAGCCTCGCTCAGCCAGTCGAAGCACCAGTGATCAAGCACCGGGGATGGGGCAGGCACGCGCCTGTCCCATCCCCGGCTGCGCTCTTAACGCACAGCACGTGACGGGCTGGCCGTGTTGCCCGCACCGCGCCGCTTGAACTGCACTACGGTTCCGCCCTCGCCGGTCGACTGCGGCCCCTCAGCCTTGGGCGGTGACTGCCGGACAGAGGTTGCTGGGCTCGGTGCGATGGACCTCAGGACGGCGGGAGGAATGGCTAGATGCTCTGCCCCTGGCACGTAGGGACGTGCACCGTACTTGCGCTCAAGAAGCGTCCACAACAGCAGGGGTGATTCCTGACCCACCTCCACTGGCTCCTTCTTGCGCCAGTTCCGCTGCGAGAGCTGCACGTAAAGAGACCTCTTGCGAGAGTCGTCGATCTTACCCACAGCGGCTCCGCGCATGATCAGCGCCTGGATGGACACGCCCCAAATCGCTTTCATGCGAGCGTAGTCCGTCAAGGTCATGTGGGCCGATAGGTCTTCCTTCGCGCGATTACGCGGCACGAGGAACGCTGACGCGAATCTGTTGGCTTCTCCTTCCGCATCACGCACTCTCGGCCTGAAGCTGTGAAGCACCAGATGCCCCAGTTCATGGGCGAGGGTGAATCGATCGCGATCGCCGCTCGCGGGGAAGTAGCCGATCAGGGCCGTGTCACCCAGCCCGCTCCAGTATGAGACGCCAAAGTGATCGTTTCCGCTGGGCTCATCTCCGCCGGCGTTGTCTGTCAACACCATCGGCGCGACGGCGATGCCTCCGCGTTCTAGCGCTCGGGTCACGTGAGGGATCGGCTTGTCCGGTGCAAGGCGGAGAGCGACCCTCGTCTGATCAGCGAGTTCCTCGATCTCATCGTCGGTGATCTCGTCAGCATCTGTGTACGGAAGGGGTGGGGTTGGATATCTTTCCGACGTGATTAGGTCGTCAGATACTCGATAGCTCTCGCTGTAGAGCGCGTGCACTCGCTTGGTCACCGTCCGCTTGGCGGAGGCGAGCTTTCTGAACCGAAGCGAGTCCAAGGGGACGGTCTTCGGCTGAACATAGAAGAAACCGGCGGGGGTTTCAGTGGCCTCCGCGATTTGCTCCAGTTTGGCGTCGTCATGGTCGCGGTAGCCGTTCTCGACATCCGAAATCCATGAGGATGCCACGCCAGACATCCCGGAGACCTGGGCCTGGGTCAGGCCCATCAGTTCTCTCAGCGTGCGCAGGCGTTCACCCGGAGATGCCGCCAGCACGGAAGTCATTGCCTTCCTCCTCATTTGGAATGCTTAGATGGATTTCGTCGTCTGAAGGGTTGAACTGCATGTTGATCAAATCGTCCGAGGTCTGGGGCAGAGGGAAGTCCACGTCGACCTGAGCCTTGCCGCCGTACTTCCAGTCGCCAATCGGCCGCACGACTCTGAACGAGGGCTCTCCGGTGATGGGGTGAATGTGCCACAGCACGAGCAGCCGGTCGTTCGGAGGCCCGAACATCGGCTCGGCGAGGGGAAGAGCGGGGTTGTGGAAGTATGCGCGCCGGGCACCGTTGCGGCCAGGCGGAGGAACGTCCGTCTCGGACGGCCCGTGAAGGATGCGCAGGCGGTAGTCGCCGTCCGTCATCCAGAGCTCGCCATTCCGCTGATGCTTCCCTGACAGTCGCCACGGATCCAGGTTGCGCTGATTCAGCCGGAAGTGCGCGTGGGCGCGCACGATGTGGGTCCGTAGCCACCCGTAGTGGCGTCCCGAGAAGTCGGGCACGTGGTCAAGATCCTCTTCGGCCGGCGGCTGAAGAAGCTTGGAGGCTCCAGCCTCGGCGAACACGTCATGGAGGGGTTCACACAGATCGGCCAGGGCCTGCTTGATGCGCTCCGTACCACCGTTATCCATGATCTAGAAATTATCACGCGGAAAGTTAAGGGTCCAGGCGGCGGTCGCCCCCGCTCCGGGGACCTTATGGGAAAATGTGTTCGAAGTGGCGATCATCTGGGGTGCCCAGGCAAAGTGATCCGCGACACACGCGCCCGACTCGTCGGCTCCACTGGGTGAGGCAACCAGACTCTCTTGGGGCTATATGCGGGCGGAAACGAGTAGTCATGATGTGGACACGCTCGGTGTGGCAGGTCAGGTGCTCACGTCTGGCTCAGTGGCACAAGGCCACTAGCCCGACAAGATGCCAGCCGGATTGCGAGGCAGACTGAGGGGCGAGCAGTCCCACCGCAGGCCGAGGCCGGAGCTCACGTCGCGGCGGCGGGACCGGCATTCTCCGCACGGATCATCCGCCGCAGACTGGACCGAGCGGCGGCCAGATCCTCCTCTGCCTCAACCAGACGTCCCTCCAGCTCGGCCTTCTCCTGCCGCAGAGCGTCCCGCTCGGCGGTCAGTTCCGCGTGCTGGCGAGTTAGCTCATCCACCCTCGCCACGAGACCGGCGGCCCCGACCTGGTCGAGTTGCTGGCCGAGCTGCCGCTGAAGGGCAGTCTTCAGCTGGTCCCGCTCGGTCCGAAGGGCAGTGATTTGCTGCTTGGACAGCTCAAGATCGGTCGCCAGACTTGCCGCACTCGATGACCGGCCGGCCTGGGCCTCCCGCCGGGGCTGGCCCGCCTGCTTCTTGCGGGCCGCCTCGATGTGCTCGCGAACGCCCTCGGCATAAACGAGCCAGTTCGACACCCCGGCCGCCTTGGCGACCGCAGCGAAGGAGACGGTGTCCCCACGGGCGGCCATCTCATCCACGACAGCCAGCACCTTCGACCGCTTCTCGCGGCTGTCCCGGCGGCGTGACTCCGCCAGAACCTCCCTCGGTGTGCGCTTGGCCGTCATGCAGTCGTCTCACTGCGGTTGATCACCGTCAGCGGCAGCATGCGGCCGCGGGCCGCCCGGGACTTCCTCAACACCGTCACAGACTCCATCAGTTCCTCTCGCTCCTGCTTGGGAAGCGCCTCGATCTGCTCATGCATGTTCTTGGCGACCTTCTTGAACGAGTCGATCTGGTCCTGAAGGTTGCGGATGACGTACTCGTCGGTGCCCATCGCCAGGGCCGTCTCCTTGTCCGCCTTCAAGTCGCGGATCTGGTCCTCGATCGCCGCCAGGTAGGACGGGTCCGGGCGATAGAACCCGCAGCCGGCGCACTGGAACCGGATCGGGCAGGCATGCCCGCCCGCCTTGACGTTGGACGGCTCCTGACAGTTTCCGAACGGCACCGCCACGGACCGCATCTCATACGCCTTGTTCGACGATATTGGGGCAGGGTTGCCGTGCCGGTCCACCACATGCAGCCGCATCGTCTTCACCGCCTCCTGCTTCCGCTTCAATGACACCTTGTAATACCGGGCCGTGGTGTCTGCACTCCGGTGATCCATGAGCTCTTTGAGCACGTCGATCGGGACCCCGGCGTCAGCGTGGCGCTGAGCGTAGGAGTGCCGGAAAGCGTAGGGAAAGATCTTGGACCGGTCGAACGGAACCGGTCGCCCGTCCCGGCCCGTGCCCTCCGAATGGATCTCCTCGATCGAGTCAACCCACTGCCGCAGAGCCCGCGACAGGTTGTTCGTGTCCATGTGGGCATACCGGCCCAGGTCGGTGATCGCCGGGAACAGATACGGAATGCTCCGCGGCGGGACCGTCAGGGTGTCCCGGTGCTCGGCCCACTTCTGGATGACCTCGGTGGTGTCCCGGGTGATCGGCAGCCGGCGCTTGTGCCGCTTGCCCTTGTAGTTGTTCCAGACCAGGAAGCAGTCCCTGCCGTCGAACTCCAGGCAGTTCCGCTTCAGACTCACCACCTCGCGCGGCCGGCGTCCGGTGTCCCGAAGCACCTGGTAGACCGTCTGGAACATGGCCTCGATCGTCTGCGGGTCGTAGCCGCGATAGCAAAAGCCGCGTCCCATGCTGTCCAGCCGGGCATCGAGCTGCCGGATCACCGACTCGGGTATCGCCTTGCCGATCTCGTCCTCGTTCGACTCCTCCACCACGATCCGGTGAGTGCCGTGCCGTGCGAAGGTGCCGTGCAGATCGTCTAGCAGCCCGGCGCTGCGGCCGAAGTCCAGGACCGTGTAAAGCGCCGACTGCCGGACGCGTTTGGACTTGCTGGAAAGCGGAGTGACGCCGTCCTCCCGGGTCAGCTTGCGCATCGCCTCTGTCACCAGAGTCATCTCGGCGAAGCGGACCTTCCGCGGATCCATCCCGCCGCCTGGCAACCGGCCCAGCGCTGTCGAAGCGACCTCGCAGGCGGACAAGTGTTCCCGGAACCGTTTGGTGTGCGGTCGGGTCGAGCGAGCCCACTCCATCACGGCCTCACGCAACCACGGTTGGGTGATCACAGAGAAGTCCACCGACTGCGCACGGATGGACGCTTTCCCGCCCTTTCGGTAAGCAGATTCGTAGCCCACCGCCTTCATGTCCCAGACCAGCTTGTCCGTCGGCTCGACGCCCCTGAACCGGTCATACCCCTGTGCGACCGTCCAGCCCAGATCCCGGAGCAGGGTGGCGATGTTGCGCTGCCGCAGCTCGGACGGCACCAGATCCTCCGGTGCGACCGTCACCAGATTCGGCACTCCCTCCAGCCGAGCGACGGCAAGGCGGATCGTCGACGGGTCCAGGTTCGCCACTCGCAGGTCGCGCTGCTGGATCGCGTAGAGCACCTCCAGGCGGGCAACGTCACTCAGTGCAGCCAGCGAGAACTGCCGCAATGACAGGTAAGGCGTCGCGTGCCTGAGCCAGTCCTCGAAGTCCGGTGCCTGGTCCTGGGCCTCGCGATAGTGCCGCCACCGGTTGTAGTGGATCCGGCAGATGCCCCCTTCGAGGGTGATGCGCTCCATCGGACATCCGAGGACCCGGCACCTCGGAAACGCCTCGAAGGGGCTGGCGACATCACGTACCCACTCCTCCCGCGTCCCCTTGAACAGGTTCTTCTTCGTCCGGCTGGCCTTGATCCACGCAACGTGATGGGGGCGGCAGAGGCCGGTGGTGTGGTACTCGCGCTGGCAGTGCTTCCCGTCCCGTTCCACGGTGCAGGTGTCTGTGTGGCTGTAGACCCGGTTGGGTTCCGGGCGGTAGGTGGCCTTGAACTCCACCTCGCTCAGCCCGCTCCGTCGGAATGCCTTCTGGCAGCCCGTGCACATTCCGTAACGGATTTTCGAGACGGCGTTGCAGGGATCGACGACACAGTGCCAGCTGTTCGTGCGTGGGTCGTCCGGATCGCCGGTGAACAGCAGGATGTCGCCGTTCCACTCGTTAGGCCGCCAATCCTCGATGAGCTGCGTTCTCAACCAAGCAGTCCACGCGGTCAGATCGGGTCCAGCGCCGCCTCCGAGGCTGATGACCTCCGCAAGGTTCCCGCTCACGCCTGGACCTGGCCTTTCCGGATCGCGGCGACGCGTTCGACGGCCTCGCGCTTGTCCTCGTCAGTGGCATGCACGTATGGCTCCATCGAAGACTCCGACACGTGCCCCATCAGGTTCTGCACCACATCGCGCGGGACCTTGTTGCGGATCCAGGTAGTCGCAGCGGTGTGTCGCAGCATGTGGGGGCGGGCTTCGAAGCCCGCCTGCTTCGCCAGCCGGTCGAACAGATCCTTGGCGTTGTGGTAGGTCATCGCCCGGCCCAGCGGCGGCCGGAACAGATTGACGAAGACCATGTCGCTGTAGGCAGCCTCGGCCACCTGGTCCCGCTCGAAGCAGTAGTCGGCGTAGTACGTCACCAGCTCGGCCGTCACCGGGATCCAGCGGGGCATACGGGCCTTGGCCAGAGCCCCGTTGGAGTTCTCCTGGCGCCGCCGAACATGCACGTGCGGGCCTGAGATCTGACAGCCTAGCGCGGACGAATTCGACAGCAAGTGCATGTCCTCCCGCCGCAAGCCCAAGGCCTCGCCGATCCGTATGCCCGTGCCGCCCAGCAGCGCGACCAGGAAACGGTCCCGAGCCCGCCGAGTCAGGCCGATGACCTTGGCGAACTGCTCAGGGTTCAGCCACGCGTAGCCCTCTACCGCCACCTCGAACTTGATCGCCTTGGCCCGGACCGTGCGGAACTGCCCATCCTCGCCCGGGTCGTAGCCCGGCGGCAGATACGACAGGTACTTCTGCTCGGAGAGCTGGTTGACCGTCTCCTGGTCCACCCACTTCTGCAGGCCGCAGAACGTCAGGAAACCGCAGACCGTGGTCATGATCTGGTTCGCGGTCTTCTTCGTGCGGAACCGCGGGCTTGCGGGCTTGTTCTTGGCTCGCGACGGAAGCGGTTCGTCGACGAGCCAGTGCAGGAACCGTGCCAGCCACGGCAACCCGGGCTTCTTCCAGTCCAGACCGTGCACGGCGCAGTACGTCAGGTACAGAGCCACCCGGCCGGCGTAAGTGCGTTCCGTGTTGATCGAGCGGTCCACCCTCCGAAGACTCGCCAAGAAGGCCGTGGCCTCAGCATGAAGTTCGTAGTCCGAAGAGACCACCACCCACGAGACCGATCCGTCGTGGGGTGAGATTGCACGTTCAGCCGCATACCGAGTGGACATGAGAGCGAACGTAGCAGACGTGCCAGACACCTAGCGGATACCCTTCAGAGGCGCAGCTCTAGCGACCCAGCACGCATGTGCCTGCAGGCCGATTTCCCCTATAGATAACCATCGCCGCGTGCGCCTTCGCGGCGGTGCTCTACAAGGTGGTGAACAGCGGGCCGGTGCTGTCGGCCCTCCAGTCGCTGGTGGAGGACGCGCTCGATGCGAAGTTCTGAGACCCGGCCGGGCCCCTGCCCCAGGGAGGGGCCCGTGGCCTCGGGCCGGGGCCACCCCCGGGGGCGGAAGCGAAGGCGGCAGCAGGGGCTGTACGGGCGCCAGCCCGGGCCGGGCGGTGGGATCGGCGACCGGGGTGCTGTGACCGCGGAGGCGGCCGTGGTGATCCCGGTGCTGGTGGCCTTCGTCATGGCGCTGTTGTGGGCGTTGATGGCGGCCTCGGACCAGATTCGCTGCGTGGACGCGGCGCGTGCGGGGGCGCGTGCGGCGGCCCGTTCGGAGCCGGAGGCGGCGGTCCGGGAAGCCGCCCGAGCCGCGGCGCCCCACGGTGCCCGGGTCGAGGTGGGGCGGGCGGGAGACCTGTGGCGCGTCCGGGTGGAGGCTCCGACCCCGGGGCCGGGCGTGCTGGCCCTGACGTTGCGCGCCGAGGCGGCAGCCCTGGCGGAGGACACGGTGGGGGACGCCGGACCGTAAGGGCCAGAGGAATGGACGGTCGGGGGACTGGACGGTTGCCGTTGCCGGGGCAGATCTCGGCTGCGGGGTTGTGCCGGGGGCTGACGAGGCCGAGGCAGGGGGACGGAGCGCGAGCGGAGTGAGGCCAAAGAGCAGAGAGCAGAGAGCGGAGGCCAGAGGGCCAGAGATGCAGAGTCCAGAGGGCCGGGGAGAGCGAAAGGCCGGGGGAGAGCAGGGGCGAGGCAAGGGCAGAGGGAGAGTGGGGGAGGGGAGAGGTATGGGCCGGAGGATGGAGTGTGGCGCGGACCGGAGGACGTGCCGTCCAGAAGGGCGCATCGCAGTCTGGATTGCACGCCGCATCGCGCGCCCCATCGTGATCCGGTGTGCGGGCCCCGGTGCTGACCGAGGGGTGGCGACGGTCTGGGTGGCTGTCGCCGCGGCCGGCCTCTGCACCGTGTTCGCCGTGGTGCTCGCCCTGGGACAGGCCGTGGCTGCCCGTCACCGGGCGGGTGGGGCCGCGGATCTGGCGGCCCTCGCGGCCGCGGACCGGGCGCTGGAAGGGGCGGTGGCCGCGTGCGGGACGGCCAGGCGAGTGGCCCTGGCGCAGGGGGCCGTGCTCGTTCGCTGCGTGGTGCGAGGGGAGATCGCCGATGTGACCGCCCGCTCGGGATTCGGGCCCTACCTGCCCGCTGTCAGGGCCCGGGCCGGCCCTCCCGTCGGTCCCGGGGACGGAGCGTCGGCCGGCAGCCGGGCTATGCCGGTCCGTCCGGTTCCGGGGGTGCCGCCCTGAGGAGTTCGGTGAGCAGGCGTACGGCTCCGCGTTTGTGCAGGGGCTCGTTGCCGTTGCCGCACTTGGGGGACTGGATGCAGGAGGGGCAGCCCGCCTCGCACTCGCAGGACGCGATGGCCTCCCGGGTCGCCGTCAGCCAGGTGCGGGCGGTGTGGAAGGCCCGCTCGGCGAATCCGGCGCCTCCCGGGTGGCCGTCGTAGACGAAGACCGTCGGCAGCAGCGTGTCCGGGTGCAGCGGTACGGACACGCCGCCGATGTCCCAGCGGTCGCAGGTGGCGAAGAGGGGAAGCAGTCCGATCGAGGCGTGTTCGGCGGCGTG
Organism: Streptomyces griseus; assembly: GCF_900460065.1. GTDB lineage: Bacteria > Actinomycetota > Actinomycetes > Streptomycetales > Streptomycetaceae > Streptomyces > Streptomyces griseus. The sequence goes on along the minus strand of NZ_UAVD01000036.1, from coordinate 67,026 downwards.
GAGTGCGCCGCCGAGGATCTCCGGGTTGATGCGGGCGGCGTCGAGTTGGTCCTCGGTGACCGTCCACCAGACGGCGCGGGTGCGCAGCGTGCGGGGCGGCAGGTCGAGCTTCGTCTCGCCCAGGACCTCCCCGGTGATCAGCTTCCGGCGGAGGAAGGAGACGACCTGGTTGGTGACCTCGACGGAGCCGTAGCAGAGCCGTCCCTGGCCCCAGGGGATCTCGGTGTCGGTCTCCAGGACGGTGATGGCCGTGGTGTCGCGGGCGACCGTCGAGTACGGGGGTTCGGCCTGCTCGACGAGGGCCACGGAGTCCTCCAGGTCCAGTTTCCGGACCAGGTGGGTGCGGCCCTGGTGGAGATGGACGGCTCCCTCGTGGACGGCCGTGTGGGCGGCGGCCTCGTCGACGGTGCCCAGCAGCCGGCCGGTGCCCTCCTCGACGATCTGGACGGGGCGGCCGCCACCGCCCCGGATGTCGGCCAGGTCGGCGGCCCGTTCGCGGCGCGTCCAGTGCCAGCCCGACGCCCGTCTGCGCAGCAGTTTCGCCGCCTCCAGCTGCGGCAGCAGCTCGGGCACGGCCGGGCCGAAGAGGGCGATGTCGGGCTCGGTCAGCGGCAGCTCGGCAGCCGCGGCGCAGAGGTGGGGGGCGAGGACGTAGGGGTTGTCCGGGTCCAGCACCGTCGACTCCACGGGCTGCTGGAACAGGGCCTCGGGGTGGTGGACCAGGTACGTGTCCAGCGGGTCGTCCCGGGCCACGAGGACGGCCAGGGCGCCCTGCCCCGAGCGGCCGGCCCGGCCCGCCTGCTGCCAGAGGGACGCCCGCGTGCCCGGGTAGCCGGAGATGACGACCGCGTCGAGGCCGGAGACGTCGATGCCCAGTTCCAGGGCGGTGGTAGCCGCCAGACCGAGCAGTTCGCCGGAGTGCAGCGCCCGCTCCAGGGCCCGGCGCTCCTCGGGCAGGTAGCCCCCGCGGTAGGCGGCGACCCGCTTCGGCAGCGAGCGGTCGACCTCCGCGAGGCGCTCCTTGGCGATCATCGAGATCAGTTCCGCGCCGCGCCGGGAACGGACGAAGGCGACCGAGCGGACGTCCTGGAGGGTCAGGTCGGTGAGGAGGTCGGCGGTCTCGGCCGTGGCGGTCCGCCGAACGGGTGCGCCCTTCTCGCCGTGCAGGTCGGTCAGCGGGGGCTCCCACAGGGCGAAGACCAGCTCACCGCGCGGGGAGGCGTCGTCGGACACCTCCCGGACCGGCAGACCCGTCAGACGCCCGGCTGCGGCCGCGGGATCGGCCGCCGTGGCCGAGGCGAGCAGGAAGACCGGTTCGGCCCCGTAGCGGGCGCACAGACGGCGTAGCCGGCGCAGGACCTGGGCGACGTGGGAGCCGAAGACGCCCCGGTAGGTGTGGCACTCGTCGATCACGACGTACCGCAGGGCGCGCAGGAAGGACGCCCAGCGGGGGTGGGAGGGCAGTATGCCGCGGTGCAGCATGTCGGGGTTGGTCAGGACGTAGTTCGCGTACTGCCGCACCCATTCGCGTTCCTCGACGGGGGTGTCGCCGTCGTAGACCGCGGGCCTGACGGCGTGGCCGAGCGGGGCCGCGAGCGCCTTCACGGAGCGCCGCTGGTCGGCTGCCAGGGCCTTGGTGGGGGCGAGGTACAGGGCGGTGGCCCCGCGGCCGTTGGGGGCCTCCGAGCCGTCCAGCAGGGTGCTGAGGACCGGCGCGAGGTACGCGAGGGACTTCCCGGAGGCGGTCCCGGTGGCGATCACGACCGATTCGCCGTCCAGCGCGTGTTCCGCCGCGGTCGCCTGGTGGGCCCACGGATGGGCGATCCCGGCCCGTTCGATCGCCGAGATCACTTCTGGCCGGATGCGATCCGGCCAGATGGCATGGGTTCCCGATCGTGGGGGCAGGTGCTCCGTATGAGTGATGCGCGCGGCCCGGCCCGCCCCTGTGGCGAGCCGGTCGAGGATCATGGCGGGAGAGGGGCGGGAGCCCCCACTCTCGGGTGGTCGTCCGGGACGGTGATTCTTGGCCATCGGCACCGAGTGTGTCACTGGCGTGACGGACAATGGTCCCAAGGCGTCGTGCATGGCTGCTGGTAAGTGATTGAATGCCATCGCGGCTGGCGATCCGTCCCCTGGCCTCCGTCGGGGAGACCGAGGGGCGACCGCTCGATAGCAAGGTGCTGGAGGATCCGTGGACCTGTCCCTGTCGACTCGCAATGTGTCCGGGCCTGGTGGCGACCGTACGGTCGTCGAGGTCGGTGGCGAGATTGATGTGTATACCGCGCCCAAGCTGCGCGAGCAGTTGGTCGAGTTGGTGAATGACGGCAGCTACCACCTGGTTGTCGACATGGAAGGCGTCGACTTCCTCGACTCCACCGGCCTCGGCGTGCTCGTGGGCGGCTTGAAGCGTGTCCGGGCCCATGAGGGCTCGTTGCGCCTGGTCTGCAACCAGGAGCGCATTCTCAAGATCTTCCGGATCACGGGTCTGACCAAGGTGTTCCCGATTCACACCACGGTCGACGAGGCTGTCGCCGCCACCGACTGAGGTCGGAGCGGGTCGGCCCCCGGGCCGGTCGGCAGGCAGTGAGCAGGCCGGCAGCGGCAGCGTGTGGGCCGTGACGGGCAGGCGGTCGACCCTTGGGTCGGCTGTCGGCTTTGTCGGCTTCCGGAGGAGGAGAGCAGGGGTGCCGGGCGACATGCCCGGGGCCTCTGAGGCGTACGCCCGAACGTTTGAGGGGGATGTCATGGCCACCGTTGAACTCCGCTTCAGCGCCCAGCCTGAACATGTCAGGACGGCCCGCCTGGTGGCGGCCGCCGTGGCGCGCAGGGCCGGCGTCGACGAGGCGGTGCTCGACGAGGTCAGGCTCGCCGTCGGGGAGGCGTGCAGCCGCGCGGTCGGGCTGCATCGCAGCCACGGCATCACCGAGCCGGTCAGCGTCGCGTTGACCGAGGAGGAGAAGGCGTTCTCCATCGAGGTCGGGGACAGCGTTCCCGGCCCCGGCGGGGACCTCGCCACGTCCGGGTCGGGCAACAGCTCCGGCGACTCCGGAGCGGGGCCGGACCGGCCCGATCCCGAGACGGACGGTGAGGGCGAGGACGAGATGGGCCTCGCGGTCATCAGCGGTCTCGTCGACGACGTGGAGGTTCGATCCGGTGCGGGCGGCGGAGTGATCCGCATGAGCTGGCCGACGGCCGACGCCGCGGTGCGCCCCTGAAAGGTGGCGGGCCCCGTCGAGGGTCGGCACCTGCGCCGTGAGTCCTCATGCCGGCGTCTGAGGCGGCCTGTCCCCGCTCTGTCGGCTCCGCCCCCTACCGCTCGCGTACGCACGCGCACATGGCGGCGTCCGTCGTTCCTGTACCTCTGCCCGTGCTGCCGGACGCCGTGGACGCGGGAAGGCCATGGGACGTCGTGGCTGTGAGGCGCGGAGAGGCTGAGGCGCCGGGGTGGGGATTCGCCCTCCGGACCCCGGGAGGCGAGGATCGTGGGCGTCGAGCCGCGCGGATGATGTTTCGTTTTCCCGGGCCCTGCTGAGCAGGGCCTTTTTCTATGATTGCCTGCTTGATTGCCTGCTTGATTGCCTGCTTGATTGTCTGCGCGTAATGCGCCTGCCTCATTACTGCATTCGAGCAGAATCCCTCCGCTGATCTTTCGGCGTTAGGGGGAGGGTGGTCAATTCTCTTCCCGACCACTGTTTTGATCGGGTTCCGCTCCTTACAATCCGTCCACGACTTGAGCGCTGAGCGTCAAGGAGGACGTATGGCGGAGTTCTTCACCACCCCCATGGCAGCACTGACGCAAGAATCCGCACTTTCCGATCGACCCGTCTCCCTCGCGGCGGCGGTACTCACCGACGGCAACCGGCTGATCGTCATCGTGGTGGCGGTCGTCGCCGTCGCCGCGCTGATCGTCGCGCAGCTGCTCGTACGCCAGGTCCTGGCGGCCGGCGAGGGCACCGGGCGCATGAAGGAGATCGCCGCGGCGGTCCAGGAGGGCGCGAACGCCTACCTGGCCCGACAACTGCGCACGGTCGGTGTCTTCTCCGTCGTCGTGTTCTTCCTCTTGTTCCTGCTGCCGGCCGACAACTGGTCGCAGCGCGCCGGGCGTTCCCTCTTCTTTCTGGTCGGTGCGCTTTTCTCGGCGGCGACCGGATACATCGGCATGCGGCTCGCCGTACGGAGCAATGTGCGGGTGGCCGCTGCCGCGCGTGAGGCGACTCCGGCGGAAGGCGAGCCGGAAAAGGATCTCACCGCTGTCTCGCACAAAGCGATGAAGATCGCTTTCCGTACCGGTGGCGTGGTCGGAATGATCACGGTGGGTCTCGGCCTGCTCGGGGCCTCCTGCGTGGTGCTCGTCTACGCCGCCGACGCGCCCAAGGTGCTGGAGGGGTTCGGCCTGGGCGCGGCGCTGATCGCCATGTTCATGAGGGTCGGCGGCGGGATCTTCACGAAGGCGGCGGACGTGGGCGCCGACCTGGTGGGCAAGGTGGAGCAGGGCATCCCGGAGGACGACCCGCGCAACGCCGCCACCATCGCCGACAACGTGGGGGACAACGTCGGTGACTGCGCCGGCATGGCCGCCGACCTCTTCGAGTCGTACGCCGTGACGCTCGTCGCCGCGCTCATCCTCGGTACGGCCGCGTTCGGCGACTCCGGCCTCGCCTTCCCCCTGATGGTTCCGGCGATCGGCGTCGTCACCGCGATGATCGGGATCTTCGCCGTGGCCCCGCGCCGCGCCGACCGCAGTGGCATGACCGCGATCAACCGCGGCTTCTTCATCTCCGCCGTCATCTCACTCGCCCTGGTGGCCGTCGCCGCCTTCACCTACCTGCCCTCCTCCTACGCCGAGCTGGACGGGGTCACCGACGAGGCGATCGCCGGGCACGGTGGCGACCCGCGGATCTTCGCCCTGGTCGCGGTGGCCATCGGCATCGTCCTGGCGGCGCTCATCCAGCAGCTCACCGGCTACTTCACCGAGACCAACCGCCGCCCGGTGCGGGACATCGGGAAGTCCTCGCTCACCGGCCCGGCCACCGTGGTGCTCGCGGGCATCTCCATCGGCCTGGAATCGGCCGTGTACACCGCACTGCTGATCAGCCTGGGCGTCTACGGGGCGTTCCTGCTGGGCGGTACGTCGATCATGCTGGCCCTCTTCGCGGTCGCCCTCGCCGGGACGGGGCTCCTCACCACGGTGGGCGTCATCGTGGCCATGGACACCTTCGGGCCGGTCTCCGACAACGCCCAGGGCATCGCCGAGATGTCCGGGGACGTCACGGGGGCCGGCGCCCAGGTGCTCACCGACCTGGACGCGGTCGGCAACACGACCAAGGCCATCACCAAGGGCATCGCCATCGCCACCGCCGTCCTGGCGGCGGCGGCCCTCTTCGGGTCCTACCGCGACGCCATCGCCACGGCGGTGGAGGAGGTCGGGGCCGGGGCGGGCGAGCTGGGGCTGAGCCTGGACATCTCGCAGCCCAACAACCTCGTCGGCCTGATCCTGGGCGCCGCGGTCGTCTTCCTGTTCTCCGGGCTGGCCATCAACGCCGTGTCCCGGTCCGCCGGATCCGTGGTCTACGAGGTCAGGCGGCAGTTCCGCGAGCACCCCGGGATCATGGACCACTCGGAGAAACCGGAGTACGGGCGCGTCGTCGACATCTGCACCCGCGACGCCCTGCGCGAACTGGCCACGCCCGGCCTGCTCGCGGTCCTGGCGCCGATCGCGGTCGGCTTCACCCTCGGCGTCGGCGCCCTCGGCTCGTACCTCGCCGGGGCGATCGCCACGGGCACGCTGATGGCCGTGTTCCTCGCCAACTCCGGGGGCGCCTGGGACAACGCCAAGAAACTCGTCGAGGACGGCCACCACGGCGGCAAGGGCAGCGAGGCCCATGCCGCCACCGTGATCGGCGACACGGTCGGCGACCCGTTCAAGGACACCGCGGGTCCCGCGATCAACCCGCTGCTGAAGGTGATGAACCTGGTGGCCCTGCTCATCGCCCCGGCGATCGTGCAGTTCAGCTATGGGGCGGACGCCAACCCGTGGGTGCGGGCGCTGGTGGCCGTCGTCGCCATCGGGATCATCGTCGGCGCGGTCCATGTCTCCAGGCGGCGCGGCATCGCCGTGGGCGACGACGACGGCTCGGGTGGCGGCCCCTCGGTCCCCGCGCCCGATCCCGCGGCGGCCCCGTGAGCGTAACCAGGGTGGTGCGCCGGTTGCGTGTCCCGCGGGCGGTGTGACGCGAAATCAGGAAGCGGGCGGACGGCGCGCGCTGACGCGCCGTCCGCCCCGTCCTCCGCCCCGTTCTCCGCCCCGCCCTCGGCCCCGTCCTCCACCCTGCCTCCGGGCTGTCGCTGCTGTCTCCGGCCCGTTGGCCCGTGCCTGCCTCGTTGCGCACGCCCGGCCTCCGGATCCTCTCCGGCCTCGAACGTCGCTTCTCCGCCTCCTCCGTCGCCCGTCCCGATCCCTTTCGGATGAGTGATCGAGCGTGCGTCCGATTCTCGACGCGAGTGGCGTCTCCCTCATTTCCCTTGGTGCAAATGGCTTCAAAAGCATGCACACCGGATGACCGGCACCCGGCTGTCGTCCCCTCGACGTGTAAGTTCCGGGCCGAGAGCCTTGGAAGGGACCCATCCGGTGAACAAGAAGCTTGCAGCCGCACTGTCCGGCGGTGCGGTACTCGTACTGACGCTGTCGGGCTGCAGCGACGACAGTGACAACAAGGTCAACGACTGGGCCAAGAAGGTCTGCGACCAGGTTCAGCCGCAACTGCAGAAGATCGCCAACGCCAACGCGTCCATCCAGCAGCAGACCGCGGACAACAGCAAGCCCGCCGACGTCCAGAAGACCGACTCGGCCGCCTTCCAGCAGATCTCCCAGGCGTACAAGTCGTTGGGCGCCGCCGTGGACTCCGCCGGTCCGCCGCCGGTGGACGACGGCGAGACCACGCAGAAGGAAGCGGTCAAGGAGCTCAACGCCTCCTCCAAGGCGTACGCCGACCTCAAGACCGACGTCGACGCGCTCGACACGAAGGACCAGGCGAAGTTCGCCGACGGGCTGAAGGGCATCGCCGACGAGCTGAACAAGATCAGCACCAGCGGTGACCAGGCCCTGAAGAAGCTCCAGTCCGGTGAGGTCGGCGTCGCGATGTCGAAGCAGAAGGGCTGCCAGAAGCCGACTGCCTCGACCGGCCCCTCCGGCTCCTCGGCGGCCGGATCCGACGCCTCCGCCGAGGGCGCGGACGCCGACACGAGCGACTCGACGGAGAAGGGGGCCGCGGACAAGGGATCCGCGGACGAGGACTCCGCGGAGAAGAAGGGCTGAGCGCCGTTCTTCCGGCCCGGACACCCGGTGGGTGTCCGGGCCGCTGCCGTTGTGGGTGGGAGCGGACACAATGGGTGGGTGAGTAAGAGCAGCCTTCCCGCACCCGACCACGCCGCCGTCCTCCGTGAGGCCCTGCTCGCCGCGGACTTCACCGCGGACGGGCTCCTCGACCGCCTCGGCGCCCCCGCCTATGCCGCCCTCGCCCGCAGCGAGACGGTCCCCGCCCTGCGGGCCACCCGGGGTGACACCCCGCTCGACACGCTGGTGCGGCTGTTCCTGCTGCAACGTCCCGTCGCCGAGGAACGGGCACGGGCCGCCCTGCCGCTCGCCGAGTGCGTCGCGGACGGCTGGGTGACCCGGGCGGCGGACGACGGCACGGTCCGCGCGGGCGTCGACGTACGGCCGTACGGGGGGCCGGACGGCGAGGACTGGTTCATCGTGTCCGACCTCGGGTGCGCGGTCGGCGGCGCGGGCGGGATCGGCTCGCGCGAGGAGGGTGTCGTCCTCGGAGTCGGCGGAGCCTCCACCACCCTCGCCGGGATCACCGTCCGGGCCCCGGTCGCCTCCGCCCTCGACATCGGTACGGGCTCCGGCATCCAGGCGTTGCACGCCGCCCAGCACGCGAGCCGGGTCACCGCCACCGACCTCAACCCCCGTGCCCTGGAGTTCACCCGGCTCACCCTCGCCCTGTCCGGCGCCGCCCCCGCCGACCTGCGCGAGGGTTCCCTCTTCGAGCCGGTGGGCTCCGACACGTTCGACCTGATCGTCTCCAACCCGCCGTTCGTCATCTCGCCGGGCGCCCGTCTCACCTACCGGGACGGCGGCATGGGCGGCGACGACCTGTGCCGGGCGCTGGTGCAGCAGTCCGGCGCCCATCTGAACGAGGGGGGCTACGCCCAGTTCCTCGCCAACTGGCAGCACGTGGAGGGCGAGGAGTGGCAGGACCGGCTGCGCTCCTGGGTGCCGTACGGCTGTGACGCCTGGATCGTCCAGCGCGAGGTCCAGGACGTCACGCAGTACGCCGAGCTGTGGCTGCGGGACAGCGGCGACCACCGCAGCGACCCGGCCGAGTACGCCGAGCGGTACGAGGCGTGGCTCGACGAGTTCGAGGCGCGGGGCGCCACGGCCGTCGGGTTCGGCTGGATCACCCTGCGCAAGTCCGCCGCGGCCGAGGCCGGGAACCCCTCGATCCTGGTCGAGGAGTGGCCGCACGCGGTGCAGCAGCCGCTCGGGCAGGCCGTCCAGGAGCATTTCGCCCGCCAGGACTACCTCCGAGACCAGGACGACGCGGCGCTCCTCGCCGGCCACTTCGTCCTCGCCGCCGAGGTCGTGCAGGAGCAGGTCGGCCTGCCGGGCGCGGAGGACCCCGAGCATGTGGTGCTGCGTCAGCACCGCGGCATGATGCGGGCGACCAAGGTCGACGCGGTGGCCGCCGGGTTCGCCGGTGTGTGCGACGGTTCGCTGCCCGCCGGGCGGATCCTGGACGCCATCGCGCAGTTGATGGCGGAGGACCCGGTGCTCCTGCGCGACCGCACCCCGCAGGCGATCCGGCTCCTGGTCGAGGAGGGCTTCCTGGAACCGGCGCCCGCCGCCGTGCCGCGGGGCCAGTAGGGCGGGATCGGGCCGCCCGTACGAAGGAAGGTGCGAGGGGGAGGCCGAGTCCGTAGGGCGGTGACCGTCGCCGTACACCGGTACGGGGCGGGTGACCGCCGCCGTCTTCCGGTACGCGGCAGGGGTGCTCCCCGGTCGGGCGGCGCCGCCCTCCCCACCAGTGGCTTCCCGTGAGGCGCGTCCTCCGGCGCCCCCTGCGCGCGCGTTCCGGTCGTGGGGTCCCCGGGCGGTCCCCGGGCCGTCGCCGCGCGGTCCGTACGCGGCCGATGCGGTCCGTACGCGGTCGACGCGGTCCGGATGCGGCCGTTGGGGTTCCGCCGGTCGGCGGGGGAGTGCTGTTCACCCCGGGTTCGTGTGGGCGATGCCCCGGGGTGACAACCTCCCCGTGCCGGGCCGCCGAGGTCCGGCTCCGGGACCGGCCGGCCCGCCCGCCCCGGGCGGTTCGCCACGACGGTCCGGGAGTACGACATGGAGAGCGTCTCAGCAGTCTTCGCCGGTACGGCCCTGGCGCTGTTCGGCGCCGCCCTCCTGATCTGGACAGGGGCGCGAGCCCTGCACCGCGCGCCGGTGGCGCACGGTGTGAGCCCCGTCGCCTCCACCGCGCTCACGACCCTCTTCGGCGTGGTTTTCCTCGGCCTCGGCGTGTGGTGCTACACGCTCGTCTGATCCCCGCTCCCGGCAGGGCGGCGCCCGGTCCGCCGGTCGCCCGGCGGACACCGCGACCACCTCCGAAAAGACGCCGGCCAAGCCTCCGCGTGGTGCGGACCCGGCGGTCCGGGCGGCAGGAATGGCGGAAGTCGGGTTACCGTTCGAGTGGCCGTTGCGGGCTTTTGCCGTTTGACACGGGGGCGGGTTGTACCGTCACACTCCGCAGCGACAGCACCGCGGGCGGCGTCATGACGCCGCCCGGATGCCCATCGAGTGTCGACCGGAGAGAAGAGCGAAGTTGTCCCCGACCAGCGAGACCGCACAGGGCGGCCGCCGACTCGTCATCGTCGAGTCGCCTGCCAAGGCGAAGACGATCAAGGGCTATCTCGGCCCCGGATACGTCGTCGAGGCGAGCGTCGGGCACATCCGCGACCTCCCGAACGGCGCGGCCGAGGTGCCGGACGAGTACACCGGCGAGGTCCGCCGCCTCGGGGTGGACGTCGAGCACGACTTCCAGCCCATCTATGTCGTCAACGCCGACAAGAAGGCGCAGGTCAGGAAGCTCAAGCAGCTGCTGGCCGAGTCCGATGAACTCTTCCTCGCCACCGATGAGGACCGCGAGGGCGAAGCCATCGCGTGGCACCTCCAGGAAGTCCTGCGGCCCAAGGTCCCGGTCCACCGGATGGTCTTCCACGAGATCACCAAGGACGCGATCCGGGCCGCCGTCGCCAACCCGCGCGAGCTCAACCAGCGCATGGTCGACGCCCAGGAGACCCGCCGCATCCTCGACCGCCTCTACGGCTACGAGGTCTCGCCGGTCCTGTGGAAGAAGGTCATGCCGAAGCTCTCGGCGGGCCGCGTCCAGTCCGTCGCCACCCGCCTCGTCGTCGAGCGGGAGCGCGAGCGCATCGCCTTCCGCTCCGCCGAGTACTGGGACCTGACCGGAAAGTTCGCCACCGGCCGCACCGGTGACGCCTCCGACCCCTCGAACCTCACCGCCCGCCTCAGCGCGGTCGACGGCCGCCGCATCGCCCAGGGCCGCGACTTCGGCCCCGACGGGCAGCTCAAGGCCGGCTCCGCCCAGACCCTGCACCTGGACGAGACGAACGCCCGCGCGCTCGCCGCCGCGCTCGCCGACTCCTCCTTCACGGTCCGGTCCGTCGAGTCGAAGCCGTACCGCCGCTCCCCGTACGCCCCCTTCCGGACGACGACCCTCCAGCAGGAGGCGAGCCGCAAGCTGGGCTTCGGGGCGAAGGCCACCATGCAGGTGGCGCAGAAGCTGTACGAGAACGGCTTCATCACCTATATGCGTACCGACTCCACGACCCTCTCGGACACCGCGGTCGCCGCGGCCCGGGCCCAGGTCACGCAGTTGTACGGGGCGAGCTACCTCCCCGAGAAGCCGCGTACGTACGCCGGGAAGGTCAAGAACGCGCAGGAGGCGCACGAGGCGATCCGCCCCTCCGGCGACCGCTTCCGCACCCCCGCCGAGACCGGCCTCACCGGCGACCAGTTCCGGCTCTACGAGCTGATCTGGAAGCGGACCGTCGCCTCCCAGATGAAGGACGCCACCGGTAACTCGGTCACCGTCAAGATCGGTGGCCGGGCGAGCGACGGCCGCGACGCCGAGTTCTCGGCCTCCGGCAAGACGATCACCTTCCACGGCTTCATGAAGGCGTACGTCGAGGGCGCCGACGACCCGAACGCCGAGCTGGACGACCGCGAGCGCCGGCTGCCGCAGGTGGCCGAGGGCGACGCCCTGTCCGCCGACGAGATCACGGTCGACGGGCACGCCACCAAGCCCCCGGCCCGCTACACCGAGGCCTCGCTGGTCAAGGAACTGGAGGAGCGCGAGATCGGCCGCCCCTCCACGTACGCCTCGATCATCGGGACCATCCTGGACCGCGGTTACGTCTTCAAGAAGGGCACGGCTCTCGTCCCGTCGTTCCTGTCCTTCGCCGTGGTCAACCTGCTGGAGAAGCACTTCGGCCGGCTCGTCGACTACGACTTCACCGCCCGCATGGAGGACGACCTCGACCGCATCTCGCGGGGCGAGGCCCAGTCCGTGCCGTGGCTCAAGCGCTTCTACTTCGGCGCCGACGCCGGTGACGACACCGCCGGAGCCGGATCGGCCTCCGACGCGGGCAACGGCGACGGCGACCACCTCGGAGGCCTGAAGGCCCTGGTCACCGACCTCGGCGCGATCGACGCCCGGGAGATCTCCTCCTTCCCGGTCGGCAACGACATCAAGCTCCGCGTCGGCCGCTACGGCCCGTACATCGAGCGGGGCGAGAAGGACGCCGAGGGCCACCAGCGGGCCGACGTGCCCGAGGACCTGGCCCCCGACGAGCTGACCGTCGAGCTCGCCGAGGAACTGCTGGCCAAGCCCAGCGGCGACTTCGAGCTGGGCGCCGACCCGGCGACCGGCAACCAGATCATCGCCAAGGACGGACGCTACGGCCCGTACGTCACCGAGGTGCTGCCCGAGGGGACGCCGAAGACCGGCAAGAACGCGGTGAAGCCGCGGACCGCCTCCCTCTTCAAGTCCATGTCCCTGGACACGGTCACCCTCGCCGACGCCCTCAAGCTGATGTCGCTGCCGCGCGTCGTCGGCGAGGACGCCGAGGGTGTGGAGATCACCGCGCAGAACGGCCGCTACGGCCCGTATCTGAAGAAGGGCACCGACTCCCGGTCGCTGACCTCCGAGGACCAGCTTTTCGACATCACCCTCGAAGAGGCCCTCGCGATCTACGCCCAGCCCAAGCAGCGCGGCCGGGCCGCCGCCAAGCCGCCGCTGAAGGAGCTGGGCACCGACCCGGTCAGCGGTGCGCCGGTCGTGGTGAAGGACGGCCGCTTCGGCGCGTACGTCACCGACGGCGAGACCAACGCGACGCTGCGGACCGGTGACAGCGTCGAGGAGATCACGCCGGAGCGCGGCTACGAGCTGCTCGCCGAGAAGCGTGCCAAGGGGCCCGCCAAGAAGAAGACGGCCAAGAAGGCCCCCGCGAAGAAGGCGACGGCCAAGAAGACGGCCGCGAAGAAGACGACGGCCACCAAGACCGCGGCCGCCAAGAAGACCACGGCCAAGAAGACCACGACGGCCAAGAAGGCGACGACCCAGAAGGCGACGGCCACCAAGACCGCCGCCAAGAAGACGACGTCCGCCTCCGCCGCCCCGTCGGACGACTGACCCCGGCACCGCGCGGACCGCACCCCGCCGCCCGGCGCCTAGCGCCTCGTCCACCAGCCTTCACGCCCCGTCGCCCGGCACCGCGCACAGGTGCCGGGCGACGGGCGCAAGAGGGTCTCGGGCACCATGGCCGGAAGCCGTCTGCGTCCATATGTTCGGACGGGCCGACGGTCACCGCACCGCTGCCGATAGGCTGGGCGGATGACGCGAGCCGAGCAGCCAACGGTCGTGAGCCCCACCTCCGACACACTTGCCGCAGACTCACGCGAGCGCGCCGTACGGGCCCTGTTGCGCATTCCCCCGCTCAAGCGGTTGTGGAGTGCCCAGCTCGTCGGCGGTATCGGCGATGCACTCGCCCTTCTCGTGCTGGTGCTGCTGTCGCTGCAAGCGGCGGTCCTTGAGGGCTCATTCGGCACCGGATACCGCGGGGCGGCCTTCGCCGTCGCCGCCGTCTTCGGTGCCCGGATCCTTTCCACCCTGTTCTTCGGAGCCGTACTCCTGGGACCCCTGACGTCCCTCACGGGGCCCGGCGGAAAGCTGGACCGACGATGGCTGATGATCGGGGCGGACGGGCTGCGCCTGGCGCTCCTGGTCATCGCCCCGCTGTGGATCGACTGGACGCCCGACAAGGCGCTCATGATGATCCTCATCACCGTCTTCGTGACCGGCGCCGGTGAGCGCCTGTGGGCCGTGGCCAAGGACAGCGCCGCCCCGGCGCTGCTGCCGGCCCCGCCCCTCGAAGGCGCCGCCGTACGCCCCCTGCCCGACCACCTCGACGCCCTGCGCCGCCTGTCGCTGCGGACGAACTTCCTCGCCGTGCCCGCCGCCGCGGTGGTCCTGCTGGCCGCCACACTGGTCGGCAACCTCCTCGGCTCGGGCCTGGAGTGGTTCTCCTTCCACCAGGCGGCCCTGGGTTCCTACGTCGCGGCCGGACTCTTCTCCGCATCCATCTCCGTCCTCTACTTCCTCGAGTTCCCGGCCGCGCAGACGCCCCGGCCGCGCTCCCCGCTGGAGGGCCTGCGCCGCCCCACCACCGGCAACGGCCCCGACAAGGGCCGCACCGGTGCGGCACCCCTGCTGGTCGCGGTCTGCGCGCTCCTCGCCGGAGCCGTCGCGGCCGCCGCGGCGGTCTCCGTACTGCACGCCCACGACCTCGGGGGCGGGCCCGCGACGTTCGCTCTGCTGGTCCTCGGACTGACCGGTGGCACCGCCCTCGGCATCCGCACCGCGCGCCACGTGCTGCCCGCCCTGTCCCGCCGCCGTCTGCTGGCGCTGGCCCTCATGGTCACCGGCCTCGCGCTCCTCGCGCTCGGCCTGGTGCCGGACACCGCGACCGAGATCGCCATCGCCCTCCTCGCCGGTTACGCCGCCGGGGTCGCCGCGAACACCGGGCACACCCTGATCGACCAGGAGACCGAGCCCTTCCGGCAGGCCCGGACCACCGAGCACCTCCAGGCCGTCGTCCGGGTGCTCGTCGCGCTCGGCGCGGTCGCCGGCCCCCTGCTGGCCGCCGCCATCGGGCGGCACCGCCTGGTCGCCGGCGACTTCGTCTTCGCCCACGGCGGGGCCGCGTTCACCCTGATGCTGCTCGGCGCGCTGCTGCTGCCCGTCGCCGCGCTCGTCCTCGCCAAGACGGACGACCGGGCGGGTGTGCCGCTGCGCCGGGACCTGCGCGAGGCGCTGCGCGGCGGCGACCCGGCGGTCGCACCCGCCGCCACCGGCTTCTTCCTCGCCCTGGAGGGCGGCGACGGAGCGGGCAAGTCCACCCAGGTCGAGGCGCTCGCCGACTGGATCCGGTCCAAGGGCCACGAGGTCGTCGTCACCCGCGAGCCCGGGGCCACCCCCATCGGCAAGCGGCTCCGCTCGATCCTGCTCGACGTGTCGTCCGCCGGTCTGTCCAACCGGGCCGAGGCCCTGCTGTACGCCGCCGACCGCGCCGAGCACGTCGACTCCGTCGTCCGCCCGGCGCTGGAGCGCGGCGCGATCGTCATCTCCGACCGCTACATCGACTCGTCCGTGGCCTACCAGGGCGCGGGCCGGGACCTGGCCCCGACCGAGATCGCCCGGATCTCGCGGTGGGCGACGAGCGGCCTCGTACCGCATCTGACGGTGCTGCTGGACGTCGACCCGGCGACCGCGCGGGAGCGGTTCACCGAGGCGCCGGACCGGCTGGAGTCGGAGCCGGCCGCATTCCACGAGCGGGTGCGGTCCGGATTCCTGACCCTGGCCGCCGCCGACCCGACGCGCTACCTCGTGGTGGACGCCGGCCAGGAGCCGGAGTCGATCACCACGGTCGTACGCCACCGGCTCGACCAGCTCCTGCCGCTCTCCGAGGCCGAGATCGAGGCCATCGAGGAGGCCCGTCGCCAGGCCATCGAGGAGGCCCGGCGCAAGGCGGAGGAAGAGGCCGCCCGCAAGGCCGAGGAGGAGCGCCTGGAGAAGGAGCGCCAGGAGCAGCTCGCCCGGCTGCGCGCCGAGGAGGAGGAGCGCAAGCAGCGCGAACTGGAGGAGGCCCGCCGCCGCGAGGCCGAGCGCCAGGCGGAGGAGGCCCGGCAGCGCGCCGAGGAGGCCCGCCGCCGCGCGGAGGAGGACCGCCGCCGGCTGGAGGCCGAGGAACGGGCCCGCGAGGCCGAGCAGGAGCGCCTGCGCAAGCAGGCCGCGGAGGAGGCGCGGCTCCGCAAGGAGGCCGAGGCGCAGCGGCTGGAGAAGCAGCGCAAGGCCGAAGAGGCCCTGATGCGCGCCGAGGAGGCCCGCCGCCGGGCCGAGGCCGAGGCCGCGGCCCGTACGGAGGCGGCTCGTGCCGAGGCCGAGCGGGCGGAGGCCCAGCGGGCGGAAGCCGAGCGGGCCGAGGCGGCGGAGGCGTCCCGTGCCTCTCGTACGGAGACCTCCTCGCGGTCGTCCTCGCGTTCCGAGGGCCCGTCCGTTCCGGAGAACGAGATCACGGTGCCCACACCGATCGTGAGCCCGAACGAGATCACGCAGCCGGTGCCGGCGGTCCGGCCGGAGGACGACCGTCCGTCCGGATCCGGGACGGGCACGGACGCGGGCGCGCGTTCGGACTCCGCCCTGCCGGACGACGAGACGGCGATGCTGCCGCGCGTCACCGACGAGCGGCCGGCGGACCGGCGGCAGGACCGGGACGCGGAGGAGACGGCCGTGCTGCCGCCGGTCCCCGCCGACCGGCCCTCCGACCGGGTGCCCCGGGGCTTCTTCCGGGACGACAGCCCGGCGCCCCCGCCCGCGGAGAGCGAGAACGAGCGCACCCGGGAACTGCCGCAGATCGAGGACCCGAACGCGGGTGGGTCGCCCGACCGGCAGCAGGGCCGCCGCAAGCGCCCCCGCCCGGACTGGGCGGAGGAGACTCCGCTGGATGATCTGCCGACCCTGGCGGACGAGCTGCTCGGGGGCCAGGACGACGACGGCCCCCGGGGCCGGGGACGTCGCCCGCGCGGCTGACGGCCCCGCCCCACCGCCGACGGTGACGTCCCGGCCCGTCCGTCCCTCCGGGGGCGGGCGGGCCGGACTGTCGGTGGCGTCCTCCACAATGGAGAGCGACGAGGCGGACAGCGCTCCGTGCCCCTCCCGCAAAACGGCGTGTCCACGTCGTGGATACCTGGTGGACACGACGTGCGATGACGCGGGACCGACATACGGCGACACGGAACGGACGTGCAACGACACGTAACGGACGTACAGCAACACGGAACGCTCGACGCCACCCCGCCGCACCACAACACGCCGCACCACAGCTCGGCACGACACCACCGGAAGGGCGGTGACCCATGACCGTATGGGACGACCTGGTCGGACAGATCCGCGTGCAGGAACAGCTCGCCGCCGCCGCCAAGGACGCCGACGCTCTGGTCACCGCCGTGTCCGACGGCAAGCCGCTGGACCAGGGCTCGAAGATGACGCACGCCTGGCTGTTCACCGGACCGCCCGGCTCCGGCCGCTCCACGGCGGCACGGGCCTTCGCCGCCGCGCTCCAGTGCACGAGCCCGGACCGGGCGCTGGGCGGCGCCCCGGGCTGCGGTTTCTGCGACGGCTGCCACACCAGCCTGATCGGTACCCACGCCGACGTCGAGATCATCCGTACGGACCTCCTCTCCATCGGCGTGAAGGAGACCCGCGACCTGGTCAGGCGCGCCCAGCTCTCCCCGGCGGTCGGCCGGTGGCAGGTCATCGTGATGGAGGACGCCGACCGCCTCACCGAGGGCGCGGGCAACGTCCTGCTGAAGGCCGTCGAGGAGCCCGCGCCGCGCACGGTCTGGATGCTGTGCGCCCCCTCGCTCGAAGACGTCCTGCCCACGATCCGGTCCCGCTGCCGGCACCTCACCCTGAGCACCCCGCCGGTGGAGGCGGTGGCCGACGTCCTGATCCGCCGCGACGGCGTCGACCCCGAGCGGGCGCACTCCGCGGCGCGCGCCACCCAGGGGCACATCGGCCGGGCCCGCCGTCTCGCGACGGACGAGCGGGCGCGGGCGCGGCGGGCGGCGGTGCTGAAGGTTCCGCTGCGGGTCGCCGACGTCGGAGGCTGCCTCAAGGCGGCCCAGGAACTGATCGACACGGCCACCGAGGACGCCAAGCAGATGGCGGAGGAGGTCGACGCCAAGGAGACCGAGGACCTCAAGGCGGCGCTCGGCGGGGTGGCCGGGGGCCGGATGCCGCGCGGCACGGCGGGGGCGATGAAGGAGCTGGAGGACAAGCAGAAGCGCCGCAAGACGCGTACGCAGCGCGACAGCCTGGACCTGGCCCTGACCGAGCTGACCGGGTTCTACCGCGATGTGCTGGCACTCCAGCTGGGTTCCAGGCTGGCCATCGCCAACGTCGACGTCCAGGACTCCCTCGACCGGATCGCGGAGTCCTCGACGCCCGCGGCGACCCTGCGCAGGATCGAGTCGGTGATCGCCTGCCGCGAGGCGATGGACCGCAACGTGGCGCCGCTGCTCGCGGTGGAGGCGATGACGATGGCGCTGCGGGCGGGCTGAAGGCTTCCACGACAGTCCCCGTTCACCCGAATGAGCAGGGAATCGGACGACTCGTCACCCGGCGGATACGCTCCCTGAATGGATACCAGGCGGCTGCTCCGCACCTTCGCCATCGGGATCGGCACTGCCGGCCTCCTCATCTCCGGCTGCAGTGGCAGCGGCTCCTCGCCGAGCGCCTCGGCCACCGGCACCGCGGCCCCCGAGGGGCTGTCGTCGTACTACGCGCAGAAGCTGAGCTGGCGCGACTGCGGGGTGGAGGGGTTCGAGTGCGCGACGATGAAGGCGCCGAAGGACTACGACAAGCCGGGTGACGGCGACATCGACCTCGCCGTCTCCCGCAAGAAGGCGACGGGACCGGGCAAGCGGATCGGCTCCCTCCTGGTCAATCCGGGCGGCCCCGGCGGCTCCGCGATCGGCTATCTCCAGGGGTACGCGGCGCTCGGCTACCCGGCCCAGGTGAGGGCCCGCTACGACATGGTCGCGATCGACCCGCGCGGCGTGGCCCGCAGCGAACCCGTCGAATGCCTCACGGGACCGGAGATGGACGCCTACACCCAGGTCGACCAGACGCCCGACGACGAGGCGGAGGTCAAGAAGCTCACCGGCGCCTTCGAGAAGTTCGCGGCGGGCTGCGAGAAGCGGAGCGGCGAGATCCTCCCGTACGTCTCCACCGTCGACACGGCGCGCGACATGGACGTCCTGCGGGCCCTGCTCGACGACGAGAAGCTGAACTACGTCGGAGCGTCGTACGGGACCTTCCTCGGCGCCACCTACGCGGACCTCTTCCCGGAGCGTTCGGGCCGCCTCGTCCTGGACGGGGCGATGGACCCCTCCCTGAAGGCCGTCGACATGAACCGCGACCAGACGGCGGGCTTCGAAGGGGCCTTCCAGTCG
The DNA here is from genome assembly GCF_900460065.1 of Streptomyces griseus. GTDB lineage: Bacteria > Actinomycetota > Actinomycetes > Streptomycetales > Streptomycetaceae > Streptomyces > Streptomyces griseus. The sequence goes on along the minus strand of NZ_UAVD01000036.1, from coordinate 48,380 downwards.
TTCGCCGCCGACTGCGTGAAGCAGCCGGACTGCCCGCTCGGCACCACGTCCACCGCCGACGCGGCGACCGCGCTGAAGCAGATCTTCGCGGACCTGGACGCCCAGCCGATCCCGACCGGCGACGACCGCAAGCTGGGCGAGTCCCTGGCCACCACCGGGGTGATCGCCGCCATGTACGACGAGGCGGCCTGGCCGCAGCTCCGCGAGGCGCTGGCCGGCGCGCAGCGCAGCGACGGCTCCGGCCTGCTGTCCCTGGCCGACAGCTACTACGAGCGCGAGCCGAACGGGAAGTACGCGAACCTGATGTTCGCCAACGCCGCGGTGAACTGCCTCGACCTGCCGCCCGCCTTCGACGGCCCCGACGCGGTCGAGAAGGCGGTCCCGGACTTCGAGAAGGCCTCCCCGGTCTTCGGGCGCGGCTTCGCCTGGGCCTCCCTGAACTGCGCCTACTGGCCCACCGACGCCACGGGCACCCCGCACCGCACCGAGGCGAAGGGCGCCGACCCGATCGTCGTCGTCGGCACCACCCGCGACCCGGCCACCCCGTACAAGTGGTCCGAGGCCCTCGCCGAGCAGCTCTCCTCCGGCGTCCTGCTCACCTACGAGGGCGACGGCCACACCGCGTACGGCCGGGGCAGCGACTGCATCGACACGGCGATCAACACGTACCTCCTGGAGGGCACCCCGCCCACCGACGGCAAGAAGTGCACCTGACCTCCCTCCTCCCCTCAGACCCGCCCTGACCAGCGCAAACGCCTCCGGGGCCGCCGTGTGCGGAGCACCCCCGGAAACTGTGTAGACTTGGCCCCGCTGCTGATCGCACCATGGTGCGACAGGGCGCGCCGCCTTAGCTCAGTTGGCCAGAGCAACGCACTCGTAATGCGTAGGTCTCGGGTTCGAATCCCGAAGGCGGCTCAGTTGAACCCCAGGTCACGTAGCTTGTGACCTGGGGTTTTCTGTCTAGGGTGACCTTGGATTCTGGCCGATCGGGCACTTGCGGTCCGTGCTTCGCAATGCGTTGGTCGCGGGTCAGCCGAAGTTGCGGCCTTTGCCGCCTGCTCCTGGCTCAGGTGGCCCGCGATTGCGGCGGCATCGGCGTGACGTACACCGAAGGCGTTGGGCGAGTCGAGCAAGGACCCAGGCGCATCGCGCGCAGTTCGCGCTACTCGTCCGCCCTGATCCGACGCATGACGTACTCATGGGCATGCGTTTGTCCGGCGTCAAGGGCGTCTCGCGCGCACGGTGTCCTTCGCCGACAGCGTGTCGCCGGACCAGCAGAGCCGGTAGAGGTCGACGTCTCCCAGCAGGTCGCGGCCGGAACGGTAGAACTCGCAGCGGGTGCCGGGTGGCCGGGGTGCGGAACGTGCGTGGTCGGGTGGGTAGGGGTAGGCGCGGGCCGGCAGCAGGGGCGCGAGCTCGGCGCGCGGCCGGCCCACGGACAGCTCGTCGAAGTGGGAGGGCGGGAGCACGCTCGTCGTGAGTTGCCAGGCCAGGTAGGCGGCGGAGGGTACGAAGAAGACGGCTGCGACGACGGGGGCGACGAAGGCGACGGCGGAGCGGCGACGAGCCTCGCCTCGTACGGAGGCGAGGCGCTTGGCGGACTCCGGTGGAAACGGGGCCGAGGCTGTGTCCGGGCCCGGGGTGAGAGCGGCCTCGGAGGGTGAGGCGGGTGCTTGGGCCCGGGCCGGCTTGCCGGGTGCCGTTACGGGTTCCTGCGTCGGCGTACCGGGCGCGGTCACGCGTTTCGGCGTCGGCTTGCCGGGTGCCGTTACGGGTTCCGGCGTCGGCGTACCGGGCGCGGTCACGCGTTTCGGCGTCGGCTTGCCGGGTGCCGTTACGGGTTCCGGCGTCGGCGTACCGGGCGCGGTTACGGGTTTCTGCGTCGGCCTACCGGGTGCCGTCATGGGTTCCTGCGTCGGTGTTCGGGGGCGGGTGGTTGTCTGGTGCGGGAGGACGGCGGTGATGTGGAACCTTCCTGCGTCGGGCTCGGTCCGCAGGGAGCCGCCGAGGACGGCTACGCGCTCGTGAAGTCCTATGAGCCCGCGCCCGACGCCACGTCCCGGGCGGACGCCCGTGCGCGCCGAGCCACCGGCCGACGGAACCGCGTTCATGACGCTCACGTGGGTACGGCTGGGCTCGTGAGTGATCCGCACGCTGATGGGGCAGCCCGGCGCGTGTTTCACCGCGTTGGTGAGGGCCTCCTGCACGACCCGGTACATCCCGCGCGCTATCAGCGGTGACAGGGGAGACTCCGCGCCGCGCCGCTCCCAGCGCACCGGTACGCCGGAGGCGACCGCCCGCGAGAGGAGGTCCTCCACCGTGTCGTTCACCGGCAGGCTCGCGCCGGTGTTCCCGTCAGGAGGGTCGTGCAGGACGGCGACGGTGTCCCTCAGCTGCTCCACCGCGTCCGCGATCGTCCCGCGGAGCTCGGAGAGGTCGGCGCGGTCGCGGTCGGTGAGGTCGGGCGAGAGTTCCAGCGCACCGGCGCGGAGGGCGACCAGGCTCAAGGCGTGGCCGAGGGAGTCGTGCATGTCGGCCGCGATCCCCGCGCGTTCGGTCAGGCGCGCCCGTTCGGCGACCAGGTGTTGCCGATCCTCCAGGCTGCGGGCCAACCGCCAGCCCTCCCGTACGAGTTGGCGCCTGCCTCGCCAGTGCCGTCCCATGAGCCACGGAAGCAGCAGAGCTGCCGGCAGGACGGACATCGCGTAGAACCACCACACGGGGTGCGCACGCAGCACGGCGCAGGTCGCGAGGTTGACGGCGGAGCACCCGGCGAGCACGAGGAGCGGGCTTCGCGCCGCGGCCACGCGGGAGCCGAGCAGAAAGCTCAGAGCGGCCAGCGGCAGGACGTGGGTGTTGCCCGGAGTCGCCGGGTCGGCCAGGCCCACGGCACACAATCCGTTGACGAGCACGACGGCGGCCGCGGGGCGGTGGCGGGACCATGGCACGGCCACGGCGAGGACGGCCAGAGGGAGGAGCAGGTCCGTCGTCAAGGAGGCCGTGGCCGCGTCATGGAACCCGTAGCCGGTGGTGGCCGCGAGCGCGGCCCACAGAGCCGCGTCGGCGGCGCGCGCGGACCCGGCAGAGGTGGTACGAGCGTGCAGCATGGTGCGTCGGCCGCCCTTTCGTCGAGGTCCCGTGCCCGTCAGGTCGATTCTGTGGGAAGCGCTCGGACACCCGGCCCGGGGGACGTGCTCGTACCCCGAAAATCGGCCCCGCCGCAGGTCAGGCGTCCCGCCGTCGCAGCACGAGGAGACCGGCCACCTGGGCGGCGACGGCCCACACCAGCAGGATCAGGAGACTCACGGCGTCCGGGAACGGGGCTTTCCCGTCGCCCAGCATGAAATAGCCACCCGCGGTCTGCGGCAGGTAGTCGTTGACGGCCAGCAGCACCGGACCCCCCAGGCCGACCAGCATGCCGGGCAGGGCGGTGACCAGGAAGAAGACCATGGCCATGGCGCCTGCTGCCGTCCGGAGAGCGAACGACACTCCCACCGTCAGTACGCAGATCAGCGCGGCGTACACGCCCATGGCCACGGCTTGGTACGCCACCTTCGGCAGCTCGAACTCGGCGTGACCCCGGAAGGGGACCCAGGCCAGGGCGATGCCCAGCACGGCCCACACCATGGCGGTGACGAAGCCCACCAGGGCGCTCAGCAGCGCCTTGGCCAGCTGCACCCGGGCCCTGACCGGCACCCACAGCAGCGAGGTGCGCACGCTGCTCGTGGCGTACTCGCTCGTCACCGTGGTCATGGCCAGAATCACCAGGGCGAACTGGGTGAGGACGACCGAAGACACCGAGGCGTTCCCCACCGGCTGGACCGGCTTGTCGTTGATCCGGGCGATCGACCCGTAGTAGAACGTGAAGACCGAGGTCACGACGAGGCCGACCAGCAGGCAGACGTACGGCGTGCGAAGGGTCCACAGCTTGGTCCACTCGGAGGCGAAGGCACCGGCGAAGCCACCGCCCGCGGGGCCGGAGGCCGCCCGGCCACCGCGGTCGTCGCTCACGTCGGCCGTTACCGCGCTCATGCTTCCGCTCCCCGTGTCTGCCCGCTGCGCGGACCGTCGGGCAGCGGGTCGCCCGTTCCGTACTCCACGCTCCGCGCGGTGAGTTCCATGTAGACCTCCTCCAACGAGGCGGCGACGGTACGCAGTTCATGCAGCCGCAGCCCCAGCCCGTGGGCCAGATCGCCCACCTGCTCGGAACTGCGGCCCCTCACCACGAGTTCGCCGGCGGCGGGCGTCTCCACCCTCACGTCGCCGTCCTTCAGCAGGTGGCGGGTCAGCGTGTGCAGGTCTGCCATGTCGGGGGTGCGCACACGGACCGACGACAGCGCACTGCCGGCCAGGAGATCGGCCATCGGCGTGTCGGCCAGCAGCTTCCCCCGTCCGATGATGACCAGTCGGTCCGCGGTCAACTGCATCTCGCTCATCAGGTGACTGGAGAGGAAGACCGTCCGGCCCTCGGCTGCCAGGGACCGCACGAGCTCACGCACCCATCGGACGCCGTCCGGGTCGAGGCCGTTGACCGGCTCGTCGAAGACGAGCACCTGCGGGTCACCGAGCAGCGCGCCCGCCACTCCCAGGCGCTGGTGCATGCCCAGCGAGAACGCCCCGGCCGAACGGCGGGCCACCTTCGCCAGGCCGACCATCTCCAGCACCTCGTCCACCCGGCTCACCGGGATGCCGTTGCTGCGCGCCTGCGCCACCAGGTGGCTGCGTGCGGAGCGAGCCGGGTGCAGCGCCTTGGCGTCCAGGAGCGCGCCGACCTCGCGGACCGGGTGGCGCATCGAGGAGTACGGCCTGCCACCGATGAGCGCCTCGCCCCCGGAAGGGTGGTCCAAGCCGAGGATCATGCGCATCGTGGTCGACTTCCCCGCGCCGTTGGGGCCGAGGAAGCCGGTCACCAGACCACCCTTGACGTCCAGGGTCAGACCGTCCACGGCGACGGTCTCGCCGTAACGCTTGGTCAGTTCTCGAAGGGTGATCACAGAGCTCCTCGGTGCCGGTCGCGGATCACGGGAGTCGGCGGCGCGCCCCACGGACGGCACGTGGTGCTCGGTTCCGAAGCGGGAACCGCCGCGATTCCTGTACGAGAGAGACGCTAGAAGTCCGTGGGCCCGCCGCCCATCGGCCGAACGGCAGCGGCGTCCTGCCGTTCGTCAGGGGTGCCCTCCTCCCACGGGCTGATCGGCGAGAGAGACCGTTGGTACGGCGGCGGCTCGCCCTTAGGCTCGCCGGGTGGAAGAGACGACACCGGCCGGTCGCCCGGTCCGGGTGCTGATCGCCGATGACGAAGCGATGGTCCGGGCGGGGGTACGGGCCATCCTCGCCAGGGACCCGCACGTCGAGGTGGTCGCCGAGGCGGGCGACGGGCACGAGGCCATCGCGCTCACCCGCGCGCACCGGCCGGACGTGGTGCTGATGGACATCCGGATGCCGGGCCTGGACGGGCTGACGGCAGCGGCGCGGCTGCACCGGGAATCAGCGACGGTGGGACTGATCATGCTGACCACCTTCGGCCAGGACGAGTACGTCACCCGCGCCCTGGAGGAGGGCGCCGACGGCTTCCTGCTGAAGGCGGACGATCCGAGGGAACTGCTCAACGGGGTACGGGCGGTGGGAGCCGGCGGGGCCTACTTGTCTCCACGGGTCGCCGGCCGGGTCATCGCGGGGATGCGCGCGCACCGAGCAGCACACCCCCACCGCTCACTGGCTCGGCTCACCGAACGTGAACGCGAGGTGCTGGCCGGACTCGGGGCGGGCCTGTCGAACGCGGAGATCGCGAGCCGACTGCACCTCGTCGAGGGCACGGTGAAGGCCCACGTCAGCGCGGTACTCGCGAAACTGGGCGCCCGCAACCGGGTGGAGGCGGCCATCGCCGCGTACGAGGCGGACCTGGTCCCGCCCGGTCGCCGCTGACCAGGCTCATCACCCCCCCCGCACGGTCAGCCTTCCTGGGGTGCCGCGGCTACGCGCGGGCATCTGCGTCTTCACACACGGACCCCGTGCGCGCGGCACGGCCGCCGCCACCGTCCCCCGAGGGCTCCGGTCCGTGACGCTCCCGACCGATCTCGCCGATCTCCTCGATCTCGCCCACCTCGGAGGTGCGTCGCGGCTGAAGGAACGGGATCAGCGGGGGCGGCAGCACGGCGGGGGATCCGAGCAGCTCCCACTGGCAGCCCGGCACCCTGGCGTCGAGATCGCGCAACGATCGCCGCATCATCAGCAGGGTCAGGGCGTCCGACGCCCGGTCCCCGGGGGACCAGTGGCGGTCTCCCACCTGGGCCACCAGCACCATCCCCGACACGAAGGCCCTGCCCATCAGCCAGGTGAGTGCGGCGTCGCCCAGTTCGCCGGCCCCGAGCTCCGCCTCGACCCGTGCGCACAGGTCCAGCGCCCACGCGCGGGTCGCCCCGCTCACCTCCCAGGCGTCCCGCAGATCCTCCAAGGAGGCCGTCTCCGCCAGGCCCAGCAGGGCGCCGCGGACGTCACCGTCGGGAACGGTGCTCATCCCGCCGTCCGGCAGGAACACCTCCCGGGCGGCATCAGGGACGTCCTCGACCGTGTACTCGGCCAGTGACGCCGCCGGGTTGCCCCACCCCGTCGGCTGCACGGCCCGCAGCACGTCGCCGATCCCCTGCGGCGTGACGGCGGCGCCGCCCCGCAGCACCGTGGTCACCGCGGCAGCCGTGACCTCCCCGGCGGACAGGCTCGGAGGTTCCGGGTTCGCGTCCAGGGCGGCCAGTTCGGGAGGGGGCCACGCCACCCCCCGGTCACGCATGTACCGGGCGATGCCCTCGTCGATCCGACGCACCCGCGCGGGAACGAGCCGCACCCGCCGCCCCGAGGCGACCACCTCGTCGGCGACGCGCTCCGCCCACTCCTCCTCGTCCTCCCCCTCTCCGGGACCTTCCTCGCCGAGCCCGGCGCCCAGCCCCCGGACCGCCTTGCCGAAGGCGTTTCGCACGGCCTCCGCGGGCACCGGATGCCCTTCGCCGAACAGCTCCAGCGCCAGATGAGAGGGGCGAGCGCCCCTCCGCGCCAGCCGGGCGAGCGCCACCACCAGACCGAACGCCTCGTCGGCCGGGTCCGACGCGCTGCCGCGCCCCCGGCCCAGCGCCCGCGTCGTGTGGCCCGGCAGCAGCCCCGACCGCCGCCACGACGCGAGTTGCTTCGCCGACACCACGAAACCGTGCCGACGCGCGTGCTCGACGAGCTGCTGATCGGCGGAGACCGGACCACCGGGAGAAGACATGCCGCGAATCTACCCACTTCCGTCGGAAGAGGACGTGCCTTCGGGGAACGAGGACCTGTCTTCGGGAAACGGGCACGCGCCCTCGGGGAGCGAGGACGTGCCTTCGGGACATGAGGACGCGCCTCGGGGAATAGAGACCCCCCACCTTGGTCCGGGCCTCGCGCACCGGGCCTGGTGATCTGAGGGAGACGCCGGAGCACACGGCCCGGCCGCACATCAGGAGAAGACCATGCCCACCGCACTGACCGCACTGACCGCACTGCTCCCGGCCGCCGGACCCCTGCTCTGGGTCCTGATCACCGTCCTGTGCGTCCGGATCACCGTCCACGTCGTCATCGTCGTCGTCGCCCTGCTGCACCCCCGCCGCTCCCGCCGGAGGGAGGCCCGCCAGATCCTCGACTGCCACCTCCCCGTCCCCAGGGCCCTGTGACCCTTCTGGAGCGTGCCCCGGGGTCGTGGCACCGGCCGTCCCGGCCCCCACGGGCCGGTCAGCGGTTGACCCCGGCCTCCCGTCGGGGCGGCCCGGTGGCACCGGGACGGCGGTGCTCCGTGCCGGTGCCCGGTGTGGCAGGTTGCTGCCACCGGTGAGGTCCACGTCTCAGACGGTGCTCGCTCCGCGGGACGTCCCTGTCCGCTATCGGACAGGGACGCCCCGATCGCTGTCGAGGCGCGACAGCACGTTTCTAGGCTCCGGTGGGGGATGCCGGCGGCCGAGAGAGAGCCGCGTACCGGAGGGAAGCTGATGACCGCGCTGGCGGCGAGAATGCGGGGGCGGTCGATCATCAGTCGGCTGGTCGTCGGTGAGAGCGCCTTGGAGCGGCGGGTGCTCCGCGGGCTGGAACAGGTGGAGACCCGCCTGCTGAAGTGCGCGGGGGAGGCGGAGGATCCGCGGCTCGCCGAGGTCGCCGGGCATCTGATCGCCGCGGGGGGCAAGCGGCTGAGGCCGCTGCTCACCCTGCTCGGGGCCGAGTTCGGCGACGTTCGGGGCGAGGGGGTCATCGAGGCGGCCGTGGTGGCCGAGTTGATCCATACGGCTTCGCTGCACCACGACGACGTGATGGACGAGGCGCTGCTGCGGCACGGTGTCAGCAGCGTCAACGCCCGCTGGGGCAACACCGTCGCCGTCCGGTCGGGCAACTGGCTCCTGGCCAGGGCCGCCCGGTTGTCGGCCTCCCTGGCGCCGGAGGCGATACCGCTCCAGGCGGAGGCGTCCGAGCGGCTGGTCCGGGGGCAGTTGCGGGAGCTGGTCGGGCCGGACGGCGCGGAGCGGCGGCTGTCGCACTACTTCGCGGTGATCTCCGACAAGTCGGCGTCGCTGATCTCCCTCTCGCTGCGGCTCGGCGCGGTGCAGGCGGGCGCGCCCGCCGGGGTGGGCGAGGCGCTCGCGGCGTACGGCGAGCATCTCGGGGTCGCCTTCCAGATATCGGACGACCTGCTCGACATCACCTCGTCCTCGGCGGAGCTCGGCAAGGAGCAGGGCAAGGACCTCGCGGTGGGCGTGGCCGGCCTGCCCGTCCTGCTGGTGCTCGACGACGCGTGGCCCGGTGACGAGGAGCTCCGTTCGCTGTTGAGCGGGGCTCAGGCGATGCGCGGGCAGCAGCACGAGCGGACCCTCGCGTTGCTCCAGCGGTCCGGCTGCATGGCACGGGCCCGGGGGATCATGGACGAGCGGCTCGCCGCCGCGCGTGCGTCGTTGGGGCCGCTGCCGCCGGGGCCCGCGCGCAAGGCCCTGGAGTCCCTGTGCGAGTTCGTCGCCACCAGGACGGCGTAGCCGGACGTTCGCGGTCAGAGGCGCGCGCGTTCGCGGGCGCGCTCCACCGCCTGCCGGAGCGAGGTCTGGGCGGCGCCCCGGTGGGGGGCGAGCCGGGGGACGTGCCCGGACCTGGTCGTGTCCGCGCCCAGGAACAGCAGATCGTCGGCGAGCCCCACCGTGCGGAACGCCGCCCGGAGGTAGGGCTCCTGGAACTCGTCGGGGCGGTCCGCCGTGCCGGGGCGGGGGCTTCCGCCGCGAGCCGTCGCCACCACGGTCCGCAGACCGGACAGCGGTCCCCTTCCGGTGTGCGGGTCGACGAGCAGCGGCGGGATGGCGATCCGGTCGAACCATGCCTTGAAGGCGGAGGGAACGGAGAGGTTGTACATGGGCAGGCTGATCAACAGGGTGTCGCAGGCGATGAGTTCGTCGATCAGCTCCCAGCTGTGGCGCCAGCTGTCGAGCTCCTCGGGGGCGCGGGCCGCCCGGCGAGCCTCCTCCAGGTCCACCGTGCCCGCCGATTCGAGCCGCGAGACGACCTCGACCTGGGCCGCGTCGACGTGGCGGACGGGTGTGGCCGCCAGGTCCCGGTGCAGGACGCGGCCTTCGGGGTGGGCCCGGTGCCAGGCCGCCGCGAATTCGGCCGAGATCTGCCGGGAGACCGATTCGGGTCGGGGGCTGCAGTCGACGCGGAGCAAAGTGGACACGCCGGGTTACCTCTCATCGAAGGGTCGAGAGTGCGGGAATAGCTCCATTCAACCGGTCAACTCGGTCTCCGGCCGCGCCACTTGGAGTAACCATTGATGACGTCGGGCATTAGGGGAATCGACGGTGCGCATCGTGCTTGACGTACGGAAGCTGGTGCTGCTGCGCGAGGTGCAGGCGCGGGGGTCCATCGCAGCGGCGGCCGAGTCCCTCAACTACACGCGGTCGGCGGTGTCCCAGCAGCTGTCCGCGCTGGAGGCGGAGACCGGGACCGAACTGCTCGACCGGCGCAGCAACCGGGCCGGTCTGACCTCGGCCGGGCGGCTGCTGGTGGACCACACGGAGTACATACTCGCCGGCCTGGAGTCGGCGGAGTCCGACCTGCTCGCGGCGACCGGCCGGGTCTGCGGAGAGCTGCGGGTCGGCGTGCCGTTCCACGAGGGTCCCGCCCTGCTGATACCCGCGCTGACCCGGGTGCGTGATCTCCACCCCGCCCTCAGGATCACCTTGCGGGCGCTTCCGGTGGGCGGCTGCCGGGAGGCGGTGCGGCTCGGACAGGTCGATCTGGCGCTCGCGATGGGGTACGACGAGGTGCCGGAGCCGTCGATGCCGGGGCTGCACGAGGAGCCGGTGGCCGCCGACCGGGTGCGGCTGGCCGTCGGGCCGGGGGGAGCCGACGAGCCGGCGGGCCGCCTGCCCGACCGGCTCGCCGCGTACGCCGACCGGGCCTGGGCCCTCGACCCGGACTCGGGGCTCGGCCGGCTCACCGTGCATGCCTGCGCCTCCGCGGGCTTCGTCCCCGACATCGTGGCCCGGACCTCCGATCTGCAGGCCACCCTCGGCCTCGTCTCGCTGGGCTGGGGGGTCGCCCTCGTACCGGATCTGGTGCCGGACCGGCCCGGATACCCGGTCCGCCGGATCACCCTCGACGGCCCCGGCCTGATGCGCCACGTCTCCCTCGTCGTGCGCAGTGGGGCCGTGTCCAACCCCTCGGTGTCGGCCGTCCTCGCGGAGGTGCGCCGGCAGTCGGGCGCGTCGCTCCGGCTGCCGTGACGCGGGGGCGGGGCCGGGGCGGGCGGTCAGGCCTCGATCAGCCGATGGAACAGGACGGTGTCGAAGATGTCCTCCATCACCGTGGCCTTCCCGTCGCGCAGCGTCCAGGAGTGGACGAACTCCAGCTCCTCCGTGTGCCCCCGCAAGGACGTCACCTGGCGTACGCCGAACACCACGATCCGGTCGCCCGCGCACACGAACTCCCGCGGCTCCAGGCGCATTCCCCCCAGCACGGCGGGAACCCGGGCGAGGAAGCTGCGGACGCCGGCGTGCCCGTGCCGGGCGCCGCCCAACTGGTACGCGGACATCCCGACGGGATGGATCCACCGGATGTCCGGCGCCAGGATCCCCAGGAGGACGTCGGCGTCCTGGCGGCCGAAGGCCCGGTAGGCCTCCTGGACCAGCTCCAGGTTGGGCGGCGTCACGGTGGACGCCCCGGCGTCCTGGACGACCCGGGCGGGCGGCGGGGTCTCGGTCTGGTCGGTCACGGGCATGGGACTCTCCTCAACGGTGGGCGGGGCTCGTGGGCGTCGCGCCGGTCACGGCCGGGTCCGCTCCGGGGACGTGCTCGGGGAAGTGGGCGGCGAGGGTGCGGCGGATGCCGTCCTGCCAGGAGACCGTGCAGGGGCCGGTGAGCGCGCGGCGGCGGGCCGGGTCGAAGCGGTAGGTCTCACGGGTCACCTCGGACGGCGCCAACAGGGCCGGCACCCCGGTCAGTTCGCTCATGTGCCGTACGCAGTCGGTGATGCCCACCGACTCGTCGCCGCCCCAGTTGACCAGGGTCGCCGGGGTGGACGCGGCGTCCCACAGGGCCGGGACCTGGGCCACGAGGTCGTCGGTGTACAGCGGTGAGAACCAGTTCTGCCCCTGAAGCGGGACGGGGATCGGCTCCTTCGCGAGCATCCGCCGGAAGTACAGCATGGGTACGCCGCCGTATCCGCCGGGCCCGTAGGCGATGTTGAGGCGGGCGATGGTGGTGGGCAGGCCGAGCACCTGGCTGAGGGCGCGCACCGCTCCCTCGGTGGCGATCTTCCCCACGGGGTAGGCGGGCAGCCAGTCGGCGACCCCGTCGATCGGGTCGTCCTCTTGGTACAGGTGGTCGAGCGACTGCCGTGCGTAGAGGGCGCCGGTGGAGACGTAGAGGAACGCGTCGGCGGAGGCGCAGTGCGCCATGAGCCGGCCGGTGGCGACCGCGTTGGCCTCGATCGTGGCGTTGAAGTCGCCGTCGTTCCCGCGGCGTACGGCGGAGTGGAGGACGTGGGTGAAGTCGTCGGGGACGGCGGCGAGCGCGTCCGGCGAGGGGTCTTCCAGGTCCCAGCGCCGGGTGGTGATCGACGTCCGGTTCAGCTCCCGTTCGATCCCCGGTGTGCCGAACCTGCCCAGGCACCACACGTCGTTGTGTTCGGCGAGTGCCTCCGCGACGGGTCGGGCGACCTGTCCGGTGCCGCCCGTGACCAGGATCTTCTTGCCCTTCAGCATCAGCTCTCCGTCTCGGTGGCGGGGGAGGTGGTGGACGCGGCGGCGGAGTCGGCGGCCCGGTGCTCGTCGTGGGCACGTCGCCGTGCCGTCGCGTCGGCGTCCGCCAGGGCGCGGTCGAGCTCCCGGCGCAGGATGGCCTGGAAGGACGCCACGTGCTGGGGGCTCATCAGCGTGTAGTGCTCGCCGGGAACCTCGATGTAGCGGTTGGGCCCGGTGGTGTGCTCGTCCCAGCGGCGCAGTTCGTTGTTGAGCCAGTCCTCCTTGGTGCCGCGCAGCGGGATGGCGTGGAAGACGCTCATCGTGGGGACCGTGCCGGTCGGCCGGTAGGAGCGGCCGAGGTCGGTCAGGGCGTTGGCGACATGGGCCCAGCCGGCGAACTTGTCCGGGGTCAGGTCCAGTTCGGCGAGCCGGTCGGGCCGGGCGAGGTCGAGGAGCCGGGTGACCTGCTCCTCGAAGGGCAGCCCGCGCAGCAGGCCCGGCAGCTCCCGGGACTGTCTGCGGTCGATCAGGGCCAGGAAGAACGCCAGGTTGACGGCCGTCTCGGTGAAGTCCAGCTCCTTCATGCGGTACTCGATGTTCGGCGGCAGGTTGAAGCTGCCGACGAAGTCCACGCGCTCGCCCCGGGAGCGCAGCGCCTTCGCGATCTCGAAGGCGACCGCGCCGCCGTAGGAGTAGCCGGCGACGGCGTAGGGGCCGTGGGGCTGCTGGGACCGGATGGCGTCGACGTAGCAGTCGACCATCTGCTCGAAGGTGGCGAAGGGCTTGTCCCCGTCGTCGAACCCTCGGGCGCGCAGGGCGTGGAAGGGCCGGTCGCCCACGAAGTACTTGGCCAGGTTGACGAAGACGAGGACCTCGCCGACACCGGGGTGCACGCAGAACAGGGGGGTCTTGGTTCCGCTGGTCTGCATCGGCACGATCGGGTCGTAGGCGGGCGCGGCGGCGGTGGTCCGTTCGGTGAGCCGTGCGGCGAGGGCCCGGGCGGTGGGGGCCCTCAGCACCGTGATGATCTCCAGGTCGCCGACGCCCAGGTGGCGGCCGACCTTGCTGCGCAGGCGGAGGATGTCCAGGGAGGTGCCGCCGAGGTCGAAGAAGTTGGCGGTCGCGCTGATGGATCCGGGCGCCACGTCGAGTATCTCGGCGTAGATGTCGCACAGGATCCGCTCGGTGTCGGTCGCGGGCGCCGTGTAGCCGCCGAGCATGCGCAGGGTGAGGTCGGCGACGGCGCGGGCCGGTCCGTCGTACGCGCCCGACTCCAGGCGACCGCGCATCAGGGACCGCTGGATCTTGCCGAGGCTGGTCTTGGGGAAGGCTTCCCTGGGCAGGGGCAGGACGAGGAAGGGGCGGAACCCCCAGTGCATCACGGCGCTGCTGCGTACGGCGGTGAGCACCTGGTGGAGGGCGGTGTCGTCGCCTTCGGGGACCTCCGCGTGCAGGGCGATCACCAGCTGTTCGGTGTCGGCGCCCGCGGGGCGGGTCGGGAAGGCGGCCACGTAGGAGCCCGCCACGCCGGGCAGTTGCTCGACGGAGGTCTCGATCTCGTGGCTGTAGTAGTTGACCCCGTTGACGATGATGCTGTCCTTGCTGCGGCCGACCAGGGAGAGCCGGCCCTCGACGATCCGGCCGAGGTCGCCGCTGCGGAACCAGCCGTCGGCGGTGAACGCGTCGGCGGTGGCACGGGGGTTGTTGTGGTAACCGGAGGTGATCATGGGGCCGTTGAGCTGGAGTTCGCCCGTCTCGCCGTCCGGCAGCTCGCGGTCGTGCTCGTCGGCCACGCGGAGGGCCAGGCCGGGCACCGGGGTGCCGAGGGAGGCGAATTCGCAGCCCTGGTCCACGGCGGGGAACGCCCGGTGGGAGTAGATGCTGCCGGCGCAGGTCTCGGTCATGCCGAAGGCCGGCCACAGGGCGTCGGGGGCGAGCCCGTACGGGGCGAACGCGTCGAGGAACGCCTCGCCGGTGGCGCGGACGACCGCCTCGCCGCCGCTGACGATGTGCCGCAGCCGGGTCAGGTCGAGTCTCTCGCCCCGCTCGCGGAGCTCCTCGACCGCCGCATTGAGCATACCGAGGAGGAAGTTGGGCGTGAAGGTCATCGTCACGCCGTGCTCCGAGGCGATGCGCAGGAACTGCGTCGGGTCCTCCAGGACGACCCGGGGCTCCACGTGCAGCTGGTTGCTTCCCCGGGAGAGGGGGAGCAGGTGGCACTCCAGGAGCGCGGCCACGTGGTCGAACGAGATCCAGTTCAGGGTGGTGTCCGCCGGGGTGAGCCGGTGGTAGTGGTTCTTCCCCGCCATGGAGGCCAGCAGGTTGGCGTGGCTGAGCACGACCGCCTTGGAGTTGCCCGTCGAGCCCGAGGTCAGGACGAGCAGCGCGGTGTCCTCGGGCGACGCGGCGTGCGCGGTGGCGGGCTCCGCGGCGGCGCCCAGCTCCTCGACGAGGGCGACCATGAGGCCGTCGACCGGAGGGAGTTCGGCGGCCAGGGCCCCGTCCGTGACGACGAGGGGGTGGTCGAGCAGGGTGTCGATCTGGCCCAGCCGGGCGGCCCAGCGTTCCGGGTCGCCGCGCAGGGGTGCCATGGGGCACGGCACGAACCCGCCGAGCACCGCCGCCCAGAACGCGGTCAGGAACTCCTTGGGCCGTTCCAGGATCAGGAGGACCTTGTCCTGGGGGCGCAGCCCCCGGGCGCGCAGTCCGGAGAGCATCCGCAGGGCGTCCGCGAGGAGTTCCGTGTGGCTCTGCTCCTGTACGTCCGCGGGCGTGCCGGGAAGGTGGTAGCGGAGGCCCGAGGCGGGGTGGTGCCGTGCGGCGTGCACGAGAAGGCCGGCGATGCTCTGGTGCGGTGAGGTGTTCACGGTTGTCTCCCTCGCCTGGTGGCGTGACAGGACCTGATGGCGCCGCGGTGGGCGGGGCCGATGACGGGTGTGCCGTGACAGGGGAGTGCGCACGGCGGCTGATCACGTGCGGTGCGACGGCGGACGCGAGCCCGGGAAACCGATAAATACCGCGGCTATTCACCGGCTATTTATGGAGGGGAATCGCCGTGAGCCGAATAGGGTGCTGCTGGCCCGTTTCGGGCGGTATAGGGGGCCGGTGTTCGCGTCGCCCGGAGGGGGTGGATCTCGCCGTCGACCGGTGCGTGACGGCGGGGGAGGGGGTGCGGGTGCCCGGAGGTGGCTGATTCTGCGTGGTTGCCCGGTCCGTTGGGGGTGGAGCGCGCTGGCTTGAAATGTGTCGCTCTGTCAGCACCTCGGACGACTGAGGTGCGCTTTCGGCGTGCCTGCTGGTGCCCGTGTGAAGGGTGTTGCCGATCTTCGATGTGTGCACGCCGTGGGCATGGCGAGGAATCTAGGCGGACAGCCGTCCGTAGTGCGGGACGTATGGCCGCTAGCGGACAGGGATACTACGCAACGTGAATGTTACGTCACGGTAATGCCACCGAAAAGGAATATGAGCCGCCGCTTCCGGCGATTCGGTGCAGTTTGCTGACAAGAGTCCAGAGGCTGTTTCCGTAGTCCTGTTCCTGTGTTGTGCGCGACTGTTCTATATTCAATAATGCCTTAAAGGGTGTAGGGGGCTGTTGACTGGATGTGATTGCTCGAACTACTGTCTGGAGCAATCTGGTCGGACTTGCTGTCGACGCTTAGTCGATAGGCCGACAAATGTTTTAGTCATCAAAGTTCCCGCGGGGGCGTACCTGTGAAGCCCGCGGCCGGCGGAAGTCTCGCCGGGAGCGGGGGCCTGGTGCGCTACAGGGGGGCTTTCAGATGTCGGACGCGTTGCTTGAACACAGAAGTGGCGAGAGAGCGGCGACCGCCGATCACTCCGCCAGTCTGGAACAGACGCTGTTGCAGGTCAGCGCCTTGATCGATTCAACGGTCCTGCTGCACAGGCAGCGTTCGATGTCTCCCCAGCCGGTGGCGCGCACGGGCGGGGTCCCCATCGGGGACGCCCTGGAGGCGCTCATCGGCCGGACCCGCCACACGGTGTGCGTCGCCCTGGCCGAGACCGGCGAGTTCGCCGACGCCGTGGTGCGTTCGCTCAGCTGCATCCCGGCCCGGGCCGCCGTGCGGATCCTGTGCACCGCCGACGCCACGGACGCCTCCCTGGCGCGGCTCGACCAGTTGGCCGACCGGCGGGTCGAGGTCCAGGTCTCGGAGAGCGAACTGCGCGAGACCCTGGTGGTCGACGGGGTGGCCGCGCTGGTCCGCGGCGTCGAGGGGACCAAGGGGCAGACCGCCATCGTGAACGACCCCGCCGCGGTGCGAGCTCTCGAACTCCTCTTCGCGGGCGCGTGGTCCCGGGGCCGCAGGCTGGCCGATCACCTCCGGCTGAGCCCCCGCCTCCGCACCGAACTGGCCCATCGCATCCTGGAGCGGCTGCGCGCGGGCAACACGGACGAGACCGCGGCCCGCGAACTCCAGGTGTCGCTGCGCACCTACCGGCGCTACGTGGCCGAGATCATGCGCGAACTCGACGCGCACTCACGCTTTCAGGCCGGAGTGAGGGCCGTGGAGGTCGGACTCCTCACGGAGTAGGGCGAGCCGCCGCGTCGCGGAACCGTGCGAGGGAAAGCGGCCCGGGCGGACAGCGTGCCCAGGGGTCTTGACGGCTGAACCAAGGTAGGTGGACAGGACGTGCCCATCGGGGGAGACGATGAGCTGGAGAGCGCTCTACTCCAGGTGCGGGCGCTGATCGAGTCGACGGTCGCGCTGCACCGGGACCGCAATCTCCAGGAGAGCCTGATCACCGGCCTCGACAACGACTACGACGTCGTGCTCGACCAGGCGCAGCAGCTCATCGAGGGTGCTTGCCGGAGCATCGACATCGTGCACGCGCGCAAGCTCGGCTCCGACGAACGGTCCGAGCGCACGGAGAGGGAGCTCATCTACGACGCCCGGGAGGGGGTGCAGGTGCGGCTCCTGGCCAGCCCGGCCATGCTCGACGAGGGCTATGTGCGGGAGCAGTTGTCCAGGGAGAACCCGGTGGCCATCCGGGTCGCCCGGGTTCCGCCGCTCCAGGCGCTGATCGTCGACGAGTGCGCCGCCCTGGTGGTGGCCGACTCGGCGGTCGGCCGGCGGGCCTCGGTGATCCGTGTCCCGGAGGTGCTCAACACCCTGCAGAGCCTCTTCGAGAACGTGTGGACGCGGGCCGTCCCCGCCGGGGAACGCACCGTGTTCGGGGACCGCTACCGGGCCTCGCTCGCCCGGCAGATACTCGGCGCGCTCCAGGCCGGCGTCACGGACGAGGTGGCGGCCCGCGAGCTGACCATCTCCGTGCGCACCTACCGGCGGCATGTCGCGGAGATCATGGCCCTGCTCGGGGCGCAGTCCCGGTTCCAGGCAGGGGTGCGCGCCGCCGAGCTGGGATTGCTGCCACCGGCGGCCGGATCGGGCCCGGAGCGCGGTGGACCGTTGGCACCTTCCTGAAAGGTTCGTTGCCGCCCGCGCCGCGCCGCCGTTTCATGAGGTGTCAGGAACGGGACCCCCCGAGGGGCCCGTTCCCCGGCGGCTGGTACCCCCCCCCGTTGGCCGTCGGCGCACGAGGCCGGTCATCCCGTCCGGGATGGCCGGCCCTGCGTGCCCTTCGAAGAGCGTCGTGCGGAAGGCGGGTTCATGAATCAGGTACCGGTCGGGCTGGTGTTTCCGGGTCAGGGGACACAGAAGCGCGCCATGGGAGCGCCCTGGCGGGACACCCCGTCCTGGGCGATCGCGGAGGAGGTCTCCGCCGTCACCGGCGAGGACCTTCCCGAGCTGCTGCTGGACACCTCCGACGAACACCTCCGGCGTACGGATCTCGCGCAGCTGAGCGTCTTCACGGTCGCGTTGATGGCCCACGCCGAAGCGGTGCGCGACGGTGTCATCGACGGCCCGGTCGCCGGCTGCGCCGGGCACAGCCTCGGTGAGTACGCGGCCCTCGTGGCGTCCGGGGTCCTGACCGTCGGCCGGGCCGCGGCCCTCGTCGCGGTCCGGGGACGGGCCATGCGGGAGGCCGCGGGGGCCCGCGAGGGCACGATGGGCGTCGTGGTGGCGGCCCCGCTGGGCGAGGTGGAGGCCCTGGCGGGCGAGATGCGCGCCTCCGGCGCCGACGTGTGGGTGGCCAACGTCAACGCCCCCGGCCAGACGGTGGTCTCGGGTTCGCCCGACGCGATCGGGGAGGTCGCGGACCGGGCGCCGTCGATCGGGGGCAAGATGCTCCGCCTCGCGGTCGGCGGGGCCTTCCACAGTCCGTACATGGCCCCTGCCGCGGAGGCGCTCGGCAGATCGCTGCGGGACACCGTCTTCGCCCCGGCCGCGGTGCCGGTGGTGACCAACGTCGACGCCGAGGCGCACGCGGGCGAGGCCGACTGGCCCGCCCTCTGCATCCGGCAGCTCACCTCCCCGGTGCTGTGGGAGCGGAGCGTGCGGACCCTCACCGGGCCGCTCGGCTGCGGCCGGCTCGTCGAGCTGGGACCGGGCCGGACGCTCGCCGGGCTGATCCGCCGGATCGACCCGGGCGTGGAGACCGTCTCGGTGAACAAGCCCCTGGCCGCCCCCGCCCGGTCGGCGGGTGAACGATGAGCGTGGCGACCCGGCAGCCGAAGCGGGTCAGCGGCATCGGGGTGCTCGACAAGGCCTCGGCACTCCTCGACGTGGTGGAGAAGGGCCCGGTGTCGCTGGCGGAGCTGGTGTCGGGCAGCGGGTTCGCCCGTCCGACCGTCCACCGCATCGCCCTGGGGCTGGAGAGCCTCGGACTGCTCGCCCGCGACTTCAGGGGGCGGTTCGTCCTCGGCCCGAGGCTCGGCAACATGGTGGTGGAGGTGCAGCGCGACCGGCTGGTCAAGGCGGCCACCCCGGTGCTCTCGGAGCTGCGGGAGCTGACGGGGCTGGACGCGCGGCTGTTCCGGCGCAGCGGGGCCATGCAGGTCTGCGTCGGCGCCCGGACCGAGGCGGACGGGGACGCGGAGGAGCTGCCGGTCGGTACCGCCCGTTCGCTGCGGGCGGGCCCGGTGGCCCAGGTGCTGCTGGCCTGGGAGGAGCCGGGGGAGCTGTACGAAGGGCTGCGCAGCGCCCGGTTCACCGCCGCCCAGCTCTCGCTCGTACGCCGTCGCGGGTGGGTGCACGGCCCCGACGCGACGATGCCGGGGGCCGTGTCGATCGCGGTGCCGGTGCGGGCCATGGGCAAGCGGGTGGTGGCCGCACTCGCCCTGACCGGGGCGCATCCCAGGATGCCCGCCATCCCCAGCCGGCTGCTGCTGGGCGCCGTCATCGACGCGGCGGGCGAACTCGGTGACGTACTCGTGGACACCCGGCCCGTCCGCTCGCGCGCGGCGGTCTCCCAGCGGGGTTAGCCCCCGGCCGGCCCGGCGCGTCCGCCGGCGGTGCGCCCGGGGGCGCGGATACGTGTCGCCGGGCGTCGCGGTGCTCCGTTCCGACGGCCGCGCGCTGCCCGGCACCGGGACGTACGTACCGGATCGGAGCGGGTCCGGGACCGCGCCCCGGCGGCCGGTCACCGTCTGCCGCACGGACCTCCCGACCGGGAACGCCGGGAACGCCGGGGGCGATCCGGGTGCTCGTATCGCCTTCTTTTCCGGGCCTCATTCCTTCCCGACAAGTTCTTCGAATCAGGAGAGTAACTTCCTTTCCCCCGTGCGGCACCGGCCGCGCGGATGTTGGCAGGAAGGTGAAAGGCGCCGGAATTCGACGGCCCCTTCTGCATAACGGCACTTTCCTGTCACGTCTATTGGGCGCGGCAGGTCACGCTGCGAGAGTCGGCCACGACCGTCGCGGTCCCGGGCCACAGGAGGAATCGGGTATGACGATGCATGACCGGGTGGGCGAACTGGCCCAGATCCGTCACGAGGTACTCGAAGGCGTCGACACGGCCACGCGGGCCCAGCACGCCAAGGGGAAGCTGACGGTGCGCGAACGTCTGGCGCTCCTCTTCGACGAGGGCTCCTTCACGGAGACCGAGCAGTTGCGCAGGCACCGGGCCACCGGCTTCGGCCTGGAGGCGAAGAGGCCGCACACCGACGGCGTGGTGACGGGCTGGGGCACGGTCGAGGGGCGCACGGTCTTCGCCTTCGCCCATGACTTCCGGATCTTCGGAGGGGCGCTCGGGGAGGCCCACGCCGCCAAGATCCACAAGCTGATGGACCTGGCGATCGCCGCCGGGGCGCCGCTGGTCTCCCTCAACGACGGAGCCGGGGCGCGCATCCAGGAGGGCGTCTCCGCCCTGGCGGGCTACGGCGGGATCTTCCAGCGCAACACCCGCGCCTCCGGAGTGATCCCGCAGATCAGCGTGATGCTCGGCCCGTGCGCGGGCGGCGCGGCCTACAGCCCGGCGCTCACCGACTTCGTCTTCATGGTCCGGGACACCTCGCAGATGTTCATCACCGGACCCGACGTGGTGCGGGCCGTCACCGGTGAGGAGATCACCCAGAACGGGCTCGGCGGGGCCGACGTCCACGCGGAGACCTCGGGGGTGGCGCACTTCGCCTACGACGACGAGGAGACCTGCCTCGCCGAGGTCCGCTACCTGCTGTCCCTGCTGCCCTCCAACAACCGGGCGCTGCCGCCCGTCGTGCGCCCCGAGGACCCGGCCGACCGGCGGTGCGAACGGCTGCTGGAGCTGGTGCCGCTGGACGGCAGCCGTCCGTACGACATGCGCGAGGTGATCTCCGAACTCGTCGACGAGGGCGAGTACATGGAGGTGCACGAGCGCTGGGCCGCCAACGTCATCACCGCCCTGACCCGGCTGGACGGCCAGGTGGTCGGGATCGTCGCCAACCAGCCGCAGTCCTTCGCGGGCGTGCTGGACATCCACGCCTCGGAGAAGGCCGCACGGTTCGTCCAGCTGTGCGACGCCTTCAACATTCCGCTGGTCACCCTGGTCGACGTGCCCGGCTTCCTGCCCGGCGTCGACCAGGAGCACCGGGGCATCATCCGGCACGGCGCCAAGCTGCTGTACGCCTACTGCAACGCCACCGTCCCCCGGGTGCAGGTGATCCTGCGCAAGGCGTACGGCGGCGCGTACATCGTGATGGACTCCCTCTCCATCGGGGCGGACCTCTCCCTGGCCTGGCCGGCCAACGAGATCGCCGTGATGGGGGCGGAGGGCGCGGCCAACGTGGTCTTCCGGCGGCGGATCCAGGCGGCGGACGACCCCGAGGCGACGCGCCGGCAGCTGGTCAAGGAGTACAAGTCCGAGCTGATGCACCCGTATTACGCGGCGGAGCGCGGCCTCGTCGACGATGTGATCGACCCCGCGGACACCCGGTCCGCCCTGGTCCGCGCCCTGGCCATGCTGCGCTCGAAGAACGCCGCGCTTCCCTCGCGCAAGCACGGAAACCCCCCGGTGTAGAGGAGTAAGCCATGCCGATCTCCCCGTTCGACGGGCCACTTGGTGACGGACTGCTCAAGGTCGTCAGCGGCTCCCCCTCCCCGGAGGAGCTCGCGGCCGTCGTCGCGCTGCTCACCGCCCTGGCCGGTGGGGGCGGGGCCGTGATCTCGCCCGACGGTGGCCGCGGCGCGGCGCCCGCCCGGGCCGGCTGGGCTCGCCGGGAGGGGGGCCCGCCCTGTTCCTGGGCCGCGGCGGAGCCCGTGCCCGGCAGCTAGCTGCCAGTCGCGTTGCGGGCCCTTCGGCGCCCTGTTAACCAGTACAAAAGCGGAGTGAACGGGTCATGCGGAGGCCGTCCGCGATATCGGGAGGCAGCTCGTGCTTCAGGTGGTGTTCCGGATCCTGGGGCCGTTGGACATCAGCGCCGGAGGGCGGACGATCGTCCTCACCGGCGCCCGTCAGCGCACGATCATGTCCATGCTGCTGCTCGCGCCGGACCGGGTGGTCTCGGTGGACAAGCTGGCCGACGCCGTCTGGAACGGGGCCCCGCCGCCGACCGCGCGCAACCAGATCGCCATCTGCGTCTCGGCCCTGCGCAAGACGTTCAAGGCGGCGGCCGGGGCGGACGACATGCTGGTCACCAGCCACCCCGGCTACATGGTGGTCACCGGCGAACACCGCATCGACGCGGTGGAGTTCGAGGAACGGGCGGCACGGGGCCGGGAGGCCGCCCGCGGCGGCCGGACCGAGGAGGCCTGCGCCCACTTCGACGAGGCCTTCGCCATGTGGCGCGGCCCGGCCCTGGAGGGGATACCGGCCGAGCGGGTCGAGGCCGAGGCGTCCCGGCTGACCGGGACGCGGCTCGACGCGTACGAGGAGTACATGGGGCTGCGGCTGGAGCTGGCCCAGCACCGCGAGGTGCTGGGCGAACTGGCCGCCTTCGTGCGCGAGCACCCGCTGCGGGAGCAGGCCGCGGCGCACCTGATGCTGGCCCAGTACCGTTCGGGGCGCCGGGCCGAGGCGCTGGAGACCTATCGCGAGGGCCGCCAGATCCTGGCCGACGAGCTGGGCATCGACCCCGGGCCCGCGCTTCGCCGACTGCACGACCAGATCCTCGCCGACTCCCCGCTCCTCGGCCTGCCCGTCGAGCCGGTGCTGCCGGTCCCCCCGGTGGCGGTTCCGGCCCATCTGCCCCTCGACGCGCTGTCGTTCACGGGTCGCTCGGCCGAACTGGCCGTCCTGGACCGCCTGCTGGAGCAGGTGGGCGGATCGGCGCTGCCGGTCGGCTCGATCACCGGCATCGGAGGCGTGGGCAAGACGGCGCTCGCCGTCCGCTGGGCGCACCGGGCCGTCGGCCGCTTCCCCGACGGCCAGCTCTTCGCCGACATGAGGGGATACGACGAGGAGGCCCCCCGGCGGGCCGGTGCGGTGCTCGACCGGTTCCTGCGCGCGCTCGGCGTGCCCGGATCCGACATCCCCGGGGACCCGCACGAGCGGACCGCGCTGTTCCGCAGCGTCCTGGACGGCCGCCGCGTCCTGATCGTGCTCGACAACGCCCGCTCGTTCCGGCAGATCCAGCCCCTGCTGCCCGGCTCCGGCCCCTCCTGCGTGCTGGTCACCAGCCGCGACCCCATGGGCGGGGCCCTGGCCGGCGACTACGCCTTCGTCCCCCTGCGGCTGGGCGCCCTGGGACACGAGGAGTCGATCGCGCTGCTCTCCAAGGTCGCCGCGGACGACCGGCTCGCCGCCGACCCGGTGGCCGCGGACCGCCTCGCCGCCCTGTGCGACCGGCTGCCGCTGGCACTGCGCATCGCGGCCGCCCGGCTCGCCGCCAAACCCCACTGGTCGGTCCGCACCCTGGTGGAGCGGCTGGAGGACCAGCACCGCAGGCTCGACGAACTCAGTCCGGACGAACGGGGGGTGCGGGCGGGCCTGCGGCTGAGCTATCGGGACCTGCCGCCCGCCACCGCGCGGATGTTCCGGCTGCTCGGCTCTCTGAACGTGCCCGACTTCGCCTCCTGGGCCGGGGCCGCGCTCCTCGACATCGACCCGATCGACGCGGAGGACCTGATCGAGGAGCTCGTCGACGCGCAGATGCTGGTGCCGCTCCCCTTCACGACCGGCAGGGTGCGCTACCGCTTCCAGGACCTGCCGAGGCTGTTCGCCCGGGAACGGGCGGTCGCCGAGGACACGGAGGAGGAGCGGCGCGCGGCCCTGTGCCGCGCCGCGGGCGCGTGGCTCGCGCTCGCCTCGGAGGCGCACCGCCGGGTGTACGGGGGCGACTACACGATCATCCACGGGACGGCCCGCCCGTGGCCGCTGCCGGCGCGGTTGACGGAGAGCCTGCTGGAGGATCCGATGGAGTGGTTCGAGAGCGAGCGCGCCTCCGTCGTCGCCCTGGTCGACCGGACCGCCCGGGAGGGCGAGGCCGGATACGCCTGGGACCTGGCGATCACCAGTGTCACCCTCCTGCAGAACCGCAACTACCTGGAGGACTGGCGCTTCTGCGGCGACCGTGCGCTGGACGCCGTACGGGAGTCGGGCGACCGGCTCGGCGAGGCCGTGATGCTCCAGTCGCTCGGCACGCTCGGGATCATCCGCTGGGAGTTCGACGAGGCCGCCGCCTTCCTCGACCAGGCGTGGAAGCTTTTCGAGGAACTGGAGGAGGGGCAGCGGGAGACGGGCGAGAAGGGGCGGGCCCTGGTGCTCCGCAACCAGGCGCTGTGCGCCCGCCACCGCGGGGAGCTGGACGTCGCGCGGGACCTGGTCCGGCGCTCGCTGGTGATCTTCCGCCGGGTCGGCGACCGGTACGCGGAGACCCATGTGCTCGGCCTGCTGGCCCAGATCGAGCTGGAGCGGGGGCGGCCCCGGGCGGGACTGCTGCTGTCGGCCGAGGCGGTCGCCCGCAGCCGGGGGCTGGGGAGCGTGCGGGGCGAGGCGCAGAGCACCGTCCGCTTCGCCGAGGCGCTGATCCACCAGGGGGAGGGCCGCCGGGCCGAGGAGGCGTGCAGGCGTGCGCTGGAACTCGTCCGGGGCAGCGGCGACCGGCGCGGTGAGGCCCACGCGCTGCGGACCCTGGGCGAGGCGCTGTGGTGCCAGGAGAGGTACGAGGAGGCCGGGGCGGTGCTCGCGCTGGCCCTGTCCGCCGCGGGCAAGGTCCCGGACCGGTATCTGGAGGCGAGGGCGGGGACGGCCCTGGGCTGTGTGCGCGCCCTGCTCGGCGACGAGGACGGCGCCGCCGCCTGCTTCCGGGCGGCGGGCGACCATTTCGCCGCGGTCGGCGCACCGTACTGGCGGGAGCGGACGACGCTGCTGCTGGCGGCGCTCGGCCGGCGCGAGCGGATCGCCTCGCCGGGGCTCGTCGAACTGGTACGGCCGTGACGTGACCCGCCCGCCGGCGGGTCAGGTCCAGGGGTCGTCGCCCCGCACGGAGGTCCACGGGTCGTCCGCGGCCGTCCCGGTGACCGCCCGGTCCGCCGACGGGGCCGTGTACGCGACGGATCCGATGGCGGCCACGAGCAGTACCGCGCCCGTGGCGACGACTGTCCTGGCCGAGGTGAAGACGAAGCGCTGCACGGCACTCTCCTGAGGTGGGTCTGGCGCGGTCCGGCCCTGGGGCGTTGCCACGCGGTATGCCGAGAAAGCTACGGCGGCGGCTTTTTCCGGCGGTTTCGTCTCGCTTTCGCGGGCGCGAAATCCTTCCGACATCGCCGGAGAAGCCCTGGTCCGTAGCGTTTCGCGGCGGGTGGCCCAGCGTCCGGAGCGGGTCCGCGCGGCGAGGAGAGACCATGCACTTCACCTTGCTCGGCTCCGTGTCGGCCGAGACCGGGGCGCGCGTGGTGGCACTCGACGGCAACAAGCAGCGCACCGTGTTCGCGGCCCTGCTGCTGGCCCACGGCAAGGTCGTGACCGACGAGCGGCTCATCAGGTTCGTGTGGGGCTGGGACCCGCCCGCGAGCAGCGTCAACCAGCTCTACACCTACGTCTCGCGGTTGCGCACCCGGCTGGGGGACGGGGTCCGGCTGGAGCGCGGCGGCCCCGGCTACCGGCTGGACATCGGCGACTCCACGGTCGACTGGGAGGCCTTCCGGGAGCTGGCCGACGCGGGCGGCGCGGAGCTGCGGGCCGGACGGTACGCGGAGGCCGAACGCGGACTGGCGGCGGCCCTCGCCCTCTGGCGGGGGCCCGCCCTCACGGGAGTCACCGAGCAGTTGGCCGGCGCCGAGGCGCCCCGGATGGAGGAGGCCCGGCTCTGCGCCGAGGAGCACCGCACTGAGGCGGCGCTCGCCCTGGGCCGCCACACCGAGACCGTGGCCGGCCTCACCCGCCAGGTGGCGCTGCATCCGCTGCGGGAGGGCATGCGGGGCCAGTTGATGACCGCGCTGTACCGGTGCGGCCGGCAGGCGGAGGCGCTCGCGCTGTACGAGGCGGGACGCCGCGCCCTCGCCGATGAGCTGGGCATCGACCCGGGGCCCGCCCTGCGCGGACTGTACGAGGAGATCCTCCGGGGCGCCCTGCCCGCGCCGCCGGCCCCCGAGCGGGTGCGGAGCGTGCTCGCCGATCCCGTACGGGAGGCCGGTCCGCCGCCGGAGGGCGCCGGGGCCACCGGCCTCGTGCCGTCGCTCCTGCCCGCCGCCCCCGGCGACTTCACCGGCCGGGCCGCGGAGGTGGAGGCGGTGCTCGCCGCGCTGAGCGAGCGGCGGGACGTGGTGGTCACCGGAGCGCCGGGCACGGGCAAGTCGGCCCTGGCGCTGCACGCCGCCGAGCGCTGCCGCGACGCCTTCCCGGACGGCAGCCTCTACGCCGACCTGCGCACCGGGAGCGGTGCGCGCAGGCCCGGGGAGGTCCTCGGCTGGTTCCTGCGGGCACTGGGCGCGGATCCGGACCGGCTGCCCAAGACGCTCGACGAGCGGGTCCAGCTCTACCGCACGCTGCTGACCGGACGGCGGGCGCTGGTGGTCCTCGACAACGTGACCGACGACGCCCAGGTCCGTCCCCTGCTCCCGGGCGGGGGGCCGAGCCGCACCGTCGTCACCGGCGTCCGGGCCCCGCTGGCCTCGCTGGAGGGGACCCGGGTCGTGCAGCTCGGCGCGCTGGGCCCGGCCGACGCCGTGCGTCTGCTCACCGCGATCGTGGGCCCCGCCCGGATCGCGGAGGACCCCGAAGCCGTCGTCCGCATCGCCGAGTTCTGCGACCGCCTCCCGCTCGCCCTGCGGATCGCCGCCGCCCGGCTCGTCGCCCGGCCGCAGTGGTCCACCACCCGGCTCGCCGGCCGGCTGGCCCACGGGCACCGGCGTCTCGCGGAGCTGCGGCTCGGGAGCCTGGACGTCGCGGCGGGGCTGCGCCACGCCGTGGACGGCCTGCCGGTCCGGCTGGCCGAGGCGTTCGTCGAGCTGGCCTCGGCCGGACCGCCGCAGCTCGGCGTGCCCGACGCGGCGGTCCTCCTCGGCACGGGCTGGGAGGAGGCGGAGGAGGTGCTGGAGGAGCTCACCGACGCCCGGCTGGCGGAGGGCTGGAGCGCCGGGGCCGACCGCCGGCCGTGCTACCGCTTCCCGAGCCTGGTCCGGCTGTTCGCCCAGGAGCTGCGCGGGGCGTCACTCGCCGTCGCCTGACCCCGGTCCGCCCGCCCCTCCGGGGCCCGTTCCCAGGAGGGGACGGGCCCCGGAGGCGTCCTCCGCCCCGGTCAGCCGCACCCGCCGGCGTGCCCCTCGTCGAGGGTGTGCGTCTCGGCGGGAGAGGTGAACTCGTCCTTGTGCGCGACGAGTTCGTTCAACGTGTCCACGTACTGGGTGAGCAGCTCGGCCCACGGGGCGGGAGCGGCGTACAGCAGTTGCTCGGTGCTCCTCGACGCCTCTTCCTCGATGTCCTCCAGCACCTCCAGCGGATGCCGCACCTGGACAGGGGAGTTGGGGCCTTCGCGCATGGTGCCTCCTCTGTTCGCGGATCGGGCCTTCCCAAGGCCCCGCGGTCACAGAGTCGGGCGGACGTCCGGAGGAATCCCCGCGTCCTCCTCTCGCCTCCCGAAGAGGGTTCCTCGGGACGCGGTACAGAATTCCGCAAGGCCGCCCGGTCGGGGCGGTGGCCGCGGTCTTGCATGAAGCTGCCATATCCCCGAGGCCCTCGCGGAGTTGCGCCTAGGGTGGCCCGCGACCTACCGAGGGAGCGGTTTCATGGCAGTGCTGGCCGACGGCGTCTTCAACGACCTGCCCCTGGTCCTTCTCGTCGCCCTGACCGCCGCGGTCCTGCTCGGGCTCCTCGCCTTCGGGGTCTCCACGGCCTCGCGTCGGCTCCTGGGCATCAGGGTCGGCCCCCTGCGCGCGTTCGGCGCGGGGCTGGTGGGGGTCGGCGCCCTCGCGGTGTACGGCCGGCTGATGCGCGACAGCGAGAAGGACCTGGGCGCGCTCTCCACCATGCAGATCCCGCTGGCGCTGTTCGCCGCGATGGCCGCTCTGGTGGTTCTGGAGGTGTTCCTGCCGCACGGCAGCTGGGCCCGGCCGCTGCACCTGGTGCGCGGCCTCGGCGACCGGATGCGCCGGGCCCGTCGCTACTCCCGGATCAGCCGGATCTTCGTCAAGCACGGCCTGGGCCGGGTGCTGCGCGGCCGGAGAGCCTGGCACCGGGCGATGCAGCCCGGACCGTACGGCGAGCAGTGCGCGGCCTCGGCGAGGATGGCGCTGGAGGAGTGCGGGGGCGCGTTCGTCAAGCTCGGGCAGGTGCTCTCCACCCGGCGGGATCTGCTGCCCGCGCACTTCATCGATGAGCTGAGCCGGTTGCAGAGCGACGTCCCCGCGGCGCCCTGGCCCGAGGTCGAGGCCGTGCTGCGCAAGCAGTTGGGGAAGCCGGTCTCCGAGGTCTTCGACTGGATCGAGCACAAGCCCCTGGCCGCCGCCTCCATCGCCCAGGTCCACCGGGCCCGGCTGAGCGGCGGCCCCACGGTCGTCGTCAAGATCCAGCGGCCCGGCATCCGGGAGTCCGTCGAGCGGGACCTGGACATCGTGCTCTCCATCAGCCGCGGTCTGCAGAGCCGGCTGCGCTCGGCGCAGGTGCTCGGCCTGCGCGAACTGGGCGACGGGTTCGCCGAGTCCGTGCGGGAGGAGCTCGACTTCCGGATCGAGGCGCGCAACGCGTCCACCGTGGCCGAGGCGACCGGCGGCTACGCGGCGGACGCGCCGGTGCGGATCCCCCGGGTCCACTACGCGTACACCTCGGACCGGATCCTGGTGCAGGAGTGGCTGGAGGGCGTCACCTTCGACCGGGCGGGGCCGGTGGCCGACGGGGCCGGACTCGACCGGGAGGCGCTGGCCCGTACGGCGATCGGCTCGATGCTCCACCAGATCCTCCGGGTGGGCGTCTTCCACGCCGACCCGCACCCCGGGAACATGCTGCTGCTGGACGACGGGCGGATCGGGCTCATCGACTTCGGTTCGGTCGGACGCATCGACCCGTCGGTGCAGATCTCCATCCAGGAACTGCTGGTGGCCGTGGGCCGGGGCGACCCGGCGGGTCTCCACGACGCGGTGATCAGCCTGCTCGGCACCCGTGCCACGACGCACGAGGAGCTGATACCGGACCAGCTGCTGCTGGAGCGCGAGCTGGGGCGTTTCATGGCACGCCATCTGAGGGCCGCGGCCCAGCCCGACACGGAGATGTTCACCGCGCTGTTCCGCATGTTCGCGCGGTTCGGACTCGCGGTGCCGCCCGAGGTGGCGGCGGTGTTCCGGGCGCTCGCCACCATCGAGGGGACCCTCACCCGTCTCGCCCCGGGCTTCAACATCCTGGACGAGGCGCGCGGGTTCGCCCTGGGGCTGCTCGCCGACCGGATCGGTTACGGGAAGCCGAAGGGGGAGGGCGCCAGGAGCGCCCCGGGCGGGGTCTTCGCCACCGTGGCGCAGGCGGCGACCCAGGAGCTGCTGTCGGTGCTGCCGATGCTGCGGAGGCTGCCGCGGCGGGCCGAGCGCATCAGCGCCTCACTGGAGGAGGGGCGGCTCGGGATCCGGGTCCGGGTGCTCGCGGACGAACGGGAGCGCCGGTTCGTCTCCGGGCTGATCCATCAGGTGATGGTGACCCTGTTGGCGGCCTGCACCGGGCTGATGGGGGTGCTGCTGATGGTGTTCGGCACCGGCAGGGGGCCGAGGGTCTCCGACCGGCTGGAGCTGTATCCGCTGATCGGCTACCACGTGCTCGCCCTCAGCGCGATCCTCACGCTCAGGGCGCTCTACACGGCGATGCGCCGGCCCCCGTGACCCGGCGCCCGGCGTCGGATCACGGGCGCAGCAGGACGGGCAGCGCCTCCAGCGGGCGGACCACCACGTTCTGCTGGTAGCGCAGCCGGGACGGGTCGACGGCGAGCCGGGCCGCGGGGAAGCGCTCGAAGAGGCGGCGGGCGGACACCTCCGTGATGACCTTCGCCAGGTGGGCGCCGGAGCAGTAGTGGATGCCGAAACCGAAGCTGAGGTGGGCGGGCTTGACCCGGTCGAGGTCGAGCCGGTCGGGGTGGCCGGGGAACTGCCCGGTGTCCCGGTTGGTCGACATGACGCAGACGACGACGACCTCGCCGGCCGGGATGGTCACGCCGCCCACGTCGACCGGCTCGGTGGTGACGCGTTGCAGGGCGTTGCTGATGGGGCTCACGTAGCGGATCAGCTCGTCCATCGACTTGCCCCAGCGGCCGGTGTCCGCCAGCAGCCGGGCCCGCTCCCGGGGGTGCGTGAGCAGGGCGGCGATCACCCCGCCGACCAGACTCGCGGTGGTGTCGTTGCCGCCGGTCATCAGGGCGAAGCCGGTGGAGAGGATCTCGGTGGGGGTGAGCCGGTTCTCCGGGGCGGCGTGGATCAGCGCGGAGAGCAGGTCCTCGCCCGGCTCGCGTTCCTTGCGGGCGATCAGGTCGGCCATGTAGGCCGACAGCTCCTGGACGTTGCGGTCCAGGACTCCGGAGCCGTCCGTGGGGGAGTGCGTGCGCAGCGCCGTCGACCAGCGCAGGAAGTCCGGCCAGGCGTCGGCGGGCACGCCCATCAGCTCGGCGATGGTGATGACGGGCAGCGGGTCGGCGTACCCGGCGATCAGCTCCGCCTCGGGGGCTTCGCCGAGCCGGTCCAGGAGGTCGTCGGCGATCCGCTCCACCTTCGGCCGCAGGGCTTCGGCCCGGCGCGGGGTGAACGCGAAGCTGATCGCCCGGCGCAGCGGGGTGTGCCGGGGCGGCTCCAGGTTGGCGAGGTGGTTCGCCTCCTCGGGCGGGGGCGTCAGCGCCCGCCCCGTGCGCCGGGACATCAGCCGGTAGTGCACGTGGATGTCACGGCTGAGCCGGGGGTCGGCGAGGGCCGCCTTCGCCTCCTCGTACCGGGTCACCACCCAGGCCCGCCCGCCGTCCGGGAACGAAAGCTCGCGCACCGGGCCCTCGCGCCGCACGTGATCGAGCACGGGATAGGGGTTCTGGGTGAACTCGTTGGTGAGCATCCAGTACTTGGAAAGGGTCTGTGTGCCGGTCATGCCCGTCCTCCGTGCCGTGACGCCGGGAGCGCTTCATCCGGTCGGCACGTTAGGCGGCCTCTGCCGTTCGGCACATGCCTGGTTTCAAGAGTTCGATCTGTGCTCGGATCGCCGCATCGCGGCCGGGATCATCTATGCCGTTCGGGAGATGTGGCCGTATCCAGGCGACTCCTAGGCTCCTTGGCAACCGCCGGACACGGTGCACAGTGCTCCGGTCATGGACTGTCCGAATCAACCCGTGTGGGGAGTGTGAGTCATGACCGTGACCATTCCGACGATGACCAGGCGTCAGACCGTGGCGCGAGCTGTCGGTGTCACGAAGCTGTACGGCAAGGGAGAGGCACAGGTCGCCGCACTGCGCTCGGTGGACGTCGAGTTCGCGGCCGGTGAGTTCACCGCCATCATGGGCCCCTCCGGTTCGGGCAAGTCCACGCTCATGCACACGATGGCGGGTCTGGACACGCTGACGGAGGGCGAGGTCTTCATCGGCGACGCCCGGGTCAGCGACATGTCCGACAAGGAGCTGACGCTGCTGCGCCGCACCCGGATCGGCTTCATCTTCCAGCAGTTCAACCTGCTCCCGACGCTGACGGCTCAGGAGAACATCCTGCTGCCGCTGTCGATCGCGGGGCGCAAGCCGTCCAAGGACTGGTTCGACCGGGTGGTCGGCACGGTGGGCCTCGCCGAGCGGCTGGGGCACCGCCCCACCGAGCTCTCCGGCGGACAGCAGCAGCGCGTGGCCTGCGCCCGGGCCCTGGTCTCCCAGCCCGAGGTCATCTTCGCCGACGAGCCGACCGGCAACCTGGACTCCGTGTCCGGCACCGAGGTGCTCGAATTCCTCCGGGACTCGGTGCGTTCGCTCGGCCAGACGGTGGTCATGGTGACGCACGACCCGCGCGCTGCGTCGTACGCGGACCGGGTCGTCTTCCTGGCCGACGGCCGGATCGTGACCGAGCTGAGCGAGCCGACCGCGGACGCGGTCATCGACACGATGCGCTCGCTCGACGGCAGGACCGGGGCCGCGTGATGCTGACCTTCACTCTCAAGAGCCTGCTGTCCCGGAAGCTGCGGCTGGTCCTGTCGGGCCTCGCGGTCGTCCTGGCTGTCATGTTCGTGTCCGGTTCCATGGTCATCAAGGACACCCTGAACCGCTCCATCGACGCCCAGTTCACCGGGGCCTACGCCGATATCGACCTGCACGCCGCGCTGAAGCCCGCGGTGGAGGCCGAGGGTGAGACGGCGGTGGTCCCCCCGGTGGACGCCGCCGCGGTCGAGCGGGCCTCCCGGGTCGACGGCGTCGCCGAGGCGCGCGGGCTGGTGCTCACCGAGGGCGCGCGGGTCATCGGGAAGGACGGCAAGGTGGTGCCCGGCACGGGCGGCCCCCGCTACGGCGAGAGCTGGCGGGGCGAGAGCGGGCTGATCAAGCTCCGCTCGGGCCACGGACCGCGCGCGGCCGACGAGGTGGCCGTCAACGCCGGCCTCGCCGAGAAGGCCGGGATCGAGGTCGGCGACCGGGTCGGCGTGCTGACGAACGAGCCCCGGCAGACGTTCGTGGTGGCCGGAGTCTTCGGCTACTCCGGAGACCGGGACTCCATCGGCGGCGAGCAGACGGTGGCCTTCACCGACCCGGTCGCGCAGCGGCTCATGCTGGGCCGGGCCGACCGCTTCTCCGGCATCGAGGTCACGCTCGCGGACGGCGCCGCCGCCGGCACCGTGCGGGCGGCGCTCGGCAAGCAGCTCGGCGGCGGCTACGACGTGCTCACCGGCAAGGAGCTGGCCAAGAAGGCCTCCGACAAGTCCCGCGGCATGCTGGACATGATGGGCATGCTGCTCCTCGGCTTCGCCGGCGTCGCGGTGTTCGTCGGCGTCTTCCTGATCGTCAACACCTTCTCGATCATCATCGCCCAGCGGATGCGCGAACTGGCCCTGCTGCGGGCCCTGGGCGCCAGCCGCAAGCAGATGATCAACTCCGTGCTCGTGGAGTCGTTCGTGGTCGGCCTCGTCTCGTCGGTCCTGGGACTGGCCGCCGGGGTCGGCATCGGGGCCCTGGGCGCCGACATGATGGCCTCGTCCACCGACGGGCTCCAGGTCGCCGGGCTCGGCGTGCCCGTCGAGGCGGTGGTCACCTCGTTCGCCGTGGGCATCCTCGTGACGATGCTGTCCGCCCTCTTCCCCGCCGTACGGGCCTCCAAGGTCGCCCCCATCGCGGTGATCCGCGCCGCCGCCGCACCGCAGGGCAGGCACCGGGGACAGACCTGGACCGGCGGGATCATGCTCGGCCTCGGGGCGCTGCTCCTGGCCGCGGGACTCTTCGGGTCCGGCGGAGCCTCGCTGATCATCCCCGGCGTGCTGCTGGCCTTCGTCGGCGTCTCCCTGCTCACCCCGCTGTTCAGCAAGCCGTCGGTCCAGGTGCTCGGCGCGGTGTTCGCCCGCTCGACCCCGGGGTCGCTCGGCCGCGCCAACTCGGCCCGCAACCCGCGCCGTACGGCCATCACCGCCTCGGCGATGATGATCGGCGTGGCGCTGGTCACGGCCATCAGCACCGTGGCCGTCTCGGCCGAGAACAGCGTCGCCGGCGACATCAAGCGGGACCTCAAGGCGGAGCTGGTGGCGATGGGCGAAGCGGGTTCGGCGTCCTCCGCCTCGATCGCTCCGGCGGCCCTGGCAGAGATCGCCGAGGTGCCCGGGGTCCGGAACGTCGCCGCCGCCACCATGGACACGGCGAAGATCGGCAAGGAGAACCAGGCGGTCGCCTCCTGGCAGGACTGGGCGAAGGCCCGCGAGGTGCTCGGTCTGAAGCGGGTGGACGGGAACATCGACACCCTGCCCGCCGGGGCCGTGATCGTCAACGAGAGCACGGCCGAGAGCAGGGACGCGAAGGTCGGCGACCGGATCGAGGTCCAGCTCCAGCGCGGTGACTCCCACACCTACCGGGTGGCCGGGGTCTTCGCGGACTCGACCCTGTCCAACGGCATGGTCGTGCCCTGGGCGGACGCCGAGGCGGGCTTCCGCTCCAAGCAGCCCTCGCAGGCCTACTTCCAGCTGGCGGGCGGGGCGGACGAGAGCCAGGTCCGGTCGCAGATCGAGACCCGGCTCAAGGGCAGTCCCGAAGTCACCGTGCAGACCCGCGCCGATGTGATCGAGATGTTCAGCGGCGGGTTCGCCATGATGCTCACCATCGTGCAGGCGCTGCTGGGGGTGGCCATGCTCATCGCGGTCCTCGGCATCGTGAACACGCTGGCCCTGTCGGTCCTGGAGCGGACCCGGGAGATGGGCACGCTGCGGGCGATCGGCCTCAGCCGCGGCCAGACCATGCGCATGATCATGACCGAGTCGGTGGTGATCTCCCTCTTCGGCGCGGTGCTCGGCGTCGTCGTGGGCGGGGCGCTCGGCCTCGCGGTGGCCCGCGGGATGGAGGACCAGGGCGTCAGCCAACTGTCGCTCCCCTGGGGCCAGATGCTGGCCTACGTGGTGGGCGCGGCGGTGGTCGGGGTGATCGCCTCGATCGCCCCGGCCCGGCGCGGCGCACGGCTGAACGTCCTGGCGGCCATCAGCCACGGCTGACCGGACGCACCCCTGCTCCGAAGGCGTCCTCCGATCCCCCGGGAGGGCGCCTTCGGTCTGCGCCGGGTCCGGTCCGACTTTGCCCGTGCAGCTTCCTGCACCCTCCATTGCCCTCGTCCCCCGGTGGGCCGAAAGTGGACAGCAATTCCAGTGGTTTCGGCGGTCGAACACCGGACTCGCTGGCAATCGCTTGTGCTCCATCGAGTGACAGGGGGAAGAGATGCATGAGCGTGAGTTCCGGGCATTCGTGTTCGTGGCCGAGATCGGGCGTATGGATCAGGCGGCGAAGGCACTCGGATATTCGCAGCCGGCTATCAGCTATCAGATCAAGTGTCTGGAACAGATGATGGGCGCCAAACTCTTCACCCGCGACTCCACCGGGGCGCGGCTCACCCGGGAGGGGCGCATGATCCTGCCGTCCGCCCGCGCCGTGCTCGCTCTGATCGACAGTATGAAAGGGGTCTGCGCGCCGGTGTGATGCGAGCGGCTCCGGATCCGGAGCCGGCTCCGGGCGGTCCGGGGCCGGGCCGCCCCGCAGGCGGCCACAGGACCCCCGGGCCCAGGGCCACCCGGCCCAGGGCCACCCGGCCCAGGGACTCCCGCCCGGATCACGCCGGCCGGGCGCGCCCGGTGCGCGCACCTCGCGCGGGGGCGCCGTCGGCCGCCGCACGAACGGCGCTACCCCTCCAGGCCGTTGCCCCAGATCCAGGCGGCGATGCCGACCCGGTTGCGGACGTCCAGTTTGCGCTGGACGTTGGCGACATGGGTCTTGGCCGTACCGGCCGAGATGAAGAGTTCGGCCCCGATCTCCGCGTTGGTCATCCCCTTGGCGACCAGCCGGGCGATCTCCGTCTCCCGGCCCGTCAACGCGTCCAGCGGCTCCGCCGCCCTGGGCCGGCCGGCGTCGCGGTGGTGCCGCAGCAGGCTGACGGTGAGCGAGGGGCTGATCAGCGTGTCGCCCGCCATCGCGGCCCGCACCGCCTCCACCAGCAGCGTCGGGCCCGACCGCTTCAGCAGGAAGCCGCAGGCACCGTTGCCCAGCGCGGTGTGGACGTACTCGTCGAGCCCGAAGGTCGTCACCACCACCACCCGCATCGGGTTCTCGGCATCGGGCCCGGCGAGCCGCCGGGTGACCTCCAGACCGTCCAGGCGCGGCATGCGGATGTCGGCGAGCACGACGTCCGGGTTCAGTTTCGCGGCGAGTTCCACGGCCTGAAGACCGTCGGACGCCTCGCCGACCACCTCCATGTCGGGCTGGGAATCCAGGATGAGGCGGAATCCGACGCGCACGGATTCCTGGTCGTCGGCGAGGAGTATGCGAATGGTCACGATCGGTACCGTAGTTCGAGTTCGCCCCGTTCAGCCACCGGAACCGTATGCAAATTATTTCTGCGGACTACGGCCGGGATCGAGCCGCTGGAAGCATCGGGCGGGTAGGAACTTCAGCGCCGCTGGGCGGTGCTTTCCCCCTTTCCTTTGGAGCGGTGACTGGGCATGGCTCACACCAGGAGAATCAGAGCGCTGGCGGCGGCCGGGGCGACGGCACTGTCGTTCACGCTGCTCGGCGCGGGGTTCCCGGCCTCGGCCGGGACCGCGGCGAGGGGCGACGCGACCCGCGTGCCGCTGCTGCCCGCCCCGGACGCGACCGGTGACCGGCCGGCCTGGCCCGCCGCCGCGTTCGGCACGGCGACCCCGGTCAAGGACGCCGTACGGGCGGTGGCGAGCCGGCCGGCCGACGGGGCGGTGCTGAGCGGCGTCCGGCCGGAGCTGGTCGCCGACCGCCGTACGGGGAGGGCCCGTTACGAGTTCGTGGTGGCGACCGGCGACACCCCGCGCACCGGGCAGGTCACCTCCTCGGGCTGGGTCTCCTCGCCGCGCTGGCAGGTTCCTGCAGGCGTCCTGAGGGACGGCGGCCGGTACACCTGGACCGTGCGGACCAAGGACTCCTCCGGCCGGGTCGGCGAGGACTCCGCCGCCCGCGGCTTCACCGTGAACCAGCGGCTCGGGGCCCGGCCGGAGGGCGGCCCGGCCCCCACCGACGGGCTCGGCCCGGTCACGGTGAACCTGGCCACCGGCAACGTCACCGCCTCCGTCGACACGGCCCGGACGTCCACCGGCGCCGGCCTCCTGGGCGCGACCTTCACCTACAACTCCCAAGCCGTGGAATCCGCTTCGGGCCTCACCGGCGCGTACTACGCGGGCGACCCGGCTGCCGGGATCGGCGCGGACGAGAAGCCCGCAGCCGTCCGCGCGGACGCCCGCGTCGACTTCCGCTGGGGCGGCGAGAGCCCCCTGCCCGGCACGAAGCCGGACGCCGCGTTCCGGGTCGCGTGGAAGGGCCGGCTCGCCGTGCCCGCCGACGGGACGTACCGGCTCGGCGGCGTCTACGACGGGGGTCTGAGGATCCTGGTCGACGGCAAGCCGCTCCTCGACGACTGGAGGGGCGCCGACGCCTCGGGCGACCGCCCGGCCTACGGCCGCCCGGTCGGACTGGAGTCCGGCCGCTCGTACGCCGTCGAAGTCCAGCACCGGCGCCCGGTGAACGGCCGACAGGTCGGGCTGTGGGTCTCCCGGCCGGGGCGCGCCGCGCCCGTCCCCGCGTCCTGGCTGCGGCCGGACGCCGAGGTGCTTCCGCCGGGCTGGACCGTCACCCCCGCCGCCGCCGGACAGGGCGGCGACGCCCCGGCGGACGCCTCCGGCGTCTCGGGCGTTCCGCGTGCTTCGGGTGCCGGGGGAGCGCCGGGAGCCTTGGCCGCCCGGGGTTCGACTCCGGCCGTCCCGGCGCCCGTGGCCCCCGGCGCGAGCGCGCCGCACGCGCCGCGCAAGGGTCCGGCCGGAGCGGCCGGGCGCGCGGAGGCCGACGCGGCCGCGGGACCGGCAGCGGGCATCGAGGCCGCCGAGGACGCCGGGACCACGTTCCTCTACGCGGGCGATGACGACTGCGCGGACGCCGCCGCACCCGCCGGCTTCGTGTGCGCGGTCCGCGTCCCCGGCGCCGGCACCACCCAACTCCACTATCGCAACGGGAAGTTGAGCCGCCTCGTCAACCCCGGTGCCGAGACGACCGACTTCGGCTACACCTCCGGCGGTCTGCTCGGCGCCGTACGGCCGCCGCTGGTCATGGACTGGATCGCGGCGGGCGCGGGGCGCGACACCGAGGCCGCCCGGTACCGGATCGACTACCGGCCGGGATCGGCCGCGGCGAGCCGGGTGACCGGGCCCGCCCCGGACGGGACCGCGACCACGGGCGACGCCCGGCCACGGCGCGACTACACCTACTCCCCGGGCGTCACGGAGGTCGGCGTCGCGGGGGTGCGGACCCCGCAGGGCTGGGCCCGCAGGGTCACCCACGACACCGCGGGCCGCACGACGACGGACACCGACGGCACCCGGCGCACCACCCGGTACACCTGGACCGCGGCCGACCAGCCGGAGTCGACGACGGATCCGGCGGGCCGGCTGAGCACGACCGTCCACGACGCCTCCGGCATGCCGGTCGGCGAGTACGGCCCGGGACCGCGCGCCTGCTTCGGCCCGGACCTGCGGCCCGTCTCGCCCGTCCCCGAGGGCTGCGGGGCCGTCCCCGCCACCACGACGACGCTCGGCCCCGAGGGGCTGACGACCGTGCGAGCCGACTCCCTCGGGGTGCCGCCGCTGGTCGCGCTGACCCGGTTCGACGCGACGGGCCTCCCCGCCGAGCTGGTCACCGACCCCGACGGCCTCGCCCTGACCACCGGATACGAGTTCGACGAGGCCTTCCGGCCGGTCGCGGAGATCCTCGCCAACGGCACCCGCAAGACCTACGGCTACTACGGGCCGTCGGAGAGCGCCGACAACCCCTGCACCGCCGGGAACGACCCGGTCGCCCAGCGCGGTCTGCCCCGCTCCATCACCCTGCCCACCGCGGCGGACGGGACCGCACGGGTCGAGAAGTTCGTCTACGGCGCACGCGGGCTGCCGGTCGCGGTGAACTTCGGCGGGCCCGACTGGACCTGCGTCGCCTACGACGACCGGGGCCGGATCGGCCGGATGTCCATGCCGGGCAACTCCAGCCTGCCCGCGTGGAGCGTCGACTACGACAGCGCCCACGGCGGCGACCCGCTGACGCTGCGCGCGACCCAGCACGACCACTTCGTCACCAGCACCGTCGACCTGCTCGGCCGTACCGTGAGCTACACCGACGGCCGGGGCACCCGCACCCGTACCGCGTACGACCGGGCGGGCCGGGCCGAACTCCAGCGGGTGACGCCGCCGTCCGGCGCCACCCAGACCGAGCGGACGCGGTACGACGCCGCCGGCCGGGTCCTGGCGGTCGTGCTGAACGGCAGGCAGCTCGCCTCGACCGCGCACGACGACGCGGGCTCGCTGCGGAGCGTGCGCTACGCCAACGGGATGCGGCTCTCCGTGGCCCGCGACGAGGCCGGGCGGATCACCGCCAAGAACTGGGTCCTCGCGGACGGCACGGAGCGGACGAGCGAGGTCACCCGCTCGCGCTCGGGCGCTGTGGTGGACGAGTCCCTCGCGGGGCGGGAGTCCGGGCCCGGCGGCCCCGACTTCCGCTACGACGCGGCCGGCCGGCTCGTCGAGGCCCGGATCACGGGACACACCTACACCCGTGACTTCACCGCGCCCTCGGCCGGGGAGTGCCCGGACGGCACCCGCGCCAACGCCGGGGCCAACGGCAACGTCGTCCGGCTCACCGACCGCACCGCCGACGGGAGCACCGTCACCGGCTACTGCTACGACGACGCCGACCGGCTGCTCGCGACCACCGGCGACGACCCCGTCACCGACACCGCGTACGGCCTCAACGGGCACCTCACCGGATACCGTTCCGGCGGCGCGCGGCTCACCCAGCGCCAGGACGCCGTCGAGCGGCACATCGGCGTCGCCGTCACGGGGCCCGGCGCGGCCGACGTCCGCTACACCAAGGACATCGCCGACCGCTTCCTCACCCGCACGGCCACGACCGACGCGGGCTCCGAGAGCGTCGGCTACGGCCACACCGACATGAACGACCCGGCCCCCGACCTGGTCCTCGGCGAGGACGGACGGCTGCTGACCCGGGTGATCGGGCTGCCGGGCGGCGTCGTCCTCTCGCACGCCGCCGGGGCCCCGGCGGCCGGCCGGACCACGACGTGGAGCGCACCGACGGTCCGCGGCGACCTGTTCCTCGTCGCCGGCGACACCGGCCGGCAGCAGGGCGACCTGTACCGGTACGGCCTGTACGGCGAGGCGCTCCGGGCGGACGGGACGGTCGACCCCCAGCACCTGCCGGACAACCTGCCGGGCGACTTCGACTACGGCTGGCTCGGCCAGTACCAGGTGGGCACCGAGCACGAGGGCGCGCTGTACAACGTGGTGCTCGACACCCGTGTGCTGAACACCGCCTTCGGCCGGTTCTCCGCCCCGGTGTCCGGCGGCCCCTTCCTCAATCCCTACGAGTACGCGGCCGGCGACCCGGTCAACCGCACGAGCATCAATGGCTACGACCTGGACGTGGAGACGGAATGACGAAGACGCCCTTTACCGACGCCGACACCGAGATCCTGGAGCACCACGGCAGCCGCATGGTGCGGGTGCGGCCCACCGCGGGCGGTGACCACCGCGACTGGTTCACGGCCAACGCCGGGGCCCTGCGGTCGGCGATGTACGAGCACGCGGCCGTCATGGTCAAGAGCAGCGGGCTGGTCGAGCAGGCCGAACTCGCCGAGATAGCCGAGGAGATCGGCGGCCGGACCCTGGAGTACAACGAGCGCTCCACACCGCGCTCCAGGGTCACCGGCAAGGTCTACACCTCGACCGAGTACCCCAAGGACCAGAGCATCCCGCAGCACAACGAGAGCGCGTACTCGGAGAACTGGCCGCACAACGTCTTCTTCTTCTGCGCGCTCGCCGCGGAGACCGGCGGGGAGACCCCGGTCGCCGACAGCACCGCCGTACTCGACCGCCTGCCGGCCGGGCTGGTCCGGCGGTTCGAGGAGAAGGGGGTCCTGTACACCCGCACCTACCGCACCGGAATGGGCCTGTCCTGGCAGGAGGGGTTCCAGAGCGACGACAAGGGTTACGTCGAGAGCTACTGCTCCGACCACGGCATCGAGACGCGGTGGGACGGCGACGTGCTGCGCACCCGGCAGCGGCGCCCCGCGGTGCTGGCGCACCCCGTCACCGGGCAGCGGGTCTGGTTCAACCAGGCGCACCTTTTCCACGTCAACGCGCTGCCCGAGGCGGTGCGCGAGGGGCTGCTGGAGATCTGCGGCGAGGACGGGCTGCCGCGCAACGCCTACTACGGCGACGGCACGCCCATCACCGCCGACGAGATCGCCACCGTCCTCGGCGTCTACGACGAGATCACCCTCGCCGAGACCTGGAACACCGGCGACCTCCTGATGATCGACAACCTCCTCACCTCGCACGGCCGCCGGCCCTTCACCGGCGACCGCAAGGTCCTGGTGGCCATGACC
Source organism: Streptomyces griseus (assembly GCF_900460065.1). Classification (GTDB taxonomy): domain Bacteria; phylum Actinomycetota; class Actinomycetes; order Streptomycetales; family Streptomycetaceae; genus Streptomyces; species Streptomyces griseus. The sequence goes on along the minus strand of NZ_UAVD01000036.1, from coordinate 7,309 downwards.
CAGCGCGAGACGGCCGGGGCATGACGACGGCCACGTCCACGCTGCACGGCGTCGACCTCACGGACCCGCAGACCTTCCTCGACCGCAAGGACGACCTGGTCGGCCTCTGGCAGGAGTTCAGGTCCCACAGCCCGGTCCACTGGCATCCCGTCGAGGGCCGTCAGGTGCCCGGCTTCTGGGTCCTGTCCCGCTACCGGGACGTCATGGAGGTCTACCGGGACAACAAGCGGTTCACCTCCGAGCGGGGCAACGTCCTCGCCACCCTCCTGGAGGGCGGCGACTCGGCCGCGGGGCAGATGCTGGCGGTCACCGACGGCCGCCGCCACCGGGAGCTGCGCAACCTGCTGCTCAAGGCCTTCTCACCGCGGCTCCTCGCCTCCGTGGTCGAGGGCGTGCGCCGCAGGGCCGACCGGCTGGTGCGGGAGGCCGTCGGCCGCGGGAGCTGCGACTTCGCCCAGGACGTGGCCGAGCACATTCCCATGGCCACCATCGCCGACCTGCTGGGCGCGCCCGCCGCCGACCGTGACTACCTGCTCTCCCTGACCAAGCAGGCCCTCAGCGCCGAGGAGGCCGGGCAGTCGGCCGAGGAGGCGGTGGTCGCCCGCAACGAACTCCTCTACTACTTCTCGGAGCTGGCGGAGATCCGGCGGGAGGATCCGCGGGACGACGTGGTGAGCGTGCTGGCCACGGCGACCGTCGACGGGAAGCCGCTCACCGAGCAGGAGATCGTCTTCAACTGCTACAGCGTCATCATCGGCGGCGACGAGACCAGCCGGCTGTCGATGATCTGCGCGGTGCACGAGCTGATGGAACACCCCGACCAGTGGCGGCGCCTCGTCTCGGGGGAGGTCTCCGTCGACAGCGCCGTCGAGGAGGTGCTGCGCTGGGTCACCCCGGCCATGCACTTCGGCCGGCGGGCGCTGACGGACGTGGAGATCGGCGGCCGGACGATCCGCGCCGGCGACGTCGTCACGCTCTGGAACAGCTCGGCCAACTACGACGAGACGGTGTTCGACCGTCCTGAGGAGTTCGACCTGGCCAGGACGCCCAACAAACACGTGTCGTTCGGATACGGTCCGCATTTCTGCCTCGGCGCCTATCTGGGCCGGGGGGAGATCCACGCCCTGCTGACCGCACTGCGCACCCATGTCGCCGCGATGGAGCCCACCGCCCCGGCGCGGCCCATCCACTCCAATTTCCTGCACGGATACAGCAGTCTGCCCGTCTCCCTGCGGCCGGTCACCGGCGACAGGACCTGAGGCCCCCGCGCCGCGATCCGTGCTGGAAGCGTGCCCCGTTCCTCCCCAGGAGCGGGGCACGCGCCATGTCCGCAGCCCGCGGCGGAGCCGCCCGTGTAAAGCGCGATGAGCATTCTTCGATACGCGGATCCCGGTGGATCGAAGTTTTTCATGAGTCGGTGGAGCGCCTCCCATTGATTCGTAGTGTGGGCCGGGTCGCGACTGCCGTGCCCATCGGTGAGCGATCTTCTGCCGGTTTCGACGCGTCTACTCAATCGGAGTGAATGGAAATGGCTGATCGGAATGGATTCCATTTGCCGCTGACGGCCGCTCAGCACGGAATGTGGCTTGCGCAGCAGGTGAATCCGGACAATCCGATGTACAGCATCGCCGAATGCGTCGAGATTCGGGGCGGGATCGATGTCTCCCTCTTCGAGGCCGCCCTGCGCCGCGTCGTCGACGAGGCCGAGACCCTGCGGGTCGGCTTCGGGACCGGAGCCGACGGGCCCGTGCAGTCGCCGGTGGAGGGCATGGACCTGCCGTTGCACCACGTCGACGTCAGCGCCGACGCCGACCCCGCAGCCCGCGCCGAGGAGTGGATGCTGGACCGGGTGCGGGAGCCGGTGGATCCGGCCGGCGGGCCGCTGTTCACCTTCGGTCTGCTCAAGCTGGCCGCCGACCGCCACACCTGGTTCAGCCGGGTCCACCACACCGTCGTGGACGGCTACAGCTGGTCCCTGATCGTGTCCCGGGTCGCGGCCCTCTACTCGGCCCTGGCGGCCGGCGAGGAGCCGCCGCCGAGCACCTTCGGCACCCTGGCCGAGCTCGTCGGCCTCGACACCGGCTACCGGCGCTCCGAGCAGTTCACCACCGACCGCGCGTACTGGTCGCAACGGCTGGCCGGCGCCCCCGAACCGGTCACCCTCGCCGGCCGCCCCACCCGCGTGCCCACCGACCACATCCGCCGGACCCGACCGGTCGCCCCCGCGCACGCCGAGGCGCTGCGCGACCTCGCCCGGGAGACCCGCGTCGCCTGGCCCGCCGTGGTCGTCGCGGGCATCGCCGCCCACCTCGGGCAGCTGACCGGCGCCGACGACCTCGTGCTCGGGCTGGCCGTCAGCGCCCGGTCCGCCGCGAGCAGGCGCACCCCGGGCATGGTGTCCAACGCGCTGCCGCTGCGGCTGCGCCCCGTGCCGTCCGGCACCGTGGGCGCCTTCCTCCGCTCAGTGAGCGAGGAGATCCACGGGGCGCTGCGGCACCAGCGCTACCGCTACGAGGACATCCACCGCGACCTCGGCCGCGTCGGCGACCGCAAGCGGCTGTGGGGCCCCGAGATCAACCTCCTCATGTACGGCGAGCGGCTCTCCTTCGCCGGGCACCCCGCGACCGTGCGCGGCTTCTCCGTCGGGCCCGAGGAAGACCTCTCCCTGATCGTCGACAACCGGACGCCCGACGCGGGCTTCCTCCTCGACCTCCACGCCAACGCCGACCTCTACACCGAGGAGTCGGTGACCGGGCACAGCGAGGCGTTCACCGGCTTCCTCACCGCCCTGGCCGGCGCCGGACCGGACGACCGGCTGGACTCCGTCGTCACCGGCGCGCCCGTCGGCTGGGTCCCCCCGGCGGACACCGGGGACGCCACCCCCGCGCAGGCCCCCGCGCCCTACCGGGCCCCGCGGACCGCCCGCGAGGAGCGGCTCTGCGCCCTGGTCGCCGAGGTGCTCTCGGTCGGACGGGTCGGTATCGACGACGACTTCTTCGCCCTCGGCGGCCACTCCCTCACCGCGATCCGGCTGCTCGGCCGGATCCGCGAGACCTTCGGGGCGGAACTCTCCATCCGTACCGTCTTCGAGACCCCCACCGTCGCCGCCCTCGCCGGCCGCCTCGCCCGCTCCGCCACCCACCGGAGCGTCCTGAAGCCGCTCGACCGCCCCGCCGTGCTCCCGCTCTCCCTCACCCAGCAGCGCCTCTGGCTGGTGAACCGGCTCCAGGGACCCAGCGGCGCGTACAACATGGGTCTCGCGCTCCGGCTGACCGGCCGCCTGGACCGCCCCGCGCTCGCCGCGGCGTTCCAGGACGTCCTCGCCCGCCACGAGAGCCTGCGGACGACGTTCCCCGAGACGGACGGGACGCCGCGCCAGCACATCCTCCCGCCGGCCGAGGCCGCTGCGGAGGTGGTCCTCACCCAGTCGCCCGCCGACGCCGCCACGGTGGACGCGACCGTCGCCGAGGTGGTCGCCGAGGGCTTCGACCTGACCGAAAGGCTCGCCGTACGCCCCCGGCTGCTGGTCCTCGGACCCGAGGACCACGTCCTGCTGATCGTCTTGCACCACATCGTCGCCGACGGCCTCTCGCTGGCCCCCCTCGCCCGCGACCTCGGCCTCGCCTACACGGCCCGCACCTCCGGTGAGCCGCCGGCCTTTGCGCCGATGCCGGTCCAGTACGCCGACTACACCCTGTGGCAGCAGGCGGAGCTGGGCGACGAGAACGACCCGGACAGCACCCTGGCCCGCCAGCTCGACCACTGGAAGCAGGCCCTGGCCGGACTGCCCGAGGAGCTGGAACTGCCCCTCGACCGGCGACGGCCCGGCGAGCTGAGCCAGCGCGGCGACATCGTCCGCTTCGACATCGACGCCGGTTTGCACCGCAGGCTCACCGAGCTCGGGCGCGCGCACCGGGCCAGCCTCTTCATGGTGCTCCAGAGCGCGGTCGCCGTGCTCCTGGGCAAGCTCGGGGCGGGGGAGGACATCCCGCTCGGCAGCGCGGTCGCCGGCCGCGGCGACGCGAGCCTCGACGGCCTCGTCGGCTGCTTCGTGAACACCGTGGTGTTCCGCAACGACCTCTCCGGCAACCCGAGCGTCGGCGAACTCATCGACCGCGCGCGGGAGATGTCGCTCTCCGCGCACGCCAACCAGGACGTGCCCTTCGAGCGGCTCGTCGAGGCGCTCAACCCGGAGCGCTCACTCGCCAGGAACCCGCTGTTCCAGGTGATGATGGACGTGCAGACCCCCGCCGAGTCCCGCCTGGAACTGCCGGGTCTGGTCACCACCCCGCAGCAGGTCGACCCCGGCGTCACCAAGATCGACCTCCTGTTCGGTCTGGACGAGCGCTCGGCGGGCCACGAGGCCGCCGCCGGGATCAGCGGCCGGCTGGAGTTCAGCACCGATCTGTTCGACCGCTCCACCGTCGAGGCCATGAGCGTCCGCCTGCTGCGGGTCCTGGAGGCCTTCACCGCCGACCCGGACCGGCGCATCGCCGACGTCGACATCCTCATCGGCGACGAACGACGCCTGGTCCTGGAGGAGTTCGGGCTTGCCGCGGAGGCCGGCGCGGATCTCCTCCTCCCCGCCCTCTTCGAGCGGCAGGCCGCCAGGACCCCCGGCGCGCCGGCCCTGATCGAGGGCGACCGCACCCTCTCGTACGGCGAACTCGACGCGCTGTCGAACCGGCTGGCGCGGCGGCTGATCCGCGCCGGGGCCGGCCCCGAGCAGCGCGTCGCCGTGCTGCTGCCCCGCTCGGCGGAGCTGGTGGTCGCGCTGCTCGCCGTCCTCAAGTCCGGTGCGGCCTACGTGCCGGTCGACCCCGACTACCCCGGTGAGCGGATCGCCCACATGCTCGCCGACGCCTCCCCGGCCCTGGTCCTGGCCGGACCGGGGGCCCCGCCCCCGGCGGTGCCCGCCGGGACGCCGGTGCTCGACGCCGCCGAGGAGCTCCGCGACCCGGCGCCGGACCCGGGCGCCCCGGCGGACACCGACCGGTCGCGACCGCTGGACCCGGACCACCCCGCCTACGTGATCTACACCTCCGGCTCCACCGGCCGCCCCAAGGGCGTCGTCGTGACCCACCGGTCGGTCGCCGTCTACCTGGAGTGCGCACGGGACGGCTACCCCTCGGTCGCGGGCGGCACCCTGCTCCACTCGCCCGTCTCCTTCGACCTGACCGTCACCTCGCTGTACGCCCCGCTGATCTCGGGCGGCACCGTGCGGGTGACCGCCCTCGAAGGGCCCGGGAGCGGCGCGCCCCGCCCGTCCTTCCTCAAGGCGACCCCGGCGCACCTGGCCCTGCTCGGCGTGCTGCCCGAGGAGTTCTCGCCCAGCGACGAACTGGTCGTGGGCGGCGAGATGCTGCTCGGCGAGGCGGTCGAGGAGCTGCGCAGGCACCGGCCGGGGATCGCGGTCGTCAACGAGTACGGGCCGACCGAGGCCACCGTCGGCTGCGTGGAGTTCCGGATCGGCCCCGACGACACCGTCCCCGGCGGGCCCGTGCCGATCGGCCGGCCGATGCGCAACTCGGCCGTCCGGGTCCTGGACCCCGCGCTGGCCCCCGTACCGCCCGGCAGCCGGGGCGAGATCTACCTCGGCGGCGGGCAGTTGGCCCGCGGCTACCTGGACCGGCCGGGGCTCACCGCCGAACGCTTCGTCGCCGACCCCTACGGCCCCCCGGGCGCCCGCATGTACCGCACCGGCGACGTGGGCCGCTGGCGCGCCGACGGCCTGCTGGAGTACCTCGGGCGCGTCGACGACCAGATCAAGCTCAACGGCTTCCGCGTCGAACTGGGCGAGATCGAGGCGGTGCTGGCCCGCCACCCCGGGGTCGCACGGTCCGCCGCCGCGGTCCGCGAGGACGTGCCGGGCCACCGCAGGCTCGTCGGATACGTCGTCCCCGGCGACGGCGCACCCCCCGCCGAGGCCGACCTCCTGGCCTGGGCGGCACGGGCGCTGCCCGCGTACATGACCCCCGCCGTCGCCGTCGTGCTCGACGCCCTGCCGCTGACCCCGAACGGCAAGCTCGACCGCAGGGCGCTGCCCGCGCCGGAGCGCGAGACCGCCGGAGCCGGTGACGCGGGCGGGGCGCGGACCCCCGCGGAGGAGGTGATCGCCGGGCTGTTCGCCGAGGTGCTCGGCCGCGAGAGCGTCGGCCTGCACGACAGCTTCTTCGAGCTGGGCGGCGACAGCATCGTCTCGATCCAGCTGGTGTCCCGCGCCCGCCGCAAGGGGCTCGTCTTCTCCCCCAAGGAGGTGTTCGAGCTCAAGACGGTGGCCGCGCTGGCCGCCGAGGCCACCGAAGCGGCTCCCGCGCGGGCCGACGAGAACGCCGGCGTCGGCGCGTTCCCCGCGACCCCGATCATGCGCTGGCTGGAGGAGCGCGGCGGCCCCGTCGACGCGTTCCACCAGAGCGCACTCGTCCTGACCCCGGCCGGGCTCGGCCGGGACGAACTCACCCGGGCCCTCCAGGCGGTCCTCGACCGGCACGACGCCCTGCGCACCCGGCTGGACCGGGCGGGCGACGCCGGCTGGACGTACACGATCCCCGGGCGCGGCACGGTCGCGGCGGCCGGTCTCGTGCACCGCACCGACATCGCCGGCATCGACGGCGACGAGCTGCGCACCGTGATCGGCCGGGAGGCCCGGGCGGCCTGGAACCGGCTGGACCCCGGGGCCGGGGCCATGGTCCAGGCGGTCTGGTTCGACGCCGGCCCCGACACACCGGGCCGGCTGCTCATCGCCGCCCACCACCTGGTCGTCGACGGCGTGTCCTGGTCCGTCCTCCTGCCGGACCTGCGAGCCGCCCGGGAGGCGGTCGCGGCCGGCAAGGACCCCGAACTCGCCCCGGTGGGAACGCCGTGGCGGCGCTGGGCCGAACTGCTCGCCGGGCAGACGGCCGCCCGGTCCGGCGAACGGGCCCACTGGGAGAGGGCGCTCGCGCTGCCCGCCCCCGTCCTGGCCGACCGGCCGCTCGACCCGGCCAGGGACACCGCGGGAGCCGCCCGCCGGCTCACCCGCACCCTGTCCGCGGACATCACCGGGCCCCTCCTCGACCGGGTCCCCGGGGCGCTGAACGCGAGCGTGCACGAGGTGCTGGTCACCGCGCTGGCCATCGCCCTGGAGCACCGGGCGCACCACCGGGGCGGGGAAGCGGACGCCGGGGTCCTCATCGACGTGGAGGGCCACGGCCGGCAGGAGATCGCCGAGGGCCTGGACCTGTCCCGCACGGTCGGCTGGTTCACCACCATCAGGCCGGCCCGGCTGCGCCCGGGCGTCGACGACTGGGGCGCGCTGTGGGAGGGCGGC
>NZ_UAVD01000034.1 GCF_900460065.1 Streptomyces griseus | reverse complement strand
GTCGCCGAACGCGGAACGATCGGGGCAAGAACGTCGAGGAGTTCCTCACGGATCGACTCCACGTGCGAGGAATGCGACGCGTAGTCCACCGCGATACGCCGGACCCGCACCTCCTCACCCTCCAGGGCCGCCAGCAGCTCGTCCAACGCAGCCGGCTCACCCGACACCACCGTCGACGAAGGGCCGTTGACGGCGGCAACCGCCAAGCGGTCGCCGAAACCCTCGATCCGTGCCCGTACCGTCTCGGCGGGCAGCGCGACCGACGCCATACCCCCACGCCCCGCCAGACGCTCACCGATCACCCGACTGCGCTCAGCAACGATCCGAGCGCCGTCCTCCAGGGAGAGCGCACCGGCGACGACGGCCGCGGCTATCTCACCCTGCGAATGACCCACCACCGCAGCCGGCACCACCCCGAACGACTCCCAGAGCCGGGCCAGGGAGACCATCACGGCCCAGGACGCGGGCTGCACCACATCGACCCGGCCCAGACCACCCGCCAACTCCGCCCGCAGGTCCCACTCCACGAACGGAGCGAGAGCGTCCGCACACTCCCGCAGCGCCTTGTCGAACACCGGCAAGGCATCGGCGAGTTCCAGCCCCATACGCGACCACTGCGCGCCCTGCCCGGGAAACACGAACACCGCCTTCCCCGGGCCGTTCGGCGTGCCTGTGACGACCGCCGCGTGCGGCTCACCCGCAGCGACCGAAGCCAGACCCGACAACAGGGCCGACCGATCGGCCCCCACCACCACCGCGCGCCGCTCCAACCGCGCCCGGGAGCGCAGCAGTGCGCCGCCGATGGCGAGGGGGGCGTCGTCGGGGTGGTTCTCGACGTGTGCGTGGAGGCGGTGCGCCAGTCGGCGCAGGGAGTGCTCGGAGCCGGCGGTGAGCGTCAGGGGGACGACTCCGTGCGGCGTACCGGCCGGGTCGGTGGCCGGCGCGGTGGGGGCTTGGTCGGCCGGTGCGGGCTGTTCGAACAGGACGTGCACGTTGGTGCCGCTGATGCCGAAGGAGGAGACACCGGCGCGGCGCGGGTGTCCGGTCTCGGGCCAGGGCTCCGCCGCCGTCAGCAGCGACACCGCGCCCTGCGACCAGTCGATGTGGGAGGAGGGCTCGTCGACGTGGAGCGTGCGGGGCAGTACCCCGTGCCGCATCGCCATGACCATCTTGATGACGCCGGCGACGCCCGCCGCCGCCTGGGTGTGCCCGATGTTCGACTTGACCGAGCCGATCAGGAGCGGCTGCGCGGGATTCCGGTCGCGGCCGTAGGTGGCCATGAGGGCCTGGGCCTCGATCGGGTCGCCGAGCTTCGTGCCGGTGCCGTGGGTCTCGACGGCGTCCACGTCGTCCGCCGTCAGGCGGGCGTTGGCGAGGGCCTGGCGGATGACGCGCTGCTGCGAGGGACCGTTGGGGGCGGTGAGCCCGTTGGACGCACCGTCCTGGTTCACGGCCGAACCCCGCACCACGGCCAGCACCCGGTGCCCGTTGCGCCGGGCGTCGGAGAGGCGCTCGACGAGGAGCATGCCGATGCCCTCGGCGAGTCCGAAGCCGTCGGCGGCGTCGGCGAACGCCTTGCAGCGCCCGTCGGGGGCGAGCCCGCGCTGGCGGCTGAACTCGGTGAAGGCGGCGGGCGACGACATGACGGTGACGCCGCCGGCGAGGGCCATGGTGCACTCGCCCTGGCGGAGGGCCTGGACGGCGAGGTGCAGGGCGACCAGTGACGACGAGCACGCGGTGTCGACGGTCACGGCCGGGCCTTCGAGACCGAAGGTGTAGGCGATCCGCCCCGAGGCGACGCTCGTGGTGCTGCCGGTCATCCGGTAGCCCTCAAGCCCTTCGGGGACGGGCAGGGCGGGGTGGGTGGCACCGTAGTTGTGGTGGGTCATCCCGGCGAAGACACCCGTGCGCGTGCCCTTGAGCGAGGTGGGGTCGATCCCGGCCCGCTCCAGCACCTCCCAGGAGGTCTCCAGCAGCAGCCGCTGCTGCGGGTCCATCGCGAGCGCCTCACGTGGCGAGATCCCGAAGAACTCGGGGTCGAACCGGTCGGCGTCGTGCAGGAACCCGCCCTCGCGCACGTAGCTCTTGCCGGTGGCCGCCGGGTCGGGGTCGTAGAGCGCGTCGGCGTCCCAGCCGCGGCCGGACGGCAGTGCGGAGATCGCGTCGCCCTCACCGGCGACGAGCTGCCACAGCTCCTCCGGAGAGCCCACGCCGCCGGGGAACCGGCAGGCCATGCCGACGACGACGATCGGCTCGTCGTCCTCGGCTCCGCCTTGGTGGACGGCGACCACCGGCTCGGCGGCGTCACCGAGGAGTTCCGCGTACAGATGGGCGGCGAGCCCGGCGGGGGTGGGGTAGTCGAAGACGAGAGAGGCGGGCAGGCGCAGACCGGTGAGGCTGTTGAGGCGGTTGCGCAGTTCGACGGCGGTCAGCGAGTCGAAGCCGAGGTGCCGGAAGGCGCGGCTCTCGTCGACGGAGGCGGGGTCGTCGTGGCCGAGCACGAGCGCGGCGTTGCGGCGTACCAGGTCGGTGAGTTCGCGGCGCCGGTCGTCCTCGGGCAGTGCGGCGAGCCGGCTGACCAGTTCGGACGGCTCCTGCTCGTCCTCCGCCACGGTGGCAGGGGCCGCCTCGGCGAGCGCCCGTCGGGCCTCGGGGATCTCGTCGAGGAGGTGACTGGGCCGCTCGGAGGTGAAGACCACCGCGAAGCGGTCCCACCGCATGTCGATGACGACGGGGCAGGTCTCGTCGTGGTCGAGGATCTGTTGCAGCGCCCGGGTGGCGGGTTCGGCGTCGAGCGCGAACACGCCGTGGCGACGCGCCCGGTCGCCGACCGCGCCCTCGGCCATGCCTGCGCCGGCCCAGGTCCCCCAGGCGACGGCGGTGGCCGGGAGCCCGGCGGCACGTCGTTGTTCGGCGAGGGCTTCGAGGTGGACGTTGCCCGGTGCGTAGTTGCCGAGGCCGGGGGTGCCGAACGTGGCGGCGAAGGAGGAGAAGAGGACGAAGGCGGTGAGGTCGCGGTCCCGGGTGAGCTCGTGGAGGTTGTCCGCGCCACGCGTCTTGACCCTCAGCACCCGCTCGACCCGGTCGGCGTCGAGGGCGTCCACCACACCGTCGTCGAGGACGGCGGCGGTGTGGAACACGGCGGTGAGCGGCAGTTCTCCGGGGATGCGGGCGAGCTCGGCCTCCAGGGCGTCGCGGTCGGCGATGTCGCAGGCGGCGATCGTGGTCCGGGTACCCGACTCCGCGAGCTCGGCGACGAGTTCGGCCGCGCCGGGCGCGTCCGGTCCGCGCCTGCTGAGCAGCAGGAGGTGCGGGGCCCCGTTCCGGGCGAGCCAGCGCGCGATGTGCGTACCGAGGGCGCCGGTGCCTCCGGTGACCAGGACGGTGCCCTCGGGCCGCCAGGTGCGCGGCGGGACGGTGCCCCCGAGGGGAGCCCGCAGCATGCGGCGGGCGAGGAGCCCGGTGGCCCGGAGCGCCAGCTGGTCCTCCCCGTCGCGGCCGGACAGGGCGGTGGCGAGGAGGCGCAGCGCGGTGGAGTCGGCCTGTTCCGGCAGGTCCACGAGCCCGCCCCACAGCTGCGGCTGCTCCAGGGCGACGACACGGCCGAGTCCCCACAGCTGGGCCTGCGCGGCATCGAGCGGCGGCTCGTCGGGGCGGGTTCCGACGGCGCCTCGGGTGGCGCACCAGAGCGGCGCGCCGAGCTCGCTGTCGGCGGCGGCCTGGATCAGGGCGAGGGAGGCGGCGTAGCCGGTGGTGACGGTGGTCTGCCCGGGGTGCGTCCGCCCGTCGAGCGCCAGCAGCGAGAGGATGCCGCTGACTTGGCCGTCGCCCGCCGCGGTGCGCAGGGCGGCGGCGAGCATGTGCCGGTCGGCTGTGGCGGCGTCGGGGGTGAGGAGGGTGACCCGGGCCCCCGCGTCACGCAGGGCGCGCTGGGCGGCCTCGTGCCATACCTGCGGTCCGGCGGCGTCGGGCGAGACGATGATCCAGTGCCCCGTCGGCCGAGCCGGGCCCGGGTCGGCCGGCGGGTGCCAGGCGATCCGGTAGCGCCAGGAGTCGGTCTCGGCCTGTTCGCGGCTGCGGTGCCGCCAGCCGGCCAGGGCGGGCAGCAGATCGCGCAGGCCGTCACCGTCGAGGTCGAGCGCGGTGGCCAGCGCGGGCAGATCCTCGCGCTCGACGGCGTCCCAGAAGTGGTCCTCGGCCGGGTCACGCGGGGTTGTGGCGGTGGCCGGGCGGTGGGCCAGCCAGTAGGACCGCCGCTGGAAGGCGTACGTGGGCAGGTCGGCGACGGGGCCCTGGCCGATCAGCGTGGACCAGTCGACGGGCAGGCCGTGGGTGAAGGCCTGTGCCAGTGACGTCACGAACCGCTGAGCCCCACCGTCCTCACGGCGCAGAGACCCGACCACCGTGGACGCACCGGACTCCTCCACACCCACAGCCAGAACCGGGTGAGCACTGCACTCCACGAAGGCGGACAGCCCATCGGCTATCAACGCCCGCGTCGTCGCCTCGAACTCGACGGTCTGCCGCAGATTCCGCACCCAGTACGCGGCATCGAGCTGCTCGGTGTCCAGCAGACCGCCGGTCACCGTCGAATAGAACGGCACCGTCGACAAACGCGGCGCAATCGGGGCCAGGACATCGAGGAGTTCCTCACGGATCGACTCCACGTGCGAGGAATGCGACGCGTAGTCCACCGCGATACGTCGGACCCGCACCTCCTCACCCTCCAGAGCCACCAGCAGCTCGTCCAACGCAGCCGGCTCACCCGAAACGACCGTGGAGGAAGGCCCGTTGACGGCGGCAACCGCGAGGCGCTCGCCGAAACCCTCGATCCGTGCCCGTACCGTCTCGGCGGGCAGCGCGACCGACGCCATACCCCCACGCCCCGCCAGACGCTCACCGATCACCCGACTGCGCTCAGCAACGATCCGAGCGCCGTCCTCCAGGGAGAGCGCACCCGCCACCACAGCCGCGGCTATCTCACCCTGCGAATGACCCACCACCGCAGCCGGCATCACCCCGAACGACTCCCACAACCGGGCCAGCGACACCATCACCGCCCACGACGCCGGCTGCACCACATCCACCCGGCCCAGACCACCCGCCAACTCCGCCCGCAGATCCCACCCCACGAACGGCGCAAGAGCCGCAGCGCACTCCCGCAGCGATTTATCGAACACTGGGAAGGAATCGGCGAGTTCCAGCCCCATACGGGACCACTGCGCGCCCTGCCCGGGGAACACGAACACGGGGTCGTGCGTCCCGTCGGCTGCCGTTCCCTGGGTGACCCGGGCGTCGGGAGTGCCGTCGGCGAGGGACCGCAGGCCGCGGAGCAGGTCGTCCGGCCCGGTCCCGACGATCACGGCGCGGTGGCCGAGCGAGGCGCGGGTGGTGAGCAGGGCGCGGGCGACCTCGGTGGAGGGGGTTTCGTGGTCGGTGAGGTGGTCGAGCAGTCGGGCGGCCTGGGCGCGCAGGGCCTTGGGGCCGGCGGCGGAGACCGCCCAGGGGAGGGTGTCGGTCGTGTGGTGGTCCCGGTCCGCGTCAGGGGCGGCGGGAGCGTCGTCCGAGGTCTCGGCAGGGGCCTCCTCGATGACGACGTGGGCGTTGGTGCCGCTGACGCCGAAGGAGGAGACGCCCGCGCGGCGGGGCTCGTCCCCGGCCGGCCAGGGGCGGGCGTCGGTGAGCAGGGTGACGGCTCCCGCGTCCCAGTCGACGCGGGGGGTCGGTTCGGCGATGTGCAGGGTCTTCGGCAGGGTGCCGTTGCGCATCGCCATGACCATCTTGATCACGCCGCCGACACCCGCGGCGGCCTGCGCGTGGCCGATGTTGGACTTCAACGAGCCCAGCCACAGCGGGTTCTCGGAGTCGCGGCCCTGGCCGTAGGTGGCAAGGAGCGCCTGCGCCTCGATCGGGTCACCGAGCGTGGTACCGGTGCCGTGCGCCTCGACGGCGTCGACCTGGTGGGAGGCAAGGCCGGCGTTGGCGAGGGCCTGCCGGATGACGCGCTGCTGCGAGGGACCGTTGGGGGCGGTCAGGCCGTTGGACGCACCGTCCTGGTTCACGGCCGAACCCCGCACCACCGCCAGTACCTGGTGCCCGTTGCGGCGGGCGTCCGACAGGCGTTCCACCAGGAGGACGCCGACGCCTTCGGCCCAGCCGGTGCCGTCGGCGGAGGCGGCGAACGCCTTGCAGCGGCCGTCGGTGGCGAGGCCGCGCTGGCGGCTGAACTCGGCGAAGAGTTCCGGGGTGGGCATGACGGTGACGCCGCCCGCCACGGCGAGGGAGCACTCGCCCTTGCGCAGGGCGGTGACGGCCAGGTGCAGGGCGACGAGGGACGAGGAGCACGCGGTGTCGACGGTGACGGCCGGGCCTTCGAGGCCGAAGGTGTAGCTGATCCTGCCGGTGACGACGCTGGCGGCCTTGCCGGTCATCGAGTAGCCCTCGACACCGTCGGGCAGGTCGCTCTGGCCGAAGGTGACGCCGTATCCGGGGTGTCCGGCGCCGATGAAGACGCCGGTGTCGGAGCCCTTGAGCCGGGCCGCGTCGATCGCCGCGCGCTCGACGGCCTCCCAGGTGGTCTCCAGCAGGACCCGCTGCTGGGGGTCCATCGCGAGCGCCTCGCGCGGGGAGATGCCGAACAGTTCACCGTCGAACGCGGCGGCGTCGTGGAGGAACCCGCCCTCCCTGACGTAGCTGGTGCCGGGGGTGCGCAGCTCGGGGTCGTAGAGCGCGTCGAGGTCCCAGCCACGGTCGGTGGGGAAGCCGGTCACGGCGTCACGGCCGTCGTCGACCAGGCGCCACAGGTCCTCGGGGGACGTCACGTCTCCCGGGTAGCGGCAGGCCATGCCGATGATGGCTATGGGCTCGTGGTCGCGCCCTTCGAGCTCGGTGATGCGACGCCGGGCCTGGCGCAGGTCGGTGGTGGCCCGCTTGAGGTAGTCACGAAGCTTTTCTTCGTTGGTGGTCATGATCGCTTCTCACCTGTCCTGGACCGCGTCACGGGGTTTCGAGTTCGTCGTCGAGGAAGCCGAACAGCTCCTCGTCGGTGGCCGAGCGCAGATCCTCGGCGGAGTCGTCGGCGGCCGGGGCCGCCTTGGTGTCCCACTGGGAGAGCAGGGTGCGCAGCCGCAGGGTGACCTCGGTGTGTGCGGTGGCGTCCACGTCGAGGGACTTGAGGGTCTGCTCCAGCCGGTTCAGCTCCGTCAGGAGGCGGGGCACGGCCTGCGCTCCCCCGTCGGGGGCCAGGTGTTCCAGCAGGTGTTCGGTGAGCGCAGCCGGTGTCGGATGGTCGAACACGGCCGTGGGCGACAGCCGTACGCCCGTGGCCGCTGCCAGTTTGTTGCGCAGTTCGACGCCGGTCAGGGAGTCGAAGCCGGCTTCCCGGAAGGGGCGTTCGATCTCGACCTGGGAGGCGTCCGACAGTGCCAGGACGGCGGCTGCCTGCTGCCGGACGAGTTCGACGACCAGCCTTCGGCGCTCGGGCTCGCCGGCCGCGTCGAGACGGCGGCGCAGTGCGTCGGCGCCCGAGGTGTCCACGTCTCCCGCGACCGTACGCCGGCCGGCGGCCCGGACCAGTCCGCGGAAGAGGGGAGGCAGTTCGCCGTCGGAGGCGGCGCGGGTCCGCAGGGTGCCGAGGTCGAGGTGGAGCGGTACGAGGAGGGCCTCGTCGGTGGCGAGTGCCGCGTCGAACAGGGCGAGGCCTTCCTCCGAGGTGAGCGCGCGGACCCCGGTGCGCTCCATACGGGCGCGGTCGCTGTCCCCCAGGTGTGCGGTGAGGGTGCTTTCCTGCTCCCAGAGTCCCCAGGCCAGGGACTGCCCCGGCAGACCGCGGGCGCGCCGGCGTTCGGCGAGCCCGTCCAGGAAGGCGTTCGCCGCCGCGTAGTTGGCCTGGCCCGGTGTGCCGACGACTCCGGAGGCGGAGGAGTAGAGGACGAAGGCGGCCAGGTCCGTTCCCGCGGTGAGCTCGTCGAGGTTGACGGCGGCGTCGACCTTGGGCCGCAGCACCCGCTCGACCTGCTCGGCGGTAAGGGTGTCGAGTGCCCCGTCGTCGGAGACGCCCGCGACGTGGATCACGGCGGTGAGGGGGTGTTCGGCGGGGATCGCCGCGAGGGTCTGCGCGAGCTGATCCCGGTCAGCGGCATCACACGCCACCACCGTCACCACCGCACCACTCTTCTCCAGCTCCACCACCAGCTCGGCCACACCCTCGGCCGCACCACCCCGACGCGAAGCCAGCACCAGACGACGCACCCCGTGCACCGACACCAGATGCCGGGCCACCAGAGCACCCAACGTGCCCGTACCACCCGTCACCAACACCGTGCCCCCGGCACCCAGCACCCGCGGCACCGACAGCACCACCTTGCCCACATGCCGCGCCTGACTCACATACCGGAACGCCTCCCGCGCACGACGCACATCCCACGACACCACCGGCAACGGCTCCAGCACACCCCCCTCCAGCAGACCCACCACCCCGGCCAGCCACCCACCGATCCGCTCCGCACCCGCCTCGATCAGATCGAAGGCCCGGTAGGCGACGCCCGTGTGGTCGGCGGCGATGGTCTCGGGGTCCCGGATGTCGGTTCGGCCCATCTCGATGAACCGGCCGCCCCGGGGCAGCAGATCGAGCGAGGCGTCCACGTACTCACCCGACAGGGCGTTGAGGATGACGTCCATGCCCCGGCCGTCGGTCGCGGCGAGGAACCGCTCACGGAACTCCAGCGACCTGGACGACGCGATGTGCGCCTCGTCCAGACCCAGATCCCGCAGCGCACCCCACTTCCCCTCACTCGCCGTCGCGAACACCTCCGCACCCAGATGACGCGCCACCTGCACCGCCGCCATCCCCACACCACCAGCACCCGCGTGCACCAGCACCGCATCACCCGCCCGCACACCCGCAAGCTCCACCAACCCCATCCACGCCGTCAGGAAGACGAGGGGTACGGAGGCCGCGGTCTCGTACGACCAGGCTTCGGGCACGCGGACGACCATGCGTGCGTCGGCGACGGTCCGGGTGGCGAAGGCTCGTGGGACGATGCCCAGGACCCGGTCGCCCGGCGCGAGGTGGGTGACGCCGGGCCCGGTCTCCAGGACGACGCCGGCGGCCTCGTCCCCGAGCCAGGGCGCGGACTCACCGGGGTACATGCCGAGGGCGATCAGCACGTCGCGGAAGTTGACGCCGGAGGCCCGTACGGCGATCCGGATCTGTCCGGGTTCCAGCGGCGCGTCCGCCTCGGGGGCGGGGGCGAGGCGGAGGGCGTCGAGCGATCCGGTCTTCGCGGTCTCCAGCCGCCACGCCCCGTCGGCCGGCGGTCGCAGCGCGTCGGAGGCGCCGGCCCGGGCCAGCCGCGGCACCTGGACCTCGCCGCCGCGCAGCCGGATGTGGTCCTCGCCGGGTGCGACCAGGGCGGCGATCCGCTCGGCCGGGAGGGTGTCGTCGTCGGTGTCGAGCAGCAGGAACCGCCCCGGGTGCTCGGCCTGCGCGCTCCTGACGAGGCCGCGCACGGCCGCGTGGGCCGCGTCGTCGCCGTGCGTCACGACGAGGAGGGGGGCGTCGGCCCCGGGGTTCCGGTCGCGGAGCCGCAGACGGGCCAGGGCGATGGTCCGGTCCACGGCCTCACGGACACCGAGGTCCCGGGGCACCCGGGCGATCACCAGCTCCGGAGCTTCCGCACCGTCGGTGGCGTGAGTCGGGGCGGCTGTGTGAGTCGCGTCGGTCGCATCGGTTACGGGCGTCGCGGCGACCGGGTGCGTCGCGTCGGTTACGTCGACGGCGTACGGGTCGCGGGCGTCGAGGGCCCATTCGGCGACGGTTCGCGGCGACCGGGTGCCAGCGGTGGGCACAGCGGGC
>NZ_UAVD01000032.1 GCF_900460065.1 Streptomyces griseus | reverse complement strand
GGGGGTGAGGTGGTGGTGTTCGGGTACGGCGAGGAGGCCGGCGGAGGCGGGTTGCCAGCCGAGTTTGTGGAGGTCGAGGGTGACGCTGTGGGCGCGGTCGAGGCCGTGGAGGAGGGTGCGGTGGGTGGGGCTGAAGAGGAGGGGTCCGCCGTAGGCGGCGTCGATGTGGAGTTCGGCGCGGTGGGTGGTGCAGAGGTCGGCGATGGCGTCGAGGGGGTCGATGTCGCCGGTGTCGGTGGTGCCGGCGGTGGCGATGACGAGGAGGGGGCGGTGGAGTCGAGTGAGGGTTTCGTCGAGGGCGGCGAGGTCGAGGGTGCCGGTGGGGGCGGGGACGACGACGGGTCGGGGGAGGCCGAGGAGCCAGGCGGCGCGGGTGATGCTGTGGTGGGCGTTGGTGCCGCAGACGGTCTGTACGGGGCCGTGGCGTTCGCGGGCGAGGAGGAGGGCGAGTTGGTTGGCCTCGGTGCCGCCGGTGGTGATCACGGCGTCGGGTGAGCGGGTGTGGGGGTAGATCTCGGCGGCGAGTGCGGTGGTGAGGTCGGCTTCGAGGGTGGAGGCGGCGGGGGCCTGGTCCCAGGAGTCCATGGAGGGGTTGAGGGCGCTGGCGGCGAGGTCGGCTGCTGCTGCGAGGGCGAGGGGTGGGGTGTGGAGGTGGGCGGTGCAGTGGGGGTGGGCGGGGTCCGCGGCGCCTGCGGCGAGGGTGGTGACGAGGTTGCGGAGGGCGTGGTGGGGGCCGGTGCCGTGGTGGGGGATGAGGGGGTGGGTGGCGTTGTGGGTGCGGGGGGTGACAGTGTCGGGGCCGCCGGCGGGGAGGGGGCCGCCGCGCAGGGTCGCGCCGTCGTGGAGTGCGGTGAGGACGGTGTCGATGAGGGGGCGGAGGGCGGCGGGGCCTGCGGTGCCTCCGGCGAGGGGCGGGGTGGGCATGGGTGGGGTGGTCCTTCGGGTGTGCGGGGGTGGTGTGCCGGCTTGTCCCGGGTTTCGGGTGGCTCGGCCCAAGAGCCCAACGAGCCGGACTCGAAAGGGGTACTGGTGGTTGGTGTGGGCTGGTTGCCGGGCCGGGGTGGGGTTGGGGAGGGGGTAGGGGGCGGGGGTGGCGCTCCCCCTGGGTCTTGCTCAATGAGTGAATTGCAGATTTCGGCAATTGACTACATGCTGTACGGCCGTTCCGCCGTCGGTGTGCGGCCCCCGCGCGGCTCTCCGGCCCGCGGTGGTGGTTCTCCCGGCCGGGGGTCCGCCCGATGATCACGCCGCCCGACTCGTTGCCGTACCGGCATGTGCTGACGCTGCCCGCGGTGGGTCGGCCGTGCGTGTCGCCCGGGAGACCGCGGAGCGGGTGCCGGCGGAGTGGGGGGGTGGGGTGTCGTCCCCGGGTTTCTTCCGTGGGGCGCGAAGGCGCGAGGATGAACCCATGGAGAAGAGTTCTGGTCAGCTGTGGTGGGGCGGGTTCCCGGCGTGCGGAACGGGGCCGCGCCGGTGAGTACACCGCTGTACCGATTGAAGGCGGAGTTCTTCAAGACGCTGGGGCACCCGGTCCGGATCAGGGTGCTCGAACTGCTCAGTGAGCGCGAGCACGCGGTCTCGGAGATGCTGAACGAGGTGGGGGTCGAGGCCGCCCATCTCTCGCAGCAGCTGGCGGTGTTGCGCCGTGCCGGTCTCGTGACGGCCCGGCGGGAGGGCTCGGCCGTCCACTACACCCTGGCCGATCCGGGGGTGGCGGAGCTGTTGCGGGTGGCGCGGAGGATCCTGACCGGGGTGCTGGCGGGCCAGGCGGAGCTGCTGGCCGATCTGCGGGCGGCGGGCGCCTCGGGGGACGACGCCCCGGTCGGGGCTCCGGACGACGTCCCGGACGGGACCGGTGGCGGGCCCGGCTGATGCCCCGTGCCGCACGGCCGCGGGCCGGGAGGCGGCTCCCGTGCCGTACGGCCGCGGGCCGGGCCGTGGTGCCGGGCCCGCGGTCGTGCGGGGCGGTCAGTCGGCGGGGGCGACGGCCGACCGTACGGCGAGGGCGCGACGCAGGTCGTCGAGCTGGTCGACGAGCTTGCGGCGCAGGGCGGGGATGAGGGCCGGGTCCTCCAGGGCGCGGACGCCGGTGCCGAGGCTCGTGGGGTCGACGGCGTACGCGGGGAAGGCGTAGCGTCCGGCGGCTTCGGCGATGGCGGGGCCCCGGCGGGCGGCGAGGGCGACGGCGTCCGGGTAGAAGCGGGCCACGTAGTCGTCGGTCAGCGCTTCCTGTCCGGGCTGCCAGAAGCCCTGGGCGGTGGCGGTGAAGAGGTAGTTGGACAGGGTGTCGTCGGTGAACAGGGCGTCCCAGGCGGCGGCCTTGGCCTCGGCGGTGGGCAGCGCCGCGCGGCAGCGGGCCGCGCCCTCGCGGCCGGTGGCGCTGGGGTCGGCTTCGAGCGCGGCGGCGATGGTGGTCTCGTCGGTGGCGCCGAGGACGGCGAGGCGGGTGAGGATGCGCCAGCGCAGCTCGGGGTCGAGTTCGGGTCCGCCGTGGACGGTGCCTTCGTCGAGCCAGGTGCGGAGTGTGTCGGGCTGGGTGGCGGCGTCGATGAAGTGGCGTACGGCGATGAGGCGGAGGCCCGGCTGTGAGCCGTCCTCGGTGCGGCGGATGAGGTCGCGGCAGAGGTCGGTGAGGGTGGCGCGGGCGGCCGGCAGGTCCTCGGGGGTGGTGTAGCGGTCGACGACCTGGCCCGCGGCGAAGGACAGGACGCCCTGGACGAGTGCGAGGTCGGTCTCGTGCGGGAGGTGGGTGCGTGCGGTCGCGAGGTAGGTGGCGGGAGGGAGTTGCGCGTCGCGGACCATGTCGCGGGCGGTGTTCCAGACGACGGCCCGGGTGAGGGGGTCGGGGATGCCGGAGAGGCTGGTCAGGACGGTGTCCCAGGAGGCGGCGTCCAGGCGGACCTTGGCGTAGGTGAGGTCGCCGTCGTTGAGGACGACGAGGGCGGGGCGGCGGCCGGGGCGGACCGTGGGCGTCCCGTCGCCGGGTACGTCGAGTGCGAAGCGTTCGCGCAGGGCGAGGTGGCCGGGGCTGCCCTGGGCGCCCAGGGCGTGGTCGTAGGCGCCGACGGTGACGCGGTGGGGGCGGGAGCCGTCGCGGGTGACGGTGAGGGCCCAGGACTGGCCGTTGCCGTTGGGCTCGGTGGCGGCGGCGGGTTCGGGGGCGGCGATCTCGGCGGTGAGGGTGTCGATGCCGGTGGTGCGCAGCCACTGTTCGGCCCAGGCGTGGACGTCGCGGTCGGTGGCGGAGGCCAGGTTGTCGATGAAGTCGGCGAGGGTGGCGTTGGCGAACTTGTGGCGGGCGAAGTGGGTGTTGATGCCGGCCAGGAAGTCCTTCTCGCCGAGCCAGGCGACGAGTTGGCGCAGGGCGGAGGCGCCCTTGGCGTAGCTGATGCCGTCGAAGTTGAGGAGGGCGGACGCGGTGTCGGGGACGGCGTCGGGGTCCGGGGCGACGGGGTGGGTGGAGGGGCGCTGGTCGGCGTCGTAACCCCAGCCCTTGCGGGCGACGCCGAAGTCGACCCAGGTGTCGGGGAACGGGGTCCGTCCTGCCCGGGGGGAGTTCGCGGTCCGGGGGAGGACGGCCTCGGTGAGGGTCTGGTAGCCCATGTACTCGGCGAAGGACTCGTTGAGCCAGATGTCGTCCCACCAGGTGAGGGTGACGAGGTCGCCGAACCACATGTGGGCCATCTCGTGGGCGATGACCATGGCGCGGGTCTGGCGCTCGGTGTCGGTGACGGCGGAGCGGTAGACGAACTCGTCGCGGAAGGTGACGAGTCCGGGGTTCTCCATGGCGCCGGCGTTGAACTCGGGGACGAAGGCCTGGTCGTAGGAGTCGAACGGGTAGGGCTCGTCGAACTTCTCGTGGTAGCGGTCGTAGCAGGCGCGGGTGATGTCGAGGATCTCGTCGGCGTCGGCGTCGAGGTGGGGCGCGAGCGAGCGGCGGCAGTGGATGCCGAACGGCAGTCCGGCGTGCTCGGTGGTGATCGAGTGCCAGGGGCCCGCGGCGACGGCGACCAGGTAGGTGGAGACGGGGGGCGTGGCGGCGATGGTCCAGCGCCCCTCCCCCGTGTGTTCGGCGACGCCGTTGCCGAGGACGGTCCAGCCCTTGGGGGCGGTGACGTCGATGGCGAAGACGGACTTGAGGTCGGGCTGGTCGAAGGCGGCGAAGACGCGCTGGACGTCCTCCATGAACAGCTGGGTGTAGACGTAGGTCTCGCCGTCGGTGGGGTCGGTGAAGCGGTGCATGCCCTCGCCGGTGCGGGAGTAGTGCATCGCGGCGTCGATGTGCAGTTCGTGGGGGCCGGCGGTGATGCCGGTGAGGGGGTAGCGGTTGCCGTCGAGGAGGGCGGGGTCCAGGGCTTGTCCGTCGAGACTGATCGAGCGCAGGGTGGCGGGCTTGACCTCGACGAAGGTGTCTCCGGCCGCGCGGGCGGTGAACCGGATGGCGGTGGCGGAGTCGAAGGTCTCCTCGCCGGTGGTGAGGTCGAGGGCGATCGTGTACCGCTCCACGTCGAGGATCTGGGCTCGGGTCTGCGCTTCGTCGCGCGTCAGTACGGACATGGCCCCATGCTGCCGTACGGGGGACGGCGGGCGCAGGGGGGTTCTCCCTGGGCGGACGGGGCGGGCGGGGCGGGGCGGGAGAGGCGCGCAGCGGGAGGACCTGCGGGAGGAGGGCGGGGCGGGCGGTGAGCGGGACGGATGGGCCCGCGCCAGGGCTGGAGATGTGCGGGCGTCCCCCGTGCCTCCGGTCCGGCCGGCCGGCCCCCGTGGTGGCGGCGTCCTTCGTGCCTCCGGCAGGGCCGGTCAGGTCCCGGTGGCGGCGTCCTTGGTGCCTGCGGTCCGGCCGGCGTCGCCGTTCTCCGTTTCGTCCGCGATGCGCTCGTGGTGGCGGATGACCTCGGCGATGATGAAGTTCAGCAGCTTCTCGGCGAACGCCGGGTCCAGGTTGGCGCTCTGCGCGAGCTGCCGGAGCCGGGCGATCTGACGGGTCTCGCGGGCGGGGTCGGCGGGCGGCAGCTTGTGGTCCGCTTTGAGGCGGCCGACCTGCTGGGTGGCCTTGAACCGCTCGGCCAGCATGTGGACGACGGCGGCGTCGATGTTGTCGATGCTCTCGCGCAGCCGGTTCAGCTCGGCCTGGACGGACGCGTCGATCTCGCTCGTACTCATGGTGAGCGAGCTTAGACCCCCGGCGGCACCGCCCTCCGGCCGCCGGCGGGTCCTGGGCCGCCGCTCACGTGATGATGGTCGGCGGGTCGTCGGGGTCGGGCACCCGGTCGCTCCAGCCGCCGGGCACACTGCGGCCCTGCTGTTCACGGAAGCGGACGGGTGCGGTGCCGACGCGGCGGGCGAACAGCCGGGAGAAGTAGGCGGGGTCGTCGTACCCGACGCGGCGGGCCACGGCGGCGACCGGGAGGTCGGTGGCGGCGAGGAGTTCCTTGGCCCGGCCCAGGCGGATGCCCAGCAGGTAGTCCTTGGGGCTGCACCCGGCGCCGCGCCGTACGGCGGTGCGCAGTTCGGCGGGGGTCATGCCGTGCCGGGCGGCGTGCTCGGCGACGGTGAGCGGCTGGTACGCGTCGCGGGCGAGCGCCTGGAGCACCGGGTCGCCGTCGGGGCCGATGTCGGCGCGGGCGCGGCGCAGGGAGACGAGCAGTTCGTGGACGGCGGCCCCGGTCTCCACCTCCAGGAGGGGGTTGCCGCGCCGGGCGGCGCGCACGATGCGTCCGACGGCCGCGCGGGGGGCGGCGGTGTCGGAGAGGGGGACGAGGGGGCGGTCGGGCTCGATGTAGCCGAGTTCGGTGTACGTGGTGGTGGCGGGGCCGGTGAAGTCGACGAAGCTCTCGTCCCAGCCGGTGCCGGGGTCGGCGCCGTAGTGGTGGGGGGTGCCGGGGGTCAGCCAGATGAGGCTGGGGCCGGTGACGGGGGTGCGGCGGCCGTCGGGTCCCTTGAACCAGCCGGTGCCGGAGTTGACGATCACGGCGACGTGGTGGTCGAGGGTACGGGGTCCGACGGTGGGCAGCGCTCCGTGCTGGAGGCCGACGCCGAGGCAGACGAGGCCCAGGCGGTGGTGGAGCGGGCTGGGGGTGAAGAAGCGCATCCAGGTGTGGTACATCGCGGTCCCTCCTCTCCCCTGCTGGTCTCCGTGGCGCCGGACCGGCCGGTGCGTCGCGTCGAACCGGCTGGTCCGTGGTCCGTCGTGTCCGGCCGACGGGTGCTTTGTGTCCAATCAACAGCGATCTTTGTCCATGGACCGGGTACGGCGCCAGAGGTGAAGGTGGTCGGACCAATCGACCCGAGGGCCGCCGGGTGCGGCCGAGCACAGGAGCGTAACTGCGCCATGACCGACTTCACCGTGGGGGACGACTGCTTCCGGCTCGACGGGAAGCCCGTGCGGCTGCTGTCGGGCGCCCTGCACTACTTCCGGGTGCACGAGGCGCAGTGGGAGCACCGGCTGGCGATGCTCGCCGCGATGGGGCTGAACTGTGTCGAGACGTACGTGCCGTGGAATCTGCACGAGCCCCGGGAGGGCGAGGTCCGGGACGTGGGGGCGCTCGGCCGGTTCCTGGACGCGGTGGAGCGGGCGGGGCTGTGGGCGATCGTGCGGCCGGGTCCGTACATCTGCGCCGAGTGGGAGAACGGCGGCCTCCCGGTGTGGGTGACGGGCCGGTTCGGGCGGCGGGTGCGGACCCGGGACGCGGCGTACCGGGCGGTGGTGGAGCGGTGGTTCCGGGAGTTGCTGCCGCAGGTGGTGCGGCGGCAGGTGTCGCGGGGCGGTCCGGTGGTCCTCGTGCAGGCGGAGAACGAGTACGGGAGTTACGGCAGCGACGCGGTGTATCTGGAGTGGCTGGCGGGGTTGCTGCGGCAGTGCGGGGTGACGGTTCCCCTGTTCACGTCGGACGGTCCGGAGGACCACATGCTGACCGGCGGTTCGGTGCCGGGGCTGCTGGCGACGGCGAACTTCGGTTCGGGGGCGCGGGAGGGGTTCGCGGTGCTGCGCCGGCATCAGCCGGGGGGGCCGCTGATGTGCATGGAGTTCTGGTGCGGGTGGTTCGACCACTGGGGGGCCGAGCCGGTGCGCCGGGATCCGGAACAGGCGGCCGGGGCGCTGCGGGAGATCCTGGAGTGCGGGGCGTCGGTGAACGTCTACATGGCGCACGGGGGGACGAACTTCGGGGGCTGGGCGGGGGCGAACCGTTCCGGACCGCATCAGGACGAGTCGTTCCAGCCGACGGTGACGTCGTACGACTACGACGCGCCGGTCGACGAGTACGGGCGGGCCACGGAGAAGTTCCGGCTGTTCCGGGAGGTCCTGGAGGCGTACGCCGAGGGGCCGTTGCCCGCGCTGCCGCCGGAGCCGGTCGGGCTCGCGGGTCCGGTGCGGGTGGAGTTGGCGGAGTGGGCCCCGCTCGGGGACGTCCTGGAGGTGCTGGGCGATCCGGAGACGGAGTCGGGGGTGCCTGCGACGTTCGAGGAGCTGGGCGTGGACCGGGGGCTGGTGCGCTACCGGGTGGCGGTGCCGGGGCCGCGCCAGGCGTATCCGCTGGGGGCGTCGGGGCTGCGGGACCGGGCGGTGGTGTCCGTGGACGGGGTCCGGGCCGGGGTGCTGACCGAGGAGTCCGGGACGCTGCCGGAGCCGGTCGCGGGCCCTGCGGAGGTCGAGCTGTGGGTGGAGTCGCTGGGCCGGGTCAACTACGGGCCGCGCCTGGGTGAGCCGAAGGGCGTCACGGGCGGGGTGCTGCACGAGCGGCAGTATCTGCACGGGGTACGGGCCCGGGGGCTGCGGCTCGACGCGTTCGACGACGCGGGCGCGGTGGCCGCGGTCCCGTTCGGGCCGGTGGCCGGTGCCGCGGGGGCGGGCGACGCGGGGCGGACGGGTCTGTTCCGGGGGACGTTCACCGTCGAGGGGACCGCGAGCGCTTCAGGCGCCTCCGGCGATCCCGGCGCCTCCGGCGCATCAACCGCTTCCGGCACGCCCGGCGTTCCCGGTGTCGATCACGCGGGGGTCGAACTGCCGGGCTGGTCCCGCGGGTTCGTCTGGGTGAACGGCTTCTGCCTGGGCCGGTACTGGTCGGCGGGCCCGCAGCGGACCCTGTACGTGCCGGGCCCGGTGCTCCGCGGCGGTGTCAACGAGGTGTGGGTCCTGGAGCTGGAGGACGCGGGCGAGCCGCGGGTGGAGCTGGGTCCGGGGGCGCCCGCCGATACGGACGCCCCCGGGGTGGTTCAGCGCTGATCACCGGCCGGACGTGCGGTGATCCGATGATGGCCGGCCCGGACCGGGGTCCGGGCTCGGACCGGGGTCAGAGCGAGTCGGCCGCGGAGGCGATGTCGCCCGCGAAGTGCGAGACCTGGGTGTAGACGCCCGGGTAGTTCGGGCGGGCGCAGCCCTGGCCCCAGCTCACGATGCCGACCTGGACCCACTCGTCGGCGTCGTCCTTGCGGAACATCGGGCCGCCGGAGTCGCCCTGGCAGCTGTCGACGCCACCGGTGTCGAGGAGGCCGGCGCACAGCTCCTCGTCGGCGACGAGGTTGCCGTAGGCGCCCTGGCAGTCGGCGTCGGTGACGAACGGGACGTCGGCCTTGAGGAGGTGGCGCTGCTGGCTGCCGCCTTCCTTGTCGGCGCCCCAGCCCGCGACGGTGAAGGTGCCCTCGTCGTAGGCGCCGTCGGTGGCGATCTTCAGGGTGGGCTGGTCGATCGGCTGGGCGAGCTTGATCAGCGCCCAGTCCTTGCCGGTGCCGTTGTAGCCGGGGGCCTGGAGGACCTTGGTGGACTGGACCTCGACGGCGTCGGGCGACTGGAGGTCGGCCACGCCGCCGGTGACGGTGATGGAGGTGTCGTCGCCCGAACCGTCCACGCAGTGGGCGGCGGTGAGGACGATGTCCTGCGCGTAGAGCGCACCGCCGCAGCCCATGGAGAGCCGGACCATGAACGGGAACTCGCCCTGGGCGGCGCGTTCCCCGCCGACGATCGGCTGGGGGGCCGCGGAGGCGGGCTGGAGACTGACGGTCGCGAGGGCGACGGCGGCTATGCCGACGGAACACCTTTTCAGCACGCTCAGAAGCTTCACGGAGTCCTGCTTTCGTGGGGGGATTTCGTGTGGGGGGTTGCTGTGGGGGGTTGCCGTGCTGCGTTGCGGTGCAGGAGCCCCTGGAGGAGGCGCCGTGCGGTGGGTTCCGCACAGCGGCGCCGCGTGGGGCCCCGCGGGAGGTACGGGCGTACGGAAGTGCTGTGGGTCGCGCGGTCCGGCACGCGTGTCCCGGCCGGGTGACGACGTCCGGCACCGCGGCCGAACTAGTCATGTACTCGACAAGAACACTCCGATTATCGGTGCCGCGTGACCGCTGCCACAAGGTGCACTTTTCGGCCAAGATCATCGGGGCGCGTTCGCGGCCCCCTCCTCCGCCCGGCATACAGTGGAGTCCGTCGACCGTCGGGGATGGGGGTTCCGGGATGGCGAACGGCCCTCCGGGCGCACCTGTCGTCCACGGCTTTCCGCATCTGGACACGGTCCGCTCCGCCATCACGGCGCTCTACCGGCGGCTCTCCGCGGACGGCGTCCACGCCTATGCCACCAGCCTCCCGCCCGCCGACGCCGCGTTCGCGGACGAGGACGATCTGCATCTGGGGGCCCAGCGGGTGGCGCGCTCCCTGGTCCAGCACCTCCATCTGCCCGAGGCCCGCATGATCGTCGGCTTCCGGGCGATGGAGCACGCGGCGAGCGTGGAACTGACCGCCGGCCCCGAGTACTTCATCGAGCTCAACGACCGCTTCCGCACCCACCGCAGGGACATCGGGGCGGCACTCGCGCACGAGGTCACCCATGTGCTGCTGCACCGGCTGGGCCTGGAGTTCCCCGGCACCCGCGCCAACGAGATCCTGACCGACACCACGACGGCCTACCTCGGCGCCGGCTGGCTGCTGCTGGACGCGTTCCGGGAGGACGCCACCTCCCGGCAGAAACTCGGCTACCTCACCCCCGAGGAGTTCGGATACGTCCTGGCCAAGCGGGCGTTCGCCTTCGGCGAGGACCCCTCCCCGTGGTTCACCAGCCCCCAGGCGTACACGGCGTACACGAAGGGGCGCGAGCGGGCGCTGCACGACCTGCGCAGACCCCCGCTGACCGCCGCGGGCTGGGCGAGCCGTCGGCGCTACGCCAAGGACCGGCGCTACGCCCTGGACCACCCCGGCACCGGCCCGGACCCGGACGTCCCGTACGCCTTCGAGGCCGATGGCCGAAACCTGCGGGTCTCTTTCCCCTGTCCCACCTGCCACCAGCGCATCAGGGTCCCCGTCCGGGGCCGGTTCACCGCGCGCTGCGGGCTGTGCAGGACCCCTCTGGAATGCGACACCTGAGCGTCGATCCGGCCACCGTAGGATCGAAGCATGACGAACGAGCCGATCAGGGACGAACTACGCCTGTTCGACGCGCTGTACGAGGACGAGAACGCGGTCGTACGGGCACTGCGCTCGGGAGCGTCGGCCGAGTCGAGCGACGAGGAGGGCACGACGGCGCTCTATCTGGCGTCGGTGCAGGACCGGCTGGAGGCGGTGCGCCTGCTGCTCGCCGCCGGGGCCGACCCGAACCGGGCGAGCGGCCCCGAAGCGAGCGACCTGCCGCTCTGCGGGGCGGCGTGCGGCGGGCACACCGAGGTGGTGGAGGCCCTGCTGTCCGCCGGGGCCCGGCCGGATCTGCGCGAGGAGTTCGGTTTCACCGCGCTGCGGTGGGCGGTCGGCCTGGGCCACGCGGGGACGGTGGAAGTGCTCCTGTCCCGGGGCGCGGACCCGCTGCTGCCGGGCCCGCAGGGCGAGTCGATGCTGGTGCTGGCGGCGCAGCGCGGGTCCCGGCGGACGGTGCGGGCGCTGCTCGCGCACGGGGCGGGGGCGGCGGGGCAGGAGTCCGCGGTCGCGCTCGCGCTGGCCGAGGCGCGGCGCATCGCCTCTCTCGACCCGGAGCGGGAGTTGCGGCGGCGGCTGGAGGAGTCGTACGGCTCCGACATCGAGACGGTGACGCTCCACGACCGCCGGGACGGCGAGGAGACGATGGCGGTGGAGCTGCTCCGGGACGGGGTGCCGGCCGCGGGCACGGACCAGCACACGGGGCACGGGGAGATCGCGGTTCTGCTGGGCGGGGCGTCGTAGCCGCCGGTCGCCGGGGCCGCTACCCGGCTCCCGGCCGACCGCGCTCCCAGGCCTCGCGGGTGAGGACGTACTCGACCTCGCCGTGTTCGGAGCCCTCGATGGCCTCCGGCCAGTCCTCGGTGTAGGCCCGCAGGAAGGTCAGACCCGTCTTCTCCATCACGCGCCGGGACCCCGTGTTGACCGCCATGGTGTTGGCGGTGACCCGCTGGACCCCGAGGTCGGTGAACCCCTTGTCGACCAGGGCCCGCGCGCCCTCGGTGGCGTAACCGCGGCCCCAGGCGGCCCGGTTGAGCCGGTAGCCGAGTTCGGCGACGGCGGGGTCGTGGTCGGTCAGCGGCCGGAGTTCGAACCAGCCCAGGAAGGCCCGGGTGCGCTTCTCCCGGGCGGCCCAGAAGCCCCGGGTTCCGGTGCACGGGTGGTCGTGGAGGAGCTTCGGCAGGGTGCGGTCCCGGATCTCCTCGGGGCTCGTCGGCCGGCCGCCGTTGATGTACCTCATGACGGCGGGATCGTTGTCGAGGGCGAGCAGGTCGGGGGCGTCGGCGGCCGTGACCGGGCTCAGGACGAGCCGGTCGGTCTCCAGGAAGGGGCGCATACGGCGATCCTCACCCCCGGCGGCGGTGCCGCGCCACCCGATATGCGCGAGGGTCAGCGGCCGGGGACGGGGACGTGCTCCCCGCCGCCCTGGACCTGGAACGTCAGCCCTTCCGGGCTGCGCAGCCGCACGACGCGGTGATGCCCCTCCCCGGTGAGGGTGACGAGGTCCGGCCCGTGGGCGCGGGCCCGGTCGGCCACGGCGTCCGGGTCGTGCACGGCGAGGGCCAGTTCCCAGCGGGGTGCGGAGCCGGCGGCGGTGCCCGCGTCCGTGCCGGCCGGGGCGGGGGCGGCTTTCCGGAAGGCCGCCCGGCCGAGGGGCGTGCCCGTGGTCCTGGTGTAGAACTCCCGTGCCCGCTCGGGGTCTTCGCAGGCCAGGACCGCGTGGTGGGGCGTGCCCTCCGCCTCGGCCGACACCGGCCAGCCCGCGAATCCCCTCGGCCGCCAGAGGGAGAGGGCGGCGCCCACCGGGTCGATCAGGGTGGCGATGCGGCCCTGGTCCCCCGCGTCGAACGGCGGGACGACGACCTGCGCCCCGTTCGTCACCGCCAGGGCCGTACGGTGGTCCACGTCGTCGACCGCGAGGTAGAAGGCGATGTGCGGCGGCGTGCCGGGCGGGTAGACCGGCTGGGCGAGATCGCTCACCCCGCCGATCCGGTCGCCCCCGGCGGAGATCTTGACGGCCCGCCGCCAGTCCTCCTCGTCCACGGCGAAGTCCCAGCCCAGCACCGAGGAGAAGAAGGCCGCGGTGCCGGCCGGGTCGCGGGTCTTCAGGTCCATCCAGCAGAACTCGTTCATCGGGCCGTGCCGCGTCATCCTGTGCTCCTCCGGGGTCTCCTGCTGGATACCGGTTGCCCGTACGGGTACGCAAACGGGTTTCCCGCGCCGTACGAGACCGGGGGCACGGCCCTGGGGCGGGCACGGCGTTCCGACAGGCCCGGGCCCCGCGGGAGGAGCGGCAGGACCGGGCCCGGGCTCCCCTCAGGACGCGCCGTAGACCCGCCCCGGCTCCTCCGCGTCCGCCAGCAGCCGGCGGACCGTCTCACCCGCCTCGGCCGGTGATCTGCGGGCGCCCCGGTCGTCGGTGGGGCCCCGTCGCCAGCCCTCCATGACGGTGATGCGGCCCGCCTCGGCCTCGAAGACGCGGCCCGTGACCCCCTCGCTCGCGGCGGAGCCGAGCCAGACGACGAGCGGGGAGACGTTGGCGGGGGCCATGGCGTCGAACTCCCCCGCCCCCGGGGCCGCCATCGCCTCGGCGAAGGTCCGCTCGGTCATCCGGGTCCGGGCGGCCGGGGCGAGGGCGTTGACGTGGACCCCGTACCGGCCCAGCTCGGCCGCCGCGACCAGGGTCAGGGCGACGATTCCGGCCTTGGCCGCCGCGTAGTTGCCCTGGCCGACGCTGCCGAGGAGTCCGGCGCCGGAGCTGGTGTTGACCACCCGGGCGGCAGGGGGCCGGCCCTCCTTCGTCTCGGCCCGCCAGTGGGCGGCGGCGTGCTTGAGGGGCAGGAAGTGGCCCCTGAGGTGGACCCGCATCACCGCGTCCCAGTCGTCCTCGTCCAGGTTGACGAGCATCCGGTCGCGCAGGAAGCCCGCGTTGTTGACCAGGGTGTCGAGGCGGCCGAAGGCGTCGAGGGCGGTGGCCACGAGGGAGGCGGCGCCTTCGGCGGTGGTGATGTCACCGCCGTGGACGACGGCCTCGCCGCCCGCCGCGACGATCTCCTCGACGACCTCACGGGCCGGTCCGCCGGATCCCCCGCCGCCGTCCGGCCCGACGCCGAGGTCGTTGACGACGACGCGCGCCCCTTCGGCGGCGAAGGCCAGGGCGTGGGCCCGGCCCAGCCCCCGCCCGGCGCCCGTGACGGCGACGACCCGGTCCGCGCAGAGTCCGGCACGGTGTGCGGTGGGTGCGGTCATCTCATCTCCCGTGGACGTGGGACCGGTTGGCGGGCGGGGGCGTGACTGCTACCGTCCACCTAACAAATGTTTGGTGGAAAGGTAGCCGATCCTCCGATGAGTGTCTCCACCTCCTCCCCCCTGGACGGCGTCCGCGTCGTCACCGTGGACCGTCCCCCCGTCAACGCGCTCCCCGTACAGGGCTGGTACGACCTGGCCGACGCGGTCCGGGCGGCGGGCCGCGATCCCGGAGCCCGCTGCGTGGTCCTGGCCGCCGCCGGGCGCGGCTTCAACGCGGGCGTCGACGTCAAGGAACTGCAACGCGACACGGGGCACGAGTCCCTCATCGGCGCCAACCGGGGCTGCGCCGAGGCGTTCGCGGCGGTGTACGGCTGCGAGGTGCCGGTCGTCGCGGCGGTGCGGGGGTTCTGCCTGGGCGGCGGGATCGGACTCGTCGGGAACGCCGACGCGATCGTCGCGAGCGAGGACGCGGTCTTCGGCCTGCCGGAGCTGGACCGGGGAGCGCTCGGCGCGGCGACCCACCTGGCCCGGCTGGTCCCGCAGCACCTGATGCGCACGCTGTACTACACCTCCCGCACCGTCACCGCGGCAGAGCTGCTCGCGCACGGGTCGGTCTGGCGGGTGGTACCGGCGCACGAACTGATGCATTCCGCGCTGGAGTTGGCGGCGGAGATCGCCGCCAAGGACGGCCATCTGCTGCGGCTCGCCAAGGCCGCGCTGAACGGCATCGACCCCGTCGACGTACAGCGCAGCTACCGCTTCGAGCAGGGGTTCACCTTCGAGGCGAACCTCGCCGGGACCGCCGCCCGGGTCCGCGACACCTTCGGCAAGGAGACCTGACCGTGACCGCTCCCCCTCACGCGCGCGACAAGACGATGACACCCGAGGAGGTGGTCGGCCGGCTGAGCAGCGGCATGACGATCGGGATCGGCGGCTGGGGGTCGCGCCGCAAGCCGATGGCCCTGGTCAGGGCGCTGCTCCGGTCGCCGGTCACCGATCTCACGGTGATCTCGTACGGTGGCCCGGACGTGGGGCTGCTGGCCGCGGCGGGCCGGATCGCCCGGCTGGTCACGGCGTTCGTCACGCTCGACTCCGTCCCGCTGGAGCCGCACTACCGGGCGGCCCGGCAGCGCGGGGCTTTCGCACTGACGGAGATCGACGAGGCGATGTTCATGTGGGGGCTGCACGCGGCGGCCAACCGCCTGCCGTTCCTGCCGGTCCGCGCGGGCATCGGATCGGATGTGATGCGGGTCAACCCCGAGCTGCGCACGGTGACTTCGCCGTACGAGGACGGCGAGGAGTTCGTGGCGATGCCGGCCCTGCGGATGGACGCGGCGCTGGTCCACCTCAACCGGGCGGACCGGCTCGGCAACGGCCAGTACCTGGGACCCGACCCGTATTTCGACGACCTGTTCTGCGAAGCGGCGGACGCGGCGTACGTCTCCTGCGAACGCATCGTCGAAACGCGGGAGTTGACCGAGGGCTCCACCGCTCCGCAGACCCTGCTCGTGCAGCGGCACTCCGTCACCGGCGTCGTGGAGACGCCGGGCGGGGCGCACTTCACGTCCTGCGTGCCCGACCATCCGCGCGACGAACCGTTCCAGAAGGCGTACGCAGCGGCGGCGGCGGACCCGGCCGCCTGGACGGAGTTCGCGGCCCGCTTCCTGCCGCCGGACGGTGACGAGAAGGGCTACCGGCAGGCGGTCCGCACCTGGCACGAGGAGCAGAAGTGAACGCGTACGCGACCGGAGCCGCCACCCGCGCCGAGACGTGCGTGATCGCGTGCGCGGAGGCCTGGCGGGGCGACGGCGAGATCCTGGCCAGCCCGATGGGCGCGGTGCCTGCGGCCGGGGCGCGGCTGGCCCGGCTGACCTTCGCCCCCGACCTGCTGCTCACGGACGGCGAGGCGACGCTCGTCGGGCCGGCCAGCGAGGTGGAGGGCTGGCTCCCCTACCGCAGGCATCTGGCCCTGGTGACCGGCGGGCGTCGGCACGTGATGATGGGTGCGAGCCAGATCGACCGCTTCGGCAACCAGAACATCTCCTGCATCGGCGACTGGGAACAGCCCGCGCGGCAACTGCTGGGCGTGCGCGGGGCCCCGGTCAACACCCTGAACAACCCGGTGAGTTACTGGATCCCCCGGCACTCCCCCCGGGTCTTCGTCGAACAGGTCGACATGATCTGCGGGGTCGGCCACGACAGCGCGCGGGCGGCCGGCCCGTCGGCCACCCGCTTCCACCGCATCCCCCGGGTCGTCAGCGATCTCGGGGTCTTCGACTTCGCGACGCCCGACCGTTCGATGCGCCTGGTCTCGGTCCACCCCGGCGTCACGGTGGACCGGGTCCGGGAAGCGACGGGCTTCGCGCTGACGGTCCCGGACGACGTCCCGTACACCCGCGCCCCCTCCCCGGCCGAACTCGCCCTGATCCGGGAGGTCGTCGACCCGGACCGCACCCGGGACCGGGAGGTGCGGTCCTGATGCGTACGGCGCTGACCGACCTGGTGGGTGTCCGGCATCCGATCGTGCAGACCGGGATGGGCTGGGTGGCGGGCCCTCGCCTGGTCACCGCGACCGCCCGCGCCGGGGCGCTCGGCATCCTGGCCTCGGCGACCATGTCACCGGGCCAACTGCGTTCGGCGGTACGGGAGGTGAGGTCCCGGACCGACGCGCCGTTCGGGGTGAATCTGCGGGCGGACGCGGGGGACGCCCGGGAGCGGGTCCGGATCATCGTCGAGGAGGGTGTGCGGGTGGCGTCGTTCGCGCTCGCCCCGTCGAGGGAACTGATCGCGGAGCTGAAGGACGCGGGCGTGGTCGTCGTCCCCTCGGTGGGGGCCCGACGGCACGCGGAGAAGGTCGCGGCCTGGGGCGCGGACGCGGTGATCGTGCAGGGCGGCGAGGGGGGCGGCCACACCGGCGAGGTCGCCACCACGGTGCTGCTGCCGCAGGTCGTGGACGCGGTGGACATCCCGGTGGTCGCGGCGGGCGGCTTCCACGACGGCCGGGGCCTGGTGGCGGCGCTGGCGTACGGGGCGGCGGGCGTCGCGATGGGCACCCGGTTCCTGCTGACCTCGGACTCGACGGTCCCGGACGCGGTGAAGGCCCGCTATCTGGCGGCGACCGCCGCGGACATCACCCTGACGAGGGCGGTGGACGGCCTCCCGCACCGGATGCTCCGTACGGAGATGGTGGCGGAGCTGGAGGGTGCGGGCCGGCTGCGCTCCCTGTACCGGGCGCTGCGCCGGGCGTCGGGCTTCCGCCGGATCTCCGGCCTGAGCTGGCCGGGCATGGTCCGCGACGGCCTGGCGATGCGGCACGGCAAGGAACTGAGCTGGAGCCAGGTGCTGCTGGCGGCGAACACCCCGATGCTCCTGAGGGCGTCCATGGTCGACGGCCGCACGGACCTCGGCATCATGGCCTCGGGCCAGGTCGCGGCCCTGATCGAGGACCTGCCGAGCGTGGCGGGACTGGTGGGGCGAGTGATGTCGGACGCGGAGCGGACGCTAGCGGGGCTGGGGGCGGTGGCGGGCCCGCCCGCCGGCGCGTCAGCGGGCCCGTCCGGCGGCGCATCGAGCCCGTCCGGCGCTTGAGGGCCTCTTCGCCCGAGGCCGAGGACCGGGGACCGGCCGGTCACGTTCCAGCCCGTCCGGCGCTTGGGGCAAGGGCCCGGCCGACGTCGGTCCTCAGCCGCCCCCGGCCCGGGGTTTCGGGGCGCTGCCCCGCACCCCGGTCCTCAAGCGCCGGACGGCCTGGATTGCCCCGGCCCGCGACCACCGGGCAGCCGGATACGGCCGCTACGCCGCCCTGCGGCGTCGCGAAGGGGCGCCGGAGCGGGACGGGGCGCCGGAGCGGGCCGCGCCGCCCTGCGCGCCGGACCCGGCACCGGCACCCGCGCCCGCGCCCGAGCCCCGCCGCCCCCGACCCCGGCTTCCGGAGCGCACCGTTCCCCCGCCGGAAGCGGAGCCCGACCGGGTCCGCTGCTTCGGCGGCGTCGGCTGCGGCACCTCGATGACGATCGCGACGCCCGAGGGCTCACGGGCGCCCGTGATCCGGGTCAGCTCCTCGTCGCTGGACGTGACCCGCGTGGTGCGCGGGGCGATGCCCGCGTCCTGCATCAGCCGGGTCATCTCGCGCTTCTCCTCGGGCAGCACCAGCGTGACGACG
The DNA here is from genome assembly GCF_900460065.1 of Streptomyces griseus. Lineage (GTDB taxonomy): Bacteria > Actinomycetota > Actinomycetes > Streptomycetales > Streptomycetaceae > Streptomyces > Streptomyces griseus. Next base: position 299,843 of record NZ_UAVD01000032.1, on the reverse strand, counting down.
CTGCCGGACTCCCCGGCGCGCGCCGTGCGCCCGCCGCGGTGGAGGTAGTCCTTGTGGTCGGTCGGCGGGTCCACGTTGACGACCAGGTCGAGGTCGTCGACGTGGATGCCGCGGGCCGCGACGTTCGTCGCGACGAGCGCGGTGACCTGCCCGTTCTTGAACTGATCGAGCGTCCGGTTGCGCTGCGGCTGCGACCGTCCGCCGTGCAGGGCTGCCGCTCGTACACCGCTGGCGAGCAGCCGCTTGGCGAAGCGGTCGGCGGCGCGCTTGGTGTCGACGAACATGATCACCCGGCCCTCGCGGGCGGCGATCTTCGTGGCGACGGCCTTCTTGTCGGTCTCGTCCAGGACGTGGAGCACGTGGTGCTCCATCGTGGTGACCGCCCCGGCGGACGGGTCGACCGAGTGCACGACCGGGTCGGTGAGGAACATCTTCACGAGCCGGTCGATGTTCTTGTCGAGGGTCGCGGAGAACAGCATGCGCTGGCCGTCCGCCTCGACCTGCTTGAGCAGGGCGACGACCTGGGGCATGAACCCCATGTCGGCCATCTGGTCGGCCTCGTCGAGGACGGTGATGGAGACCTCGTCCAGGCGGCAGTCGCCGCGCTCGATGAGGTCCTTGAGCCGGCCGGGGGTGGCGACGAGCACTTCGGCGCCGCGTCGCAGGGTGGCGGACTGCTTGGTGATGGACATGCCGCCGACGACGGTGGCGAGCCGCAGGTTCACGGCGGTCGCGTACGGGGTCAGCGCGTCGGTGACCTGCTGGGCCAGTTCGCGCGTCGGCACGAGGACCATGGCGAGCGGGGCGCGCGGCTCGCCGCGGCGTCCGGCGGTGCGGGCCAGCAGGGCCAGGCCGAAGGCGAGCGTCTTGCCGGAGCCGGTGCGCCCGCGGCCGAGGATGTCGCGGCCTGCCAGCGAGTTCGGCAGGGTCGCGCCCTGGATGGGGAACGGTTCGGTGACGCCCTGCGCGGCGAGGGTCTTCAGGAGCCCGGGGGGCATGTCCAGGTCGGCGAAGGCTTCGACGGACGGCAGCGCGGGGGTCACGGTCTCCGGCAGAGCGAACTCGGCGGGCGGTGCGACGGCGGGCTTGCGGCGGGCCGGGGGCCTGGAGCCGCCCTGGGCCCTGGAGCGGGGTGCGCCGCCCCGGCCGTTCGCGGGAGCCTGGGCGCCGGAGCCCTGTCCGCGGCCTCGGCCACGGGCCGGTCGCGAGCGGGGGGTGCGGTCCTGGCGTTCGGAGCTGGTCATACGGAATTGCCCTCCTGGGGGATTCCTGGGCAACTGCCGAATGGGTTTACTTCCTTGTGCCGGCCCGGCCGTCCGGGTGCGCCCCCAGGATGTGCGCACAGAACGGGTTGTTGCGACAGGTGGTCGCTCGGACAGCACAAACCGGGGCCCGCACCTTCACGGTGCGGGCCCCGGTCAGCGAGGTACGCGTCCAGCGATTAGGCCGGGACGATGTTCTCCGCCTGCGGGCCCTTCTGGCCCTGCGTGACGTCGAAGGAGACCTTCTGGCCCTCCTGGAGCTCACGGAAGCCCGAGGTGGCGATGTTGGAGTAGTGGGCGAAGACGTCGGCGCCGCCGCCGTCCTGCTCGATGAAGCCGAAGCCCTTTTCCGAGTTGAACCACTTCACGGTTCCAGTAGCCATGTCATTCTCCTAAAAGAGGTGCAGTGCCGAGAATCCGCACTTTACGGATTCCAAGTCGCCGCATTGAGCCCCATCCGGAGAAAGCCGGAAAACAATAAAGCGCCTGAGGAAGCATTCCCGTCAGGCGCACATAAAGTTCATGGGTACCAAAACTGCAACGGGAAACACCCTAGCACGTCCTCTCCTCCGGCGGCGGGGCTCGCCACGCCGCCGGAGGGAAAACCTGGCTGACCAGAGGGCGTACGGACGGTGCCGGGCGGGGGTGCGGCGGGGTCCTCAGAGCCGCTCGACGATGGTGACGTTGGCCTGTCCGCCGCCTTCGCACATCGTCTGGAGCCCGTAGCGGCCGCCGGTGCGTTCCAGTTCGTGCAGCAGGGTCGTCATCAGCCGTGCCCCGGTCGCGCCGAGCGGGTGGCCGAGCGCGATGGCCCCGCCGTTGACGTTGACCCGTTCGGGATCGGCTCCGGTCTCTTTCAGCCAGGCGAGGACGACCGGGGCGAAGGCCTCGTTGATCTCGACGAGGTCGATGGCGTCGAGGGTGAGGCCGGTCTTCTTCAGGGCGTACGCGGTGGCCGGGATCGGGGCCGAGAGCATCCGGATCGGGTCCTCGCCCCGTACGGACAGGTGGTGGACGCGGGCGCGGGGGGTGAGCCCGTGTTCGGCGACGGCCCGCTCCGAGGCGATGAGCAGGGCGGCGGCCCCGTCGGAGACCTGGGACGAGCAGGCCGCGGTGATGGTGCCGCCTTCGACGACGGGCCGCAGACCGGCCATCTTCTCCAGCGTGGTGTCGCGGCGCGGCCCCTCGTCCACGGTGACGTCCCCGTACGCGACGGTCTCCCGGGTGAAGCGGCCCTCGTCGATGGCGCGGAGCGCCCGGTGGTGGGAGGTGAGGGCGAATTCCTCCATGTCGCGGCGGCTGATGCCCCACTTCCCGGCGATCAGCTGGGCGCCGTGGAACTGGTTGACGGGGGCGTCGCCGTAGCGGGCGCGCCAGCCCTCGCTGCCCGCGTACGGCCCCTGCGTGAGGCCGAGGGGCTCGGCGGCCTGCCGGGAGGCGAAGGCGATGGGGATCTGGGTCATGTTCTGGGTGCCGCCCGCGACGACGAGGTCCTGGGTGCCGGAGAGGACGCCCTGGGCCGCGAAGTGGAGGGCCTGCTGGGAGGAGCCGCACTGCCGGTCGACGGTGACGCCGGGGACCTCTTCGGGCAGTCCCGCGGCGAGCCATGACGTACGGGCGATGTCGCCGGCCTGGGGTCCGACGGTGTCGAGGCAGCCGAGGACGACGTCGTCGACGGCCGCCGGGTCGACTCCGGAGCGGGCCATCAGCTCCTTCAGCACGTGCGCGCCGAGGTCGGCGGGGTGGGCGGCCCCGAGGCCGCCCCCGCGACGGCCGACGGGGGTGCGTACCGCTTCGACGATGTAGGCCTCGGCCATGGCTGCTGCTCCTCGGTGCGCTCGGGGTGGACCGGTTTCCGGTTACGTACGCAGGGCGATTCCGTCGAGCACCATCGAGAGGTACTGACGGGCGATCTCCTCGGGGCTGTGGTGTCCGCCGGGCCGGTACCAGGAGGCCGCGACCCAGACGGTGTCGCGGACGAAGCGGTAGGTGAGGCGGATGTCGAGGTCGTCGCGGAAGGCGCCTTCGGCGACGCCGCGTTCCAGGGTGCCGAGCCAGGCCTCCTCGAACTTGGTCTGCGAGTCGGCGAGGTAGGCGAAGCGCGGCTGGGTGGCGAGGTGCTTGGACTCCTTCTGGTAGATCGCGACGGCGGGGCGGTGCCGGTCGATCTCGCGGAAGGACTCGGTGACCAGGGCCTCGATGGTCTCGCGGGGGCCGAGGCGGGCCGCGAGGACCGTGTCGTAGCCCTGCCAGAGCTCGTCGAGGAAGGTGGAGAGGATCTCGTCGATCATCGATTCCTTGGAATCGAAGTGGTAGTAGAGGCTGCCCGCGAGCATCCCGGCCTCGTCCGCGATCCGGCGGACGGTGGTGGCGTTGTATCCGTGGGCGGCGAAGACCTCGGCGGCGGTGGCGAGCAGTTCCTGGCGTCGCTCCGGCGTGGGGGTCACCTGGGGCTTCTTCTTGGTAGACACCCGGCCATTGTCCTTCCACGGCCTGTGTGTTCACGCATGCTGGCTGCTGACGGGGACGACCTCGCCGGTCATGTACGAGGAGTAGCCGCTGGCGAGGAAGACGATGACGTTGGCGACCTCCCAGGGTTCGGCGTACCGGCCGAAGGCCTCCTTCGCGGTGAGTTCGGCGAGGAGTTCGGCGGAGGTGACCTTGGCGAGGTGGGGGTGCATGGCGAGGCTGGGGGCGACGGCGTTGACGCGAACGCCGTAGTCGGCGGCCTCGACGGCGGCGCAGCGGGTGAGGGCCATGACGCCGGCCTTGGCGGCGGCGTAGTGGGCCTGGCCGCGCTGGGCGCGCCAGCCGACGACGGAGGCGTTGTTGACGAGGACTCCCCCGGTGCCGGCGGCCTTGAGGGAGCGGAGGGCGGCCCGGGTGCAGCGGAAGGTGCCGTTGAGGGTGACGTCGAGGATCCTGGTCCACTGGTCGTCGGTCATCTCGGTGAGTTCGGCGGTGCCGCCGAGGCCCGCGTTGTTGACGACGATGTCGAGGCCGCCGTGGGCGTTCTCGGCGTGCGCGAAGAGGGCGGCCACCTGCTCCTCGTCGGTGACGTCGCAGGCGAGGTGGGTGACGCGGTCGGGTCCGAACGCGTCGGCCAGGGCGTGGGCGGTCTCCTTCAGCCGGCGGGCGTGGGCGTCGCCGATCACGACGCGGGCGCCCTCCTCCAGGAAGCGGCGGGCGGTCGCGCCGCCGATCCCGGCTCCGGCGGCGGCGGTGACGACGGCGGTGCGGCCGGCCAGCAGTCCGTGTCCCGGCAGGTACGGCGGTGTGTCCATGGCCCGGTCCCCCGGCTTCTCGACGGTCTCTGGGTCGTACGTTAACCTACCAAACACTTGTTAGGGAACGCTCTCGGCGACGCCGCCGACCGGACGGAAGGCGGGTGCCTCGTGGATCTGGCGCAGACGGCACGGACGGCAGCCCTGCGGGCCGAGGCCCGGGACTGGCTCCGGGAGCACGTACCGCCCCGGCCGCTGCCCTCCCTGGAGACCGGGGAGGGGTTCGCCGCGCACCGGGAGTGGGAGGCGCTGCTGCACTCCGGGCGCTGGTCGGCGGTCTCCTGGCCCGAGGAGTACGGGGGCCGGGGCGCGGATCTCTTCGGCTGGCTGGCGTTCGAGGAGGAGTACTGGGCGGCGGGCGCGCCGGGCCGGGTCGCGCAGAACGGGATCAGCCTCCTCGCCCCGACCCTCCTCGCCCACGGCACGGCGGAGCAGCGGGCCCGGGTGCTGCCCCCGATGGCGGGCGGCGAGGTCGTCTGGGCGCAGGCCTGGTCGGAGCCGGAGGCCGGGTCGGACCTGGCGGCGCTGCGGTCGCGGGCGGTGCGGACCGGGGGCGGCTGGCTGCTGTCGGGGCAGAAGACGTGGTCCTCGCGGGCGGCGTTCGCGGACCGGGCGTTCGGGATCTTCCGTACGGACCCGGGGGCGGCGAGACCGCACCAGGGGCTGACGTATCTGATGTTCGGGCTGCGGGACCCCGGGGTCACCGTGCGTCCGATCGGGCGGCTGGACGGGAAGCCCGCGTTCGCCGAGATCTTCCTCGACGAGGTCTTCGTACCGGACGCGGACGTCATCGGGGAGCCGGGGCAGGGCTGGCGCATCGCCATGTCGGCCACCGGCGACGAGCGCGGCCTCACCCTCCGCTCCCCCGGCCGTTTCCTGGCCGCCGCCGACCGGTTGCGGGCCCTGTGGCGGGAGGCGGGCGACCCTGCGGACACGGCGCTGCGGGACCGGGTGGCGGACGCGGTGATCGGGGCGCGGGCCTACCAGCTGTTCACCGCCGCCTCCGCGTCCCGGTTCGCGGCGGGGGCCTCGCTGGGGCCCGAGTCCAGCCTGAACAAGGTGTTCTGGTCGAGTTACGACATCGCGCTGCACGAGACGGCGCTCGACCTGCTGGGCCCGGACGCGGAACGGGCGGACACCGCGTGGGCGGAGGGGTACGTCTTCGCGCTGGCGGGCCCGGTGTACGCCGGGACCAACGAGATCCAGCGGGACATCATCGCCGAGCGGCTGCTCGGCCTGCCGAAGGGACGGCGCTGATGCGTTTCCTCCTCGACGACGAGCAGCGGGAGTTTCGCCGGTCGCTGGACGCGATGCTGACGGCGGCGGACACCCCGGCCGTGCTGCGGGCGTGGGCCGCCGGGGACCGCGCCCCGGGTAGGGCCCTGTGGGGGCGGCTCGCGGAGGCGGGGGTGTTCGCGCTGGCGGTGCCCGAGGCGTACGGGGGTCTGGGGCCGCTCCCCGTGGAGGTGGCCGTCGCCTGCGTCGAGCTGGGGCGGCACGCGGTGCCCGGACCGGTGGCGGAGACCCTGGCGGCCGGGGTGCTGCTGGGCGGGGCGGGCGGGCCGGCGGCGGCGGAGTGGCTGCCGAGGATCGCCGCGGGCACGGCGGTGGTGTCGCTGGTCCCGGAGGGGCCCGGGTCCTACGCCCTGGACGCGGACGCGGCGGACGCGGTGTTCACGGTGGACGGCGACGAACTGCGGCTCGCGGCGGGCCCCGGGGAGCCGTCGGCGTCGGCGGATCCGGCGCGGCGTCTGTTCCGGCCGGAGCCGGGCGGCGCGCCGGTCGCCGAGGGCCCGGCGATACGGGCGGCGGCACGGGCGGCGGAGACCTGGGCGTCCTTCGCCACGGCGGCCCTGGCCCTGGGCTGCGGGGAGGAGCTGCTGCGGGCGACCGTGGCGTACGTGAAGCAGCGCACCCAGTTCGGGGTGCCCGTCGGGTCGTTCCAGGCGGTCAAGCACCGCCTCGCGGACACCCTGCTCGGCCTGGAGTTCGCGCGCCCGCTGCTGTACGGGGCGGCGGTGGAACTGGCGGACGGGCCGGCCAGGGCGGGGGCGGCGGTCGCGGCGGCGAAGGCGACGGCGGGCGAGGCGGGGTACGCGGCGGCCCGCACCGCGCTCCAGGCGCACGGAGCGGTCGGCTACACCGAGGAGCTGGACCTCGCGTGGTGGCTGCGCCGGGCCCGGCCGCTGCGGGACGCCTGGGGTGCGCCGTCCGCCTGCCGGGCCCGGGTGCTGGCGGGCTGAGGCCCCGGGCCGGCCCCGTCCGGGTTCAGGACACGTCGGTCGGCGGGGTGTCGTCGCCGGTGCGGCGCACGGTGCGCAGCGGCTGCCCGGGACGCCAGGACCGGATGACGAGCGCCTCGCCGTCGAGCCCGATGCGGACGACCTCGGTCAGCTCCGCCCGGAAGAGGTGGAAGGGCTCCGGCGGGGTCGCCTCCTCGATGAAGCGGGCGATCACCCGCGGGTCGGTGATCTCCACGGCCCGGCCGCTGACGCGGACGTCCCCGTCGTTCATCTCGGCGTCGGGTCCGGGGTTGGCCTGGAGCGCGAAGCGCGGATCGCGCCGCAGGTCCAGGGCTTTGAGGGAGTTCGGCATCATGCCGAGGAGCAGTTCGCCGAAGCGGAAGTCGGCCTCCAGGCCGGTGACCCGGGGCGAGCCGTCCTTCCGCAGGGTGGCCAGGACGTGGTGCTTGTAGAGCCGGAAGCGGGCTCGCACGGTGTCGGCGAACTCGGGCTCGGCGGTGGCGAAGCCGTCCCAGGAGACAGGGGCGTGCGTAGGCGATGAAGACGTCATGGTCGCCATGGAACACCGGATACCCGACAGCTCCTGTCGGTATTCGCGCGCGACAGGCGGACGGATTCCGGCGAACCGGCCGCCGTCACCGCCGCGCCGTCCCGTCCCTTTCCGTCCCGTCCTGTCAGGTCAGGTCAGGTCAGGTCACGTATCCGCCGCACGGCCTCGGGCGGGGTGCTCCGGAGCCGGCCGGGCGAGCTTCAGCATGACCTCGTCATACTCCTCGTCGACGCGGCGGCTCTCCTCCACGAAGCCCAGCCGGGCGTAGAAGCCCCGTGCCGCCGTGTTCTTCTCGTACACCTCCAGGGTCAACGCCCCGTGCAGCGCCGCCGCGTGTTCGACCAGCCGGCGGCCCACCCCGGTGCCCTGTGCCTCCGGGGCGACGAAGAGGCCGCCGATCTCGGCGCCGAGGAGCCCCAGGAGGGCCACCACGCGGCCGTCCGTCTCGGCGACCCAGTTCTCGGCGTGGACGAGATAGACCTCCCGCATCTTGCGGGCGCGCTCGCCCTCGCCCTCGCCGGGGATGAAGGGGTGGGCCGGGCCGCCGGCCCGGGACCAGACGTCCACCGCCGCGTCCTCGTCCTCGGGGGCGTAGCGGCGGATCACGGTGCTGCGGGACGCGTTCTCGGGCATGCGCGCGACCGTATCCCCCGGCGGGGCCATCGGCACCCGGGTTTCCCGCCCCCCGGGGCCCGGGGCAGGCGCCGGGGGCCGCGTTTCCCGCCGACGGGGGCCCGGGGCGGGTCGGTCACACCCCGGAGAACGTGATGAGCACCGCCTGGCCCATCGTCCGCAGGACCCCGGGGGACACCCCGGCCGCCAGCACCGCGTCGTAGCGGTCCAGCCGGACGCCACCGCTCTCCAGCTCCGCGCCGTCGTCCAGGGAGACGGCGAGCACCGCGCCGCCCTCCGGTGGCAGCAGGCGGACCGTGCCGCAGACGACGGCGGTCTCCGCCCGCGTACGGGCCCTGCGGTACATGACGTTGAGGTTGACGACGGGGCCGCCCAGCAGGAAGCCCTCGGTGGGCAGGTCGCCGGGGAAGCCGTGCGGCCACAGGGGCTCGTCGACGATGTGGTGCTCGCCGCCGACGACGAGGTCCATGCCCGCGCCCTCGACCACGGTGAGAACGCGGTCCACGCCGGGGAAGGCGGAGAACGGCCCGTCGGCGGTGACGTCCGCCAGGCTCACCCGCCAGTCGAAGGCGTCCGCTCCCGCGCCCTCGGGGCCGGTGGCGACCTCACGGACGGTCCCGCCGCCGTTCTTCCAGGGGGCGGGCGCGCGGTCGGCGGCGCGCAGGATCCGTACCGTCATCGGACGATCCCCTGCTCGCGGGCGGCGGCCAGCCAGAGCGGGAACTCGGCGACGAGCCGGTCGTACAGCTCGGAGTCGGGGACCTTCCGGGGGTCCTGGCCGGCGTGGAAGTACCCGGCGTTGTCGACGGTCCGCCTGGCGGGGACGGCCAGCTCGTCGAGCTTGCGGAGGAAGTCGAACTGGCTGCTGCGGGTGTTGCCGAAGCCGACGAACTGCCAGAACAGGGGCAGCTTCGCGGCCTTGCAGAGATACCGTTCGGCGGCGAGTTTGTTGATCGGCCCGCCGTCCGTCTGGAAGACGACCAGGGCGGGCGCGGTGGAGCCGCTGTCGAGGTAGTGGTCGATGACCGCGTCCATCGCCAGGTGGTAGCTGGTCTTCCCCATGTGCCCGAGACCCGCCCGGATCTCGTCGATCCGGCCGTGGTGGTTGCCGAGGGCGATGTCGGTGACCGCGTCGACGTCGGTGGAGAAGAAGACGACCGGCACCGTGCCGTCGTCGTCGAGGTGGGACGACAGGCCCAGCACCCGGTCGGCCAGCGCCTGGACACTGCCGTCGTTGTAGTACGGCCGCATCGAGCCGGAGTGGTCGACGACGAGGTAGACGGCCGCGCGGTGACCGCCCAGTCCGTGCTTCTCCAGCGAGATGCCGGCGCTCCGGTAGTGGCCGACCAGGGCCGGAGCCGTCTCCCTCACCTTCGTGAGGCTGATGGCCGGGCCGGTGCCCACGGCCGTGTCCGCACCCTGCACGGCGGCCCCCCTTCTGTGCTCCGCGGACCTTGAGCCTAGGCCACCGCCCGGCCCCGGGCACACGGCCCACCGCCCGGGTTCGCTATCTTGATCGCCGCCGCCCCCACCGGCCCCGTTGCACATCCCCAGTGAAGGAGCCGGCCATGGAGGCCGCCGCCACCGCGTGTTACCGCCATCCGTCCTACGAGACGTATGTCCGCTGCACCCGTTGCGACCGCTACATCTGCCCGGACTGCATGCGGGAGGCGTCCGTCGGGCACCACTGCGTGGAGTGCGTGAAGGAGGGGCAGCGCTCGGTGCGCCAGGCCCGTACGGTCTTCGGCGGCGCGGTGTCCCGGGCGACCGCGCCGGTCGTGACGTACGTCCTGATGGCGCTCAACGTCCTCGTCTACATCGGCGAGGTGGTCAGGCCGGAGATCGTGGACCGGTTCGCGGTGCTCGGGGCGGCGCTCACGGGGCCGGACGGCGAGCAGTACTACTACCGGGGTGACACGTATCCCGGGTACGACCTGACGGGCATCGCGGACGGGGAGTGGTACCGGCTGGTGACCGGGGCCTTCCTGCACCTCCCGCCGGACGCCTCGTTCGGGGTGATGCACCTGGTGTTCAACATGTTCGCGCTGTGGAACATCGGCCGGGCCGTGGAGGGCCAGCTCGGGCGGGCCCGCTATCTGGCGCTGTACCTGCTGTCGGCGGTGGGCGGTTCGGTCCTGGTGTACCTGCTGGCCCCGGACACCTCGACGGTCGGCGCCTCCGGCGCGGTCTTCGGGCTGGCGGCGGCGTACTGGGTCATCCACCGGCGGCTCGGCCATGACATGGCCGCCGTCAACCGCTTCATGGCCGGGTTCCTGGTCTGGATGGTTCTCTCGGCCCTGTTCACCTCGTGGCAGGGGCACCTGGGCGGGCTGCTGACCGGGGCGCTGGTGACGTACGGGCTCGCCTTCGCCCCGGCGAAGCTGCGGGTGTGGCCGGCGCAGCTCGCGGGCGGGCTGGTGCTGGCGGGCCTGTTCGCGGTGGCGGTGGCCCTGCGGACCTCGGCCCTGACCGGCAGCTGAGGCCGGGCGGGGCGGTCTTCGGGGGCGGTCAGGGTCGGAGGCGGTCCGTGCCCGCCGGGGGCGGTCGTCGGCGCCGATGCCGGGTGCCGTGGGAGGCACCCGGCCCCGGACGCGCCACGGCGCCCGCTGGAGTCCGGTCGGGGACAGGCAGGCGCCGCGTTCAGTTCCGCACGCCGTTGTGCGGGACGTCTTGTGGGGGCTCCCCCGGGCCACGTGGCCCAGGGGGAACCCGGGTGGTGCTCAGACCAGCAGCGAGCGGTCCGTCGGGCGGATCGGGGCCGGCAGGGCGCTGGTCCCGGTCAGGAAGCGGTCCACTCCGCGGGCGGCGGAGCGGCCCTCGGCGATCGCCCAGACGATCAGCGACTGGCCGCGCCCCGCGTCACCGGCGACGTAGACGCCGTCGACGTTGGTCGCGTAGTGCTCGTCGCGGGCGACGTTGCCGCGCTGGTCGAGCTCCAGGCCGAACTGCTGGACCAGACCGTTGGACTGGTCGGTTCCGGTGAAGCCCATGGCGAGGGTGACGAGCTGCGCGGGGATGCGCCGCTCCGTGCCGGGCTTCTGCTCCAGCTTACCGTCCTTGAACTCGACCTCCACCAGGTGGAGGGCCGCGACGTTTCCGTCCTCGTCGCCCTCGAAGTGGGTGGTGGAGACGGAGTAGACCCGCTCGCCGCCCTCCTCGTGCGCCGAGGTGACCTTGTAGAGCATCGGGAAGGTCGGCCAGGGCTGGTTGGCGTTCCGGTCCTCGCCCGGCTTCGGCATGATCTCCAGCTGGGTGACGGAGGCCGCCCCCTGGCGGTGGGCGGTGCCCACGCAGTCGGCGCCGGTGTCGCCGCCGCCGATGACGACGACGTGCTTGCCGCCCGCGTGGATCGGGGCGACGGTCAGGTCGCCCTCCTGCACCTTGTTGGCGAGCGGCAGGTACTCCATGGCGAAGTGGACGCCGTTCAGCTCACGGCCGGGGACCGGCAGGTCGCGGGAGACGGTGGCACCGGCCGCGATGACGACCGCGTCGTAGCGGCGGCGGAGCTTGGCGGCGTCGATGTCCTGGCCGATCTCCACCCCCGTACGGAACTTGGTGCCCTCCAGGCGCATCTGCTCGATGCGGCGGTTGATGTGCGACTTCTCCATCTTGAACTCGGGGATGCCGTAGCGCAGCAGGCCCCCGATGCGGTCCGCGCGCTCGTAGACGACGACGGTGTGGCCGGCCCGGGTCAGCTGCTGGGCGGCGGCGAGTCCCGCCGGTCCGGAGCCGATGACCGCGACGGTCTTGCCGGAGAGGCGCTCGGGCGGCTGCGGGGTGACGTCGCCGCTGTCCCACGCCTTGTCGATGATGGAGACCTCGACGTTCTTGATGGTGACGGCGGGCTGGTTGATGCCGAGCACGCACGCCGACTCGCAGGGGGCCGGGCACAGCCGCCCGGTGAACTCCGGGAAGTTGTTCGTGGCGTGCAGCCGCTCGGAGGCGGCCGTCCAGTCCTCGCGGTAGGCGTAGTCGTTCCACTCGGGGATGAGGTTTCCGAGCGGGCAGCCGTTGTGGCAGAACGGGATGCCGCAGTCCATGCAGCGGCCGGCCTGCTTGCTGATGATCGGGAGCAGCGAGCCCGGAACGTAGACCTCGTTCCAGTCCTTGACGCGCTCGGCCACGGGGCGGGTCTGGGCGACCTCGCGTCCGGTGGTCAGGAAGCCCTTGGGGTCAGCCATGGGTCGCCGCCTCCATCATCTTCTCGGTGGTCTCCTGCTCGGAGAGACCGGCGAGCTCAGCGGCGTCCTTGGCGGCGAGCACTGCCTTGTACGTGGACGGGATGATCTTGCTGAAGCGGGTCACCGCGGTGTCCCACTCGGCGAGGAGCTTCTCGGCGACGGTGGAGCCGGTCTCCTCGTGGTGGCGGCGCACGACGTCGTGCAGCCACTGCTTGTCGGTGTCGTCCGGCTCCTCGACCGCGCCGAGGTTGCCGACGTTGACGTTGTCGCGGTTCAGGTCGATGACGTAGGCGACACCGCCCGACATACCGGCGGCGAAGTTGCGGCCGGTCTCGCCGAGGACGACGGCGTGGCCGCCGGTCATGTACTCGCAGCCGTGGTCGCCGACGCCCTCGGAGACGACGAGCGCACCGGAGTTGCGGACGCAGAAGCGTTCGCCGGTGCGGCCGCGCAGGAAGATCTCGCCGCCGGTCGCGCCGTAGCCGATGGTGTTGCCGGCGATGGTGGAGTACTCGGCGAGGTGGTCGGCGCCCCGGTCCGGGCGGACGATGACGCGGCCGCCGGAGAGGCCCTTGCCGACGTAGTCGTTGGCGTCGCCCTCCAGGCGCAGGGTGATGCCGCGCGGCACGAACGCGCCGAAGGACTGGCCGGCCGAGCCGGTGAAGGTGATGTCGATGGTGTCCTCGGGCAGGCCCGAACCGCCGAACTTCTTGGTCACCTCGTGGCCGAGCATCGTGCCGACGGTCCGGTTGATGTTGCGGATCGCGACCTGGGCGCGGACCGGGCGGGCGGCCTCGGGGCTCTCGGCGCCCAGCGCGTCGGCGGCCAGCTTGATCAGCTGGTTGTCGAGCGCCTTCGTCAGACCGTGGTCCTGCTCGATGATGCGGTGGCGGACCGCGCCCTCGGGCAGCTCGGGGACGTGGAAGAGGGGGGCCAGGTTGAGGCCCTGCGCCTTCCAGTGGGTGACGGCCCGGTCGGTGTCGAGGAGCTCGGCGTGGCCGACGGCCTCCTCGATGGTGCGGAAGCCCAGCTCGGCGAGGATCTCGCGGACCTCTTCGGCGATGAACTCGAAGAAGTTGACGATGTACTCGGCCTTGCCGGAGAACCGGTCGCGCAGGACCGGGTTCTGGGTGGCGATGCCGACCGGGCAGGTGTCCAGGTGGCAGACGCGCATCATGACGCAGCCGGAGACGACGAGCGGCGCGGTCGCGAAGCCGAACTCCTCGGCGCCCAGCAGCGCGGCGATGACGACGTCGCGGCCGGTCTTGAGCTGGCCGTCGGTCTGCACGACGATGCGGTCGCGCAGGCCGTTGAGCAGCAGGGTCTGCTGGGTCTCGGCGAGGCCGAGCTCCCAGGGGCCGCCCGCGTGCTTGAGGGAGGTGAGCGGGGAGGCGCCCGTTCCGCCGTCGTGGCCGGAGATGAGGACGACGTCCGCGTGGGCCTTGGAGACACCGGCGGCGACCGTGCCGACGCCGACCTCGGACACGAGCTTCACATGGATGCGCGCGACCGGGTTGGCGTTCTTCAGGTCGTGGATCAGCTGCGCGAGGTCTTCGATGGAGTAGATGTCGTGGTGCGGCGGCGGCGAGATGAGGCCGACGCCGGGCGTCGAGTGCCGGGTGCCGGCGACCCACGGGTAGACCTTGTGGCCGGGCAGCTGACCGCCCTCGCCGGGCTTGGCGCCCTGGGCCATCTTGATCTGGATGTCGTCCGCGTTGACCAGGTATTCGCTGGTCACACCGAAGCGGCCGGAGGCGACCTGCTTGATGGAGGAGCGGCGCGCCGGGTCGTACAGGCGCTCCGGGTCCTCACCGCCCTCGCCGGTGTTGGACTTGCCGCCGAGCTGGTTCATCGCGATGGCGAGCGTCTCGTGCGCCTCGCGGGAGATCGAGCCGTACGACATGGCGCCGGTGGAGAACCGCTTGACGATCTCGGAGGCGGGCTCGACCTCGTCGACGGAGATCGGGGCCCGGTCGGAGGTGAAGCCGAAGAGGCCGCGGAGCGTCATGAGGCGCTCGGACTGCTCGTTCACCCGCTCCGTGTACTGCTTGAAGATGTCGTAGCGCCGGTTGCGGGTGGCGTGCTGGAGGCGGAAGACCGTCTCCGGGTCGAACAGGTGCGGTTCGCCCTCGCGCCGCCACTGGTACTCGCCGCCGATCTCCAGCGCGCGGTGCGAGGCCGCGATGCCGGAGGCGGGGTACGCCTTGGTGTGCCGGGCGGCGACCTCCTTGGCGACGACGTCCAGGCCGGCGCCGCCGATCTTGGTGGCGGTGCCGTTGAAGTACGTCGCGACGAAGGCCTCGTCGAGGCCGACGGCCTCGAAGACCTGGGCGCCGCGGTAGGAGGCGACGGTGGAGATGCCCATCTTGGACATGACCTTCAGGACGCCCTTGCCGAGCGCGTAGATCAGGTTCCGGATGGCCTGCTCGGCCTCGATGTTCTCGATGAACGTCCCGGCGCGGACCAGGTCCTCGACGGACTCCATGGCGAGGTACGGGTTGACCGCGGCGGCGCCGTAACCGATCAGCAGCGCGACGTGGTGGACCTCGCGGACGTCCCCGGCCTCGACCAGCAGGCCCACCTGGGTGCGCTGCTTGGTGCGGATGAGGTGGTGGTGGACGGCGGAGGTGAGCAGCAGCGAGGGGATCGGCGCGTGCTCGGCGTCGGAGTGCCGGTCGGAGAGGACGATCAGGCGGGCGCCGTCCTCTATGGCGGCGTCGACCTCGGTGCAGATCTGCTCCAGCCGGGCGGCCAGGGCGTCGCCGCCGCCGCTGACCCGGTAGAGGCCGGAGAGGGTGGCGGCCCGCATGCCCGGCATGTCGCCGTCGGCGTTGATGTGTATCAGCTTGGCGAGCTCGTCGTTGTCGATCACCGGGAAGGGCAGCGTGACGCTGCGGGCCGCGGCGGCGGTCGGCTCCAGGATGTTGCCCTGGGGGCCGAGCGAGGAGCGCAGCGAGGTGACGAGCTCCTCGCGGATGGCGTCCAGCGGCGGGTTGGTGACCTGGGCGAACAGCTGGGTGAAGTAGTCGAAGAGGAGCCGGGGGCGCTCGGAGAGCGCGGCGATCGGCGAGTCGGTGCCCATGGAGCCGAGCGGCTCTCCGGCGGTGCGGGCCATCGGCGCGAGGATGACGCGGAGTTCTTCCTCGGTGTAGCCGAAGGTCTGCTGGCGGCGGGTGACCGAGGCGTGGGTGTGCACGATGTGCTCACGCTCGGGCAGGTCGCTCAGTTCGATCTCGCCGGTCTCCAGCCACTCCTGGTAGGGCTGCTCGGCGGCGAGGGACGCCTTGATCTCGTCGTCCTCGATGATGCGGTGCTCGGCGGTGTCGACGAGGAACATCCGGCCGGGCTGGAGGCGGCCCTTGCGGACGACCTTCGCCGGGTCGATGTCCAGGACGCCGACCTCGGAGGAGAGGACGACGAGGCCGTCGTCGGTGACCCAGTAGCGGCCGGGGCGCAGACCGTTGCGGTCGAGGACCGCGCCGACCTGGACGCCGTCGGTGAAGGTGACGCAGGCCGGGCCGTCCCAGGGCTCCATCATCGCGGAGTGGTACTGGTAGAACGCGCGCCGGGCCGGGTCCATCGAGTCGTGGTTCTCCCACGCCTCGGGGACCATCATCAGCACCGCGTGCGGGAGCGAGCGCCCGCCGAGGTGGAGCAGCTCCAGGACCTCGTCGAAGGAGGCGGAGTCGGAGGCGTCCGGGGTGCAGACGGGGAAGATCCGGTCGAGCTGCGCCTGGCCGAAGAGTTCGGAGGCGAGCTGGGACTCGCGGGCCTTCATCCAGTTGCGGTTGCCCTTGACCGTGTTGATCTCGCCGTTGTGCGCGACGAAGCGGTACGGGTGGGCCAGCGGCCAGCTGGGGAAGGTGTTGGTGGAGAAGCGGGAGTGGACCAGCGCGACGGTGGAGGCGAAGCGGCGGTCGGAGAGGTCCGGGAAGAACGGCTCCAGCTGCCCGGTGGTGAGCATGCCCTTGTAGACGATGGTCCGGGCGGAGAGCGAGGGGAAGTACACCCCGGCCTCACGCTCGGCGCGCTTGCGCAGGACGAAGGCCTTGCGGTCCAGGACGATGCCGGTGGACTCGCCGTCGGCGACGAAGACCTGGCGGAAGGTGGGCATGGTGGCGCGGGCGCCGTTGCCGAGGAGTGCGGGGGTGACCGGGACGTCGCGCCAGCCGAGGACGTTCAGTCCCTCCTGCGCGGCGATCTCCTCGATCGTCCGGACGGCCTCGGTGGATCCGTCCGCGGGGAGGAAGGCGATGCCCACGGCGTACGAGCCGGCCTCGGGGAGCTCGAAAGGGGTCTCGGCGCGGAGGAAGGCGTCCGGGACCTGGCAGAGGATGCCGGCGCCGTCGCCGGAGTCGGGCTCGGAGCCGGTGGCGCCGCGGTGTTCGAGGTTGCGCAGTACGGTCAGCGCCTGCTCGACCAGCTCATGGCTGGCCACACCGGTCAGAGTGGCCACGAACCCGACACCACAGGCGTCGTGTTCGTTACGGGGGTCGTACATCCCCTGCTGGGCGGGGCGACCGTCCATGGGCGACCAGGCGTCGATACGCATCGGCTCTCCCGTCGTCGTCGTGGCATTTGCGGTGCCGAGGGACGACGTTGGCCCTCTGCGAAATTTCGTGCAGGTTACATGATGGGGCGCTTCTCAAGAAGCGGAAGGCGTGTTCCAACATGCGGACACCGTGGTGACCGGAAGTGACTGGGTGACCAGAGGTGACCGGGATGACCAGGGGTGGGTCGCGGTCGGAACGATCGGCGCCCGGGGACCCGCAGAGAGCAGGCGTCGTTGCCTGCGGTGTCTACGGCTCTTTCCCGGCGGACACAGAATTGAAACCGCCGAGTAATGGCTACTTATGTGTAGCGCTGCATAGGGCCACACTGTACGACCGCGCCGCGTCCCCCGCCCAGAGGGGTGCGTCACGACGTACGTCACACCGGGATGCCGGTGTGCGTTCCGGGAGGTGGAGAAGCGCCTGGTGGGAGGGGATCACGGGGGAGGTCGGCGCTCCGTCAGCCGACGGCGACACCGAACAGGGTGCCGAGGCCGTACGTCATCGCGGCGGCCGCACCACCCAGGGCCAGCTGGCGCAGCCCACTGAACCACCAGCTGCGGGCGGTCACCCGGGCCACCACCGCACCGCAGGCGAACAGGCCGACCAGCGCGAGGAGCACCGCGGGCCACAGGGCGCTCG
Source organism: Streptomyces griseus (assembly GCF_900460065.1). GTDB lineage: Bacteria > Actinomycetota > Actinomycetes > Streptomycetales > Streptomycetaceae > Streptomyces > Streptomyces griseus. The sequence continues at coordinate 282,498 of NZ_UAVD01000032.1, read as the reverse complement.
CGCCGAGGAGGTAGGGCAGGACCGGCAGCAGGGCACCGAGCGCGAACGCGCCGAACGACGAGACGGCGGCCACGAGCGGCGAGGGCAGATCGCCGGGGTCGATGCCGAGCTCCTCGCGGGCGTGGATCTCCAGCGCCTGCTCGGGGTCGCGCGACAGCTGCCGGGCGACCTCGCGGGCCAGCGGGGCGTCCACACCGCGGGACTCGTAGAGGGCGGCCAGCTCGGCCATCTCGTCCTTGGGGTGCTTGCGCAGTTCGCGGCGCTCCACGTCCAGCTCGGCCTGGACCAGCTCGCGCTGCGAGGCGACCGAGGTGTACTCGCCCGCGGCCATGGAGAAGGCGCCGGCCGCGAGCCCCGCCAGGCCGGTGATCACGATGGTCTGCTGGGAGACCGCGCCGCCCGCGACCCCGGTCATCAGGGCGAGGTTGGAGACCAGGCCGTCCATCGCGCCGAAGACGGCGGGGCGCAGCCAGCCGCCGTTGACGTCCCGGTGGGTGTGGTTGTCCCGGTGCGCCTCGTGCAGAACGGCGTCGGTCTCGATGATGGCCACGGCGTGCTTCTCCTCTTTGCTCCGGCGGGCCGTCACCCCGCCGCCCCCGCTGAATACAAGTTTCGACAAAGTCCAAACTACGCCGTCCGAGTGGCCGCCGCCAGCAAGCCAGGCCTGCCTTACCACCCCTCTGACCTGCGAAGAAAGGCCAGCCTTAGCTGACCGAGCCATCATCCGACCGGCCCCTTTCGCCGCGTTTTCCGCCTCTCCCCGCCCTCCGCGTGGCACAGATGCGGACAGGGCCCGGAAGCGGAGTCGAATCCGGACCCGTATGCGGATGCACACCGCCGGACGAGCGAAGGGCGACGCGATGAACACGGCCGTCGGCAATGACCGGGCCAGGGGTGCGCTGCTGGGACTGGCGGTCGGGGACGCGCTCGGCGCCCCGGCGGAGAACCTGCGGCCCTCCGAGATCCGCCGCCGCTGGGGGCGGATCGAGGGCTTCGTGAGCGACGACCCGGCGGGCACCGACGACACGGAGTACGCGATCTTCTCCGGGCTGCTGCTGGCCCGGCACGGCTCGGCGCTCGACGTCTCCCACGTGGAGCGGGCCTGGCACCACTGGATCGCCGATCTGGACGAGGGCCCGTTTCGGGGGGCGGGGTTCAGCGAGCGCGGCACGCTGGAGAACCTGCGCCGGGGCCTGGCCGCGCCGATCTCGGCCCAGCACCGGCACGCCTGGAGCGACGGGCTCGCGATGCGGGCGGCTCCCTTCGGGGTCTTCGCGGCGGGCCGCCCCGCCGAGGCGGCCCGGCTCGTCGCGGTGGACGGCCGGGTCAGCCACGAGGGCGAGGGGATCTACGGGGGCCAGGCGGTGGCGGCCGGGGTGGCGGCGGCCATGGTCGGCGCGGGCCTCGCCTCGGTGATCGCGGCCGCGCTCTCGGTGGTCCCGATGGACTCCTGGACGGCCCGGTCGCTGCGCAGGGCGGTGGCGGCGGCCCAGCGGCCCTACCCCGACCGGCTCACGATGGAGCGGGCGGTGCGCTCGGCGGTGGTGATCGCCGGCTACCCGTGGACAGACCTCGCGCCGGAGGCGGTGGGCCTGGCGTTCGGGGCGTTCACGGCGGCGCGCGGGGACTTCCGGACCGCGGTGCTCACGGCCGTCAACATGGGCCGGGACGCGGACACCACGGCGGCGGTGGCGGGCGCTCTGGCCGGAGCCCTGAACGGGGAGAGCGCCATCCCGCCGGACTGGGCGGGCGCGATCGGCCCGGTCCGGGGGAGCTGTCTGCCCTCGATGCGCGGCTACCACGTGCTGGACATCGCGGAACTGCTGACCCCGGAGGATCCGGGGGCGGCCGGGGTCGCGGAGCACGCGCGGGAGCGGAGCGGCGGCGGTCACGAACCGTCGGCCGTACGGGACGTGGCGGCGGAGGCCGCGTCCTTCGAGCCCGTACGGGAGGCGGCGTCGACGGCAGCGTCCTCCCGTCCCGCACGGGACACGGCACCGGCGGCAGCACCACCCGAGCCCGCACGGCCCAGGGCCTCCGCGGGCGCCTTCTCCGTACCCGTGCGGGAGGGCCGGCGATGACGCCGTCAGGTGAAGCGGCCGGAGGCCGACCCGCCGTGGCCACGCCACGCGAACCGTCCACGGGAGACCCGGCACAGGCGGCCCGCGACGCGGCCCGGACTCCGGGCACGGCCGGACCCGCGGCCACGGCCCGGCCCGCGGGCGCCCCCGGACCCGCGGCCCCCTCCCGCCGCGCCCGGATCGAGGGGCTGCTGCTCGGTCTCGCGGCGGGCGACGCCGCCGGGTGGCCCGCCGCCCGGCACCGGGCGGCCCGGATGCCCGAGTGGACCCGGCGGCTCACCCGGGAGCTGGACACCTTCGCCGAGCAGAACGCGACCACCACGCTCCCCGTGCCCATCGCTCTCAACCAGCCGCCCGAGCCGCTGCGGCTCGGCCCGTCCGACGACGCCGAATGGGCCGCGTTCGCCGCCCGTACGGTGCTGGCGGCGGCCGCCGACGAGGCGGACGGCCTCTCGCCCGGACGCCGGATGCGGGACGCGGTCGACCGGGCCTGGAACGCGCTGGCCGCCACCGTCGCCGCCGCCAGCGCCCGGGCCCCCGAGGTCGAGGCCGCGGTGCTCCCGCTGCGGGCCCGGATCTCGGTGCGGGCCGGGCTCGGCAACCTGGCCGCCGGGCTGCGGCCCCCCGCCACCGGGCACGACAACCCGCACTACTTCGACGACGCCGCCTGCGTACGGGCAGCCGTCCTCGCCGTGGTCCACCCGGGCGACCCCGAGGAAGCGGCGGAGCTCGCCGAGTTCGACGCCCGCTACACCCAGGACGGCGACGGGGTGCACGGAGCACGGGCCGTGGCCGCCGCCATCGCCGTGGCGCTGGCCGGGGCGGACGTCGACACCGTGGTGAACGCGGCCCTCGACCGGCTCCCCGAGGGCACCGAGATCGCCCGCAACGCCGTGCACGCCGTCCGTCTGGCCCGGGAGTTCGCCGACGAGCCCGCCGGGGCGTTCGCCCTGGTCCCGGTGTTGGAGCACCAGATCGTGGACCACGTCTACAGCTACGGGATCGCGGCGGCGGAGACCGTGCCGGTCGCGCTCGCCCTCACCACCGCCGCCCGGGGCGAGATCGCCCAGGCGATCCCCGCGGCCGCCTGCCTGTCCCGGGTCGCGGACTCCGCACCCGCCCTGGCCGGGGCGCTGACCGGGGCGATCGGCTCGGTGACCGCCGTGCCGGCGGGCTGGCGCGAGGCGTGCCGGACGCTGGCGGGCTGCGCGCTGCCCCGGCTCGCGGGCACGGACCTGATCGAACTCGCCGGGCTGCTGGCAGCCACGGAACCGGCCACCCCGGGTGGACAATTCCGGCATGACGCCCACAACGGCCATGGAAGCCGCCCTCTCGGCCCCGCGCCCCTCCCCCACCACGCCCGGACTCGATGACCGCGTCCACCGGGCCCTCGTCGGAGCCGCCGTCGGCGACGCCCTCGGCGGCCCGGTCGAGGGCTGGACCCCCGAGCAGATCGCCGAGCGGCACGGCGGCCGGGTGACCGGGATCGTCGGCCCCTGGTACGGCGAGGACTGGCGCACCGCGCGCCCCGTCGCCCCTTACCACAAGGGCGACGGGCACGTCACCGACGACACCCTGATGACCCACGCCCTGATCCGGGTCTACAACCGGGTCCGCGACCACCTCGACGCGTACGCCGTCGCCGACCACCTCGTCCCGGACCTGCTGTCGCCCCGCTGGATCCCGGAACTGGAGGCGGAGGCGCTCCCCCTCCAGCGGATCTTCCTGGCGGAGAAGTGGATCGTGGCCCGGCTGCACTACGGGCACGTGGACCCGCGCGAGGCCGGTGCGGGCAACATCGTCAACTGCGGGGCGGCGATGTACATGGCCCCGGTCGGCCTGGTCAACGCCGGCCACCCGGAGGCCGCGTACGCCGAGGCGCTGGAGGTGGCGGCTCCCCACCAGTCCTCCTACGGACGGGAGGCCGCCGGGGTCTTCGCCGCCGCCGTCGCCGCCGCCTGCCGCCCGGGCGCCACCCCCGGCACCGTGGTCGACGCGGCCCTGTCCACGGCCAGGGACGGCACCCGGGCCGCGATCGAGGCGGTCGCCGAAGTGGCCGTGCGCCACGAGGACTTCGAGTCCGCGCTCACCCCGCTGCGGGCGGCGGTGGAGCCCTTCGACACGGTCGGCCCCGACTACCGCAACCCCTCGCTCGGCGCCCGACGCCCCTCCCGGCTGCACGCCATCGAGGAGCTGCCCATCGCGCTGGGAATGCTGCTGGTCGGGGGCGGTGACTACCGGCGTACGGTGCTCGGCTCGGTGAACTACGGGCGGGACTGCGACTCCATCGCGACGATGAGCGGGGCGATCGTCGGCGCGCTCGGCGGGGAGGCCCCCGCCGACTGGGCCGCCACGGTCGCGGAGGCGAGCCGGCTGGATCTGGAGACCCCGGCCGGGGTGCTGGCACAGGTGGCCCGGGAGGTCTTCGCCCGGGACCTGGAACGCCGCCGGGCCCATGAGCAGGCGTTCGGCGCGCTGGCCGGTGGGCGGTGAACGCTCCCCCGCACCGGACGCCGGACACGGAGGCCCGCCCGCCCCGGGCCGGGCACGTCCGCCTCACCTGGGCGCAGCCCGAGGACCTGGTCGGTCACGAGCTGCGGCAGGCCGCGCAGGACGGCCGCGACGCCCGGGCGATCGAGGAGCGGTGGTACGCGGCCGGGGGCGCCCCCGCCCCGGACCGGGCGGGGGCGTCCGAGCCGCCCGCGCCGCCGCGCCTGCGCGCACTGGCCGAACGGCTGCTCGACGAACTCGCCGCGATCGATTCGCCTTCGGCGGCGGAGGAGCCGACCGGGCTGGACGAGATCATGGCCCTCTGCCCGCACTGGCCGGGGCCGCCCGGGGCCGCGCGCACCGCCGGGGACCGTACGCCCGCCGCCGGCGGGGACGGACAGCCCGCCGACCGGGCGCCCGCCGTCACCCACGCCCGGCTGCACGCGGCCTGGCTCGGCCGGGCGGCGGGCTGCCTGCTCGGCAAACCGGTCGAGAAGCTGCCCCTGGACGGCATCCGCGCCCTGGCCCGCGCCGCCGGCAACTGGCCCCTCACCACGTGGTTCACCGAGCGCGGCGTACCCGCCGACCTGCTCGCCGCGCATCCCTGGAACCGCCGCTCGGCCCCCACGTCCCTGGCCGAGACCATCGACGGCATGCCGGAGGACGACGACCTCAACCACCCCCTCCTCACCCTGCTGTTGCTCCAGCGGCACGGCCGGTCCTTCACCACCGCCGACCTGGCCCGCCTCTGGCTGGAAGAACTTCCGGCCGGGCGGACCTTCACCGCCGAGCGCATCGCCTACGGCAACCTCCTCGCGGGCGTGGAGCCCCCGGCGACCGCCCGCCACCGCAACCCGTTCCGGGAGTGGATCGGCGCCCAGATCCGGGCCGACGTGCACGGCTGGACCCACCCGGGCGACCCGGCCGGAGCCGCCGCCCAGGCCCACCGCGACGCCGTGCTCACCCACACCGGCAACGGGGTCTACGGCGCGATGTTCACCGCGGCCGCCCTCGCGGTGGCGGCGGCCGGGGAGAGCGACGTCCACGGCTGCCTGGCCGCCGGGCTGCGGGTGGTGCCGCCGCACTCGCGGTACGCCCGCGCGATCCGGCTCGGCATCGAAACGGCCCGTGCGGAAGGGGAGTTCGACGCCGTCGTGGACCGGCTGCACGCCGCCTACGCGGACACCCACCACTGGGTGCACGTGCTGCCCAACGCCGCGCTGCTCGCCGCCGCCCTCACCCACGCCGACGGCGACTTCACCCGGTCGATCGGCCTCGCGGTCTCCGGCGGCTGGGACACCGACTCCAACGGGGCGACCGCCGGATCCCTCGCCGGACTTCTCGCCGGCGCCCCGGACGCCCTGCCCGAGCACTGGACGGCCCCGCTGAAGAACCGGCTCGCCACCTCCGTATCCGGCTTCGACCGGACCGGCTTCGACACCCTCGCCGCACTGACCCACCAGGAGGCTCTGCGCCCATGACCCGCATCGCGGTGCTCGGCAGCACCAACATGGACCTCGTCGCCTACACGGCCCGCGCCCCCGGGCACGGCGAGACCGTCACCGGCCGGGAGTTCCGGACGGTCCCCGGCGGCAAGGGGGCCAACCAGGCCGTCGCCGCCGCCCGTGCCGGCGGGGAGGTGATGATGATCGGCGCGGTCGGCGACGACGCGTACGGGACGCGGCTGCGCGACGGCCTCGAACACGCCGGGGTGGACACCGACCTCCTGCACACCGCCGAGGGCCCCAGCGGCACGGCGCACATCGTGGTGGACGAGACCGGGGCCAACTCGATCGTGGTGGTCCCCGGCGCGAACGGCGTGGTCACCGCGCTGGGGCCCGGGGAGATCGCGGCGATCGCCGAGTCCGAACTGCTGCTGATGCAGCTCGAACTCCCCCTGTCCGCCGTCGTCGAGGGGGCCCGCGCGGCCCGGAGCCAGGGGGTACGGACCATCCTCACCCCCTCCCCGGCGCAGCCCTTGCCCGATGAACTCCTCGATCACATCGACCTGTTGGTGCCCAATGAACACGAGGCCGCCGAGCTGTCCGGGCAGGCCGAGCCGCACGCCGCGGCGCAGCTCCTGCTGCGCCGGGTGCCCGAGGTCATCGTCACGCTCGGCGCGAAGGGCTGCCTGTACGCGGCCCGGGGCGGTGAACCGGTCCTCTTCGAGGCGCCGTCGGTGAACGCCGTCGACACGACCGGCGCCGGGGACACCTTCGTCGGATCGCTGGCCGTGGCGCTCGGCGAGGGGCGGCCGGTGGCCGAGGCCGTGGCGTTCGCCTCCGCGGCGGCGGCGCTCTGCGTCCAGAAGCCCGGCGCGTCCACGTCCATGCCCTACCGCAGCGAGATCGAGGCCTCATGAGCACCACCGCGGCTGGACCCCTGACCGGGCTGAAGGTCGTCGACCTGGCCACCCTCTTCGCCGGACCGCTCGCGGCCACCATGCTCGGGGACTTCGGCGCCGATGTGATCAAGGTCGAGCACCCCCGCAGGCCGGACCCCTCGCGCGGGCACGGGCCCGCCAAGGACGGGGTCGGGCTGTGGTGGAAACTGCTCGGCCGCAACAAGCGCACCCTGACCCTGGACCTGTCCGCCCCGGGCGGCCGGGACGTCCTCCTCCGCCTGGCCGCCGAGACCGACGTCATCGTCGAGAACTTCCGGCCCGGGACCCTGGAGCGCTGGGGCCTGGGCCCCGCGGAGCTGCACGCCGTCAACCCGCGTCTGGTGCTGGCCCGGGTCACCGGTTTCGGCCAGTTCGGGCCGTACGCCCACCGCCCCGGCTTCGGGACGCTGGCCGAGGCGATGAGCGGTTTCGCGGCGATCACCGGGGAGCCGGACGGGCCGCCGACGCTGCCGCCGTTCGGGCTCGCCGACTCCATCGCGGCGCTGGCCACCGCGTACGCGGTGATGGCCGCGCTCGCCGGGCGCGAGAAGACCGGCGAGGGGCAGGTGGTGGACCTGGCGATCATCGAGCCGATCCTCACCGTGCTGGGCCCGCAGCCGCTCTGGTACGACCAGCTCGGCTACGTCCAGCCGCGCACCGGCAACCGCTCCCGCAACAACGCCCCGCGCAACACCTACCGCACCGCCGACGGCCACTGGGTCGCCGTCTCGACCTCCGCCCAGTCCGTCGCCGAGCGGGTGATGCGCCTCGTCGGCCGCCCCGAGCTGATCGAGGAGCCGTGGTTCGGCGCGGGCACCACCCGGGCCGAACACACCGAGGAGCTGGACGAGGCCGTGGGCCACTGGATCTCCCGGCACAGCCGGGACGAGGTGCTGGACGGCTTCGAGAAGGCGGAGGCGGCGGTCGCCCCGATCCACGACGTAAGGGAGGTGATGGAGGACCCGCAGTACCGGGCGCTGGACACCGTCACCGAGGTCGACGACCCGGAGCTGGGGCCGTTGCGGATGCAGAACGTCCTCTTCCGGCTCTCGGAGACTCCCGGCTCGATCCGGTGGGCGGGCCGTCCGCACGGCGCGGACACCGAGGAGATCCTGGCCGGGATCGGCCTCTCGGAGACCCGGATCGCGGCGCTGCGGGACCAGGGGGCGCTGTGACCGGCCGGCCGGTCCCGGCCCCGCCGCTGCCGGACGGCCCGCCGCCGCCCGTCGGCCGGCCGCCGCTGACCTGGCTGTACGTGCCCGGGGACCGGCCCGAGGTGGTGGCGAAGGCACTGGGCAGCGGGGCGGACGTGGTGATCGTGGATCTGGAGGACGCCGTCGCCCCGGACCGCAAGGAGTACGCCCGCTCCGCCACCGCCGAACTCCTCGGCGACCAGGTCACGGCGGCCCCGGACGCGGTGCCGGTCCACGTCCGGGTGCACGGCGAGGAGGACGTCCGGGCACTGGCGAAGCTGCCGGGCCTGGCCGCGTTCCGGCTGCCGAAGATCACCCATGCGGTCTCGGTGCACCATGTGGCGGCCGTGGCCCCGGGCGTGGCGCTGTATCCGCTGCTGGAGTCGGCGCTCGCGGTCGAGCACGCGTACTCGATCGCCTCGGCCCATCACGCCGTGTGCGGCATCGCCCTGGGCGAGGCGGATCTGCGGGCGGATCTGGGCGTACGGGAGGACACCGGGCTCGACTGGCCGCGCAGCCGCGCCGTGGTGGCGGCCCGGGCGGCTGCCCTGCCGCCGCCCGCCCAGTCGGTGTTCCCGGACGTCCGGGACCTGGACGGGCTGTGGACGTCGTGCGGGCGGGGCCGGGCGCTCGGGATGCTGGGCCGGGCGGCGATCCACCCGCGCCAGCTGCCGGTGATCGAGCGGGCCTTCCGGCCGACGGCCGAGGAGATCGAGGCGGCCGAGGAGATCATCGCGGCCTCGGCGGTGGAGGCGGGGGCGCTGGCGCTGCCGGACGGGAGGTTCGTGGACGCGGCGGTGGTGGCGTCCGCCCGCAGAACGATCGCGCTCGCCGGGCGGGCCTGAGACTGCGGGCCCGCCCGGCGAGCGGGAGGTGGTGTCCGGGGGTGCGCCCCGGGGCGCGGTCGGTCAGGCCTTCTCGGCCGCCCCGGCCGCGCCGGCGTTCTCGGCGGTGGCGTCCTTGCCGGGCTCGTCCTTCGTGAGCGGGTCCTTCGCGGCGGCGTCCGCCTTCGCGACGCCCTTCTCCCCGGAGCCGTCCTCGCCGGAACCGTCCTTCTCGGCGGGGGTGGCGTCCCGGTCGGGCTCGACGATCTCCTCGCGGCCCGGACGGATCTTCGCGGAGATCACGATGTAGACGACGGCCAGGATGAAGACGACGATCGCGGTCCACACGTTCAGGCGGAGGCCGAGGATGTGGTGGGCCTCGTCGACCCGCATGTACTCGATCCAGCCGCGTCCCGCGCAGTAGCCGGCGACGTACAGCGCGAACGCCCGTCCGTGGCCGAGCTTGAAGCGGCGGTCGGCCCAGATGACCAGGAGCGCGACGCCGATGCACCACAGCGACTCGTACAGGAAGGTCGGGTGGTACGTCCCGGCGACCCGGTTCGGGCCCTCGCTGATCTCCAGCGCCCAGGGGAGATCGGTGGGCTTTCCGTACAGCTCCTGGTTGAACCAGTTGCCCCAGCGGCCGATGGCCTGGGCGATGGCGATGCCCGGGGCCAGCGCGTCGGCCCAGGCGGGCAGCGGGATGCCCCGGCGGCGGCAGGCGATCCAGGCTCCGACGGCGCCGAACGCGATGGCGCCCCAGATGCCGAGGCCGCCCTCCCAGATCTTGAAGGCGTCGACCCAGTCCTCACCGTCGCTGAAGTACAGCTGGTAGTCGGTGATCACGTGGTAGAGCCGGCCGCCGACGAGGCCGAAGGGCACCGCCCAGACGGCGACGTCGGCCACGGTGCCGGCTTTGCCGCCCCGGGCTACCCAGCGCTTGTTGCCGAACCAGACGGCGACGAAGACACCGATGATGATGCAGAACGCGTAGCCGCGGAGCGGGATCGGGCCGAGCTCGATCACGCCGGTCGACGGACTGGGGATGAAGGCAAGATTCATGGCGAGGTCGACGCTACCTTGCCGGGCGGTGGGTACGGCAAGCTCCTCGGCAACTTCTGGGTAACGGGGAGGGCCTTCACGGGCGGGCGGCGGGCGCTCAGGAAGCGGGGCCCGACGACCGGCCGGACGGGTCGGCGGGAGTGGCCGGGTCGGACGGGGTGGCGGTGCCCGGCTCCTTGCCCTTGTTGGCCGCGGCGACCCACTTCTTCAGATTCTCCGGGGAGATCTGCTCACCTCCCTTGCTCGGGAAGACGGACTCCCCGTTGAGCAGCACGGTCGGCGTGCCCTGGAAGCCGCCTTCGCGGAACGCCGTGTCGGACTTCTTCACCCAGCTGTCGTGCTCGCCGTCCTCCACACAGCTGCGGAAGGCCGGTGTGTCCAGTCCCTCGACCTCGCCGGCCAGCTCGATCAGCCGGCTGTTCTTGGCGAAGGCGTCGTCCGGCTCGGGCGGCTGGTTGCTGAAGAGGACGTCGTGGTACGGGGCGAACTTGCCGGCGTCCTGCGCGCAGGCGGCGGCGTTGGCGGCGCGCAGCGAGCCGGTGCCGCCGAGATTGCCGTCGATGATCGTGGCCAGGTGGTACTCCACCTTGACCTGGCCCTCGTCCGCCAGCTCCGCGACGGTGTCCCGGAAGGCCGTCTCGAACTGGGCGCAGACGGGGCAGCGGAAGTCCTCCCAGATGGTGAGGGTGGACGGGGCGTCGGCTGCGCCGACCGGCACCGTCAGGGCGTCCTCGCCGATCGCGCCCGACGGGGCGACCGCGGGGCCGGAGGCGGTGTCGCCGCCGCCGTCCTTGCCCGCGTTGGCCGCGATCAGGCCGACCACGGCGGCCAGGGCGAGGACCCCGACCACCGCCGAGGAGACGATCAGCGTCCGGCGGCGCTTCTCGCGCCCCTTCTCCCGCTCGCGCTGCTGGGCCAGGCGCTCACGCGCGCTTCTGTTTCCCTCAGGGATCTTGTCGCTCACACCCGGGGAAACGAACCGGGGAGGCGCCTCCGCGCCTCCCCGGTCCACAATCCACCCATTCGGGTGATTCGAGAGTCAGCGCTTTCGAACGCCCTCGGCCAGTTCGCCCGCCAGGGAGCGGACGGCGGCGAGACCCGCGGCCTCGTCGGGGGCGTCCAGCATGGCCTTGACGAAGGCCGATCCGACGATCACGCCGTCCGCGAACCCGGCGACCTCGGCGGCCTGCGCCGCGTTGGACACGCCGAGGCCGACGCAGACCGGGAGGTCGGTGGTGGCACGGGTGCGCCCCACCAGGTCCTGGGCCTGGGCGCCGACGGAGGCGCGGGTTCCGGTGACGCCCATCAGGGACGCGGCGTAGACGAAGCCGCTCCCGGCCGCCGTGATGGTGGCGAGGCGGGCGTCCTGGCTGCTGGGGGCGACGACGAACACGGTGGCGAGACCGTGCTTGTCGGCGTGCTCGCGCCACAGCGCGGACTCCTGGACCGGCAGGTCGGGCAGGATGCAGCCGGCCCCGCCGGCCTCGGCCAGCTCGGCGGTGAAGCGCTCGACGCCGTACCGGTCGATGGGGTTCCAGTACGTCATGACCAGGATCGGGACGCCGGTCGCCTCGTACGCCTCGCGAACCGTGCGCATCACGTCGGCGATCCGGACGCCGCCGCGCAGGGCGATGTCGTCGGCGGTCTGGATGACCGGCCCGTCGAGGACCGGGTCGCTGTGCGGGAGCCCGATCTCGACGACGTCCGCGCCGCCCGCGATGACGGCCTTGACGGCCTCGATGCCGCCGTCGACGGTCGGGAAGCCCGCCGGGAGGTAGGCGATGAGCGCCGCCCGGTCCGCGGCCTTCGCGGCGGCCAGGGTGGTGTTCAACAGCTCGATGTTGCCGCTCACTTGGCGTCCCCCTCGATCTCGGCGCGGTCGCTGTCGGCGTCCGCCTCGACGGCGGCGTCGGCGTCGTAGAGCCCGAAGTAGCGGGCGGCGGTGTCCATGTCCTTGTCGCCGCGGCCGGACAGGTTGACGAGGATCAGCCCGTCCTTGCCGAGCTCCTTGCCGAGGTCCAGGGCGCCGGCGAGGGCGTGGGCGCTCTCGATGGCCGGAATGATCCCCTCGGTGCGGGACAGCAGGCGCAGGGCCTGCATGGCCGCGTCGTCGGTGACCGCGCGGTACTCGCCGCGCCCGACGTCCTTGAGGTAGGAGTGCTCGGGGCCGATGCCCGGGTAGTCCAGGCCCGCCGAGATGGAGTACGGCTCGGTGATCTGGCCCTCGTCGTCCTGGAGGACGTAGGAGCGCGAACCGTGCAGGATGCCCGGCTCCCCTGCCGTCAGGGTGGCCGCGTGCTCGCCGGTCTCCACGCCGTGTCCGGCGGGCTCGCAGCCGACCAGGCGGACGCCCTCGTCGGGGATGAAGGCGTGGAAGAGGCCGATGGCGTTGGAGCCGCCGCCGACGCAGGCGACCGCCGCGTCCGGGAGGCGGCCGGCGCGCTCCAGGATCTGGCGGCGGGCCTCGACGCCGATGACGCGGTGGAAGTCGCGGACCATCGCGGGGAAGGGGTGCGGGCCCGCGACCGTGCCGAAGAGGTAGTGCGTGCGGTCCACGTTGGCGACCCAGTCGCGGAACGCCTCGTTGATGGCGTCCTTCAGCGTCCGCGAGCCGGACTTCACGGCGACGACCTCGGCGCCGAGCATCCGCATCCGGGCCACGTTCAGCGCCTGGCGCTCGGTGTCGATCTCACCCATGTAGATGGTGCAGTCGAGGCCGAAGAGGGCGCAGGCGGTCGCGGTGGCGACGCCGTGCTGGCCGGCTCCGGTCTCGGCGATGACGCGGGTCTTGCCCATGCGCTTGGTGAGGAGCGCCTGGCCCAGCACGTTGTTGATCTTGTGTGAGCCGGTGTGGTTCAGGTCCTCGCGCTTGAGGAAGATCCGGGCGCCGCCCGCGTGCTCGGCGAAGCGCGGGACCTCGGTGAGCGCGCTGGGGCGGCCGGTGTAGTTCACCATCAGCTCGTTGAGCTCGGCGGCGAACGCGGGGTCGGACTTGGCCTTGTCGTACTCGACGGCGACCTCGTCCACGGCGGCGACGAGCGCCTCCGGAATGAACTTGCCGCCGTACGCGCCGAAATAGCCCTCGGCGCTGGGGATCAGACCCTCGGGGTCCGGAATGAAGAAATCGGACGACATGCGACGTGCTCCTTGGCATGGCAACGGATGGGTGCACCGGATGCGCGGAGGGGGGAGCGCCACCGCGACCGGCATGCGGTCACGGCGGGGCGGTCGTACGTACGAGAAGGGGTACTGCGGTACGTCGGCCGGGGCTCGCCTACAGCGCGGACCCCGGGCGCCATCGCATGCCGTTCACCTGGCCGGGCTCGTCGCCGATGACGTACCGGACGCGCCGGCCGTGCACGCGGCGGGCGGGGGCGCGGCAGCCTCGCGGCCTGCACCCGCGCGCCAGCGGGGCGTGCGGGTCCCGGGCCGGGGCCCCGGCCGGGCGGAGGCCCGGCCGGATGCGGTCCGCGGGACGGTCGGTCATGGTCGCTTCGTCCCCGGTCAGCCGCGGCCGTGGCGGAGCGCCGGGTGGGCGCCCGCGGCGACGAGGTCGGCGACGGCGGCGCGCGGGTCGCGGCCGGTGACCAGGGACTCGCCGACCAGGACGGCGTCGGCGCCCGCGTTGGCGTACGCGATCAGGTCGTGCGGGCCCCGGACGCCGGATTCGGCGACCTTGACGATGTGGTCGGGGATCTCGGGGGCGACGCGCTCGAAGGTGGAGCGGTCGACCTTGAGGTCCTTCAGGTTGCGCGCGTTGACACCGATGATCTTGGCTCCGGCGTCCACGGCGCGCTCCGCCTCCTCCTCGTCGTGCGCCTCGACGAGCGGGGTGAGCCCGATGGACTCCGCGCGCTCGATCAGGGAGACCAGGGCCTCCTGGTCGAGGGCGGCGACGATCAGCAGGGCGAGGTCGGCGCCGTAGGCGCGGGCCTCCCACAGCTGGTACGAGGTGACGATGAAGTCCTTGCGCAGGATCGGGATGTCGACCTTGGCGCGGACGGCCTCCAGGTCGGCGAGCGAACCGCCGAAGCGGCGCTCCTCGGTGAGGACCGAGATGACGGAGGCGCCGCCGGCCTCGTAGTCCGCGGCGAGCGCGGCCGGGTCGGCGATGGCGGCAAGGGCCCCCTTGGAGGGGGACGAGCGCTTGACCTCGCAGATGACGGTCACGCCCTCGCCGCGCAGGGCGGCGACTCCGTCCTTGGCCTGGGGAGCGCGGGCCGCGCGCTCCTTCAGCTCGTCGAGGCTGACGCGCGCCTGCCGCTCCGCGAGGTCGGCGCGGACGCCGTCGATGATCTCGTCGAGCACACTCACGCGAGCGGCCCCCTTCCGAACGGTTGACGGTGGACTGGATCAGCCCTACCGATGGTATCCGCAGGACGCCCCGGGGCTCGCATCCGGCCACGTCGCGTCCCACTTCCTGGTCACCGGGCGGCCCGACCCGGTCGTTCAGGGGGCCAGGGCCGAACCGAACGGCAGGTTCCGGACCACGGCGAAGACCAGCAGCACGGCGCCCACACCCCACCACCAGACGGGCGCCAGAGCGATGCGCAGGGGTTGTCCGCGCCAGGCCCTGACCAGCCAGAGGACCCAGACCGCGGCGAAGAGGAAGTAGCCGACGGTGGCGACGGCGTTGGCTTGGAGCGCAGTGCCGAGGTCGCCGGTGATGAAGGCGTGGGCGCTGCGCAGTCCGCCGCAGCCGGGGCAGAGGACGCCGGTCAGCTGGAGCAGGGGGCAGACGGGGTAGTGGCCGGGCTCGTTGGGGTCGACGGTGCCGACGTAGGCGAAGGCGCCGGAGACGGCGGCGAGGATGCCGATGGGGGTGGCGAGGCGTCGCGCTTTCGAGCCCGTCCGGGCGGGAGTGGCGAGGGTCCCGTTCCCCCGCGCCGGAAGGGGCGGGATGGCGGGGTTCTCGTGGGGGGCGGGCACCGCCAGGTCCGGGGTCGGGCAGACCGTCAGGGGCATGTCCCGGGGGCCGGCGCCCGGCGGTGCGGCTTCCGGGCGGTCCGGGGCGGGTCCGGGGCCGGGGCCCGGCAAGGGGGCCGTTTCCGGGTCCGGGGGCTGGGCGGCGGAGGGGGTAGGCGAGGCGTCCACCCGCCGATTGTCCCCCGTGGACGCGAAAAGGCGCAGCCCGTGCCGGGGGCTGCGCCTGTCGGCGTGTCGGTCGCCGGGACGGGCCGGCGTCCGGGTCAGTGGGAGATCTGCGCCCGCCCGGCGCGCTCCCTGGCCTCGATCAGCTCGGCCGACTCCTTCGGCATGCCGAGGCCGGCCACCTTCATGGCGAGGCCCACGAGACCGCCGGCGAAGATGACGGCGACACCGGCCCAGAAGCCGAGCGGGTTGGCCGCGACCATGAAGACGCCTGCGACGCAGAAGCCGATGAAAGAAATGATGACACCGGTCCAGGCGGCCGGGGTGTGTCCGTGGCTCGTGCCCGCCATGAGTTGCTCCTCGTTGGTGTTGCGCCGTGGGTGACGCTGTACGTGTGGCCGCCGCCCGGGGACGGCTCGGGTCCATTGTCCCGTACGGGCCCTGGAGAGGTGAGCGTGGGGTCAGGCCTCGCGCGTCGGGTCCTCGCCGCGGTCCAGGGCCTTCCACAGGTCCTCGGGCCGGTCCGGGTCGGGGGCGGTGCGGGGCGCCTTGCCGGGGCGGGGGGTGCCGTCGCGCTCGTACTTTCCGGACATGGCGGGCCAGCGGCTGCCGTAGCGCAGGGCGAGGAGCCCGGCCAGCAGGATCAGCAGGCCGCCGGCGGCGGTGACGTAGGGCCAGGCGGTGTGGCCGACGGCGTGGATGGTGGCCGCCGCGTCGCCGGTGGTTCTGGCGGCCTCCTCGTCGAGGGCCGTGCTGTCGGAGGCTCCGGCCCAGGCGCTGACGGTGGCTCCGAGGCCGCTGAGGGCGAGGAGCGCGGCGACGATCCGGCGGCCGACGCCGCGTACGGCGAAGACGGCGACGAGGGCGGCGAGGCCGACGACGGCCAGGGCGGCCGGGACGCCGGTGACGTCCTGGCCGTCGACGGTCAGCGGGAGGGCGCCGCCGCCGGTGGCCGCGTCGCCCTCGGCCCAGGTCTGCCCGGAGGCGAGGAGGACGACGGTCGCGCCGGCGGCGCCGAGGAGCAGACCGGACGCGAGACTGCGTCGGCCCCCTGCGGAGTCGGGCGCGGCGCCGGACGCGGAGTCGGCGGTTCGGGCACGGGGCTGGGGTACGGGGACAGCACTCACGCCCTCCACTATCCCTTACCGGTTCAGCGGTCGTGGAGCCGGTTGGCCGTATGGACGGCGCGGAGCACGGCGGCGGCCTTGTTGCGGCACTCGGTGTCCTCGGCGACCGGATCGGAGTCGGCGACGACCCCCGCTCCGGCCTGCACGTACGCGGTGCCGTCGCGGAGCAGGGCGGTCCGGATGGCGATGGCGGTGTCGGAGTCCCCGGCGAAGTCGAGGTAGCCGACGCAGCCCCCGTACAGTCCGCGGCGGCTCGGTTCCAGCTCCTCGATGATCTGCATGGCGCGCGGCTTGGGGGCGCCGGAGAGGGTGCCCGCGGGGAAGCAGGCGGTGAGGACGTCGAAGGCGGTGCGGTCGTCGGTGACGCGGCCGGTGACGGTGGAGACGATGTGCATCACGTGGGAGTAGCGCTCGATCGACATGAAGTCGACGACCTCGACGCTGCCGGGTTCGCAGACCCGGCCCAGGTCGTTGCGGCCGAGGTCGACGAGCATCAGGTGCTCGGCGCGCTCCTTGGGGTCGGCGAGGAGCTCGTCGGCGAGCGCCTGGTCCTCCTGCGGGGTGGCGCCCCGGTGCCGGGTCCCGGCGATCGGGTGGACCATGGCCCGGCCGTCCTCGACCTTGACGAGGGCCTCGGGGCTGGAGCCGACGACGTCGAACCCGTCGAAGCGGAAGAGGTACATGTACGGGGACGGGTTGGTGGCCCGCAGCACCCGGTAGACGTCCAGGGCGCTCGCCGTGCACGGGGTCTCGAAGCGCTGGGAGGGGACGACCTGGAAGGCCTCGCCCGCCCGGATGCGCTCCTTGATGTCCACGACGGCGTCCTGGTAGGCCTCGCCGCCCCAGAGCGCGGTGTACGGCGGCAGCTCGGACGGGGGCAGGACGGCGGGGGCGTTCTCGACCGGGCGGCGCAGGTCGCGTTCCATCGCGTCCAGGCGGGCGACGGCGTCCGCGTGCGCCTCGTCGACGCCGGTGTCGAGGTCGTTGTGGTTGATCGCGTTGGCGATCAGCAGGACGGTGCCGTTCTGGTGGTCGAGGACGGCGAGGTCCGAGGTGAGGAGCATGGTCAGCTCGGGCAGCTCCAGATCGTCGCCGCCGTGCTCGCCGATCTTCTCCAGGCGGCGTACGACGTCGTAGCCGAGGTAGCCGACCATGCCGCCGGTGAAGGGCGGGAGGCCCACGTCGCTCACCAGGTCGCGGGGGGTGTGGAGGGTCTCGACGGTGGCGCGCAGGGCCTCCAGCGGGTCACCGGCGACCGGTACGCCGACGGGCGGGGTGCCGAGCCAGTGGGCCTCGCCGTCGCGGGCGGTGAGGGTGGCGTCGCTGCGGACGCCGATGAAGGAGTAGCGCGACCAGGTCCGGCCGTTCTCGGCGGACTCCAGGAGGAAGGTGCCGGTGCGTTCGGCGGCGAGCTTGCGGTACAGGCCGACCGGGGTGTCGCCGTCCGCGAGGAGGCGGCGGCTGACGGGGACGACGCGCCGGTCGACGGCCAGTTTGCGGAAGGTGTCGAGATCCATGGCCGGTGACCTTACTTCCCCAGGGGCAGGGCGTCGGCGTCGAAGCAGGTGCGGTCGCCCGTGTGGCAGGCGGCGCCGGTCTGGTCGACCTTGACGAGGACGGTGTCGGCGTCGCAGTCCAGGGCGACGGACTTCACGTGCTGGACGTGCCCGGAGGTGTCGCCCTTGACCCAGTACTCCTGGCGGCTGCGCGACCAGTAGGTGCAGCGGCCCGTGGTGAGGGTGCGGTGCAGGGCCTCGTCGTCCATCCAGCCGAGCATCAGCACCTCTCCGGTGTCGTACTGCTGGGCGATGGCCGGGACCAGACCGTCCGCGCCGCGCTTGAGGCGGGCGGCGACGGCCGGGTCGAGGCTGCTGGCGGGCGGGGTGGCGCCGGGCGTGCTCGTCATGGGGCCATTGTGCCGTGGCCGCGGGGGCTTTCCGGGCGGACGTCCACTGGGCGGACCAGGGGTGACGGTCGTACGCTGGCGGGCATGTCGACCCATGCGAAGCGTGAACGTCTTCTGCTCGCCGATCTGTTGGAAGCGGCCGGTCCCGAGGCCCTGACGCTGTGCGACGGCTGGAAGACCCGCGATCTGGCCGCCCACGTGGTGGTCCGCGAACGCCGCGCGGACGCGGCGGGCGGGCTGCTGGTGGGCGCTCTGAAGGCCCGGCTGGAACGGGTGCAGGCGGAGTTCGCGGCGAAGCCGTACGAGGAACTGATCCAGCTGATCCGCACCGGTCCGCCCCGGTTCTCCCCGATGTCCCTCAAGCAGATCGACGAGGCGGCGAACACCGTCGAGTTCTTCGTCCACGCGGAGGATGTGCGGCGGGCCCAGCCCGACTGGTCGCGCCGTGAGCTCGACCCGGTCTTCTCCGACGTGCTGTGGTCCCGGACCGAGAGGACGGCCCGCCTGCTGGGCCGCAGGTCCCCGGTGGGGCTGGTGCTGCGCCGCCCGGACGGCCGGACGGCGGTGGCCCACAAGGGCGCCCCGGTGGTGACGGTGACCGGGGAGCCCGCCGAGCTGCTGCTGTACGCGTTCGGCCGGCAGGACGCGGCGGACGTCGAGGTGGTGGGCGACCAGGCGGCGGTGGAGCGGCTGAGGGCGGCCGAGCTGGGGATGTGAGCCCCCGGGGCCGGGTCAGCGGGGCAGTTCGGCGCGGCGGAGCGCGGTGAAGGCCAGGCCCGCCGCGCCGCCCGCCGCGCACACGGCCGCGCTGACGGCGTAGACCGGCCCGGTGCCCCAGAGGGCTGCGGCGGCCCCGGTGACGGGGTAGCTCAGCGGGGCGACGGCGTAGGTGAAAAGCGTCGATACGGAGGTGACCCGGCCCAGGTACGCGGGCTCGGAGGCGGTCTGGACGAGGGCTCCGCACAGGGCGCCGGCCAGGCCGGCGGTGAGGCCGACGAACGCGGCGATCGCGGCGGCCAGGGCCACCGAGGGGGTCTGCGCCAGGGCGGCGACGCCCGTCCCGGCGACGAGCGCCATCAGGCACATCACCAGCCCGGCGCGCGGCACCCGCCCCCGGACGGCGAGGACGAGGGCG
This sequence comes from Streptomyces griseus, assembly GCF_900460065.1. GTDB lineage: Bacteria > Actinomycetota > Actinomycetes > Streptomycetales > Streptomycetaceae > Streptomyces > Streptomyces griseus. Next base: position 263,206 of record NZ_UAVD01000032.1, on the reverse strand, counting down.
GACCCGGCGGCGCCCGCGGCGAATCCGGCGACGATCCAGCCCATGCCGGCCGCGCCCCAGCCGCGCTGTTCGGAGAGCAGGATCAGCCCGAGGTTGAGCGGCCCGACGAAGCCGAGCTCGCTGAGGGCGATGACGAGCATGAGCGGGCCGAGCAGACGGTGGCGGCGGATGTACCGGAGCCCGCCGACCAGGTCCTGCCAGGCGTTCGGCGTCTTTCCGGCGTCCGCGGACGCCCCGTCGGCCTCGGTCGCGGTCCCGCCGCCCCGCACCGGTCCGGGCAGCGGTCTGATCCGCAGGCTCAGGAGCAGCGGCAGGGAGAGGGCGAACAGGACTCCGGCGGTGGCGAAAGCGGCCGGGGGCCCGCCGACGGCCACGGCGACACCGCCCAGCGGCGCGCCGATGATCGAGGAGCCGCGCGCGGCCAGTGCGCGCAGCCCCTGGATCCGGGCGAGCTGGCCGGGGGCGCTGATGCGGGGCGGCAGGGCTCCGACGGCGGGCAGGAACAGGGCGTCGACCGCGCCGAAGATCAGGGCGACGGCCACCAGGACGCCCACGGTGGGCTTCGTGAGCACCAGGGTCGCGGCGAGCCCGAGGACGAGCAGCGCACGGGCGGCGTCGCTGCCGATGACGACGCGGCGGGGGCCGAGCCGGTCGGCGAGCACTCCCCCGCCGAGCATGAGGAGCGCCCGGGGCACGGAGCCGGCGGCGAGGACCAGGCCGGTGCCGGTGGCGCTGCCGGTGCGGGCGGCGGCCCAGGCGAGGGCCATGAAGTAGATGCTGTCGCCGATCATCGACGCGCTGTACGCGCCGAGCCAGCGCAGGACGTTGGGATCGCGGTGGGCGGGGCGTTCGGGGGCTTCGAGGGCGGTGGCGGTCACGGTTCGTCCTTCCGGGCCCGGTGACGGGCTCAGGTGCGGGCTCGCGTCCGGGTTCAGGGGCGGAAGGGGAATCCGTACGTGTGCAGGGCGACGCTCTCGCGGCCCGCCGTGTCGCCCGCTTCCTCGCGGGCCCGACCGGCTTCCTCGTAGCGGACGATCAGCGCGCCCATCTCGCGGCCGAGGGCGGCCAGTTCCTCCGCGGTGAGGCGCAGGAGGTTCTCCGCGCTCCAGGAGGCGGCGCGCCATTGCGTGTCCCAGGTGTGCCGTGCGTCCTGGTGGGCCCGGTAGAGCTCGACGTGCTGGTCGAAGGACATCCGGCCGGCGGCGGCGTAGACGGCCGCCTTGTCCGGTGCGTCGTCGAAGTCCGTATCGCTGAAGGTCAGCCCTCGGGAGGACGGCTGCCACCAGCGCTCCCGGCCGTCGGCGCCCCGACCCTCGGCCGGTTCGATCAGTCCGTGGTCGGCGAGCTTGCGCAGGTGGTAGCTGACGAGGGAGACCGCCTCGTCCACCTGGTCGGCGAGCTGGGAGGCGGTGGCGGTGCGCTTGATGTGCAGGGCCCGGTAGAGCTTCAGGCGCAGGGGGTGGCCGATGGCCTTGAGGGTGTCGAGGTCGGAGATGCGGTGTCGGTCTTCACTGGGCATGACACGACCGTAGACGCACAGGAAAAGTTGCGCAATAAGAATTGCGCAATATTGTTTGCGGAGTTTTCAGGTGCCGAGCAGCCTCCGTGCCGCCAGGGCCAACGAGACCTCCACCGCGTCCCGGGGGCGGGTGAGGCAGCGACCGGTGAGCTGTTCGAAGCGGCGGAGGCGGTTGAGGACGGTGTTGCGGTGGCAGTAGAGCCTCGCGCCCGCCCGCTGCGCCGAGCCGTCCACGTCCAGCCAGGCGGTGAGGGTCTCCACGATGACGTCGCGGTCGGCGGGGTCCAGCCGGTCCAGCGGGCCCAGCACCCGGTCGGCGAGCGCCCCGGCGAGCGCCGGGGAGGACACGACCAGGGCGTCCGGGAGGTGCTCGTCGAGCAGGACGGTGCCTCCGGAGGCCGGGCAGGCGCGCAGCGCGGTCTCCGCCAGCCGCCGGGCGTCGCCGAGGGCGGCCAGCCCCTCGACGGCGGAGCCGATCCCGGCCCGGGCGCCGGCCGGCACGTCCAGCGCGGCGGCCAGGGCGCTCAGCTCACCGGGCGGACCGGCCAGCGGCAGGATCACGAACTCGGCGTCCGGGCCCGGGTGCCAGAGCGCCGGGGCGTCCGGGGCGGCGGCGGGCAGGGAAAGGGGCGGGCCGGCGGCGGCCCCGGGCCGGCGCGGGGCCGCCGCCACCGCGAGCACGGCGTAGCGGCCCTGCTCCGGCAGGCCCAGCATCGCGGCCGCCTCGGCGAGGTCCGCGATCCGGGCGGTCCCGTCGAGCAGCGCGGCGACCACGAGCCGTTGCCGGTTCTCGCGCCGCCAGGACAGCCGGCGCTCGGCCTGCCGGTAGGCGTCCGCGACGATCCCGCAGTGCTCGTCGACGAAGTTCCACACGTCGGCGGCGACATGGACGAGCAGCCGTACGTCGTCGGGGTCGCGCCGGGCCGTCTCGTCCACCAGGTCCTGCCAGACCATCGCGCCGCCCATCCGGAAGGCGTGCAGGACGGCGTCGAGCGGCACACCCTGCTCGGCGCGCGTCTCGCCGATCCAGCGGGAGGTGCGGTGGGCGGAGTCGCGGAACTCCCGGGGCTGGATCAGCGAGCCGACGTTGTGCCGCAGCGAGTGGTGGACCTCCTGCCAGACCTCGGCCCGGCCGGAGTCGATGGCCGCCCGGTAGCCGGGTTCCTGCGCGTACAGGGCTTCGACGAGCCGGTCCGTGAGCGCCGGCAGCGAGGCGACGAGGACCCGGGCGGCCCGGTGCAGCACCTCCACGGCCTCTCGGTCGGCCAGGGACCGGAAGCGGTGCGGCGACGGCGTTGCCGGGGACGGGCCGTGCGGCGCCCCGATCCGCGAACGTACGACCTGTGGCATGGCGGCCTCCACCGGGAATCGGCCGGCCGCGCGAGCGGCGGGCCCGGCACCCGGCCCGGGCGGGGCGCGAGCGCGGCGACACGATCCTGACGCCCGCAGAATGGCATACCGCCCGGTCGGTACCTAGGGGTCTGCGGGGAACTCGTCATCACGGTCTCGCAACCTCCGGCCCTCCCGGCGGGCCCTCACCCGGCGAGCAGCCGGGCCAGTTCGGTGCGGGAGCGGATGCCGAGGGCGGCGAAGACATTGCGCAGATGGTGGTCGACCGTGCGGGGGCTGAGCGACAGCCGCAGCGCCACTTCCCTGTTGGTGGCCCCTTCGGCGACGCAGCGGGCGATGCGCAGTTGCTGGGGGGTGAGTGCCGCCGTCGGCCCGTCCGCCGCCTTCCGCGGGGCCCCGACCGGCTCCCCCGCCGCCCGCAACTCCCCGGCCGCACGGTCGGCCCAGGCGCGGGCCGAGCTGCGCTGGAAGGCGACCAGGGCGTCGCGCAGCGGACCGCGGGCCTCGCGGGTGCGCCTGCGGCGGCGCAGCCACTGCCCGTACAGCAGGTGGGTCCGGGCCCGTTCGAAGTCGCCGCCCGCCCGGCCGTGGTGGGCCAGGGCTTCGGCGTAGCGGGCGTCGGCCTCGTCCGCGGGGGCCAGCAGGGCCCGGCAGCGGGCCAGTTGGGCGGGCGCCCCCGGGTCGGCGGTCCGGGCGGCCCAGGAGGCGAACTCATCCACGGCGGCGTGGAGTTCGCGGGACTCCTCGTGCTGTCGGCCGCCCAGCACGGCGGCTTCCACCCAGCAGGGTACGGCGAGCATCCGGGCGGCGAAGTGGCCCCGGCCGGGGCCGGTCCCGACGAGGGGGGCGAGCCGGGCGGCGGCCTCGCCGGGCCGCCCGGAGGCCAGGTCCGCGCGGCCCCGCGCCCAGGTGGCGAGGGTGGCGGCCTGGGCCAGCCCGTGCGGCCCCGCCCCGGCCAGCGCGGCGTCGGCGTGCGCGGCGCAGGCCTCGGCGGGCCCCTCCACGGAGGCCGCGAGGGCGAGCACGGCGTGCAGATGGGCGGAGCTGTTGGGCTGCCCCGTACGGCGGGCGGCGTGCAGCCCCTCCAGGGCGTGGGCGCGCGCACCGCTGTGGCGCCCGGCCCGCAGTTCGGCGTAGGCGAGGTGTTCGAGGGCCTGGGGCAGCAGCGCGTCGGGTCCCCGGGTCCGTACGGCGGCGAGCGCGCGGGCCCCCGCGCGGCAGGCGGCGGCGACGTCCCCGAGAACCAGGGCGGCGGCCCCGGCCCGGAGCAGCGCGGCCGGGGCTCCGGGGTCCCCGGCGGGGTCGAGGCAGTGGCGGAGCAGGGCGTGGCCCTCGGCGGTGCGGCCTTCGAGCACGGCGCACATGCCGGCCCGGTACTGCTCCAGGCCCGCTTCCGGCGGGGTGCGGCCGAGGCGGTTCATGGCGTCCAGGTATCCGAGCGCGTCCCCGGCCGCCCAGGCCGCCTCGGCCGCGCCGAGGAGGGCGTCGAGGGCCCGTCGGGGATCGTGCGGGCCGAGCAGCGCGGCGGCGGCGAGCAGCGCTTCACGGGCGTCGGCCGCGGGCCCGGAGCGCAGGGCCAGCATGCCGTGGACGTACGGGGCGAGGCCCTGCGCGGGCTCGCCGCCCGGCCCCGTCGCCCCGGCCGTACGCGGCCCGGCCCTGGCCAGCAGGGCACGCGCCCGGGACGGGTCGCCCGCCAGCCCCGCCTGCTCGGCCGCCGCCGCGAGGCGGGCCGCCCGCAGCGTCGGTCCGGCGGAGAGCAGGGCGGCGCGGGCCAGGGCGGCGGAACGCTCGGCGTGCGGGAGGGGGCCTCCGGCGGCTGCCTCGATCCGGGCGGCCAGCGCGGCGTCCGGCCCGGGCGCGGCACAGGCCCGCTGGACGAGGGCGGCGAGCGGGACGGCCGGGCCGGGCCGGGGCACGGCGGCCGGGGCGTCCGGCGAGGGGGTGGAGGGGGTGCACGGGGAGGCCCGGTCGCCGGTCTCCGCCAGCAGGGTGGCGAGCAGCGCGTGGGCGGCGCGGCGGTGCGGCCAGGGGGCGTGGTGGAGCACCGCGCGGGCGACGAGGGGGTGGGCGAAGTGGACGCGGCTGCCCGCCCGTTGGAGGAGCCCCTCGGTGGCGGTGGCGCCGAGCAGGGCCCGGTCCAGGAAGTCCCGGGGCAGTCCGGCCCGGGCGCCCGCGCGCAGCAGGAGCAGGGCGTCCGCCCCGGCGCCGTCCGGCTCGTGTTCCTGGGCCGCGGCGGCGAGCAGGAGCAGGGCGCGGGTCCGGTCCGGGAGGCCGGCGAGCCGTTCGGCGTGGGCGGCGAGCACCGCTTCGCCGCCGGGCAGCGGGAAGGGCAGCGCGGTGCGGCCGGCGAGCTGGCCCGGGGTGAGGCGTCCGGTGAGCCCGGTGAGCAGCCGCGGGTTCCCGGCCGCCTCGCGGAGCAGTTCGGCCCGCACGACGGGGTCGATCCCGATCCCGTCCGCCCCGGGGGCGGCGGCGGAGGCCGCACCTGGGTCCGCGCCGGAGGGCGTTCCGAAGGCCGCCTCCGGAGCCGGCCCCGGGGCGGCGCCAAGGCCCGCGCTCCGGACCGCTCCACAGGCCTCCCCCGGGTCCGCACCCGGAACCGGCCCGAGGTCCGCGCCGCGGCTCCCGCCGAGGGGTGTTCCGCCGGTCAGCCGGTCCAGGAGTGCCGAGGCCGCGGCCTCGTCCAGGGGGGCGAGGTGGAGCGTGGGCAGTCCGGGGAAGGCGGTGCCGTCGGCGGCCGAGAGGAGGACGGCGGTCCGGCTTCCCGGGCCCAGTCGGCCGGCCGTGAGGGCGAGGGCGGACCGGGACGCCGGGTCCCAGGTGTGCGCGTCGTCGGCGCAGACCAGCAAGGGGCGTCCGGCGCCCGGCTCCCGCAAGCGGCGGACCAGCGCCTCGGGGGTGGTCACGGGGTACGGGGCGGCGGGCGGCGGGCCGAAGGCCGGGGACGGGCCGAGCGGGACGACCGGCCCGCCGCCCGGGACGGCCCGTCCGGTGGAGGCGGCCGTGGCGTACAGCACGGGACCCCGGTCGCGGTGCGCGTCGGCCGCCGCGCGCAGCAGCGCCGTACGGCCGAGACCGGGCGGCGCGGCAACCACGAGCGCACCTCCCCCGCCCTGCCGCAGCAGCTCCAACAGACTCCCCAGGCAGGCGAGTTCATCGTCCCGGCCGTACAGCCGGAGCGGACTGCGCACGGTCGTCGATGGGGTCACACCGGCACCGTACGGTCGCGTCGGCGCGGGTGGAAGCGCCGCGTCCGGCTCCCCGGCGGGGACGGGCCGGAGCGGTGCGCGCTCCCAGCCGGGGCCCTGCCGCGCTGTGCGCGGGCACAGTGCGGCAGGGCCGGGACGCCCGGACTACGCGGTGTGCGGGCAGGTGCCCCGGTACTCCGCGATGGTCAGGCTCGGCCGCGGGAGCGGGCAGAGGAACTGTTCGTAGCGGCTGTCGTCGTCGATGAAGCGCTTCAGCCAGGAGATGCTGTACTTCGCGATCGTCGTGTTGGAGGTGTTCGGCGTGAAGTGCGAGGCGCCGCGCAGCTCCAGGTACGCCTTGTCCAGGGAGCCGGGCAGCGACTCGTAGAACGGCTCGGAGTGTGTGGCGACGGGGGCGACCGTGTCACCGTCCGCACCCACCACGAGGGTGGGCGTGCGCAGTTCGGGCCAGGTCTTGTCGGTGTTCCAGCCGGTCAGCGGGATCGCCGCCTTCAGGGAGGTGCGGCTCTTGGCGGCCTCCAGGCTGCCGCCGCCGCCCATCGAGTGCCCCATCACCCCGAGCCGGGAGGCGTCGACCCGGGTCCGCACCGAGCTGCGCTGGGTCAGGTAGTCCAGGGCGGCCAGGAGTTGACGGCCCCGGCTGTCGGGCTGGTCGAGCGTGGTGTTGGTGTCGATGGTGAACACCACGAAGCCCTGGGACGCCAGGCGCGGGCCGAGCCAGGCGATGGAGGACTCGTAGGCGGTGAAGCCGGGTGAGATGACGACCGCCCCGAAGGTGCCGTCGGCGGTGGAGGTCGGGTAGTGGATCGTGCCGCCGCCGAATCCGCTCACGGCGAGTGAGGAGACGGAGCTCTGCGAGGTGGCGTAGGGGCCGCGGCTCGCCTCGATGGAGGCGTCGGTGGGGGCCGGTCCGCGCTCGTAGGGGTTGTCGGCGGCCTGCGCGCCCGGGACCAGGGCGGTCATCAGGAGACCTGCGGTGGCCGCGGCGGCGGTCAGCAGGCTCGTGAACGTACGGGAGCGGCTCGTGAACGTACGGGAGCGGCTCGGGCGCAGAAGGTCCTGGTGCGAGGGGAGTCGGTGCTGCTGCACGAGGGGGGTCCTCTCGGTGGTGGCTCAACCGCACCACGCGGGCCCACGAGGCCCGTCGTCCGGGGGCCCGGGGTGCGCCGCGCGGCCGCCGACGTCGTCCGTCGGCGTTCGCCACTCTCACGGTGCGCCCTCCGGACGCGCATCGGCGGTATCACCGGTCTCGGCAGACCGGTGACACCGCCTCGCTGCGGCCACGCTCCCGTACGGACTCAGCGGACCGGGTGGCCCGCTTCCCGCAGGGCGCCCTTGACCTCCAAGATCCGCAGGTCGCCGAAGTGGAAGACGGACGCGGCGAGCACCGCGTCGGCCCCCGCCTCGATCGCCGGGGCGAAGTCGGCGAGCCGGCCCGCGCCGCCGGAGGCGATGACGGGGACGGTGACGTGCTTGCGCACCGCCTCGATCATCTCGGTGTCGTAGCCGTCCTTCGTGCCGTCGGCGTCCATCGAGTTGAGCAGGATCTCGCCCGCGCCCAGCTCGGCGGCCCGGTGGGCCCACTCGACGGCGTCGATGCCGGTGCCCTTGCGGCCGCCGTGCGTGGTGACCTCGAACGTGCCCTCCGGGGTGCGGCGGGCGTCGACGGAGAGCACCAGGACCTGGCGTCCGAAGCGTTCGGCGATTTCACGGATGAGGTCGGGGCGGGCGATGGCCGCGGTGTTGACGCCGACCTTGTCCGCTCCGGCGCGCAGCAGCTTGTCGACGTCGTCCGGGGTGCGGACGCCGCCGCCGACGGTGAGCGGGATGAAGACCTGCTCGGCGGTGCGGCGGACCACGTCGTACGTCGTCTCGCGGTCGCCGCTGGAGGCGGTGATGTCGAGGAAGGTCAGCTCGTCGGCGCCCTCGGCGTCGTACAGCTTGGCCATCTCGACGGGGTCGCCCGCGTCGCGCAGGTTCTGGAAGTTGACACCCTTGACGACCCGGCCGTTGTCGACGTCGAGGCAGGGGATGACGCGTACGGCGAGGCTCACTCCGCGCCTCCCCGGTAGGCCTCGACCTCGACCTCGACGACCAGGCTCGGGTCCACGAAACCGGACACGATGATCATCGAGGCGGCGGGGCGCACGGCGTCGAACAGCTCCTTGTGGGCGCGGCCGACCTCGTCCACGTCCCGGGCGTGGGTGATGTACATCCGGGTGCGGACGACGTCCTCGCGGGTGAGGCCGACCTGTTCCAGCGCCGCGAAGGCGACGTCGAAGGAGGTGACGGCCTGCTCGTAGGGGGAGCCGGCGGAGATCTGGCCGTTGACGACGGAGGTGCAGCCCGCCACCAGGACCAGTCCGTTGGGGAGTTCGACGGCGCGCGAGTAGCCGAACTTCTCCTCCCAGGGTGCGCCGGTGGAGATCCGGCGCACGGGGGAAGCGGAATCGGTCATGCGGCGACCGCCTTGAGCGCCTCTTCCAGCGTGAACGCCTTCGCGTACAGGGCCTTGCCGACGATCGCGCCCTCGACGCCCTCGGGGACGAGGAGGGAGATCGCGCGGAGGTCGTCGAGGGAGGAGACCCCGCCGGAGGCGACGACCGGGCGGTCGGTGGCGGCGCAGACGTCCCGCAGCAGGCCCAGGTTGGGGCCCTCCAGGGTGCCGTCCTTGGCGATGTCGGTGACGACGTAGCGGGCGCAGCCCTCGGAGTCGAGGCGGGCGAGGGTCTCGTAGAGGTCGCCGCCGTCGCGGGTCCAGCCCCGGCCGCGCAGGGTGGTGCCGCGGACGTCGAGGCCGACGGCGATCTTGTCACCGTGCTCGGCGATGACCTTGGCGACCCACTCGGGGGTCTCCAGGGCGGCGGTGCCGAGGTTGACCCGGCGGCAGCCGGTGGCGAGGGCGGCGGCGAGCGAGGCGTCGTCGCGGATGCCGCCGGACAGCTCGACCTTGATGTCCATGGCCCCGGCGACCTCGGCGATCAGGGCGCGGTTGTCGCCCGTGCCGAAGGCGGCGTCCAGGTCGACGAGGTGCAGCCACTCGGCGCCGGCGGACTGCCAGGCGAGGGCGGCCTCCAGCGGGGAGCCGTAGGAGGTCTCGGAGCCGGACTCGCCGTGGACGAGGCGGACGGCCTGGCCGTCGCGGACGTCGACGGCGGGGAGCAGTTCAAGCTTCGGCATTACAGCGTCTCGATCCAGTTGGTCAGCAGCTGGGCGCCGGCATCGCCGGACTTCTCGGGGTGGAACTGGGTGGCCCACAGCGCGCCGTTCTCCACGGCGGCCACGAACCGTTCGCCGTGCGTGGACCAAGTGACCTTGGGCGCACGGATCTTGGCGTTGGTCACTTCGAGGGTCCAGTCGTGCGCCGCGTAGGAGTGCACGAAGTAGTACCGCGCGTCGGCGTCCAGGCCCGCGAAGAGGCGGGAGTCCTCGGGCGCCTCGACGGTGTTCCAGCCCATGTGCGGGACGACGTCGGCCTTCAGGGGCCCGACCGTGCCGGGCCATTCGTCCAGGCCCTCGGTCTCCACGCCGTGCTCGATGCCGCGCTCGAAGAGGATCTGCATCCCGACGCAGATGCCCATGACCGGTCGGCCGCCGGAGAGCCTGCGGCCGACGATCCAGTCGCCGCGGGCCCGCTTGAGCCCGTCCATGCAGGCGGAGAACGCGCCGACGCCGGGGACGAGGAGCCCGTCGGCGTTCATCGCGCGGTCGTAGTCGCGGGTGATCTCGACGTCCGCGCCGACGTGGGCGAGGGCGCGCTCGGCGGAACGGACGTTGCCGAAGCCGTAGTCGAAGACGACGACCTTCTTCTTGTTCTCACTCATGTCGTACCCGTCCTCAGTCCCACAGGCCCTGGATCCGCAGGATGCCCGCCACCAGGCACATCACGGAGCCGATCGACAGCAGCACGATGACGCCCTTGGGCATCCCCTGCTTCGCGAAGGAGTAGACGCCGCCGGCCAGGAAGAGGCCGACGACGATCAGGATGGTGTTGAGGCCGGTCACAGGGCGCCCTTCGTGGAAGGCAGGATGCCGGCGGCGCGCGGGTCGTGCTCGCTGGCGTACCGCAGGGCGCGGGCGAGGGCCTTGAACTGGCACTCGACGATGTGGTGCGCGTTGCGCCCGTACGGGACGTGGATGTGCAGGGCGATCTGCGCCTGCGCGACGAAGGACTCGAAGATGTGGCGGGTCATCGTCGTGTCGTAGGTCCCGATCATCGGGGCCATGTTCTCCGGCTCGGTGTGCACCAGGTACGGGCGGCCGGAGAGGTCGACGGTGACCTGGGCGAGCGACTCGTCCAGCGGGACGGTGCAGTTGCCGAAGCGGTAGATGCCGACCTTGTCGCCGAGGGCCTGCTTGAAGGCGGCGCCGAGGGCGAGGGCGGTGTCCTCGATGGTGTGGTGGGTGTCGATGTGCAGGTCGCCCTCGGTCTTGACCGTCAGGTCGAAGAGGCCGTGGCGGCCGAGCTGGTCGAGCATGTGGTCGTAGAAGCCGACCCCGGTGGCGACATCGACCTTGCCGGTGCCGTCGAGGTTGATCTCGACGAGCACGGACGTTTCCTTCGTGGTGCGTTCCACGCGGCCTACGCGGGGGCTCATGCGTCGTGCTCCTTCTTCAGTTCGCGTACCGCATCGAGGAACGCGTCGTTCTCTGCCGGGGTGCCCGCGGTGACCCGCAGCCAGCCCGGTACGCCGTTGTCCCGGACCAGGACGCCCTTGTCGAGGATCCGCTGCCAGACGGCGTGGCTGTCGTCGAAGCGGCCGAACTGGACGAAGTTGGCGTCCGAGTCGGTGACCTCGTAGCCGGTGGCGCGCAGCTCCGCCACCAGCCGGTCGCGCTCGCTCTTGAGCTGCGCGACGTATCCCAGCAGCGTATCGGTGTGCTCCAGGGCGGCGAGCGCGGTGGCCTGGGTGACGGAGGAGAGGTGGTAAGGGAGCCGGACCAGCTGGACCGCGTCGACCACGGCGGGGTCGGCGGCGAGGTAGCCGAGGCGGAGTCCGGCCGCGCCGAACGCCTTGGACATGGTCCGGGAGACGACCAGGTTGCGGCGGCCCTCGATCAGCGGGAGCAGCGAGGGCCGGTGGCTGAACTCGCCGTACGCCTCGTCGACGACGACGATCGAGGGCCCGGCCGCCTGGGCGGCCTCGTACAGGGCGAGGACGGTGTCGGACTCGACGGCGGTGCCGGTGGGGTTGTTGGGCGAGGTGATGAAGACGACCTCGGGCCGGTGCTCGGCGATGGCGGCGCGGGCGGCGGCCACGTCGACGGTGAAGTCGTCGTTGCGCGGCCCGGAGATCCAGCCGGTGCCGGTGCCCCGGGAGATCAGGGCGTGCATCGAGTAGGAGGGTTCGAAGCCGATCGCGGTGCGGCCGGGCCCCCCGAAGGTCTGGAGCAGTTGCTGGAGGACCTCGTTGGAGCCGTTAGCGGCCCATACGTTGGCCCTGCCCACCGGGTGTCCCGCCGTCCGGGACAGGTAGCGGGCCAGCTCGGTGCGGAGCTCGACGGCGTCCCGGTCGGGGTAGCGGTTGAGGCCGCGGGCGGCCTCGCGGACCCGCTCGGCGATCCGGTCGACCAGCGCCTCGGGGAGCGGGTAGGGATTCTCGTTGGTGTTGAGGCGTACGGGGACGTCGAGCTGGGGCGCCCCGTACGGGGACTGGCCGCGCAGTTCGTCGCGGATGGGGAGCTCGTCCCAGGGGTTGCGGGGGGTGGTGCTGCCGTTCGTCACTGCTGCGGGACCTTCCAGCCGAACCGTGCCTTGAGGGCGGCGCCGTGGGCGGGGAGGTCCTCCGCCTCGGCGAGGGTCACGACATGGTGGGTGACCTCGGCGAGCGCGTCGCGGGTGTAGTCGACGATGTGGATGCCGCGCAGGAAGGACTGCACGGACAGGCCCGAGGAGTGGCAGGCGCAGCCGCCGGTGGGCAGCACGTGGTTGGAACCGGCGCAGTAGTCGCCGAGCGAGACCGGCGACCAGGGGCCGACGAAGATCGCCCCGGCGTTGCGGACCCGGTCGGCGACGGCGGCGGCGTCGGCGGTCTGGATCTCCAGGTGCTCGGCCCCGTACGCGTCGACGACCTTGAGGCCGTCCTCGGTCGAGGAGACCAGGACGATCGCGGACTGGCGGCCGGCGAGGGCGGGCTCGACGCGGTCCTTGATGTGCTTGGTCGCGGCGACCTGGGGGGCCAGCTCGGCCTCGGTGGCGGCGGCCAGCTCCTCGGAGTCGGTGACCAGGACGGCGGCGGCCATCGGGTCGTGCTCGGCCTGGCTGATCAGGTCGGCGGCCACGTGCGCCGGGTCGGCGGTGGCGTCGGCGAGGATCGCGATCTCGGTGGGCCCGGCCTCGGCGTCGATGCCGATGCGGCCCTTGAGGAGCCGCTTGGCGGCGGCGACGTAGATGTTGCCGGGGCCGGTGACCAGGTTGACCGGGAGGCAGTCCTCGGTGCCGTACGCGAACATCGCGATGGCCTGGGAGCCGCCGGCCGCGTACACCTCGTCGACGCCGAGCAGGGCGCAGGCGGCGAGGATGGTGGGGTGCGGCAGCCCGCCGAAGTCCTTCTGCGGCGGGGAGGCGACGGCGACGCCCTCGACGCCCGCCTCCTGGGCCGGGACGACGTTCATCACGACGGAGGACGGGTAGACCGAGCGGCCGCCCGGGACGTACAGCCCGACGCGCTCGACGGGGACCCACTTCTCGGTGACGGTGCCGCCGGGGACGACCTGGGTGGTGTGCGTGGTGCGGCGCTGCTCGCGGTGGACGAGGCGGGCGCGGCGGATCGACTCCTCCAGTGCGGCCCGGACGGCCGGGTCCAGCTCCGCCAGGGCGCGGGAGATCGCGTCGGCGGGCACCCGGACCGACTCGATCCGGACACCGTCGAACTTCTCCCCCCACTCGATGACCGCCGCGGAGCCACGATGGCGCACGTCCTCGCAGATGGGCCGCACCGTCTCCAGGGCGGCTTCCACGTCGAACTCGGCACGGGGCAGCAGGTCGCGCAGAGCGGCGCCCTCGGGGAGGGCGTCACCGCGCAGATCGATTCGAGAGATCACACGGCAATTCTCTCAGACCGCTCCGAGCGGCCGGTCGCCCGTATCACTGGCTGATACCGGTCGTCCGCACCACTGGCCGATGGGCGTCTCGGCCATGTCCGGCTGTCACTGCTGACCGCTAGCTTTCACGGCGTCACACGGAGGGAAGAACAGCACTACAGCATGTGTGCACGGAGGGAGCGGCCGTGACCGAGCCGCACGAAGGCGATATCCCGGACGGCCTCAGCGCAGCGGAGCTGGGCATGTGGCAGTCCTTCCGCAACGGGACCACCTACGACTTACGCAGCTACGACCCGGCCCACAACGATCCGTTCGCCCCGCAGCTGTGGGGGCCCGAGCGGAGCGTCGGCGCGCGCACGGTGGCGCGGCTGCTGCTGAGCGGCCCGCCGGCCCGGCCCGGCCGGGTGGCGGCGCTGAAGCTCAGAGGGGTGCGGATCACCGGAAAGCTGGACCTGGCGGGCGGCCGGGTGGCTCCGTACGTGGAGCTGACCGGCTGCCGCTTCGAGCAGGAGGTGGTGCTCCCCGAGTGCCACTTCACGACCCTGCGGCTGGTGGGGTGCGCGCTGCCCCGGCTGGAGGCCGCGCGACTGCACACGGAGGGCGATCTGCATCTGCCGCGCTGCCGGATCGACCGGGGCATCCGGCTGACCGACGCCCAGATCGGCACGGATCTGCTGATCAACCAGCTCAGTGTCGGCCCGGACCGGCACGGGCGGGCCATCGTCGGGGACGGCATGGCGGTCGCGCAGGACCTCCAGGCCGAGATGATCGAGACGCTCGGCGAGCTGAGCCTGCGCGGGGCGAAGGTGGGCGGTTCGCTGAGTCTGCGCGGCAGCCGGCTGCGCGCCGCGGAGGACCGCCGCGCGCTGAACGCCCCGCAGCTGACGGTGGAGCGCACGCTCTACATGACCGAGGCGTGGGTGAGCGTCGACACGGGGAACCAGGGCACCACTCCCCCGTACGGCGTGGTCTACGCCCCGACACCGGCGCGCGGCACCCGCTCGCAGATCTTCGACTGCCGGGGCGGGGTGCGCCTGGACGACGGGCGGTTCGGGGACGCGGTGGACCTGCACAAGGCCCGGTTCACCATGACCCGGCAGGAGGAGCTGTCGCTGCGCCGGATCGTGACACCGGAGCTGCGGTTCAACGCGGAGCGCCCGGAGGAGGGGCGCGTCGTGCTGAACGGGGCGAAGGTGGTGACCCTGATCGACCTGTCGACGAGCTGGCCGGGCCCGGGCGGTCTGGCGATGGGCGGTTTCGTCTACGAGAACCTCGTCCCCTACGGCCACTTCCCGCTCTCCCGGCGGCTGGAGTGGGTGCTCGCCGCGACCCCGGAGTACGTCCCCGAGCCGTACGAGCGGCTGGCCACGGTGATGCGCAGCTGCGGTGAGGACGCGGACGCGCGCGAGGTGCTGCTCGCCAAGCAGCGCCGCCGCCGCGAGACGCTGCCGTTCGCCGCGAAGGCCTGGGGCTACCTCCAGGACTGGACGGTGGCGTACGGCTACCGGCCGGGGCGGGCCGCGGTGTGGATGGCGGTGCTGTGGGCGGCGGGCACGGTGGCGTTCGCGCAGCACGCGCCGCCCTCCATCAAGGGCGAGGAGCATCCGCAGTGGAATCCCGCCCTGTACGCGCTGGATCTGCTGATCCCGGTGATCAACCTCGGCCAGGACGGCTACTGGCGGATGGAGGACGCCTGGCAGTGGACCGCGGCCGGGCTGGTGCTGGTGGGGTGGGTTCTGGCCACCACCGTGGCGGCGGGGGCGTCCCGGATGCTGCGCAGGGGCTGACTCCGGAGGACGCTTCTCGCGGCCGTGGGCGGTCGGGGCCAGGGGACCGACCGCCCGCACCGTGTGGCCGGAGGGTCGGACGGGCGTCACGGAAGGGTGTGATCAAGCCAGCGAAGGGCATTTCCTTTGCCCTTTCTTGACCCGGTCCGATACAACCCATCCACTCGGCACAGAAGCTTCACAGCACGCCTCTGGCGCGGCCCTCACCAGCGCTTTTCAATGGTCTGCACCATGGCATTCCTTCGCGCTCTGCTGAGTACCGCGCGCATGATCCGGCACAGCCCTCCGCTGTCCGCCGGACGGTCCGCGGATGACGCGGTGCTGCTCGACGCCCCGGACGAGCGGCTCTCTCCCGCGCTGGTCGCCGCTGCCCTGGGCGACTACGAACCCGCCGCCAAGCTGCTCGCCACCACCCGGGACGCCGCCGACTGGGAGAACCGGGACCGCTACGTCGGCCGGCTCGTCGCCTTCGCCCGCGGGCGGGACGGCTGGCTCGTCGACTGGCTGGCCGCCGCCCCGCGCGACCCGGACGCCCTGCTGGTCAAGGCGGAGCTGTCGGTCCGCCGGGCCTGGGAGTCGCCCGCCCGCGCGGAGCGGCTCCGCGAGGTCGGACCGCTGATCACCGCCGCCGCCGACGCGGACCCGCGCGACCCCGTGCCGTGGCGGCTCGCCCTGGACCACGCACGGGGCACCCACGCCACGCACACCGCCTTCGAAGCCCTGTGGGAACAGGCCGTACGGCGCTCCGCGCACCACTACGGCTGCCATGTGGCGGCGCTGAGGTACCTCTCCGCCGCATGGTACGGCTCGCACCGCGAGTGCTTCGACTTCGCCGAGCAGGCCGCCGAGGACGCGCTGCCCGACTCGCTGGTGCAGGCCCTCCCCGTCCGGGCGGCCTTCGCGCTGATCCTGGACACCCAGGCGGCGGGCCGCACCACCTCCGTGCTGGAGGAGCGGATCGACGCGGCGGCCGACCTGGCGATCAGGCTCTCCGCCGCCTACCGGCCCGGCGACCCCTGGCCGGCCGAGGTCCGCAACCTCCTCGCCTACGTCCTGCTCGCCCGGTGCCGCTGGGCGGAGGCGCTGCACCAGTTCAACCTGATCGGCCTGCACGCGACGTCGTTCCCGTGGTCGTCGGTCTCCGACGACGCGCTGGGCCGGTTCCTGGACGCGCGGGACGGCGCACGGCTCCAGGCGGCCTCCCTGACCCCCTTGCGCAACCGGGCCGACCACACCCGCCCCCGGGGCCATTACGCTTGAGCGTTGTGACCACCGCCCGCCTTCCCCTTTTCCCGCTCAACGCGGTGCTGTTCCCCGGCCTGGTGCTGCCGCTCAACGTCTTCGAGGAGCGATATCGCGCCATGATGCGGGAGCTGCTGAAGACCGACGAGGACGAACCCCGCCGCTTCGTCGTGGTCGCGATCCGCGACGGCCGCGAGACCGCCCCGACGGCCACCGGCATGCCGGACACCGTCGCCGCCGCCCCGCCCCCCGAGCGCGCCCCGGCGGAGGGCTTCGGCCCCGACCCGATCCAGACCTTCCACCGGGTCGGCTGCGTCGCGGACGCGGCGACGATCCGCGAGCGCGCCGACGGCAGCTTCGAGGTCCTGGCCACCGGCACCACCCGGGTCAGGCTGCTGTCCGTCGAGGCGAGCGGCGCGTATCTGACCGCCGAGGTCGAGGAGCTGACCGAGGAACCGCCGGGCGAGGACCGGGGGGACGAGGCGGGAGCGCTCGCCGAGGGCGTCCTGCGGGCCTTCCGCACCTACCAGAAGCGGCTGGCCGGGGCGAGCGAACGCTCCCTGGCGACCGGAGCCGACCTCCCCGACGACCCGTCCGTGATCTCCTACCTGGTCGCGGCGGCGACCGTCCTGGACGTGCCCACCAAGCAGCGCCTGCTCCAGGCCCCGGACACGGCGACCCGACTGCGCGAGGAGCTGACGCTGCTGCGCAAGGAGACCGCGGTCATCCGGCACCTGCCCTCGCTGCCCGCGACCGACCTGACCCGGGCCCCCACCCACCCCAACTGACGAGGACCGGCCCCCGTTGGCGAAGAAATCCAAGAAGCAGCAGTCGGGCGGCACCCCGGCCACGGTCGCCCTGACCGCGGCCGGCACCTCCTTCACCGTCCACGCCTACGACCACGACCCGGCCTCCCCCTCCTACGGGGAGGAAGCCGCCGAGGCCCTGGGCGTCTCCCCCGACCGGGTCTTCAAGACCCTGGTGGCGGACGTGGACGGCGCCCTGACGGTCGCGGTGGTCCCGGTGGCCGGCTCCCTGGACCTCAAGGCCCTGGCCGCCGCGGTGGGCGGCAAGCGCGCCGCGATGGCGGACCCGGCGGCGGCGGAACGCACGACGGGCTATGTCCGGGGCGGCATCTCCCCCCTGGGCCAGCGCAAGCGCCTGCGCACGGTGCTGGACGCGTCGGCGCGCGCCCACTCCACCATCTGCGTGTCGGCGGGGCGGCGGGGCCTGGAGGTCGAGCTCGCGGCGACGGACCTGGCGGAACTGACGGGGGCGACGTTCGCGGAGATCGCGCGGGCGTAGTCCGGCCCCCGATCAGCCGCGTCAACAACCCTGCGGGTCACTACGCCTAGGTCCTGTCGCCACCCGCGGGCGGCGACGGCGACGACCCGGACCCCGGACCCGCCAGGGGCCCCTGCACCGGCCCGTCGTAGTACCCCGCATACCCCGACCAGTCCGGCTCCACGTCCCGTGGCCCGAACGCCGCCGTGAGCAGCAGGTGGATCCCCATCGCCGCGAAGGGCCACGCCAGCACCGCCACCCACACCGAGTGCAGCTCCAGCGGCGCGTCGAAGGTCACGCCCCGGCCGGCCTCCCGGGCCCGCGCCACCACGTCGGACGACGGTCCCAGCCAGACGCCGACCCGCCACGCGATCAGCGCGGCGAGCAGCGAGCCCAGCGCCAGACCCACGACCACGAGGACGCCCCCGCGACGCAGCCGCCAGAAGACGGCGGCGGCCGAGAGCGCGCCGAAGCCGAGGGCCAGCAGGACGAACGTCCCGTCCGCCCCGATCGCCTCCTCGCCCTCGCTGTTCTTGAGGAAGACGGCGGTGTCGTCGGAGACCAGCGGCACACGCGGTGCCAGCCAGAGCCACAGCAGTCCGAGCACGATCCCCGCGAGCGCGACCGCGACCAGGACGACCGCGGCCTGACGGAGCTCCGTGGCCGTGTCGGGGTTGTCCGTGCGGCCCTCGGAGGGCGCTGGATGGGAGCCCGAGGGCGGGGCCTGCCACGGGTCGTGGGGGCCGGGCTGGTGAGGCGGCGTCAGAGGTGCGGTCACCGTGCCATCGTGCCAGGCCACCCGGTGAGGCGCCTCACCGGATGCCGCGGCCGGTCCTACCGTACGGCGGCCCGCCGGTACGCCCACGTCGCCGCGGCCAGCGAGAGAACCCCCACCGCCGCGCAGATCGCGAGGAAGAACGCGATGAGACCCCAGTCCGGGCGGGCGTCGAAGGACCGGGCCAGCGCCTCGACCCCGTAGGTCGAGGGCAGCAGGTCACGCGCCCATCCCACCGGCTCCGGCAGCCGCTCGGCCGGCAGCACCCCGAGCAGCAGGGCCGCGGACATCCCCAGCTGGCCCAGCAGGGTGGCCAGCTCCGGGCGCGGGGCGAGCAGTCCGAGCGCCGCGCCGAGACCGGCGAGGGCGGCGCCGGAGAGCGGGACGACGGCCACCAGGACCCACAGATGGGTCATCGGCAGCTGGAACAGCACGCTTCCGGTGATCGCCGTGAAGACCGTGCCGGGCACGGTGAACGAGGCGTAGGCCGCCGCCGCGCCGAGCACCACGGCGGCGGGCGGCACCGGCAGGGTGGCGTAGTGGTCGAGCCCGCCGCCCGCCCGCAGCTGCCCGAAGTACTGGGCGAGCAGGTTGAGCGCGACGAACGCGACGACCAGGACGCTGGATCCCGCGACCACCGCGCGGGCCTCCGCACCGCCGTCCACGACGCCCCGCATGAGGATCATGATCCCGACGGACTGGAAGGTCGCCACGAACAGGAGCGGGATCCGGGCGACGCGCGCCCGGGAGAGCTGGGCGCGGTAGACGGCGGCCAGCGAGGGCAGCAGCCGGGCGCGCGGCGCGAGGGGGGCGGAGACCGTGCGGGCGGGGCCGGTACCGGGGGTGCCGGGCGCGGGCCGGGCGCTCGACGGCGCTGTCCTGGCCGGAATGATGCTCGTCACCTGCGGCTGCCCCCCTGAGACAGGTCCATTGCGTCCCTCACGTCCGAACCGCCGCGTACGCGCACCGCGGTCACCCCCATCACGCTGCCCACGCCCCTCACGCCTTAACCAGCCCCTTGGTCGCATCGGCCGCGTCTCCCCCGAGGGCGAGATAGACATCCTCCAGGCTGGGCGTGGCCAGGGTGAAATCGTCGAGCGCGGCGAAGGCCGCGCCGCCCGTCACCGCGGCGACCGCGGCCCGCGCCTCGTCCGGTCCGAGGCGCAGCACCCAGCGCCGCCCGGACTCCTGGGCGGACGGGCGCAGGGCCGCCACCTCGGGGACGTCCAGCGGGGCCCGTTCACGCCAGACGAGCTCGACGCGCACCTCCCCGGCGACCTGCTCCTTGAGCCCGGCGGGGGTGTCGCAGGCGATGACCCGGCCGCGTTCGAGGACGGCGACCCGGTCGAGGACGGTCTCGGCCTCGATCACGTTGTGGGTGACCAGCAGGACCGTGGCGCCGCGCTCCGCCCGGCGGCGGTCGACGGCGGCCCAGACGGCGCGGCGGGCGACCGGGTCCATTCCGGTGGTGGGTTCGTCGAGGACGAGGACGGGCCGGTCGCCGACCAGGGCGGCGGCGAAGCAGGCGAGCCGTCGCTGACCGCCGGAGAGCTTCTTCAGGGGCCGCCCGGCGATCGCGGTGAGGCCCAGCTCCTCCAGGACCGCGTCGCGCTCGGCGCGCGCGTCCCGAACGGCGAGACCGCGCAGCCGTCCGGTGGTCTCGGCGGCGAGCGAGACGGTCAGTTCGTCGAGGGCGGTGGACTCCTGCCCCAGGTAGCCGATCAGCCGGGAGGCCCGCTCGGGGTGGCGCACGAGGTCGTGGCCCAGCACCTCGACGCTGCCGGAGTCGGGCCGCATCAGCCCGGTGAGCTGGCGGACCAGGGTGGACTTGCCGGCGCCGTTGGGGCCGAGCAGTCCGAAGATCTCGCCGCGCTCGACGTCCAGACTGATGCTGTCGGTGGCGCGGACCTCGGGCGCCGCGGGAGTGCCCCGGCGGCCTCGGACGGCGGGATAGGTCTTGACCAGATCGCGCACCGCGCACACGGTGCCGGTGTCCCTCTGCGCCTGTGCAGTGCCCGTACTCACGAGGTACGAGGGTACGGGGTCACATGCCCCGGTTCGCGTCCGGGGCCACCCGCGTCGCCGGGCGCCGCGGGAGGCCGCGGGGCTACTGCTCCCCCGCCGGTACGTGCTCGGCGGCGGCCCGCACGTCGATCTCCCGCCAGAAGCCGGCCCGGATCGCGTAGCGGTCGTGCTCGTCGATCTGGTCGTCCTTGTGGGCGAGGAGCCCGAAGCGGGCCGCGTACCGCAGCAGTTCGCCGTCGATCCGGTGCGGGATGCGCGGGTACAGGGTGGAGAGTCTCTGCAGGCGGACGGTTTCCGGCAGGCGCTCCATCCAGCGGCGGGCGAAGACCTGGCCCACCTCGAAGGGGTCGCCGCCGACGGTGGTGATGTCCTCCTCCCGGTCCGCCCAGCGCTGTTCGGCGGTGGTGACCTGGGCGAGGGTGGGCAGGGACGCGGTCTCGGCCGGCTCGCCGAGGGGCCCGCCCCGCTCCACCCACCCCTTGTCGGAGGACCAGCGCAGCGTGGCGCCCCCGGGCTGGGGCGGGTGCTGGCGGTCCGGGTGGGTGGCGTGGGCGCGCAGCGCGGCCAGGTCCTTGGGGGTGGGGACGGTCTTGTGGCCGGGGGCGGACGGGGCGTCGGGGGTGGCGGGGGTGTTCTCTGCGGGGGCGGGCGCGCCGCTGCGGGCCGCGGCGGCCTGGGCCTCGGAGGCGCGTTCGGCGGAGGCGGCGAGGGCGGCCTCCGGCAGGGGTGCGGAGAGGATCGCGGCGATCTCGGGGCGCGGGGCGGGCGGCGGGGCGCAGGGGCCGCCGAGGTCCTTGGCGCGTACGGCCTTGGTGATCCAGGCCCGGTCGAGGACGCGCCGTTCGTCGGCCTCGGCGACGAGGTCCTCGGACTGGTTGTAGTCGCCGTCGGCGGCCTGCACGGCCCAGAGGTGGACGGCGACCCCGTGTTCCTTGGCGGACATCAGACCGGGCAGCAGATCGCCGTCCCCGGTCACCAGGACCACGTCGGAGCAGGCGCGGTTCCTCGCCAGTTCGGTCAGCTCGGCGTGCATGGCGGCGTCGACGCCCTTCTGTGCCCAGCGCCCGTCGCTGCGGGTCAGGGCGCCGAGCCGGACGGTCACGCGGGGCATCACGCGGAGTCGGCGGTGCTCGGGCTGGGGCACCCGGTCGGGGGCGCCGTCGAACCAGTAGATGCGCAGCAGGGGCTGTTGAGTGTCGGCCTCGGCGCGCTCGCGCAGCCCCTGGATGAGGGCCGCGTGGTCGACGGTGATGCGGGAACGGGCGGGCTCTCCGGCCAGCAGGCTCGCGGCTGCGCCCAGCAAGTAGCCGGCGTCCACCAGGACGACGCAACGGTCCACGCGTTCCACCCTCTTCCGAATTCGGGAACGTTTCGGCGGCCCGCTCCTCGATGACCGGGTCCGCTTACCCAGGGTTTCTTTCGAGTCTGCCCGACCGCGCGGGGGTTAACGGCCGGAACTGGATCATCGGCGTGGCGGATCCGGAAAGGAAGAGGGCAGGGAGGGCGAGGGGCGAGGAGGGGCGCTGCGCACAGGGCGTCGGGGGGACGGGAAAGGGCGGGGCGAGGGGGACGGGAAGGGGCGGGGCGAGGGGGACGGGAAGGGGCGGCGGAACGGCCCCCACCGCGGAAACCGCTACGCACGGTAATGATCCAACATGCGGTGTTTGCGGCGCTATGTGAGTCTGACAGCGGTCCTGGCCCCCCAGGATTCCCCACAGGAGGCATTCACCATGGCCAAGAACAAGAACCGCAAGCAGGGCAGCCAGCACGACCGCGCGTCCGCGTCGGAGCGTGGCGCGGAGCAGGCCAAGTCGACGGCGTACGAGTCGCAGAACCAGCCGCAGGCGCAGGCCCAGGGCAGCCCGTCCGACGTGGCCCGCAAGCACCAGCGGCGCTTCGGCCACAACTGACCCGTCGGCCGCGTGCGGTAGAGACAGGCGTTGACGACGAGAGGGGCGTCCCGCATCGGCGGGGCGCCCCTCTCGTCGTGGTCCGGGTGATCCGGCCGGGGCTCAGCCGGCCAGGCAGGCCGGGCCGAGCAGCACCTTCAGGTCGCCGAAGAGGGCCGAATCGGCCTTCACCCGGTGCCGGTCGAGCCGCAGGACGGTGGTCTTGCGGGGGCCCTGGAGCCTGATGCGCACCTCGGTGTCGCCCCGGTGGTGGCTGAGCACCTCGCCGAGCCGGGTGACCATGGGCGGGGTGATCTTCACGGTGGGGATGGTGAGGACGACGGGCGCGTTGGTCCCGGCGTTGGAGATGTCGGGGACCTGCATCTCCATGGCGACCAGCCGGGGCACGTCCTCGCGCTTGTCGAGCCGTCCCTTGACGAAGACGACGGTGTCCTCGACGAGCTGGGTGGAGACCAGCTGGTAGGTGGCGGGGAAGAACATGCACTCGATGGAGCCGGCCAGGTCCTCGACGGTGGCGATGGCCCAGGCGTTGCCCTGCTTGGTCATCTTGCGCTGGAGGCCGGAGATGATGCCGCCGACGGTGACGATGGCGCCGTCGCCGTAGTCCCCGCCCATGAGCTGGGAGATCGAGGAGTCGGCCTTGTCGGACAGCACGTGCTCCAGGCCGAACAGCGGGTGGTCGGAGACGTACAGGCCGAGCATCTCCCGCTCCTGGGCGAGCAGGTAGGCCTTCTCCCACTCGATGTCGGAGAATTCCACGTCGAGCCCGAACCCCGGCTCGCCGCTCTCCTCCTCGCCGCCCCCGAAGAGGTCGAACTGCCCCTCGGCCTCCTTGCGCTTGACCTGCACCACGTTGTCGATCATCGGCTCGTGGTGGGCGACGAGGCCCTTGCGGGTGTGGCCCATCTCGTCGAAGGCCCCGGCCTTGATCAGCGATTCGACGGTGCGCTTGTTGCAGACGACGGCCTCGACCTTGTCGAGGAAGTCGGGGAAGGTGCTGTACTTCCCCTTCGCCTTGCGGGACCGGATGATCGAGTCGACGACGTTCTGACCGACGTTGCGGATGGCGGTCAGGCCGAAGAGGATCACGTCGTCGCCCTGGGCGGCGAAGTTCGAGAGCGACTCGTTGACGTTGGGCGGGAGCACCTTGATGCCCATCCGGCGGCACTCGTTGAGGTAGACCGCGGACTTGTCCTTGTCGTCCTTGACCGAGGTCAGCAGGGCGGCCATGTACTCGGCGGGGTAGTTCGCCTTGAGGTAGGCGGTCCAGTAGGTGACCAGGCCGTACGCCGAGGAGTGCGCCTTGTTGAACGCGTATCCGGCGAACGGCACCAGGACGTCCCACAGCGACTTGATCGCGGCGTCGGAGAAGCCCTTCTCCTTGGCGCCCTTCTCGAAGAGGACGAAGTTCTTCGCCAGCTCCTCGGGCTTCTTCTTGCCCATCACGCGGCGCAGGATGTCGGCCTCGCCCAGGGAGTACCCGGCGACGATCTGGGCGGCCTTCTGGACCTGCTCCTGGTAGACGATCAGGCCGTAGGTGAGGCCGAGGACCTCCTTGAGGGGCTCCTCCAGCTCCGGGTGGATCGGGGTGATCTCCTGGCGGCCGTTCTTGCGCTCCGCGTAGTTCGTGTGCGAGTTCATGCCCATCGGGCCCGGCCGGTAGAGGGCCGAGACGGCGGAGATGTCCTCGAAGTTGTCGGGCTGCATCTGGCGGAGCAGGGAGCGCATCGGCCCGCCGTCGAACTGGAAGACGCCGAGCGTGTCACCGCGGCAGAGCAGTTCGTAGGTCTTGGGGTCGTCCAGCGGCAGGGCGAGCATCTCCAGGTCGATGCCCTTGTTGGACTTCACCATCTTGATGGCGTCGTCCATGATCGTCAGGTTGCGCAGGCCGAGGAAGTCCATCTTCAGCAGGCCGAGCGACTCGCACTGCGGGTAGTCCCACTGCGTGATGGTGACGCCGTCGGTGTGCCGGACCCAGACGGGCGCGTGGTCGACGATGGGCTCGCTGGACATGATGACGCCGGCGGCGTGCACGCCCATCTGCCGCACCAGGCCCTCGACGCCCTTGGCGGTGTCGATGACCTTCTTGACGTCCGGTTCGCTCTCGTACATCCCCCGGATCTCGCCCGCCTCGCTGTAGCGCGGGTGCTTGGGGTCGGTGATGCCGTTGAGGTCGATGCCCTTGCCGAGGACGTCGGCGGGCATGGCCTTGGTGAGCCGGTCGCCCATCGCGTACGGGTAGCCCAGCACACGGGCCGAGTCCTTGATGGCGTTCTTGGCCTTGATCTTGCCGTAGGTGCCGATCATGGCGACCTTGTCGGCCCCGTACTTCTCGGTGACGTACCGGATCACCTCGACGCGCCGACGCTCGTCGAAGTCGATGTCGACGTCGGGCATGGAGACGCGCTCGGGGTTGAGGAACCGCTCGAAGATCAGTCCGTGCTCGATCGGGTCGAGGTCGGTGATGCCCATCGCGTACGCCACGATCGAACCGGCGGCGGAGCCACGGCCCGGGCCCACCGCGATGCCGTTGTTCTTGGCCCACATGATGAAGTCGGCGACGACCAGGAAGTACCCCGGGAACCCCATCTGGATGATGATGTCCATCTCGTACTCGACCTGCTTCTGCCGGTCGTCGGGGACCCCGTTCGGGAAGCGGCGGGCCATGCCGACCCGGACCTCCTCCTGGAACCAGGTGACCTCCGTGAAGCCGTCCGGGATCTCGAACTTCGGCATGAGGTTCTTCGCCTCGAACATGCCGGTGGTGTCGATCTGCTGGGCGACCAGGAGGGTGTTGGCGCACCCCTCCTGCCAGGCGTCGGAGGAGTCGACGGCGTACATCTCGTCCGTCGTCTTCAGGTAGTAGCCGGTGCCGTCGAAGCGGAAGCGGTCGGGGTCCGAGAGGTTCTTGCCGGTCTGGATGCAGAGCAGGGCGTCGTGGGCGGTGGCCTCGTGGGCGTACGTGTAGTGGGAGTCGTTGGTGACGAGCGGCGGGATGTTCAGCTTCTTGCCGATCTCCAGCAGCCCGTCGCGGACCCGGCGCTCGATCTCGATGCCGTGGTCCATCAGCTCCAGGAAGTACCTGCCCTCGCCGAAGATGTCCTTGTAGTCGGAAGCCGCCTGGACCGCCTCGTCGAACTGGCCGAGCCGCAGCCGGGTCTGCACCTCGCCGGAGGGGCAGCCAGTGGAGGCGATGAGCCCCTCGGACCACTGGGAGATGGTCTCCTTGTCCATCCGGGGCCACTTCTGGAGCCAGCCCTCGGCGTACGCGTCGGAGGAGAGCCGGAAGAGGTTGTGCAGCCCCGTCTTGTTGGACGCCCAGATGGTCTTGTGGGTGTAACCACCGGAACCGGACACGTCGTCGCGCTTCTGGTGCGGCTGTCCCCACTGCACCTTGCGCTTGTGTTTGCGCGACTCGGGGGCGACGTACGCCTCGATGCCGATGATCGGCGTGACGTCCGCCTTCTTCGCCGAGTGGAAGAAGTCGTAGGCGCCGTGGAGGTTGCCGTGGTCGGTCATCGCGATGTGCGTCATGCCCATCTCGTTGGCCGCTTCGAACATGTCCTTGAGCCGCGCCGCACCGTCCAGCAGCGAGTACTGGGTGTGAACGTGCAGGTGCGTGAAGGGCGGCTTGGTCACGGCGTCGGGCCTCCGGGAAGTCGGGCGATGACGGACGGGGGGACAGCGTGGAAGTCTACGACGTGACGGAGACGAACGACGGGCACTCCCGGCTTCCGCCGAGCGTTGGAGAAGGCGGGACACCTGTCCGTTTTGTCATGCACTCGGTCGGGGCTCGACGAGGGCCCGATCGGCCGGACCGCGGGTCCGGCCGGACCCGCCAGCTACAGCAGGAGGCAGCAAGAAATGTCGGAAACGCAGACCGGCGCGGCGCAGCGCGGGGAGCAGATTCTCGCCGTTTTCGACACCGCCTTCGGGGAGCTGCTGGCCGCCGATCCGGCCGCCTTCCGGGTCAAGTTCCGCAAGATGGCGGGCTCGGCCTTCGCCTTCTACCGGGGCACGGCCTGCCTGTTCTACGGCGACCTGGAGCGGGAGCGGCACGGCGGCCCGTTCCTGGACGAGCGCACCGGCCGGGTCTGGATCCACGGCGATCTCCACGCGGAGAACTTCGGCACCTACATGGACGCCAACGGCCGCCTCGTCTTCAACGTCAACGACTTCGACGAGGCGTACGTGGGCCCCTTCACCTGGGACCTGAAGCGCTTCGCCGCCTCCGTGGCGCTGATCGGTTACGCGAAGGCGCTCTCCGACGAGCAGATCAGCGAGCTGGTGACGACCTTCGCCGCCTCCTACCGCGAGCGGATCCGCGCGCTGGCGACGGGCGCGAAGAACGACGAGGTGCCGCCGTTCACCCTGGACACCGCGGACGGCCCGCTGCTGGGCGCGCTGCGCGCCGCCCGGTCGCGCACGCGTTTCTCGCTGCTCGACTCGATGACGACGATCCGGGACTTCGAGCGCCGGTTCGCGGACGGCGGCGGGTCGATCGACCTGGACGCCGCGACGCGCTACAAGGTGCTGGCCGCGTTCGACGGCTATCTGGAGACGCTGCCGGAGTCGAGCCTGGCCCGTCCCGACTCCTACCGGGTCAAGGACGTGGTGGGCCGCCGGGGCATCGGCATCGGCTCCGCCGGGCTCCCCTCGTACAACATCCTCCTGGAGGGCAACAGCGACGCCCTGGAGAACGATGTGGTGATCTACCTCAAGCAGGCGCAGACCCCGGCGGTCTCCCGGCACATCACGGACGCCGCCGTGCGGGAGTACTTCCAGCACGAGGGGCACCGCACGGTGATCTCACAGCGCGCGCTCCAGGCGCACGCGGACCCGTGGCTGGGCTGGACCGAGCTGGACGGGGCGGGCCAGCTGGTCGCCGAGGTCTCGCCGTACGCGGTCGACCTGGACTGGTCCGACATCGACGAGGTGGACGAGATCGCGGCGGTCGTCGCCGATCTCGGCCGGGCCACGGCCACGATGCACGGGGCCGCCGACGACGAGAGCGGGCACTCGCTGGTGCCGTTCTCCACCGAGCGGGCGATCGACGCGGCCATCGCGGCCGACGAGGAGGGCTTCGCGCCGATGCTGGTCGACTTCGCCCACAGCTACGGGGCGCGAGCCCGCGAGGACCACCAGATCTTCGTCGACCTCTTCCGCAACGGCCGGATCCCGGGTCTGTAGGGCGCGGGAGTCCCCGGGGAGGCCCCCGGGGACTCTCAGCCTCTTTTAAGGTCCGCTTACCTCGACACATGACACACTTTCCGGCGATGGACATCTCAGGGACGCAGCTCAGGGTCGCGCGCGCGGCGGTCTTCACCGCGCTCGTCGTCACCCTGTCCACGGCGTCCCACGTGCTGCTCTCCCGGGTCCCGCTGCCGCTGACCGCGGTCGCGCTGCTCGCCGCCGCGGTCTTCGCCGTGGCGTACGCGCTGGCCGGCCGGGAGCGCGGCTTCGGGGCGATCGCGGGCCTGCTGGTCCCGCTGGAGCTGGCCGCCGACACGCTGTTCACCACGGGCCAGCACCTCTGTTACGGGGCGGCGGGCGGCCCGGTCGCGGGCACCCTGCGCGCGGTGGGCTTCGACGTCCTGTGCGGCGGCGGCGAGGTCGGCGCGGGCGGGGCCCGGATCGCGGGCGTCGGCACGGTGGGCACCCCGCTGGCCGGGGTGGCCGGCGCGGGCGACCGTGCGGCGGCGCTGCTGGCACAGCCGGGGCCGGCCGTGCCCTGGCTGCTGCTCGTCGCCCACGTGGCGGTCGGGCTGCTCGCCGCGGCCTGGCTGCGGCGCGGCGAGGCGGCCCTGGCCGGGCTGCTGCGCACGGCGGCCCTGCTGGCCTTCCGGCCGCTGCTGATCGCGGTCGCCGTGGTGCGGGCCGGCGTCCGGGCCGCGGCCCGCCGCTCCCGGCCCGTCGGGCGTCCGCACCCGCCGCTGACCGCCCGTCTCCTCGTGCACTGTGTGGGACGCAGGGGCCCGCCGCTCGCGACGTACGCCGCTGCCTGAGGGCACGGCCGCGCGACGACGACAGCACCGCCCACCCCCACACACGTACACACGGAGAACGATCATGAGCAAGCGCAACACCCAGGCGAACAAGGCAGCGGCCCGCGAGCGGCTGCGCGCCGAGCGCGAGGCCCAGGCCAAGAAGGACAAGACCCGTAAGCAGCTCGTCGTGGCGGTCTCGGTCGTCGCCGCCCTCGCCGTGGTCGGCGGCATCAGCTACGGCGTGATGCAGCTGAACAAGCCGGACGCCTGGGAGAGCGCCGCCGACGCGAAGAACGTCACCGCGCCGAAGAACACCTCGGGCGACGACGGCACCACCGTGGTGATCGGCGAGTCCGGCGCGAAGAAGACCCTGGAGCTCTACGAGGACTCGCGCTGCCCGGTCTGCGCCACGTTCGAGCAGGGCGTCGGCGAGACCGTCTCGAAGGACGTCGAGGCCGGCAAGTACAAGGTCAAGTACGTCGGCGCGACCTTCATCGACAACACCGACAACGGCGAGGGCTCCAAGAACGCCCTGAGCGCGCTCGGCGCGGCACTGGACGTGAGCCCCGAGGCGTTCATGGAGTACAAGGCCGCCCTGTACTCCGCGAAGTTCCACCCCGAGGAGAGCGACGACAAGTTCGCCAAGGACAGCTACCTCATCGAGGTCGCGGACTCGGTCGACGCGCTGAAGGGCAACAAGGACTTCCGGAAGGACGTCGAGGACGGCACGTACGACGCCTGGGCCATGAAGATGTCCAAGACGTTCGACAAGAGCGGGGTGCAGGGCACGCCGACCCTGAAGATGGACGACAAGAAGATCACGGCCGAGGGCAGCGAGAACGCCCCGATGACGGCCGACGAGTTCACGAAGGCCATCGACAAGGCGCTCAAGGCGTAACGCCCTCCGCTTCCGCGACACCCGGTGCTCCGGGCGGGCCGACCGCCCGGAGCACCGGGTGTCGCGCGTTTCCGCGCCGGGCGTCGCGCGTTCCTACAGAGTGGCCAGGAAGCCCAGCGCGACCTTCCAGGTCTGCTCGGCCGCCGCCTGGTCGTAGTCGTGCAGATCCGGGTCGGTGAACAGGTGCCCGGCCCCGGGATAGCGGTAGATCTCGACGTCCGCGCCGGCGCGCTGCATCTGGAGGTACCAGCTGTTCAGCCAGTCGTGCGACTCGAAGGGGTCCGGGTCCGCGACGTGCAGCTGTACGGGGAGCTCGTCCACCGAGGCGTTCTCGGCGATGTCCGAGGTGCCGTGGAACAGCAGCAGCCCCCGGGCCTTCGCGTCGCCGAGCGCCAGGGTCTGCGCGGTCGCCGCCCCGAGCGAGAAACCGGCGTAGACCAGCCCCTGGTCCGAGTAGGGCGCGGCGGCCAGCACCGCCCGCTTCAGCAGCTCGTCCTTGCCGATCCCGTCCTGGTGGGCCATGCCCTCTTCCACCGTGTCGAAGGTGTGCCCCTCGAACAGATCGGGCACGCGCACCTCATGGCCGGCGTCCCTGAGGCGCGCGGCCGCCGCGTGCACGGCGGGCGTGAGCCCGTACGTCGAGTGGAAAAGCATGATGTTCATGAGGCCCATGGTGCCATTCGCGCCCCACGGGCCGCCCTACAGCTTGGAGGACGAGGGAATGGAGAGCGTGCTGCGCCCGCTGATCGTCATCGGCGGTTCCGTGGTGATCACCCTGCTGGTCGGCTGGCTGGTCGACCTGCTGCTGCGGCGGGCCGACAGCCGTCATCACGAGACCCCGCTGTGGGGGCTGCTGAGGCGCTGTCGGCCTCCCTTGCAGGTGGTGCTCATCACGGCGCTGCTGCGCAGCAGCTACCGCCAGATGGGGGTCGACTGGATCCGCGACCACCGCGCCGGGATCGGCCAGGTGCTGACCCTGGTGCTGATCGGCGCGTCGGCCTGGCTGGTGGTGCGGATCGCGGCGACGGTCGTGGAGGCCAGCTACGCCCGGTACGCCACGGCCAGCCGCGACCCCGCCCGGGTGCGCCGGGTCCGTACGCAGGTGACGCTGATCCAGCGGGTGGTCATCGCGGTGGTGACGGTGGTCGCCATCGCGGCGATGCTGCTCACGTTCCCGCCGATGCGGGCGGTCGGCACGTCGATGCTGGCCTCGGCCGGTCTGCTCGGCATCGTCGCGGGTGTCGCCGCCCAGTCGACGCTCGGCAATCTCTTCGCCGGGTTCCAGATCGCGTTCGGCGACATGGTGCGGCTCGGCGACACCGTGGTGGTGGACGGCGAGTGGGGGACGATCGACGAGATCACCCTGACGTTCCTGGCCGTACGGACCTGGGACGACCGGCGGATCACGATGCCGGTCTCGTACTTCACCAGCCAGCCGTTCGAGAACTGGTCGCGCGGCGGGGTGCAGATGACCGGCACGGTCTACTTCCACCTCGACCACTCCGCTCCGATCGCGGCCATGCGGAAGAAGCTGCGGGAGCTCCTCGGGGACATCGCCGCCTGGGACGGCCGGGACTGGTCGCTGGCGGTCACCGACACCACGCCGACCACGATCGAGGTGCGCGCGGTGGTCACGGCGAAGGACGCCGACGACATCTGGACAGCGCGCTGCGCGGTGCGCGAGCAGCTGATCGGCTGGCTGCGCGACCACCATCCGTACGCACTCCCGCGGGTGGCCACCGCGCCCGCCGCGCTGCCGCCGGGCGAGCAGTGGGCGGAGCTGACCGGCGCCGGGCCCCGGACGTTCCGCGGGAGGACCGTGGCGGCCGACGGGGAGGACTCCCGGGCCCCGCGCACGGGCCGCGGCTGAGATCTGCGCCGACTCCTCAACGCAGCGAGCGGAAGTCCAGATACCGCAGCACCCGGTCCACGACCTCCGGGTCGGAGCCGGGTTCGCTGCGCGCGGAGAGCACCTCGTGGCGGGCGGCGGACATCATCTCGCGCTGGACCCGGCTGACCGCCTTGAAGCGCTCGGCGCGCTGGGCGTAGGCCTCGCGCCGCTCCTCGTCGACCATGTCCGGGCTGATCCGGGCGCCGATGTCGTACGCGGCGCGCTGGAGCCGCTCCATGACCTCCTCGGGGAACTCCTCGACCTCCTGGATCTCCTTGAGGCGGTACTTGGCGGCCTTGGCGGCCCGGACGGCGAGGTCCCGTTCCAGCGCCTCCTCGGCCTCGGTGTCGGCCCGGACCCTCAGCTTGCGCACCAGCCAGGGCAGGGTGAGCCCCTGGAAGACCAGGGTGGCCATGATCACGGCGAACGCGATAAAGATGATCTCGTCGCGGCCGGGGAAGGGCTGCCCGTCGTCGGTCTCCAGCGGGATCGCCAGCGCCAGGGCGACCGAGGCCACCCCGCGCATCCCGGCCCACCACATCACGACCGTCTCCCGCCAGCTGGTGGGGATCTCCTCGCTGACGTCGCGGCGGGTGTGCAGGCGCTTGGCCAGCCAGGTCGCGGGGAGCAGCCAGAGCAGCCGTACGCCGACGACGACCCCGACGATCGCGAGTCCCCAGCCGACCATCTCCAGGGCGTGCCCGTCGGCGGTGCCGAACACGCTGTGCAGCTCCAGGCCGATCAGCCCGAAGGCCACGCCGGTCACCAGGGTGTCGACGATGTCCCAGAAGGTACGTCCGGTGAGCCGGCCCAGCACGTCGTCGGCGTCGGCGGTGTGCTCGGCGAGGAACAGCGCGACGGTCAGGACGGCCAGCACGCCGGAGCCCATCAGCTCCTCCGCCAGGACGTAGGCGACGAACGGCACCAGGAGGGTCAGCCCGACCTGGAGGGTGGCGTCGCCCAGCAGGTTCATCAGCTTGATGGTGAGCCAGCCGAGCGCGAGGCCGACGGCGACCGCGACGACGGCGGAGAGGACCAGCAGCCCGAAGGCCTCGGGGAGCGAGAAGGTGCCGCTGACGGCGGCGGCGATGGCCACGTGGTAGAGCACGATGGCGGTCACGTCGTTGAAGAGTCCCTCGCCCTCCAGGATCGACACCAGCCGGCGCGGCAGTCCCACGGAGCCCGCCACGGCGGTCGCCGCGACCGGGTCGGGCGGGGCGACGAGAGCGCCGAGGGCGACGGCCGCGGCGATGGGCAGCCCCGGCACGATCGCGTTGGCGACCGCGGCGACGGCGGCGGTGGTGACGAAGACGAGGGCGACGGCCAGCAGGAAGATCGGGCGTCTGTTGGCGGCGAACTGCCGCCAGGAGGTGCGCTGCACGGTGGCGTAGAGCAGCGGCGGGAGCAGTGCGGGAAGGATGATCTCCGGCGGGATGTCGACGTTCGGCACGAACGGCATGAAGGCCATCGCGATGCCGATGAGGGTCATCAGCACCGGCGCGGGGAGCCCCAGCCGGTCACCGAGCGGCACCGTGACCACGGCCCCGAGCAGCAGCAGGAGCAGCAGGGACATCTGTTCCACGGGGTGCCTTCCGGAGCGTGCGGGTCCGGCGGGTCACGAGCGGCCGAACAGGGCTCCACCCTGCCACGCGGGGTGTGCGTTTCGACCGATACCCCCCGGCACCGGGCCGACGGCGCCGCTTCCGGCACTCAGGCCGGGCGGATCTCCCGTCGCATGGCCCGGTGCGGCATGCCCGCGTCGGGGAACTCGGGGCCGTACGCGAGGTATCCGAGCCGCTCGTAGAAGCCGAGGGCGTGCGTCTGGGCGTGCAGGTCGACGGCGGCCAGGCCCAGGGCGCGCGCCTCGTCCTCGATGGCCCGCACCAGGGCGGCGCCGACCCCGTGGCCGCGGGCCTCCCGGCTCACCGCGAGCCGGCCGAGGGAGCCGACGGCGGGGTCGCCGCCGGTCTTCCCCGCGGCGTCGGCGCCGTGCAGCAGCCGGCCCGTGCCGAGCGCGGTGCCGTCCGCCGTGACGGCGAGGACGTGCACCGCGGTCGCGTCGTGGGCGTCGTACTCCAGCTCCTCGGGCACGTTCTGCTCGCCGACGAAGACCTCCTTGCGGACCTGGAAGCAGGCTTGGAGGTCGCCCTCCTCGACGGCCCTGCGGGTGCTGTACGGGGCGGGGGCGGAGGTCACTGGCTCTCCGCGGAGATGGTGTCGAGGGCGTGCTGGAGGTCGGCCGGGTAGGTGCTGGAGAACTCCACCCAGCTGCCGTCGCTCGGGTGCTCGAAGCCGAGGCGGACGGCGTGCAGCCACTGGCGGGTCAGGCCGAGGCGCTTGGCCAGCGTCGGGTCGGCGCCGTAGGTGAGGTCGCCGACGCAGGGGTGGCGGTGGGCGGACATGTGGACCCGGATCTGGTGGGTGCGGCCGGTCTCCAGCTTGATGTCGAGGAGGCTGGCGGCCCGGTAGGCCTCGATCAGGTCGTAGTGGGTCACCGACGGCTTGCCCTCGGCGGTGACCGCCCACTTGTAGTCGTGGTTGGGGTGACGCCCGATGGGCGCGTCGATGGTGCCGCTCATCGGGTCCGGGTGGCCCTGGACGAGGGCGTGGTACTTCTTGTCGACGACCCGGTCGCGGAACTGGGCCTTGAGCAGGGTGTAGGCGCGCTCGGACTTGGCGACGACCATCAGGCCGGAGGTGCCGACGTCGAGCCGGTGGACGATGCCCTGGCGCTCGGCGGCGCCGGACGTCGAGATCCGGTAACCGGCGGCGGCGAGGCCGCCGATGACGGTGGTGCCGGTCCAGCCGGGGCTGGGGTGGGCGGCGACGCCGACCGGCTTCATGATGACGACGATGTCGTCGTCGTCATGGACGATCTCCATGCCCTCGACGGGCTCGGCGACGATCTGGACGGGGGCGGGGGCCCCCGGCATCTCGACCTCCAGCCAGGCGCCTCCGTGGACCCGCTCGGACTTCCCGGCCACCGAGCCGTCCACCTGGACCTTCCCGGCCGCGGCCAGCTCGGCGGCCTTGGTGCGGGAGAAACCGAACATCCGGGAGATGGCGGCGTCGACGCGCTCGCCCTCCAGGCCGTCGGGTACGGGCAGGGTGCGGATCTCGGGGTGCGTACTCACCTGTCGAGTATGCCTTGCGCGGAACGCTCCCCGCGCGGCCCGGTCAGTCCTTGTGCACGGTCCCGTCGGGGTCCAGGCCCTTGAAGGAGAGGATCACGATGAGGATGCCGCCGCACACGATGGCGGAGTCGGCGAGGTTGAAGACGGCGGAGTTCTTGGGGGCGATGAAGTCCACCACCGCGCCCTCGAACACGCCGGGCGCCCGGAAGATGCGGTCGGTGAGGTTGCCGAGCGCACCGCCCAGGAGCAGCCCCAGGGCGATGGCCCACGGCAGGCTGTAGAGCTTGCGGGCGATCCGGAAGATCACGACGATCACTCCGGTGGCGATGATGGTGAAGATCACCGTGAACGCCTCGCCGATGCCGAACGCGGCGCCCGGGTTCCGGATCGCCCGGAACTGCAACCAGTCCCCGATGATGTCGATCGGCGGCTGGTGCTCCAGCTTCGCGACCACGAGCATCTTGCTGCCCAGGTCGAGGAGATAGGCCACGACGGCCACGCTCAGCAGGGCGAGGATCTTGCGCTTGCCCCGGCCCGCGTTCACGGCCGCGTCGGCGGCGGTGCTGCCGCCCTCGTCCGTGCCGTCGACATCGGGGTTTTCCGGCATACCGATGATGCGCTCCGCCTCTGCCACGTGAGTCCCTCAACCTAGGTGCCTGCCTGAGGATGAGGGTACGACACACCTGTGCGGATCAGCCGCGCCGCTCCTGCTTCTGCTTGTCCTCGACGCACAGCGTGGCCCGGGGGAAGGCCTGCATACGCGCCTTTCCGATCGGTTTGCCGCAGATCTCGCAGAGCCCGTACGTTCCGGCCTCCAGCCGGGCGAGCGCCCGCTCGGTCTGCTCCAGCATCTCCTGGGCGTTGGCGGCGAGCGACAGCTCGTGCTCGCGGGTGATGTTCTTGGTGCCGGTGTCGGCCTCGTCGTCGCCCGCCCCGTCGCCGGAGTCCCGCATCAGCCCGGCGAGCGCCGCACCGGAGGCCTCCAGCTCGCTGCGGAGCCGCAGCGTCTCGCTCGTCAGCAGGGTGCGCGCCTCGGCGACCTCCTCGGGTGTCCAGGGGTCCTCCCCGGGCCGTACGGCCAGCTCGTCGGGGGCGGCGGCGCGGGCCGGCGGCACGGGGGCCGTGGCCTGTGCGCCCGCTGCCCGACGACTCGCGCTCTTCTTGGCTACCACCGTGCGGTCTCCCGTCTGCTCGGCGGCCCGGGCCGCCTCCGTGGCCTCGTCCGAGGCCTTCTTGGCCGCGATCTTCCCGGCGGGGGTCTTCTTCGCCGCCGTCTTCTTGGCGGACGCCTTCCTCGCTGAGGTCTTCTTCGCGGTCGTCTTCTTGGCGGCGGTCTTCTTCGCCGTCCGCTTCGCGGGCGCGGGCGCCTGCTCGGCCGGCGACGCGTCGGTGCCGTCGTGCTCGGCCGCGGACTCTTCCGCCGTCTTCTTCGCCACCATGGCCGCGGCCCCTTCACATATTGTGATCTTGCTCGCGAATCGTGCTGGGACGATAAATCGACTCCAGCCCCGCGGCAACGGGGCACGCCGCCTTCTCGCCCCTCCCCGCATCCGGTCGTGGCGCGCCTGCCTCCGTTGTTCCCAGCTCCCCGTCCGGTAATCCGGCCCTCGGGCCCCGCCGGGAAGTCCTTCTCCCCCGTCCCGCCACTCGGGTCACGCCCGCGCGCCGCCGATAACCGGTCGGCCGTCGCCCGTACGGGCCCGTACACTGGCCCCAGCGAGAGGCTTGGATGGGACGAGTAGCGCCGTACGCAGCCAGCAGCGACCCGGGGACGGTGGGAGCCCGGGGGCGAGCGCGCCGCGAAGATCACCCCGGAGCCGCCGGAAGAACGTCTTGACCGATGGGCCCCGCCCGTCGCCCCCAAGGCCACTAGACCCGGCATCGCGACCCCAATGAGGGGGCCATGGGCCTGTGCCCGGGGCCAAGGAGGGTGGTACCGCGGGAGCCGAGACGCTCTCGTCCCTCCGACGGAAGTGGAAGACGTCCGCCGGAGGAAGCCGCACATGACATCGCCGCAGTACCGCCAGGTACCCGCCCAGGTCGACCTGCCCGCGCTGGAACACGCCGTTCTGGACTTCTGGCAGGAGAACAAGGTCTTCGCCAAGAGCCTGGAGCGGTCCGAGGGCCGCCCCGAGTGGGTCTTCTACGAGGGTCCGCCCACCGCCAACGGCATGCCGGGCGCCCACCACATCGAGGCCCGCGTCTTCAAGGACGTCTTCCCCCGCTTCCGCACCATGCAGGGCTACCACGTGGGCCGCAAGGCCGGCTGGGACTGCCACGGCCTGCCGGTCGAGCTCGCGGTGGAGAAGGAGCTGGGCTTCAACGGCAAGAAGGACATCGAGGCGTTCGGCATCGCCGAGTTCAACGCCAAGTGCCGTGAGTCGGTGACCCGGCACACCGACGCGTTCGCCGAGCTGACGACCCGCATGGGCTACTGGGTCGACCTGGACGACGCGTACCGCACCATGGACCCGGAGTACGTGGACTCCGTGTGGTGGTCGCTCAAGGAGATCTTCAACAAGGACCTGCTGGTCCAGGACCACCGCGTCGCCCCCTGGTGCCCGCGGTGCGGCACCGGCCTCTCCGACCACGAGCTGGCCCAGGGGTACGAGACGGTCGTCGACCCCTCGGTCTTCGTCCGCTTCCCGCTCACCTCCGGCCCGCTGGCCGGCGAGGCGGCCCTCCTGGTCTGGACGACCACGCCGTGGACGCTGGTCTCCAACACGGCGGTCGCCGCCCACCCCGAGGTCCGCTACGTCGTCGCGACGGACGGCGAGGAGAAGCTCGTCGTCGCCGAACCCCTCCTGGAGAAGGCGCTGGGCGAGGGCTGGGAGGCGACCGGCCGGTCGTTCACCGGCGCCGAGATGGAGCGCTGGACCTACGAGCGCCCCTTCACCCTGGTCGACTTCCCGGCGGAGGCCCACTACGTGGTCAACGCCGAGTACGTCACGACCGAGGACGGTACGGGTCTGGTCCACCAGTCCCCCGCGTTCGGCGCCGACGACCTCGTCGTCTGCCGCTCCTACGGCCTGCCGGTCGTCAACCCGGTCCGCCCGGACGGCACCTTCGAGGAGGATCTCCCCCTGGTCGGCGGCGTCTTCTTCAAGAAGGCCGACGAGGCGCTCACCGCGGACCTGGACGCGCGGGGCAGACTCTTCCGCCACGTCCCCTACGAGCACAGCTACCCGCACTGCTGGCGCTGCCACACGGCGCTGCTCTACTACGCGCAGCCCTCCTGGTACATCCGCACGACAGCGATCAAGGACCGGCTCCTCCAGGAGAACGAGAAGACCAACTGGTTCCCGGACTCGGTCAAGAACGGCCGCTTCGGCGACTGGCTCAACAACAACGTCGACTGGGCGCTCTCCCGCAACCGTTACTGGGGCACGCCGCTGCCGATCTGGCGCTGCGAGGACGGCCACCTCACCTGCGTGGGCTCACGCGCCGAACTGACCGAGCTGACGGGCCGGGACCAGTCGTCCCTCGACCCCCACCGCCCGTTCATCGACGAGGTCACCTTCACCTGCACGCACCAGAACTGCCAGCTGGAGGCGTACCGCGTCCCGGAGGTCATCGACGCCTGGTACGACTCGGGTTCGATGCCGTTCGCGCAGTGGGGCTACCCGTACCAGAACAAGGAGGTCTTCGAGAACCGCTACCCGGCGCAGTTCATCTCGGAGGCCATCGACCAGACCCGCGGCTGGTTCTACACGCTGATGGCGGTCGGCACCCTGGTCTTCGACAAGTCGTCCTACGAGAACGTGGTCTGCCTGGGCCACATCCTCGCCGAGGACGGCCGCAAGATGTCCAAGCACCTGGGCAACATCCTCCAGCCGATCCCGCTGATGGACCAGCACGGGGCGGACGCGGTGCGGTGGTTCATGGCGGCGGGCGGCTCCCCGTGGGCGGCGCGGCGCGTGGGCCACGGCACGATCCAGGAGGTCGTCCGCAAGACGCTCCTCACCTACTGGAACACGGTCGCCTTCCAGGCCCTGTACGCGCGCACGTCGGGCTGGGCCCCCTCCGGGGCGGACCCGGCCCCGGCGGACCGCACGGTCCTGGACCGCTGGCTGCTGAGCGAACTGAACGCGCTGGTCGACCAGATGACCGTCGCGATGGAGGGCTACGACACCCAGCGCGCCGGCAAGCTGCTCTCGGCGTTCGTGGACGACCTCTCCAACTGGTACGTACGCCGCTCGCGCCGCCGCTTCTGGCAGGGCGACAAGGCGGCGCTGCGCACGCTGCACGAGGTCGTCGAGACGGTCACGCGCCTGATGGCCCCGCTGGTCCCGTTCATCACGGAGCGGGTCTGGCAGGACCTGGTCGCTCCGGTGACGCCGGACGCCCCGGAATCGGTGCACCTGTCGACCTGGCCGAAGGCCGACCTGTCGGCGGTCGACCCGACGCTCTCCACGCAGATGGCGCTGGTACGCCGCCTGGTGGAGCTCGGCCGGGCCACGCGCGCCGAGTCGGGCGTGAAGACCCGTCAGCCGCTGTCGCGCGCGCTGGTGGCGGCGACGGGCTTCAGCGCCCTCTCCCCCGAACTGCGCGCCCAGATCACCGAGGAGCTGAACGTCACGTCGCTGGCCTCGCTCTCGGAGGTCGGCGGCTCCCTGGTCGACACGACGGCGAAGGCCAACTTCCGCGCCCTGGGCAAGCGGTTCGGCAAGGGCGTCCAGGCGGTGGCCAAGGCGGTGGCGAACGCGGACGCGGCCGCGCTGTCCCTGGCCCTGCGCGAGGGCACGGCCTCGGTCGACGTCGACGGCGAGCGGATCACCCTCTCCCCCGACGAGGTCATCATCACGGAGACCCCGCGCGAAGGCTGGTCGGTCGCATCGGACGCGGGCGCGACGGTCGCCCTGGACCTGGAGATCACCCCGGAACTGCGCCGCGCGGGCCTGGCCCGTGACGCGATCCGCCTGATCCAGGAGGCCCGCAAGAACAGCGGCCTGGACGTCGCGGACCGCATCGCCGTCCGCTGGACCTCCACGTCCCCCGCGACGGTGGAGGCCCTCACCGAGCACGCCCCCCTCATCTCCGAGGAGGTGCTCGCCCCGGACTACGCGGAGGGCGAGGCGGACGCGGGCTACGGCGAGACGTTCGAGGACGAGGGCCTGGCGCTGACGTTCCGCCTGCGCAAGCGGTAGGAGGAGCCCGCACGCCCGAAGGGCCCGGCCGGACACGTTCCGGCCGGGCCCTTTCGCGTACCCGCTTCAGGGGCTCCGCCGCCCGGCCGGCCCCTCCGGCGATCGAGGAGCGGGGTCCGGGGCGCACCCGGCGCTCGAGGGCGAAGGGACCCGGGCGGCGCCCCGGTCTCGGGAAGGGGCGGGCCAGGGGAAC
The DNA here is from genome assembly GCF_900460065.1 of Streptomyces griseus. Classification (GTDB taxonomy): domain Bacteria; phylum Actinomycetota; class Actinomycetes; order Streptomycetales; family Streptomycetaceae; genus Streptomyces; species Streptomyces griseus. The sequence goes on along the minus strand of NZ_UAVD01000032.1, from coordinate 223,808 downwards.
AGACCCACCGCAGGCGCACCCCACCACCGCGACGGCCCCCGCCCACGCCAAAGGGCCGGGCCCCGGGAGAATCCCGGGGCCCGGCCCTCTGCCTGCCGACGGCTACGCGCTCAGCGAGCGCGAACCGCTCAGTTGTCGTCCTCGTCGATCAGGAACCCGCGCATCGGCGAGGGCGCCTGCTGCATCGGCTGCGGCGCCTGCGGCCGCACCGGCGCCATCGGCTGCGTCATCGCGGGCGACATCTGCTGCTGGCCACCGTAGGACGGCGCGCCGCCCATGCCGGACTGGCCGCCACCCATCTGCTGGCCGCCGTGGCCACCGTGGTTGGAGCCGCCCATGGAGTGACCCATCGCACCCGCACCGGCCGGGGCCAGCGAGGGGGACGGCGGCAGCGAGGCGGCTGCCGGGGTCCGCGGCGGGGCGAGCGAGTCGTCCGCCTGGGTCTCCAGCTGACGCAGCTGGCTCTCCAGGTAGGACTTCAGCCGCGTGCGGTACTCGCGCTCGAAGCCGCGCAGGTCCTCGACCTTGCGCTCCAGCGTCGCGCGGGCCGACTCCAGCGAGCCCATCGCCACGCGGTGCTTCTCCTGCGCGTCCCGCTCCAGGGCGTCGGCCTTGGCACGCGCGTCGCGCTCCAGGCCCTCGGCACGGCTGCGCGCCTCGCCGACGATCTTGTTGGCCTCGGAACGGGCCTCCGCGATCGCCTGGTCGGCGGTCTGCTGGGCGAGCGAGAGGACACGGGCGGCGCTGTCGCCACCGGGGCCCTGCCCCTGCTGCTGCATCTGCGGCGGCTGCATCTGCTGCATCTGCTGCTGCTGGGGGTGCTGACCCATGGGGCCGCCCATCGGGCCGCCCATCGGGCCGCCCTGCATCGGGCCGGGGCCGTGCGGGCCCTGCGGACCGGGGCCATGGCCGCCCTGGGGGCCGTGGCCACTGGGACCTGCGGGCAGCTGCGGCGCGCCACCGGGCAGCTGGGGCGGACCCATCTGCGGAGGCTGCTGCTGCGGCGGTCCTGATATGGCGGCGGGAACGGGGGCACCGGGGCGGTCCTGCTGCTCCGGAGGCTTGCGCATACCCTGCTGCTGTTGCTGCTGCTGGTTCTGCGCGGCGGCACGCGTCGCGGCGGCCAGCTTGGCGCGCAGGTCCTCGTTCTCACGGAGCAGACGGGTCAGCTCCGATTCGACCTCGTCGAGAAAGGCATCGACCTCGTCCTCGTCATAGCCTTCTCGGAGGCGGACGGTCGTGAACTGCTTGTTCCGCACGTCCTCGGGGGTCAACGGCATCTCTTCTTCACCTCTACGTAGTCGTCGGCAGTCGGCAGGACCGTATCGCTCACAACCTGACCACAACGCTGATCAGGAGGTAGACGATGATCATCAGAACGAAGAAGGACAGGTCGAGTGCCACGCCCCCGAGACGCAGCGGCGGGATGAACCGCCGCAGAAGCTTGAGCGGTGGATCGGTGACAGTGTAGGTGGCCTCAAGTACGACCACCATCGCCTTGCCGGGTTGCCATGAACGTGCGAACTGGAAGACATAGTCCATGACCAGCCGGAAGATCAGCACGATGAGGAAACACATCAGCGCGATATAGACCACATCCAGTGCGACGCCCATGTCTCGCTGTTCCCTCTCCCCTGGCTCTCGTCAGCTCCGGCCCGTGGCCGGCACCGGCCTCTCGGCCGGGTTGTTCCCGGTGTCGTGTTCTCAGCTCTGGTTGAAGAATCCGCCCTCTGCGATGCGGGCCTTGTCCTCCGCCGTGACATCGACGTTAGCAGGCGACAACAGGAACACCTTCTGCGTCACGCGTTCAATGCTGCCATGGAGACCGAAGACGAGTCCTGCGGCAAAGTCGACAAGTCGCTTCGCGTCCGTGTCGTCCATCTCCGTGAGATTCATGATCACCGGAGTGCCCTCACGGAAGTGTTCCCCGATGGTACGGGCCTCGTTGTAGGTCCTGGGGTGCAGCGTGGTGATGCGGTACGGCTCCCGCTCGGACACGACCTTGGGCATGATCACCGGTGCGTTCTTCTCCATGTTCGGGCGTTCAGGTGTGATGGATGCCACGGGGGCGATCCGGGCGGGTCGCACGCTTTCCGCGGGGAGCTGAACCGGCTCGCGCGGGGCGGGCGGTTGCACCACTCGTACCGGTTCGTCCCTTTCGCGCTCGCGCTCGCGTTCCCGCTCCGCCTGGTGGGGGGGCTGATGCCGCCGCCGGTCGCGCTCGGGCTCCGGCTCAGGTTCGAATTCGTCATCGGGGTCGAACCCCGGACCGTCGTACCCATCGTCCTCCACGAGGCCGAGGTAGACCGCCATCTTGCGCATCGCGCCGGCCATGCTCCGAGTCCTCCGCTCTGTGGTGGATCGGCATTCGTCACCAAGTGCCCGCGATCCACTGTGGTCTGCCCGCTGTGAGCGGTAATGACCATATTTTCTGCTGTGGTCCGACTTGCTTCGCGACGTTACCCGAGCCGGGGTCGGACTCCGAGTACCGCCGTACCGACGCGTACATGTGTCGCTCCGGCCGCCACCGCGTCCTCCAGGTCCCCGCTCATACCTGCGGAGACCATGTTCGCAGCCGGATGACCTGCGCGCAGGCGGGATGAGATTTCCATCAGCCGGTCGAACGCGGCCCGTTGCCGGCCGGCGAACTCACCGGCCAGCGGGGCCACGGTCATCAGTCCGTCGAGCCGCAGCCCGGGCGCCGCGCCGATCGCGGCCGCCAACTCCGCCACCCCGTCCGGCGCGACGCCGCCGCGCTCACCCCGCTCGCCGCTCTCGGCGTCCAGGGCGACCTGGATGAGGCAGCCGAGCTCGCGCTCCCCGCGCACCGCGGCGGCGGAGAGGGCGGTGACCAGCTTGGCGCGGTCGACCGACTGCACGACATCGGCATAACCGATCACCGACCGAACCTTGTTCGTCTGCAATTGCCCGACAAAGTGCCATGTCAGCGAAAGATCCGCACAAGCGGTGGCTTTGGGGGCGGCGTCCTGGTCACGATTCTCCGCGACATGGCGCACACCGAGTTGGTGCAGGATCCGCACATCGCTCGCGGGGTAGGTCTTGGTGACCACGATCAGGGTCACTTCCTCGCGCTTGCGACCGGCCGCGGCACAGGCGGAGGCGATCCTTTCCTCCACCTGCGCCAGATTCGCGGCGAGTTCAGCCTTACGGTCCGTCATGCCCTATCAGTCCAACCAGACATATCCGGCGAGCCGCCCGGTGGTGCGGTCGCGGCGGTACGAGAAGTGGTCGCCCGATTCCAGGGTGCAGAACGGCGAGGCGTGCCGGTCCGTCACGCCGAGGGCGGCGAGCTGGGCGTGGACTCCGCCGGTGACGTCGACCGCCGGGGTCCCCCAGCTGGTCTCGGACCAGGTGCCGGGGACGGCCCCGGCGACCTCGGCCCGCATCTCCTCGGGCACTTCGTAGCACCGGCCGCAGACGGCCGGCCCGGTGTGCGCCGTGATCCGGGAGGGGTGTGCGCCGAGCGCGACCATGGCCTCGACCGCCGCCGAAACGACTCCCGCGACCAGTCCCGGCCGCCCGGCGTGCGCCGCCCCGACGACGCCGGCGACCGGGTCGGCGAGAAGAACGGGAGTGCAGTCGGCGGTCAGGACCGCGAGCGCCAGTCCGCGCCGGGCGGTCACCACCGCGTCCACGGCCGGAATCTCCGCGTCCGCGCCCCAGGGTCCGTCCACCACCGCGACGTCCCGGCCGTGCACCTGGTTCATCCAGACGACGTGGGCCGGGTCGAGACCGAGGTGGCGGGCCGCGCGTTCCCGGTTCGCGCCGACGGCGGCGGGGTCGTCGCCGACCGCGCCGCCGAGGTTGAGCTCACCGTACGGAGCGGCGCTCACTCCGCCCCACCGGTCGGTGAAGGCGAAATGAGCGCTGCCCGTGACGGGTGCCGTCCGGTGTTGGACTATCACTTCAAGAAGTCCGGAACATCCAGCTCTTCGGCCTGGGTGTCCTGGTAGGGACGGGCCGGCGGGACGTGCGGCGGCGAGACCGGCCCGAGCGAGCTCTCGCCCGAAGCCGTCGCGGGGGCGGGCTCGGCCGGAGCCGGGCTCTCCTCGCGCGGGGGTACGGAGCCGAGTCCGCCCGTCGGGCGCGTGGACTCGGCGGAGGACCTGGCCGGAGCGGCCGGCTCCTCGCGCTTGTTGCTGTTCGCGCCGAGGACGTTCTCCCGGCGGGCCGGCGGCTGTCCGCCGTCGAAGCCGGCCGCGATCACGGTGACCCGGACCTCGTCGCCCAGGGCGTCGTCGATGACGGCGCCGAAGATGATGTTGGCCTCGGGGTGCGCGGCCTCGCTCACCAGCTGGGCGGCCTCGTTGATCTCGAACAGGCCGAGGTCGCTGCCGCCGGAGATGGAGAGGAGGACGCCGCGGGCGCCGTCGATGGAGGCTTCCAGGAGCGGCGAGGAGATCGCCATCTCCGCCGCCGCCACCGCGCGGTCGTCGCCGCGCGCCGAGCCGATGCCCATGAGCGCCGATCCGGCCTCGGACATGACCGACTTGACGTCGGCGAAGTCGAGGTTGATCAGCCCAGGGGTGGTGATGAGGTCGGTGATGCCCTGGACACCCGAGAGCAGCACCTGGTCGGCCGACTTGAACGCGTCGAGCACGCTGACCTGGCGGTCCGAGATGGACAGCAGGCGGTCGTTGGGAATGACGATGAGGGTGTCGACCTCTTCGCGGAGTTCGGCGATGCCGTCCTCCGCCTGGTTCGCGCGTCGCCGGCCCTCGAAGGTGAACGGGCGGGTGACCACGCCGATCGTCAGGGCGCCGAGCGAGCGCGCGATGTTGGCGACGACGGGTGCGCCGCCGGTGCCGGTGCCGCCGCCCTCTCCGGCGGTGACGAAGACCATGTCGGCCCCCTTGAGGACCTCCTCGATCTCCTCACGGTGGTCCTCTGCCGCCTTACGACCGACGGCCGGGTTCGCCCCGGCGCCGAGGCCCCGGGTGAGTTCACGGCCGACGTCGAGCTTGACGTCGGCGTCGCTCATCAACAGGGCTTGTGCGTCCGTGTTGATCGCGATGAACTCGACGCCCTTGAGACCGACCTCGATCATTCGGTTGATGGCATTGACACCACCGCCGCCGACACCGATGACCTTGATGACTGCGAGGTAGTTCTGCGGTGCTGCCACGTCGAAGGCCTCTCGCCTCGAGTTACGTGTCGTCGCTCCGCGGTAGCTCCGCGGCGACGACTGATGTCGATGGGGACGGTCCGAACGCCGACCCAAACCCTAACGTTGAAGTTTAGGGTTACCAGTGTGTCTGCTTTCTGGACTCTTCCGAACAGGACACTAAGTCGACAAGTGGCGCACGTTCAACGAACACGCCGAACCTCCCGTTTTTCTTTTCACCCTATGTGATCACCCGTAGCGCTGACCAACCAGGGTGCTGGCCAGCACAAACAGGCGTCAACTCGCCGATACCGCCGGAGCGGTGGGAGCACTTACGTCGAACTGTCCCGCTTTGGGGGCGGCTTTCATGAGTGCGGCGAGGACACGCGCCTTCACCGCCCCGTCTTCGCCGCTCCCCCAGGTCACCACGCGATCCCGGGTGAGCCGCAAGGAGATCGCGTCGTACGAGGCGACCCGGACGACCCGGGTGTCCCTCGCCACACCTGCCGGCAGGTCACCGGCGACCCGGACCGCTTCCCGCAACAGACCGTCACCGCCGAAGCGGCGCAGGCTCGCGGACGGTTCGGGCGTCAGCTCCAGGAGGGGTACGCCCTTCGGCGCCTTGTCCACCGTGGCGAAGCGCACACCCTCGGCATCCACTTCCACGAACGCGCCGCCCTTTTCGACCAGCAGGACCGGCTTCCGTTCGGTCACCTTAAGGCCGATGCCGTCCGGCCATGACCGAACGACATCAACTGTGTCGATACGAGGCAACTTCTGGCGCAACCGACGCTCCATGGCGTCGGTGTCCACGGAGACCAGCGGGGCGCCGACCGGTACGGCGGCAACCGCTTCCACTTCTTCGCGGGTCAGGACCTCGACGCCGCTCGTGCCAACTTTCTCGACGCGGAGCCAGGAGGATCCGTAGAGCACCCAGATCACGAAAGCGGTGAGCAGGGCGACGGCGACGCCGATCAGGATCAGCAGGGTGCGGCGGCCGATCCGGGGCTCCTCGGGGCCGCCGTGCGGCGGGTGGGCGGAGGGGTCCGCCCGTCCCGGTGCGCCGGGCTGGGCGGTCGTCGGTCCGGCCACGCTCGCTCCTTCGGCGGACCCGGGGCGCCCGCCCCGGGTCCGCACCGCATCGCGCCGGGCGCCTAGCGGCGCGCGGCAATCGCTTCGTACACCATGCCGACGAGCAGGTCGTCGGCGTCGCGCCGGCCGAACTCGGCGGCGGCGCGGGACATTTCGTACAGCCGGTGGGGGTCCGACAGTACCGGCAGGACGTTGCCCTGCACCCACTCCGGGGTGAGCGCCGCGTCGTCCACCAGCAGGCCGCCGCCGGCGTTGACCACCGGCTGGGCGTTGAGCCGCTGTTCGCCGTTGCCGATGGGCAGCGGGACGTAGGCGGCGGGGAGCCCGACGGCGGAGAGTTCGGCGACGGTCATCGCGCCCGCGCGGCAGAGCATCATGTCGGCCGCGGCGTACGCGAGGTCCATCCGGTCCACGTACGGTACCGGGATGTAGGGCGGCATCCCGGGCATGTTGTCGATCCGCGGCAATTCGTTCTTCGGCCCGACCACGTGGAGGATCTGGATCCCGGAGCGCTGGAGCAGCGGCGCCACCCGCTGGACCACCTCGTTGAGGTGGCGCGCGCCCTGCGAGCCGCCGGAGACCAGCAGCGTGGGCAGGTTGGGGTCGAGGCCGAAGGAGGCGCGGGCCTCCGGGCGGACCCGGGCGCGGTCCAGGGTGGCGATGGTGCGGCGCAGCGGGATGCCGATGTAGCGGGCGCCGCGCAGCTTGCTGTCCGGGGTGGAGACGGCGACCCCGTGGGCGTACCGGGAGCCGATCTTGTTGGCCAGGCCCGGGCGGGCGTTGGCCTCGTGGACCACGATCGGCACACCGGCCCGCTTGGCGGCCAGATAGCCCGGCAGCGCGACGTAGCCGCCGAAGCCCACCACGCAGTCCGCCTTGGTGCGCTCCAGGACCTGCTCGGCCGCCTTGATGGTGCCGCGCAGCCGGCCCGGGACGGTGATCAGCTCGGGGGTGGGCTTACGGGGCAGCGGTACGGCGGGGATGAGGGCGAGCTCGTACCCCCGCTCGGGTACGAGCCTGGTCTCCAGGCCGCGTTCCGTGCCGAGGGCAGTGATTCCCACGGTCGGGTCCTGCCTGCGCAGGGCGTCTGCGAGGGCAAGCGCGGGCTCGATGTGTCCGGCGGTCCCCCCGCCGGCGAGTACGACATGCACCGAAATTCACCGCTCTCCGGACGGACGCTTCTTGACGCGCCGTCTCATCGTCTTCCATCTCACCCGGGGCTTCCGCATGGCCAGGGCCGCCTTGGCGGCTGGGTCCTCCCGTGCGAAGGCGATCATCAGCCCGACCGCGAACATCGTCGGCAGCAGGGCCGACCCCCCGTAGGAGAACAGCGGGAGCGGAACCCCGGCGATCGGCAACAGGCCGAGCACCGCACCGATGTTGATCACGGCCTGGGCCGTGATCCACGTGGTCACGCCTCCCGCGGCAAACCTCACGAAGGGGTCCTCCGTGCGTCCGGCCACGCGGATACCCGCATAGCCTAGGGCCGCGAAGAGGGCGAGCACGGACAGCGTCCCCGCCAGACCCAGTTCCTCACCGGTGATGGCGAAGATGAAGTCGGTGTGGGGTTCCGGCAGTTGACCCCATTTTTCCACACTCGCACCCAGTCCGGAACCGAACCATCCGCCGGACGCCAGAGCATAGATCCCGTGTGCGGCCTGCCAGCAGCCGCCCTCCGGATCGGGTTCGCTCACCCCCATGCAGGCGAGCCGGGACATCCGGTTGGGGCTGGTCCTGATCAGCAGGAACGCGATGACGGCGGCGAAGCCGAGCACCCCGGCGAACAGCCGGGTGGGAGCCCCCGCCAGCCAGAGCAGACCGAACAGGATCGCGGTGAGAATGATCGCGGTTCCCATGTCGCCGCCGAGCATGATCAGCCCGAGCAGCATGAAGGCGACCGGCACGAGCGGCACCAGCATGTGCTTCCACTGCGTCAGCAACCGCTTGTCCTGCTTGCGGGCCAGCAGGTCCGCTCCCCACAGGATGAGGGCCAGCTTGCCGAACTCGCTGGGCTGGAGCTGGAACGGGCCGCCGAGGTAGAGCCAGTTCTGGTTGCCGTTGACCGACATCCCTATCCCCGGCACCTGGACCAGGACCATCAGGAAGACGGTGACCATCAGTATCGGGTAGGCCAGCGCCCGGTGGAGCTTCACGGGCATCCGGGCGGCGAGGAGCATCAGAGCGCCCCCGATGACGGCGGCGAGGAACTGCTTTCCGAAGAAGTAGGTCGCGGGCTTGCTGATGTCCAGCGCCTTGATCATCGAGGCGGAGTAGACCATCACCAGGCCCAGCACCGTGATCAGGAGGCTGGAGCCGAGGATCACGTAGTAGGCGGTCAGGGGCCGGTCCCAGGCCCGTCGTGCCCGCTCGTAGGTTCGGCGCGGTCCGCCGCCGCGCCCGGTGCGCGGGGGGCGGGGCGCCGGGCCGCCGCGTCCGAAGCCGCGGGGCGTCTCGGGGCGGCGGGCTCCGGTGGCGAGGCGGCCGCGCAGGGCGAGCCCGCCGGTCAGGGGTAGCCCGGAGAGTGCGGGCGCCGCGGCGAGGGGGCGGGGAACCGAGGCCCGTGCGCGGTCCCGCCGTACGGCGAATCTCTCGTCGGCCGGCATTGTCGCTGTCCCCTCCACTGCTCGTGCCCGGGGCCCGTGCACCCCGGGCGCGGAGGCCCGGTCGGTCAGGCGCTCTCGTCGGCGCGTGCGCGGACCGCGTCCGCGAACGCCTCGCCCCGCTTGTTGTAGTTGGTGAACATGTCCATCGAGGCACAGGCCGGGGCCAGCAGTACCGTATCGCCCGGCCGGGCGAGCTCGGCCGCCCGCGCGACCGCTTCGGACATCGCCCCAGTGTCGGTCCGGTCGAGGTCGACCACCGGGACTTCGGGGGCGTGTCGCGTCAGGGCTTCACGGATCAGCGCCCGGTCGGCGCCGATCAGCACGACCCCCCGCAGCCGCTTCGCCGCGCCGATGACCAGCTCGTCGAAGGTCGCGCCCTTGGCCAGTCCGCCCGCGATCCAGACGATCGAGTCGTAGGCGGCCAGGGAGGCCTCGGTGGCATGGGTGTTGGTCGCCTTGGAGTCGTCCACGTAACGGACCTCGTCGAGGTCCGCGACGTGTTCGATGCGGTGGGCGTCCGGCCGGAAGGCGCGCAGCCCGTCGCGGACCGCGGCCGGTTGCACGCCGAAGGCGCGGGCGAGTGCGGCGGCCGCGAGGGCGTTGGCGATGTTGTGCGGGGCCGGCGGGTCGACGTCGGAGACCTCGGCCAGCTCCTGCGCCTGCTTGTGGCGGTCGGCGACGAACGCCCGGTCGACGAGGATCCCGTCGACCACGCCGAGCTGCGAGGGGCCGGGGGCGCCGAGGGTGAAGCCGATGGCGCGGCAGCCCTCCACGACGTCGGCCTCGCGGACCAGGTCCTCGGTGGCCGGGTCGGCGACGTTGTAGACGCAGGCCACGGTGTTGCCCTCGTAGACGCGGCCCTTGTCGGCGGCGTACGCCTCCATCGAGCCGTGCCAGTCGAGGTGGTCGGGGGCCAGGTTGAGGACGGCGGCGGAGTGGGCGCGCAGGGAGGGCGCCCAGTGCAGCTGGTAGCTGGAGAGCTCGACGGCGAGGACGTCGTACTCGGTCTCGCCCACCACCGCGTCCAGCAGCGATACGCCGATGTTGCCGACGGCCTCGGTGCGCAGACCCGCCGCCCGGAGGATCGACGCCAGCATCCGCACGGTCGTGGTCTTGCCGTTGGTGCCGGTGACCGCGAGCCAGGGGGCGGGCTTCCTGCCGTCGTCGCCGCGCAGCCGCCAGGCCAGCTCGACGTCGCCCCAGACCGGGATGCCCGCCTCGGCGGCAGCCAGGAAGAGGGGCTTGTCCGGCTGCCAGCCGGGGGCGGTGACGACGAGTTCCGTGGACGGCGGCAGGGTGGCGCCGTCGCCGAGGCGCACGGTGACGCCGAGCGCCTCCAGTTCGGCCGCCTGCGCGCGGGCGCGCTCGTCGTCGCCGTCGTTGACGACGGTGACGAGCGCGCCGCGCTCGTGCAGGGCGCGGGCCGCGGGGACCCCGCTGACGCCGAGCCCGGCGACGGTGACGTGCTTGCCCTGCCAGTCCACGGTGCTGCTCACTTCTTGGCTGCCCATCCCGCGTAGAAGAGGCCGAGGCCGACGATCACGCACATGCCCTGGATGATCCAGAAGCGGACCACGACAAGGACTTCCGACCACCCCTTGAGTTCGAAGTGGTGCTGGAGCGGTGCCATGCGGAAGACCCGCTTGCCGGTCATCTTGAACGAACCGACCTGGATGACCACGGACATGGTGATCATCACGAAGAGGCCGCCGAGGATGGCGAGGAGGAACTCGGTGCGGGAGAGGATCGCCAGGCCCGCGAGGGCCCCGCCGAGGGCGAGCGAGCCGGTGTCGCCCATGAAGATCTTGGCGGGCGAGGTGTTCCACCACAGGAAGCCGAAGCAGGCGCCCATCAGTGCGGCGGCGACGACGGCGAGGTCGAGCGGGTCGCGCACCTCGTAACAGGCGCTCGGGTTGGTCAGGTTGTCCGCGTTGGCGCAGGACTCCTGGAACTGCCAGAGGCCGATGAAGGTGTAGGCGCCGAAGACCATCACGGAGGCGCCGGTGGCCAGACCGTCGAGGCCGTCGGTGAGGTTCACGCCGTTGGACATGGCGAGGATCATGAACAGCGCCCAGACGCAGAACAGCACCGGGCCGATCGACCAGCCGAAGTCCTCGACGAACGAGAGCCGGGTGGAGGCCGGGGTGTAGTTCATGGAGTTGGGGAACTGGAGCGACAGCACCGCGAAGGCGATACCGACGATCAGCTGTCCGGCCATCTTCGCCTTGGCCCGCAGACCCAGCGAACGCTGCTTGACGATCTTGATGTAGTCGTCGAGGAACCCGACGAGGCCCATGCCCGCCATGAGGAACAGCACGAGGAGGCCGGAGTAGCGGATGTCCTCACCCGTGATGACCTTCGCGAGAAGGTACGCGACGATCGTCGCCAGGATGAAGGCGATGCCGCCCATCGTGGGCGTGCCCTTCTTGCTGCCGTGCGTGCGCGGGCCGTCGTCCCGGATGAACTGCCCGTATCCCTTGCGGGCCAGCAGCTTGATCAGCAGCGGAGTACCGACCAGGGTCAGGAAGAGCCCGATGGCCCCCGCGAAGAGGATCTGCCTCATCGGCCGGCGACCTCGCCCTCGGTCGAGTTCTCCAGCAGTGCCTGGGCGACCTTCTCCAGGCCGACCGACCGGGACGCCTTCACCAGCACGACGTCTCCCGGGCGCAGTTCACTGCGCAACAGGTCGACGGCCGCCTGTGCGTCGGACACGTGCACCGACTCCTCACCCCACGAACCCTCGTTATATGCGCCCAGTTGCAGCCAGGAGGCTTCTCTCCCCCCGACAGCGACGAGCTTGCTGACGTTGAGCCGGACGGCGAGCCGTCCGACCGCGTCGTGCTCGGCGAGCGACGCGTCACCGAGCTCGGCCATCTGACCGAGCACCGCCCAGGTGCGCCCCCCGTCGGCCCCTCGGGCCTGGCCCATGGCGGCCAGCGCACGCAGTGCGGCTCTCATGGATTCGGGGTTCGCGTTGTAGGCGTCGTTGACGATCGTCACACCGTCCCCGCGCTCGGTGACCTCCATGCGCCAGCGGGAGAGGGTGCCCGCCTCCGAGAGCGCCTCGGCGATCTCGGTCACGGACATGCCCAACTCATGGGCGACGGCGGCCGCGGCGAGCGCGTTCGACACGTGGTGCTCACCGTACAGGCGCATGGTCACGTCGCTGCACCCGGTGGGTGTGTGGAGCTCGAAGGCGGGCCGCCCGTCGGCGGTCATCCTGACCTTCTCGCCCCGTACGTCCGCTTCCGGGGCTTCTCCGAAAAGCAGGACGCGGGCCCGGGTGCGCGAAGCCATGGCGCGGACGAGCGGGTCGTCGGCGTTGAGCACGGCGCAGCCGTCCTCGGGCAGGACCTCGACCAGCTCGCCCTTGGCCTGGGCGATGGCCTCCCGGCTGCCGAACTCGCCGAGGTGCGCGGAGCCGACGTTCAGGACGAGACCGATGCGAGGAGGGGTGAGATCGGCCAGATAGCGGATGTGGCCGATACCGCGGGCCCCCATCTCCAGGACCAGGTGCTCGGTCTCGGCGGTGGCGGTCAGCGCCGTGACCGGCAGGCCGATCTCGTTGTTGAGGGAGCCGGGCGTCCAGACGGTCGGGCCCTTGCGCTGGAGGAGCTGCGCGATCAGGTCCTTGGTGGACGTCTTGCCGGCGGATCCGGTGAGGCCGACGACGGTGGTGCCGAGGCGTTCCACGACGGCACGGGCGAGGGCTCCGAGGGCGCCGACGACGTCCTCCACGACGATCGCCGGGACGCCGACGGGGCGGGCCGCCAGGACGGCCGCGGCGCCCGCCTCGACGGCGCGCCGGGCGTAGTCGTGGCCGTCGACCCGTTCGCCGGCGAACGCGGCGAACAGGCTGCCCGGCGCGACCTCGCGGGAGTCGATGACGACGGGTCCGGTCACGGTGACTGCCGGATCCGGTATGTCGTACGACTGCCCGCCGACGATTTCGGCGATCTCGGCGAGGGAAAGGGTGATCACTTGGTCATCCCTGACTGTTGTTCTCGAGGTGAGGTGCGCGATCCGCGGCGCCGGGGCGCGTCAGGGACCGCTCGATGGCTGCGTGCAGGACCTTGCGGTCGTCGAAGGCGCGTACCACCCCGTGGATGTCCTGGCCCTGTTCGTGGCCCTTGCCGGCGACGAGGACGGTGTCGCCCGGTTCGGCGCGGGCGACCGCGGCGGCGATGGCCGAGGCGCGGTCGGCGTCGACGAGCACGTCGCCGCGCTCGTGGACGGGCACTTCGGCGGCGCCGGAGAGCATCGCGGCGAGGATCGCGAGGGGGTCCTCGGAGCGGGGGTTGTCGGAGGTCAGGACGGCGGTGTCGGCGAGCCGGGCGGCCGCCGCGCCCATCGGTCCGCGCTTGGTGGTGTCGCGGTCGCCGCCGCAGCCGAGGACGATGTGCACCCTGCCCTCGGTGACCTTGCGCAGGGAGCGCAGGACGGACTCGACGGCGTCGGTCTTGTGCGCGTAGTCGACGACGGCGAGGTAGGGCTGTCCGGCGTCCACCCGCTCCAGTCGGCCGGGGACCCCGGGGACGGCGGCGATGCCGTCCGCGGCGATCTGCGGGTCGACGCCGGCGACGGCGAGCGTGACGATCGCGGCGAGGGTGTTGGCGACGTTGAACGGGCCGGGCAGCGGGGCGCGGGCGGTGATCCGCTCGCCCTTCGGGCCGACGGCGGTGAAGGTGCTGTCCTGGGGTCCGACCTCGACGTCCTCGGCGTGCCAGTCGGCGTCCGGGTGGCCCTCGGCGGAGAAGCTGGTGACCGGCACGCCGGACTCGGTCAGGAGCCTGCGGCCGTACTCGTCGTCGAAGTTCACGACGCCGCGGTGGCTGCGTTCGGGGGTGAACAGCTGGGCCTTGGCCTGGAAGTAGTCCTCCATGCCGGAGTGGAACTCCATGTGCTCCGGGCTGAGGTTGTTGAAGACGGCGACGTCGAAGACGCAGCCGTCGACCCGGCCGAGCACCAGGGCGTGGCTGGAGACCTCCATCGCGACGGCCTCGACGCCGCGTTCGCGCATGACGGCGAACAGCGCCTGGAGGTCGGTGGCTTCGGGGGTGGTGCGCTCGGACTTGATGCGCTCGTCGCCGATCCGCATCTCGACGGTGCCGATGAGCCCGGTGGGGCGTCCAGCGGCCCGCAGTCCGCCCTCGACGAGGTAGGCGGTGGTGGTCTTGCCGGAGGTTCCGGTGATGCCGAGCTGGAGGAGGCCGATGCCGGGCCGCCCGTAGATGTCGGCGGCCAGCTCGCCCATGACGGCGCGCGGGTCCTCGGTGACCAGCACCGGCAGGCCGGTGGCCGCGGCGCGTTCGGCGCCGGCGGGGTCGGTGAGGACGGCCGCGGCGCCGAGTCCGGCGGCCTGGGCCGCGAAGTCGGCGCCGTGGAAGCGGGCGCCGGGCAGGGCCGCGTACACGTCTCCGGGTCGCACGGCCCGTGAGTCGTGGGTGATGCCGGTGACCTCACCGGTCCCGGCCGCTTCGACGCCGAGCCGGTCTGCCAGCTCGCCGAGGGGGGTGGGCCGGAGCCGGTCCGGTCGGGGCGCTCCCGGGTAGGTCACAGGCGCGTCCTTCTGAGAGGTTTGGGACTGATCAGCGTGGGGCACGGCGGTGAGCGTACCGGGCCGGTGCGGCGTCTCGCGAAGCGAGGGACCCTGGTTCCGGTGGTTCTCGTTCCGGTTCCCGGGGTCGGGGGTGATGGTTGTCACTGAGGGTTCCCTTGGAGGGGATGCTCGCGCATCCCCGTGTTCACTCGCCGGGTTTGAAGGACACCGGCAGCCGGGGCGGCTCGCTGCCGGACGGTGGGGTCTGGAGCGTCTTGAGAGCGAACTCCATGACCTGCTTGTAGATCGGGCCGCAGATCTGGCCGCCGAAGTAGCTTCCCTTGGTGGGGTTCTGGATCGCGCAGTAGACGGTGATCTGCGGGTTGTCGGCGGGGGCGAAGCCCGCGAAGGAGGCGGTGTAGCCCTTGTAGACGCCGCGGACCGGGTCGACGCGGTTGGCGGTGCCGGTCTTGCCGGCCACCCGGTAGCCGGGGATGGCCGCCTTGGTGCCGGTCCCTTCCCGGTCGTCGACGACGGACTCCAGCATCGTCGCCAGGGTCTTGGCGGTCTTCTCGCTGACCACGCGGTTCTCCTCGGGCGCCTCGGCCGGGGTGAAGCGGCCGTCGGATCCCTTGGTTCCCCGTACGAGGGTGGGGGCGACCCGTACGCCTCCGTTGGCGACCGTGGAGTAGACCGAGGCGGCCTGGACGGCGTTGATGGAGAGGCCCTGGCCGAACGGGATCGTGTACTGCTGCGAGGTCGACCAGTCCTCGGGGTGGGCCAGCAGGCCCGGGGACTCCCCCGGGTAGCCGAGCCCGGTCCGGGAGCCGAGGCCGAACTTGCGCAGGTAGGAGTAGAGGACCTGGTTGGACTCCGCCTGGGTCTTGCCGAGCTGACCGGTCGCCAGGATGGTGCCGATGTTGCTGGACTTGGCGAGCACTCCGTTCAGCGTGAGGTACCAGGTGGGGTGGTCGACGTCGTCCTTGAAGAGGCGGTCGCCCCGGTGCAGCCGGTTGGGGACGGTGACATGGGTGCCGGGGGTGGCGGCCCCCTCCTCCAGCACGGCCGCGATCGACATGACCTTGCTGGTGGAGCCCGGTTCGTACACGTCCTGGAGGGCCGCGTTCCCGAGGGAGGCGGAGGTCGCCTCGGAGAGGTCGTTGGGGTCGTAGCCGGGGGCGTTGGCCATGGCCAGGAGCTCGCCGGTCCGCGTGTTCTGCACGATGACGTAGCCGCGGTCGGCCTTGGACTTCTCGACCTGGTCGCTGATGGCCTTCTGGGCGGCCCACTGGATGTCGCGGTCGATGGTCAGCTCGATGTCGGAGCCGGGCACGGCCGGGATCTCGCTGCTGCCCGCGGTGGGGACCCGGCGGCCCCCGGCCTGGGCGTAGCGGATCTTCCCGTCCTTGCCGGCGAGTTCCTTGTCGAGCTGCGATTCGAGGCCGCCGCCGCCCTTGCCGCTGTCACTGACGAAGCCCAGTATCCCGGCGGCGAGGTCCCCGTTGGGGTAGACGCGCTTGGTGGTCGGCTCCTGGAGGACGCCGGCCAGGACGTTGGCTCCGGGGCCGCCCTTGAGCCTGTCCTCGGACGCCTTCTCGGCGAAGACGGTCTTGAGGTCCTTGATCTGCTTCCAGACCTGGGGGGTCTGCCGGTAGGCGAGGACGGTGTAGCGGGTCTTGGCGGAGAGCTGCTCGGTCAGCTTCGCGACGTCCTTGCCGAGGATCGGGGCGAGCAGGGCGGCGGCCTGCTGGGGCGCGTCGGGCGCGTTGCTCTCCTCGGGCGTGAACAGCTTGGGGTCGGCCGTGATGTTGTGCGCGTCCACGCTGGTGGCGAGCGCGACGCCCTTGCGGTCGGTGATCTCGCCGCGCTCGGCGGCGACGGTGTACTCCAGGTAGCGGTTCTTCTCGGCCTTGGCCGCGTACGCGCTGGCGTCGACGGCCTGGACCTGGAGCAGGCGGGCCACGAAGGCCAGCATGACCAGCGTCAGCCCGAGGCTGACGAGCCGCAGCCGGGGGCGGGGGCTGCCGAGGCGCAGGGAGCGCGGCGCGGTGCCGCGCCGGGTGGTGCGCCCCGGGGCGGGACGGGGGCGGCGGGCCGGCGGGCGGGCGCCGGAGCGGCCGGATCCTGATCCCCCGCCACGAGGGCGGGCCGGGCCGGGTACGCGGCGGCGCGGCGGTTCCTTGGGCGGCACTGCGTCACCTGCCGGGGCTCGTCGGGGGCGGGGTGATCTCCGCCGCGGAGGCGGTTGCGGGGTCGGGCTCGGTGGCGGGGACGGCCCCGGAGGGCGGTACGGAGCCGGAGGGCCCGGCCGGGGTCCCGGCGGCGGGGGCCCCGGCGTCGGCCGGGGCGCCGGTGCTCGGCGTGGGGCTGGGGCTCGGCGACGGCGGGGCGGTGGCCTCGGTGGGGTTGCCGCGGACCGTGCCGTCGGGGTTCAGGAAGGCGGGGCTGCCGCCGGGCACCATGCCCAGCTCGCGGGCGCGGCGTTCCAGGGCGTCGGGCTGGGAGCGGCTGTCGACGTCGCGCTGGAGGGCCTGCTGCTCGTCGGTGAGCTCGGTGGTCTCCCGCTTCAGCTCGCTGAGCCTGAACGACCCCTCGTTGAGCGCGGAGTTCAGCAGGAGCAGGGTGATGAGCCCGCCGCCCAGGAGCAGGACGACCAGCAGGACGAAAGGGGTGCGGGCGGCGGTGCTGGGCCCGGTGGACGGCATGAGCCGGGCGAGCCGGGCGGCCCGCCCCCTCAGCGGTGCGGCCGGTTTGCTCACCGCACGGCTCCCCCGCCGCGGCGTCCGGTCCCGGTGCTCATCGCTCCTCCGCGCGGATGCGCTGGGCGCCCCGCAGCCGGGCGGGGGCGGCGCGCCGGTTCTCGGCGACCTCCTGCTCGGTGGGCAGCTCGGCGCCGCGGGTGAGCTGCTTCAGCCGGGGCTGGTAGCGCTCGGGGACGACGGGCAGCCCGGGGGGCGCGGTGTTGGCGGCGCCGGCCGCGAAGACCTGCTTGACCAGCCGGTCCTCCAGCGAGTGGTAGGACAGCACGGCGATGCGTCCGCCGACGTCGAGGCTGTCGACGGCGGCCGGAATGGCCCGTTCCAGGACGCTCAGCTCGCCGTTGACCTCGATGCGCAGGGCCTGGAAGGTCCGCTTGGCGGGGTTGCCGCCGGTGCGCTTGGCGGCCTGGGGCAGCGCGTCGCGGATCAGCTCGACGAGCCGGGCGCTGTTGCTGAAGGGCTCCTTCTCCCGCTCGCGGACGACGGCGGAGACGATCCGCTTGGCCTGCTTCTCCTCGCCGTACGCGCGCAGGATCCGGACCAGTTCGCCGGGCGGATAGGTGTTGAGCACCTCGGCGGCGCCCATGCCGGTGGACTGGTCCATACGCATGTCGAGCGGGGCGTCCTGGGCGTACGCGAATCCGCGGTCGGCCTCGTCCAGTTGCATGGAGGAGACGCCGAGGTCGAACAGCACGCCCTGGACCTTCGGGATTCCGAGCCGCGCGAGGACCTCGGGGAGTTCGTCGTAGACCGCGTGGACGAGGGTGGCGCGGTCGCCGTAGGGGGCGAGTCGTTCGCCGGAGAGGCGGAGCGCCTCCTTGTCGCGGTCCAGGGCGATCAGCCGGGCGGTGGGAAAGGAGGCGAGCAGCGCCTCGCTGTGACCGCCGAGGCCGAGGGTGCAGTCGACGACCACGGGCTCCGGGTGGGCCGGGTCCTGGAGAGCCGGGGCCAACAGGTCCAGACACCTCTGGAGCATCACGGGGACGTGTCGGGTCTGGCTCAAGGCGCCCTCTCAGGCTCTGTCCCGCGCGGCCGGCACGTACGTCCTGGTCCCCGCCCGCTCCGAAGGGGAGGTCCGCCGGCGCCGGGGAAGGGGCGTCGGCCGACCGGGAGCGGGAGAGGGCCGGGTCGCACGTACGCCGCACATCTCGGAGGACCTACGGAATACGCGGAAGGTGCGGGGGTTGCGGCGGGGCGGTGGGTGCGGAAGTGGTGGGTGACTTCGCGTTACTTTAGTCCACCCTGCCATTCGATCGATTCGCGATCAACGAACCGGGCAGCGAGTCGCGCCACCCGTTCGGATGCGGCCGGCCCACCCGAACGGGTGCGTCCCGGCGAGTTCTGTGGGTTAGCTCACAACAAGCCGAGTTGACGTTTTTTGTCCGCTCTCACTGCACGCCCGAGCCAGGTGGGAAGGCTAACGTCGTAGCCATGTCGACTTCTGCTCACTCCCCCGCCGAGTCCGTGACGTCCACCGCTGCCGCGGTCCGCGAGGGGGGCCAGGTCACCGACCGGCTCGTCGCGCTGAACGCCGGGTACGCGAAGGACTTCCGGGACCCGGGCATGGACGCGCGCCCGGTCCTCCAGGTCGCCGTGGTCGCCTGCATGGACGCCCGTCTCGACCTGCACGCGGCGCTCGGCCTGGAGCTCGGCGACTGCCACACCATCCGCAACGCGGGCGGTGTGGTCACCGACGACGTGATCCGCTCGCTGACCATCAGCCAGCGGGCGCTCGGCACCCGCAGCGTGATCCTCATCCACCACACCAACTGCGGCCTGGAGTCCCTCACCGAGGACTTCCGGCAGGAGCTGGAGCGCGAGGTGGGCCAGCGTCCGGTCTGGGCGGTCGAGGCCTACTCGGACGCCGACCAGGACGTGCGCCAGTCGATGCAGCGGGTGCGCACCTCGCCGTTCCTGCTGCACACCGACGACGTGCGCGGGTTCGTCTTCGACGTGACCACCGGCCTGCTGCGCGAGATCGACTCCGTTTCCTGAACGCACTCGCCCCGGTTCCCGGCCCTCCGCCGCACCTCACGCACGCGTCACCCTGCCTCGCGGCGCCGAAATCGTGACAGACGCTGACATTTCACACCCACTTATCCACAGGCGAGTGACACGAAGCGGTAACGGCAACAAGAATGCGGGTGTGACATCCCCGGGCCTTCCGGCGGAGTGTCCGATTTTTCGGGGTGGGCCGCGCGGGTACGCGCGACGGCCCCTGCGCAAAAGGGCCGAGGAGGGCCGGGTGACGACCTATGACGATCGAGCGAGCCTCACGGATCTGACCACCACAGCGGAGCGGGTGCGCAGGTCGGTGGAGGCGGTGATCGAGGGCAAGCCCGAGGTCGTACGGCTGTCGCTGACGGTGCTCCTCGCCGAGGGGCACCTCCTCATCGAAGACGTCCCCGGGGTCGGCAAGACCATGCTGGCCAAGGCGCTGGCGCGGTCCATCGACTGTTCGGTGCGACGGATCCAGTTCACCCCGGACCTGCTGCCCTCGGACATCACCGGTGTGTCGATCTTCGACCAGCAGCGGCGGGACTTCGAGTTCAAGCCGGGCGCGATCTTCGCCCAGATCGTGATCGGCGACGAGATCAACCGCGCCTCGCCGAAGACGCAGTCGGCGCTGCTGGAGTCGATGGAGGAGCGCCAGGTCACCGTCGACGGGCACTCCTACGAACTGCCCGACCCGTTCATGGTGGTGGCCACCCAGAACCCGGTCGAGATGGAGGGCACCTACCCGCTGCCCGAGGCCCAGCGCGACCGCTTCATGGCCCGCGTCTCCATCGGCTACCCCAGCCCGGAGGCCGAGCTCCAGATGCTCGACGTGCACGGCGGCCTCTCCCCGCTGGACGACCTCCAGCCGGTGGCCCACGCCCACGACATCGTGAAGCTGATCGACGCCGTCCGCACGGTGCACGTCGCCGACGCCGTGCGGCGCTACGCCGTGGAGCTCGTCGGGGCCACTCGGAGCCATCCCGACCTCAGACTCGGCGCGTCCCCGCGGGCGACACTGCACCTGCTGCGCGCCGCGAAGGCCTCCGCCGCGCTCAGCGGGCGCGACTACGCCCTCCCGGACGACGTCCAGGCGCTCGCCACGCCGGTGCTCGCGCACCGGCTGCTGCCCACCGCCCAGGCCCAGCTCAACCGCCGCACGGCGGAGCAGGTGGTCCTGGAGATCATCCAGCGCACCCCCGTACCGACCTCGGCCGGCGGCACCGCGCCTCCCGCGCCGGGCGGGCAGGAGCCGGGCCGCCCGTTGTACCACCAGCAGCAGCCCGGGGCACGGCGGCTGTGATGGCGGCCGGCGAGCCCGGCGCCGTGGAGGACGGCGACAGGAAGGGCGGCCTCCGGGCGGCGCTGGGCGGGCTGACCACCCGGGGACGCTCGTTCCTGGCCGCAGGTCTCGCCGCCGCCGTCTGCGCGTACGTCCTGGGCCAGGGCGATCTGCTGCGGGTCGGGCTGCTGCTGGCCGTGCTGCCCCTCGTCTGTGTGACCGTGCTCTACCGCACCCGCTACCGGGTGACGGGCACCCGGCGGCTCTCGCCGTCGCGCGTGCCCGCGGGCGCGGAGGCCCGGGTGCACCTGCGGATGGAGAACGTCTCCCGGCTGCCCACCGGGCTGCTGATGCTCCAGGACCGCGTTCCGTACGTGCTGGGCCCGCGCCCCCGCTTCGTCCTGGACCGGGTGGAGGCGGGCGGCCGGCGCGAGGTGTCCTACCGGGTCCGCTCCGACCTGCGCGGACGCTATCCCCTGGGGCCCTTGCAGCTGCGGCTCAGCGACCCGTTCGGGATGTGCGAGCTGACCCGTTCCTTCAGCGCGTACGACACCCTCGTCGTCATCCCGCGCACGGTGCCGCTGCCCGCGCTGCGGCTGGCGGGCGAGGCCTCCGGATACGGCGACGGGCGGCAGCGGTCCCTCGCGCTGGCCGGTGAGGACGACATCATTCCGCGCGGCTACCGGCACGGCGACGACCTGCGCCGGGTCCACTGGCGCTCCACCGCGCGCCACGGCGAGCTGATGGTGCGCCGCGAGGAGCAGCCGCAGCGGGCCAGGTGCACGGTCCTGCTGGACACCCGGGGCATCGCCTACCAGGGCGCCGGGCCCGACTCCGCCTTCGAGTGGGCGGTCTCCGGGGCGGCCTCGGCGCTCGTGCACATGCTGGAGCGCGGCTTCGCCGTACGGCTGCTCACGGACGACGGGAACGCGGTGCCCGGCGAGGGGTCGGGCGGTTTCGCCGGCTCGACCCAGGAGTCCGCGGACGCGGCGGGCCTGATGCTCGACACGCTCGCCGTGGTCGGCCACTCCGACGGCGGGGGGCTCTCGCGCGCCCACGACGTGCTGCGCGGCGGCAACGAGGGACTGCTCATCGCCTTCTTCGGCGATCTGGACGAGGAACAGGCAGCGGTCGCGGCCCGGATGCGGCAGCGCGCCGGGGCCGGGGTCGCCTTCGTCCTGGACAGCGCCGCCTGGGCCGGCGACGAGGACGGGGCGGGGCGGGCCGAGGAGCGGCTGCGACGGCTGCGCGAGTCGGGCTGGACCGCGGTGCCGGTGGAGCCGGGGGCCGAACTGCCCGCGCTGTGGCAGCTGGCGGGCGGCATGCGCACGGATTCGCCGTCGGCCACGGGCGGCGGCTCGACAGCTTTCACGGGGAGATGGTCATGAGCGGGCGGGCCAGGCTGGCGCTGTGCGCCTACGCGGCGACGCTGCTGGCGGCGGGGGCGTTGATCCCGCTGGTGGAGGGGGTCGGCTGGCTGCTCCAGGCGGCGGTGCTGCTCGGCGTCCAGAGCGGGGTGGGCGCCCTCGCGCGCCGGGTCCCGCTGGCGAGGACGCTGACCATCGGTGTCCAGACGCTGGTCACCCTGCTGCTGCTGACCCTGGTGTTCGTCCGGGACCACGCCCTGTTCGGGGTGGTGCCCGGGCCGGGGGCCCTCATGCGGCTCGGTGAGCTGCTGGTGGCGGGCGGGGAGGACGTCGGCACGTACGCCATCCCGGCCCCGATGACCGACGGCATCAAGCTGATGGTGGTCGGCGGGGTGGTCCTGATCGGTCTCGCCGTGGACGCCCTGGCGGTGACCTTCCGCAGCGCGGCCCCGGCCGGACTGCCCCTCCTCGCCCTGTACTCGGTCGCGGCCGGTCTCTCCGACGGCGGAGCGGGGTGGCTGTGGTTTCTGCTGGCCGCCTCCGGCTATCTGCTGCTCCTGCTGGCGGAGGGCCGGGACCGGCTCTCCCAGTGGGGCCGTGTCTTCGGTGGCGCCGCTCGGAGCGCGGGCGGGCTGGCCGACGGGCTGGCGGGGGCGCGCGGCGGCTCCTCCCCCGTCCGGACCGGGCGGCGGATCGGTGTGTTCGCGCTCGGCATCGCGCTGGTGGCGCCCCTGGCGCTGCCGGCCCTGGACAGCGGCCTGCTGAGCGGCGACGGCCCGGGGACCGGCCGGGGCAGCGGCGGCGGCACCATCTCCGCGGTGAATCCGCTGGTCTCGCTGCAGAACAACCTCAACCAGCCGGACAACCGGGAGGTGATGACGTACCGCAGCAACATCGAGGACCCGCAGAGTCTCTACCTCCGGATCCTGGCCCTGGACGAGTTCAACGGCAGCGAGTGGCGTTCCTCCACCCGGCGGCTGACGGACGTTCCCGACCGCCTCCCGCAGCCCACCGGCCTCGGCAGGGACGTCTCCGTCACCGAGGTCCGGACGAACATCTCCGCGTCGCGCTCCTACCAGCAGACCTATCTGCCGCTCCCCTACCCGGCCAGCGAGGTCCGCGTGGGCGGTCGCTGGCGGTACGAGCCCGAGGGCCGCACCCTGGTCGGCGACGACGGGCAGACCACGCGCGGCGCGCAGTACGAGGTCGGCAGCCTGGTCGTCGAACCCACGGCGGACCAGCTCGCGGCCGCCGGACCGCCGCCCCCGGAATTGGTCCGCGAGTACACCCAGGTTCCCGGCTCCCTGCCGGAGGTGGTCGCCGAGACCGCCGAACAGGTCACCCGGGGCACGTCGAACGCCTACGAGCAGGCCGTGAAGCTCCAGGACTGGTTCGCGTCCGACGGCGGCTTCACGTACGACACGACGGTCACCTCGGGGACGGGGTCGTCCGCCATCGCCCGGTTCCTCCGCGACAAGGAGGGCTTCTGCGTCCACTTCTCGTTCTCGATGGCCGCGATGGCCCGGACGCTGGGCATCCCGGCCCGGGTGGCGGTGGGCTTCACCCCGGGGACCATGAGGGGGGACGGGGCGATCTCGGTCGGGCTGCGCGACGCGCACGCCTGGCCCGAGCTGTATTTCGAGGGGGTCGGGTGGACCCGCTTCGAGCCCACGCCGAGCCGGGGCAGCACGCCCTCGTGGACCCGTCCCGAGGTGCCCACGGACAGCACCGGCGACGTGGCCGAGCCCTCCGCGGAGACCTCCGACGAGCCGTCGGCGGCGCCCTCCGCCGAGGACAGCTGCCCGCCGCAGCTGCGCCAGGAAGGCGGATGCGGGCCCTCGCAGGATCCGGGAGCCGCGCTGCCGACCGACCGGGGCACCCCGGCCGGGACGGTGCTGCTGGTGATCCTCGCGGCGGTCCTGGTGCTGGTCCTGCCGTTGTCACCGCTGCTGTGGCGGACCCGGACGCGGAACCGCCGGCTGGGCTCCGGGGGCCGGACGCCCGCGGACGCCGCCGCGCGGACGCTGGCCGCCTGGCGGGAGCTCACCGACACGGCCTGGGACCACGGCATCGCCCCGGACGAGTCGCTGACGCCCCGGAAGGCGGCGGCCAGGATCGTGCGGCTGGGCCGCCTCGACACCACGGCGGCCGAGGCGGTGCACCGGATCGCCGGCGCGGTGGAGCAGGTGCTGTACGCCCCCGAGCCGCGCCCCGTGTCCGGACTGGCCGAGGACGCGCAGACGGTGCGGGCGGGCCTGCGGGCGTCGGCCGGCCGCTCCACCCGGCTGCGGGCGACACTCCTGCCCCGATCGTCCGTCCGGGTGATGTGGGCCCTGACCGAGCGCCGGGCGGCGCTCGGTGAGCGATGGGCGGGCCGCCGGGGAGCCGGCCGCTGGGCGGCCCGGCTGCGCCGCCTCACCCGTCAGCCCGGCTGAGCGGTCGGGGGCAGCTCGACGCACGCCAGGGCCTGCGGTGCGGACCCCTTCCCGGGTCCGCACCGCAGGCCCTGTGCCGTCGGCGCCGATGACCGGGCCGAAGGAGCGCTCGGGGCAGGGGCAGGGTCAGCGGGAGACGCGGTCGGGCCGGAAGGGCGAGCGCTGTCGGACGATGGGTGAGGGGCGGCCGCGAAAAACGCGGCCGCCCCTCACCCATCGGTGTCCTGCGTCCTGCCGGCGCCCGGCCCGGTGGAGAAGAACCGGGGCCGGGGCCTCTACTGGCCCTGTTCGTCGCGGCGGCGCTGCCACCGCTGCTCGATGCGGTTCATCATGGACCGGCGTTGTCTAGGTCGGCGGCTCGCGCCGCTGTCCCCGCTGCCTGCGACGGCCGGCTGTTGTTCACCGGGCTTGGGCGCCTTGCGCCATCCGGTGACCGCGAGCACGGCACAGCCGAGCATGACGAGGAATCCCACCACGCTGATCCAGATCTGCTGGGCGACCATTCCGGCCATGAGGAGCGCGATACCCACCAGGAAGCCAGCGACCGCCTGGTAGACCCTTTTCCGGGTGTACGTACGCAGTCCGCTTCCCTCGAGCGCTGTCGCGAACTTGGGATCTTCGGCGTACAGCGCTCGCTCCATCTGCTCGAGCATGCGCTGCTCGTGCTCCGAGAGCGGCACGGGATCCTCCTCGTCGTCGGCCGCGGGGGCGACCGGTATGCGGCCCTTCCAGGATAGGCAGGGATTCGCCCCCGTGAAACCCGCCCTCTAGCGCTCAGCCAGTCCGGACCGCTATGTCGGCTCGGCTGTTGAGGCGTAGATTCCCCGACGACCGATCCGCCATGCCGGATGGTGTCACCCGATCATACGGGGCGTACGCCCGGTACGGGGGTCCTGAGTCCCACTCCGTCCGCGCTTGCGTTGCTGATCAGCGGCGCTTCTCGCCCAGAACGTGGAGCTGTGTGGCGACCGAGTGGAACGCGGGCTGCTCGGCGACGGCCGCTTCGAGCTTGAGGAGCGCCTCCATGGCGCCGGGCTCGGTGTCCACCAGGACGCCCGGCACGAGGTCGGCGAAGACCCGGACCCCGTGCACCGCGGCGATCTCCAGACCGGCCGAGGAGACCAGGTCGGAGAGCTGCTCGGCGGTGAACCTGCGGGGCACCGGGTCCCCGTCGCCCCAACGGCCCGCCGGGTCGTCGAGCGCCTGCCGGGCCTCCGTGAAGTGCCCGGCGAGCGCGCGGGCCAGGACGGCTCCGCCCAGGCCGGCGGCCAGCAGGCTGAGCGCGCCGGAGGGCCGCAGCGCCTCGACCGCGTTGCGCACGCCCTCGGCGGGCTCGTCGACGTACTCCAGGACGCCGTGGCAGAGCACCGCGTCGAAGCCGTCGCGCTCCACGACGTCGAACAGCCCGAGGATGTCGCCCTGGACTCCCCTGACCCGGTCGGCGACCCCGGCCTCGGCCGCTCGGCGCTCCAGCGCGAAGAGGGCGTTGGGACTGGGGTCGACGACGGTGACCCGGTGGCCGAGCCGGGCCGCGGGCACGGCGAAGTTCCCGGTGCCGCCGCCGGTGTCCAGAACGTCCAGGGCCTCCCGGCCGGTCGCCTCGACCTGACGGTCCAGAGCGTCCTTGAGGACTTCCCAGACCACGGCGGTACGGAGGGAGGCGCGGGGGCGCGGCTGGTCCGACACGGCAGATGACTCCTCGGCAGCGTGCCGCCGGGGACGGCGGTGCGTGGACAGTGCGGGTGGTGAGGTGAGCGGTCACCACCCTATTGCCTCGCACCGCCGGGCAGCTCACCCGCCGCCGGAGGGCTCCCGCCGGGGCTGCGGAAGGACCGGCTGGAGCACCAGCAGCCGTTCCACCAGGCGCAGGAACATGGCCGCGTCGCGCAGGACCTCATCGGCGTCCTGCGCGCTGGCCGCGCCCGGCATGCCCGCCTCCGCGCGGGCCCGGCGCTCCGCCCCCGCGGCGAACAGGTCGCTCCACTCGGTGAGCTCGGGGGCGGTCTCCGGGAGGACTTCCCACGCGCTCCGGATGGGCTCGCGGCGGCGCTTGTTCGTCTCGGGGCGGCCACGGGCGGCCAGCACGGCCGCCGCGGTGCGCAGGGCGGCGAGGTGGGCGGTGGCATACCGCTCGTTGGGCTCGTGGAGCACCGCGGCCTCCTCCAGCCCGGAGCGGGCCTTGGCCAGCAGGTCGAGCGCGGCGGGCGGCGCCGAGGCACGGCGAAGGACGGGGTGGACATCGCTGGACGCACCGGTCAGTGAGGGGGCAGGGCTGACTGCGCGGCGCCGCGGGGCGGCTGCTGCGGACGAGCTGGCCATGACGAACCTCCTGTCGTCGTGTGACGGCTCCGTGGCCGTCTGTGTCCATGGTGGCGGGCACCACTGACAATCAGCCTTCTACCCAGCCCGACCTGCCACTTTGCTTCGAGCGCGAGTTCGGACTACCTTTTTGCACTGACTGGTCAGTTCAAAAGGGGAGGGTCTGTGGAGAGCCCGCACGGCGCGGCTGTCGCCGCCGAGGACTTCGGACTGGAGGGACCGCGCGGCCGGGTCTTCCGGGACGTGACGTTCAGTGCCGAGCCAGGATCGCTGGTGGCGGTCGAGGGGCCGTCGGGATCGGGGCGCACCTGCCTGCTGCTCGCCCTGACCGGCCGGATGCGCCCCACCGGAGGCCACGCGAGGACCGGTGGGTTCCGGCTGCCCGCGCAGGCCGACGCCGTCCGCCGGATCGCCGCCCTGGGCCCGGTCCCGGGCGTCAGCGAACTGGATCCCGCCTTCACCGTCGCCGAGCACCTGGGCGAACGCGCCCTCCTCCAGGGCCGCTACGGCGCCTCCCTGCGCACCCTGCTGCGCCCGCGCGCCGAGCGCCGGGCGGCGGCCCGGGCCCGGGTCGACGGGGCCCTGGAGGCCGCGGGCCTCGACCTGGCCGCGCTGCCCAAGGCGGGACGCACCTCCGTACGGGACCTGGAACGGCTGGAGGCCCTGCGGCTGTCCGTCGCGCTGGCGCTGATCGGCGAGCCGCGGCTGCTCGCCGTCGACGACACCGACCTCAAGCTCTCGAACGCCGAACGCGACCGGGCCTGGGAGCTGCTGCGCTCCGTGGCCGACGCCGGGACGACCGTGCTCGCCGTGTGCAGCGAGGCCCCCGAGGGCGCCCTGGTCGTGCGTACCGCGCCCGCCACCGAGGAATCCACCACCGATGAGGAGACGGCCGATGCGTTCGCCGAAGCTGGCCGCGCTTGAGTTGAAGCGGTTCGGGCGGGGGAGGCTGCCGGCCGCCGCGCTGGTGGCGCTGCTGCTCCTGCCCCTGCTCTACGGCGCCCTGTACCTGTACTCCTTCTGGGACCCCTACGGGAAGCTCGACAAGCTGCCCGTCGCCCTCGTCAACGACGACAAGGGGGCCACCAGTGACGGGAAGCGCGTCGTGGCCGGGGACGACATCAGCGAGAAGCTGCTCGACTCCAAGGTGTTCGAGTGGCACGAGGTCAGCTCCGCCGAGGCCGAGAAGGGCGTCGAGGAGGGTACGTACTACCTCTCCCTGACGATGCCCTCGGACTTCAGCCGGAAAATCGCGTCCAGCGGCGGGGACTCCCCCGAGACCGGCGCGCTCCAGGTGCGGACGAACGACGCGAACAACTACATCGTCGGGCAGATCTCCCGGACGGTCTTCGCCGAGGTGCGCGACGCCGCCTCCACGAACGCCTCCCGGGGCTTCCTCGACCGCATCTTCATCAACTTCTCCGATCTGCACGACAGGACCGCCGAGGCGGCCAAGGGCGCCGACGACCTCAAGGGCGGCATCTCGAAGGCCAAGCAGGGCTCCAAGGACCTCGCGGACGGCCTCAAGGACTCCAAGGCCGGCAGCAAGAAGCTCTCCGACGGGATCGTGAAGCTGAACCAGGGCTCCCGCGACCTCGCGACGGGCTCCCAGCAGGTCGCCGGGGGCACCCAGGTGCTGGCCGACAAGGTCAACGGGATCGCCGGTGACGTACGCCCGTTCTTCAAGGAGAACGGGAAGTCCATCCAGGACACCGCCCGGCTGGTCGCCGACACCTCGGGGGCCGTACGGCACAACCTCGACGTGCTGGTGAGGACCGCGCCCACCGCCGCGTCCGGCGCCCGCAAGGCCGCCGACGAGCTGGCCGGGATCCACCGGACCCAGTGCGAGGAGGCCGAGGAGCCCGACGCCGCGGCCTGCCCGCCGCTGGAGCGCGCCACGGTCGCGGCCGAGGACGCCGCGAAGATCGCCGCCGATGTGAACACCCTGGTCGCCGGCCAGAACGGCGATCTGAAGAAGCTGAGCAACCAGCTGGTCACCTTCCAGAAGCAGGCCGAGGCGCTCGCCCAGCGCGCCCCGACGCTGGACGACGACCTGGAGACGGCCGTGGCCAAGGTCAACGAGCTCAACACCGGTGCCAAGAAGGTCGCCAAGGGCGCGCAGGCGCTGCACACGGGCCTCGGCGCCGCGCAGACCGGCTCCAGCGACCTGGACACCGGCGTCGGCAAGCTGAAGACCGGCGCGGAGAACCTGGACGGCGGGCTGTTCCGGCTCGGTGACGGCTCGGCCGAGCTGGCACAGGGCCTCAACGACGGCGTCGGCCGGATCCCGGACTACGACGAGAAGGACCGCGACGCGCGGACCGGGGTCATGGCCGACCCCGTCCAGCTGGCCTCCAAGTCGCTGCACGAGGCCCCCAACTACGGCACCGGCTTCGCCCCGTACTTCATCCCGCTCTCCCTCTGGGTCGGCGCGATGGTGGCGTACATGCTGATCCAGCCGCTCAACAGGCGGGCGCTGGCCGCCGGGGCCTCCTCGTGGCGGATCGCGCTCGCCGGCTGGCTCCCGGTCGCCGCCATCGGCACGCTCCAGGTCGGCGCCCTGATGGCCGTCCTGCACTGGGGCCTCGGCCTCCAGATGGCGAACGCCGCCGGAACGATCGGCTTCCTGGCCCTGGTGACCTGCTGCTTCGCCGCGATCGTGCAGTGGCTGAACGCCTGCTTCGGGGCGGCCGGGCGGATCCTGGTGCTGGTGGTGCTGATGCTCCAGCTGACCTCGGCCGGGGGCACCTACCCCGTCCAGACCAGTCCCGGCTTCTTCGGCGCGATCCACCCGTACCTCCCCATGACGTACGTCGTCGAGGGGCTGCGCAGGCTGATCACGGGCGGCCCGCTCGGCCCGGTCTGGCTGGGCTGCGCGGTGCTGGGGGCCTTCACCGTCGGCGCGCTGGCCCTGACCGCGTTCACCGCCCGCCGCAAGCAGGTGTGGAGCCTGAGCCGGCTGCACCCGGAGCTGAGCCTGTGAGCGCGCCGGGAGCCGCGCCCGCGAGCGCGGTGGGGCCTGAAAGAATCGGCCTCATGGAAAGCAGTGGCACCACGCGCCGCCAGGCCACCCGGCAGAAGCTCTACGAGGCGGCGGTGACGCTGATCGCCGAGAAGGGGTTCTCGGCGACCACCGTCGACGAGATCGCCGAGCGGGCCGGGGTCGCCAAGGGCACGGTCTACTACAACTTCAAGAGCAAGACCGAGCTGTTCGAGGAGCTGCTGCGGCACGGCGTGGGGCTGCTCACCGTCTCGCTGCGGGCCGCCGCCGAGGAGTCCGAGGAGCGCGGGGGCACCCGGGTCGAGGCGCTGGACGCGATGATCCGGGCCGGGCTCGCCTTCATCGACCGCTACCCGGCCTTCACCCAGCTGTACGTGGCCGAGCTGTGGCGCACCAACCGCGCCTGGCAGTCCACGCTGCTGGTGGTGCGTCAGGAGGCCGTCGCGGTGGTCGAGGACGTCCTGCGGGACGCCGTGGGCAGCGGAGAGCTGAGCGAGGAGATCGACATCCCGCTGACGGCCGCCGCGCTGGTCGGGATGGTGCTGGTGGCGGCGCTGGACTGGCAGGCGTTCCAGCCGGAGCGCTCGATCGACGAGGTCCACTCGGCGCTGTCGCTGCTGCTCCACGGGCGGGTCAGCGGGCACTGAGGCCGCGCGTCCGGCACGTCACCGGGAAACGGGAAACCCGTCGGCGGGAGAGCCGAAGACGCCGGCCGCTGGAGTTCGCATCCCCCGCGAACCTCACCGGACCGGCGTCTTCCGTGCTTCCGGACGCCCGTTCCCCGTGACCCCGTATCCCCCGTGGTCCCCGGGCCTCCGTCGTGCACCCCCGTTGCGTCAGGGGAACCGCACCGTTCCGCCGCCCCGTGCCGGCGGTCCTGGCGCAGCGCCCCTTCCGTGGTCATCACTCTGCCGTCCTCGCAGGTGGGGGCCTATCCGCACAGCTACTCATCTCCGTCCCTGAGTACGGATACTCAGGGCCCAGCACCGAACCCTCCCCGGGCGCGCGCGGGGTCGATACGATCGCCTGCGTGTCGGTCGTCCCCCTGGTGTTCACAAGCGGCTGGGCGAGCGGGATCAACGCGTACGCGGTGGTCCTGCTGCTCGGCCTGTTCGGCGCGACGGGCGTCTCCGACGAGGTGCCCGCCGCGCTCCAGCGCACCGACGTCCTGATCGTGGCCGGTGTGCTGTTCCTCTGCGAGGCGGTCGCGGACAAGATCCCGTACGTGGACTCGGTCTGGGACACCGCGCACACCGTGATCCGGCCGCTGGCCGGGGCGGTGATCGCCGCGCTGCTGGCCGGGGAGAGCGGTTCGCTGCCGGAGCTGGCGGCCGGGGCGATCGGCGGGTCCACGGCGCTGATGAGCCATCTGGTGAAGGCCGGCACGCGGATGGCCGTCAACACCTCCCCGGAGCCCTTCAGCAACGTCGGGATGAGCGTCGCCGAGGACCTCGGGGTCGCCGGGGTCGTCACGTTCGCCCTGTTCAACCCGGTGGCGGCCGCCGTGATCGCGGCCGTGCTGCTGGTCCTCGGGATCGTCACGGTGCTCTTCCTCGCCTCGCGGATCCGCCGCTTCCTGCGCCGCCGGGCCCAGCGCCGCGAGGAGAAACGGCTGGCCGGGACGGGTGGGCACTGGCCTCCCGGCTGAGCTGTCGGCGCCGGTCGATAAAGTCACCGGCATGGCACGAATTGCGGTGATCGGCGCCGGGACGGGCGCGATGGCGGCGGCTGCCCGACTGGCCGTGGCGGGCGAGACGGTGACGGTCTACGAGCGGTCCGCGAGCTACGGCGGCTCGGTCGGGCGTCATGAGCACGAGGGCTTCGTCTTCGACACCGGCCCCGGGCTGCTGCACCTCCCCGCCGTCCAGCGGGACCTCTTCGTGAAGACCGGCAAGGAGTCGCTGGAGCAGTCCGTGACCCTGACGCAGGTCGATCCGGCGAGCCGCCATCTCTTCGCCGACGGCACGGCCGTGTCCCTGCCCAACGCCTCCCGGGCCGGGGCCGCCACCGCCCTGGACGACGCCCTCGGCACGGGCGCCGGGGCGCGCTGGAGCGACTTCATGGACCGGGCCCGGGACGCCTGGGACCGCTCCCGCCGGCCGCTCCTGGAGGAGCCCCTGCGGGCCGACCACCAGGTGCTGGGGCGCGATCCCTATCCGGCGGTGCGGCAGCGCCGCCTGCTGCGCGGCTCCCGGCAGGCGGCCACGGTCGCGGAGATCGGCGCGTGGGAGCTGGCGGACGCCCGGCTCGCCGCCCTGCTCGACGGGTACGCGCTGTCGCACGGCCTCGACCCGCGTACCGCCCCGGCGAGCGCCGCGCTGCTGCCGTACATGGAGCAGACCTTCGGCAGCTGGTACGTGATGGGCGGGATGCGCGAGCTGGCGCGGGCGGTGTACGAGCGGTGCGTGGCCCGCAGGGTGCGGTTCGTCTTCGGCGCCGAGGTGGTCCGGGTCGTCGAGAAGGAGGGCCGGGCGGCCGGCGTGGAGCTGCTGGGCGGTGAGGTGGCCGAGGCCGACCGGGTGGTGCTCGGGGTCCGGCCGCGTGCGGGCCTGGTGCCGGGTCAGCAGGCCTGGGGGCCGGGCGATGTGACGGTCCGGCCGGGCTCCGGCGCGGGCGCGGCGGGCCGGTTCACGGTGCTGCTGTCGCTGCGCGGGGCCCGGGAGGCGGACGCGGTGCACCGGACGGTGGTGCACAGCGCGGACGGGGCGGCGGAGCGGGAGGCGGTGTTCGGGGGCCGGGTCGCCGCCCACCCCACGGTGTGGGTGCTCCGCCCCGACGATCCGGCGACGCGCCCGGACCCGGAGCACGAGGCGGTGACGCTCACCGCGACGGTGGCTCCGCGGGGGCCGGTCGACTGGCGGGACGCCGGGGTGCGGCAGCGGTTCGCCGATGTCCTGGTGGAGCGGGCGTCGGCGGCCGTTCCGGGGCTGCGGGAGCGGATCCTGCACACCGAGGTCCGCACGCCGGCGGAGACCGAGGCGGAGACGGGGGCCGAGGGCGGTGCGGTGCCGCCGCCCGCGCTCGCCGGGGCCGACGGGGCCTATCTGCACCCGGGCAACCTCACCCGGCTGCCCGGGCTGTATCTCGCGGGCGGCTGGGCGCACCCGGGCGGCGGGCTCGCGCACGCCGGGATGTCGGGGACGCTGGTGGCCGGGCTCGTGGTGGAGGGGGACGGCTTCCGCGGCTCCCGGTGAGCGGGGGGTGCGGAGGCGTGTGCCGCTGCCGACGGGCCCGTTCCCCGGCAGCGGCGCGGCCTCAGTAGCGGTACTGCTCGTTCTGGCCGGTGTCGTGGCCGTTGTTGCCGTACGGACCGGGTGTCGCGGGCTGCTCCGGGGGCATCGGGGGGTACTGCTCGGTGTCGCGCTGCTGCGGGACCCAGACGCCGCCGGGCGGGGTGTCCGCGACATACCCCTGGGCATAGGGGTCGGGATAGGCCTGCTGCCCGCCCTGGCTGTCGTAGCCGTCGCCGCCGCCCTGGCCGTAGGCGTCGTAACCGCCGTAGGAGGGGGCTCCGTTGGTGGTGCCGATGTACGGGTCGGAGTAGGCGGCGTAGCTCTGCTGACCGGTGCCGTAGTCGTACGTTCCGGCGTAGGGGTCCTGGGCCGGGGGCTGTTCGTAGCCGGTGTACGGGTCGTACGCGGCGTACTGCGGCTGGGCCGAGGGGTCGGCCTCCTGGCCGTGGTCCTGGCCCGCGCCGCCGTTCGCGTCGTGGCCCGTGCTCCCGTAGACGCCGTACTGGCCGGTGTCTTCGGGCAGGGGCTCCGGCTCGTAGACGGACGGGGCGGGCGGCGCGGTCGGGGCGGGCGGGGCCTGGTCGTACCCGGGTGCGGTGACCTCCAGGTCGGAGACCTCCAGCGTGGGCTCCTTCACGGCGGCGCCCTCGCCGCCGCCCCTGCGCCGGCGGCTCTCCCCCGGACTGCCTCCTATGGCCCAGCCGGTGGAGAAGCCGCGCCGGAAGGACAGGGTCACGAAGGTCTGGCCGGTGGCGAAGGCGAGCGTCCCGACGACGATGACCGGGACGGAGGCCAGCAGCACCCCGATGACCACGCCGAGGAAGCCGCCGAAGGCGAGGAGCCGCCAGCGCAGTCGCGCCTTGTACTGCAACAGCACCTCGCCGAGCAGCCACAGGGCCACCAGACCGAAAGCGATGTAGAGGACCGTCCAGCCCACGCCCGCCCCCTCCTTCGGCCGTAGCCGCTTCGGCGGCGGGTACGACCGGTCACGACTGCTTGTGCAGTCCGAGTTTCTCGTAGATTTCGAGCGTAGCCGTCGAGTTGTTGAGCGTGATGAAGTGCAGTCCGGGCACACCCTCGGACAGCAGCTTCGCGCAGAACTCCGTTGCGAACTCGATGCCAATGGAGCGTACAGCGGCCGGATCGTCCTTGGCTGCGAG
Organism: Streptomyces griseus; assembly: GCF_900460065.1. Lineage (GTDB taxonomy): Bacteria > Actinomycetota > Actinomycetes > Streptomycetales > Streptomycetaceae > Streptomyces > Streptomyces griseus. Next base: position 189,898 of record NZ_UAVD01000032.1, on the reverse strand, counting down.
GATGCGCTCTTTCAACGACGCGGGCACGGTCGCGTTGCTGAGCTGGGAGAACTTTTCCAGTTGCTTCACGCTGGTGAGGGGCATGACCTCGGGGATCACCGGCGTTTCGCAACCCGCGGCGACCACGCGGTCACGCATCCGGAGATAGTCCTCCGGGCGGAAGAACATCTGAGTGATCGCGTAATCCGCACCCGCCCGGCACTTGTCCACGAAATGTCCGATGTCCGTCTCCCAGTCGGACGACCGGGGGTGCATTTCGGGAAATGCCGCCACGCCGACGCAGAAGTCGCCCGATTCCTTGATGAGACGGACGAGGTCGGCGGCGTACTTCACTCCCTGCGGGTGCTCGACCCACTCGCCCATCGGGTCGCCCGGCGGGTCGCCCCGGACCGCGAGGATGTTCCTGATGCCCGCGTCGGCGTACTGGCCGATCATGTTGCGCAGTTCGGCGACGGAGTGGTTCACGGCGGTGAGGTGGGCGACCGGAGTGAGGGTGGAGTCGGCGGCGATCTGCTGGGTGGCCCGGACCGTCCCGGCACGGGTGGAGCCGCCGGCGCCGTACGTCACGGAGACGAAGCTGGGACGGACCGCCTCGACGCGGCGCAGCGCGTTCCAGAGGTTGCGCTCGCCTTTCTCCGTCTTGGGAGCCCAGAACTCGAAGGAGTACGACGTCTTGCCGGTCGCCAGCAGGTCACGCACGGTGCGTGCGTGATCCGTCCTGGTGGAAGCTGTTCCGAGGGCCATAAGGGGAGGTTAACCAGGGGGTGGACACTCCCCCAACCGGAGCAACCAACTTTGTCTCGTTTTGCCGGACTGTTGTCCACCCCTCGGACAGATGCCCGAGATGCCCCACATCGACCCGCGGGGCGTCAGAGCGCGCGGGCCCTGACGCGTCGGGCCAGCTCGGCGGTGGCGGCGGCGGGATCGTCGGCCTCGGTGACGGCCCGCACGACGACGACACGGCGGGCTCCGGCGTCCAGCACCTGGTCCAGATTGCCGGTGTCGATCCCGCCGATCGCGAACCAGGGCCGCGCCCCGCCGAGGGAGGCGGTGTAGCGCACGAGGTCGAGGCCGGGGGCGTGGCGGCCGGGCTTGGTGGGGGTGGGCCAGCAGGGGCCGGTGCAGAAGTAGTCCACACCGTCCTGGGCGAGCGCCGCGTCGACCTCGGCCTCGGCGTGCGTGGAGCGGCCGATCAGCCGGTCGGAGCCGATGATCGCCCGGGCGGCGGGGACCGGGAGGTCTCCCTGGCCGAGGTGGAGCACGTCGGCGCCGACGGCGTGGGCGACGTCGGCGCGGTCGTTCACCGCGAGGAGCTTGCCGTGCCGACGGCAGGCGTCGGCGAACACGGCGAGGTGCTCCAGCTCCTCGGCGGCCTCCATGCCCTTGTCCCGGAGCTGGACGATGTCGACCCCGGCGGCGAGCACGGCGTCCAGGAAGGCGGGGAGGTCGCCCTGCCTCGTACGGGCGTCCGTGCACAGGTAGAGCCGGGCGTCGGACAGCTGCTCGCGAGGCGTGGACATGGGTGGGACTCCCCCGTGGTCGTGACGGTGCACGGGCCGCTCCGGGCGGTCCGTGCACCGCTTCCTGTCGTGTCGGTCAGACGGCGAGCGCCTGGGCGCGGCGCTTCACCTCCGTCCCGCGATTCTCGCTCAGCGCCTGCGCGGGGGTGCCGGGCAGGGTCGGGTCCGGAGTGAAGAGCCACTCCAGCATCTCTTCGTCGGAGAAGCCGTCGTCCCTCAGGAGGGTCAGGGTGCCGGAGAGGCCCTTGACCACCTTGTCGCCGTCGATGAAGGCGGCGGGCACCTGGAGCGCCCGGTTCTCACCACGGCGTACGGCGATGAGCTGGCCCTCCTTGACCAGCTGCCGTACGCGCGTCACCTGGACATCGAGCATTTCCGCGATGTCGGGCAGGTGGAGCCAGGCGGGGACGAGAGCATCGGTCTTTGCGTCAATCTCGGTCACAGGGACAAGCGTGCCATCCGGGACCGACAGCCGGTAGCCGGGCCCGACCGTACGGGGGGCTGCCCCGGCGGTTCCCGGGTCCGTCAGAGGGCGGCGGACTTCAGTGGCACGGCGGGGTCGGCCGCCTTCTCCGGGTCGAGGGCGGCCCCCGACTCGATGAGCCGGCGGCCCTGGGCGAGGTCGCGCGGGCGGCCCACGGCCAGCACGGCCACCAGCGCCCCGTCGCGCAGCCAGCACACCGACCAGGCGGCGTCCGCCCCGTCACCGCGCCACACCAGGGTGTCGGCGTCCGCGTGGTGGCCGGCGTACTGCACGAAGCGGCCGAACTGCTCGGACCAGAAGTACGGGACGGGGTCGTGGACGGGGAGCGGGCCGCCGCTCTCGGCCGCCATGATCGCGGCGGCCGCGGTGCGCGGGCCCTGGAGGGCGTTGTCCCAGTGGTGGACCAGCAGACGGGTCCCGTAGCGGGCGGAGGGGAAGGAGGCGCAGTCGCCGACCGCGTACACATCGGGGAGCGAGGTGCGCAGCGCGCTGTCTGCGGTGACCGAGCCGTCCGGGCCGAGCGCGATCCCGGAGCCCGCGAGCCAGCGGGTGGCGGGGCGCGCGCCGATGCCGACGACCACGGCCCCGGCCGGCAGGACCCGGCCGTCGTCGAGGACGACGGTCCCCTCCTCGACGCGCTCGACCCGGGTACCGGTGAGCAGTTCGGCGCCGCTGTCGGCGTACCAGGCGGCCATCGGGGCGGCCACCTCGGCGGGCAGGGCGCCGGCGAGCGGGCGGGCGGCGGCCTCGACGACGGTGACGGCGCAGCCCGCGGCGCGCGCGGCGGTGGCGAACTCCGCGCCGATCCAGCCCGCCCCGACGACGACCACGTCGTGCCGCCGCTCCAGAACGGGCCGCAGCCGGGCGGCGTCGTCGAGGGTGCGCAGCAGATGGACGCCGGGCACGCCCTCGGCGCCGGGCAGGGTCAGGGGCTCCGCGCCGGTCGCGAGGACGAGGGCGTCGTAGGGTACCGGCCCGTCGGCGGTGTCCAGCACATGGTCGGCGGCGCGCAGGGCGGTGACGTCCAGGCCGAGGCGCAGGGTGATGTCCAGCGCCTCGAAGTCGACGTCGAAGGCGGAGTCCTCGGCCTTGCCCAGCAGGACGGCCTTCGACAACGGCGGGCGGTCGTAGGGCTGGTGGGGTTCGGCGCCGATCAGGGTGACGGCGCCGGTGAAGCCCGCCTCGCGCAGGGCCACGGCGCTCTGCACGCCCGCCATGCCCGCCCCGACGACCACCACGTGCCGGACCCGCCGCGCCGCCCGCTGTTCCGTCTGCTCGCTCACCCGTCCACCTTAATCAACTGACTGGCCGTCAGACAGAGGGGTGCGGGGAGGGGCCCGGGAAAGGCCCCCCGAAGGGGTCGGGGACGCGGGAGGGAGCTCAGGAGGGAAGCTGTTCCACCACGCTGGCGCCACTGCCCTCCTGGGACTCCCAGGCCCACCGCTCCTCCAGGCGCACCCGGCCGTCGGCCAGTTCGACGACCGTGGAGAGGCAGTGCCCGGACGAGGTCGTCCCGTCCTGCTTGAGCTGCACGTAACGGAAGTCCAGCGCGTCCCCGTCGCGGGTGCCGACGAGGTGGCCGCGCACCACGTCGCCGCCCGCGTACTCGGCCCAGATCCGGCCGTCGGCCTCGTGGTACGTGAAGCGGGTGCGGGTGCCGACCTGGCCCGGGGCCTGGTCGGCGACGGGTGACAGGACGAGTCCGTCGAGCGAACGGGCCATGGGGGCGCTCCTCTGCTGGCCGGGGACGGCGGGGCGGGGCCGGTCGCCGCACTGCCGTCGTCGCCCGGAGGGCGGCCCCGCGGGGCAGGCGGCAGTTTGACGACAGGGCCTAGGGTGGCCAAGGTAGAACACTCGCGGGAGCCCGGACGCACCGGGCTGAGAGGGAGGCTGGACGGCCTCCGACCGTACGAACCTGCTCCGGGTCATGCCGGCGAAGGGAGGGGCTGGACACTCATGTGCGTCTCGGAGAGAAGCTCCGGATCCGATGTCCTCGTCATCGGGGGCGGCGTCATCGGCCTGGTCACGGCGTGGCGGGCCGCCCAGCGCGGGCTGCGCGTCACGGTGGCGGACCCCGCACCGGGCGGCGGGGCGGCCCAGGTCGCGGCGGGCATGCTGGCCGCCGTCACCGAACTGCACTACGGCGAGCAGATGCTGCTCGGGCTCAACCTCGCCTCCGCCGCCCGCTATCCCTCGTTCGTCGCCGAACTGGAGGAGGCGAGCGGCCGTGACACCGGCTTCCGGACCTGCGGCACGCTCGCGGTGGCGCTGGACTCCGACGACCGGGCGCATCTGCGCGAACTGCACGCCCTCCAGGAGCGTTCGGGGCTGGAGTCGGTCTGGCTGAGCGGCCGTGAGTGCCGCCGCCTGGAGCCGATGCTGGCCCCGGGCGTGCGGGGCGGCCTCCGGGTCGACGGAGACCACCAGGTGGACCCCCGCCGTCTCGCCGCGGCCCTGCTGACCGCGTGCGAACGGGCGGGGGTGGCGTTCCGCAGGACGACCGCCGAGCGGCTCACCGTCACCGGGGGCCGGGCCGCCGGGGCGCTCCTCGGCGACGGTACGGAGTTCGCGGCCGATCAGGTCGTGCTCGCCGCGGGCAGTCTCAGCGGCCGGCTCGCCGGGCTCCCGCCGGAGCTCGTGCCGCCGGTCCGCCCGGTCAAGGGCCAGGTGCTCCGGCTCACCGTGCCCCGGGCGTACGCCCCCTTCCTCAGCCGCACGGTGCGCGCCGTGGTGCGGGGCGGCCACCTCTACCTCGTGCCGCGGGAGAACGGCGAGCTGGTCGTCGGCGCCACCAGCGAGGAGATGGGGTGGGACACCACGGTCACGGCCGGCGGGGTGTACGAACTGCTGCGCGACGCCCACGAGCTGGTGCCGGGCATCACCGAGCTGCCGCTCACCGAGACCCGGGCCGGACTGCGTCCCGCGTCGCCCGACAACGCCCCGCTGCTCGGTCCGACCGCCCTGCCCGGTCTGCTGCTCGCCACCGGCCACCACCGCAACGGCGTCCTGCTGACGCCCGTCACCGGAGACGCGATGGCCGACGTCCTGACCACCGGCGAGCTGCCCGCGACGGCCCGCCCCTTCACCCCCGGCCGTTTCGAACCCGCCGCCCCCGCACTCCAGGAGCAGCCCGCATGACCCAGCAGCACGCCGTACCCGCGTCCGCCGCAACCGTCACCGTCTCGGTGAACGGGGAGGCCCGTGCCGTCCCCGCCGGGACGGACCTGGGCGCCCTCGTCGCCACGCTGACCCCGGCCCGCTCCGGGGTCGCCGCCGCCGTCAACGAGAGCGTCGTCCCGCGCGGCCAGTGGGCCGCCACCACGCTCGGCGAGGGCGACCGCGTCGAGGTCCTGACCGCCGTACAGGGGGGCTGACCATGTCGGACGACGTCTTCACGCTGGGGCCCGCCGCCTTCGGCTCCCGGCTGATCATGGGCACCGGCGGGGCCCCGAGCCTGGAGGTTCTGGAGCGCTCGCTGATCGCGTCGGGCACCGAGCTGACGACGGTCGCGATGCGCCGTCTCGACCCGACCGTGCAGGGGTCGGTGCTCTCGGTGCTGGAGCGGCTCTCCATCCGGGTCCTGCCGAACACCGCGGGCTGCTTCACCGCGGGCGAGGCGGTGCTGACCGCCCGGCTGGCCCGGGAAGCGCTCGGCACCGACTGGGTGAAGCTGGAGGTGGTGGCCGACGAGCGGACCCTGCTGCCCGACCCGATCGAGCTGCTGGACGCGGCGGAGGTCCTGGTCGACGACGGGTTCACGGTGCTGCCCTACACCAACGACGATCCGGTCCTGGCCCGGAAGCTGGAGGACGTGGGGTGCGCGGCGATCATGCCGCTCGGCTCCCCCATCGGCTCCGGGCTCGGCATCCGCAACCCGCACAACTTCGAGTTGATCGTGGAGCGGGCCGGGGTGCCGGTGATCCTCGACGCCGGGGCCGGCACCGCCTCGGACGCGGCCCAGGCGATGGAGCTGGGGTGCGCCGCCGTGATGCTCGCCTCGGCGGTGACCCGGGCCCAGGAGCCGGAGCTGATGGCGGGTGCGATGCGTCACGCGGTGGAGGGCGGGCGGCTCGCGTACCGGGCGGGCCGCATTCCGCGCCGCCACTTCGCCGAGGCGTCCTCGCCGGTGGCCGGGCGGGCCGTGCTGGATCCGGAGCGGCCGGCGTTCTGAGCGGCGGTACGCCGTCGGGGGCGCCGCCCCCCGAGCCCCCCGCTCCTCAAACGCCGGAGGGGCTTGGATGCGCCCCCCACCTGGGACGTGTCCCTGTCACGGATCGGCTGCAGAACGGCCCCGGGAGTGCCCCGGCCCGCCCGGGGTGTCGGCGGCGGCTCGTAGACTCTCGGGGTGGACACGACCCTCCAGGACCCTCTCGTCGGGCAGCTGCTCGACGGCCGGTATCGCATTGAGGCGCGCATCGCCGTCGGCGGGATGGCCACGGTCTACCGGGCCGTGGACACCCGCCTGGACCGGGTGCTCGCCCTCAAGGTGATGCACCCGGCGCTCGCCACCGACGTCTCGTTCGTCGAGCGCTTCATCCGGGAGGCCAAGTCGGTGGCCCGCCTGGCGCACCCCAATGTCGTCGCGGTCTTCGACCAGGGCGCCCAGGGCGCCTACGTCTACCTCGCGATGGAGTACGTGGCGGGCTGCACGCTGCGCGACGTGCTGCGCGAGCGCGGGGCCCTCCAGCCCCGGGCCGCGTTGGACATCCTGGAGCCGGTCCTGGCCGCGCTCGGCGCCGCGCACCGGGCCGGGTTCGTGCACCGCGACATGAAGCCGGAGAACGTCCTGATCGGGGACGACGGCCGGGTGAAGGTCGCCGACTTCGGCCTGGTCAGGGCGGTCGGCACGGCGACCGACACGACCGGCTCCCTGCTGGGCACCGTGTCGTACCTGGCCCCCGAGCAGATCGAGCACGGCAGCGCCGACACCCGCAGTGACGTGTACGCCTGCGGGGTCGTGCTCTACGAGATGCTGACCGGCGTCAAACCGCACACCGGCGAGAACGCCGCCCAGGTCATCTATCTGCACCTCAACTCCGACGTCCCGGCCCCGTCCGCCGTCGTGCCGGGCCTCCCGGTCGCGCTGGACAGCCTGGTGGCGAGCGCGACCGCCCGCAATCCGGAGGTGCGCCCGCACGACGCGGTGCTGCTGCTGGGCGAGGCGCGGGAGGCCCGCGCCTCGCTGACCGACGCCGAGCTGGACGCCGTACCGCCGGGGGCGCTGTCGGACACCCACGACGGCGCGGACGACCGTACGAGCGTGCTCCCGCGGGCCCTCCCGGCGGACGGCGACGGGGTGCACCGCACCAGCCGCCTGGAGATGCCGCCCGCGGACCCGGCCGCTCCCCGGCGCGGGACCGCCCGCCGCGGCCCCATCGGCGGGCCGCACCGCAGGCTGGTCACGATCCTCACCGCCGTCCTGCTGGCGCTCGGCATCGGCACGGGCGTCTGGTACATCAACTCCGGGCAGTTCACCCGGGTCCCCTCGCTGCTGGGCCAGACCCAGCAGACCGCCGAGAAGCGGCTGTCCGACGAGGGGCTCGGGCTGAAGGGCGTGGAGCGGGTCTTCAGCGACACCGTCGAGCGGGGCTCGGTCGTCAGCAGCGACCCCGCATCGGGCGACCGGATCCGGGGCAACGGCTCGGTGAAGCTCGTCGTCTCGCGGGGGCCGGAGATCGTGCGGGTGCCCGATGTCGCGGGCCGCTCCCTCGCGGACGCCCGGCGCTCCCTGAAGAAGGTGGGCCTGGTCCCCGGGATGGTGACCAGGGAGTTCAGCGAGGACGTGGCCCGCGGCGAGGTGATCCGCACGGATCCCCGCGCGGGCACGGACCGCAACCCGGACACGGCCGTGGCGTTCGTCGTCAGCAAGGGGGCCCCGATCGACGTCCCGGACGTCACCGGGCTCTCCGCCGAGGAGGCCACCGCCGAGCTGGAGGCCGAGGGGCTGAAGGCCGAGGTGCTTCCGGGCCGGGTCCACTCCGCCGAGGCGGAGGGCGATGTGGCCGAGCAGTCCCCCGGCGGAGGGGCCGAGGCCGCCGAGGGCGACACCATCGAGCTGACCGTCTCCAAGGGCCCCCGGATGCTGGACGTCCCGGACGTCACCGGCCGGGACGTCGACGAGGCGCGGAGCACCCTGGAGGAGGCGGGCTTCGACGTGAAGGTCGACCGCCCGTTCCTCTCCTTCAGCGACACGATCGCCAGCCAGTCCGTGGACGGCGGCGAGCAGGCCCCCGAGGGGGCCACGATCACGATCAAGACCAAGGGGTTCTAGAACCAGATGCATACGCCGCGCAACCCGGTGGGCGGACACGTTCCGGTCGCCGGCGGCCTGGCCAAGGTCGGCCTGGAGTACGCCCGGGAGCTCGCCGCGGAGACCGTGCAGGTCTTCGTGGCCAATCCGCGCGGCTGGGCCACGCCCGCCGGGAACCCGGCGCAGGACGAGTTGTTCCGGGCCGGGTGCGAGGCCGCCTCGATCCCGGCGTACGTCCACGCCCCGTATCTGATCAACTTCGGCTCGCACACGGAGGCGACGGTCGAGAAGTCCGTGGAGTCCCTGCGCCACTCGCTGCGGCGGGCCCGCGAGATCGGCGCGCTCGGCGTGGTGGTGCACACCGGTTCGGCGACCGGCGGACGGCCGCGCGCCACAGCGCTGGCGCAGGTGCGCGAGCACATGCGCCCGCTGCTCGACGAGCTGACCCACGACGACTCCCCGGACCTGCTGCTGGAGTCGACGGCCGGCCAGGGCTCCTCGCTCTGCTCGCGGACCTGGGACTTCGGCCCGTACTTCGAGGCGCTGGACTCCCACCCGAAGCTGGGGATCTGCCTGGACACGTGCCACATCTACGCCGCCGGACACGACCTGGCCGGCCCCTCGGGGATGCGGCAGACGCTCGACCTGCTGGTGGAGACGGTCGGCGAGGGGCGGCTCAAGCTGATCCACGCCAATGACTCCAAGGACGTCGTGGGCGCCCACAAGGACCGGCACGAGAACATCGGCGCCGGTCACATCGGGGTGGAGCCGTTCCGGGAGCTGTTCGCGCATCCGGCGACGGCGGGCGTACCCCTGATCATCGAGACGCCCGGCGGCAAGGAGGGGCACGCGGCGGACGTGGCCCGGCTGAAGGAGCTGCGGAAGGGCCGCCGCGGCTAGGCCCTGTCGTATCCGCACCGTCTCGTCCGGCCCGACGGGCGGCCGGCGATACCGTGCGGACACTCCCCAGGGGGCCGACGGCCGCAAGAGAGCCACCGCGGCCGCAGGAGCGCTACAGCTCCGGGCCGTCCCCCGGTTCCTCCTGGTAGGAGTAGCGCTGCTCGGACCAGGGGTCACCGATGTTGTGGTAGCCCCGCTCCTCCCAGAATCCGCGCCGGTCCGCCGTCATGTACTCGATGCCCCGGACCCATTTGGGGCCCTTCCAGGCGTACAGGTGCGGGACGACGAGGCGGAGCGGGAAACCGTGCTCGGCGGTGAGGAGTTCGCCGTCCTTGTGGGTGGCGAACAGGGTGCGCTCGGAGGCGAAGTCGTCGAGCCGCAGGTTCGACGAGAAGCCGTATTCGGCCCAGACCATCACATGGGTGGCGTCGGGGGCGGGCGGTGCCAGTTCGAGGACCGTACGGGCGGGGACTCCGCCCCATTCGGCGCCGAGCATGCTGAACTTCGTCACGCAGTGCAGATCGGCGACGACCGAGGAGAAGGGCAGCGCCGAGAACTCCTGGTGGTTCCAGCAGTGCTTGTCGCCGTCGGCGGTGGCCCCGAAGACGCGGAATTCCCAGCGGTCGGGCTTGAACTTGGGAACGGGCCCGTAGTGGGTGACCGGCCATCCGCGTTGCAGTCGCTGTCCCGGCGGAAGCTCGGGCTGTTCTGTCTCGCGGTTTTCCCGGCTTTCCGGCTGACCCATGCCTCCATGGTGACAGACAGGCAGGGGTGGTCATGACCAGGGAGTACCCCATACGGGCAACTCATACTAAGCGTGCACTTACTGGACGGCTGCCGGGCGCGGTGCGAGGATCTCGCCAACTCGCCAGATCGATCACCGGTTGGAAGGAGCCTTTGCCATGCAGGGCGACCCCGAGGTCCTTGAGTTTCTCAATGAGCAGCTGACCGCCGAATTGACTGCCATCAACCAGTACTTCCTGCACGCCAAGATGCAGGAGAACTTCGGGTGGACGAAGCTCGCGAAATACACCCGGGCCGAATCCTTCGACGAGATGAAGCACGCCGAGATCCTCACCGACCGGATCCTGTTCCTCGACGGACTGCCGAACTACCAGCGCCTCTTCCATGTGCGGGTGGGCCAGACGGTCACCGAGATGTTCCAGGCGGACCGCCAGGTCGAGGTGGAGGCGATCGACCGCCTCAAGCGCGGTATCGAGGTGATGCGCGGCAAGGGCGACATCACGTCCGCGAACATCTTCGAGTCGATCCTGGAGGACGAGGAGCACCACATCGACTATCTCGACACCCAGCTGGAGCTGGTCGAGAAGCTCGGTGAGCCGCTCTACATCGCCCAGCTGATCGAACAGCCGGAGAGCTGACAGCCGCAGAGCGGACCGTCAGGCGGCTTCCGGGAGGCGTACGTCCCCGAGCGCGCTCACGGCGGCGGGTTCCTGTCGCTGGTCGAGCAGCTCGCGGCGGGCGCAGTCGCCCCGGCCCAGCAGCGCCTGGATGCGGCGCACACATCCGCCGCAGTCCGTCCCGGCCTTGCAGGCCGACGCGATCTGCCGGGGTGTGCAGGCTCCGGCGTCCGCATGCTTCTTGACCTGTGCCTCCGTGATGCCGAAGCAGGAACAGACGTACATGCGGTTCACCTCCCTGCGGGTCGGTCACGGGCGCCGCTCCGATTTCCACGGTGAGGCTAACCTAACCTTACCCGCCGGGCAACCGGTGGAAAAGCCCGGATACGACGGTGGGGCACGGATCACATGGATCCGTGCCCCACGGGTCTGTCCGGCCGAGGCCCCTACTGGTCGCGGTACATCTCGGCGACGAGGAAGGCCAGGTCGAGGGACTGGCTGCGGTTGAGGCGGGGGTCGCAGGCCGTCTCGTAGCGCTGGTGGAGGTCGTCCACGAAGATCTCGTGGCCGCCGCCCACGCACTCGGTGACGTCGTCGCCGGTCAGCTCCACGTGGATGCCGCCCGGGTGGGTGCCGAGGGCCTTGTGGACCTCGAAGAAGCCCTTGACCTCGTCCAGGACGTCGTCGAAGCGGCGCGTCTTGTGGCCGGACGCCGCCTCGAAGGTGTTGCCGTGCATCGGGTCGGTCACCCAGGCGACGGTCGCGCCCGAGGCGGTGACCTTCTCGACCAGCTCGGGGAGCTTGTCGCGGACCTTGTCGGCGCCCATCCGGACGACGAAGGTCAGCCGGCCCGGCTCGCGCTCGGGGTCGAGGCGGTCGATGTAGCCGAGCGCCTCGTCGACGGTGGTCGTCGGGCCGAGCTTGATGCCGATCGGGTTGCGGATCCGGGCGGCGAACTCGATGTGCGCGCCGTCCATCTGCCGGGTGCGCTCACCGATCCAGACCATGTGGGCGGAGGTGTCGTACAGCTCACCGGTGCGCGAGTCGGTACGGGTCAGCGCCGACTCGTAGTCCAGCAGCAGCGCCTCGTGCGAGGCGTAGAACTCGACCGCCTTGAACTCGGCCGGGTCGGTGCCGCACGCCTTCATGAAGTTCAGCGCGTTGTCGATCTCGCGGGCCAGCGCCTCGTAGCGCTGCCCGGAGGGGGACGACTTCACGAAGTCCTGGTTCCAGGCGTGGACCTGGCGCAGGTCGGCGTAACCGCCGGTGGTGAAGGCGCGCACCAGGTTCAGCGTGGAGGAGGACGCGTGGTACATCTGCTTCAGCCGCTGCGGGTCCGGGACCCGGGCCTCCTCGGTGAAGGCGAAGCCGTTCACCGAGTCGCCGCGGTAGGTCGGCAGGGTCACGCCGTCGCGGGTCTCGGTCGACTTGGAGCGCGGCTTGGAGTACTGCCCGGCGATGCGGCCGACCTTCACCACGGGCACGGAGGCCGCGTAGGTCAGGACGGCGCTCATCTGGAGCAGCGTCTTCAGCTTGGCCCGGATGTGTTCGGCGGACACGGCGTCGAAGGCCTCGGCGCAGTCGCCGCCCTGGAGCAGGAACGCCTCGCCCTTGGCGACGGCTCCCAGACGGGCGCGCAGCTGGTCGCACTCGCCCGCGAAGACGAGCGGCGGATACGACGCGAGGTCCGCGAGTACATCGCGCAGGGCCTCGGAGTCGGGGTACTCGGGCTGCTGCGCCGCGGGAAGGTCTCGCCAGGTGTTGCCACCGGCGACGGAGGTATTGGCGTTCACGGTCACGAGCACAACATTACGGGGTCGGAAGAGGCGTCCAGCCGTGCGCTCAACAGATGAGACACGCGCTCCGATGCCCGGACCGGTCCGCTAGGGTCGGGGCATGTCGACGCGACCGATCGAGACCTCGATCCAGAACTGGTGGTGGACCGCTCATCCGGCGGCCCGCTGATCCATCGCGCTGACACTTCGCGAAGGCCGCCCGAGGGGCGGCCTTTCTGCGTTGCGGAGCCGTTCCTCCCCCTGTGAACCCCGTACGGAATTCCGTGCGGGGCCGTCCGGAAGGAACCTGCTCCCATGTCGCAGAACGCATCCCGCTCCGCCTCCGGTCTCATCCGCCGGCTGCTGTCCGAGGACGCCCCGCCGTTCGCCCTGCTGCGCCGCGGAACGCCCGGCCGTGACCACGATCACGTCGAGCTGCTGATCGGCGGGGTGCGGGAGGTCGACCGGCTGGCCGACCTGCCGGTGGGCCCGGCGCCCGCGCTGGCCCTGGTGCCGTTCCGGCAGATCGCCGAGCGCGGCTTCGACGTCCGCGACGACGGCACCCCGCTGAGCGTGCTGGTCGCCGACGAGACGCACGAGCTGGAGCTCGCGGAGCTGCTGGCGGCGCTGCCCGCCCATGACGTGCGGGTGGCGGACCGGGGCTTCGACGTGGAGGACGCGGAGTACGCGGACATCGTGCGGCGGGTGATCCGGGACGAGATCGGGCGGGGCGAGGGCGCGAACTTCGTGATCCGGCGGACCTTCCGGGGCGAGATCCCCGGGTTCGGGAGGGCGGACGCGCTGGCGCTGTTCCGGCGGCTGCTGGCGGGCGAGCGGGGCGCGTACTGGACGTTCGTGGTGCACACCGGAGCCAGGACGCTGGTGGGGGCGAGCCCGGAGGTGCATGTGCGGATGTCCGGCGGGACGGTCGTGATGAACCCGATCAGCGGGACCTACCGCTACCCGGCCGGGGGGCCCACCGCGGAGAGCCTGCTGGCGTTCCTCGCGGACCGCAAGGAGAGCGAGGAGCTGTCCATGGTGGTCGACGAGGAGCTGAAGATGATGTGCACCGTCGGCGACATGGGCGGGGTGGTGGTCGGCCCCCGGCTCAAGGAGATGGCCCACCTCGCGCACACCGAGTACGAGCTGCGCGGGAAGTCCTCGCTGGACGTGCGGGACGTGCTGCGCGAGACGATGTTCGCGGCGACCGTCACCGGCTCCCCGGTGCAGAACGCGTGCCGGGTCATCGAGCGGTACGAGTCCGGGGGCCGCGGCTACTACGCGGGCGCGCTGGCGCTGCTGGGCCGGGACGCGAACGGGGCGCAGACCCTGGACTCGCCGATCCTGATCCGTACCGCCGACATCGCCCCCGACGGTTCGCTGGAGGTGCCGGTCGGGGCCACGCTCGTACGCCACTCGGACCCGGAGGGCGAGGTCGCCGAGACCCATGCCAAGGCGGCCGGGGTGCTGGCGGCGCTGGGGGTGCGGCCGGCCCGGCCCGGGGCGGAGGCGGACCGCCCGCGGCTGGCCTCCGACCCCCGGGTGCAGGCGGCGCTGGACGACCGGCGCGGCGGGCTCGCGCCGTTCTGGCTGCGGATGCAGGAGCGCACCCGGGATCTTTCGGGACACGCGCTGGTGGTGGACGGCGAGGACACGTTCACCGCGATGCTGGCCCACCTGCTGCGGTCGTCGGGGCTCGACGTCTCGGTGCGCCGCTACGACGAGCCGGGGCTGCGCGAGGTGGTCCGGGCGCACCGGGGGCCGGTGGTGCTGGGTCCGGGCCCGGGGAACCCGGGGGAGCTCGCCGACCCCAAGATGCGGCTGCTGCGGGAGATCGCCGCCGAGCTGGTGCGGGACCACCGGCACGGGCTGCTGGGGGTCTGCCTCGGGCACGAGCTGATCGCGGCGGAGCTGGGTCTGGAGATCGTGCGCAAGGCCGTGCCGTACCAGGGGGCGCAGACCCGGATCGAGCTGTTCGGCCGGCCGGAGACGGTGGGCTTCTACAACAGCTTCACCGCGCGGTGCGACGGTCCGGCCGCCGTCGAGCTGGCCGCGCACGGGATCGAGGTGAGCCGTGACGAGCAGAGCGGTGAGCTGCACGCGCTGCGCGGTCCCGGTTTCGCCTCGGTGCAGTTCCACCCCGAGTCGGTGCTGACGGTGCGGGGTTCGGTGATCGTGACGGAGCTGCTGGCGGGGCTGCCGGTGGTGCCGGGCTGAGAGGCCGCCCGCCCCGAGGTTGCCCGACGGCCTCCGAGGGCCGGCGTCACGCCCTCGGCACGAGGACGTTCTCGCTGTGGCGGCGGGCCAGGTAGTCGGTGACGTTCTTGACGGTCGCGTCGATGATCTGGCCCACCGCGTCCTCGGTGTAGTACGCCTGGTGGGAGGTGACGATGACGTTGGGGAAGGTCACCAGCCGGGCGAGGGTGTCGTCGTCGACGCCCTCCAGGGACTTGTCGAGGAAGAACAGCCCGGCCTCCGCCTCGTACACGTCGAGTCCGACGCCGAGGAAGCGGCCCGCGCGCAGTTCGGTGACCAGGGCGGCGGTGTCGATGAGGCCGCCGCGGCTGGAGTTGACGAGGATCGCGTCGTCCTTCATGGCCTTGAGGGCGGCCTCGTCGATGATGTGGTGGGTGGAGGGCAGCAGCGGCACGTGCAGGCTGATCAGGTCGGCCTCGGCGAACAGCCGCTCCTTGTCGACGTACTCCATGCCCAGCTCGACGCAGGCCGGGTTCTCCGCCACGTCCCAGCCGAGCAGCTTCATGCCGAAGCCGTGGGCGATCCGGGTGAACGCCTCGCCGATCTTGCCGGTGCCGAGCACCCCGACGGTCCGGCCGCGCATGTCCCGGCCGAGCAGTCCGTCGAGGCGGAAGTCGAAGTCGCGGGTGCGGCTCGCGGCGCGGATGATGCGCCGGTTGGCGGCCATGGCGAGCGTCCAGGCGAATTCGGCGACCGAGTACGGGGAGTAGTAGGAGACCCGGGCGACGCGCAGGGCCAGGCGCTCGGCGACCTCCAGGTCGATGTTGTTGAAGCCGGTGGAGCGCTGGGCGATCAGCTGCGTGCCGCCGGCGGCGAGCGTCTGGAGCACCTGGGCGCCGAGGTCGGCGTTGACGCTCGTGGACACGATCTCGTAGCCGGCCGCGATGGGGGCGGTGTCCCGGTTCAGGAAGACGTCCAGACAGCGGACCTCGTGCAGCCCCTCGAAGGCCTTCTCGATCAGGGGCTTCTCGTCGGACTGCACACCGAAGGCCAGGATTTCCACGGGCACTCCCGATCTGTTTCCGCGGGCGGAACCGGACAACGCGAATATACGGCTCCGCCCGCGGACCCGCCGGTCAGACGTCGTCGAGGCCGCGCTCGATGGCGTACCGCACGAGCTCCACCCGGTTGTGCAGCTGGAGCTTGCCGAGGGTGTTCTGCACGTGGTTCTGCACGGTGCGGTGCGAGATGACCAGGCGTTCGGCGATCTGCTTGTACGAGAGTCCCTTGGCGACCAGCCGCAGCACCTCGGTCTCCCGGTCGGTGAGCTGCGGGGCCTTGGGCTCGTTCGACGCCACGGGTGCGGGGTCGGAGGCGAGCCGGCGGTACTCGCCGAGGACCAGGCCCGCCAGGCCCGGGGTGAAGACCGGGTCGCCGGCCGCGGTGGAGCGGACGGCGTCGGTCAGCTCCTGGGTGGAGGCGGACTTCAGCAGGTAGCCGGTGGCCCCGGACTTCACCGCTTCCAGGACGTCGGCGTGCTCGCCGCTCGCGGACAGGACCAGGACCCGCAGGCCCGGGTGGGAGCCGACGAGCTCCTTGCAGACCTGGACGCCGGGCATGCCGGGGAGGTTCAGGTCGAGGACCAGGACGTCCGGGCTCACGGCCCCGGCCCGGCGGACCGCCTGCGGGCCGTCCCCGGCGGTCGCGACGACGTCGAACCCGGATTCGGTCAGATCGCGGGCGACCGCGTCGCGCCACATGGGGTGGTCGTCGACGACCATGACCCTGATGGGCCGGTCCGCGGCCCCCTGCTCGTCCTGCGGTGTGTTCTGGGTGCTCATCGGGCCGATCCTGCCTTCCCCCGGGAAACCTTCGGTGCTCTGGGAACCTTCAACTCGACCTCGCAGCCCTGTCCGGGCACCGAGATCAGCTCTGCCGTGCCGCCCAGGTCGCGCAGCCTGCCCCGGATGGACAGCGCGACCCCGAGCCGCCCCTCCCCCTCCGCCTGGGCGAGCCGCCCCTCCGGGATGCCGGGGCCGTCGTCCCGGACGGTGACGATCACCTCGTCCGGTTCGTCCTCGACCAGGATCCACGCCTGGGCGTCGGCTCCCGCGTGCACCCGTACGTTGTCCAGGGCGGCGCTGACGGCCGCGGCCAGCTCCCGGGCCGCGGCGGCGGGGAGCAGCACCGGGGCGCCCGGCTCCGCGAAGCTCGTACGGGATCCGGCGTGCGGGGCGAGGAGGGTGCGCAGGTCGCAGTCGCCCCCGTCGACGGGGCCCTCGTCGTCGTCCACATCGACCGTGCGGACCACGGCTCCGTCGGCGGCGTCCTCGGAGACCCGGGTCGGGGGGACCAGTCCGCTGGAGACCAGGGTGCGCAGGGCGACCTCCTGCTCCCCGGCGAGCCGGCCCAGCTCGGCCGCCTCGCCGCCGATGGCCGTGCCCCGGCGCTGGACCATGGCGAGGACCTGGAGCACGCTGTCGTGGATGTCGCGGGCGAGCCGTTCGCGTTCGCGGGTGGCGGCCTCGATCTCCAGGGCGCGGGCCAGGGTGCGTTCACTGGCGCGGGCGACCTCGACGACGTATCCGATGGCGATGGAGGCGACCCAGACCAGCAGGACGTTGTGGTAGGTGTCCCGGCTGGGCTCGCCGCGCTGGATGATGTTGGCGGCGGCGACGAACGTGGAGGCGAAGGCCGCCCACCGCCAGCCGCCCTTGATGGCGAAGGCGAGGACCGCGCCGGCCGTCCAGATCGACGGCAGGGTCGGGCCGTCGAACGACTGGGAGTCGACGTCGGCGAGCGGGGTGAGCAGGATGCCGGTCAGCGCGACGACCAGGTCCGCGACGAGGAAGCGTTTGGTGCAGTTCGCCGCCGAGCGGACCTTGGGGAGGGTGGCGAGCGTCCAGACGCAGAGGAAGGCCAGATACGCCACGGCCACCCAGGGCCGCTCGAACCTCTGCTGGCCGTGGTTGTCCTTGCCGAAGATCGCGAGCAGCACCGCGTAGATCATCGTCAGGACGCGGTAGCCGGTCAGCGCGCGCCACAGCGGCAGCTCGACCGACATCCGTACGACCCGCTCACGCCTGGCCATGGCCCCCCACCCCCCGGACGGTGAACGACGCGGTTACGCGCCGGACCGTTCCGTTCCGTTCTCGTCGCTCGCGGCGGCCTGCTTCCGGTCGCGCTTGGCCTCTTCGGCCCTGGCCTTCGCCTCGTCGGCGATCTGGCGCTTGGCGGCGGTGGCGTAGACGTCCACGTACTCCTGGCCGGAGAGCTTCATGATCTCGTACATGACCTCGTCGGTCACCGAGCGCAGGATGAAGCGGTCGCCGTCCATGCCCTGGTAGCGGCTGAAGTCCAGCGGCCTGCCGATCCGGATGCCCGGCCGCATCAGCTTGGGCACCACCTTGCCGGGCGGCTGGATCTTCTCGGTGTCGATCATGGCGACCGGGATCACGGGCGCTCCGGTGGCCAGCGCGACCCGGGCCAGGCCGCCGGGCTTGCCCCGGTAGAGGCGGCCGTCGGGCGAGCGGGTGCCTTCGGGGTAGATGCCGAAGAGGCCGCCGCTCTCGACGACCTGGATGCCCGCCCTGATCGCCGCCTCGCCCGCGCCGCGCGCTCCGGAGCGGTCGACGGGGAGCTGGCCGACGCCCTTGAAGAAGGCGGCGGTGAGCTTGCCCTTGACCCCGGGGGCGGTGAAGTACTCGGCCTTGGCGATGAACGTGACCTTGCGGTCCAGGACGGCCGGGAGGAAGAACGAGTCGGAGAACGACAGGTGGTTGCTCGCGAGGATCGCCGGACCGCGCTCGGGGATGTTCTCCAGGCCCTCCACCCACGGCCGGAAGGCGAGCTTCAGGGACCCGCCGATGGAGAACTTCATTGCGCCGTAGATCAACTCTTGTGCCTCCTGTGTGCTGTCGTGGAGACCTTAACCTGTGCGGTGGGCCCCGCCCCTGCCCGGCGGGGGCGGAACGGCCGCCCGGGCGGGCCGCGCGGGGCGGCCCCGGGGGCCGTGACGGCCCTGGTCGGTGTCGGTCCGGTCGCGTACGGTGAAGTCATCCGTCAAGCACTCCCCCAGGTGCCCGTCCGCCCCGTCCGACGAACAGGAGACCCTGGTGCCGGTCCTCCCTGGAGCCGAGCCGTTCCGCCACGAGGGCGGAGAGGTCGGCGTCCTCCTCTGTCATGGCTTCACCGGATCCCCGCAGTCGCTGCGCCCCTGGGCGGACTATCTCGCCGAGCGCGGGCTGACGGTCTCGCTGCCGCTGCTGCCGGGCCACGGGACCCGCTGGGAGGACATGGCGGTCACCGGCTGGCAGGACTGGTACGCGGAGGTGGACCGGGAGCTGCGGGTCCTCCGGGAGACGTGCGAGCGCGTCTTCGTCTTCGGACTCTCCATGGGCGGCGCCCTGTCCCTGCGGCTCGCGGCCAAGCACGGGGAGGCGATCAGCGGTCTGGTGCTGGTCAACCCGGCCAACAAGGTGCACGGCCTCTCGGCGTACGCGCTGCCGGTGGCCCGTCATCTGGTGCGGACGACGAAGGGTCTGGCCGACGACATCGCGCTCCCGGGCTCGCACGAGGTGGGCTACGACAGGGTGCCGCTGCACGCCGCGCACTCGGTGCGGAGGTTCTTCCGGCTGGTCGACGGGGAGCTGCCCCAGGTGACCCAGCCGGTGGTCCTGCTGCACAGCCCGCAGGACCATGTCGTGCCGCCCGCGGACAGCGCCCGGATCCTGAGCCGGATCTCCTCCACGGACGTCTCGGAGATCCTGTTGGAACAGAGCTACCACGTGGCGACGTTGGACCATGATGCGGAGCGGATCTTCGATGAGAGCTACCGGTTCATCGGCCGTCTCGCACCGAGCGTCGGGATGAAGGGGAGCACGTCCGGTGGCTGAGCACGACGCGGAACGCACAGGAAGCGACGAGGAGCGCGAGCCGCGCCCCACGGAGCCCGCGGCCGTCCCGGAGGGGACGAAGCCGGCGGGGGCCGAGGGAGCGGAGCAGGAGAGGGCGATCGACGAGGACGCGGCGTGGGCCGCCATCGTCGCGGGGTACGGGGAGGAGCCGCCGGACCCGCCGGGCGCCAAGCCGTTCAAGTCCGTCGAGGACCTGGCGCTGCTGGAGGACGACCAGCGCAATGTGGTGGGGCCGCAGGACGGCTCCACCGGTGATCCGGCGGACAAGGGCTCGGGCAAGACGCCTCCGAAGCCGCCGGAGAAGAAGCCGCTCGGCAGCTCCGTGGTCTTCGCGCCCGGTGTCGCCGGCCCCCGCGACTACGAGCTGCCCGAGTCCAAGGACGACGGCGTCGGCGAGCCGGACGACGGGGAGGAGGGCCACTTCGTGCCCCCGGAGCCGCCGCCGCTGCCGGAGGCCGACGTCACGGCGAAGTTCGCCTGGCTCGCGGTGATCGGCGGGCCGGTCCTGATGCTCGTCGCGGTGCTGCTCCGCTGGGAGATGACGTGGTGGCTCACCACGCTCTGCATCGGCGGCTTCCTCGGCGGCTTCGCCACCCTGGTGGCCCGGATGCCGCACGACGACGATGACGACACCTACGGCGACCCGGGGCGCGGCGCGGTCGTGTGATCCTCGGGCACCCTGAGGGCGGCCAGGACCGGCAGATGGTCCGTGGCCGCCCTCAGGTCGTCCTCGCCCACGCCGTCCAGCCCGCTCGGCACACCGCAGCCGAGCACCTCGATGCCCGGGGTCGCGAAGACGGCGTCGATGCGCTTGCGGGGTCCGTCCTGCGGGAACGTCAGGTCGCCGCCCCACGGAGCGACGGCCCGGCAGTCCTGAAGGGGTCCGGCCAGGTGCCGGAACGCCTTCCCGGTCGGTACGTCGTTGAGGTCGCCGCCCGCCACGGCGTGCTCCACGCCCATCGACGCCAGCCGTTCCAGCAACAGACCGGCCTGGGCGAGGCGTTCGTCGCGCTGGAGGCTCAGATGGCAGCTCAGCACCCCGAGCCGGGCCCCGGCGATCCGCACCACGGCGGTGGCGAAGCCCCTGCGGTGCAGGCCGGGGGTGAGCGGCAGCAGGACGTCCTCGGTGCGTTCGACGGTCACCCGCAGCGAGCAGAGCAGCAGCGGTCCGGCGGCGGTGGCCCCGCCGCTCAGCACCACCAGGCCACTGGCCTTGGCGAGCCGGGCGGCGGCCTTGCGCCAGCGGAAGAAGCGCGGGGCCTCCTGGACGAGGACCAGGTCGGGCGCGCAGGCGTGGATGACGCGGGCCAGCGCGGCGGTGTCGTCGCGCAGCGACCGGACGTTGTAGCTCAGCACTCTGATGACGGCTGAACCGTCCGGCTCGGTACGGGAGACGGGCAGGGGCGTCAGGACCATGCGGGCCACGATACGACGGACGCCCGCCGCCGCCCCGGAGGGCGGCGGCGGGCGTCCGTGCGTCGTACGGAAGGGGCGGTCAGCCCTGGCGGGCCAGGTCGGCCGCGCCCACGAGCCCGGCCTTGCCGCCGAGTTGGGCGGCGAGCACCTGGGCGTGCGGGCGCCATTCGCCGCCGATCAGCCAGCGTCGGAACGACTTGCGGATCGGGTCGAGGACGAGCTCGCCCTCGTCCGACACGCCACCGCCGACGATGAACGCGGACGGGTCGAACAGCGAGGCGAGGTCCGCCAGTCCGGCGCCGGCCCAGCGGGCCAGCTCGCGGAACGAGTCGACGGCCACCGGGTCGCCCTGGCGGGCGGCCTCGCTGATGTGCTTGCCCTCGATGCCGTCCACCGAGCCGTCGCCGAGACCGAGCAGGACGGCGGCGTTCTCGGGGGTGGCGTTGGCGCGCTGCTTGGCGTACCGGACGAGCGCGCGGCCGGAGGCGTACTGCTCCCAGCAGCCCTGGCTGCCGCAGCCGCAGAGCAGACCGTCCGGGACGACCCGGATGTGGCCGAACTCGGCGGCCACGCCGAAGCGTCCGCGGCGCAGCTTGTTGCCGATGATGATGCCGCCGCCGAGGCCGGTGCCGAGCGTGATGCAGATGACGTCGTCGTGGCCCTGGCCGGCCCCGAAGCGGTATTCGCCCCAGGCCGCGGCGTTGGCGTCGTTCTCGACGACGACGGGCAGGCCGACGCGCTGCTCGACCTTGTCCTTGAGCGGCTCGTGGCGCCAGTCGATGTTCGGTGCGAAGAGGACGGTGGCGCGCTTGTCGTCGACGTAACCGGCGGCGCCGATGCCGACGGCCTCCACGTCGTGACCCTCGCTCGCCCCGGCGACCGCCGCGCAGATCGCGTCGACGATGCCTTCGGCCGTCGGCGGAGTCGCCACCTTGAACGTCGAGAGGATCCGGCCCTCTTCGTCGACCACTCCAGCCGCGATCTTCGTGCCGCCGATATCGACGCCGATGGTGAGTCCCATGAATCCCTCAGTTCCGGTCGAGCCCCGCTAGGGGCAACCGTACCCGAGGCGGGGCCCTGCCCGGCCGGGGCCGGTCGGTCCCGGCCGATGTGTCCGGTCGGCCGGGGCCGGTCGTCCGGTCAGTCCAGGTCGATGCGTTCGGTGCCGGAGGGGCCCTCGTCCCGGGGGTCGGTCGGGTCGTCCGCGACCTTCTCGGCGGGGTCGGCGGGACGGGCGCCGCCCGAGGCTCCCTCGGTGGTGCGGGTCCAGCGGCTCTCCTGGCCCTCGACCGCGGAGCGGTAGGCGGCCAGCAGTTCGCTGCCCGCGGCGGCGAGGTGGTCGAAGAACTGCGGGTTGCGTTCGATGACCGGTTCGACCGCGGCCTTCGCCTGCCGGACGGCCTGCTGGACCGCGCCCTGGGCGGCGGCGCCCAGCAGGGGGGTCTGGAGCGTGGAGACCTTGTCGGCGACCGCGTCGACCAGCTTGCGCAGTTCCTCGGCGGCGGATCCGGGCCGGGGGCCGTACTGGGCCCGGCGGCGGGCCTTCTCGGCCGCGAGGTCCTCGGCGCAGGCGTCGGCCCACGCGTCGCCGTCGACGGGACGATCGGTGGCTTCACTCATGGCGGACTCCTGCGACGCGGGGCGGCCGACGGTCGGCCTGCGGTACACGTACCACCGACGTTACCCGAATGGCCGCAGGCCGTTCAGGAGGTGCGCGGCCACAGGGCGGGATCCGGCGTGAACCGCACCCGCAGCACCCCGTCGGCCAGGGCCGCGCCGGAGACGGAGCAGCGGCGCAGTGCGGAGGCGATCGTCACGATCCGGTGGAACGGGCCGACGGTCAGGAGGAGTTCGTCGCCCCGGCGGACCAGGCGCAGGTCCTTCTTGACGGCCCCGGGCAGCGGCAGGCACCAGGTGAGGGTGCGGGCCCCGTCCTCGGCGTCCGGGTCCTCCTCGATCCACCAGGGGTCCCCGGCCCGGCCGGGCGTCCGGGTGTCGGGGGCGGGTATCTCCAGCGCGGCCAGGTCGTCCGGGCCCTGCGGGTCGCGGCCCAGGTGGGCGGCCTCGTGCACGGGGAGGTCCGGGGCCAGGTCCTGGTGCCAGTGGTCCAGGCACTTCTCCTGCTGGGCGGCGAGCGCGGCGAACCAGGGGTCGGGCGAGTGCCGGGGCAGGACCCGGGAGGCGACGAGCAGGTCGGCGCTCAGTCCGTGCAGGGCGAGGCCGGTGCGTGCGGTGCGCAGGGCGTCCTCGCCGGCCGGGCCCGGCTCGGCGACCAGGCGGAGCGTGGTGGCCCCGTCCTCGATCAGGGCCTGGACGGCGGCCAGCTCGGCGTCCTTGCGGGCGGCGGCCTCGTAGAGCCACTGCGCGGGCATCGGGACCCCGGCGAGCTGGGCGAGGACCGGGCGCAGGGCGCGGGCGGCCTGGCGTTCGGCGGGGAGCAGCCGGCGCAGGTAGCGGCGCAGCTGTTCCGGCAGGGCGAGCAGGGCCAGGGCTTCGGCGAGCGGCGGGAGGTCGACGACGAGGGTGTCGTAGCCGGACCAGTCGCCCTCGGCGGCCCGGCGCAGGGTGTGCAGCAGGGCGAGCTGCGGGGAGCCGGGGAGTTCGGTGAGCTCCTCGCCGTCGAGGCGGCCGGCGCCGAGCAGGTCCAGGACTCCGGAGGCGCGGTTCTGGAGCTCGGTGAGTTCGGCGCGGAAGTGCTCGCCGGAGTCGATGCGTGCGTGGTCGAGGCCGTCGGCGGCCCGGGTCGGCTCCGGGGCTGCCGGGAAGCCGGGCACGGCCTCGGCGGAGACCAGCAGGGTGCGGTGGCCGCTCGCCGCCGCGGCCAGGGCGGTGGCCGCGGCGGCGGTGGTGCGGCCCGCGCCGCCGGGGCCGGTGACCAGGACCGTGCGCACGGCCCTCAGTTCCCCGGTGCGGACTCGACGCGCTTCTTCAGGCCGGCGAGGGCGCGGTCGATGATGACCTTCTCGGCCTTGCGCTTGATCATGCCGAGCAGCGGGATCTTGACGTCGACGGCGAGCCGGTAGGTGACCTCGGTGCGCTCGCCGCCGCCGAGCGGGGCCAGCGCGTAGGTGCCGTCCAGGGAACGCAGCATCTGGGACTTGACCAGGCTCCAGCTGACCTCGTTCTCGCCGTTCCAGGTGTAGGCGAGGACGTGGTCGTCCTTGATCGCTCCGGCGTCCAGGACGAGGCGGACCTGCTCGGCGCGGCCCCGGTCGTCGGTGGAGAGGACTTCGGCCTCCTTGACCTCGCCGGTCCACTCCGGGTAGCGGGCGAAGTCGGCGATCACGCTCATGACGTCGGCCGGCGCCGCCTCGATCGTGATGCTCGAGCTGGTGTGTTCAGCCATCGCCGTGGCCCTCCAGTGCGGTGTTACCGGTCGCGTTCGGCAGGAGCCTGCCGCTGTGCAGGCTATCGCGTGCCCGGGGCGCTCCGGTCCACGGCCCGGCGGCCCGCGGTCACCAGCTGAGCGCCCAGGGTGTTCCGGTCGAGGCGAAGTGGCCGACGTTGACGCACTCGGTGGTCCCGATGCGCATCCGGCGGACCAACGGCTGGTGAACATGGCCGAAAAGCGCGTACCGGGGGCGGGTGGCGCGGATCGCCTCCAGCAGGGCGGTGCTGCCCCGTTCGAAGCGGCGGGCGACGGTGTCGTACGTCAGCTCGGGGACCTCGGGCGGGATGTGGGAGCAGAGGACGTCGACCTCGCCGAGCGCCTCGACCTTGGCGGCGTACTCCTCGTCGCCGATCTCGTACGGGGTGTTCATCGGGGTCCTGAGGCCGCCGCCGACGAAGCCGAAGACCCGGCCGCCGATCTCGGCGCGTTCGCCGTCGAGCACGGTGGTGCCGGGGCGGGCGTACTCGGGCCAGAGGTCGGGGACGTCGACGTTGCCGTAGGTGGCGTACGTCGGTGTGGGGAAGGCCGCGAAGAGTTCGGCGTACTGCTTGCGCACCGCGCCGAGGATCTCGGTGTTGCGGTCGCGGCCGGCCCACAGCTCGCGGCCGAAGGCGCGGGCCTCGTCGTAGCGGCGGGCGGTGCGCAGGGCGACGATGCGGTCGGCGTTCTCCCTGCCGAACAGGTCGGGGAAGATGCCGCGCGAGTGGTCGGCGTAGTCGAGGAAAAGCACCAGGTCACCGAGGCAGATCAGGGCGTCCGCGCCGTCCCCGGCGCGGGCCAGCGCCTCGGTATTCCCGTGTACGTCGCTGACCACGTGGATCCGGTTCGCTCGCCCGGCCCGGCGCCGGCTGTCCGGTTCGCTGCCTCGCATGGGATCACCCTAGGGGGCCGCCTCCGCCGCTGGTAGACCGTCCGGACCTGCGGTTACTTCCACGTCGGGACGGCGGTGGACTACTGTGCGCGAAAGGGCCATTTATATGTGTGATGCATAAGACATCTGGCCGGAACCCCCTATCCGGAACCGAGTACCGGTGGGTAACGTCCGGGCAGTCCAGTCGTGCTCACCCCACTGAGCACCTGCCAATCTTGGACCGCAGCCGGTGCGTCACACAGAGCCGTGGCACCGGAGCCCGATGAGGAGCAGCAGTCTTGCGCGAGTTCAGCCTTCCGGCCCTGTACGAGGTCCCGACGGACGGCAACCTGACGGATCTCATCCGCCGCAATGCCGCTCAGCATCCCGACGTCGCGGTGATGAGCCGCAAGGTGGCCGGCGTCTGGACGGACGTCAGCGCCACGCAGTTCCTGGCCGAGGTGAGAGCCGCCGCCAAGGGCCTGATCGCCTCGGGCGTGCAGCCCGGCGACCGGGTCGCCCTGATGTCGCGCACCCGTTTCGAGTGGGTGCTGCTGGACTTCGCGATCTGGAGCGCGGGTGCGGTGACCGTACCGGTGTACGAGACCAGCTCCGCCGAGCAGGTGCAGTGGATCCTCGGCGACTCCGGTGCGGTGGCGGTCCTCGTGGAGAGCGACGCGCACGCCGCCTCCGTGGCCTCCGTGCGGGACGCGCTGCCGGAGCTGGAGCACGTCTGGCAGATCGACGCGGGCGCGGTGGACGCGCTGGGCAGGGCGGGGGCCGAGGTCTCGGAGGAGACCATGGACCTGCGCACCCGCAGCGCCAAGGCCGACGACCCGGCGACGATCGTCTACACCTCGGGCACCACGGGCCGCCCCAAGGGCTGTGTGCTCACCCACCGCAGCTTCTTCGCGGAGTGCGGCAACGTGGTGGAGCGGCTGAAGCCCCTCTTCCGCACGGGCGAGTGCTCGGTGCTGCTGTTCCTGCCCGCCGCGCACGTCTTCGGCCGGCTGGTCGAGGTGGCCGCGGTGATGGCCCCGATCAGGCTCGGCTGCGTGCCGGACATCAAGAACCTCACGGACGAGCTGGCCTCGTTCCGGCCGACGCTGATCCTGGGCGTGCCCCGGGTCTTCGAGAAGGTCTACAACGCGGCCCGCGCCAAGGCGCAGGCGGACGGCAAGGGCAAGATCTTCGACCGGGCGGCCGACACGGCCATCGCCTACAGCCGGGCGCTGAGCACCCCGCAGGGCCCGGCCCTGGGGCTGAAGCTCAAGCACAAGCTGTTCGACAAGCTGGTCTTCGGCAAGCTCCGCGCCGTCCTCGGCGGCCGGGGCGAGTACGCGATCTCGGGCGGCGCGCCGCTGGGCGAGCGGCTCGGCCACTTCTACCGGGGCATCGGCTTCACGGTCCTGGAGGGCTACGGCCTGACCGAGACCTGCGCGGCGACCGCGTTCAACCCGTGGGACCGGCCGAAGATCGGTACGGTCGGCCAGCCGCTGCCCGGCTCGGTCGTGCGGATCGCGGACGACGGCGAGGTGCTGCTGCACGGCGAGCACCTGTTCACCGGTTACTGGAAGAACGAGTCGGCCTCGGCCGAGGCGCTGGCCGACGGCTGGTTCCACACCGGGGACATCGGCACGCTCGACGAGGACGGCTACCTGGCGATCACCGGCCGCAAGAAGGAGATCATCGTGACGGCGGGCGGCAAGAACGTCGCCCCTGCGGTGATCGAGGACCGGATCCGGGCGCACGCCCTGGTCGCGGAGTGCATGGTGGTCGGCGACGGCCGTCCGTTCGTCGGCGCGCTGGTCACGCTGGACGAGGAGTTCCTGGGCCGCTGGGCCGAGGAGCACGGCAAGCCGGCCGGCTCGACGGCCCTGTCGCTGCGCGAGGACGCGGAGCTGCTGGCCGAGGTGCAGCGGGCGGTGGACGACGGCAACGCGGCGGTCTCCAAGGCCGAGTCGGTGCGCAAGTTCCGCATCCTGCCCGCCCAGTTCACCGAGGAGGCGGGCCACATCACGCCGTCGCTGAAGCTGAAGCGGAACGTGGTGGCGAAGGACTTCGCGGACGAGGTGGAGTCGATCTACCGCGCCTGAGCGGTACGTCGCCCACGGCGGTGTCACGTGGACGGAGGGGCCCGCGCCCGATGATCGGGTGCGGGCCCCTCCGCGCGCTCACAGCAGTGTTCTGAGCTTCTTGGCCAGCAGGTCCCAGCGCCACTTCTCCTCGACCCAGGCCCGGCCCCGCTCCCCCATCCGCTGCCGCAGCTCCGGGTCGCCGAGCAGCGTCACGATCCGGTCCGCCGACTCCTCGGCGCTGCCGCCGCGCACCACCCATCCGGTCTCGCCGTCGAGCACCGCGTCCGGGGCGCCGCCGGAGTCGCCGGCCACCACGGGCAGCCCGGTCGCGGACGCCTCCAGGTAGACGATCCCGAGGCCCTCCACGTCGAGCCCCCGCCGCCGGGTGCGGCAGGGCATCGCGAAGACGTCCCCGGCCCCGTAGTGCGCGGGCAGCTCGGCCCAGGGCACCGGGCCGGTGAAGCGCACCGAGTCCTGGACCCCGGTCTCCGCAGCGAGCCGCCGAAGGTCCTCGGCGTAGGGTCCGCCGCCGACGATCAGCAGCACCGCGTCCGGGATCCGCGCGAGGATCGCGGGCATGGCCAGGATCAGCGTGTCCTGGCCCTTGCGCGGCACCAGGCGGGAGACGCAGACGACCACGGGGCGGTCGGACAGTCCGAGGCGGGCCCGGACCCGGTCCCCGCCGGACGCCGGGTGGAAGGTCTTCTCGTCGACGCCGGGCGGCAGTTGGACCATGCGCCCGGCGGCCTCGGGGGTGAGGGCCCCGGCGATCCGGGAGCGGGTGTACTCACCGAGGTAGGTGATGGTGTCGGTGCCCTCGCCGATCCGCCGCAGCAACTGTCGGGAGGCGGGCAGCTGCGCCCAGCCGGCCTCGTGGCCGTGGGTGGTGGCGACGAGCCGCCGGGCCCCCGCGCGGCGCAGCGCGGGGGCCATCAGGCCGAGCGGGGCGGCGGCGCCGAACCAGACGGAGGTGCAGCCGTGTTCGCGCAGCAGTTCGGTGGCCCGGCCGGTGACGCGCGGGGTCGGCAGGAGCATCGTCGTCCGGTCGCGGACCACGGGGAACGGCTGCTCGGCGTCGAAGGCGGCGGTGGCCGCCGCGCCCTCCTCGCCGCGCTTCCAGGTGGAGGCGTAGACGACGACCCTCTCGGGATCCAGGCGCAGCGCCATGTTGTGCAGGAACGCCTGGATGCCACCGGGGCGGGGCGGGAAGTCGTTGGTCACGATCAAGGTCTTGTCCATCGTCGCCGACAGTACCGAACGGCCGCGCTTCACCGCTGAGGCACTCTCCCGACGGCATCATGAGCCGCCGGGGGGCCGACCGGAGACGAGCGACGACGAGGGCCGCGATGACGACGGGACGAGCAACGGCCGGCGCCGGACCGTGGCCGTACGCGGTGTGGGCGCTGACCCGGGCCGGGTTGCTGGCCTGCGTGTTCAAGGTGGTCACCGTGCCCGGCCCGGACGTCACGGTGGACGTGTCGGTGATCTACCGGGGCTGGTACGAGGTGCTGCTGACCGGCACGTACCCGCTGGACGACGTCACCTGGCAGTACCCGCCCGGGGCCGCCCTGGCGGTCCTCTCCCCGGCCCTGCTGCCGTTCTGGGAGTACGCGACCGCGTTCTTCGTGCTGGTGCTGGTCTGCGACGCGCTGGTGCTGGGGCTGCTGCTGTACGCGGGCCGGCGGCCGGGCATACGGGCGGCGGGCGCCTGGGTGTGGATCGCGGGGGTGCCGCTGCTGGGCCCGACGGTCTACGCCCGCTACGACCTGATGGTGACGGCGGTCGCGGTGGCGGCGCTGCTGGCGGGCGTGCGCAGGCCCCGGGCGCTGGGGGCGCTGGCCGCGTTCGGGGCGCTGCTCAAGGGGTGGCCCGCGTTGCTGCTGGTGGGGGTGCGCAAGGGGCGTCCGACCCGGGCGGCCTGGACCTCGGCGGCGCTGAGCGCGGCGGGGCTCGCGGCGGCCTTCGCGCTGTGGATGCCCGGGGCGTTCGCGTTCCTGGCCTTCCAGCGGGACCGGGGCACCGAGATCGAGTCGCTGGGGGCGCTGGTCTTCCACCTCGCGCGGCGGTTCGGCTGGGAGGGGCGGGTGGAGCTGCGCTACGGCTCGATGGAGTTCGTCGGGCCGCGGGTGGAGCTGGTGTCGACGCTGGCGCTGGGGCTCGCGGTCCTGGCGCTGGGCTGGCTGCTGCTGTGGCGGCTGCGGGCGCGCCTCTTCGCGGTGCGCACCCCGGCCGAGGCGGCGTTCACGGCGGTGCTGCTGTTCACGGTGACCAGCCGGGTGATCAGCCCCCAGTACATGGTGTGGCTGGTCGGTCTGGCGGCGGTGTGCCTGGTGTTCCGGGGGACGGCGATGACCCTGCCCGCGGTTCTGGTGCTGGTGGCGGCGGGGGTGACGCTGCTGGAGTTCCCGATCGGCTTCGGCCGTGTGGTGGCGAGCGACGCGTGGGGGGTGACGCTCCTGGTCGTACGGAACGGGCTGCTGGTGGCGGCCTCGCTGATCGCGGCACGGCGGCTGTGGCGGTCGACGGTGCCGGGGAGACCGGGCACGGAGGCGGCCCCGGGCGCGGTGGAGAGTCAGCCGAGCCGGGTGGCGAGGTAGTCGCGCCAGTCGGCGGTGAACTGCCCGGGGGTGGTGTCGAGCACCGCCTTCAGGGCCTGCTCCACCGCCCCCTTCCGCCCGTCGTGCGCCCCGACCGTCTCGTAGAAGGCGATCAGCTTCTCCTTGCCCCAGCGCTCCGCGATGAGCTCGCAGGCCAGCCAGCCGCCCTCGTAGGCCCCCGCGAGCTTCGCCGGGTCGCCGTCGAAGCCGAAGTCCGGGTCGGCGGGGAGCCCGGCGGGGGTCCGGCCGCTGCGGACGGCCTCGGCCAGCTCCGGGGCGATCGTGTCGGCGGCGCGGTCCTCGCCCCGGTAGGCGGTCCAGTCGGCGAACCCCTCGGAGAGCCAGACGGGGGTGGCGGTGGAGGTGCTGGTCCGGGTGGCGACATGGGTCGTCTCATGGGTCAGGACGATCCGCTGCCCGAAACTGCCGAGGGTGGCGTACGCCTGCGGGTTGACGATCACCCGGTCGGCGATGGCCGGGCGCTCCCCGGTGCCGCCGACCTCGCCGGTGGTGACGGCGGCGATGCCCCGGTAGCTGGACTCCGGCGAGCCGAGCAGCCCCGCCATGGACTCGACGGAGTCCGGGACGAGGACCACCACCCGCCGGTTCCAGGGGCGCGGCCA
Organism: Streptomyces griseus; assembly: GCF_900460065.1. GTDB lineage: Bacteria > Actinomycetota > Actinomycetes > Streptomycetales > Streptomycetaceae > Streptomyces > Streptomyces griseus. Next base: position 159,541 of record NZ_UAVD01000032.1, on the reverse strand, counting down.
GGCGTCCGACACGGCCGGTACGGCGAGGTCCACGGTGTCGGCGATCTGCCGCAGCTCCTCCTCGCCCCGTCCGACGCCCAGGACGATGCTGTGGGCGCCTCGGACGACCTCCACGTCCCCCTGCTGCCACAGCTGCCCGGAGGCGCCCTTGGCGGGCCGGTCCTCGGTGATGTACCAGCGGTCGCCGTCGCGCATCAGCTCCAGGACGCGGCGGGTGACGACCGGGGCGGTGTCGTAGCCGTCGATCCGGTAGCGCAGCTCCACCTCGGCGGTGGCCCACTGCCCGTCCTGCTCGGTGATGTCCTTGACGTCGTACGTCCAGGACTTCAGGGGTACGTCGGCGAGCCGGTCCAGCTCGGTGCGCTGGGCGGCCCGCAGCTTCGCGGCGTCCGGCGCGAGGCCCTCGACGTAGCCCGCCGGATCGTGGGCGAGGACGGCCGCCGCGCGGCGTTCCAGGGTGGCGTCGAGGGCGCCGGTGGTGAGGGTGGTGTCCGGGTCGGCGGTGACCGTGCAGGCGGACGCCGTCAGGAGCACGGCGAGCAGCGGGGCCGCCGGGCGCCACCGGCCCCGGGGGCGTCCCCCTCGCGCGTCACGTCCTCGTACGGCCACCCTGCCGATCGTACGGTCAGATCCGGGTCACCGAGGAGACGGGCATCATGCCGACCGGATCGTAGCGGACCGGGGCGCCCGGGTAGGGGGCGTGGATGACCTGCCCGTTGCCGACGTACATGCCGATGTGGCTGGCGTCCGCCCGGTAGGCGACCAGGTCGCCGGGCCGGGCCTGGGAGAGGGGCACCATGCGGCCCGCGTAGCGCTGGGCCTGGGAGGTGCGGGGCAGGCTCACCCCGGCCTGGGCGTAGGCCCACTGCATCAGGCCGGAACAGTCGAATCCCGAGGGCCCGTTGGCGCCCCACACGTAGGGTCTTCCGAGCGCCCGGTGGGCGGCGGCGACGGCGGACATCGCGCGGCCCGAGCCGGGGGCGACGCCGGAGAGGTCGGGCGCTTCCCCGCGGCCGGAGCGGGAGGCCCGGTCGAAGGTGGCGCGCTCCTCGGGCGGCAGCGAGTCCAGCAGTCGGCGGGCCGCGCGGAGCTTGGACTCGACGGCATGCTTGTGGCGGGTGACGGCGGCGCGGTTGCGCTCCAGCTCGGCCAGGGCGCGGGTGGTCTCCGCGCGGGTCTGGGCGAGTCTGCGCTGCGCGTGCCGCAGCTTGTCCAGGGTCATCGCCTGGCGGGCGCCGGCCCGGTCGAGGGCGGCGGCCCGCTCCAGGTAGGTGTCCGGGTCGCCGGAGAGCAGCAGGGCGAGCGCCGGGTCGACGGCCCCGGCGCGGTACTGCGCGCCGGCCATCGAGCCGAGCGCGTCGCGCATCCGGTTGACGCGTTCCTGGCCCCGGGCCGTGGCGTCCTGGGAGCGCTCCGCCTCGCCGCGCAGCCGGTCCACGCGCTCCGCGGCCTCGTTGTAGCGCTCGGTGGCCCGCTCGGCCTCGCCGTAGAGGCGGTCGACGGCGGCCTTGGCGCTCTCCCGGGTGTCCTGGGGGTCGGCGCTCGCCGGTGCCCCGGTCAGCGTCGCGGCCGCGGTGGCGGCGGCCGCCGAGATGACCGTGACGCGGACGCCTCTGGTGAAGCCGGACGGTGTGGAACGGCGATGGGACACCACGGGTAGCCGCACTCCCTTCCGCTGACGCGGTCGTGCGCAGCCCCTGCCGCCCGGGACGGGCGGACGGTGACCGGGAGCTGCGCGGCAGCCAGACAGTAATCGGGCGACTACGCACCGGCAAAAGACCGCGCCGGTGGCGGCGTAGGGGACGGACGCGGCCGCCCCGCCGGTGACCTTGGTCTCCGGCGGGGCGGGGGCGTCAGTACGGTGTGCGGCGATTCCCTCGTTCGGGCGCGCCGCGGGCGTGCCGTGGCGTCAGATGCGGACGCCGAACTGGAAGGTGCCCATGTAGTCCATCGACTCGTAGCGGACGACGGTGCCCGGCTTCGGGGCGTGCAGGATCTGGTTGTTGCCGGCGTAGAAGCCGACGTGCGCCAGGTTGTTGAAGAAGACCAGGTCGCCCGGCTTGAGCTGGCTGCGGCCGATCTTCGTGCCGTCGTTGTGCTGGGTGAACGTGGTCCGGGTGATGGAGACGCCGGCCTGGGCGAAGGCCCACTGGGTCAGCCCGGAGCAGTCGTAGGAGTTGGGGCCCGAGCCACCGGAGACGTAGGGCTTGCCGATCTGCGTGGCGGCGGCGGCCAGTGCGGCGGCTCCGCGGCCGGACGCGGGGGACTCGTTGCCGAGCTCGACCCGGTCGCTTGCGGCGCGGCTGGCGCGCTGCTCCTCCTGCTGCATCTTGGCCCGCTCGGCCTGGGTCAGCGTGTTGAGGAGCTGCTGGGCGTCGGCCAGTTTGCCCTGGTACTTCTTCTTGTTCTCGCCGAGGGCCTTGCGGACGTCGGCGAGGTCGCCGAGCTTGTCCTGGGCTTCCTTGCGCTGCTGGGCGAGGGTGCGCTGCTTGGACTGGATCTTCTGCAGCGACTCCGTCTGCTTGACCGTCAGCTGGTCGAGCGCGGAGGCCTGGTCGAGGAAGCTGTCCGGGTCCGAGGCGAGGAAGAGGGCCACGGAGGGGTCCATGCCGCCGGAGCGGTACTGCGCGGTGGCGATCGAACCGAGTTCGGTGCGCAGGGTGTTGAGCTCCGCCTGGCCGCGGGCGACCTTGTCCTGGAGCGCGTCGACTTCCTTCTTCAGGTTGTCCTGCTGCTCCTTGGCGCCGTTGTACTTCTCGGTGGCGGCCTCGGCCTCGTGGTAGAGCTTGTCGACCTTCGCCTTGACTTCGCTCTTGCTCGGCTTGGGGTCGGCGTGGGCGGCCTGGGAGGTCAGGGCCACGGCCGCGGCGGCGGTCGCGGTGAGCACGGTCACACGGGCGCGGCTCGGCTGCTTGGGACGACGGTGGGACGCCACGGAGGCGAGCTCCTTCTTCCTCAGAGCCGCCTACCGGGCTGTGGGGGAAAGATTCCCCGGCTCCGTGCACATGACGGACTCGGCGGTTCCTTCGCCGTCACCCCCAATGGGTGATCAACCGTGCGAAGGTTCGAGGCCTGACCTTAGTGACCATCTTGTGATCAGTTCAAATCCTCGCAGGATTTTTCTCGTCACACCCAGCACTTCTTTACTCTCACCCCACCGCGTGTAGCGGCGACTTGACGGTACGTTCCCAGGAATCCGGCATGCCACACATGTCGCGCATATCCAGCTAGACGCGCGAAAGGCGCTTGAGGAGCAAGACGGACGCGACCGGTCGCGCACCGGCCTTGGCCACACCGTCCGCCACCTCCCGGTCGGTGGAGACGACCACCACGGGACGTCCCGGCGGTTCCGCGCGGGCCAGTTGACGGATCACCTCGTCGGCCGTGACACCGGGCTTGCTGAACAGCACCCGGACACCCCGGGGCGGGGCCAGCAGCACCGGGGCGGCCAGTTCGGCCCCGTCGAAGACGCAGGTCATCTCGGCGCCGGTCTGCGCCGCGAGCACCGAGAGCCCGCCCAGCAGCCGCAACCGCTGCTTCTCCAGCGGCATCTGGGGATAGCCGGTCTTGGTGACGTTGTAGCCGTCCACGATGAGGTGCGCCTGCGGCAGGGCGAGGAGCTGGTCGAGCAGCGCCGGATCGGTCTCCGAAAGAGCGCGCGCGGCAATGTCCTTGGGCGACATCCGGCCCGGCTCCAGCGCGTCCACGGTGTCGGCGGGATGCGTGGTCGCCGGGGGGAGCGCCAGCTCCCGCCGCAGCCCCGAGGCCGCGTCCAGCACCGTGTCCAGGAGCAGCCGCAGCCGCATGTCCTCCACCGAGCGGCCCTCGCGCGCGGCCCGGCGGCTCGCCTCCAGGGCCGCCTCGGCCTCCCCCAGCCGCCCCTTGAGCCGGCGCGACTCGCTCTCCGCGGCCGAGAGCTGGGCGGCCGACTCGGCGCGTACGGTGTCGGTCTCGGCGGAGCTGCGGCGCAGGGCCGCCTCGCCGCGCTTCACCTCGCTCAGGGCGCTGCGCAGCTTGCGGTGCAGCGCCTCGGTCTCCTTGCGGGCCGCCTCCAGCTCGGTGCGCAGCCGCTCGGTCTCGGCGCGCGTGTGGGAGCGGGCCCGCTCCAGCTCCTCGCGCAGGTGCTCCAGTTCGCGCCGGGTCTCCTCGTCGGCCCGCTCCGCGTCGGCGCGCTGGACCTCCTCGCCGGCCGACTCGACCAGCTTGACCCAGCCGACCGGGCGCAGCACGTAGGCGGCCGCGGCCACGTCGAGGGGATCGGCGGCGGCGGGCGGCGAGCCCGCCTCCAGGGCGCCGGTCAGCTCGGGCTGGGACTGGCCGAGCCGCTCCCCGATCCGCTGCCGGAACACGGCGTCGCTCTCCAGCGCGGCGGCCATCGCGTTCCCCGCGAACTTCGCCCGCCGGGTCGGGGTGAACCGCGCGTACTGCCGTAGCTGGGCGGGGAGTTCGGCGACGGTCAGTCCGCCGAAGGCGTCCGAGACCAGCGCGATCACCCGCCGTCGCACACCCTCGGGCAGCGGACGGCCGAGCGCCTCTGCGCCGCCGTCGGCCTCATCGGCCGGTCCGGCGCCGCTGGTCGGCTGATCCACCGTCCGTCACCCCATAGATATGTGATGGGCGCGCTTCCTCAGGAAGCGGCGCCCGGCCTGTCCACCAGTTCGATCTGGTCCACCGCGTTGCACCAACGACAGCGGACCGACTCGATGGTCTCACTGACGACCTCCCGCTCCTCGACACTCGACTCACCGGCCAGGTCGAGGTGCACGTACTCCACGACCTTGGAGGAACGGGTCACGTCGAAGCGCGTGAGGTTGCCGCACAGGGTGCAGCGCCAGCGGGTCGAGTCGGTCGGCAGGGGAACCGTCGTCATCGTTGCGTCCTCTTTCGTCGTCTCCAGGAGCCCGCGCCGGGCGCGCCGCCGCGACTCCACCTGTCTACGTCAAGGATCTCGCGGTGCGCCGTCGAACTGCGGAAGTCCTGGCGTAACCCTACGGCCTCGCGTATAGGCATCGGCACGGCGAGGCGCTCCGTCCGGTTCTCCACCGGTACGTCATGCTCTGAACATGATCGACGGGCGGCAGGCCGACTGGCGGACCACGGCGGGCAGGATCCGGCACGCGGCGGCGTCGAGCGGCGCCCCGGTCACGTACGGGCTGATCGCCGTCTGCGGAGTGATCTTCCTGATCAGCCCGCTCTCCGGGTTCGGCGGCGCCGCCCGTCGGAGCGAGGAGACGCTGCTCGCCGCGCAGGCCGGGTACTTCGAGCGGTGGGGGGTGATCCCCGCCGAGCTGTGGGAGGGCTCCGCGCACGCCCTGATCACACCGTTCACCGCGCTGTTCGTGCACGGCAGCTGGCTGCACCTGCTGGGCAACCTGCTGTTCCTGTACGTGTTCGGCGCGATGGTCGAGGAGCGCATGGGGAGGGTGCGGTTCGCCGTCTTCTACGTGGGCTGCGGCTACGCGGCCCTGGTCTGCTACGCGGCGGCGCACGCGGACTCCGAACAGACGCTGGTCGGGGCGTCGGGGGCGATCTCCGCGGTGCTCGGCGCATTCCTGTACCTGTTCCCGAAGGCGCGGGTGACCAGCCTGTTCCCGTTCCTCTTCTTCCTGCCGCTGCGCTTCCCCGCGTGGATCGTGCTGGTCTTCTGGTTCGGGCTCCAGTGGGCGGCGGCGCGGGGGGCGGGCAGCGGTCCGGGGGTGGCGTACCTGGCACACGTGGCGGGGTTCGCGGCCGGGTTCCTCTGCGCCTGGGTGCTCCATGGGCGTAGGACTAGAGTGAAGGTTCCAGCCACCGAGGGAGACAGCCAGCCGTGATCACCGCGATCGTGCTCATCAAGACCAGCGTGGACCGGATTCCGGAGATCGCCGAGGCCATCGCCGCGCTGGACAGCGTCAGCGAGGTCTTCTCCGTCACCGGCACCTACGACCTGATCGCCATGGTCCGGGTCGCCAGGCACGACGACCTCGCCGATGTCATCCCCGGCCGGATCAGCAAGATCCCGGGCGTCGAGGGAACCGACACCCACGTGGCGTTCCGTACGTACTCCCAGCACGACCTGGAAGCGGCCTTCGCCATCGGTCTCGACGCGTAGCTCCGGCGTCCTTCGGCCGGGGGCGGGCCGTGCGCCCGCTCCCGGCCGACGTGTTCGCGCGACGCCGGCGTCGTCAGACCTGTGCGGCCTCGCCGCGGTCCGGGACGCAGCGGCCGTCCTCGGTGCGGTAGTTCCACCGGGCGCCCTCGCGGACCAGCTCGGTCACCGCGCGCAGGAAGCGGTCGATGTGCTCGTCGGGGGTACCGGCCCCGAAGCTGACGCGGATGGCGTTGAGGGACCGCTCGCCCGGCTCGGCCTCGGGTGCGCCGCACTCCCCCGGGTCCTGCGGGTCGCTGCCGAGCAGGGTGCGCACGAGCGGGTGGGCGCAGAAGAGGCCGTCGCGGACGCCGATGCCGTATTCGGCGGAGAGGGCGGCGGCGAAGTGCGAGCTGTTCCAGCCGCGCACCACGAAGGAGATGACGCCGACCCGGGGGGCGTCGTCGCCGAACAGCGAGAGCACCCGCACCTCGGGCACCTCGGCGAGCCCTTCGCGGACCCGGGACACCAGCTCCTGCTCCCGGGCGACGAGGCTGTCGAAGCCCGCCTCGGTCAGCGCCTTGCAGGCGGAGGCGATGGAGTAGACGCCGATGACGTTGGGCGAACCGGCCTCGTGGCGGGCGGCCGTGGTGTGCCAGTCGACGTCCACGCCGCCGTCGGCCCGCCGGGCGACCTTGCGGGACGCGCCGCCGCCGGCGAGGTACGGCTCGGCGGACTGGAGCCAGTCGGCGCGGCCGGCGAGGACGCCGGAGCCGAAGGGCGCGTACAGCTTGTGGCCGGAGAACGCGACCCAGTCGACGTCCAGTTCGGCGATGTCCACGGGGTGGTGCGGGGCGAGCTGCGCGGCGTCCAGGACGATGCGGGCCCCGTGCGCGTGGGCGGCGGCGGCCAGTTCCCGCACCGGCCACAGCTCGCCGGTCACGTTGGACGCGCCGGTGACGCAGACGAGCGCGGGGCCGTAGGGGTCGCGGTCGGCCAGTGCGCGCTCCAGCGTCTCGACGGCCTGGCCCGGGGTGCGGGGCGCGTCGAGGTAGGTGACCCGCGCGTCGCGCCAGGGCAGCAGGGACGCGTGGTGCTCGGTCTCGTAGACGAAGACCTGGCAGCCGGCGGGGATCGCGGCGGCCAGCAGGTTGAGGGAGTCGGTCGTGGAGCGGGTGAAGACGACCTGGTCGTCGGCGCGGCAGCCGAGGAACTCCGCGACCGTGCGGCGGCTGTTCTCGAAGAGGTCGGTGGAGAGCTGCGAGAGGTAGCCGGCGCCGCGGTGGACGCTGCCGTAGTACGGGGCGTACGCGGCGACGTCGTCCCAGACCCGCTGGAGGGCCGGGGCGCTGGCGGCGTAGTCGAGCGCGGCGTAGGTCACCTCACCGCCGGTGACGAGCGGAACCGTGACGTTCTGTCCCAGGACGGGCAGCGGGGCACAAACCGACGAGTCAAGGGCAGCGGTGGGGACAGACATGGCGAACTCCCGTAGAAGGCAGGCGAAATCCAGCGCCGGCGAGGTACGCGGCAGCGCGGGAGAGGAAAGGAAAGAGGGTGCGCTGAAGGAGGGCGGTCAGCCCTAGCGCATTCGCTTGCTCACAGAAGACTCCCTAGGGACCAGGACCCCGGGGGCTGGCATCCGCTGGATGCCGAGGGGCCCGCGCTTGCCGCAGACCTCGCTGCCTGCGGCCTGGTCTTCACCCGGGGCACCCCGCCACGGACGGAGGGTTGCCGGACAGCGGGCCGGGGCCGTAGTCGCTGTCACTCATGACCTGCCCAGCATCTTGCCATACGTGGCCACACGCGCAAGGGCGCGGTCCGGCATCCGGACCGCGCCCTGTGTCACACGGTGCGCCTCTGCGGCTCGCTCAGGCGTTGCTGGCGGCGATCCAGCGCTCCAGGGCCTGCTTGGCGGCCCCCGAGTCGATGGCCTCGGCCGCGACGAGGATCTTCGCCGCGAGCTGCTCGGTCAGCGTGCCGGTCCCCGGGTCCAGGGCGACCAGCGCCGCCGCCGAGTTGAGCAGGACCGCCTCCCGTACCGCGCCGGCCTCGCCGTCCAGCAGCCGGCGGGCCACATCGGCGTTGTACGAGGCGTCGGCGCCGCGCAGCGCCTCGACGGGGACGATCGGCAGCCCCACGTCGCGCGGGTCGAAGGGCTCCTCGCGGACCACGCCGTCGCGCACCACCCAGACCCGGGAGGTGGCGGTGGTGGTCAGCTCGTCGAGCCCGTCGTCACCGCGGAAGACCAGCGCCGAGTTGCCCCGGTCGGCCAGCACGCCCGCGACGATGGGCGCCATCCGGGCGTCCGCGACGCCGACCGCCTGGGAACGGACCTGGGCCGGGTTGGTGAGGGGGCCCAGGATGTTGAACGTGGTCTGCGCGCCGAGCTCCTTGCGGGCCTTGGCCGCGTACCGCAGGGCGGGGTGGAACTTCACGGCGAAGCAGAAGGTGATGCCCGCCGCCTCGGCGACCTCGACGACCCGCCGCGGGGTCAGCTCCAGGTTGACGCCGAGCTTCTCCAGGACGTCGGAGGAGCCGCTCGCGGATGAGGCGGCCCGGTTGCCGTGCTTGACGACCTTGGCGCCGGTGCCGGCGATGACGATCGCGGACATGGTCGAGATGTTGACCGTCTTGGCGAGGTCGCCGCCGGTGCCGACGATGTCGACGGTCCGGCCCGGCACCTCGATGGTGTTGGCATGGGCGTACATCGCGCGGACCAGTCCGGTGACCTCGTCGACGGTCTCGCCCTTGGCCCGCAGCGCGACGGCGAACCCGGCGATCTGCGCGTCGGTGGCCTCGCCGCTCATGATGCGGTCCATGGCCCAGGCGGTCTCCTCGGCGCTGAGGTCCTCGCCGCGCAGGAGCGGGTTCAGGAGGCCGGGCCAGGAACGGGCCGCCACGCTGTCGCCGCCGTTCGGGGTCACAACGTTCATGGTCCGCTCCAGGGTCCACAGCCGGTCAGGAAAGATGGCTCCACCCTATCCAGCCGGGCGGACCGCAAAGAGCCCCGTCCAGCGAATGGACGGGGCTCTCACGGTGGCGATCAGTTCAGGGGATCAGTGGTGGCCGTGGCCCTCGCTGATCTCCTTGTACTCCTCGGGGGTCGCCTTGGGGATCTGGTTCCCGTCGGCGAAGTACCCCTTGCTGAGCTTGGCGCGCAGCTTCTGCACCGGGGAGATCTTGCGCTTGACGCCGTTCTCGTCGACCGCGGGGCCGAGGTCGAGCGGCTGGTACTGCTCGTGCGCCGTGAGCGTGTGCAGCTGCTCGGGGCTGAGCGGTTCGTGGATCTCGACGAACTCACCGTGCGGCAGGCGCTTGATGATGCCGGTCTCGCGACCGTGCAGCACCTTCTCCCGGTCGCGGCGCTGGAGGCCGAGGCAGATCCGCTTGGTGACGATGAACGCGATGACCGGTCCGACGAAGAAGAAGATCCGGACGAACCAGGTGATCGAGTTGATCGACAGGTGGAAGTGCGTGGCCCACAGGTCGTTTCCACCGCCGACGAGGCCGATGAAGTACGCCGTGATCCAGGCGACGCCGAAGCCCGTACGGGTCGGGGCGTTGCGCGGGCGGTCCAGGATGTGGTGCTCGCGCTTGTCGCCGGTGACCCAGGACTCGATGAACGGGTACACCGCGATCGCGGTGAGGACCACGCCGAAGCCGACCAGCGGGATGAACACGCCCAGGGCGAGCGTGTGGCCCCACAGGTTGATCTCCCAGCCCGGCATCACACGGACCAGACCCTCGGCGAAGCCCATGTACCAGTCGGGCTGGGCGCCGGTGGACACCTGGTCCACCCGGTACGGGCCGATGGCCCAGATCGGGTTGATCGTGGCGATGGCCGAGATGGCCGCGATGATGCCGAAGACGAGGAAGAAGAACCCTCCGGCCTTCGCCATGTACACGGGCAGCAGCGGCATGCCGACGACGTTCTTGTTGGTCCGGCCGGGACCCGCGAACTGCGTGTGCTTGTGGTAGAAGACCAGGATCAGGTGCGCCACCAGCAGGCCGAGCATGATGCCCGGCAGCAGCAGGATGTGGATCGAGTAGAACCTGGCCACGAAGTCGTGGCCGGGGAACTCGCCGCCGAACAGGAACATCGAGATGTACGTACCGACGATCGGCACGGACAGGATCGCGCCCTGGGTGAAGCGGACACCCGTACCGGAGAGCAGGTCGTCCGGCAGGGAGTAGCCGGTGAACCCGGTGAACATGCCGAGCACGAACAGCAGGAAGCCGAACAGCCAGTTGATCTCGCGCGGCTTGCGGAACGCGCCCGTGAAGAAGACGCGCATCATGTGCACGAACATCGCGGCCAGGAAGATCAGCGCGGCCCAGTGGTGGATCTGCCGGACGAGCAGACCACCGCGGACCTCGAAGCTGATCTTCAGGGTCGAGGCGTAGGCCTCGGACATCCGGATGCCCTGCATGGGCTCGTACGGACCGTGGTAGACGATCTCGCCCATGCTCGGCTGGAAGAACAGCGTCAGATACACACCCGTGAGGATGATGATGATGAAGCTGTAGAGCGCGACCTCACCGAGCATGAAGGACCAGTGGTCCGGGAAGATCTTGCGCATGTTGGCCTTGGCGAGGCCGTAGATGCCCAGCCGGCCGTCCGCCCAGTCGGCCACCCGCTCGCCGGCCGGAGCCTTGCGCCCGCTCGCCGGTCCGGCGGCGGAGGGGTTTTTCGTCGCAGTACTCATCCGCGCTCCCAGAAGGCAGCACCGACGGGCTCGTCGAAGTCGCCGAGCGCCTCGAGGTTGCCCTCGCTGTTGACACCGATCCGCAGCTGCGGAAGGGGGTGGCCGGCCGGACCGAAGATGACGCGAGCGCCGTCGGAGAGGTCGAAGGTGGACTGGTGGCACGGGCAGAGCACGTGGTGCGTCTGCTGCTCGTACAGGCTGATCGGGCAGCCGACGTGGGTGCAGATCTTGGAGAACGCGACGATGCCCTCGTGGGCCCAGTCACGCTGGCGCTTGTCCTTGATGTCGTCCGGCTCGATACGGACGATCATCAGGGCCGCCTTGCCCATCTGCGTCTGGAAGTCGTGCGACTCCGGGTCGAGCCCCTCGGGCATGGCGAAGGCCAGCGACCCGACGGTGATGTGCTCGGGGCGCAGCGGCTTCATCGTGTTCATGTTGATGAGCTGCTTGCCCTCGGCCCACAGGGTGGTGCGGAGCTTCTTCTCCGGCAGCGGACCGAGGTCGCGCAGCAGGACCACGCCGGAGAGCGGCACCAGGGCCAGCGCGCCGAACATGGTGTTGCGGATCAGCTTGCGCCGGCCGATCGCGGACTCCTCGGCACCGGCCCGGAAGTCGGCCAGGACCTGGGCCTTGACCTCGGGCGTGGCCTCGATCGGGTGACGGTCGTCGGCGACCTCGACGTCGGACATCAGGGTGCGCGCCCAGTGGACGGCCCCGGCGCCGATGAAGAAGAGCGCCGCACCCAGGGTGAGACCCAGGGAGAAGTTGAGCGCGCTCACGTGGCCGAACGGCCAGATGTAGACGATCTTGTCCACCGGGAAGATGACGTAGGAGGCGATGAAGCCCACCGTCGCCAGCATCGAGAGGGTGAACATCAGCGCGACGGCGCGCTCCGAGCGCTTCGCGGCGCGTTCGTCGAGGTCCTGGATGCGCGGCTTGTGGGCCGGCAGTCCCGGGTCGGCGAACGGGTCGTCGTGACGCTCCACCGCGCCGTGCGCGGTCTCCTGCACCACGGGCAGGTTGTCTTCTGGAATCTGTTGGCTACTCATGACTTCTTGGCCTTAGCGGTGTGGGCCGCGACCCAAACGGCGACGGCGACGAGCGCACCGAGTCCGAAGACCCACGCGAACAGACCTTCGCTGACCGGGCCGAGACCGCCGAGGGCCAGGCCGCCGGGGCTCTCCGTCTCGTCACCGTTCACGGTCTCGATGTACGCGATGATGTCCTTCTTCTCCTGCTCCGGCATCGTCGTGTCGGGGAAGGAGGGCATGCTCTGCGGGCCGGTCTGCATGGCCTCGTAGATGTGCTTCGGGCTCACGCCTTCGAGGTCGGGGGCGTACTTGCCCTCCGTCAGGGCTCCGCCCTTACCGGTGAAGTTGTGGCACTGGGCGCAGTTGGTGCGGAACAGTTCGCCACCGTTGGCGACGTCGGCGCCCGCGGGGTCGACCTGCTTGTCGGTCGGCGTGATGGGACCGGCGCCGAGCGACGCGACGTACGCCGCGAGCTGGTCGATCTCCGCCTGGCTGTAGATGACCTTCTTCTTCGGTACCTGGGCGCCCGGCTGCTGCGCGGGCATACGGCCCGTACCGACCTGGAAGTCGACGGCGGCGGAGCCCACGCCCACGAGGGACGGCCCGTCGGTGGTGCCCTGACCGCCGGTTCCGTGGCAGCTGGCGCAGCCTACGGCGTAGAGCTTCTTGCCCTCTTCGATGGCGAGGGACTGGGCGGTTTCATCGGCCTGCGCCTTGCCCGCAGGCGCAAACGCGGCGTACAGCCCCCCGGTAGCCGCCAGCGCGAGGAGTAGTACGACGACCGCCGCCAGCGGATGGCGTCGTCGTGCGGAGAGCTTTTTCACGGATTACCCCGGTGTCAGGATCTTCTGCGTCGATGGTGGGCGGGTGCGAGCCCGGTTACTTGATCATGTAGATCGTTGCGAACAGGCCGATCCATACGACATCGACGAAGTGCCAGTAGTAGGACACGACGATGGCGGCGGTGGCCTGATCGTGGGTGAACCTCTTGGCCGCGTACGTTCTGCCGAGGACCAGCAGGAAGGCGATGAGACCGCCTGTCACGTGCAGACCGTGGAAGCCGGTGGTCAGGTAGAACACCGAGCCGTACGGGTCGGAGGACAGGGAGAGCCCCGCGTCCTTGACCAGCTCGGTGTACTCCAGGACCTGGCCGCCGATGAAGATCGCACCCATCACGAACGTGATGATGAACCAGGTGCGGAGCTTCTTCACATCGCCCCGCTCGGCTGCGAAAACGCCGAGCTGGCAGGTGAGTGAGGAGAGCACCAGGATCGTGGTGTTCGTCGCCGAGAACGGGAAGTTCAGATGATCGGACATCTCCTTCCAGTAATCGGGTCCCATCACCGATCGCAGGGTGAAGTACATCGCGAAGAGGGCCGCGAAGAACATCAGCTCGGAACTCAACCAGATGATGGTTCCGACGCTGGTGAGGTTCGGCCGATTGACCGACGGGTGCGCGTGCCCGGTTTCTACTGTCGTTGCTGTCGCCACGACCGACATTATGTCGGTCGCTTATCCCGCCCTCACCCCGGGGGGTGCCGTTCGGTGTGTCCGTACCGTCCGCAGGGGTCTCACCCTGCGCCGAACGGCCCATCCGAAGGTCGTCATTACCGGTGCTGACGGCCGGTCGGGCGGAGTACGATCCGCGCATCGGTGCATGCCCCGAGAGCCCCGACGACGTCGATGTCACGGAGGAACAATGCAGGCGACCGCCACGGTCCTGGTCTACAGCGACGACGCCAACATCCGCGAGCAGGTGAGGCTGGCAGCCGGTCGCAGGCCTGCCGCGGACGTCCCACCGGTGGAGTTCCTGGAGTGCGCGACGCTCCCGGCCGTCCTCAAGGCGCTGGACGGCGGCGGCGTCGACGTCTGCGTGCTGGACGGGGAGACGGCCCCCGTCGGCGGCATGGGCGTCTGCCGCCAGATCAAGGACGAGATCTTCCGCTGCCCGCCGGTGCTGCTGCTGATCGGCCGCCCGCAGGACGCCTGGCTGGCCACCTGGAGCCGGGCGGAGGCCGCCGTGACCCTCCCGGTGGACCCGGTGGAGTTCGCCGACGCGCTGGCGGCGCTGCTACGGCAGCGGCTCGCCGTGGGGGCCTGAGGGGCCCCCACGGCCCGCTGAGGGGCGTCCGGCGCCGTACGGGACCTTCCCCTTCCCGGATCAGACGTGGGGACGCAGCCGGGCGGCCTGGAGCGTCTGCGGGCTGTCCGGCGCCCCCTCGTGGAGGGCGCTGCCCTTCTGCCACTTCTCCCAGGAGAGGTTCCAGTCGCCGAACCCGTTGCCGAACGGGTCCATGTCCTCGCCCTCGCTGCCGACGACCTTGACGATGTCGCCCTCGCGCACGGTGTCGAAGAACCACTCGGCGTTGTCGGTGCTCATGCCGGTGCAGCCGTGGCTGACGTTGGCGTTGCCCTGGGAGCCGGTGGACCAGGGCGCGGCGTGGACGTACTCGCCGCTCCAGGTCACCCGGGTGGCCCAGTAGACCGGCAGGTCGTACGACTCCGACGAGCCGGCGGCGATGCCGATGCTCTCCCCGCGCATGCGGACGAACTGCTCCTTGGCGAGCACCACCTTGACCCCGTTGCGGGTGGAGAAGCCGGGCTTGCCGGTGGTGACCGGGATGGTGTTGATCACTTCCCCGTTGCGGTACACCGTCAGGCTGTGGTCCGCCGCGTCGGTGATGGCCTCGATCCGGTCGCCCGTGGTGAGCTTCAGGGCCTTGGCCTCGGCTCCGTAGAGCGCGTTGGTCACCTTGATGCCCGCCAGGTTGGAGCGGACCTCGATGGTGGCGTTCGCGGGCCAGTACTCCTTCGGGCGGTAGTGGAGCTTCTTGTCGTCGACCCAGTACCAGGAGCCGGTGGTCGCCGGGGTGGAGCGGACCTTCAGGGCGCGCTCCACGGTGGCCCTGGCCGCCTTGTCGGTGATCGGAGCGCTGAGTTCCGCCGTGATGGGCTGTCCGACGCCGTAGGTGCCCGCCTCCGGGCCGAAGGCGACCTTCAGCAGCTTCTTGGGCGACGAGGTGTCGAAGGAGAGCGTACGGACGCCCGGGGCGCCGTCGCCGTCCTCCGTGGCGACCCTGACGGTGTATCCGGTGCCGGCCGCCAGCGGGGCGGTGGAGCGCCAGCGCCTCCCGTCGGCGGAGAGCTCCCCCGCGAGGTGCCGGCCGCCGGTGTCCACGGCGCTGACGTCGCTGATGCGCCCGTCGTCACCCTTGACGGTGACTTCGAGCGGCTTGTCGGGGTCGGCCTTCTCCTTGGTGGAGGGGCCGTTGAAGGAGACCTGGTCGCTCGCGTCGAACGGCTTCGTCGAGAGCGGGTGGCCGTCGGGCGAGCCACAGGCGGTCGCACCCGCGGCGAGGGTGGCGACCAGCAGGGTGCAGCTCACTACGGTGCGGATGCGCGGCGTGTGGTTCATGCCGTCCACGCTAAGAAGATTCATCCGTTCCAGCGCGTTCAGTGACTGCAAACGAGCGAAGGGCCCGCGTCGCTGTCGGCGACGCGGGCCCTTCGTGGTGTAGCGCGTGTCACCGGGGGTGCGGTGCCACGGGGTGCGGTGTCACTGGGTGCGGTTCTCGCCCCGGTAGTACTCGAAGACCCAGCCGAAGAGGCCGATCAGGAGCAGGGGGGCGGAGAAGTACATCAGCCACCAGCCGAAGACGACGCCCATGAAGGCGAAGGCGCCGCCGACCGCCAGGGAGAGCGGCTGCCAGCTGTGCGGGGAGAAGAACCCCAGCTCGCCCGCCTCGTCGGCGACGTCCGCTTCCTTGTTGTCCTGGGCCATGGCGTCGACCCGGTTGGCCGTGAAGGCCAGGTAGAAGCCGATCATGATGGACAGCCCGAAGGCCAGGAAGAGGGCCGTGGTGCCGACCGGCTCCTTGGACCACACGCCGTACACGACGGCCATGGCGAGGATGAAGACGCTCAGCCAGATGAACATCTGTCCCTGGATCTTCACTTGCCTGCCTCCTTGCCGCCGGCGAGGGCCTTGTCCGACTCGGAGTCATGGCCGAGCTGCTCCAGCGCGGTGATCTCCGGGTGGTGCAGGTCGAACGCCGGGGATTCGGAACGGATCCGCGGCAGCGTGAGGAAGTTGTGCCGCGGCGGCGGGCAGGAGGTCGCCCACTCCAGCGAACGGCCGTAACCCCACGGGTCGTCGACCTCGATCTTCTTGCCGTACTTCGCGGTCTTCCAGACGTTGTAGAAGAACGGAAGCATCGACAGGCCGAGCAGGAACGAGGAGATCGTCGAGATCGTGTTCAGCGCCGTGAAGCCGTCGGCGTCGAGGTAGTCCGCGTAACGACGCGGCATGCCCTCGGCACCGAGCCAGTGCTGCACCAGGAACGTGCCGTGGAAGCCCACGAACAGCGTCCAGAAGGTGATCTTGCCGAGTCGCTCGTCCAGCATCTTGCCGGTGAACTTCGGCCACCAGAAGTGGAATCCGGAGAACATCGCGAAGACCACGGTGCCGAAGATGACGTAGTGGAAGTGCGCGACGACGAAGTACGAGTCCGAGACGTGGAAGTCCATCGGGGGCGAGGCGAGGATGACGCCGGTCAGACCACCGAAGGTGAAGGTGATCAGGAAGCCGACGGCCCAGAGCATCGGTGTCTCGAAGGACAACGACCCCTTCCACATCGTGCCGATCCAGTTGAAGAACTTCACGCCTGTCGGGACGGCGATGAGGAACGTCATGAAGGAGAAGAACGGCAACAGCACACCGCCCGTGACGTACATGTGGTGCGCCCACACCGTCACGGAGAGGCCGGCGATGGCGATCGTCGCGGAGATCAGGCCGATGTAGCCGAACATCGGCTTGCGGCTGAATACCGGGATGACCTCGGAAATGATTCCGAAGAATGGTAGCGCGATGATGTACACCTCTGGATGGCCGAAGAACCAGAAGAGGTGTTGCCAGAGCAATGCGCCGCCATTGGCCGCGTCGAAGATATGCGCACCGAATTTACGATCCGCCTCCAGCGCGAAGAGCGCGGCGGCGAGGACCGGGAAGGCCAGCAGGACCAGGACACCGGTCAGCAGGACGTTCCAGGTGAAGATCGGCATGCGGAACATCGTCATGCCGGGTGCGCGCATGCAGATGATCGTGGTGATGAAGTTGACCGAGCCGAGGATCGTGCCGAAGCCGGAGAAGGCCAGACCCATGATCCACATGTCGGCGCCGACGCCCGGCGAACGGACCGCGTCCGAGAGCGGGGAGTAGGCGAACCAGCCGAAGTCAGCCGCACCCTGCGGGGTGAGGAAGCCGGCCACCGCGATGAGCGAGCCGAAGAGGTACAGCCAGTACGCGAACATGTTCAGCCGCGGGAACGCCACATCGGGCGCGCCGATCTGCAGCGGCATGATCCAGTTCGCGAATCCGGCGAACAGCGGCGTCGCGAACATCAGCAGCATGATCGTGCCGTGCATCGTGAACGCCTGGTTGAACTGCTCGTTCGACATGATCTGCGTGCCCGGACGGGCCAGCTCGGCGCGCATGAAGAGCGCCATGAGTCCGCCGATGCAGAAGAACACGAACGACGTGACCAGGTAGAGCGTACCGATCGTCTTGTGGTCGGTGGTGGTCAGCCACTTCACGACGATGTTTCCCGGCTGCTTGCGCCGCACGGGCAGCTCGTCCTCGTACGAGTCGTCTGCCGGAGCGGCACCCTGAGGTTCGTTGAGGATGCTCACAGTTGGTTCTTCTCCGCATTCCTGGCCGGGTCCGTCTGCGCGATGCCCGCCGGCACGTAGCCCGTCTGACCCTTCTCAGCCAGCTCCTTGAGGTGCTGCTGGTAACGCTCCGGGGAGACGACCTTGACGTTGAAGAGCATTCGGGAGTGGTCGGCGCCGCAGAGCTCGGCGCACTTGCCCATGAAGGTGCCCTCCCGGTTGGGAGTGACCTCGAACGCGTTGGTGTGGCCCGGGATGACGTCCTGCTTCATGAGGAACGGCACCACCCAGAAGGAGTGGATGACGTCCCGCGAAGTGAGGATGAAACGGACCTTCTCGCCCTTCGGCAGCCACAGGGTCGGACCCGGGTTGCCGTTCTGCGGGTTGCGGGTTCCGGGGATGCCCACGTCGTAGACGCCGCCGGCGCCCTCGGGGAAGTCCTTGTGGAACCGGTCGGGGATGGCGTCGAGTTCCTTGGGGATCTCGGGGCCCGCCGCGGGCTGGCCGTCCACCTTCTCGATGTAGTTGAAGCCCCAGCTCCACTGGAAGCCGACCACGTTGATCGTGTGGGCGGGCTTGTCGGAGAGCTCGAGGAGCTTCGACTCATCACGTGCGGTGAAGTAGAAAAGCACCGAGACGATGATGAGGGGAACCACTGTGTACAACGCCTCGATGGGCATGTTGTACCTGGTCTGCGGAGGTACCTCCACCTTGGTCCGGCTACGCCGGTGGAAGAAGACGCTCCAGAGGATCAGTCCCCAGACAAGGACACCCGTGACGAGCGCTGCCGCCCACGAGCCTTGCCAGAGGGAGAGGATCCGAGGGGCCTCTTCCGTAACCGGAGTGGGCATTCCGAGGCGGGGGAAATCCTCCCAGTTGTATGAACAACCGGAGGCCGTCGCCAGGACCAGGCCCGCAGTCAGCACCTGCGGCAGCTTCCGCCGCATCGGGCGCCGCGACGAGCGGTCGGAGCCGTTGGGACTCACGTAGCGCCTTCCCGAGAGTCTCGCCCGCACGGTCGGCGCGCCCGTATGTCTCTGGTCGGTCGCCGGCCCTGACGCGGGCAGGGGTTTGGATGTTTATGCGGACCAAACCCTACTGGACGCTATTTGGGGTCGCGCGGGGAGGGTGCCCAACGCGCCGCCCGACACGCCCATGGGGTGGAATCCGGGCCTCCGGCCCCCATCTGACGGCCACTCGCCCGCCCCGGAGGAACGACCCCCGGCCGGGTGGGGCCGGGTGCGGGCTAGCGTGGCCGGGTGCCCTACTTCGACGCCGCCTCCGCCGCCCCCCTGCACCCCGTCGCACGTCAGGCCCTGCTTGCCGCGCTTGACGAGGGCTGGGCCGATCCCGCCCGCCTCTACCGGGAGGGGCGGCGGGCCAGGCTGCTCCTGGACGCGGCCCGGGAGGCCGCCGCGGAGGCCGTCGGCTGCCGCCCCGACGAGCTGGTCTTCACCTCGTCCGGGACGACGGCGGTGCACGCGGGAATTGCCGGGGCTCTTTCGGGGCGTCGGCGTGTCGGCCGCCATCTGGCCCTGTCGGCGGTCGAACACTCGTCGGTGCTCCATTCGGCTGCGGCCCACGAGGCGGCGGGCGGCTCGTTCACCGAGGTCCCGGTGGACCGCACGGGGGCGGTGGACCCGGCGGTGTACGGCGGGGCGCTGCGGGCGGACACCGCGCTGGCCTGCCTCCAGTCGGCCAACCACGAGGTGGGCACCGAGCAACCGGTCGCCGAGGTCGCCGCCCGGTGCGCGGACGCCGGGGTGCCGCTGCTGGTGGACGCGGCCCAGTCGCTGGGCTGGGGGCCGGTCCAGGAGGGCTGGTCGCTGCTGACGGCGAGCGCGCACAAGTGGGGCGGCCCGGCCGGGGTGGGGCTGCTCGCGGTCCGCAAGGGGGTGCGGTTCGCCGCCCAGGGTCCGGCCGGGGAGCGGGAGTCGGGGCGGGCGGCGGGCTTCGAGAACCTGCCGGCGATCGTGGCGGCGGCGGCCTCGCTGCGCGCGGTCCGGAACGAGGCCGCGGCGGAGTCGGGGCGGCTGCGGGCTCTGGTGGACCGGATCCGCAGCGTGGTGGCCGAGCGGGTCCCGGACGTCGAGGTGGTGGGCGATCCGGTGCGGCGGCTGCCGCACCTGGTCACCTTCTCGTGCCTCTACGTCGACGGGGAGACCCTGCTGCACGAGCTGGACCGGAGGGAGTTCTCCGTTTCGTCCGGTTCGTCCTGCACGAGCAGCACGCTGGTCCCCAGCCATGTGCTCAGGGCGATGGGGGTCCTCTCGGAGGGCAACGTCCGGGTGTCGCTGCCGCCGGGCACGGCCGGGGCGGACGTGGACCGCTTCCTGGAGGTCCTGCCCGGGGTGGTCGCCGAGGTCCGGGAGCGGCTGGGCGCCCCGGTTCCGGCCCCCCTCTCCCCCGGGCCCGCCGCGTCCCTGGTGGTCGACGCGCTGGGCCGGCGCTGCCCGGTCCCGGTGATCGAGCTCGCAAAGGTGATCGGGGAGGTAGCGGTGGGCGCCACGGTGACGGTGCTCGCCGACGACGAGGCGGCGCGCCTGGACATCCCGGCCTGGTGCGAGATGCGGGGCCAGGAGTACGTGGGCGAGGAGCCGGCGGACCGCGGCTCGGCCCACGTGGTCCGCCGGCTCTCCTGATCAGGCCAGGTGCTGCCGGACCTCGGCGGCGGCCTCGTGGCCGTACGCCTTGGTGAAGCGGTCCATGAAGTGGGTGCGGCGCAGGGTGTACTCCTGGGTGCCGACGGTCTCGATGACCAGGGTGGCGAGCATGCAGCCGACCTGGGCGGCGCGCTCCAGGCCGACGCCCCAGGCCAGGCCGGAGAGGAAGCCCGCGCGGAAGGCGTCGCCGACGCCGGTGGGGTCGGCCTTGGTGTCCTCCTCGGGGCAGCCGACCTCGATGACCGGCTCGCCGACGCGCTCGATCCGGACACCGCGGGCGCCGAGGGTGGTGACGCGGTGGCCGACCTTGGCGAGGATCTCCTCGTCGCTCCAGCCGGTCTTGGACTCGATGAGCCCCTTCTCGTACTCGTTGGAGAAGAGGTAGGTGGCGCCGTCGAGGAGGATGCGGATCTCCTCGCCGTCCATCCGCGCGATCTGCTGCGAGAAGTCCGCGGCGAAGGGGATGTTCCGGGAGCGGCACTCCTCGGTGTGGCGGAGCATCGCCTCGGGGTCGTCGGCGCCGATGGAGACGAGGTCGAGGCCGCCGACGCGGTCGGCGACGCTCTGGAGCTCGATGAGGCGGGCCTCGCTCATCGCGCCCGTGTAGAAGGAGCCGATCTGGTTGTGGTCGGCGTCGGTGGTGCAGACGAAGCGGGCGGTGTGCAGGACCTCGGAGATACGGACCGAGCCGGTCTCGACGCCGTGCCGGTCGAGCCAGGCGCGGTACTCGTCGAAGTCCGAGCCGGCGGCGCCGACCAGGATCGGGCGGGTGCCGAGCAGCCCCATCCCGAAACAGATGTTGGCGGCGACACCGCCCCGGCGGACGTCGAGGTTGTCGACCAGGAAGGAGAGGGAGACCGTGTGCAGCTGATCCGCGACCAGCTGGTCGGCGAAGCGGCCGGGGAAGGTCATGAGGTGGTCGGTGGCGATCGAGCCGGTGACTGCAATACGCACGGGGAGGCTGCTCCTGCGGAAGGCGAAGGGCCGTGAGTGCGCCCTCCGGGACGACGTGACAGTTCACGCTACCGGGTGAGGCGACGGCCGGGAAAAGGGGAAACTACCCGATAGTAGGTCTTTCTACCTGAGCTCGACCGTGGTTACGGTGCGGATATGTCGAAGCACACCGCATTGCCCGAGTCGGAATCGAGCCTGGCCGCACTGCGCGGCGACTGCGCGCGGATGGCGCCGCACTGGACGGCGGCGGCGAAAAGCGCCCCGGCCCCGGTGAAGCCGTCCCTGATCAACGGGGTGACGGTCCCGCCCGCGTCGGCGCGGCTGATCGACGCGATGTCCGAGTACGGCGACTGAGGCACACCGGTCTCGGCCGGACGGACGCCATCGCGTTTCGGCCTTTTCCGTGCCGAAGGCCGTCCCGTCGCCTCCGGGCGGCCCCGGCCGCGGGAACCGCACGCTCCTCGGCCCCGTCCCACCGGTGTCCCCGTCCGGGGACACGCGGTTGGCGCCGCGACGGCAACGCAGTCGAAGGAGCGATCCGGTGAGCACCGAGCGACCCGACAACGACGCGACCGGCCCCCGGCGGCGGCGTCCGCCGCTCGCGGTGGCCTCGGTGGCCGCGGCCGTGCTGCTGGCCGGGGGCGGTGGGGCGTACTGGGCCTCGACCGCCTCGGGCGACGGCGGCACGGCGGACAGCGGCTCATCGGCGCGGGGCGAGGCCCGGCCCCTGGCCCTGGACGCTCCCGCCGGTGACGGCCCGGGCGACACGTCCTCGTCCTCGGACTCCCTTCCCCCGGGCATCGCCCCCGGCGAACCGGACCCGGGCGGTCCGCCCGTGGTCTACCGGGCGTCGGGCGAGCTGCCCGACGGCCCGGACGAGGCGGCGGTCCACGAGGCGAGGGGCACGGTGGCCTCGGCCGACGTCGCCCGGCTGGCGAAGGCGCTGGGCATCCCGGGCTCGCCGCGCGCCGAGGGGACGTCCTGGGTGGTCGGCGACGACGACGGCCCCGGGGCGCTGCTGAAGGTGGCGAAGCAGGCCCCGGGCACCTGGACGTTCGCCCGGACCACCCCGGCCAAGCCCTGCGAGCCGGGGACGATGTGTGCGAACGGGGCCTCGGAGCCGGGCGGTGACCCGGTGAGCGAGAAGGCGGCGAAGGCGGCCGCGATCCCGGTGCTCAAGGCGGTCGGACAGGACGACGCCGCGCTGAACGCGGGCCAGCTCATGGGCGATGTCCGCGTGGTGAACGCCGATCCGAAGATCGACGGGCTCCCGACCTACGGCTGGTCGACCGGTGTCCAGGTGGGCCCGGACGGCGAGGTGACCGGCGGCAGCGGGCACCTGAAGGCGCTGGAGAAGGGCGACGCCTATCCGGCGGTCGGCGCGGACGAGGCGCTGAAGCAGCTGAACGCGGCGAGCCGGGGCAAGGGCGACGGCGGCCGGGACATCGGCGGCTGCGCCACTCCCGTACCGCTGGAGGGCGGGCCGAAGCCTCCCGCCGATCCGCAGTGCGTGCCGTCGAACGGGAAGCGGGCGCCGGTCGAGCAGACGGTCGAGGACGCGGTGTTCGGCCTGGCGCTGAACCACGTGGACGGCCGGCCGACGCTGGTGCCGTCCTGGCTGTTCACGGTCCGCCAGGCCCCGGGCGGCCCGGAGAACACGGTCACGCAGGTCGCCGTGGACCCGGAGTTCATCGAGCAGCCGGAGCCGCCGACGACGCCCTCCGGGGAGCGGAAGGTGACGTCGTACGGAGCGGACGGGCGGACCCTTGAGGTGACGTTCTGGGGCGGCGTGTGCAGTACGTACACGGCGAGCGCGGAGGAGAGCGCGGGTCAGGTGGCGATCTCGGTGACGGAGAAGCCGCAGGAGGGCAAGAAGGCCTGCATCGCGATCGCCAAGGAGCTGACCCGGACGGTGACGCTCCAGGAGCCGCTGGGCGACCGCGCGGTGGTCGACGCGGCGTCGGGCGGCACGGTGCCGCGCGGCTGAGCGGAATGACGAACGGAGGCGGCCCCGGGATGATCCCGGGGCCGCCTCCGTATGCCGTGTGTTCCCGCCCTCGGCTCAGCTGAAGGAGTCGCCGCAGGCGCAGGAGCCGGTGGCGTTCGGGTTGTCGATGGTGAAGCCCTGCTTCTCGATGGTGTCGACGAAGTCGATGGAGGCGCCGCCCAGGTACGGGGCGCTCATCCGGTCGGTGACGACCTTGACGCCGTCGAAGTCCTTCACGACGTCACCGTCGAGCGAACGCTCGTCGAAGAAGAGCTGGTAGCGCAGGCCCGAGCAACCGCCGGGCTGGACGGCGACGCGCAGCGCCAGGTCCTCGCGGCCTTCCTGCTCCAGCAGGCCCTTGACCTTGGCGGCGGCGGCGTCGGACAGGAGGATGCCGTCGCTCACGGTGGTGGTCTCGTCCGATACGGACATCTGCTTCTCTCCCGGGTTGTACGGACTGCTTGCCGACGGTTCAACCGCCAGACCCGCGTTTTCATTCCGGGCCAAGCGCTTGTCTGTTCCTTTTCATGCTCGCACACCCGGTCGCCCGGGGGATGCGTCACATCGACGCTATCGGCATCGTCAAACTGACACGAAGCGGCTATGATAGATAGCGTCAAATAGACGAAAAGGCGCGTTAGCCGAAGCGCTCCGCGGAAGCGTGCGGAGTGATCTCGAGTTCGCAGACTAGAAAGGGTGCGTGACGTGACCACGGCCCAGCCCCTGGACGTACAGCCGACACCGCTCGCGCTGCTGCTGCTCGGCCGCGAGGCCGACCCGAGGAGCGAGCGCGGCGTCGAGTGCCCCGGCGACCTGCCCTCCCCGTCCGACCCGGACCTGGTGGAGCGCGCCCGCGCCGCGAAGGAGAAGCTCGGGGACAAGGTGTTCGTCCTCGGCCACCACTACCAGCGCGACGAGGTCATCCAGTTCGCGGACGTCACCGGCGACTCGTTCAAGCTGGCCCGCGACGCGGCCGCGCGCCCGGAGGCCGAGTACATCGTCTTCTGCGGCGTCCACTTCATGGCCGAGTCCGCGGACATCCTGACCACGGACGACCAGGCGGTCGTCCTGCCCGACCTGGCGGCCGGCTGCTCGATGGCCGACATGGCCACCGCCGAGCAGGTCGCCGAGTGCTGGGACGTGCTGACGGAGGCCGGCGTCGCCGACCGGGTGGTGCCCGTCTCGTACATGAACTCGTCCGCCGACATCAAGGCCTTCACCGGCAGGCACGGCGGCACGATCTGCACGTCGTCGAACGCGAAGCGGGCCCTGGAGTGGGCCTTCGAGCAGGGCGAGAAGATCCTCTTCCTCCCCGACCAGCACCTGGGCCGCAACACGGCCGTGCGGGACATGGGGATGAGCCTGGACGACTGCGTCCTCTACAACCCGCACAAGCCGAACGGCGGGCTCACCGCCGAGCAGCTGCGCGACGCGAAGATGATCCTGTGGCGCGGGCACTGCTCGGTCCACGGCCGCTTCTCGGTCGAGTCGGTCGAGGACGTCCGGGCCCGGATGCCCGGGGTCAACGTGCTGGTGCACCCGGAGTGCAAGCACGAGGTCGTCGCCGCCGCGGACTACGTGGGCTCGACGGAGTACATCATCAAGGCCCTGGAGGCGGCCCCGGCCGGCTCGAAGTGGGCCATCGGCACCGAGCTGAACCTGGTCCGCCGGCTGGCGAACCGTTTCGCCGCGGAGGACAAGGAGATCGTCTTCCTCGACAAGACGGTCTGCTTCTGCTCGACGATGAACCGCATCGACCTGCCCCACCTGGTCTGGACCCTGGAGTCGCTGGCCGAGGGCAAGCTGGTCAACCGCATCGAGGTCGACCCGGAGACGGAGAAGTACGCGAAGCTCGCGCTGGAGCGGATGCTGGCGCTGCCGTAGCGCGGCGCGAGCTCCCGAGAGCCCCGGTAGGCCGCAGGTCGGCCCACCGGGGCTCTCCCGTGCGCCCGGAGGCGGCCCGGCGCGTCCGTCCCCGCGGTCGAGGCGGCCCGGGAGACGTGCGACCGCCACCGCGGGCGCCCCCTGACGCCTTCCGCCCGGAGCCGGCCGCGCCTGGGGCCCGCCCCGCGCGGGTGCGCGGGGCGGGCCCCAGGCGTCGTGTCAGGCCTTCGCCGGCTCGGCCTCGCGGGCCTCGTCCGGCTCGGCCGGGGACGGGACGCCCGCCTTCGCGGCGCGCTTGGCCGCCTTCTTCCCGGCGCGGCGCTCCTTGCGGAGCTCGACCATCGCGTACAGCGTCGGCACCAGCAGCAGGGTCAGCAGCGTGGAGCTGATCAGACCGCCGATCACCACGACGCCCAGCGGCTGCGAGATGAAGCCGCCCTCGCCGGTGACGCCGAGCGCCATCGGGAGCAGGGCGAAGATGGTGGCGAGTGCCGTCATCAGGATCGGGCGGAAGCGGTGGCGGCCGCCCTCGATGACGGCTTCCACGATCCCGAGGCCCTGGGCGCGGTACTGGTTGATCAGGTCGATCAGCACGATCGCGTTGGTGACCACGATGCCGATGAGCATCAGCATGCCGATCATCGCGGGGACGCCCAGCGGGGTGCCCGTGATGAGCAGGAGGGCCAGCGCGCCGGTCGCCGCGAACGGGACGGAGACCAGCAGGATCAGCGGCTGGACGAGCGACCGGAAGGTGGCCACCAGCAGCATGAAGACGATCGCGATGGCCGCCAGCATGGCGAGGCCGAGCTGCGCGAAGGCCTCGTTCTGGTCCTCGGTGACGCCGCCGATGGTGGCGGTGGCGCCGTCCGGGAGGTCCAGGGCGTCGATCTTCTTGGCGAGATCGGTGCTGACCGCGCCGGTGTTGTCGCCGACGGGCTTGGCCGTGATCGTCGCCGAGCGCTGTCCGTCGATCCTGGTCATCGAGACCGGTCCGGGGACGACCTCGACGTCGGCGATGTCGCCGAGCTCGACCGGGCCGAGCGGCAGGGCCTTCAGCTCGGCCATGGTGGCGGCCGGGGTGGCGGACCGGATGACGACGTCGCGCTCGGTGTCGTCCAGCGTCGCGGTGCCGGCGGGCGTGCCGCGTACGGCTCCGGCGACGATGCCGCCCAGCGTGGCGGAGTCGAATCCGGCGGCGGCCGCCTTGTCGTTGGCGGTGACCGAGATGCGCGGGACGCTCTGCGCCAGGTCGCTCTGGACGTCGGTGACGTCCTTGATGGTGTCGACCTCGGCGCGGACCGCCTCGGACGCCTTCTTCAGGATGTCCCCGTCGGCGGCCTTGACCACGACGCTCAGGTCCTGGGAGCCGAAGCCGTCGCCCGCGGCGATGGTGGTGTCGCCGATGCCGTCGAGCTTGCCGAGGGCCTCGTCGATGCGGTCCTGGGCGTCCTCGTAGTCCGCGGCGTCCTTCAGGGTGACCTGGTACGTGGCCTGGTTGGCGCCG
This sequence comes from Streptomyces griseus, assembly GCF_900460065.1. Lineage (GTDB taxonomy): Bacteria > Actinomycetota > Actinomycetes > Streptomycetales > Streptomycetaceae > Streptomyces > Streptomyces griseus. The sequence continues at coordinate 133,078 of NZ_UAVD01000032.1, read as the reverse complement.
GTGCCGCCGCCGAAGGCGGCCATGAAGCCGGAGGAGCCGACGGTGACCTGGTAGTCCTTGACGCCCTTGTCCCCCGCGAGGACCTTCTCGACCTTGCGGGCCGCCTGGTCGGCGGCTTCCAGGCTGGTGCCGGGGGCGAGTTCCTGCTTGACGCTCAGGACTTCCTGCTCGCCGGCGTCGAAGAAGTTCGTCTTCAGCAGCGGGACCATCCCGAAGGTGCCGAGGAGCACGGCCACGGCGATGACGAGGCTGGTGACCCGGCGGCGGGTCGCGAAGCGCAGGACCGGGACGTAGATCCGCTGGAGCCTGCTGGCCGCTTCCTTCTCCTCGGCGAGGCGGCGGGCCTCCGCCGCGTCCTCAGGGGTGCCCTTGGGGGCGCGCAGGAACCAGTACGACAGCACCGGCACGACGGTCAGCGAGACCAGGAGCGAGGCCAGCAGCGCCGCGGTGATGGTCAGCGAGAACGAGCCGAACAGCTGGCCGACCATGCCGCCGACCAGCCCGATGGGCAGGAAGACCGCGACGGTGGTGAGCGTGGCGGAGGTGACCGCTCCGGCGACCTCCTTGACCGCGTTGATGATCGCCGCGTGGCGCTCCTCGCCGTAGCCGAGGTGGCGCTTGATGTTCTCCAGGACCACGATCGAGTCGTCGACGACCCGGCCGATGGCGATGGTGAGCGCGCCGAGCGTGAGCATGTTGAGCGACAGGTCGCGGGTCCAGAGGACGATCAGCGCGAGGACGATCGAGAGCGGGATGGAGACCGCGGTGACCAGCGTCGAGCGGATCGAGGCGAGGAAGACCAGGATCACGACGACGGCGAAGACCAGGCCGAGCGCGCCCTCCGTGGTGAGGCCCGAGATCGACTTGGAGACGGCGGGGCCCTGGTCGGAGACCACGGTCAGCTCCGCGCCCTCGCCGAGGTCCTTGCGGAGGTCGGGGAGCTTGTCCTTGACCGCGTCCGAGATGGCGACGGCGCTGCCGTCCTTGTCCATCGTCGCCATCACGGCGAGGCTGGGCCTGCCGTTGGTGCGGGTGATGGAGACCGCCGTCGACGGCTCCTGCTTCACCTCGGCGACGTCGCCGAGGCGCACCGGCTCGCCCGGCCGGTCCCCGGCGCCCGCCGGGTTCTTGGCGACGACCGGGAGGTCCTCGATCTGCTGCAGCGAGGTGTAGGCGCCGCCGACCTGGATGGTGCGGCTCTTGCCGGACTCGGAGAAGGCGCCGGCCGGCACGGTGGCGCCGCCCGCCTGGAGGGCCTGGGCGAGCGTGCCCGCGTCGAGGCCGGCCCCGGCGAGCTTCTTGTCGTCGGGGACGACGGAGACCTGGAGGTCCCGCACGCCGTCCACCGTGACCTGGCCGACGCCCTCGATGTCCTGGAGGGCCGGGACGACCGTGCGGTCGAGCTGGTCGGCCAGGACCTGCTGGTCCTTGTCGGAGGTGACGGCGAGGACCACGGTCGGGATGTCGTCCGTGGAGCCGGCGACGACCTGCGGGTCGACGCCGTCGGGCAGCTGGGCGCGGGCCCGGTTGACCGCCTGCTGGATGTCGGCGACGAGCTGCTTGGTGCCCTCGTCGCCGAAGTCGAAGGTCGCCATGATGAGGGCGTTGCCCTCGCTGGCGGTGGAGGTGATGCCCTCGACGCCGTCGACGGCCTTGAGGGAGTTCTCCAGCGGCTCGACGACCTGCTTCTCGACCACATCGGGAGACGCACCCTGGTAGGGCGCCAGCACCGAGACCATCGGCAGTTCGATGGTGGGCAGCAGCTGCTGCTTGAGCTGCGGGATCGCTATCGCGCCGAAGACCAGCGCGACGATCGAGATCAGCCCGATCAGGGCCCTTTGCGCGAGGCTGAATCTGGACAGCCAGGACATGGGTGGGTCTCTCTTCTGTGGCGTACGCGGCAGGGGGCGGGGAGGGGGAAGACGTCAGGGACCCACACCTCCAGCCCAGTCCTACGATCTCCGCTCCGCGCCCCCGAAACGTCGCCCCCCGGGCTGCTTTCTTATGCCGCGCATACCGCAGGTGGAGTACGCCGCTGTACGCCGAACCTCCGTCCGGTCACTCCGCCCGGGGTCGCACCAGGCCCGATTCATAGGCGATGACCACCAGTTGGGCCCGGTCCCGGGCTCCCAGCTTCGCCATCGCCCGGTTCACATGGGTCTTGACGGTGAGCGGGCTGACCGCGAGCCGCTCGGCGATCCGGTCGTTGGAGTGGCCGCCCGCGACCTGCACCAGCACCTCGCGTTCCCGGCCGGTGAGCGCCGCCAGCCGCTCCGCGTACTCCGCGCTGTCCGGCCCCTCCCCCGAACTGCCGCCCTGGGCCAGGAACGTGGCGATGAGCCCCTTGGTCGCCGCCGGCGAGAGCAGCGCCTCGCCCGCCGCGGCGATCCGGATGGCGTTGAGGAGCTCATCCGGCTCCGCGCCCTTGCCCAGGAAGCCGGATGCTCCGGCGCGCAGCGACTGGACCACGTACTCGTCGACCTCGAAGGTGGTGAGCATGACCACCCGCACCGCGGACAGCTCGGGGTCCGCGCTGATCATGCGGGTGGCGGCGAGTCCGTCGGTGCCCGGCATCCGGATGTCCATGAGCACCACGTCGGCGCCCGAGGCGCGGGCCATGTCGACGGCCTGGGCCCCGTCGGCGGCCTCGCCGACCACCACCATGTCCGGCTCGGAGTCCACCAGCACCCGGAACGCGCTGCGCAGCAGCGCCTGGTCGTCGGCGAGCAGCACCTTGATGGGGGCCTGCCGCGGTCCGGTCGTCGGTTCCGGCGCCGGTGTCGGCTGGGTCATCGGCAGAGCCCCGTTCCGCCCGCTGTGCCCGGCCGCTCCGGTTCACCCGTGCGGGCCTCGACCGGAAGGATCGCATGGACCCGGAAACCGCCGCCGTACCGAGGGCCCGCGGTGAGGGCCCCGCCGAGGGCGGTGACGCGTTCGCGCATGCCGACCAGGCCGTGACGGCCGCTCTCCGGGTCGTCGTCGGCTCCGGGCGGCCGGGCGGCGCACCCCCGGCCGTTGTCGAGGACGGTGACCTCGGCGGTGGCGCCCACCCGTACGACGCTCACCTCGGCCCTGGCCCCGGCGCCCGCGTGCTTGCGGACGTTGGTCAGGGCTTCCTGGATGACCCGGTACGCGGCCAGGTCGACGGCGGCGGGCAGCCGCTCGCCGTGGTCGGAGCCGGCCACCTCGACGGGGAGCCCGGCGTTGCGGAAGGTGTCGACCAGCTCGCCGAGCACGGCGAGCCCGGGGGCCGGTTCGGTCGGCGCCTCGGGGTCGCCCTGCTGGCGCAGGAGGCCGACGGTGACCCGGAGTTCGTTGAGCGCGGAGCGGCTGGCGTCGCGGACGTGGGCGAGCGCCTCCTTGGCCTGGTCCGGGCGTCTGTCCATGACGTGGGCGGCCACCCCGGCCTGGACGTTGACCAGGGCGATGTGGTGAGCGACGACGTCGTGGAGGTCCCGTGCGATCCGCAGCCGCTCCTCGGCGACCCGGCGGCGGGCCTCCTCCTCGCGGGTGCGCTCGGCGCGCTCGGCGCGTTCCCGGATGGCGTCGACGAACGCGCGTCTGCTGCGCACCGCGTCCCCGGCGGCCCCGGCCATCCCGGTCCAGGCGAACACACCGAGGTTCTCCTGGCTGTACCAGGGCGTCGAGCCGAAGACCATGGAGGCCGCCGTCAGCGCCCCCATGGTCAGCAGGCCGACCCGCCAGGTGGTGGGGCGGTCGGTGCGCGAGGCGACGGTGTAGAGGGCGATGACCGTGCTCATGACGACCGGGGCGGGCGGGTCCATCAGGATGTACTCGGTCGCCGAGAGGGTCCCGGTGGCGGCGAGCACCGCCATCGGACGCCGGCGCCGCAGGACCAGGGCCACGGCGGCGAGGACCATCAGGACCACGCTGAGCGGCCCGGGGGTGCGGGTGCCGAAGGTCGGCCCGTGTCCGGTGCCCGGGTCCGCGAACGAGCCGGCGATCATCGCGACGAGGGCGCCGAGGGCGAGGGCCGCGTCGAACGCGAGGGGGTGGTCCCGGAGCCAGCGGCGGGCGCGCGCGAAGCCGGACGAGAGGGTGGTCACGTCCAGCTACGGTACGCGGCCCCCGCACGGGGACGGGAGCCTTCGCGGGGAAGGTCCCGGAGCACCCCTGCCCCGCGTCCGGCGGACCGGGCGCGGGGCAGGGGTGCGGGGTGCCGGTGCGGCGATCCACGGGCCCGCCGGGGGCCGGCCCGTGGCCTTCAGTTGGGGATGAGCCCCTCGTCGCTGAGCATGGCGGTGACGTCTTCGAGGGTGGCGTCGGGCGCCGGCAGGATCAGCTCGGACGGCTCCAGGGAGTCGTCCGGGAGCGGAGTGCCGAGCTCTCGCACCTTGTCCAGGAGCGCGTGGAGGGTCGAGCGGAAGCCGGGGCCGTCGCCGCTCTCCATCTCCTTGAGCAAAACATCGTCGAGCTCGTTCAGTTCGACGAAGTGACTGTCGGCCAGCTTGACCTGGCCCTCCCCCATGATCCGTACGATCATGACGCTGCCCTCACTGCTTGTCGAACTTGTGCGGGGACGACTGCTGCGACTGCTGAGCGCCGTCCTGTGCGCCGCCCTCGATGGCCTGCTGCGAGGACGAGGAACCACCGGCCAGCTCGGCCTTCATGCGCTGCAGCTCCAGCTCCACGTCGCTGCCGCCGGAGATCCGGTCCAGTTCGGCGGCGATGTCGTCCTTCGCCGTGCCGGTCGGGTCGTCCAGGGCGCCGGAGGCGAGCAGCTCGTCGATGGCGCCGGCCCGCGCCTGGAGCTGCTGCGTCTTGTCCTCGGCCCGCTGGATGGCGAGGCCGACGTCGCCCATCTCCTCGGAGATGCCGGTGAAGGCCTCGCCGATCCGGGTCTGGGCCTGGGCCGCCGTGTAGGTGGCCTTGATGGTCTCCTTCTTCGTGCGGAAGGCGTCGACCTTGGCCTGGAGCCGCTGGGCCGCGAGGGTGAGCTTCTCCTCCTCGCCCTGCAGCGTCGCGTGCTGCGTCTCCAGGTCGGTGACCTGCTGCTGGAGCGCGGCGCGCCGGGACAGCGCCTCGCGCGCCAGGTCCTCGCGGCCCAGCGCCAGCGCCTTGCGGCCCTGGTCCTCCAGCTTGGACGACTGGCCCTGCAACTGGTTCAGCTGCAGCTCCAGGCGCTTGCGGGACGTCGCCACGTCGGCGACGCCGCGGCGCACCTTCTGCAGCAGCTCCAGCTGCTTCTGGTACGAGTAATCGAGGGTCTCGCGCGGATCCTCGGCCCGGTCAAGGGCCTTGTTTGCCTTCGCGCGGAAGATCATCCCCATACGCTTCATGACACCGCTCATGGGCTTCGCGCGCCCCCTTCTGACGGACTGAGCTCCAGCACTCCCGATAGAACCCACAGTACGGGCCCTGTCTCTATTACCGCACTGTTCGGACGTCGATGTGCTCCTCCCCAAGGACGAGTGCGCCCCGTGAACACTCCCGCCCAGGGTGTAGGCGGGGACCCGGGACATCCTGGTGACGGGTGCGGGAACGGGTGGTTGACACCCGTATCGCACCGTCGGGACACATCCGAGGACGCCGTCCGTTGCCGGATCGTTCCCGCCCGGGTCTCCGGGCCCGCGCGCCGACCCCGTACCCTTGGGTTTTGTGTTCCGTAGCCGTGCCAAGACAGAGAAGGCCCCCACCGACAAGGTGACGGCGGACCTCTCCCAGCAGCCCCGCGACCCGCAGGCTCCCAAGGGTCGCCCCACCCCCAAGCGCAGCGAGGCCCAGTCGCAGCGCCGCCGTGCCGCGTCCGGCGCGCCGACCGACCGCAAGGCGGCCATGAAGCGCCAGCGCGAAGCGCGCCGCGCCGACCTGGCCAGGCAGCGCGAGGCGCTCGCCTCGGGCGACGAGCGCTACCTCCCGGTCCGCGACAAGGGCCCGGTCCGGCGCTTCGTCCGCGACTACGTGGACTCGCGCTTCCACATCGCCGAGTGGTTCCTGCCGCTCGCCGTGATCATCCTGATCCTCAGCGTGATCCAGGTGCAGAACATCCAGAGCATCTCGCTGCTGCTCTGGCTCGGCGTGATCATCCTGATCGTGATCGACTCGATCGGTCTCTCGCTGCGGCTGAAGAAGCAGCTGCGCGAGCGGTTCCCGGACACGCCGAAGCGCGGAGCCGTGGCCTACGGCCTGATGCGCACGCTCCAGATGCGTCGACTGCGGCTCCCGAAGCCGCAGGTCAAGCGCGGAGAGCGGCCCTGAGCACGGAGGCCTCCGGCTTCACCGGGGCCTCCTCGGCGTGGCTGGCGGGTCTCGGCGGCGTACGCAACCAGGTCCGCCAGGAGCTGGTCGCGCGCCAGCTGGACGAGCAGATAGCCGGGCGTTTCCCGGTGGGTCAGCGGCTGCGCGTGCTGGACGTCGGCATGGGCCAGGGCACCCAGGCGCTGCGTCTGGCGCGGGCCGGTCACTCGGTGACCGGCCTGGAGTCGAACCACGCGATGCTGGCGGCGGCCCGCGCGTCCCTGGAGACCGAGCCGGAGGGCATCCGGGAGCGGGTCAGGCTCATCGAGGGCGACGGCCGGGACACCGGGGTGCACTTCCTGCCCGGCAGTTTCGACGTGGTGCTGTGCCACGGCGTCCTGATGTACGTCGAGGAGCCGGACCCGATGCTGGCCGGGCTCGCCCGGATGCTGGCCCCCGGCGGGCTGCTCTCCCTGCTCGTACGGAACGCGGACGCCCTCGCGATGCGCCCGGGGCTCGCGGGTGACTTCGGCGCGGCACTGACGGCCTTCGACACCGCGACGTACACCAACCGCCTCGGCCTCACCGTGCGGGCCGACCGGCTCGGCGCGCTGCGGGCCACGCTCGCGGGGATCGCCGCGCCGCTGCACGCCTGGTACGGGGTGCGGGTCTTCACGGACAACGTCGGCAACGACGTGGAGCTGCCGGCCGAGGAGCTGGAGCGGGTCCTGACCCTGGAGGACCGGGCCGGGCGGACCGACCCCTACCGGGGTGTGGCGGCGCTGCTGCACCTGTGCGGCGTGCGCGGCTGACGCGGGTCGCGTCACGGGGCCGGGCCCGTTCGGCTCATCAGTTCGGGCATCCGGACGGGGCGGGCCCCAGACTCCGGATATGGACGTATCCCCTTTCCGCGGCCGGGCGCGCGGGCTGCTGCTTCCCCTGTCCGCGGCCGTCTGCGCCATCGCCCTGGCGGGCGGCTGCTCCGGTACGAGTCCGGCGGCTTTGGCCCCCGAAGCCAGTGCGTCCGGTACGGCTCAGGGTTCGGCGAAGCGCGCCCCCGACGACCTGGAGAACGCCTACCAGGACGTCATCAACGACGTGCTGCCGTCGGTGGTGCAGATCGACGCCTCGGAGGGGCTCGGCTCCGGGATCGTGTACGACGACAGGGGGCACATCGTCACCAACGCCCATGTGGTCGGTGACGAGAAGAAGTTCAAGGTCAGCGTCGCCACCGGGGAGGCGGTGCTGAGCGCCTCGCTGGTCTCCTCCTATCCGGAGCAGGACCTGGCGGTGATCAAGCTCGACGAGGTGCCGGACGGGCTGCGGGCCGCGAAGTTCGGCGACGCGGAGAAGGTCGAGGTCGGGCAGATCGTCCTGGCGATGGGCTCGCCTCTCGGCCTGTCCAGCAGTGTCACCCAGGGCATCGTCTCCGCGCTCGGCCGGACCGTGAGCGAGGGCCGGACGGGCGGCGGCACGGGGGCGACGATCGCCAACATGGTGCAGACGTCCGCCGCGATCAACCCGGGCAACAGCGGCGGGGCGCTCGTCAACCTGGACAGCCAGGTGATCGGCATTCCGACCCTCGCGGCGACCGACCCGCAGATGGGCGACAGCGCGGCGCCGGGCATCGGCTTCGCGATCCCCGTCTCGATGGTGAAGACGGTCGCCGACCAGATCATCAAGGACGGCAGGGTCACCGATTCGGGCCGGGCGGCGCTGAACATCACGGGGCGCACGGTCGTCGACGACAGCTACCGCCCGGCCGGGGTGGCGCTGGTCAGCGTGGACCGGGGCGGCGCGGCGGACGACGCGGGGCTGAGGCCCGGGGACACCATCACGAAGATCGGGGACAGCGAGGTCACCACGATCACCTCGCTCTCCGAGGCGCTGGCGGGCGACGAGCCGGGCCAGAAGGTGACCGTGACGTACACGCGCGACGGCGACAGCCGGACGGCGGAGGTCACGCTCGGGGAGATCTGAGAGCGCGGGAGGGTCCGACCGCGCGGGGAGGGCCGGGCTGCCCGCCGTGGCGGACGGACGCGGAGCGGCAAAGGCCCGGCCGCGCACGGGGAGAGCCGGGCGCAAGACGCCCGAAGGGCGGGTGGTGCGGGGAGTCCCCGGACCACCCGCCCTTCCGCCGCCCGCTTCGCCCCGGGGCCCCGTGGGTCAGGCGCCGTCGGCCTGCAGGCTCATCGGGCCGTAGATCTTGGTGGAGTCCTCGAGGAGCGTCACCTGGGCGGCGCCGCCCTCCAGGAGCTCCTTCCAGAACTCACCGATCCAGGACTCCGCGTCGCCCTGCGTGGTGAACTCCTCCGGCTGCAGCGCCGGCTCCGTCTCCGTACCGTCGGACTTCTCGAACCGCCACGTCCACGCCATGCCAGCCTCCATGAGTCACGTTGCTTCCCGAAGCGTAGCCGGACGCGCACCTCGCGCGGGGACACGGGAGGATCAAGGTGTGGAACTGACTCTGCTCGGCACCGGAGCCCCCGACGGGCTGCCGCGCCCCTCCTGCCCCTGCGCCGCCTGCGCCTCGGCCCGCGGCCCGTGGGCGCGGGCCGCGACCGCGCTGCTCGTCGATGACGCGCTGCTGCTGGACCTCACCCCCGGGGCGGTGTTCGCCGCCGCCCGTGCGGGGCGTTCGCTGGGCGCGGTCCGGCAGGTGCTGCTGACGCACCCGCACGACGGGCCCGCCGTCGAACTGCCCGCCCTGCTGCCGCCGGCCGGCCGGGTGCCGGACGGCCAGGTCCTGACGCTGATCAGCGGGCACCGGGTGCGGGCGGTGGCGATGGACGCGCCGGGGACCGGGTACGAGGTGACGGCCCCGGAGGGCGAGCGGCTGCTGTACCTGCCGCCGGGGGCGGCCCCCTCCGGCCTGCCCGAGCGGGTGGAGCGCCCCCTGGACATGGCCGTCCTCGACGTGATCGGGCGGCCCGACGCGGTGGCCCGGCTGCGGTCGGCCGGGGCGGTCGGGCCGGCCACCGAGGTGATCGCGGTCCACCTGGACCACGACGCCCCGGCGGGCCCGGCGCTGGACCGCCGGCTGGCGGCGGCCGGGGCCCGGGCGGTACCGGACGGGACGACGCTGGTGGTGGGCGGCTACCGGGCGGCGGCGGACGTGCCGCGCCGGGTGCTGGTCACGGGGGGCGCGCGGTCGGGGAAGTCGCTGGAGGCGGAGCAGCGCCTGGAGACGTTCCCGGAGGTGGTGTACGTGGCGACCGGGGGCCGTCGCGACGGGGACCCTGAGTGGGCGGCCCGGATCGGACTGCACCGGGAGCGCAGGCCCGGCGCCTGGCGGACCGAGGAGACCTGCGAGCTCGTGGAGCTGCTGGGGGCGGACGGGCCGCCGCTGCTGATCGACTGCCTGTCGCTGTGGCTGACCGACGCGATGGACCGGGTGGAGGCCTGGGAGGACGAGCGGTGGCGGGGCGGCGGCGAGGCGGCGTTGCGGGAGCGGGTCGCGGAGCTGGTCGCCGCGGTGCGCGGGACCCGGCGGCCGGTGGTGCTGGTGACCAACGAGGTGGGGTCCGGGGTGGTGCCGGCGACGGCGGCGGGGCGGCGGTTCCGGGACGAGCTGGGGCGGCTGAACGCGGCGGTCGCGGCCGAGTGCGAGCAGGTGCTGCTGGTGGTGGCGGGGCAGGTGCTGGTGCTGCGGGGGTGAGGGGCGGCTGCCGCGCGCGGTCCGGCCGCCCGCCCCGCTCCCGGTTCACGGCACGGTTCTCGGGGGTGGGCCGACCGGTACTGTTCCGGCTGGGGCCTGTCCGGTCCTGATCCGCCGGACACGCCCTGGGACCCGCCGCCGGGTTCCCCCGACCGGACCCGACGTGACGACCCGCGAGGCAGACCTCCGTGAACCTGGACGACTTCTCCGACCTGATCCAACGCCCCGACGGGGGTGTGCGGCGCGATGCCGAGGAGCGGCGCGAGCGGCTGACCGTCCCCCCGGGGGCGCTCGGACGGCTCGACGAGCTGGGCGAGTGGCTCAGCGCCGCGCAGCAGTCCGTGCCGGTCAGGGCCATCGAGCAGCCGCGTCTGGTGATCTTCGCCGGTGACCACGGGGTGGCGGAACTGGGCGTCTCCGGCCGGCCCGCGGGGGGCGCGTACGAGCTGGTGCGGTCCGCCCTCGACGGGGCGAGCCCGGTCTCGGTGCTGGCGCGGCGCTTCTCCGTGCCGATGCGGATCGTGGACGTCTCCCTGGACTGCGATCCGGAGCTGCTGCCCGAGTCCGTGGTGCGGCACCGGGTGCGGCGGGGTTCGGGGCGGATCGACGTCGAGGACGCGATCAGCGCGGAGGAGGCCGCGCAGGCGGTCCGCCTGGGGATGGCCATCGCCGACGAGGAGGCGGATTCCGGCACGGATCTGGTGGTGCTCGGCGACCTCAGCGTGGGGGGGACCACGGCCGCGGCCACGCTCGTGGCCGCGCTCTGCGGAACGGACGCCTCCGTGGTGACCGGTCGCGGCGGCGCGGGCATCGACGACCTGGCCTGGATGCGCAAGTGCGCGGCGATCAGGGACGCCCTGCGCCGGGCCCGGCCGGTGCTCGGCGACCAGTTGGAGCTGCTCGCCGCGTCGGGCGGCGCCGACCTGGCGGCGATGACGGGCTTCCTGCTGCAGAGCGCGGTGCGCCGGATGCCGGTGATCCTGGACGGGGTCGTCTCGGCGGCCTGTGCGCTGGTGGCGCAGCGGGCGGCGTTCCGGGCGCCGGACTGGTGGCTGGCCGGCCAGGTCAGCGGGGAGCCCGCGCAGACGAAGGCGCTGGACCGGATGGCGCTGACCCCGCTGCTGGACCACGGCGTGACGGTGGGCGAGGGCAGCGGTGCGCTGCTGGCCCTGCCGCTGGTGCGGGCTGCGGCGGCGCTGGCCGCCGAACTGCCGGAGCGGGAACCGGAGACGGCCGTGGACGGCGAGGAGCCGGGGCCGGGGACGCAGGCGGCGGCTCTCGACGGAGTCTGAGGCTCCGGCGCCCCGGGGCCCGGCTCCCCGTTCCCGGCCGAGCGGGCGAGCGGGCGAGCGGGCGAGCCGACGAGACCGGTGTCACTCGGGTGCCGCTCAACTCCGCCCCGGCCCGGTCCGTCTTCGTGGGGGGACCGCCGCTCGGCGCGCGTCCTCGCCGATGCCGCGCACCGACCGACCGGGGGCCGTTCCATGCTGTTCGCGATGAGCGGGTGAGCCCTCTCCCCGCCCTGCGCCGGGCGGCGGCCCGGGAGTGGGGCCCGCTGTTCACGACCGTACGGCGGGGGCTCGCCGGACGCGGTCCGCGGGCGCTCGCGCTGACGGCGGTCGCGGTGGCGCTGACCGCGTCCGTGCAGGTGGTGCAGGTCCAGGACTGGGGCCACCGGCCGGTGCGGCTGCTCGGAGCCGTACGGGCGGAGGACCCGCTCTGGTCGGCCCTCGCGCGCACCCCGCTGTCCCCGTTCGTGGCCGCGCCCGACCTTCCGGTGTGGGGCGCGCTGGCCCAGATCCTGCTGGTGTTCGGCGTCGCGGAGGTGTGCCTGGGGCGGTGGCGCACGCTCGCGGTGGCGTATCTGGCGACGGTGGCCGGGACGTTGTACGCGCGGATCGGCGTCGCACTCGGACCGGAGGTGTTCCTCGGGCTGCCCGCCGCCGACGCGCGGGTGGTGGACACCGGGCCCTCGGCGGCCGTCGTGGGGCTCGCGGTGTACGTCTGCCACCGGCATCGCGCCCGGTTCACCGGGGCTCTGGTGGTCCTCGCGATGGTCGTGGAGGTGCTCGTCAAGGACAACCTGGCGGGCCGTGAGCATCTGGCCGCCATCGCCGTCGTCCTGGCGGTGTGCCACGTGCGGGAGCGGCTCGGGCGGCGGGTTCAGGACCGGGGCGCGGGCGGCGGCGGGACGCGGTCCGGGGCGCCGCCGATGAGGTCCTGGAACTTCCGGCGCGGCCCGGCCCAGCGCACGTCGTGGTGGTAGGCCCGCAGCAGTGCCCGGGAGCGGGCCCGGTGGCGGTGGCGGTAGAAGCGCCGGGCCCAGGGCGAGGTGGGGCGGGCCAGCCGGACCGCGCCGACCAGGGCGACGAAGGGGACGAGGGTGCCCAGCACCGCCATCCGCAGCTTGCCCTTGAACAGGGCGATCAGGACGAAGCAGAAGTTGATCACGTAGGTGGTGATGAGGCTGAGCCTGCCCTGTTCCTCCTCGTCGCTGACGTCGTCGACGCCGAGCGGCGAGAAGCCCGCCAGGACCAGTGCCACCAGGGAGACGGTCAGCACGACCACCTCCACGCTCTGGCGGCCCTCCTCGGTCCAGTACACGTCGTCCAGATGCAGGATCAGGGCGAACTCGTCGAGCACCAGGCCGGCCCCCACCCCGAAGATCACCGCGAACACCCCGGCGGCCACCCCGTGCCGTCCGCCGGCCACCGCCCCGAACCCGCCGACGACGGAGAGGACGACCCCGGGCACCACGTGGTGGATGTGCACCCCACCGGGGGTGATGTTGCGGAACGGGCCCTTCCCGGCGCGGATCATGCGGGTGATGGTGCGTGTGATCGCGAAGGTGAGGACGAAGGCGGCCAGCGCGAGGAGCAGCGGGAGCTTGCCCGGCTCCGCGATGTTGTCGTGCCACCAGTGACCCATGCCACCCACTCCCGGTACGTCAGGTTTCGCGGTGATTGGCGCGTTTCGCCCAATCTATCGGCGGGGCGCAGCGGCTAGCCTGCGCGCGGTGACCTCCCTGAACAGCCACGGCATACGTTTCGCCTTCGGCACCCTGACCGTGCTGCCCGTCCGCGTGACCCGCTGGGACCGGGCGACCGCCCGCTCCGGCATGCTCCGCGCCCCGCTCGCCGGGCTCGTCGTGGGGGCGCTCGCCGGGGCCCTCGGCGCCCTGTCGCTGCTGGCGGGCTCGGGGCCGCTGCTCGCCGCCGTCGCCTCCGTCGCGGTGCCCGCCGCCCTCACCCGGGGGCTGCACCTGGACGGCCTGGCGGACACGGCGGACGGCCTCGGCAGCGGGAAGCCCGCCGAGGACGCGCTGCGGATCATGAAGCAGTCCGACATTGGGCCGTTCGGTGTCATCACGCTGCTGCTGGTCCTGCTGGCCCAGGTCGCCGTCCTCTTCGAGCTGTACGGGGAGGGCTGGGCGCACGGGGCCGTCGGGGCGGTCGTCGCGGGCACGGCCGCCCGTCTCGCGCTGACCCAGGCGTCCCGTCAGGGCGTCCCGGCGGCGCGGCCGGAGGGACTCGGCGCGGTGGTGGCGTCCACCGTCCCGGCCGGGCGGGCGCTGCTCGCGGCCGTGGTGACGGTGGCGCTGTGCGCGGCGGCGGGTGCGCCGCTGGGCCCGTACGGGGCGCTGCGCCACGCGCTCGCCGCGCTGGTCGCGCTCGCCGCGGGCGAACTGCTGCTGCGGCACTGCGTGCGGCGGTTCGGCGGGGTCACCGGGGACGTCTTCGGGGGCGTCGAGGAGACGGCGGCGACGGCGGCCCTGGTGGCGCTGGCCGTCGGGAGCTGACGGAGGGGCGTCGGCCGGCACGCCTCCCGGGGGCCGTTCCGGACCGCCCCGGCGGTCGGAGAGGGCGCGGGAGGCCCCGCCGCCGTCACGGAGCAGGAACCGCGCGCGTAGGCTCATTCCCGGCACATCGTCGGGGCGTCTACGATGCGCCGGGCACGGTCGGCCCACCCCTCGACCGAACTCGAACTCAACGGAAGCGAGAATTCACCACCGTGACTGCTCTCACTCTCAGCACTGCCGGTGCGGCGACGCTGCGCGCCGACGCACTCGTCGTCGGCGTCGCCAAGGGCGTCAAGGGACCGGTCCTGGCACCCGGCTCCGAGGCCGTGGACAAGGCGTTCGACGGCAAGCTCGCCGCCGTCCTCGCGACCCTGGGTGCCACCGGTGCCGAGGGCGAACTGACCAAGCTGCCCGCCGCGTCCGGCCTCAAGGCCCCGGTCGTCGTCGCGGTCGGCCTCGGTCCGGTCCCGGACAAGGAGGACGCCTACGACGCCGAGGCGCTGCGCCGCGCCGCGGGCACCGCGGCCCGTGCGCTGACCGGCTCCAAGAAGGCCGGCTTCGCGCTGCCCGCCGCCTCCGTCGAGGACGCCGCCGCCGTCGCCGAGGGCGCGCTGCTGGGCGCGTACGCCTTCACCGCCTACCAGGGCGGCGAGAACAAGCTCGCCCCCAAGGACGCGAAGTCCAAGGGCAATGGCCCGAAACTGCCGCTCGCGGAGGTGGCGCTGCTCGGCGCCAAGCCGCGCGACAAGGCCTACAAGGCCGCCGTCGAGCGCTCCCTGGCCCTGGTCGAGGAGATCAACCGGGCGCGCGACCTGGTCAACACCCCGCCGAACGACCTGTACCCCGAGTCCTTCGCCGCCGTGGCCACCGCCGCAGGCAAGGAGCACGGCGTCAAGGTCCAGGTCCTCGACGAGAAGGCCCTGGTCAAGGGCGGCTTCGGCGGCATCCTCGGCGTCGGCCAGGGCGCCTCGCGGGGCCCGCGCCTGGTGAAGCTCGCCTACACGCACCCGAAGGCGGAGAAGACCCTGGCCCTGGTGGGCAAGGGCATCACCTACGACTCGGGCGGCATCTCGCTCAAGCCGGCCGGCCACAACGAGACGATGAAGTGCGACATGGCCGGCGCCGCCGCCGTGTTCGCCGCCGTCGTCACGGCCGCCCGCCTGGGTCTCAAGGTCAATGTCACCGGCTGGCTGGCGCTGGCCGAGAACATGCCCTCCGGCAACGCCACCCGCCCCGGTGACGTGCTGCGCATGTACAGCGGCAAGACCGTCGAGGTCCTGAACACCGACGCCGAGGGCCGGCTCGTCCTGGCCGACGCGCTGACCCGCGCCTCGGAGGAGAAGCCGGACGCGATCGTCGACGTGGCGACCCTGACCGGCGCGATGGTGCTGGCGCTCGGCAACCGCACCTTCGGTGTGATGGCCAACGACGACGCCTTCCGCACCTCGCTCCACGAGATCGCCGAGGAGGTCGGCGAGCCGTCCTGGCCGATGCCGCTCCCCGCCGACCTGCGCAAGGGCATGGACTCCCCCACCGCCGACATCGCCAACATGGGCGAGCGGATGGGCGGCGGCCTGGTGGCCGGCCTGTTCCTGAAGGAGTTCGTGGGCGAGGGCATCGCCTGGGCGCACCTGGACATCGCGGGCCCGGCCTTCCACGAGGGCGCGCCGTACGGCTACACCCCCAAGGGCGGCACCGGCTCCGCGGTCCGCACCCTGGTGCGGCTCGCCGAGCGCACCGCCGCCGGCGACCTCGGCTGAGGTCCCGCCTTCCGTCGCGTACGGCCCCGGGCATAGGTCCGGGGCCGTACGTGTTCTCCGAGCGGAAGCGGCAAGGATGACCGGCACGGGACGGAGGGACGTCGGAGGGCGGGCGGGTTTCGCTCTCGACGAACACCGCCCGAATCCGTAGGTATCTACGCAGCAGTAACCCTCCGGAACGGACGATCATCCGTTCCGGACCCGGGCCCCGCGTCCCGCCCACCGTCGACAAGTGCGAAGATGGGTTCTCGGCAGGACAGGGCCCCCACCACAGGGCCGAAGACAAAAGCGGCCGCACACCAGCCGACCGGCCGGTCACACCCCAGCGACGGGGCCCGGCGTACGGCGCACATGCATGGAGGACGTGACGTGGCGAACGACGCCAGCACCGTTTTCGACCTAGTGATCCTCGGCGGTGGCAGTGGCGGTTACGCCGCGGCCCTGCGCGGAGCGCAGCTGGGCCTGGACGTCGCCCTGATCGAGAAGGGCAAGGTCGGCGGCACCTGCCTGCACAACGGCTGCATTCCCACGAAGGCGCTGCTGCACGCGGGCGAGATCGCGGACCAGGCCCGCGAGTCGGCCCAGTTCGGCGTGAAGGCCACCTTCGAGGGCATCGACATGGAGGCCGTCAACAAGTACAAGGACGACGTGATCTCGGGCCTGTACAAGGGTCTCCAGGGTCTCATCGCCTCGCGCAAGGTCCACTACATCGAGGGCGAGGGCAAGCTCTCCTCCCCCACCTCGGTGGACGTGAACGGCCAGCGCGTCCAGGGCCGCCACGTGCTGCTGGCGACCGGCTCCGTGCCGAAGTCGCTGCCCGGCCTGGAGATCGACGGCAACCGGATCATCTCCTCGGACCACGCGCTGAAGATGGACCGCGTCCCGAAGTCCGCGATCGTCCTGGGCGGCGGCGTCATCGGCGTCGAGTTCGCCTCGGCGTGGAAGTCCTTCGGCACCGAGGTCACGATCGTCGAGGGCCTCAAGCACCTCGTCCCGGTCGAGGACGAGAACAGCTCCAAGCTTCTTGAGCGCGCGTTCCGCAAGCGCGGCATCAAGTTCAACCTCGGCACCTTCTTCGACAAGGCCGAGTACACGCAGGACGGCGTCCGTGTGACGCTCGCCGACGGCAAGACCTTCGAGGCGGAGATCCTCCTCGTCGCGATCGGCCGCGGCCCCGTCTCGCAGGGCCTCGGTTACGAGGAGCAGGGCGTCGCGATGGACCGCGGCTACGTCCTGGTCGACGAGTACATGCAGACCAACGTCCCGACGATCTCGGCCGTGGGCGACCTCGTCCCCACCCTCCAGCTCGCCCACGTCGGCTTCGCCGAGGGCATCCTGGTGGCGGAGCGGCTGGCCGGCCTGAAGACCGTCCCGGTCGACTACGACGGCGTGCCCAAGGTGACGTACTGCCACCCCGAGGTCGCCTCCGTCGGCATCACCGAGGCGAAGGCCAAGGAGATCTACGGCGCGGACAAGGTCGTCGCCCTCAAGTACAACCTCGCGGGCAACGGCAAGAGCAAGATCCTGAAGACCGCGGGCGAGATCAAGCTCGTCCAGGTCAAGGACGGTGCCGTGGTCGGCGTCCACATGGTGGGCGACCGCATGGGCGAGCAGGTCGGCGAAGCCCAGCTGATCTACAACTGGGAGGCGCTGCCCTCCGAGGTCGCCCAGCTCATCCACGCACACCCGACGCAGAACGAGGCGATGGGCGAGGCTCACCTGGCGCTGGCCGGCAAGCCTCTCCACGCCCACGACTGATCCCCCGGTCCCGGGCGCGACGACCGACCACTTCCGCAATTTCGTAAGGAGCAACTGAAACCATGTCGGTTTCCGTAACCCTTCCGGCGCTCGGCGAGAGCGTCACCGAGGGCACTGTCACCCGTTGGCTGAAGGCCGAGGGCGAGCGCGTCGAGGCCGACGAGCCGTTGCTCGAGGTCTCGACCGACAAGGTCGACACCGAGATC
This sequence comes from Streptomyces griseus, assembly GCF_900460065.1. Classification (GTDB taxonomy): domain Bacteria; phylum Actinomycetota; class Actinomycetes; order Streptomycetales; family Streptomycetaceae; genus Streptomyces; species Streptomyces griseus. Next base: position 115,699 of record NZ_UAVD01000032.1, on the reverse strand, counting down.
CCGGCCCCCGCGTCCGGCGTTCTGTCGTCCATCAAGGTCGCCGAGGACGAGACCGTCGAGGTCGGCGCCGAGCTGGCCGTCATCGACGACGGCTCGGGCGCTCCGGCCGAGGCCGAGGCCGCGGCCCCCGCCGCCGAGGAGGCCCCGGCCGCCGAGGCTCCGGCCCCCGCCGCCGAGGAGCCCGCCGCTCCGGCCCAGGAGGCCCCCCAGGCCGAGGCCCCGGCCGCCTCCGGCGGTTCCGCCGAGGGCACCGACGTCACCCTCCCCGCGCTCGGCGAGAGCGTCACCGAGGGCACCGTCACGCGCTGGCTCAAGGAGGTCGGCGAGGAGGTGGCCGAGGACGAGCCGCTGCTGGAGGTCTCCACGGACAAGGTCGACACCGAGATCCCCGCCCCGGTCGCCGGTGTGCTGCTGGAGATCGTGGTCGGCGAGGACGAGACCGCCGAGGTCGGCGCCAAGCTCGCCGTCATCGGCGCCCCGGGCTCGGCCCCGGCCGCCGCTCCGGCGCAGCCCGCCGCCCCGGCCGCCGCTCCGGCGCAGCCCGCCGCCCCGGCCCAGGAGGCCCCGAAGGCCGAGGCCCCCAAGGCCGAGGCGCCGAAGCAGGAGGCCCCCGCGGCCCCCGCCCCGGCCCCCGCCGCTCCGGCCGCCCCCGCGGCTCCGGCGCAGGCCCCGGCGGCTCCCGCCGCCCCGGCTCCGGCGCAGCCCGCCCCCGCCGCCCCGGCGCCGGCCGCCCAGGCCGCGCCCTCCGGTGACGACGGCGCGTACGTCACGCCGCTGGTCCGCAAGCTCGCGTCCGAGAACAACGTGGACCTGAGCGCGGTCAAGGGCACCGGCGTCGGCGGCCGCATCCGCAAGCAGGACGTCGTCGCCGCCGCGGAGGCCGCCAAGGCCGCGGCGGCTGCCCCGGCACCCGCCGCTCCGGCCGCCGCCAAGGCCGCGCCGAAGCTGGAGGCCTCCCCGCTGCGCGGTCAGACGGTCAAGATGACCCGGATGCGCAAGGTCATCGGCGAGAACATGATGAAGGCCCTGCACTCGCAGGCCCAGCTGACCACGGTCCTCGAGGTCGACATCACCAAGCTGATGAAGCTGCGCAACCAGGCCAAGGCCGCGTTCGCCGCCCGTGAGGGCGTCAAGCTGTCCCCGATGCCGTTCTTCGTGAAGGCGGCGGCCCAGGCGCTGAAGGCCCACCCGGTCGTCAACGCCCGGATCAACGAGGACGAGGGCACCATCACGTACTTCGACTCGGAGAACATCGGCATCGCCGTGGACGCCGAGAAGGGTCTGATGACCCCGGTCATCAAGGGTGCGGGCGACCTGAACATCGCCGGTATCGCCAAGAAGACCGCGGAGCTCGCGGGCAAGGCGCGCGGTGGCGGCCTGACGCCGGACGACATGTCCGGCGCCACCTTCACCATCAGCAACACCGGTTCGCGCGGCGCCCTGTTCGACACGGTCATCGTGCCGCCGAACCAGGCCGCCATCCTGGGCATCGGCGCCACGGTCCGCCGCCCGGTGGTCATCGACCACCCGGACCTCGGCGAGACCATCGCGGTGCGCGACATGACGTACCTCTCGCTCTCCTACGACCACCGTCTGGTGGACGGCGCGGACGCCGCCCGCTACCTGACGTCGGTCAAGGCGATCCTGGAGGCGGGTGAGTTCGAGGTCGAGCTCGGCCTCTGAACGCTCCGGCTGTAACCAGCCTCACCAGCGGCGCCCCCGCCCGGAACCCTTCCGGGCGGGGGCGCCGCCGTATTGTCTAAACACCACGGAAGGCCTACCGCCGCCGTGATGATGTAGGCAGCACCGGTCTGCCCTGAAGGAGCCCTCCATGACCCCGCCCGTCGTCCACTCGCTGCGCGAACAGATCCGCGAGCACATCGTGGAGGGGATCGTCAGCGGGCGCTGGAAGCCGGGCGAGCGGATCGTGGAGCGCCGGATCGCCACCGAGCTGGAGGTCAGCCAGACGCCCGTGCGCGAGGCGCTGCGCGAGCTGGAGACACTGCGGCTGATCGAGTCGGCCCCCAACAAGGGCGTCCGCGTCCGCAGTCTCACCGCCGCCGACCTGGAGGAGAGCTACCCGGTCCGGGCCGGCCTGGAGCAGATCGCGGCGGAGCTGGCGGCCCCCCGGCTCGGCCGGGACTGCTCGGCGCTGGAGCCGCACGTGGCCGCGCTGTACGAGGCGGACCGGCTGGCCGACGGCGAGGCCCAGGTGCGGCACACGGTCGGCTTCCACCGGGAGATGGTGCGGGCGGCCGGGAACGCGGTGCTGCTGCACACCTGGGAGGGTCTGGGCATCGAGGTGTTCACGGCCCTGTCGATCCGCTGGCTGGGCACGGTGCAGAAGTCGTACGCGGAGGAGCACCAGGCGCTCATCGACGCGTTCCTCGCCGAGGACCCGGGGATCGGAGCCCTGGTGAAGGCGCATGTGCTGGGCTGCGCGCCCCGCGCCTGACCCTGCCTGCCGGACTCCGATCATCTGGCGGCCCACCTGCTCGTCCGTGCAGGTCAGCGCCCTATTTGCACGCTATTTCGCGTCACTCCGTGCCCTGTTTCGAGGCACCCCATGCCACTTTTCTTCGTATCGAGAAGTTTTGCCTTCAATCCTTTGATCGATCATCGATCAGCGCCTTACAGTTCATCCGCGGGCCCACCGGCCCCATCGCTCTGTCCTGCCAGATAGAGCCTTCTCCACCCCCCTCCTCTCCGGAAGGCGGCGATCATGACCGACCCCGTAGGAAAGCTTCCGAGCGAGCTCGACCAGCTCCCGGACCGTGACCCCGAGGAGACCGCCGAATGGGCGGCCTCCCTGGACGCCGTCACCAAGGCTGCCGGCCCGCACCGCGCCGCGTACCTGATGCGCCGCTCGCTGCAGCACGCCGAGGGCGCCGGTCTCGCGCTGCCCAAGCTGCTGGAGACCGATTACGTCAACACCATCCCGACCGCCGCCGAGCCCGCGTTCGACGGCGACCTGGAGATGGAGTCGCGGATCACCGCGTGGAACCGCTGGAACGCGGCCGCGATGGTGACCCGGGGCGCCCGGTACGGGGTCGGCGGCCACATCGCCACCTTCGCCTCGGCGGCCTGGCTGTACGAGACCGGCTTCAACCACTTCTTCCGCGGCAAGGAGGGGGACGGCTCCGGCGACCAGCTCTACATCCAGGGCCACGCCTCCCCCGGCATCTACGCCCGCGCGTTCCTCGACGGCCGGCTGAACGAGCAGCACCTCGACAACTTCCGCCAGGAGTCCGGTGGCGAGGGCCTGCCCTCCTACCCGCACCCGCGGCGGCTGCCCTGGCTGTGGGAGTTCCCCACCGTGTCGATGGGCCTCGGCCCGCTCTCGGCGATCTACCAGGCGCGCTTCAACCGCTATCTGGCCAACCGCAACATCAAGGACACCGCCAACTCGCACGTCTGGGCCTTCCTGGGCGACGGCGAGATGGACGAGCCCGAGTCGACGGCGGCCCTCGCGCTGGCCTCGCGTGAGCAGCTCGACAACCTGACCTTCGTCATCAACTGCAACCTCCAGCGCCTCGACGGCCCGGTCCGCGCCAACTTCCGCGTGGTCCAGGAGCTGGAGGCGCAGTTCCGCGGGGCCGGCTGGAACGTCGTCAAGACGCTCTGGGGCAACGCCTGGGACGAGCTGTTCCAGCTGGACACCCAGGGTGCGCTGCTGCGCCGCCTGCGCGAGGTCCCGGACGCGCAGTTCCAGACGTACGCCACCCGCGACGTCGCCTACATCCGCGAGCACTTCTTCGGCGCCGAGCCCGCCCTCGTCGAGCTGGCGAAGCTGCTCACCGACGCGAAGATCGCCGAGTGTTTCTACACCTCGCGCGGCGGCCACGAGGCCCGCAAGGTCTACGCGGCGTACCGGGCGGCGATCGAGCACAAGGGCGCGCCGACCGTGATCCTGGCCCAGACGGTCAAGGGCTACACGCTCGGCAAGGGCTTCGAGTCCAAGAACGCCAACCACCAGATGAAGAAGCTGTCGATCGACGAGTTCAAGGGCATGCGCGAGCTGCTCGGCCTCCCGATCCCCGACAGCGCCTTCGAGGACGGTCTCGTCCCCTACGGCCACCCCGGCGCCGACTCCCCCGAGGTCCGCTACCTCCAGGAGCGCCGCGCGGCCCTCGGCGGTCCCGCCCCGGCCCGCCGGATGCACGCGTCCGCGCCGCTGCCGCAGCCCGAGGAGCGCGCGTTCAAGGCCCTGTACAAGGGGTCCGGCAAGCAGGAGATGGCCACCACCATGGCGTTCGTCCGCCTGGTGAAGGACCTGATGCGGGACAAGGAGACCGGCAGGCGCTGGGTGCCGATCGTCCCGGACGAGGCCCGTACCTTCGGTATGGAGTCCCTCTTCCCGTCGGCCGGCATCTACTCGCCGCTGGGTCAGACGTACGACCCGGTCGACCGCGACCAGCTGATGTACTACAAGGAGGCCAAGGACGGCCAGATCCTCAACGAGGGGATCACCGAGGCCGGGGCCATGGCCGACTTCATCGCCGCCGCCACGTCGTACGCGACGCACGGCGAGACGATGATCCCGTTCTACATCTTCTACTCGATGTTCGGCTGGCAGCGGACCGGCGACCAGATGTGGCAGCTCGCCGACCAGCTCGGCAAGGGCTTCATCGTCGGCGCCACGGCGGGCCGCACGACCCTCACGGGCGAGGGCCTCCAGCACGCCGACGGCCACTCGCACCTGATCGCGGCCACCAACCCGGCCTCGCTCAACTACGACCCGGCCTTCGCGTACGAGGTCGCGGTGATCGTCAAGGACGGCCTGCGGAGGATGTACGGCCCCGACGCCGAGGACGTCTTCTACTACCTGACGGTCTACAACGAGCCGAAGCCCCAGCCCGCGATGCCCGAGGGCGTCGAGGAGGGCATCGTCAAGGGCCTGTACCGCTTCAAGGAGGGCACGCCCGCGAAGGCGGACGCGCCGCGCCTCCAGCTGCTGGCCTCCGGTACGGCGATCCACTGGGCCCTTCAGGCCCAGGAGCTGCTGGCCGCCGACTGGGGCGTCACGGCCGACGTCTGGTCCGCCACCTCGTGGGGCGAGCTGCGCCGCGACGCGCTGGCGGCCGACGAGGCGCTGCTCCGCGGTGAGGTGCAGGTCCCGTACGTGACGCAGGCGCTCGCCGGAGCACCGGGTCCGGTGCTCGCGGTCAGCGACTGGATGCGCCAGGTCCCGGACCAGATCAGCCAGTGGGTGGAGCAGGACTGGTCCTCGCTCGGCACGGACGGCTTCGGCCTCTCCGACACCCGCGACGCGGCCCGCCGCCACTTCGGCGTCGACGCCCAGTCGATCGTGGTGGCCTCGCTGGCCCAGCTCGCCAAGCGCGGCGAGGTCCCGGCCTCCGCGGTCAAGGAGGCCCGGGAGCGCTACGGGATCTGATCCCCGCTCCCGCGAGACCCCGCCGAACCCCCGGTCACCGGGCGGGCGCGCCCGACAGCGCGCCTGCCCGGCGGCCGGGGGTCTCGGTGTGGGGTGGTCCCGCCCTGCCGCCACAATGGGCCCATGCGTGCTGCCCGGCTGATCAAGATGGTGCTGCTCCTGCAGGCCCGCCCCGCGATGACCGCCGCCGAGCTGGCGGCCGAACTGGAGGTGTCGGAGCGTACGGTCACCCGGGACGCGCAGGCCCTCTCCGACGCGGGCGTCCCGGTGTACGCGGAGCGCGGCCGGGCCGGCGGGTACCGGCTGGTCGGCGGCTACCGGACCCGGCTGACCGGCCTCGCCCGGGACGAGGCGGAGGCGCTGTTCCTCTCCGGGCTGCCCGCCGCGCTGCGCGAGATGGGCCTGGAGGACGCGGCGTCGGCCGCCCGCCTCAAGGTGTCGGCGGCGCTCATGCCCTCCCTGCGCGACGCCTCGTCGTCCGCCGCCCGGCGCTTCCACCTGGACGCGCCCTCCTGGTACCACGAGCCGGAGACCCCCGAACTGCTGCCCGTGATCGCCGACGCGGTCTGGGACGACCGGCTGGTGCGGGTCCGCTACCGCCGGGGCGGGGGCCGCGACCACGCCGGTACGGAGGTGGCGCGGGAGCTCGCTCCGTACGGTCTCGTCCTCAAGGCCGGGATCTGGTACCTCTGCGCCCGGGCGGGTGAGGACTTCCGGGTCTACCGGATCGACCGCTTCACCGCCGTGGAGGCGGCCGACGAGCGCTTCGACCGGGACGAGGCCTTCGACCTGCCCGGGTTCTGGGCGGAGCGGGCGGCCGGGTTCGCCCGGTCCCTGCTGCGTACCGAGGTGACCGTACGGGTGTCCGAGCGCGGGTCCCGGATGCTGGCGTACACCGGCGACCGGGCGGCGGCCGCGGCGGCGCTCGCGGAGGCCTCGGAGCCGGGTCCGGACGGCCGGCGCACCCTCACGCTGCCGGTGGAATCACTGGACGTGGCCTACGGCCAGCTTCTCTCGCTGGGGCCGGAGTTGGAGGTCCTGGCGCCCGAGTCGCTGCGGACCCGGTTCGCGGACGCCGCCGAACGCCTGCGCGAGCTGTATCGCTGAAAGGCTTCAATTCGGTGTCTGCGCGTGCGGGAGCCCCCGGCAGGCTGGATGCTGGACCCGTGATGGACGAAACGGAATTCTGGGAGATCATCGACAGCACCCGCGAGGCCGCCGAGGGCGACCCCGAGGACCACGCCGACCTGTTGGTGGAACGGCTGACGCAGCTCGATCCCGATTCCGTGCTGGACTTCGCCCGGCACTTCGAGGCCCGCTACAACCGCGCCTACGCCTGGGATCTGTGGGGCGCGGCGGCCGTGCTGCTGGGCGGGGCGAGCGACGACGCGTTCGACTACTTCCGCTGCTGGCTGATCGGCCAGGGCCGGGAGGTCTTCGAGGGGGCGCTGCACGATCCGGACGGCCTGGCGGAGCTGCTGGACGACTTCGACGAGCGGATCGACGGGGACGGCGAGGAGCTGGGCTACGCGGCCGACGAGGCGTACGAGCAGCTCACCGGTGTGGTCGCGCCGGACCTGGGGCTGCCGCCGCAGGCCACGGAGCCGCTGGGCTCCCCCGTCGACTTCGAGGACGATCAGGCGCTCGCCGCCCGCTTCCCCGAGCTGTGGGACCGCTTCGGGCCCCGGTGACCCCGGCGCTCAGGCGGGGCCGAGCGAGCGTCCCATGCAGACGTCGTCGACGTAACGGCCGTTCAGGAAGAACTCCCCGGGCAGCACCCCTTCGACGGCGAAGCCCTCGGAGGCGTACAGGGCGCGGGCGGGGTCGTTGTGCGCGAGCACCCGCAGCGTGATCCGGTTGGCGCCCTGGCGGCGGGCCTCGGCGCACGCGGCCCGCACCAGGGTCCGCCCCACACCGGCCCCGCGCGCCCAGGTCGCCACGGCGAGGCCCCGTATCTGGCGCACGTGGGCGTTGGCGGCGAGGGGGGTGGGCGGGACGAGCCGGATGTACCCGGCGATCCGGGGCGCGCCGCCCTCCGTCCCGGGGTCCGCCTCCACCACGAGGAAGTCCTGCGGCGGATACCGCTCCCCGAAGAAGGGGTCGAACGGGGGCACGGGCTTCGGCAGGACCGCGTGCAGCGTCGACCAGGTGGACCGGTCGAGCTCGGCGAGCTGGTCGTCGTCGGCGGGCGCGGCGGTGCGGACGGGACGGAGGGTGAGTACGGCCATGGGGTCACTTTGTCACGCGGTGCCGCCGGTGTTCGAGGCGTTTCTTGGGGCAGGATGGGCCCATGCCGAGCTCCCGTATCGCCGTCAGCGGATCGTCCGGACTCATCGGAGCGGCGCTGGTCCGCTCGCTGCGCGCCGACGGGCACGAGGTGGCCCGCCTGGTGCGCCGCCCCGCCAGAACCGGCGACGAGGTCGAGTGGGACCCCAAGCGCGGTTACGTGGACGTGGCCGGCCTCGTCGGCTGCGACGCCGTGGTGCACCTGGCCGGGGCCGGGGTGGGCGACCACCGCTGGACCGACGCCTACAAGCGGGAGATCCGGGACAGCCGGGTCCTGGGGACCGCAGCCGTCGCCGAGGCCGTCGCCTCGCTCGACACCCCGCCCCGGGTGCTGCTCGCCGGGTCCGCCATCGGCTTCTACGGCGACACCGGGGACCGCCCGGTGGACGAGGACGCGCCGCCCGGGGACGGGTTCCTGCCCTCGGTCTGCGAGGAGTGGGAGGCGGCCACCGGCGCCGCCGAGGAAGCGGGCGTCCGCACGGTGCACGCGCGGACCGGGCTGGTCGTCGGCCGCGAGGGCGGGGCCTGGGGGCGGCTGTTCCCGCTGTTCAGGGCGGGGATCGGTGGAAAGCTGGGCAACGGCCGTCAGTACTGGAGCTTCATCGCGCTGCACGACCATGTCGCGGCGCTGCGCCACATCCTGGACACCGAGGCGCTGACCGGCCCGGTGAACCTGACCGGGCCGAAGCCGGTCACCAACGCCGAGGTGACCGCCGCGATGGGGCGGGTGCTGCGCCGCCCGACGCTGTTCCCCGTGCCGGCGCCCGCGCTGCGGCTCGCGCTCGGTGAGTTCGCGGAGGACGTGCTGGGCAGCCAGCGGGTGATCCCGGCGAAGCTGCTGGACTCCGGCTTCTCGTTCGCGTTCCCCGGCATCGACGGGGCGATCCGCGCCGCACTGCGCTGACCGCCGCCGCGCGGGGACCGACCGGCGCGCCCGGGGACGGGCGGGGTTCGACGGGCCCGGCCGGTCGCACCGGGGGCGCGTGTGCGACCCCGGTGCACCGGTGCTCCCCGGCACGCGCGTCTGACCCAGTATCAGCCATCCTCCTAGCCTCGTTACGAACTCCGGCATTCCGGGGGCCTGTTGGGGGCAAGAGCCCCCCACCAGTCGCACCGACTCGGGGAGGGGCACGTGCGCAGCACGGCACACCACGCAGACGTGGTCATCATCGGGGCCGGGATCGCCGGCCTTTCAGCGGCCCACCTGCTCGTCCGGGCGGGGCTCGGCGTCCGTGTCCTGGAGGCCGAGCCCCGGGTGGGCGGCCGGCTCACCACCGACGAGATGGACGGGTTCCGGCTCGACCGGTTCGGCCCGCTCCTCTGCACCTCCTGGCCCGAGCTGACCGGCACCCCGGGGCTCGGCACTCCGGAGCTGCGGGAGTTCGCGCCGGGCGTCCTGGTCCACAGCGAGGGCCGCCGCCAGCTCACCGGTGACATACGGAGCGCGAGGGGCGCACTCAAGGCGGTACGCACCCGTTCGAGCGCCCCCCGGGCCCTCCGGACCGCCCGGGGGCCCCGGGCCGCGCAGAGCGCGTACGGCCACGAGCAGGGCGCCCCGGCGCGCGGGGGCGGCCGGGGGGCCGTGGTGACCGGCGCGATCGACCGGGCCCGGCTGGGCGCGGCTCTGCATCGGCTGGCGGTCACCCCCGCGGCCCGGCTGCTGGCCCGCCCGGAGCGGTCGGCGGCCGACGCCCTGCCCGGCGTGGGCCTGCCCGCCCGTACGGTGGACGGCGTCCTGCGCCCCCTCCTCACGGCCCTGCTCAACGACCCCGCCCTCACCTCGTCGAGCCGGTGCGCCGATCTCGCCCTGCGGGACTACGCGCGCGGCGGGCTGTGCGTGCCGGCGGGCGGGTCGTCCGCGCTGCCCGAGCTGCTGGCGGCGGCGCTGCCGCCGGGCACGGTCCGGACCGGGGTGCACGTCACGGCCGCCGACATCACCTCCGTACGCACCAAGGAGCACGGTGAGCTGGGGTGCCGCTCCCTGCTGCTGGCGACCGGCGCGGGGGCCGCGGCCGAGCTGCTGCCCGGTCTGCGGGTGCCGTCCTTCCACCCGGTGACGGTCCTTCACCACACCGCGCCCGCCCCGCCGCCCGCGGGGAGGTCGCTGGTGCTGGACGGCGACCGCTCGGGCCCGGTGGCGTACACCGCGGTGATGAGCGAGGTCGACCCCTCGCGGGCGCCGGAGGGCCGGACGCTGATCACCTCGACGGTGCTCGGGGCCCCGCCCCCGGACCTGGACCGCTCGGTGCGGGCGCACCTGGCCGCGCTGTACGGGGTGGCGACGGACGGCTGGGAGCTGCTGGCGGCCCACCACGATCCGGAGGCGGTGCCGGCGATGGCGGCCCCGCACGATCCGCGCCGCCCGGTGCGGGTGCTGGCCGGGCTGTACGTGTGCGGCGACCACCGCGACACGAGCTCGGTCCGGGGCGCGCTGCACTCGGGGCGGCGGGCGGCCGAGGCGATCCTGACCGATCTGGCGGTGCCGGGCACGCACGAGGGGAGCCCGCGCCTGCCGGAGGCCGCGTGAGGTGATCCGGCCGCGCCCCGACGGCGCCCGCGGCCGGGTCAGCCGAGGGCGGCGACCCGGTCGCGGTAGCCGCGTACGGCGACGGCGTCCCGGTAGGGCTCCAGGCTGCGCTCGAAGGCGCGTACGTACTCCGTGGCGCGCACCGAGCGCATCTCGGCCGCCTGCTGGGCCGCCTCGGCGCCCAGCAGACAGGCCTGGTCCAGCTCGCCCAGACCCAGCCGGGCCGAGGCGAGGACCACCCGGCAGAACAGCCTGCTGCGGGCGTAGGCCGGTGCGCGCAGCTGGAGCGAGCGCTCGGCGTGCTGGGCGGCGGCCCGGTACTGCTGGAGGTCGCGGTGGCAGTGGCCCAGCTCGTCGGCGAGCTGCGCCTCGTCGAAGGTGCGGGCCCAGTGCGGCACCTCGTCGCCGGGGCGCGCGGTCTCCAGGGCGTGTTCGGCGCGGGTCAGGGCGGCGGTGCAGGAGCGCGCCTCGCCGAGCACGCCGTGTCCGCGCGCCTCGACCGCGTGCAGCAGCGCCTGGACGAGGAGCGGGGCGGCCGAGCCGACGCCCTGCTGGGCCACGCGGGCCAGCTGGACGGCCTCCCTGCCGTGCCCGAGGTAGACGGCCTGGCGGCTCATGGTGATGAGCACGTAGGCGCCGTATCCCCGGTCCCCGGCGGCCTGGGCGAGCCGCAGCGCCTGGACGAAGTACCGCTGGGCCAGGCCGTGGGCGGCGATGTCGTACGAGGTCCAGCCGGCCAGCCGGGTCAGGTCGGCCACCGCGGCGAACAGCCGCCGTCCGGTGGCCTCGCCGTAGGTCCCCCGGAGCATCGGCTCGGCCTCGTGCTCCAGATACCGCACGAGGGCCTGCCGGGCGTGGCCGCCGCCGTAGGCGTGGTCGAGGGTGCGGAACAGCTCGCCGACCGAGCGCAGCGCGGCGACGTCCCCGCCGCCGACCCGCTGGCCGGGGCCGCGGTCGGTCTGGCGCTGGCGCGGGACGACGGGCAGCGCCCCGCCCCCGGGCGACGTCCCGGCGACGGGCGGATGCGCGGCGGGCGGGTGTGCGGAGCCGGGATGCGTGGCGGCCGGGCCCGGGGGCGCGGGCCGCGGCGGCCCGGCGGCCGGGCGCGGGAGTCCCCGGGGCTCGGTGCGCGGGGCCCCGTCCGGGCGGGCGGGCGAGGTGCTCCCGGCCTCTCCCCCGGCCCGGCGGGCGGCGGCGCCGTCCCGGGCCACCCATTCGTCGGCACGGCCGATCAGCCAGTCGCGGCTGGGCACCACGAGTCCGGCCGGGGTGAAGGCGATCTTGCGCAGCTCGGTGTGGGTGCCGGAGTCCTTGCGCCAGAGGCCGCTGACGATGTCGACCGCCTCGGCGGGGGTGGCCGCGAACTCCAGACCCGCGTAGACGGGCGCGCAGGCGTCGAGTCCGAGGTCCTGCGCCGAGAGCCGCCGCCCGAGCCGGCGGGTGAACACCTCGGCGATCAGCGCGGGCGTGGTGCCGCGCGGCTGCTGCCCCCGCAGCCAGCGCGTGACCGAGGTCTTGTCGTACCGCAGGTCGAGGCCGTGTTCGAGGCCGAGCTGATCGACCCGGCGGGCCAGGCCGGCGTGCGAGAAGCCGGCTTCGGCGATGAGTGAGGCGAGTCGGCGGTTGGGCGTGCGCTGCGGGGGTCGTTCCGACATCAGCTGTACGGTCTCCTGCCTTCGGGGCCGGACGGGCAGCCCTCATGGGAACGGCGCGAATTTAGCGGCCACCGGAGCGGACACAGCCACCCTTTGCTCCACGTTCATCCGATCGTGTGAGGATTCCGGGCGGAGCTGACGGAAACGTCCGACCCGTGGACGACAGCCGCCGGGCCGCGGGCGGGACGGGGGCCGGCCCCCGCACCTGCCGGGGGGCTGTTCGGACGACGGTCGTACAGTGGACGCGGGCGCGATCAGTGCGGGGTTCCGTCACCCCGGGGACACCCCTCCGGGCACACGGGACCAACAGAGGGAGGCATCGGTGAGCGAACTGCGGTTCGTCCGTCTGGGCTTCGGCGAACAGGCCGTCGAGTACACGGAGGCTTGGCAGAAGCAGCGCGAGGTGCACGCGGACCGGTTCGAGGACCGGGTGCCGGACACCTGTCTGCTCCTGGAGCACCCGCCCGTCTACACCGCGGGGCGCCGCACGGCGGAGAGCGAGCGCCCGCTGGACGGCACCCCGGTCGTCGACGTGGACCGCGGCGGGAAGATCACCTGGCACGGCCCCGGGCAGCTCGTCGGCTACCCGATCCAGAAGCTGCCGCGCCCGGTCGACGTCGTCGCGCACGTCCGCCGGCTGGAGGAGGCGCTGATCCGCACGGCCGCCGACTTCGGCGTGGAGACCTCCCGGATCGAGGGCCGCAGCGGCGTGTGGGTGCTCGGCGACCCCGTCGAGCGGCGCCAGGCGCTGGGCGGCCTCTCGCTGGACTTCGACCCGAGGCTCCAGGACGAGGAGTTCGACCCGCGGCTGAACGGCCCCGAGTACGCCCCGTCCAACGCCGGCCAGCGCCGCGAGGACCGCAAGCTCGCCGCGATCGGCATCCGGGTCGCCAAGGGCGTCACGATGCACGGCTTCGCCCTCAACGTGAACCCGGACAACACCTGGTTCGACCGGATCGTGCCGTGCGGCATCCGCGACGCGGGGGTGACGTCCCTCAGCGCCGAGCTGGGCCGGGAGGTCACCGTCGAGGAGGTGCTGCCGGTCGCCGAGAGGCATCTGCGGGACATCCTGGAGAACGCGGAGCTCGCGCCGCGCGCGGTCGAGCAGCCGAAGGCCGCGGCCCCGGCCCCGGCCCCGGCCTAGGAAGTGTCCGCACAGCATCGCGGGCCGGACGAGACTGTCCGGACACGACCCGGGGCCCACGGGCCGGACGACCGCCCTACCGGTCAGTAGCGCCGAGCGGCGCCACCGGCCGGGGAATAGGCCCCGTCGGGCGCAGGTTGGGCAGGCGTACGACCGTTTGATGTACGGGCGTACCCTGGTGTCAGCCAAAGAATCCAAAGCGAGTCCCTCGCGCATCGCTCGCGCATCCCACGCGAACCCGACGCGAATCCAACGCAGCAGAGAGCAAAGGGGAGCCGGAGTGTCCGCTGTCGCACCCGACGGGCGCAAGATGCTGCGCCTGGAGGTCCGGAACAGCCAGACCCCCATCGAGCGCAAGCCCGAGTGGATCAAAACGCGGGCGAAGATGGGCCCCGAGTACAAGCAGCTCCAGCAGCTGGTGAAGGGCGAAGGGCTGCACACGGTCTGCCAGGAGGCGGGCTGCCCCAACATCTTCGAGTGCTGGGAGGACCGCGAGGCCACCTTCCTCATCGGCGGCGACCAGTGCACCCGGCGCTGCGACTTCTGCCAGATCGACACGGGCAAGCCGCAGGCGCTGGACCGCGACGAGCCCCGCCGCGTCGGCGAGTCGGTCGTCACGATGGACCTGAACTACGCCACCATCACCGGCGTCGCCCGCGACGACCTGGAGGACGGCGGCGCCTGGCTGTACGCCGAGACCGTGCGCCAGATCCACACGCTCACCGCGGAGCGGGAGGCGGGCGCGACCAAGGTCGAGCTGCTGATCCCCGACTTCAACGCGGAGCCCGAGCAGCTCGCCGAGGTCTTCTCCTCGCGCCCCGAGGTGCTCGCGCACAACGTGGAGACGGTGCCGCGGATCTTCAAGCGGATCCGCCCCGGTTTCCGTTACGAGCGTTCCCTGGAGGTCATCACCCGGGCCCGCGAGGCCGGTCTGATCACCAAGTCGAACCTGATCCTCGGCATGGGCGAGACCCGCGAGGAGGTCAGCGAGGCGCTCCAGGACCTGTACGACGCGGGTTGCGAGCTCATCACGATCACGCAGTACCTGCGCCCCTCCGTACGGCACCACCCGGTCGAGCGCTGGGTGAAGCCGCACGAGTTCGTGGAGCTGAAGGACGAGGCCGACGCGATCGGCTACTCCGGCGTGATGTCGGGTCCGCTGGTGCGGTCCTCGTACCGCGCGGGACGCCTCTTCCAGCAGGCGATGGAGGCGCGCGGCGTCGCCGCCGCCGGGAGCGCCCAGGCCGCACAGGCCGTGTGAATCCGCTCACGAGCGCCCACCGAGCAGTAGCGGCACCGTCGAAGCGGTCCGGACGCTCCCCGCAGGTCGGGGACGCGTACGGACCGCTTCGGCGTGCGCTGGGCCGGAATCAAGGCTTCATTGGTGTTTGACCGTCCGGTCATGCGCTGGTAACACCGAGCAGTGACCCTGGGTACACGTGCGGCAGCGACTCCGGCCGCCGCCGCCACTGCTTCCCGCACTCATCCGCGCCCCGAGGGCGCATCCATTCCGAGGGGGAACACCACGATGCAGGCCGCACCGGTCCGCGCCCACGCCCTTCCGTCCGTCACCACCGCCCTGCGCGCCGTCGAGTCGCTGCTGCTGAGCAGCGGCCAGCGCACCGCACGCCGCAACGCCTGGACGGCCGTCCTGGAGGACCGCCGCCGCGCCAAGGACCGGGTGGAGGCCCAGCACGTCCTGGAAGCCGTGGCCGACCACCGCTCCTAGCTCGCTCCCGCGTTCCCGGACCGCTCCCACGTTCCTGGCTCGCTCCCCCGCCACGTAAACTTCAGTACATGGCGAGGAAGGCAAAATCTGAAGGCGCGGACAGCGCCGAGAACGCAGGGCGGCTCAAGCAGATCGCCCTGACCTACAAGATGACCAGGCGGACCGACAGCAAGATCGGTCTTGTCGTCGCGGGTGTGGGAATCGTCACGTTCGGTGTCCTCCTCGGCATCGGCTTCGCGATCGGCCACCCGGTCTATCTGGGCATCCTGGGCTTCGTCCTGGCCGTCCTCGCGATGGCGATCGTCTTCGGCCGACGCGCCGAACGAGCGGCCTTCGGTCAGATGGAGGGCCAGCCCGGTGCGGCGGCCGCCGTCCTGGACCGGATCGGACGCGGCTGGACCACCACCCCCGCGGTGGCGATGAACCGCAGCCAGGACGTCGTCCACCGGGCGGTCGGCAAGGCCGGCATCGTCCTGGTGGCCGAGGGCAACCCGAACCGGGTGAAAGGCCTGCTGGCGTCCGAGAAGAAGAAGATGGCCCGCATCGTGGTGGACGTGCCGGTGCACGACATCATCGTCGGCAACGGCGAGGGCCAGGTGCCCCTGAAGAAGGTCCGCACCAAGATGCTGAAGCTCCCCCGCGTCCTGACCGGCCCGCAGGTGACGTCCACCAACGACCGGCTGCGCGCGATGGGCGACCTGATGAGCAACATGCCGCTGCCGAAGGGCCCGATGCCCAAGGGCATGCGGATGCCACGCGGCGGAAAGATGCGCTGACCACGGCGACAGACGTGAAACGGGGCGGCCCCGGACCGGTGAACGGTCCCGGGGCCGCCCCGTTTCCCATGTCCGCAGCGGGGGCGTCACACCCGTCCCTACGGGGCGTCCCGCCCGGCCGCCCCGGAGGTGTCACATCCGGACCTGCACGGCACGCGACAGCCGGTCGTGCAGTCCGCGCCCGTCACGGTCCCAGACCAGTGCGGGGATGACGAGGAGGAGCAGGACGGTCCGCACGGCGACCCGCACGAAGCCGAGCCGCCCGCCGTCCTCGGCGACCACCCGTACGCCCAGGAGGCGCTTCCCGGGCGTGCAGCCGATGGTGCCGACGGTCAGGAGGCTCAGCACGAGGAAGACCCCGAGCGCCCAGTTCCCTGCCGCCTGCTGGTCACCGCGAGCGAGGAGCCCGTATGCGATCAGCATGCAGAGCGTCCAGTCGATGAAGAGGGCTCCGAAGCGCCGGCCGAGCGGAGCGACCGAGCCGGGCCCCTCCTCGGGCAGCCCGAGGCCCTTGCCCCGGTAGCCGAAGTCGGCGCCCATCTCCTCGGCCGCCGCGCGGGGCCCCGAGAGCCACGATCCGATTGCTTGCCTGTTGTCCACCCGTCCACGGTACTGCGCCCATGTTTGCCCCGGGCCGGGCGGGGCACCGGAAACACTCGCGGAGATGCCGCCCGCCACCGCCCCGGTTAACTTGGGCGAAACAAATGGGTCACGCTTGAGAAATCACGCCTGCCTATGGTCGGGTCCAGCGTGCGCCACCGCACTGGCCGCACCACGAGCTACACAACCCCGTCCCTCCCGGGCCGGGAGTAGGAGGAGTTGGATGTTCCAGAACGCCGACGAAGTGCAGAAGTACGTAGCGGACAACGACGTCAAGTTCATCGATGTCCGGTTCTGCGACCTGCCCGGGGTGATGCAGCACTTCACGATCCCGGCAGCGACCTTCGACCCGGCCGAGGAACTGGCCTTCGACGGTTCGTCGATCCGCGGCTTCCAGGCCATCCACGAGTCGGACATGGCGCTGCGCGCGGACCTGTCGACGGCGCGGGTGGACCCCTTCCGCCGTGACAAGACCGTCAACATCAACTTCTTCATCCACGACCCGATCACGGGCGAGCAGTACAGCCGCGACCCGCGCAACATCGCCAAGAAGGCCGAGGCGTACCTCACCTCGACCGGCATCGCGGACACCGCGTACTTCGGCCCCGAGGCCGAGTTCTACGTCTTCGACAACGTCCGCTTCCAGACGTCGGCGAACGAGAGCTTCTACCACATCGACTCCGAGGCCGGCGCCTGGAACACCGGTGCGGTCGAGAACAACCGCGGCTACAAGGTCCGCTACAAGGGCGGTTACTTCCCGGCCCCGCCGGTGGACCACTTCGCCGACCTGCGGGCCGAGATCTCCCTGGAGCTGGACAAGAACGGCCTCCAGGTCGAGCGCCAGCACCACGAGGTCGGCACGGCCGGCCAGGCGGAGATCAACTACAAGTTCAACACGCTGCTCGCCGCCGCCGACGACCTGATGCTCTTCAAGTACATCGTGAAGAACGTCGCCTGGCGCAACGGCAAGACCGCGACCTTCATGCCGAAGCCGATCTTCGGCGACAACGGCTCGGGCATGCACGTGCACCAGTCGCTGTGGCAGGGCGGCTCGCCGCTCTTCTACGACGAGCAGGGCTACGCCGGCCTCTCGGACATGGCCCGCTACTACATCGGCGGCATCCTGAAGCACGCCCCGTCGCTGCTGGCCTTCACCAACCCGACGGTGAACTCCTACCACCGCCTGGTCCCCGGCTTCGAGGCCCCGGTCAACATGGTGTACTCGCAGCGGAACCGTTCCGCCGCGATGCGCATCCCGATCACCGGCTCGAACCCGAAGGCCAAGCGCGTCGAGTTCCGCGCCCCGGACCCGTCCTCGAACCCGTACCTCGCGTTCTCGGCGCTGCTGATGGCGGGCCTGGACGGCGTGAAGAACAAGATCGAGCCGGCCGAGCCGATCGACAAGGACCTCTACGAGCTGGCTCCCGAGGAGCACGCCAACGTCCAGCAGGTCCCGACGTCCCTCCCGGCCGTGCTCGACGCCCTGGAGGCGGACAACGAGTACCTCCAGGCGGGCGGCGTCTTCACGTCGGACCTGATCGAGACGTGGATCGACTACAAGCGCACGAACGAGATCGCCCCGATCCAGCTGCGCCCGCACCCGCACGAGTTCGAGCTGTACTTCGACCTCTAGGGGCGTATGGCGAAAGAGCGCCGTCCGCCCGGAGACCGGGCTCGGCGGCGTCCGGTGCGACGAGGGCCGCCGCCTCCTTCGGGAGGGGCGGCCCTCGCCGTGCGAGGCAGCCCTCCGGCCGCCGTCATGACCGGTGGCGCGGAGCGCTCCTCGTCGACGTGGCGGACATCCGGCCGATTCGGCCACCGGCCGCCCGTCGCGGAACCCGCACCGGACGAGGGCCGGCCCGACGGGGCCCCGGCCTCACCGCAGCGACGGCCGTGCCCGGCCCGCCCAGTACTCGTCCGCCGTGATGCCCAGCACGACCACGTCGTGGTACGCGCCCGCGAAGAACTCGTGCTGGCGCAGGCGGCCCTCCTCCACGAAGCCCAGTTTGCGGTACAGGGCCAGGGAGGCGTCGTTGAAGGCGTAGACCTCCACCTCGCACTTGTGGCTGCGCTGTTCGGCGAACATGTAGGTGAGGACCAGTTCGGAGGCCTCGGCCGCGTAGCCCTGGCGGCGGTGTTCCCGGGTGACCTCGATGCCCGTGCGGAAGCGGCCCGCCCGGGCGTCGGTCTCGCCGACCGAGACCGCGCCGACGAAGGCGTGCTCGAAGCGGGTCTCGATGACCAGTTGGTACGAGGCCGGGTCCGGGGTGCGGCCGGCGCGCTCGGTGGCCCGGGCGCGGAAGCTCTCGTCCGAGCGGGGCGGCTCGACCACGTCGGCGTTGCGGGCGTCCACGGTGTGCAGGGCCAGGGCCCGGAAGCCCTCCCAGTCCTGGGGTTCGACGCCCCGCAGGCGTACCCTCTCGCCGGTCCACAGGTCGGTCATCGCTCTCCACTCTCTCGGCGGCCCGTGCGGGGGCCCGGTTGCGGTGATGTGGTGTCGGTGCGGTCAGGTGAGGTGGGCGGCGATCGTTCTGGCGCAGGCCAGGGCCTCCGTGTGTGTCGTGTCCACCTCCACGTCGTACTCCACGCCCAGGTGCGCCTTCTCGGCCTGCGCCGCCGCCATGCCCCTCGGGCGGTCCCCTCGCGCGACCTCGCGGGCCTCCGCCGCCGTGCCCTCGCAGCGGACGCCCACCCAGAGGACGTCCAGGCCCGTCAGCGCCTCGCGCCACGGCTCCTGGGAGGCCGGGCCGCCCAGGAACACGTCGTCGACGATGACCTTCGCTCCCGCCCGGGCCGTCGCGGCGACCCCCGCGCGCCAGGCCGCCTCCTGCCTCTTGAACTCCTCGCCGACGGCCACGCCGCCGTCCGCGGCGAACGTGATGCCCGCCTCCGTCGTGCGCAGGGACGGCGGCAGCGCGTCCACGAACGTGTCGATCGCGGCGGCGAGCCACGGGTCCGGCAGCTCCGCCTGGAGGCAGCGGACGATGCCGGACTTGCCGGAGCTGGAACCGCCGTTCAGCACGATCACCTGGGTTGCCACCCGGTCACCCTAGAGGCAGTCCGGGCGCCGTTCGAGGAGTTTTCCGACTGGTGTTCGGCGTGTCACGTCGGCTTTCCGCCGGCAGGGGTGGGGCGCCGCCGTGCGCTCACGGGTGTGCCGCGCGGAATACCGTTGCCGTGGGCGGGAGTTGGCCTGCACATGAGTCAAGGCCCACAACCCCGCACCCTGTCCGAGGACGAGCTGTCCGCGCTGCTGGGCACGCAGCAGTTCGGCACGCTCGCCACCAACAAGCGCAGTGGTCATCCCCACCTGACCACCATGGCCTACCACTGGGACGCCGCGGCGCGCTTCCTGCGGTTCTCCAGTACCGCCGACCGGGTCAAGGTCACGCACCTGCGGCGGGACCCGCGCGCGGCCCTGCACGTGCCGGGCGGTGACGTGTGGTCGTTCGCCGTGGCCGAGGGCGAGGCCGAGATCTCCGACGTCACCACCGTCGCGGGAGACGCGGTCGGCCGTGAGCTGCTGGACATCGCCCCCGGGCCCGTTCCGGCGGCGGACCGGGCCGCCTTCCTGGAACAGCTGGTGGCCGAACGGCGGGTGGTCGTCCGGCTCAAGGTGTCCCGGCTGTACGGGACGGCGCTCGACTTCGGCACCCCCTGAGCGCCGCCCCGCCGGGGGCGGCGCTCCCCCGTGTCAGGCGGGCCTGATCGAGGAGAGGTGCGCGAGCGGCAGGATCGGCCGGTCCCGGGCCTCCTCCGGGTGCAGCGTCACGGCGGCGGCCATGCCCAGGGCCTCCTTGACCGGGACGGTGACCGTCCCGGGGGCCAGGTCGGTCATCTCGGCGCGGCAGCGTCGTCACCGCCGAGCGGGACGACCGGTACGCCGGGTGGCCGGCCATGGCGGCGTTGAGCCCGATCTCGCCCATGCGCGGGTCCGGAGCCCACCTCGCGTACGCGCGGCCGGTCAGGAGCCGGCGAGGCTCCCCCGTGCCGCGTCCATGAACGCGGTCTTGGCCGCCTCCAGGTGCTCGTTGACCTCGATGCCCCCGATGTCACGCCACACCGCCGCGTTGAGGGCGTGGCCATAGGTCGTCACGGGCTCGCGCAGGGCCTCGTCGCACAGGAGCGTGACGTTGCCGGACGCGGTCCACAGCGCGGTCATGACCGGGCCCGTCCGCGTCATCCAGCCGCCCTCGTCGTCGCCCCACGGGTCGGGGCGGCTGTAGGCGGCCCGTTCCGCTGCCTGGGCGCAGGCGACGAACTCCTTGAGCACGCCTATCTGTTCGGCCCGTCGGCTCTCCGTGGTGGCGACGGCCTGGCGGCGTTCCTCGACGCGTTCCGCCGAGCGCTGGGTGGCCCGCTGGGCGAGAGCCGTCAGGCCGCCTCCCAGCGCGACCCCGGCGAGCGAGAGGGCCGACGTCCAGAGATCGGCTGCCATGGTGACGCCCCTTCACCCGTTTCCGCGCGGTCGGGTCCATCGTCCCGCAGGGACTTGCCGGGCAGCCCGGCGCCCCCGGCCGGACGGAACGGCGGGGGGCACGGGCGATCGGCAGTCGGGTCGGGTCAGTTCACGTCAGCGGCCGTAGCGGATCAGGGCGCGGACCATGCGGCAGGTGGTGTCGGACGGCGGGTGGATGCCCAGGCGCTCGGCGGTGACCCGTATCCGGTGGTTGCCGGCGCTGGAGGGCTGGTAGACCCCGCTGTCGAGCAGGGCGATGGCCAGGCGCATGGCCTTGAGCCGGCGGTTGTGGGAGACGTACCACTCGCGGGGGCGGCCCGCGGGCAGTCGCTTCTTCGGCGGCGGGGTGGGAAGCGGCGGGTGGAAGGGCATCGGGAGCTGTCGGTCGAGCGGCTCGGTCGTGACTGCGGCAACAGCCATTCGGCATCCTCCTGGCAGCGTGGTGGAACCCTCACGAACTCCCTCCATTTTACTGCCCCTCACTGACAATCGCCCCTGGCCAGAGGCCATTTCGGCAGTCCCTCGCGTAACCTTGGCCCCATGGAGATCTGGATCAATCCGGCCTGTTCGAAGTGCCGCGGCGCGCTCACCCTGCTCGACGCGGAAGGGGCCGACTACACCGTCCGCCGCTACCTGGAGGACGTGCCCTCGCCCGAGGAGATCCGGGCCGTGCTGGACCGGCTCGGGCTGGAGCCGTGGGACATCACGCGGACGCAGGAGGCGGCGGCGAAGGAGCTGGGGCTGAAGGAGTGGCCGCGGGAGGCCGGTTCCCGGGAGCGGTGGATCGCCGCGCTGTCCGAGCACCCGAAGCTGATCCAGCGCCCCATCATCACCGCCGAGGACGGTACGGCCGTGGTGGCGCGGAGCGAGGAGGCGGTGCGGGACGCGTTGGGGCGCGGTGTCTGATCGCGTGACCGGGCGGTCCGGGGCGGGGGTGGGGCCGCTCCGTCGTGACCGGCGCCGTGCGGGGCGTGCGCCCCGGGGCGCGGGTCACCAGCTCAGCGTTCGTCCGTGCCCGCGCGCTTGGCGGTGGCCAGGGCGATGCGGTTCCAGGTGTTGATCGTGAGGATCAGGGCCAGCAGGTGGGCCAGCTCCTCCTCGTCGAAGTGGGCCGCCGCCCGGCCGTAGACCTCGTCCGGCACGCCCGCGTCGCCGATGCGCGTGACCGCGTCGGTGAGGGCCAGGGCGGCCTGTTCCCGGTCCGTGAAGAAGTGCTCCGCCTCCTGCCAGACCGCGACCAGGTGCAGGCGGTCCTCGCTCTCGCCCGCCTTCCGCGCGTCCGTGGTGTGCATGTGCAGGCAGTACGCGCACCGGTTCAGGTGGGAGGCGCGGATCTGGACCAGTTCGACCAGGGCCGGGTCCAGGCCCTCGCGGGCCGCCGCGTCCAGGCCGATCACGGCCCGAAAGACCTTCGGGGCCCTCTTCGCGAAGTCGATCCGGTCCGTGGCCGGGTTGGGCCGGACGGTGGTGGCGGGGGTGGTGATGCGGTCGTTCGTCTTGATCTCCGTCGTCGTCATGGGTACGAATCTAGAGCGACGGGCGACTGGGCACGGGGTGCATTTCTGTGATGAATTCATGGGTCAATTCGGCGGAGGTCCTGGGCAGCGATCTGCCCCTGGAGCTCTCCGGCACCGGTAACCGCCGGGCCCTGCTGATGGACGCGCTGCGCGAGGCCGTGCGCAGCGGGCGGCTCGCGCCCGGCGCCCGGCTGCCGCCCTACCGCTCCCTCGCCGCCGATCTGGGCCTGGCCCGCAACACGGTCGCCGACGCCTACGCGGAACTGGTCGCGGAGGGATGGCTCGCCGCCCGGCAGGGGTCGGGGACGCGGGTCGCCGAGCGGGCCGTCCCGGTGACCCCGGCGCATCGGCCGCGTACCCCCGAGCGCGCCGCCCGGCCGGTCCACGACCTGGTCCAGGGGCAGCCGGACCCCTCGGTCTTCCCGCGCACCGCCTGGGTGGCGTCGGCGCGGCGGGCGCTGGCCGCCGCCCCCGACGACGCGTTCGGGCCCGGTGATCCGCACGGGCGGCCCGAGCTGCGGCGGGCCCTGGCCGGTTATCTGGCCCGGGTGCGCGGGGTGCGGGCCGCGCCGGACCGGATCGTGGTGTGCTCGGGGGCCGCGCACGGGCTGCGGCTGCTGGCGGAGGTGGTGGGCGGCCCCTGGGCGGCGGAGGAGTACGGCCTGCCCTTCCACCGCGCGCTGCTCGCCTCCCACGGGGTCGGCACCCGGCCGCTCGGCGTGGACGCGGACGGCGCCCGGGTCGACGGGCTCACCCGCCGCGACCGTGCCGTACTCCTCACGCCCGCCCACCAGTTCCCCACCGGCGGGCCGCTCCACCCCGGGCGCCGGGCGGCCGTCGTCGACTGGGCCCGGGCCACCGGCGGGCTCGTCGTGGAGGACGACTACGACGGGGAGTTCCGCTACGACCGGCAGCCCGTCGGCGCCGTGCAAGGGCTCGATCCCGAGCATGTGGTGTTGGTGGGGTCGGTGAGCAAGAGCCTCTCCCCCACTCTGCGGATCGGGTGGATGGTGCTTCCCCAGCGGCTCGTGGGCCCGGTCGTCACGGCGAAGGGCGAGCGCGAGCAGTTCTCCAGCGCCACCGAGCAGCTGACGCTCGCGGACTTCGTCGCGTCGGGCGCGTACGACCGGCAGGTCCGGCGGATGCGGCAGCGCCACCGCCGCCGCCGGGACCAGTTGGTGGCGGCTCTGGAGCGGCGGGCCCCGCACGTCCGGGTCACCGGGATCGCGGCGGGTCTGCACGCGGTGCTGGAGCTGCCGCCGGGCACCGAGCGGTCGGCGGTCCGGGCGGCGGCCTGGCAGGGGCTGGCGGTGGAGGGCCTCGCCGACTACCTGCATCCGGGCGCGGGACCGGGCGGGGAACCGCGGGACGGGCTCGTCATCGGGTACGCGACGCCCGCCGAGTACGCCTACCCGGAGGCGTTGGAGGCCCTGTGCCGGGCCCTGCCGCCGGGGTGACCCGGCGGGGTGGAGCGGGGCCCCGCCCGCCCGGAGGCCCCGGAGTCGTCGGTCGCCCCGTCCGGGTGCCGTCGCCGGTCAGTCCGCCTGCGCCTGCGTCTCCGCCGCCACGAGCAGCTCCGTGAGGTGGAGGCCGAAGCGCGCGTCGCAGGGGTGCGGCACCCCGGTGCGTACCGCTTCGGCCAGGGCGTCCACCGCGCCCCGGAACGCCGTCTCCGCCCCGTCCCAGCCGGGGACGGACACCGTGCCCCGCTCGCCCCGGAACTCGATCTCGACGCCCGCCGCGCCGGGCGGGGCGCTGAGTCCGAGGGTCACCGTGCTGGACGCGCCGGAGGTGTGGCGCAGGATCAGGTGGGTGGTGTCGGCCGGGCCCCGGCCGGCGGTCAGGTGCCGCACGTCGCCCAGGACGGGGATCAGTACGGAGAGCGCGTGCGGGCCGACGTCCCACAGGCCGCCCTTCTCGCGCCGCCACGGGGAGTCCGCGTACTCGCTGCTCGAACCCGCCGCGTAGAGCGATCCCAGCCACTGGGCGCGAGCCGTGAACCAGCCGCCCACGGCGGCCTGTTCGGCGATCCACGCGGAGGTCTCGGGCGCGAACCGGAGCGTGCAGAAGACGACCGAGGCCACGCCCGCCTTCTCCGCCGCCCCGGCCACCGCGCGGGCCCCCTCCACCGTCGTGGCCACCGGCTTGTCCATCAGGAGGTGGCAGCCCGCCTCGGCGGCGCGGACCGCGAGCGGGGCCTGCACGTCCGGCGGCAGCGCGAAGGCCACCGCGTCGCTCGCCTCCAGGAGCGCGTCGACGCCCTCGTCGCCGGTGTACGCGCGGGTCCCGTGGGCGGCGGCGAGGGCATCCGCCGCCTCGGCCCTGCGCCCCCACACCCCGCTCAGTTCGACGCCGGGATGGGCGGCCAGCGCGGGGGCCTGGGTGTTGCGCGCCCAGGGTCCGGTGCCGAGGAGGCCGATGCGGAGGGGGGCGGTGGTACCGGCAGGTGAGTCCATGGGGCCAGTGTGCCGGGTGGGCCGGCCGGCCGTGCGGGGAGCCGGCGCCCTTCGCGCCCGGAGGCCGCCGGCGCCCGAATGCGGTGGCGCGGAGCGGCCCCGCCCCGTTACGTTTCCGGGGCCGGCCGCGGGACTCCGGTGCGACTTCCGAGACGTGCCTATGAAGCGATGATTTCGTTGTTCGCGCCTCCATTCCCCGGCCGGCCTCTCTGCCGCTCCCGGGGGATCCCATGAACGCACCGAAGTCCGTACGAGCGTCCGCGCCCGTGCCCGTGGGCGCCGACGGGACCGTGCGCACGGAGGGCCGCGTCGCCGACCTGGTCGCCGCCGAGGACGTCCTGCTTTTCGTGAACGCGGCGATCACCGCGACGGGGCAGCGCGAGTTCCGCTCGGGCGCCGCCGAGCAGCAGCTGTCCCTGGACTTCCTGCACACCTACGTACGGGTCAACTACCGCCGGGTGTACGCCGCTTCGCTGGCCCTGGACATCAACCACCACAACGCGGCCCTGATCGTGCGCCGGCTGTTGGAGACGGCGGGCGAGGCGAGCCCCGGGGAGCTGCGCGCCGAGGGCCGGCTGATCGCCGCCCGGCTGGCGCTGCTGCCGCCGCCGCGCGTCTACCGCCTCTTCGGCGAGCTGCGCCGCGGCAAGGTCAACAACCGGCGCACCCGGGCGATCATGCGGGACTGGCTGGCGGCCCGGCCGGACCTGGGCCATGACGCGGTGAAGTACCGGGCGGGGCTGAAGACCGTCGCCCGCCACATCCATCTGCCCTGCCCGGAGGGGGGCGGGCCGCTCGCCGAGGTCGGGGCGTTCCTGTTCCGGCCCGGCCGGCTGCCGCGCTACGAGCACGGGCTGCTCGACGCCTGGCGGCGCGCCCACTACGAGCAGGGGGCCGTGGCCGAGCTGCCGTTCACGGTGGCGGAGGGGTTCGCCGCGAAGCACGGGATGAAGCGCGAGGTGTTCCTGAAGCGGGCCGCGCCCGGGATGACCCGGCTGGAGCGGCTGCGCACCCAGGAGCGGCGGGCGGCGGCCGGACGGCACGGCGCCCCGGCGCCGAAGGCGGATCTCACCGTGATGCCGCTGACCCGGCTCGCCCTGTACGTGCTGTCGCTGGGCTTCGAGCAGCGTGCCGAGCGGCGCGCCGAGCTGACCGGCGCCCTGCGCGCGGCGGCCCGCCGGGCGGCGGGCGGGCACGCGGGGAGCTGGGGGCGGGTGCACGCGGTGCTGGACGACAGCTTCTCCTCGTCCGGTTCGGGGCAGAAGCGGCGTCGGCCGCTCGCCGTGGCGCTGGCCTGCCACCACCTGCTGGAGGTGCTCGCCGCGCCGGGGGCGTACCGGGGGCTGTGGACCTCGGGGGCGGGCGACGCGCTGCTCGTACGGCCGTGGGGGCCGACCCCGCTGGGCATGCGGATCCTGGACGCGCTGGAGCCGGGGGCCGACGGGGCTGCTCCGGACCGGCTGGTGATCGTGTCGGACGGCTGGGACAACGCTCCGGAGGGTCTGGCGGGCGAGGTGCTGCGGGTGTGGCGCGCGCGGCTGGATCCGGCCCGGCGGACGGCGGTGGTGCACGTCAACCCCGTATACGACGCGGAGGGTTTCGCGGTGCGGGGGCTGGCGGCCGGGGTGGCGACGGCCGGGATCCGGGACGCGGAGGACCTGCCCGCGCTGGTGGAGATCGCCCGGTTCGCGGAGGGGCGTACGGGGACGACGGAGCTGTACGCGTATCTGGACCGGCGGGTGGCCCGGTTCACGGGAGCGGGCGGCGAAGGGGGAGTGGCGGCGTGAACGGGCTGGAGCCGTGCGGGGTGGCCGCGTGAACCGGCTGGAGCTGACCGGGCTCACCGCCCGGCCCTCGCAGGTGTGGGGCGGTGTCCGTCTCGTCCCGCTGGTCCGCGAGGCGCCGGTGGAGGGTCTGCGGCTGCACCGCGAGGTGTACGAGGGGCTCGGCGCGGGGATCGTCGAGCTCGGGCCGCGGGCCCGCTACGTCTCCTACATTCCGCACGGTCTGGTCGCCGACTGGTCGGGCGGGGACGGCACGGACCCGGCGGCGGGCCGGCGGTCGGCCGCGTACGGCACCCAGTTCGGCGGGGACGACGCGCCCCGGGCCGTTCCGCTGCCGGCGCTGCCGCACCACCGGATGGCCAGGCGGCGGCCCGGTGACCGGCTGCGGTTCCTGCCGCTCCACCTGGCGCTGGAGGGGTATCTCGCGCTGCACTTCGGCGGTCCGTCGACCGCGTGGGAGGAGTGGTCGCGGACGGCGCTGCGCGACGGGCTCTCACCGCGCGCGGAGGACGCCTACCTCGGGCGGTCGGTGCGCGGGCTCGCGGACGCGCTGCGGATCTTCGAGATCCACCCGGGCCAGTGCGGGGTGATGGTGTACGTGTCCGACGCGCTCGCCGCCGCCTTCGTCGTCCCGCACCCGGACGACTACCGCCTCCTGCACGCCTCGCTGGTGGAGGACCTGTACGGGGAGCTGGTGCACCAGTACGCGCTGTACGGGGCGCCGGTGCCCCGGGTGCCGGTGCGGATCGGGGGCGAGGAGCACATCCGTGACCTCGACGGGCTGCGGTCGGCGGCGCGGGCGCAGGAGCGGGCGTGGGCGCGGGCGCACGACACCCTGTTCGCCCGGGAGCTGCTGGACAGCTCGTACGCGTTCGACCGGGTGTACCGGATGGGGTCCTTCACCCTGTGGCGCTTTCTGCCGCCGTTCGTCCGGGACTCGGGCGGGCAGCACATCGGGGAGACGATCACCGGCCACAAGGGGCAGGTCGCCTACCTCAAGACGTTCCGGCTCTCCGACGCGCAGATCCGCCGGGGCCATCTGCTGCGGACCCTGGCCGGGGCCGACTGGGAGCTGGACCGGGCGGCCGCCGCGCTGGGGTCGGACCGCCGGGAGCTGGTGCGCCGGCTGCGGGCCGCCGGGTTCTCGGCCCTGCTCAAGGGCGGCGTCCGAGACTGCCCGCACACCGCGGAAAACCGCAGGAAACCTCGGTAACACCGGGTTCACATCCGGGCAACGGACGGGAAATCGCGTCTTGCCAAGCTGCGACGCATAGACCGCTGCACCCGCAAAGGATGGCGTCCGTGACGTTCAAGGCTGAGTACATCTGGATAGACGGCACCGAGCCGACCGCCAAGCTCCGTTCCAAGACGAAGATCATGGACGGCGCGCCGTCGGGCGACGTGGCGGCTCTGCCCGTCTGGGGATTCGACGGATCCAGCACCAACCAGGCCGAGGGCCACGCGTCCGACCGGGTGCTGAAGCCCGTCTTCACCTGTCCGGACCCGATCCGCGGCGGTGACGACGTCCTCGTCCTGTGCGAGGTCTTCAACATCGACATGACGCCGCACGAGTCCAACACGCGGGCCGCGCTGCGTCCGGTCGCCGAGCAGTTCGCGGGCCAGGCCCCGATCTTCGGCATCGAGCAGGAGTACACCTTCTTCGACGGCCACCGGCCGCTCGGCTTCCCCGAGGGCGGCTTCCCGGCGGCGCAGGGCGGCTACTACTGCGGGGTCGGCGCGGACGAGATCTTCGGCCGCGAGATCGTCGAGAAGCACCTCGACAACTGCCTGGCGGCGGGTCTGGGCATCTCCGGCATCAACGCCGAGGTCATGCCCGGCCAGTGGGAGTTCCAGGTGGGCCCGCTGTCCCCGCTGGAGGTCTCCGACCAGCTGTGGGTGGCCCGTTGGCTGCTCTACCGCACCGCCGAGGACTTCGACGTCTCCGCCACCCTGGACCCGAAGCCGGTCAAGGGCGACTGGAACGGCGCGGGCGCGCACACCAACTTCTCCACCGAGGCGATGCGCGAGGGCTACGACGCGATCATCACCGCGTGCGAGTCGCTGGGCGAGGGCTCCAAGCCGATGGACCACGTGAAGAACTACGGCGCGGGCATCGACGACCGGCTCACCGGTCTGCACGAGACCGCCCCGTGGAACGAGTACAGCTACGGCGTCTCCAACCGCGGCGCCTCGGTCCGCATCCCGTGGCAGGTCGAGCAGGACCGCAAGGGTTACATCGAGGACCGCCGCCCCAACGCCAACGTCGACCCGTACGTCGTCACCCGGCTGATCGTCGACACCTGCTGCACCGCGCTGGAGAAGGCCGGCCAGGTCTGATCCCGCCGCCGGTCACGCGAGGAGGGGCCCGCCGGTTCGCCGGCGGGCCCCTCCTCGCACGCGTGGCGCCGGGCCGGGCGTGAGGAACGTAACGCAAAGGGTCCGTATCGACGGGTGAGAGGAGTCTGCTGCACGGCCGCGATGTCTGCTTCAATGGAGCACATGGCCAGCTACCAGCACATCGCGTCGGGTCGCAGCGACCTCGAACCGTTCTGGCCTTCCCGTCAGCACCATGATTTCGACCGGGTGTGTTGCCGCGCGCGGAACGCGCGGGCCCACTAAAGCCGCTCACCCCGGCCTTCGGTCCGCGCGCACGACGCAAGTCCGTCCCTGACGACTCCTCGCGCGAAAGAGCTGACCCTCATGGCGAACACCCGTACCTTCTCCGCCGCGTCCGCCGCCACCGCGGCGTCCCCGGCGCCCGCTGCGGCCCGTCCCACCGCCCGCTCCCTCCCCGCCCACCCGAACCGTCACCGGCTGCGCGCGGTCGACCGTGACGAGGTCGCCGGGCCCGCCGACGTGGCGGACTTCCTTCCGCCCGGGGCCACCTGGCTGCCCGCGCCCCAGCACACCCTGCCCACGCTGCCCGGCCAGCCGCCGATGATCGGTTATCTGGTGCTCGTGCCGGCCGACCAGCAGCCGGCGGCGCTCGCGGGGGCCGTCGCGGCCTCCCGGCTCCGGCCGGGCGGCTCGCCGTTCACCCAGCAGCCGGAGCCCGACCGGGCGGCCGACGACGGAGCGCCCGGCGGCCCGGTCCGGATCGACGCCACCCGGCGTACCGCCTCGGTCGACGGTGTCGACCTCGACCTCACGTACCTGGAGTTCGAGCTGCTGTCGCATCTGGTGGCGCACCCGCACCGGGTGCACACCCGCGACCAGCTGGTGACGACGGTGTGGGGCTACGGGCATGTGGGCGACGGGCGCACCGTCGACGTCCATGTCGCCCGGCTGCGCCGGAAGCTCGGTGCGGAGTACCGCCGTTCGATCCAGACGGTCCGGCGGGTCGGGTACAAGTACACGCCCTGACCGGCTCGGTCCTCCCCGGAACGTCCGGCGGCCCCGGACCACGGTTCCTCCTCACCGTGGTCCGGGGCCGTCCGGGCGTCTCAGAGCCGCTGGGCCGCCGGGGCCGGCGCGCCCACGGCTCCGGCCGGCCCGTCGGCCTCCAGGCTCGGCAGCCGCGAAAGGCCGCGCGGAGTACGCCAGTCGCGCTGCGGGTCGGGGGTGGTGCCAGGTACACCCCCGGCGGGTGGCGAACCGGCTGACGCGGCGGGGCGGGGCCGGGTGAGACTGGCTCCGTGAGCGGGCGCCGGCCCGGCTCCGGTGAGGGGGAGGGTGCGCGATGACGGTGTTCTCGGGGCGGCTGCGGCCGGCGGCGCTGGCGGCGGGGCGGGGGCTGTTCCTGTCCGTGGTCGGGCTGCCGGTGTCCATCACCCTGTTCGTGCTCGCGATGCTCTCGGTCGCCTTCATCCCGCTCGGCATCGGCGTTCTCAGCACCCCGACGGTGCTGGAGGCCGTACGCAAGCACGCCAATCAGCGGCGATTGTGGGCGATGACCTGGTCGGGTGTGCGGATCCCGGTCCCGTACCGGCCTCTCCCGAAGGGCCTGCGGGCGGGCGTCACCGGCCAGGTGGAGCGCACCACCTTGATGCTGAGGGATCCCGCGACCCGGCGGGACCTGCAGTGGCTTCTGGTCGACATGACCGCGGGTACCGTCCTCGCGATCCTGGCAGCGGCCCTGATGATCTACCCGGTCGAGGGGCTGGTCCTGGCGGCGGGCCTGTGGCGGGTGTTCCGGGACGATCCGTACTGGTACGGGGTCGTCCCGGTGGACAGCCAGACCTCGGGCATCGCGGCCCTCGCACTCGGGATCGCGATCTTCCACATCGGGCTGCGGACCTCAGGGCCGTTGTTGCGGGCACACTTCCTGCTCGCCGGCACCCTGCTGGCGCCCACCCGGGACCAGGAGCTGGCGCAGCGGGTCCGGCGGCTCACCGAGACCCGGCACGAGGCCGTGGACACCGCCGCGTCCGAGCTGCGGCGCATCGAGCGGGACCTGCACGACGGGGCGCAGGCCCGGCTGGTCGCGATGGGCATGAACCTGGGCACGATCGAGGCGCTGATCGAGAAGGACCCGGCGCGGGCGAAGAAGATGCTGGCGATGGCCCGGGAGTCGTCGGCGGAGGCGCTGACGGAGCTGCGGGACCTGGTCCGGGGCATCCACCCGCCGGTCCTCGCGGAGCGGGGCCTCGGCGACGCGGTGAAGGCGCTGGCCCTGCGGCTGCCGGTCGCCTCCGAGGTGACGGTGGAGCTGCCGGGCCGGGCGGACGCCCCGGTGGAGTCGGCGGCGTACTTCGCGGTCAGCGAGGCCCTGACGAACGCGGTGAAGCACGCGCGGGCCGAGCGGGTGTACGTGGACCTGCACCACGCGGAGGGGATGCTCCGGATCTCCGTGACGGACGACGGCGGGGGCGGTGCCGTCGTCGGGTCGGGTTCGGGGCTGAGCGGAATCGAACGGCGACTGGGTACATTCGACGGCGTCCTGGCCGTCAGCAGTCCCGCGGGCGGTCCCACCATGGTGACCATGGAGATTCCTTGCGAGTTGTCCTAGCCGAAGATCTCTTCCTGCTGCGCGACGGCCTGGTGCGGATGCTGGAGGCGTACGACTTCGAGATCGCCGCGGCTGTGGAGACGGGACCCGAACTGAGCAAGGCCCTGGCCGAGTTGGAGCCGGACGTCGCCGTCGTCGACGTCCGGCTCCCGCCGTCGCACACGGACGAGGGCCTCCAGTGCGCCCTGGCCGCCCGCCGGGCCCGGCCGGGTCTGCCGGTGCTGGTGCTCTCGCAGCACGTGGAGCAGTTGTACGCGCGGGAGTTGCTGGCGGACGGCGACGGCGGCATCGGATATCTGCTGAAGGACCGGGTCTTCGACGCGGACCAGTTCATCGACGCCGTGCGGCGGGTGGCGGCCGGTGGTACGGCGATGGATCCGCAGGTCATCTCCCAGCTCCTGTCGCGCCGTTCGCAGGACAGGCCGATGGGCGTCCTCACCCCGCGCGAGCGGGAGGTGATGGAGCTGGTGGCCCAGGGCCGGTCGAACGCCGCCATCGCCGCGCAGTTGGTGATCACGGAGCGGGCGGTGGCCAAGCACACGTCGAACATCTTCGGCAAGCTCGGCCTGCCGCCGTCGGACGACGACAACCGCCGGGTGCTGGCGGTGCTGGCGTATCTGGACCGCGGCTGAGCGTATCCGCGTACGGGGCCGAGGCTTCCCGGCTCCGTCGCACGCGGCCGGGACCCCCGGCTCCGGTCGGCCCGTGAACCAGCCCGCCGCGTCCGGCCGGAACGCACCACCGGGGGCCGTCGCCCGGAGAGCTGCTCCAGGGCGGCCGGCCGCCCCGCCCGCGCGGGACGTCGCGCCTCCCGCCCCCGGGAACGGGCTCAGGGATGGGCTACGGCCAGACTCACGAGGTAGGCCTCCTCGACCTCGCCGCCCGGGAACAGCGCGGTCAGCAGGGCCCGTTCGCGGTCGAAGAAGTCGCCGACCTCGACCGGGTCGCCGATCAGGAAGTCGGAGTGGGTGGCGAGGTTGGCGATGTGGGCGTCGACCGGTACGCGGCGGCTCCACGCCACCTGCCGGGTGCGGAAGTCGAGCCCGTCGGGCAGCGCGGCCCGGAAGCGGGCCCGGTGGGACGGGGCGGCGGGAACCTCCACCCCGAAGAAGACCCGCATCCGGTTCTCCTGGTCGACGAGCCACTCCACGGCGGGGTCGCCGTCGTTCCACCAGAGCGCCAGCGCCCCGCCGGGCCGCAGCACCCGGCGGGCCTCGGGTATCGAACGCGCCGGATCGGTCCAGTGCCAGGCCTGGGCGTACGTGATCAGGTCCATGGAACCGGTCCGCAGCGGCAGGTCGTTCCCGTCGCCCCGGACCAGGGAGACGTCCGGCAGCCCCCGGCGGAACTGCTCGGCCATCCCGTCGCCCGGCTCCACCGCCGTGACCCGGGCCCCGCGCTCGCACAGCCGCGCCGTGCCGAGGCCGGTCCCCGCCCCGACGTCCGCGACCCGGGCCCCGGCGAGCGGCAGCCCCGCCAGCTCCTCGACGGCGTCGAACAGGGCGGGCGGGTAGGAGGGGCGGTGGGCGTCGTAGGCGGCGGCGATGGCGTCGAAGGACCTGGCCTGCACGGGTTTCGTCATCCACCGATCATCGCGCGCGGCGTTCCGGAGCGGTGCGGAAATCCCCGCACGCCTCTGGTCCCGCCGCATACCCGTCAGTACATTGACACCATGTCTAACACGCAGCCTGCGGCGGTCGCGTCGGAGCGGACGCCCCTCAAGGCCCGCAAGGTGTCCTTCGCCTGGGAGAAGACCCCCCTGCACTGGGTGCCGGGCGACCCGTTCACCACGCACACCATCAACGTGCTCCATCTGCTGCTCCCGGCCGGGGAACGCTGGTTCATCCACGTCTACCGGCAGATACTCCCGTACATCCACGACGACCGACTGCGCGAGGACGTCATCGGGTTCATCGGCCAGGAGGCCGTCCACTCGCAGGCCCACGACGATGTGCTCCCGCATCTGCGGGAGTTGGGCCTCGACCCGACCCCGTACACCGCGCAGGTCGACTGGTTCTTCGAGAAGCTGCTCGGGGACCGGACCCTGCCGCCGGGACGGGCCTCCCAGTGGTGGCTGATGGAGCGGGTGGCGACGATCGCGGCGATCGAGCACTACACCGCGTTCCTCGGCGACTGGATCCTCAACGCCGACGCGCTGGACCGCCGGGGGGCGGATCCCACGATGCTCGATCTGCTGCGCTGGCACGGGGCGGAGGAGGTCGAGCACCGATCGGTGGCCTTCGACGTCTTCATGCACGTGGACGGCGGGTACCGGCGGCGGGTGCGCACCTGGGCGGCGGCCTTCTCCGCGCTGGTGTTCCTCTGGCAGCGCGGCACCCGCTTCTTCATGGAGAACGACCCCACCCTGCTGGACGGCAAGGCCTCGTTCAAGGCGTTCCACGCGAGCGGGAAGCGGGGCACGCTGCCCAGCACCGGCGCGATCCTGCGGTCCGTGCCGAGCTATCTCAGCCGGTCCTACCACCCCTCGCAGGAGGGCAGTACGGCCCAGGCCGTGGAGTACCTGACCCGCTCCCCCGCCGCGCTCGCCGCCGAGACCGAGACCACGAAGGGGGCCTGAACCGTGGCACTGCCCCGTCTGCGGACCGTCGTGCTGGTGTCCGGCGCCGCCCTGCTCACCCGGCGGGCCCTGAAGCGCCGGATCGCCCGGTCACCGCTGTGGCCGCTGCCCGCCCTGCCCGAGCCGGTATCGGGCCACTCGCAGCGGCGCGCGACCGCGGTCCGCCGGCTGCTGATCACCGAACGGAGCGAGGTCGCCGAGGGGGTCGTACGGCTCCGGCTGGAGGGGGCCGGGCTGCCGCGCTGGGAGCCGGGGGCCCACCTGGACCTGGTGCTGCCGTCCGGCCTGGTGCGGCAGTACTCGCTCTGCGGCGACCCGGAGGACACCGGCGCGTACACGGTGGCGACCCGGCTGGTGGCGGACGGCCGGGGCGGTTCGCGGGAGGTGCACGAACAGCTCCGGGAGGGCCTGGAGATCGAGGTGCGCGGGCCGCGCAACCGCTTCCCGCTGACCGAGGCTCCGGCGTACGTCTTCGTCGTCGGCGGGATCGGCATCACCCCGGTCCTGCCGATGCTGCGGTCGCTGGCCGCTTCGGGGGCCGACTGGCGGCTGCTGTACGGGGGCCGGTCGCGGGCGTCGATGCCGTTCCTGGAGGAGATCGAGAAGCTCGGCGCGGACGGCGACCGGGTCACGGTCGTCGCCCAGGACGAGACGGGGCACCCGGATGTGGCCGGGGCGCTGGCGGAGCTCGCTCCGGGCACGGCGGTCTACTGCTGCGGGCCCGAACTGCTGACGGACGCCGTGGCCGCCGCGCTCCCGGCGGGGCGCCCCCTGCACCTGGAGCGGTTCTCGGCCGCGGCGGGGGACGCGGCGGGCCCCGGATCCGGGCCGTTCGAGGTGGAGTTGCGGCGCAGCGGGCGCACGGTGCCGGTGGCGGCCGGGCAGTCGGTGCTGGCCGCCGTCCGCACGGCGGCGCCCCATGTCGCGTACTCCTGCGAGCAGGGGTTCTGCGGGACCTGCCAACAGCGGGTCCTGGAGGGCGAGATCGACCACCGGGACGATCTGCTGACCGACGACGAGCGGGGCGACTCGATGCTGATCTGCGTCTCGCGGTGCCGGGGCGGACGGCTGGTCCTGGACCTCTGACCCACGCCGTACGGCCGTCGGGCTCCCCGGGGGCTGAGGGCCCGGGGGCCTGGACCGGGACCGAACGGAACCGGGGCCGGGCGGAGACGGGCACGGGGAGGCGGGGGCGGCAGGGGCGGGGGCGGGTCGGGAGACCGGGCAGGAGCGGGCCGGGAACGGATCGGGAACGGTGGCCTTCATGGTGTTCCTCAACCGAGTCACCCGACCCGAGAGGGCACCACCGTGATCTCCACTCTCGCCCCTCCTCCCGCGGACGCCACGAGTACCGCGGATACCTACGCCGGCCTCCGGGCCGGTCTCGACAAGCTCAGGGCGGATGGGCTGTACCGCGACTTCGTCGCCTGCTCCTACCTCGCCGAGGACCGGGGACACGCCCTCCACCAGGGGCGCCGCATCCAGGTGTGGTGCACCAACGACTACCTGGGCATGAGCCAGCACCCCGACGTGATGCGGGCGCAGATCGCCTCCACCCTGCGCCACGGCACCGGCAACGGCGGCTCCCGCAACATCGCGGGGACGAGCGAGGCCCATGTGGAGCTGGAAACGCTGCTGGCCGGGTGGCACGCCAAGGAGCGGGCGCTGGTCTTCAACAGCGGCTACGTGGCCAACGTGGAGACGCTGACCACCCTCCTGCGCGCCGAGCCCAGGACCATGGTGTTCTCGGACGCGCTCAACCACCGCTCGCTGATCGAGGGCGTGCGGACATCCGGCAACGACAAGTACGTCTTCGCGCACAACGACCTGACCGACCTCGAACTCGCCCTCGCGGCACAGCCCCTGGACCGCCCCAAGCTGATCGTCTTCGAGTCGGTGTACTCGATGGACGGCGATGTGGCGCCCATCCGTGAGATCTGCGACCTGGCCGAGCGGTACCACGCGCAGACCTATCTGGACGAGACCCACGCGATCGGCGTCCTCGGGCCCACCGGAGCCGGTGTCTGCGAGGAGATCGGCGAGAGCCGGGCCACCTTCGTCCAGGGCGTGTTCGGCAAGGCGGTGGGCGCCACCGGCGGGTACGTGGCCGGCCCGGACGTGCCGCTGGACTACACGCGCTCCCACGCACCGGGTTTCATCTTCACCACGACCATCCCCCGGGCCTCCCTGGACGCCGCCCTGGCGAGCCTGTCCGTGATCCGGAGCCCCGAGGGCGCCGGGATGCGGGAGCGGCTGCACGCCAACGCCGAACTGATGCGCCGGCGGCTCACCGAGGCGGGCATCGCCCACGTCCCGGCGCCCACCCACCTCGTCCCGATCCTGGTGCCGGGCGGGAACCGCGTCAAACGCGTCTCCCGCCGGCTGCTCGACGAGCACTCCGTCTACGTGCAGCCCATCAACTTCCCGTCCGTTCCGAAGGGCGGCGAGCGCTTCCGGGTGACCGTCGCGCCCTTCCGTACGGAAGCGCAGATCGAGGGGTTCGTCGAGGCGCTCGCGCGGTGCCTCGCGGACGACCCCAGCTGAACGCCCCTCCCCCACGACGCTCAACTCGACCTCAAGGAGACACGAGTCGCATGACCATGACCCGAACCCACACGGCCACCGACGGCGCCACCGGCATCCGGATCGGCGAGCTCACGCCCTTCATCGGCGCCGAGGTCACCGGCGCGACCTTCGAGGACCTCCGGGACCCCGCGCTCTGGGAGCAGCTGACCACGCTGCTGCACGAGCGGGAGCTGGTCGTCGTCCGCTCCCTGGACATCACCCCGGAGCAGCAGATCGACCTGGCCGGCCGGCTCGGGCGCCCCGTGCCGTTCCTGATGGCGAAGTACCGGCACCCGGACCACGAGGAGATCATGATCTCCTCCAACGCCAAGAAGAACAACCTGGCGATCGGCGTCGCCCGGGTCGGCAACTTCTGGCACCAGGACTCCTCCTACCAGCGGTCCGCGCCGCCCTACACGATGCTGCACGGCATCGATGTCCCCGGGACCAGCGGCCACACCCTCTACGCCAACGCGGCGGACGTCTACGACCGGCTGCCAAAGGAGTGGAAGCTGAAGGTCGAGGGCCGCACGGCGGTGCACACCGTCGCCAAGCGCCAGCGGATCTCGCCCGAGCACGCCGGACTGTCCATAGCGGAGTTCAAGGCCCTGGTGGAGGAGCAGCACCCGCCCGTCGAGCACCCGCTGATCAAGACCGATCCCACCACGGGCCGCCGTTACGTGTACGGCGCGCCGGAGTACATGGAGCGGGTGATCGGCTTCGACGCGAACGAGAACGAGGAGTTCTTCGCCCTCCTGGACCGGCTGATCCAGGACCCCGCACGGGTCTACGAGCACCGGTGGACCCCGCGCGACCTGGTGATCTGGAAGTGCGAGCTCACCTACCACGCGGCCACCGCGGTGGAGCCCGGCGTCGACCGCACCGTGCACCGCGTGAGCATCGGGGCGAGGGAACCGTGGGCGGCATAGTCGACTTCGACGTCTGCTTCCCGTCCGCGACGGTGGACGTCCGGGACATGCACCAGGTGTCGGGCGTCCCGGTCGCGGACCTCGCGGCCATCACCCACACGCGGTCGTTCCCGGTCCTCGCCGAGCACGAGACGTCGGCGGGGCTGGCGTCGCGGGCCGCCGCCCGGCTGCTGGAGCGGCTGGGGACCGACCGCTCGGCCGTCCGCGAGGTGATCTACGCGGGCTCCGGCGTCTGGGACACCCCGTTCTGGTCGCCGGCCGCCTCGGTCGCCGACGAACTGGGCATCAGGAACGCGCACTGCTACGAGATCACGAACTTCTGCAACGCCGGCCTGACCGCGATCCGCCTCGCGGCCGACTCCGTCGCGGCCTCGCCGGGCACGTACACGCTGGTTCTCCTCGGCGACCGGCTGAGCAGGATGGTGGACTACGGTGACCCGGATTCCAAGGCGCTGTTCAATTTCGGTGATGCGGGCGCGGCGGTTCTGCTGGCGGATGACGGCTGCGCTTTCCGGGTCCTCCACTCGGCCATGCGCACCGATCCCAGCTGGTCGGACTACTACCGGGGCGAGTGGCGCGACGGCCGGGTCGTCATCCGGCGCGGTCCGCACCGGCGGGGGCTCGGCGCCGCCTACGTGGAGAACTTCGGCCGGCTGGCCGGCGAGGCGCTGGCCGCGGCCGGGCGCGAGGTCGGCGACGTCGCCTGGTTCCTGATCAACCAGGGCGACAAGGGGATGCACGAACGCCTGTTGGCGACCCTGGGCATCCCCGCGGAACGCAGCGTTTTCAACTACGGACGGCTCGGTCACATGGGCGGAGCCGACACCCTGATCGCCCTGAACGACCTGCTGGCGGAGAAGAAGCTCCGCGAGGGGGACCTGATCCTGCTGGCCACCAGCGCCATGGGGTTCAGCTGGGGCATCACAGCCTTGGAGTATTCCGGATGAAAATTCTCGTGATCCACCAGGTGCCGTACCGCAAGATCTCCTACCACCGCGGCATCGACCACGCTCTGCACGACGTGACCTACATCGGCCGGCCGGCGGCGCTGCGGGAGGTCCCCGGCGGTCTGCGGTGCACGCTGGTCCCGCTGGGTGAGGACGACGACCTGGTGGCCGGGGTGACGGCCCGGGTCCATCCGTCCGACGGCTACGAGAAGGTGCTGTCGCTCTCGGAGTTCGGGATCCTGGAGGCGGTGCGCGTCCGCCGCCACCTGGGGCTGCCCGGCCCCTCGGAGGCCCGGGTCGAGCTCGTCCGGGACAAGGTCCGGATGAAGGAGGCGCTGGTCGGCTCCGGGATCCGCCACCCGCGCTTCGTGAGCGCGCCGCCCGCCTGCGGCCCGCTGCCGTGGAGCGGAAAGACGGTGCTCAAGCCCCGCTCGGGCGCCTCCAGCGAGGGGGTCGTGGTGCTGGAGACCGCCCGCGCGGCGCTCAGCGCGTACCGCAGGCTGCCCGACCCGGCGGCCTACCAGCTGGAGGAGTACGTCGAGGGCGACATCCTGCACCTGGACGGGCTGATGCGGGACGGAAGGTTCCTGGAGCTGTCGGCCAGCCGGTACGTCAACAAGCCGGTCGAGTACGCCGACGGCACACCGCTCGGCTCGCACCAGACGGCGCTGACCGAAGCGCACCGCGCTCTCGCGCGGGAGGTGGCGCTCGCCCTCGGCATCGAGGACGGCTGTGTCCACCTGGAGGCGTTCCACACCGCCGACGACGAGCTCGTCTTCCTGGAGGTCGCCAACCGGGTCGGCGGAGCCGGTGTGGTCACGGCCCACGAGCGGCGTCACGGCGTCCACCTGCCCTCCCACGAGATCGCCGTACGCCTGGGGCTGGAGCCTCCGCCGACGTCCGCGCCGAGTGGCCGCTACCACGGCTGGCTGGCCTTCCCGGGCCACCATCTCCCGGCCGGACCGGCCGAGATCGTCCTCCCGGACGGCCTGGCGGACCACCCGTGCGTCGACCGGCTGTACGTCCTGCCCGCCGATCGTCCGCTGCCCGATCACATCACCTACCAGGAATGGGAGTGCCCCGTGTTCATCGAGGCCTCGCACCACGATGCCGAGGAGCTGGGCCGCTTCCTGCGGGCCTGCGCGGCCGGCATCACCGTCACCACCGCGGCCCGCGTCCCGGCCGGGTCGGGGAGTGCGGCATGACGCGCCACTACCCGACCGATCTGCTGCTGGCCGTGAGCAGCCTCCAGCGCGATCTGGCCGACGACGCCTCCTCCCCGGTGGCCCGGCTGCTGAAGGAGGCCGACCTGCTCGAACTGGGGCCGCTGCTGGACGGCGACGCCCTGGCCCAGGCCCTCGACGAGGGGCTCGGGGGGCTGAGCCAGTTCCCCTGGCGACCGCTCGTCGACACCGACGACGTCTGGGAGCACGAGCCGGTGGGCCATGTCGTCCTCGACGACGACCGGGCCGGCAACACCCTGCGCGGGCTCCTGCTGTCCTGGGCGACGGGCAACGCGGTGACGGTCCGGACCTCGCGGCCCGCCCTGTGGCAGGCCGTGTTCGAGGTGGTGCGCGGGCCGGGGTTCCCGCTGCCCGCGGCCTCGACGGCGATGCCCGGCGCCGCTGTCGCGGGCGTCGTGGTCCGGGTCCCCGATCTGGTGGTGTCCTCCGACGGCGCGACGGCCCCCTCGGGGGAGCTGTTCGCGGCGGCCGGGCGTCCCGGGACGCCGTCCGTCCGCATCCGGCCGGCGTCCGGGCAGGACGGGCCGCGGGCGCCCGTGGCGGACATCGACTGCCGCGCGCCGTGGTTCCGGGAGCTGTTCACCTCCACCTACCTGGCCGGCACCACGCTGGACGCCGCGCGCCGCGCGGACCCCGAGAGCGCGTCCCGCAGGGACGCCCGGCTCCGCTACCTGGTCGGGATGGCCCGCCGCACGCCCCACTACCGCGACCTGCCGCGGATCGACGGGGTCGCCGACCTGGGACGGCTGCCCGTACTGGAGAAGGAGACCCTGGAGGCGAAGTCGCTGCCGCGGAGCCCGGAGCTGTCCAGCGGGGCGCTGCCCAGCGGGGAGGTGCTGCGCAGCGGGGCCTCCAGCGGGGACCCGCGGTACATCGTGTACGCGCGCACCGACTGGGAGAACATGGTCCGCGAGGCGATCCCGCTGCTGCGGGCGCTCGGCATCGGCAACGGGGACCGGGTCCTCAACGCCCTGGTCGGCGGGGGTCTCTACGGCGGCCTCATGACGACGGCCAGTGAGCTGTCCCGGATGCCGGTGGAGGCCTTCTCCGCCGGGCAGCAGGTCACCGCGGACCTGATGCTGACGCTGGTCCGCGACTTCTCGGTGAACGTCCTGCTGGGCCAGCCCGCCCTGGTGCTCCCGCTGCTCCGGGAGGCGCGGCGACGCGATCCCTCCCTGCGGCTGGAGAAGGTCGTCTACGGCGGCACTCCCATGACCGAGTCCGACAAGCAGTGGTTGCGCGACGAGCTCGGCACCCGGTCCATCACCAGCATCCTGGCGGCCAACGACGGTGCGCAGATCGGCTATCAGTGCGACCGGCTCGGCGGGACGCTGCACCACGTCAACGACGACTACAACCTCGTCGAGGTCGTCGACGAGGACGGCGTCCCGCTGCCCGACGGCGAGACCGGACACCTGCTGATCACCGCGATGCAGAAGTTCGAGGGCCCGCTCATCCGGTACCGGATCGGGGACATCGGCCGGCTGACGTCGTACGACTGCCCCTGCGGGATCCCGGGCCGGGTGCTGGAGTACCTCGGCCGCAGTGACGGGCTCCTGAAGTTCAAGTCGGCGACGGTCTACCACGGCGACCTCCTCGCCGCGCTGGAGGAGTTCCGGGTGTCGCAGCTCCAGGCGGAGCTGGTGACGCGTTCGGGCACCGAGACGCTGGTGTTGCGCACCGAGTCGCGGGAGGACCTGGACGAGGATGTGGTGCGGTCCGCCCTGGTCGCCGCGTTCCCGGTACTCGGGGACTCCCATCTGTACGACGACGGGCTTCGGATGTTCGAGCTCGTGGTCGAGTGCCACCCCGAGGGGGCGCTCCCACGGAATCCGGTCAGCGGGAAGATCCGGACCACGCTGGACCGCCGACTGAACTGAACCGCCCCCGCCCCCTCTCCGCCCTCCCCCCGCGTTCACGTCACCCTGGAGCACCCCATGCCACAGACCGCACGTTCCGTTCAGCAGGTGAGCCGCCCGTCGGGCCGGCCCACCGGCGCCGAGTTCCGCTTCGTCGACGGGCCGGTTCCCGCCCCCGGCCCGGGCACCGCCCTGGTGGAGAACGTCCTGCTCTCCGTCGACCCCTACATGCGGGAGAACATGGACGGCGACTGGGCGCTGGCGGCCCCCCTGGAGGGCCGGTCCATCGGCCGGGTGACCGCCTCCCGGACGCACGGTCTGACCGAGGGCGACCTCGTCTTCCACCGCCAGGGCTGGCGTACCCACGCGGTCGTCCGGCCCGAGGAGGTACGCGTCCTGCCGCAGGCCCCCGGCGTTCCGGCCGAGGCCTATCTGGGCATCCTCGGAGGCACGGGTCTCACCGCGTACGTCGCGCTCACCCGCATCGCCCGGATCGAGCCGGGCGAGACGGTGTACGTCTCCGCGGCGGCCGGCGGCGTGGGCAGCGCGGCCGGGCAGTTGGCCCGGTTGATGGGCGCGGGCCGCGTGGTCGGCAGCGCCGGGTCCCCGGCCAAGGTGCGTTTCCTCGTGGAGGAGTTGGGCTTCGACGCCGCGTTCGACCACCGTGAGGGCCGGCTCGCCGAGCAGTTGGCGAAGGCCGCGCCCGAGGGCATCGACGTGTACATCGACAACGTGGGCGGTGAGCACCTGGAGGCCGCGATCGGCGCGATGCGGGAGTACGGCCGGATCGCCTGGTGCGGCGCGATCGCGCAGTACGACGCGAGCGAGCCGCCGCCGGCCCCGCGCAACCTGTTCGACCTGGTCGGGAAGAGTATCCGGCTCGAAGGGTTCCTCGTCCGCAACCACCGTGACGCGCAGGAGGAGTTGGAGCGGCTTCTGCTGCCCGCGCTCGCCGCGGGGACGGTCATCGACCGGCATACGGTCACCGAGGGGTTCGACGGGGTCGTCGACGCCTTCCTGGGCATGCTCGACGGCCGGAACACCGGCAAGGCGACCGTCCGGGTGGTGGCGTCATGATCCTGCGGGACACCACGGCGCGCACCATGCTCGGCTCGATGCTCCTGTCGAGCGTCGGTGTGGGCCTGTACACCCTGGCGCTGGGGCAGACGCTGTTCCAGCAGACCGGCGACTCCCAGACGTTCGCCATGATCTTCGCCCTCCAGGGGCTCGGGGCGGTGGCGGTGCTCCCCTTCTCCGGGCCGCTGGTCGACGCCTTCGACTCCAGATCCGTCTACGTGCTGTGCAGCGTCCTGCGGGCCGCGACCGTCGGCGTCATCATGGTCGCCCTCACCGTCAGCGACGACGGCCTGGTGGCCGTGGTCGGCACGGCCGCCGTCTTCCTCGCGGTCTTCGACAACGTGCAGCGCACCGCGTTCTTCAAGTTCACCGCGCACCACATCGCCGGCGGTCGCGCCGTGGCCTTCAACAGCCTGATCGGCATCGCGTTCCAGGCGGGCAGCCTGACCGGCATGGCCGCGCTCGGGCTGGTCCTGATGGTCGGTACGGCCACCCAGGCCCTGCTGGTCGACGTGGCCGTCTCCCTGACGGCCGCCCTGGTGGTCTCCCGGCTGCGG
This sequence comes from Streptomyces griseus, assembly GCF_900460065.1. Classification (GTDB taxonomy): domain Bacteria; phylum Actinomycetota; class Actinomycetes; order Streptomycetales; family Streptomycetaceae; genus Streptomyces; species Streptomyces griseus. The sequence goes on along the minus strand of NZ_UAVD01000032.1, from coordinate 72,667 downwards.
ACATCGCGCCGGGAGTCGGCGGGACGGCTGCGGAACACCACCCTGCGCTCGGCCCTGCCGGACCTGCTGCGGGACTGGGCGGGCCTGTTCCGCCGGCACCGCCACGAGACCGTGGTGTTCGGCATGGTCCTGATGTGCGCGGGGGACTTCGTGTACTCCTACGGCCTCTCCACCCTGGTCGTGCCGCTCGTCGAAGCCTGGCCCGGCGGGCAGTCCTGGGCGGCGTCGACCCTTCAGGGGTCCCTGGGCGTCGGCATGATCGCGGCGACCTTCTTCACCCGCTGGACGGTCCGTCCGTCCCTGCTGCCGGTCTGGATGTCGCTCCAGGTGGCGATCGCCCTGGGGCTCGCCTTCACGACCGCCCCGGCCGCGTACTACGCCGGCTTCTTCCTGGCCGGCGTCGCCAACCTGAACGGCATCACCACCCTGCTGACCCTCCTCCAGCAGCAGGCCGGCCCGCTGGACAAGGCGAAGATGGCCTCCCTGCGACTCCTCGCGATCGGCCTGGGCACCGCCGCGCTGATGCCCGCCGTGGGGCTGGCCTCCCGGCAGTCGGTCGAGGCGGGTTTCCTCACCATCGCCGCCCTGATGGTGCCGTTCGCGGCCTGCGGCGTCTGGGCCGCGCTCCGCTTCCGTCCACGGACCGAGGACCCGGCGCCGGACACGGCCGAACCGCGCCAGGAGCTGGCATCCGTCTGAAGGACGGCCGCCCCGCCGAAGGACTGCCGACCCGCCCCACCCCGCCCTCTCCAGGAGACGTCATGCTCTCTTTCCAGCCGCTCCCCGCGACCGACCCGGCCCACCGGCCGCCCCCGCGCTTCGCCGACCGCGCGCACGCCATGGTGCCCTCCGAGACCCGGGCGCTGTTCTCGATGGCGGCCCGGGACGACGTCGTCTCCCTCGCCGGGGGCATGCCCAGCCCCGACGCCCTGCCCGTGGCGGCCCTCGGCGCGGTCCTCGGGGACGTCATCGCCGCCGAAGGGGCGAGCGCCCTGCAGTACGGCTCCGCGCAGGGCGATCCGCAGCTGCGCGAGCAGGTGTGCGCGGTCATGGCGGCCGAGGGCGTCGAGGCGTCGCCGGACGACGTCCTGGTCACCATGGGATCGCAGCAGGCGCTCGACCTGGTGACCCGCGTCTTCGTGAACCCGGGGGACAGCGTGGTGACCGAGGGCCCCACCTACGTGACGGCGCTCAGTACCTTCGCCGCCCACCAGGCCCGGGTCGTGGAGGTCGCGATGGACGCGCACGGGGTGGTCCCCCAGGCGCTGGCCGACACGTTCGCGCTGCTCGCCGCGGAGGGCCGGCCGGCCGCATTCTACTACACGGTGCCGACCTTCCAGAACCCCACCGGCCGGGTCCTCGGCGCGGAGCGGCGCAGGGAGGTCGTCGAGGTCTGCCGCCGCGCCGGGGTGCTGATCGTCGAGGACAACCCGTACGGGCTGCTGCACTTCGACGCGGAGCCGCAGCGGGCGCTGTGCGCCGACGCGCCGGAGGGGGTGGTCTATCTGGGCTCGTTCTCCAAGACCCTCGCGCCCGGCCTCCGGGTGGGCTGGGTCCGCGCCCCGCGCACCGTCACGGGCAAGCTGGTGCTCGCCGCGGAGAGCGCGATGCTCTCCCACTCGCAGCTCGCCCAGCGCGCGGTGAGCCGCTTCTTGACCACGACGTCCTGGCGGGGGCACATCGACGCCGCCCGCGCCCTGTACCGCGACCGGCGCGACGCGATGCTGGCCGAGCTGGCGGCGACCATGCCGGACGGGGTGTCGTGGACGGTGCCCGCCGGGGGCTTCTTCGTCTGGCTGACCCTGCCCGAGGGCGTGGACGCGCGGGCGATGCTGCCCCGCGCGGTCGAGGGCGGGGTGGCCTACGTACCCGGGACCGGGTTCCACACCCGGGGCGGTGAGCGCCATCTGCGGCTCTCCTACTCCTACCCCTCCGTGAGCCGGGTCGGGGAGGGCGTCCGGCGGCTGTCGGACGTCGTCCGGGCCGAGACGGCCCGGGGGCGCGCGGCCCGCCCGGTCGAGGCGATGGCCCGATGACCGCCCGCCCCGCCGACGGCCCGCCGGCGGCCACCGCGCCGGTACCCCCCATCCGTCCGGCCCGGCCGGACACCGTAGGAGAACTCCCCGATGCGTAAGCCCTGTCGAGTCCTCGTGCTGACTCCCCACACCGAGCTCGTCCGCGCCGTGGCGGACACCGGGCTGGAACCGTGGGCGCTGCGCCGCGCCGGAGCGGGCGCGGCCTCCGGCGGCCGGGGCTGTGTGCCGCCGGAGCGGACCCTGGTCCGCCGGGACCCGGTGCGGGCCCTGCGGGAGCTGGCCGCGGACGAGGGCTCCGGTTTCGACTTCGTCCTGTCCGGCGAGGACGCCGAACCGGCCCTGCTCGCCGTGGTGCGGGGCCTCGCCCCGCCGCCCGCGCACGCCGGGGCGTGGCCGCCGGCGGGGACCGAACTGCGACGGCTCCTGGGCGAGGACGTCGATCGGCGCCCCGGCCCGCCGGACGTGACGGCGGCCCCGGTGTGCCGGGTCGACACGGTGTCCGTCGGGGGGATGCACCTCCTCCTCGACATCGCGTGGCCCGCGTCCGCGGCCCCGGTCGGGGAGACGCTGTGGGCGGACGTACGGGAGAGGGTCCGCGGCGCCCTCGATCTGATCGGGCAGGAGTCGGGAGGAATGCGGACGAGCGTGGCGCTCACCGCCGCGGGTCCCCGTCCGGTGGAGATGGCCCGGACGCCGTTCCTGGTCGCTTCCCTGGGCCCGGGAATGAGGCGGTAACGCTCCGGGAGCGGCTCCCGGCACCTTGGGATTCATCGAGAGCGGGCCGGTACCCGGGCCGCTCTCCCCGACCTCCCGACACCGTAGGAGCCAGCCGTGAACGCGAACCAGAACAGCTTCCAGGCCCGCACCGCCCGCCACGCCGCCGGTGTCCTCGCGGCCCTCGTGATGACCGGGCTCGCGCTCACCGTCGCCGCCGTGCACGACGCGCCCGAGGCCGGACCCGCCGGCGCCACGGTGGTCCTGGCCAACAACGCCGGTCCCGCCACGCCGCCGGTCAAGCCCTGACCCCCCGGTGCTCAGGCGGCGACGATCAGCGGGTCCCGGACTCCCATGGCCGCGTAGAGCCGGGCCGCCTCCGTACGGTGCTCCCGGGCGGACTCCTCGTCGCCGAGGGCCTCCAGAGCCCGCGCGAGGCCGGTCAGCGCGGACGCCTCCTCGGAGCGGAAGCCCATGTTCACGGCGGACCGGTGGGCGTGGCGGTGCAGTTCGAGGGCCGACTCGTACGCCCCGGCCTCCGACCGCAGGTGCCCGACGAGGTTCTCCACCTCGGTCAGGCGCACCGGCGTCGCACCGGAGCGGGCCAACTCCAGCGCGCGGACCGCGAACTCCTCGGCCTCGGCCGTCCTTCCCCGGGCGTGTGCCACCCGGGCGGACAGGGCGAGCACCAGGCCGACGTCTCCCTGGGCCGTCCGCGTCTCGCTCAGCCGCCGCGCCTCGGCCAGGTTCGCGTCGGCCGCGGCCAGTTCCCCGAGACCGACCTGGGCGAAGGCGAGATCGGTCAGCGACATGACCTGGTTGCCGTGGTAGCCGATGGCGCGGCTGATCTCCAGGGCGCGGGCGGCCTCCTCCGCGGCCTCGGCGTACCGGCCCCAGTTCCCGTACAGCGTGCTCAGGGTGGACCGCCCCTCGGCCTCGGCCCGGCTGGCGCCCAGGGCCGCCGACCGGGAGACGGCGGCCACGAGCAGGACCAGCGCCTCCTCGTAGCGGCCGAGCATGGAGGCGAGGAGGCCGATGATGGATTCGCTGTGCGCCTGGATGTGCCGGTCCCCCAGGGCCACGGCGACCTCCCGGGCCTCCTGGGCGGCTTCCAGGCCGCTCTCGAACCGGCCCACCTTCCAGCAGGCCACCCCGAGGTTCGACAGGGTGACGCAGAGCAGTTGGGGATCGTCGAGCCCCCGGACGGCGGCGAGCGCCGTCCGCCCGACGTCCCACAGGTCGTCGAACTGTCCGCGCGCGTTGAGGTGGAAGCTGAGGTTGCGGGCGAGGCACACGGTGTGGCGGTGCAGGCCGTGCAGTTCCGCCAGCGAGACGGCGGCCAGCAGTCCGCTGTGCTCCCGGTCGAACCAGGCCCGGACCGCTTCCCCGTCCGGCCAGCCCGGCAGGGCGCCCTCGTGGGCGGGGATGCCGGTGTCGCGCTGTTCCCGGCCGGGGAAGAGGACCTGGCAGGCGGTGTCCGTCGCCGCGAGGTAGTAGCCGAGCAGCCGTTCGGCGGCCGCCGCGTCCTGCCCCGCCGTCGTGGTGTCGGAGAGGCTGCGGGCGTAGCTGCGCACCAGGTCGTGCAGGGTGTAGATGCCGACCACCGGCTGCTGGACCAGCCTCATGTCCAGCAGGAACTCCAGGGTCGACTCGGCGTCGTGGAGGTCGGTGCCGAGCAGGGCCGCGGTCGAGTGGACGTCCATGCCGGTGCTCGGGTGGAGTCCGAGGGTGCGGAAGGCGGCGCGCTGCCGCTCGTCGAGCGCCATGTAGGACAGGTGGAGGGTCGCGGCGACGCTGCGCTGGGGTGAGCGCAGCTCGTCGAGTCTTCGGGTCTCGTCGCGGAGGCGTTCCGCGAGGTAGCGCAGGGTCCACGAGGACCGGTTGCGCAGCCGGGCGGTGGCGATGCGCAGGGCCAGGGGCAGATGCCCGCAGAGTTCGGCGAGTTCGGCGGCCGACTCGGGCTCGGCCTCGACCCGGTCCGCGCCGAGGGTCGCCGCGACCAGGGCCGCGCTGTCCTGGGGGGTCATCAGTCCCACGGAGACCCAGCTGACGCCGTCGAGGTCCACCAGCCGGGAACGGCTGGTGACCAGGACGAGGCACCCCGGGGACGCGGTGAGCACCGGCATGACCTGTTCGGCCCGGGCGGCGTTGTCCAGGAGCAGCAGCAGTCGGCGGCCGGTGACGGTGGCGCGCCACAGGAAGGCCCTGGCCTCCACGTCACCGGGGATGCGGTCGTCGTCGACGCCGATCGCGCGCAGCAGTTGACCGAGCGCCGTGCCGGGTGACATCGGCGCCTGCTCCCCCGGGGTGAAGCCGCGCAGGTCCACGTAGAGCTGGCCGTCGGGGTACCGGTCGGCGAGCCGGTGGGCGGCCCACACGGCGAGCGAGGTCTTGCCGGAGCCGCCCATGCCGTCGATGGCCACGACCCGCGCGGACCGGTCGTCGGAGGCGCCGGCCACGTCGACGCAGTCCAGCAGTTCGGTCACCTCCCTGGTGCGGCCGGTGAAGTCCGGCAGCGCCTGCGGCAGGGTGCAGACCTGGGGGGCCGGGGTTCCCCGGTCCTGCCGTTCGGCCGGGGGCCGGGGGCGCTCCGTCGGCATCAGTCCGGGGTCGTCGTGCAGGATCTTCTCGTAGAGCCTGGTCAGCGGGGGGCCGGGATCGACCCCGAGTTGGTCGGCGAGGATCTCGCGGACCCGGGCGTGGGCCCCCAGCGCCTCGGCCTTGCGCCCGTTGCGGTACAGGGCGAGCATCAAGTGGCCGTGGAAGGTCTCGCGCAGGGGGTGCTCCGCGACGACGTTCCGCAGGTCGGCGACCAGTTCGCCGCCGGCGCCCGACTCCAGTCGCAGGGTGAAGCACTCCTCGGTGGCCACCAGGCAACGTTCCTCCAGCACGGTGACCGCCGCCTCGATGACCGAGCCGCCCTGGCCGGAGAGGACCGCCCCGCGCCGCAGCGCCAGGGCGGCTTCCAGTTCGCGGACGGCGTCGGGGCGCCGGTTCTCCCGCAGGGCGTGCTCGGCCGCCTGGATCCGGTCGTTGAACTCCAGCAGGTCGAGCTGTGCCGTGGCCAGGGTGATGCGGTAGCCGCTGCCCTCGGTCGAGATGACCGCGTCCCCGGGGATGCGTCGCCGCAGCTCCGAGACGGCCTTGCGGACCTGGTGGGAGGCGGTCGTCGGCGGGTCCTCGCCCCAGGCCGCCTCGACGAGACGGGGCAGGGGGACCACGCGGCCCGACTCCAGGAGGAGTACGGACAGCACGCGCTCCTGGACCGCCCCGCCGAGCGCGAGTCGGCGTCCGTCGACGGACGCCTCCAGCGGACCGAGTATCCGGAAACGCGGTCCGCCTTCCGCGGGCACCGCTTCGGTTTCGGTGTCTTGTGTGTTCATGCCTCGCCCGGTAGGGAGCGCCGGTCCCTCGTCAGGGCCCGGCGAAGTCTGATGGTGATCGGCCTGTGTGGTGCGCGCGTCGGAGCGGCGACCGCGGTGCCACGCCGGGGCGGTTCGCTCCGCGGCGGGCAGGAGTTCAGTCCCGGGTGCCGTACGGGGTCACGGGAGCCGACAGCGCCGCTCTCGCCCCTCGGACCCGGCAGTGCCGTCCCGGCGTTGACAGCCTTCCCGGTCGCCGAGGCTCTCGTCCACCCATGCCGCCGCCCCCGCGCGGCCGTTCATCCGCATCCCACTGACCGTGACATCTCGCCCCTCCACCGCACACCGTGCCGCCCGCGTCCCGGGACCGTGCTCCAGGAGTACGACAGCGACCGCGCACACGAGAAAACAGACCGGCTGGTCCGGTGTACAGCCTACGCAAAGACCGGCCCCGGGCCCCGTGTTCCTCGCGGATCCCTCAACGCGGGGCGCGATATCGCCGTTCACCGGCTGGACCCGGGCACGGGGAGCGCGGCCCGTCGGCCGAAAAGACCTCTTCCGGCTCGGCGGGAGGAGACGGGCGGCCGGACCCGTCGTTCAAGACCGCCCGGTCGGTAACCGGTTGGGGGGGGGGAGGGGGACTTCGCGCCCGGGCCGGGCCGGCGACCGCACGCGCACCCGCCCCGCACGGGCGCCCCGGATAGGCTGTCCGTATGACGACCGGGGTGCGGCGCAGGATGGGCGTCGACGAGCGCAGGCAGCAACTGATCGGCGTCGCGCTGGACTTGTTCAGCCGTCGCTCGCCCGAGGAGGTGTCGATCGACGAGATCGCCGCGGCCGCGGGCATCTCCCGTCCGCTGGTGTACCACTACTTCCCCGGGAAGCAGAGCCTGTACGAGGCGGCGCTGCGGCGGGCCGCGGACGAGCTGGCGGCCCGCTTCCTGGAGCCGCTGGAGGGGCCGCTGGGCGCGCGGCTGCTCCGGGTGATGGGACGGTTCTTCGACTTCGTCGACGAGCACGGCCCCGGCTTCTCGGCGCTGATGCGGGGCGGTCCGGCGGTCGGCTCCTCGACGGCCAGCGCGATGATCGACGAGGTGCGGCAGGCCGCGTACGAGCAGATCATCACGCACCTCGGCGTGAGCGACCCGCCGGCCCGGCTGGAGCTGGTGGTCCGCTCCTGGGTGTCGCTCGCCGAGTCGACGGCGCTGATCTGGCTGGACGGGCGGCGCATCCCGCGCGCCGAGCTGGAGACGCAGCTCGTGCACGACTTCGCGGCACTGGCCGCGGTCAGCGCCGCGTACGACCGGGAGATGGCGGGCATCGTGCTGCGGGTGCTGTCCCAGGAGCCGGCGGACGGCCCGTTCGGGGAGCTGCTCGCCCGGCTCTCCGCGTTCGCGCCGGATGTGCCGGCGGTCCCGGCCCAGCGGCTGCCGAAACCGTAGGACCGCTCAGGCGGGCAGGCCGTTGCGGTGGGAGACGCGGCGGGCGGCGGCCAGCAGGGCGTGGATCTGCGGGCCCGCCTGGTCGATCTCGGTGACCGGGCGGGGGAACGGCAGGGTGACGTCCTCGTGGGTGCTGGGGTATTCGAGCCGCAGGGTCACCCCGTAGCGGTTCATCGCCAGCGGCACGGCCCGGGTCATGCCGCGCTCCGGGCGGGGGTGGACGAGGCGCAGGAGCAGCGGGACGAGTTCGGCGTGGTCGTCCACGAGGTGGGTGAGCATGCCCGCCTCGCAGGCGGCGATCGGGTCGGTCTCCACCTCTTCGAGCTCCTCCAGGGTGACGAAGGTGCGCCCCTCGGCGTCCTCCAGGACGGCCTGCCCGAACTCCATGCAGGTGGACTGCTCGGTGTCGGTGGCGTACGGGGCGGCGAGCAGCCCGGTGACCGTGACGCGGGCGCGCAGCCGGTCGCGTACGGGGGTGGGGGCGATGTCCGTGAACTCCAGGCGGGCCGGGACGCGCTCGGCGCTGGGCGCGTGGCCGCCGTCGTCGGGGGCGTGCAGGTGGATGTGGCCCATCGCGCCCGTGCCGTCGAGGCGGCGGACTTCGGTGTGCACTCCGTCGCTGACCACCGTCATGGAGTGGGCGACGGTCAGGATCGACCGGACGCGCTCGGCGCGGGTCGGCTGCGTGGCGCGGGGGCGGGAAAGACGCATCCGAGTTCTCCAGGAGGGTCGGCGGAACCCAAGCAACTACTTAGGTATGCCTAACCTTACTCACATGGTCCGGGGTGTGGGTAGTCCGGGGACTCCATCCGTGCGGCGGCCCCGGCCCGCGCCGGGGGTCAGAGCTGTAGCTCGGTGCGGAGCGCGGCGGCGAGACCGACCTCCGCGTTGTCCGACTGGCCCCGCTCGAAGGCGCGCTGGTACGCCTCGTCGCCGACGGCCGCCCGCGCCTGGAGCTCGCACCTCTCGCGGACCGGTCCCAGCTCGGGGGTACCGCGCTGGGGATGGCCGACCATGCGCCAGTACGCGTGTCCGGTGCCGTAGACCCGGGCGGCCTGCGCGCCCGCGCCCTGGGCGGCGATGGCAGCCGCCAGGATGTCCAGGCCCAGCGCGATGCCGAAGCTGTCACGGAGCCGGTGCTTGCCGGCCAGCATCGACCGGGCGTGCGCGGCGGAGGCCGCGGGCCGGCCCTGGAGCAGGGCGATCAGGGCGAGCTGGTAGTCCGCGTAGGAGCGGGTCCAGAACTCGCCGCCCCGTTCGCAGGCCCGGCGCAGCGCGGTGGCCGCCGCCTCGGACTCGGTGAGCCGGCCGAGCGCGGTGAGCGCGAAGACGGTGATGAGGCGGCACCGCAGCCGGTGGGCCGAGTCCACCGGGACGCCGGAGGTCATCCGCAGCACCCGCCCGGCCGCTTCCAGCGCCTCCTCGGGCTCCCCGGTCATCAGCTGGGTGAGGCCGGAGAGATAGGCGGCGCCGAGCATGCCCTCCTCGTCCCGGTCGTACACGGCGGTGGCCGTGCAGAGCGCGCCGTACTTCTCGGCGGTCGCGAAGTCGCCCTGGAGCAGGGCCGCGACGCCGAGGACCCATTGCAGCCTGGTCCGGTGGGGGCCGTCGACGGGGCCGGCGTCCAGGGCGCGCTGGGCGTAGCTCCGGGCCTCGGAGAGGTGGCCGCAGCAGGCCCAGAAGAAGCCGACGCGCCCCGCCATCTCCTGGGCCCCGCCGACGTCGTGGACGAGCAGGTGCTCCAGGGCGGCGCACAGGTCGAGGTGGGTGTCGGACACCTTGTGGTACCAGGACACCTGGTCCGGGCCGGTCCAGCCGTCGTGGGCGCGGCGGGCGAGGCCGAGGAAGCTGCTCGCGTGCCGGTCGGCGGCGGCGCGGGCCTCGCCCAGCTCGGTGAGCCACATCCGGCCGTACTCGCGCAGCGTGTCGAGCATCCGGTAGCGGTCGCCGTCGCGCTGGACGACGGACTGGGCGACGAGTCCCTGGAGCGCCCGGTCCACCTCGTCCGGGGTGAGCGGGCCGCCCGCGCAGACCTCGCGGGCGACCGCCGCGTCGAAGTCGGTCCGCAGCGGGGTGAGGCGGGCCCACAGGAGGCGCTCCAGCGGGGTGCACAGCTCGTGGGACCAGCCGATGGCGGTGCGCAGGGTGCGGTGGCGGCGGGGCCACACCGTCGCGTCGGCGAGGAGGTCGAGGCGGGCCGTGTCCGGGCCGCCCTCCGCCCCGTCGGCCCCGATCGCGCCCGGTGCGCCGGGACCGGGGGTTCCGAGGCCCGGGGCGAGGGCGAGGCCGCCGCCCCGGCCGGGCACGCCGAAGCCGGCGCTGCGGGCGTCGAAGCGGCTGCCGATGCGGTGGGCGAGCTGGGCCACGCTGTGCCGTCCGATGCCCGCGGCGGCCAGCTCGATGGCGAGCGGGATGCCTTCGAGGCGGCGGCAGATCTCGGTGGCCGCCGCCTCGTCGCCCGGGGCGTCGAGGCCGGCCCCGGGGTCGCTGGCACGCAGCCGGTCGGCGAACAGCTGGAGGGCGTCGGGTGCGCCGTCGACCGGGAGGGGCGGCACCTCGACGACGTACTCGCCCCGGGTGCCGAGCGGCTGCCTGCTGGTGACCAGGACGGTCAGCCCCGACGAGGTGGTCAGGATCTCGGCCAGCAGATGGGAGCAGGAGGCGCGGAGGTGTTCGGCGGAGTCGAGGACCAGCAGGAGGCGTTTGTCGCCGAGCCATTCGCAGAGGGCCTCGACGGGCATCCGCAGGGTGTGGTCGGCGAGGCCGACCGCGTCCGAGACGGTGGGGAGCAACAGCCCGTCGTCGTAGAGCGGGGAGAGGTCGGCCCACCAGGCGCCGTCCGCGTAGCGGTCGGCGGCGGCGCGGGCGGCCCGGAGCGCCAGCCGGGTCTTGCCGACGCCGCCGGGGCCGATCAGGGTGGTCATCCGCCGGGTGGCCAACGCGGTTCCCAGCCGGGCCAGTTCGGCCCGCCTCCCGACGAAGCTGCTCGTCTCGTCGGGAAGGTATCCCACCGTGGTCATCATCACCGTCCGGGCGCTGGGGCAGGGTGCGCCGGCGAGCCGGCCGCCCCGGGCGGGGCTCCTGCCGCACGCACCGGGCCGGCCCCGCCTCCCGGGGAGGGAGAGCGGGACCGGCCCGGTGCACCAGGACGGCTGTCGCGGCTCCGTTGCCGACGTCTGCCGTCACCGTAGTGCTGTCGGAGGTCAGCGCAGCGTGAAGACGGCCGCCGTACGCCCCGGGACGGTGAAAGTGGCCGATTTCCCGTCGTACCTGGCTCGTTTGACCGTAGGGTCGGCGCCCTCGGCCTGGACGGGGTGCAGTGCGTACGTCTTCCCCGCCGGCGCGGCGAGCCGCTGGTCGGCGGTGGTCGGCGCGGCGTTGAGGACGACGACCAGTCCGCCCAGGCGCATGGTGATCACGCCGGGGGTCTCGGTGGTGCCGGAGAGCGGGAAGGACAGCTCGGACTGCACCTGGCCGGCGGTGCGCAGGGAGAACTCCCTCTCGGTGGAGCGGATGGTGAGCAGGTCGCGGTAGGCGGCCGAAGCCCCCTCGATCTGGGCGCACTTCGGGGCGATGGCGCCGGTGGCGGCCAGGAGCGGCTTCGCGTACGCCCACTTGTCCCGGTTGTCGGCGGCGGGCGGCAGGCCCCGCCCGAAGCCGTTGCCGTCGCGGCAGTCCCAGTGCAGGGCGTTGAACCAGTCGCCGCTGTCGTAGGAGTTGCGGTCCAGGGACTTGGAGCGCAGCAGGTCGGTGCCCGCCTGGGAGAGCGAGGGGCCCTGGGAGAGGACGGAGGCGGCCATGGCGACCACCTGGGCCCTGGCCCGTTCGGCGGCCGTCGTGCCGGCCGGGAGCTTGAAGGCGAGGGTGTCGAAGAGGGTCTCGTTGTCGTGGGCGTCGGAGTAGGCCAGCGCGTCGCCGGGTGCGGCCGCGTATCCGGCGGGCGCCCCGTTGTAGTCGACCTCGGAGCCCTTGACGGTGCGGCCGGAGGTGTCGGTGAAGGTGTAGTCGGCGAGGTTGCCGGTGAGGCCGACCTTGATCAGGTCCTGGTAGTGCAGCAGCCGGGCCTTCTGCTCGGCGCGGGTGCCGTTGGCCGGGGAGGAGTTGGGGTCGGTGTAGAGGCCGGAGGCGAAGCCTTGGACGCCGGGGTCCTCGTCGAAGGGGCCGCCGCCGCGGACGGCGTCGCGGGCCCGGTCGGAGAAGGTGGCGATGCCGGTGCCGGCCATGTTCTTCTGGGTGGCCTGGACGAAGCGGGCGTCGTCCGCGATCTCGCCGAAGTTCCAGCCCTCGCCGTACAGGATGATCTTCTTGCCGTCGACGCCGTCCTTGGCGGGCGTGAGCCGGTCCAGCGCCTTGCGGACCTCCAGGATGTTGTCCTTGGGGTGGTGGCCCATCAGGTCGAAGCGGAAGCCGTCGACCTTGTACTCCTTCGCCCAGGTCACGATCGAGTCCACGACGAGCTTGCCCATCATGGTGTTCTCGGGGGCGGTGTTGGCGCAGCAGGTGGAGGTGGCGACGGTGCCGTCCTCCAGGAGCCGCTGGTAGTAGCCGGGGACGATGCGGTCGAGGACCGACTTGTCGTCCTGGCCGGAGGCGACGGTGTGGTTGTAGACGACGTCCATGACCGTGCGCAGCCCGGCCTGGTTGAGGCCCTGGACCATCTGCCGGAACTCAACGGTGCGCTCGGTGCCGTCGGGGTCGGAGGCGTACGAGCCTTCGGGGACGGTGTAGTGCAGGGGGTCGTAGCCCCAGTTGAACCCGTCCTTGGCGGCGGCCTCGGAGACGCAGGCCTGCTGCTCCTCGGAGTCGGGGGCGTAGACGTGGAGATCGCAGGCGGGCTTCTGCTGGTCCTTCTTCTTCTCCGGGATCGTCCCGATGTCGAAGACGGGCAGCAGGTGGACGTAGCTCGTGCCGGAGTCGGCGAGCTTCTTCAGGTGCTTCATGCCCTGCGAACCGGTGTCGGTGAAGGCCAGGTACTCCCCCGGGTGCTTCGCCGTGCGGTCCGTGACGGAGAAGTCCCGGACGTGCAGCTCCTGGATCTGGGCGTCCCGCAGCGGGGTGGCGGCGGGCTTCTTCAGACCGGACCAGCCGCGCGGGGCGAGCTTCGGGTCGGTGAGGTCGACGACGAGGCTGCGGGCGGAGTCGGCGGTCAGGGCCGTGGAGTAGGGGTCGGTGACCTTGTTGGTGACCATCTTCTGGACGGCGGGGGCCCAGACGGTCACGGCGTACCGGTAGGGCTTGCCGCGCCAGTCCTTCTTCCCGGTCACCGACCAGACGCCGGTGCGGTCGTCGCGCTTCATCGGGTGGGTGCGGCCGTCGAGTTCGAGCGAGACGGTCCGGGCGGTGGGCGCCCACACGGAGAGGGTGGGCGTCGACTTCCTGAAGACCGGGCCGAGTTCGGCGGAGGCCGCCTTCTTCCCGTACAGGTCGTCCAGAATTCCCGCTGTCTGTACGCCGGTGGCGGCGAGCAGGGCCCCGTTGGCGGCGCGCTGGGTCGCGATCAGCTGGCCGCGCAGGGATTCGCGGACGCGGTCGCGGTCGCGGGCGTCGACGGTGAACGCCGGATAGTCCTTCAGGTGCGGGAACTTCGCCTGCTGCGCGTCGCTGAGTTCACCCTGCTGGAGCCGCAGCCACCGCCCCTCGTCGGACAGCGCCCCGTCCACGACGGAGATGCCGCCCTTCTGCGCGTAGACGAGCTGCTGGCTGGTGGCGTCGGTGGTCTTCACCTTCCAGACGACGGTGTTCGCGTCGATCCACTGCGCCTCGGCCCGGGACAGGTCGGGGGCCGCGCCGCCGCCCGTCTGCGGGAGGAGGTAGCCGGGCCTGCCGCCGAGCATCCAGACCTCGTGGCCGTAGGTGGCGAGGTCGAGGGACTGGTCGCTGGGCAGGTCCTTCTCGTCGCCCTTGTGGAGGATGTAGCTGAGTGTGGTGGCCCCGTCCACGAGCGGCACCTCGAAGGTGACCCCGTAGGCGTCCTTCTTCACCGGCATCAGCGGCTTGGACCAGTCGGTGGGATCCTGGGCGCCGGTCCAGGTGTGCAGCCCCCAGCCGTCGTAGTTCCCGTCCGGGCGGTGGTAGTTGAGGACGGCCTTGGTGGTGTCCTGCGGCGGGGTCTCGGGAGCCTCGGTCGTCTGCCCGTCCTCGCCCTGCTCGATCCAGACCTGTCCGGTCGCGCCGAGGTCGATCGTCCGCGGCGGTCCGTCGGCCGTGCCGTTCTTCTCGACGGTGTACGGGACGGAGTCGGTGCCCTTCTCCAGGTCGAGCCAGGCGAACGCGCCGTAGGCATCCCGCCCGATGAACTCGGCGGTCCTGCCGCCGGACTTCAGCTGCCAGCCCGCGTAGTCGCCGTCGGGGCGCTGGTAGTGGACGATCGCCCGGTCGCGCTCGACGGCGACGGGCTTCGGCTTCGGAGGGGTCGCTCCCGCGGTGGTCTCCGCGAGGGCACTGGAGGTGCGGCCCGTCCGGTCGACGACGACGGCCTTGTAGCGCAGCGGGGTGCCCGCCTTCACCGTCTCGTCGAGGTACTGGGTGACCTGGTACGGGGCGTGGTCGGCGGTGCCGAGGGTCTGCCACTTCCCGTTGCCGACCTGGGCGGCGAAGACGACCCGGTTGAGCCGGCCGCCGTCCACGTCGGCCGCGATCTCGACGGTGCCGGTGGCGCCGGCGGCCGGGGCCTTCAGCGTGAGGGCGGGCTTGGCCGCGGGGGCGCCGACGGTCCGGTCCGCCTTCAGCACGAGGCTGGAGAGGGCGGGCACGGTGACGGTGACCTTCTTGTCCTTGCCGCTGCGGACCGTGCCGGAACCGCCGTACACCGTGCGGAAGTTCATCTCCGCCGACTCGGTGGCGAGCTGGACCTCCTTCGGGGTCGTGCCGTTGTTGGAGGCGACGAGGTACTCGTGGGGGCGCTCGCTCGCGATGCGCGAGGTGGCGTAGACGGAGCCGTCCGCGAGCCGCTCGATCTGGGTGCCGTCGCGCAGCGCCGGGTGCTCCTCGGTGAGCTTCGAGAGGGCGGCGATGGAGCGGTAGACCGGGTGCTGCGTGTCGTAGGCGTCCGAGGCGTGCGTCCGGTCGGTGCCGAGCTGGTCGTCGTCGAGGTAGTCGGCGGTCTTCGAGGCGAAGAGGGTCTGGCGGGAGTCCTTGTCGCCGCCGGCGCCGGTGAAGCCCTGCTCGTCGCCGTAGTAGATCACCGGGTTGCCGCGGCCGAGGAACATCAGCTCGTTGGCGAGCCGGGCCCGCTTCAGCAGCTCCGCGTCATCGGCCTTCGGGTTGTCCTGCTTGAGGAAGGTCCCGATGCGGCCCATGTCGTGGTTGCCGAGGAAGGTGACCTGCTCGTAAGCGTTGGCCTTGTCGGTGGTGTAGCGGTAGTCGTTGCCGTACACCGAGGCGAGCCTGTCGGCGGGGGCGCCCTGGGAGGCGAACTGCCGGGCGGCGTCCTGGAACGGGAAGTCCAGCGTGGAGTCCAGGCGGCCCCGGGTGACGTACGGGGAGGTGACCTCGGTGTCGGCGGAGTAGACCTCGCCGAACATGAAGAAGTCGTCCCGGCCGCGCTTCGCCGCGTAGTCGTCGAGGGCGGTGGCCCACTGGGTCCAGAAGTCCAGGTCGACGTGTTTGACGGTGTCGATGCGGAAGCCGTCGATGTCGAAGTCGCGGACCCACTTCTCGTAGATCTTCGCCATGCCCTCCACGACCTCGGGACGCTCGGTCCACAGGTCGTCGAGCCCGGAGAAGTCGCCGTACTCGTTGGACTCGCCGGCCCACGTCGAGTCGCCCCGGTTGTGGTACATGGTGGGGTCGTTCAGCCAGGAGGGCACCTTCTTCCCCGTGCCGGGGGTCTGCACCGGCGTGTACGGGAAGGAGTCCCGGTCGACCTTCTTCACGCCCTCGCGGTCGTCGAAGGGGCGGCCGGTGCTGTCGAGGTAGGGGAAGGCGCCCTTGGGCTTGTAGCCGTAGGCCTTCTCCGCGTAGTCGACGGTGTCGGCGGTGTGGTTGGTGATGACGTCGAAGAAGACCTTCATGCCCTTGGCGTGGGCCTTGTCGATCAGCTTCTCCAGGTCGGCGTTGGTGCCGAAGTGCGGGTCGACCTGGGTGAAGTCGGTGATCCAGTAGCCGTGGTAGCCCGCCGAGGCGTCCTTGCCGGTGCCCTGGACGGGGCGGTTCTTGAAGATCGGCGCCATCCAGATGGCCGTGGTGCCGAGGCCCTTGATGTAGTCCAGCTTCTGCGTCAGGCCCTTGAGGTCGCCGCCCTGGTAGAACCCCTTGTCGGTGGGGTCGTAGCCGTGCTCCAGCCGTGATCCGGTCAGCCCGCCCCGGTCGTTGGCGGTGTCGCCGTTGGCGAAGCGGTCGGGCAGCACGAAGTAGAACTGCTCGCGCGTGAGGTCGTGCCGGGCCGGCTCCCGGGCCAGCTCGGCGTCCGAGGGCGGGGCCGGCGGCCTGGGTGACGCGGCGGCGGTGGCCGCCGGGACGACGGGCAGCAGCGCCGCGCACAGGGCGGCCACCGTCCATCGTCCGAGGATGGTTCGGGACACGGAGGGTGCTCCTTGGGGCTTGGTCGGGGGGTCGAGCGGCGGGCCGGTCGGCCGGCCGGGCAGGGGCCGAGCGGTGGGCGGCCGGCGAGGGGCGGGCCGGCGGCGGTCGCCGCCGGCCCGTTGGGGGTCGGGGCCCGTCGTCGAACTCCCGTCATCGCCCGGAGGGCGTGAGTTCGACGACGGGCCCCAGGGGTGGTCAGCCGCGCCAGACGTCGGCGGTCAGCGTGACCTTCCCGGAGGCCGGGACGGTGGCGGTGCGGTTGGCGCCGCTCTCCCAGGTGACGTTTCCGGCCGCGTCCTTGCGGACGTACTTGTAGGCGAACGTGGTCCCGGCGGGCAGGTTCACGTCCAGCTTCCAGACGGGGTACGCCGCCGGGTCGAGCTTCGGCGCGGTCGCCGGGTTCCAGTTGCCGAGGGCGGCCTGGTCGCCGGTGACGTGGATGTTCTGGCCGAGCTGGGTGGTGGCGTTGACGCCGAAGGAGGCGCCGGAGGTGCCGTTGCCGGGGCCCGGGTCGGGGTTCGAGCCGCCGCCCCCGCACGTGCGGGCGCCGGTGTGCAGGGCGACGGCGGTGCCGGCCGGGACGGTGGCGGTGAACTGGCCGGAGCCGTTGACGGTGACGCCCTTGCCGGACTGGACGTCGCAGTAGTCGCCGGCGGGCAGCGAGGTCTGGAAGGTCCGGGTGAGCGCGGAGCCCTCGTGGTTGATGGCGACGTACGCCTTGTTCCCCCGGCCGAAGGCGATCTGGTCGCCCCCGTTGTCCCACCAGTTGCCGACCGACTGGCCGCGTGCGGTGTTGCGGAAGCCGACCATGGAGGAGATCTCGCGCCAGGCGTGCTGGCACTTCCAGCCGTCGCTGTAGCAGGCGTTCACCTGGCCGCCGTTCGGCGGGCCGGCGTCGTGGTCGCTGAACTCGTAGCCGGAGTGGACGTCCGGGGAGCCGTAGGGATACGCCAGCATGAAGACGGCGGCCAGGGTGTAGGCGGAGCCGTTCTTGTAGTTGAGGGTGTCGCCGCCGCGCTCGGTGTCGTGGTTGTCGACGAAGACGGCGGACTTCCCGGACTCCATGAAGCCCCAGCCCTCGCCGAAGTTCTTCAGGTGGGCGAGGTTCTCGTTGAGGAAGACCTGCTTGAGGCTCCGCCCGTACCGGAACTCCTGGACGTCTCCGCTGCCGAGGTACTCGGAGGGCGAGACGGCCTCACCCGCCCCGTAGATCGCCTCGTGCTTCCAGTAGACGTTCGGGTTGGTCAGCCGGGACTTGATGTTCGCGAGGTCGCCGGCGGGCATGTGCTTGGCGGCGTCGATCCGGAAGCCGTCGACGCCGAGCGAGAGCAGGTCGTTGAGGTACCCGGCGATCCTGCCGCGTACGTACTCCTCGCCGGTGTCCAGGTCGGCGAGGCCGACCAGCTCGCAGTTCTGGACGTTGCCGCGGTCGTTGTAGTTGTTCCCGATCTGGGACCGGCAGTCGTCCATGTCGGCGCCGGAGTAGAGGCCCGGGTAGTCGTACTTGGTGTACGAGGAGCCGCCCGTGCCGGTGCCGCTGCCCGCCGACATGTGGTTGATGACGGAGTCCGCGATGACCTTCACGCCCGCCGCGTGACACGTGTTCACCATGGCGGCGAAGGCGGCCCGGTCACCGAGCCGTCCGGCGATCCGGTAGCTGACGGGCTGGTAGGACGTCCACCACTGGCCGCCCTGGATGTGCTCCTGGGGCGGCGAGACCTGGACGTAGCCGTAGCCCGCCGGACCGAGGGTGTCCGTGCAGGCCTTGGCTATGGACGCGAACTTCCACTCGAACATCACGGCGGTGACGTCCTTGTCGCCCGGGGCGGCGGCCCGCGCGGTGCCGGCGGCGCCGAATCCGGTGGGGACGACGAGGGCGGCCGCGGCGGCGGCCACGAGGGCGAGCGCGGCGGACAGGGATCTGCGGGCCATGTCTTTCCTCCTGCGGGTGGGGGAAGCGGGGATGACGGTGCAGCCTCAGTCGGCAACGCGCCGTGCCCTCAAGGCTCGTGAAGGTTCTTGCTGCAAGAATGCAAACCTTGCCGCGGAGCAGACCGTACGAGCCCTCCCGTCGCCGGTCAACCCTTTGGACATCCCCCGCTCACATCCGCGAAACAGCGGAGATTTCTTGCCGACCCCTTCACGATTTCTCGCTGCAAGGTCTTTCGCAAGATATTGCGAGCCTGTTACGTTTCATCCCGACTCCGGTCCGGTCGGCCGGGGGATCCGGCACCGCTTCACGTCGTCGGACCCCACGCGCCCGGCCGGCCGGGCCGGTCACGGCAAGAGAGGCACCCGGAGTCGCGACAACTCCCCGCCGGCCCTTCCTGGGCCGACTCCTGGTGCCTCTCCTGTACGTGTCCGTTCCCGTACGGGCGCCCGCGCCACCGTCACGCGGTTCAGCCGTTGCGTACCGCCGCCGTCGAGCCCCGTACGACCAGCTCCGGCTGGAAGACGTACTCGGTGCGCTGCACCGGGCTCCCGCCGATCTCCTCCAGCAGCGCGCCCACGGCGGCCGCCGCCATCGCCTGCACGGGCTGGCGCACCGTGGTCAGCGGCGGGTCGGTGAACGCGATGAGCTGCGAGTCGTCGAAGCCGACGACCGAGACGTCACGGGGCACGTCGAGGCCCCTCCCCCGGGCGGCGCGGACCACCCCCAGCGCCATCAGGTCGCTGCCGCAGACGATGCCCGTGCAGCCCGCGTCCAGCAGGGCGCCCGCCGCCACCTGGCCGCCCTCGACGCTGAACAGGGTGGAGCAGACGAGCGGTTCGGCCTCGGTGCGGTCCATGCCGAGCACCGAGACGGCCGCCTCCACGAACCCGTCGCGCTTGCGGCGGGAGGGGACGTAGCGCTGCGGCCCGATGGCCAGCCCGATCCGGCGGTGGCCGAGGTCGGCGAGGTGCTGGAGGGCCATCCGTACGGCAGCGTTGTCATCGGGCGAGACGAACGGGGCGCTGATGCGCTCGTTGTAGCCGTTGATCAGGACGAACGGCACACCGCGCTCGGTGAGCGCGGCGTACCGTCCCGGGTCGGCGGAGGTGTCCGCGTGCAGCCCGGACAGGAAGACGATGCCGCCGACGCCGCGCTCGACGAGCTGCTCGACGAGTTCGTCCTCGGTGGCCCCGCCCGGGAGCTGGGTGCAGAGCACGGGGGTGTAGCCGTGCCCGGCCAGCACCTGTTCGACGGACTGCGCGAAGGCCGGGAAGATCGGGTTGGTGAGTTCGGGCGTCACCAGGCCGATCAGCCCGGCGCTGCGCTGCCGCAGCCGTACGGGCCGCTCGTAGCCCAGGATGTCGAGCGCCGCGAGCACCCGCTGACGCGTGGTGTCCGCGACGCCCTGCTTCCCGTTCAGGACCCGGCTGACCGTCGCCTCGCTGACCGCCGCCTGTCCGGCGATGTCGGAGAGGCGGGGCGCTGCCGTGGTCCTGGGCGCGGGGAGTGTCACACCGTCCACCACACCGTGGTGTCGGCGGGCAGCTCGGCCTCGGCGCCGTCCACGGTCACCGGGGAGCTGGCGAGCAGCACCCGGCCGCGGGCGGCGATACGGACGGGGACGCCGGTGGTGTTGACGGTGCAGACGAAGCCGGGGCGGGCGAAGACGAGGACGCCTTCGGGGCCGTCCAGCCATTCGACGTCCGTGCCCGCGCCGAGGCCCGGGTGGTCCCGGCGGGCGGCGATGGCGGCCCGGTACAGCTCCAGGGTGGAGCCCTCCACGCCGGTCTGCGCCTCGACGGACAGCTCGCCCCAGCCGGCGGGCTGCGGGAGCCAGCTGCCGCCGTCGCCGAAGCCGTACGAACGTCCCTCGCGGGTCCAGGGGATCGGGACGCGGCAGCCGTCGCGGAAGCCGTCCTGGCCCTCGGCGCGGAAGAACGAGGGGTCCTGGCGGGCCTCGTCGGGCAGGTCGGTGACGTCGGGCAGGCCGAGCTCCTCGCCCTGGTAGACGTAGGCGGAGCCGGGCAGGGCGAGCATCAGCAGGGAGGCGGCGCGGGCGCGGCGCAGGCCCAGCTCGCGGTCGCCGGGGGTGCGGATCTGGGTGCCGAGGCCCGCCGGGTTGGCGAAGCGGGTGGCGTGCCGGGTGACGTCGTGGTTGGAGAGCACCCAGGTGGCGGGCGCGCCGACCGGGCGCATGGCGGCGAGCGAGGTGTCGATGACCTCGCGCAGTTCGGCGGCGTCCCAGGCGGTGGCGAGGTACTGGAAGTTGAACGCCTGGTGCATCTCGTCGGGGCGCACGTAGTTGGCGGTGCGCTCGACGGTCGGCGTCCAGGCCTCGGCGACGGCGATCCTCTCGCCGGGGTACTCGTCGAGGATGGTGCGCCAGGTGCGGTAGATCGCGTGCACGCCGTCCTGGTCGAAGAAGGGCATGACGTCGTTGCCGAGCAGCTTGAGCTGGTCGTGGGAGCCGAGGTCGGGCAGCCCTTCGGCCTTGACGAGGCCGTGGGCGACGTCGACGCGGAAGCCGTCGACGCCCATGTCGAGCCAGAAGCGCAGGATGGAGCGGAACTCGTCGGCGACGGCCGGGTGTTCCCAGTTGAAGTCGGGCTGCTCGGGGGCGAAGAGGTGGAGGTACCAGTCGCCGGGGGCGCCGTCGGGGTTCACCGTGCGGGTCCAGGCGGGGCCGCCGAAGATGGACTCCCAGTCGTTGGGCGGCAGTTCGCCGTCCGCGCCCTTTCCGGGGCGGAAGTGGTAGCGCTCGCGCAGGGCGGAGCCGGGGCCCTCGGCCAGGGCGCGCTTGAACCACTCGTGCTGGTCGGAGGAGTGGTTGGGGACCAGGTCGACGATGACGCGCAGGCCCAGGCCGTGGGCCTCGCGGATCAGCGCGTCGGCGTCCAGCAGGTTGCCGAACATCGGGTCGATGGCGCGGTAGTCGGAGACGTCGTAGCCCGCGTCGGCCTGCGGGGAGGCGTAGAAGGGGCTGAGCCAGACAGCGTCGACGCCCAGGTCCTTCAGGTGGGGCAGGCGGGCGGTGACGCCGGCGAGGTCGCCCATGCCGTCGCCGTTGCCGTCGGCGAAGCTCCGCGGATAGACCTGGTAGATCACCGCGTCCTGCCACCAGCCGGTGCGGTGGCCCGGGGCGTCGTCGGACGTGCCGGTGGAGGGGGCAGCGAGGTGCTGGGTCATGTCGTCCCTGGGGTGTCTGGGTGGGGAGCGGCGCCGGTGACCGGGTCGGGGTTTCCGGCGCCGCCGTGACGGGTGCGGTGGTGCGTGCGGGTGCTGGGCGTCCTTGTGGTGTCAGCCCTTGACGGCTCCGGCGGACATGCCGGTGACCAGGTGCTTCTGGGCGAAGAGGAAAACCAGGGCGGCCGGGATGGCGATGAGCACGGAGGCCGCGGTCATGGGGCCCCACTGGGCTCCGTACTGGTTGACGAACTTCTGGAGCCCGCCGGCCAGCGTGAGGTTCTCGTCGCCGACCAGGAACGCGGAGGCGTACGCCACTTCGCCCCAGGCGGTGATGAAGGAGTAGAACGCGGTGACCGCGAGGCCCGGCTTGGCCAGCGGCAGGATGAGCCGCCAGAAGGTGCCGAACGGGGTGAGGCCGTCGACCTCGCCCGACTCGTCGATCTCGCGCGGGATGGTGTCGAAGAAGCCCTTCATCATCCAGGCGCAGAACGGCACCGAGATGGTGAGGTAGGTGATGACGAGTCCGGTGGGCTGGTTGAGCAGTCCGAGGCTCGACATGATGTTGTAGATCGGCACGATGAGGACGGCGACCGGGAACATCTGGGTGATCAGCAGCGTCCACATCAGCCCGCGCTTGCCGGGGAAGCGGAAGCGGCTCACCGCGTATCCGGTGGTGGCGGCGACGAAGACGCCGATCACCGTGGAGAGCGCGGAGATGATCACGGAGTTGGCGAACCAGTTGAGGAACTCCGTGTCGCGGATCAGGTTCGTGTAGTTGACGAGTGTCGTCTCGCGGAAGAAGTCCGTGGTGGTCGCGAACTTGGCGGGCTTGAGCGAGGTCAGCAGGACCCACAGCACCGGGAAGACCGCGATCACCGAGGCGATGATCAGGGTGAGGTGCAGGGCCACGGAGGCGAGCGGGGAGCGCTCGCCGCGCAGGCGGACCTTGCGGGCGCCGTTCCGGGCGGGGGCGGCGTGCCGGGCGGGGGTGTCGGTCGCGGTGGTCACCAGTTGTCTCCCTGGGAGCGCAGGACCCGCCGGTAGACGACGGCGAAGACCATCAGGAGGACGAGGATCAGCACGCCCCAGGTGGAGGACTGCGCGTAGTCGCGCGGGCTGATCTCGAAGGAGAACTTGTACGCCTGGGTCACCAGGATCTGGGTGGCCTCACCGGGTCCGCCGCGGGTCAGCAGGAAGATCACCGGGAACATGTTGAAGGTCCAGATGGTGGAGAGCAGGATCACCGTGGTGGAGACGGGGCGCAGTCCGGGCAGCGTGATGTGGCGGAAGCGCTGCCAGGCGGAGGCGCCGTCCATCTCGGCCGCCTCGTACTGCTCGGAGGGGATGGACTGGAGTCCGCCGAGGAGGGCCACCATCATGAACGGGATGCCGAGCCAGACGTTGACGGCGATGACCGCGAACTTGGCCCAGGTCGGGTCGTTGAGCCACGGGACGGCGTCGAAGCCGGCGCCGCCGAGGATCTTGTTGAGCAGACCGCGCTCCTCGTTGTAGAGGAAGCGCCAGGCGAAGACGGAGACGAAGCCGGGGATGGCCCAGGGCAGGATGAGGGCCATGCGGTAGGCGGAGCGTCCGACGATGCGGCGGTTGAGGATGTTCGCCAGGGCCATGCCGAGGACGAACGTGATGCTCACGCAGGAGACGGTCCACACCAGCGTCCAGCCGAGCGTGCCGAGGAACTGCGAGCCGGTCAGTGCGTCGACGTAGTTGTCCGCGCCGACGAACTCGTAGGTGGCGGGGATCTCGTTGACCCCGATGGAGCGGGCGACGTTGCGCTCGTCGGCGTCGGTCATCGAGAGGTAGATGCCGCGGACCAGCGGGTAGCCGATGATCACGCCGATCACGACGACGACCGGGGCGACCATGGCCCAGGCGTACCAGTGGACCGACAGCGCCCGCCGGATCCGGCCGGGCTTCGGTGGTGGGGTGCCAGTACCGCGGCTCCGGCCGCGGGCGGTGTTCCCGCCCGCGGCCTTCACCACCGACTGGCTGGTGTGGACAGCCATCAGTCGGCCAACCTTCCTGTTACTTCCAGTCCTTCAGGAGCTTGCGGTACTCGTCGCCGGTGGCCTTGGCGGCCTTCTCCGGCGTGGTCTGGCCGGTGAGGACCTTGGTGTACTCGATGCCGAGCGGGGCGAAGAGGCTGCCGCCCTCGGGGATCCAGGGGCGCTCGACGGCGGTCTCGACGACCGGCTTGAAGAAGCCGACGATCTCGCTGTCGACCGCTTCCTTCTTGGCGTACGCGGAGGTGCGGGTGGGCAGCAGGTTCAGCTCGCCGGCGGCGGTGGCCTGGGACTCCACGGAGGTCATGTACTCGACGAAGGCGTAGGAGGCGTCGAGGTTCTTGGAGCCCGCGTAGACGGCGAGGTTGTGGCCGCCCTGCGGGGCGCCCTGGGCGGCGGAGCCGGCCGGGACCGGGGCGATGCCCAGGTTGCCCTTGTCCGTGAACTGGCTGCCGGTCAGGGTGTCGGCGACGGCCCAGGGGCCGTTGATCATCATCGCGACGTCGCCGTTCTTGAACGCCTGCATCATGTTCTCCCAGCCGTCCGAGGCATCCGTCTTCGCGGTGCCGTCGTCGACCAGGGCCTTGACCGCCTTGAACGCCTTGACGCCCTCGGGCTTGTCCACGGAGACGGACTTGGAGCCGGCGTCGACCAGGTCGCCGCCCTCGCCGTACAGGAAGGAGAGGAAGTAGTACGGGTCGTCGCCGCGCAGGTAGAGGCCGGTCTTGCCGGTCTTGTCCTTGATCTTCTTGCCGGCGGCCTTGAGGTCGTCCAGGTTGGCGGGCGCCTCGACACCGGCCTCCTTGAGCAGCTTCTTGTTGTAGAAGATGCCCATGGAGTCGATGACCTGCGGGACGGCGTAGGTCTTGTCCTCGTACTTGGTGGACGCGACGGCCTGCTCCAGGAAGTCGTCCTGGTCCTTCAGGGCGGGGGTGCCGTCCAGCGGGGCCAGGTAGCCGAGGTTGGCGAAGTCCGGCGTCCAGGCGACCTCGGAGCGGATCACGTCGGGGGCGCCGTCGCCGGCCTGGGCCGCGTTCTTGAACTTGTTCTGCGCGTCGCCGAAGGGCACGTTGACGTACTTGACGTCGACCTTCGGGTGCTTCTTCTCGAAGCCCTCGGCCAGCTTCTTGAAGACCTTGTCCTCGCTGCCGACGCTGGAGGTGTCCCACCAGGTCACCGTGCCGGAGAGCTCGCCCGAGCTCTTGCCGCCGCCGGACTCGTCGTCGCTGCCGCAGGCGGTCGCCGCGAGCGCCAGGGCCGCGACCAGGGCGGTGGCCGTTATGCCACGTCGCATCTGAACTCCTTCAACTGCCGTACCGCTCCGTCGCGGCGCCGGGTCGACGTGAACGTAACAAGGATGAAAGACGACCGAAAGACCTTGCGGAAGATTTCTGCAAGCCCTGGTGATCGTTACATTCGCGTGTCCTCAAGGTTGCCGTCAAGCCTCTTGACGAGGGTCACTCACGCCTGGCAGGGGCAGGCGGGGCACGGGATATCCGCAGTGCGACGATCCGACCGCAGCCCGCGATCCACAGCCGCAAGTCCTTGCAAGACGTTGCCAAAACCCCCTCCGGCCCCCGCCCCGGCGCCACCCCGCACACAGTGGGCAATCCGACACGGGCCCGGTACAGTCCCATCCCATGACCGCACGGCTTGCCGATATCGCAACTCAGGCGGGGGTCAGCGAAGCAACGGTCAGCCGGGTCCTGAACGGCAAGCCCGGAGTGGCGGCGACCACCCGCGAATCCGTCCTCGCGGCGCTCGACGTGCTGGGGTACGAACGCCCGGTGCGGCTGCGCAGGCGCAGCGCGGGACTGGTCGGCCTGATCACCCCGGAGTTGGAGAACCCGATCTTCCCGGCGCTGGCGCAGGTGATCGGACAGGCGCTGACCCGGCAGGGCTACACCCCGGTGCTGGCCACCCAGACCCCCGGCGGCTCCACCGAGGACGAACTCACCGAAATGCTGGTGGACCGGGGCGTTTCCGGCATCATCTTCGTCTCCGGGCTGCACGCGGACACCTCGGCCGACATGCAGCGCTACGAGCAACTGCGCGGCCAGGGAGTCCCCTTCGTCCTGGTGAACGGCTTCTCCGCCAAGGTGCAGGCGCCGTTCATCTCACCGGACGACCGGGCGGCGATGCGCCTCGCGGTGACGCATCTGGTGGCGCTGGGCCACACCCGTATCGGTCTGGCGGTCGGCCCCAAGCGCTTCGTGCCGGTGCTCCGCAAGATCGAGGGCTTCCACGCCACGATGCGTGAGCAGCTGGGCCTCGCACCGGACGAGGTGGAGGAGTTGATCCAGCACTCCCTGTACACGCTGGAGGGCGGTCAGGCCGCCGCCTCCGCCCTGATGGAGCGCGGCTGCACGGCGGTCGTCTGCGCGAGCGACATGATGGCGCTCGGGGCGATCCGGGCCGCGCGCCGGCTGTCGAAGGACGTGCCGCGCGACCTCTCGGTCGTGGGGTACGACGACTCGCCGCTCATAGCGTTCACGGACCCGCCGCTGACCACGATCCGGCAGCCGGTGACGGCCATGGGCCAGGCCGCCGTCCGGACCCTCCTGGAGGAGATCGGCGGAACCCCGGCACCGCACAGCGAGTTCGTCTTCATGCCTGAGCTGGTGGTTCGCGGCTCGACGGCCTCGGGCCCCGCAGGCGGCTCAGGGTCGGCCCCTCGTCCTTGAGACGCAGGATGTGCGCCCCGAACCCGACCGGAGGATGATCGGGGGCAGGGGAACCACTATGGAAGACTCTGTGCCTATGGGTGAAACACAGGTGACATCGCACGAAGGCCGGTCAACGGCCGATCCTTCACCCATCGCGGCCCGGGCGGCCTCCGAAACCGCCCCCGCCCCCACCACTCCCCCGGCTTCCGGGAAGACCGGCAGGCTGCTCGCCCGCTTCCGCGCCCTGCGGATGCCCCGCCGCCCCCGGCTCTGGTTCGAGATCCTGCTCATCGCGGTCAGTTACTGGCTGTACTCGCTCGTGCGCAACGCCGTCCCGGAGCAGAAGGCCCAGGCACTGCGCAACGCGGACTGGATCTGGTCGGCGGAGAAGTCCATGGGCCTCGCCTTCGAGGAAACGGTCAATCACGCGGTCAATTCCGTGACATGGCTGATCGTGTCGATGAACTACTACTACGCGACGCTGCACTTCGTCGTGACCATCGGCGTCCTCATCTGGCTGTTCCGCCGCCACCCGGGCCGTTACGCGGCGACGCGGCTGGTCCTCTTCGCGACGACGGCGGTGGCCCTGCTCGGCTACTACCTCTACCCGCTGGCGCCACCCCGCCTGATGAACGGCGCGAACTTCATCGACACCGTGCTCCTGCACGAGACGTGGGGCTCGATGGCCTCGGGCAACTTCAAGAACATGTCGAACCAGTACGCGGCGATGCCGTCGATGCACATCGGCTGGTCCCTCTGGTGCGGCCTGACGATCTTCGCCCTGGCCCGTGCGCCCTGGGCCCGCATCCTGGGCCTGCTCTACCCGACGCTCACGCTGGTCGTCATCGTGGCCACCGCCAACCACTTCTGGCTGGACGCGGTGGGCGGCATGGCCTGTCTGGCGTTCGGTTACGGGGTCTCCCGCGTCTGGTACGGCGCGCTGCCGCACCGCCTGCCGAAGTGGGTACCGGACCGCCCGGGCCGCCTGACCGCCCTGCGCGCCGCCAGACTCCCACGCCCGGCATCGGAACCGGTCCCGCACCCGGAGAAGACCCCCGAATCCAGCCGCTCCGGCGCCTGAGGAACGGGGCCCGGGGCAGCGCCCCGAAACACCCCTCCGCGGCCCGGGGAACGCAACCCCGTCGCAGCACCCACCCCCCAGCCCCTCCGGCGCCCGAGGAACGGGGCCGGTGCAGCGCCCCGAGGGGCCCCGGGGCCGGGCCCCGGGAGCACACCCTCAGGTCGCCGCCCCGTAGAACCGCTCCTCCACCACCGCCCGAGCCCTCCGCGTGATCCGCCGGTAGTCGTCCAGCATGTCCCCGACGTGCCCCGGCTCGTACCCCAGGTACCGCCCGACCGCCGCCATCTCCCGCGGGTCCGACGGGAACGTGTCGCCCGGCCGCCCCCGCACCAGCATCACCGCGTTGCGGACCCGCGTCGCCAGGACCCACGCCTCGTCCAGCGTCTGCGCCTCCTCCAACGGGATCAGCTCCGCCGCGCACGCGGCGGCCAGCGCCTCGCGCGTACGCGTCGTGCGCAGCCCCGGCTCCGCCCAGCCGTGCTGCATCTGCATCAGCTGCACCGTCCACTCGACGTCGCTCAGCCCGCCCCGCCCCAGCTTCGTGTGGAGCGTGGGGTCCGCGCCGCGCGGCATCCGCTCGGACTCCATCCGCGCCTTGAGCCGGCGGATCTCCCGTACGGCGTCCTCGCCCAGCCCCTCCATCGGATACCGCAGCGGGTCGACCAGCTCGATGAAGTCGCGCCCCAGCTCCTCGTCGCCCGCCACCGGTTCGGCCCGCAGCAGCGCCTGGCTCTCCCAGACCAGCGACCAGCGCCGGTAGTAGGCCTCGTACGACTTCAGCGTCCGGACCAGCGGCCCGCTCTTGCCCTCCGGGCGGAGATCGGCGTCGATCAGCAGCGGCGGATCGGCGGTGGGCAGCTGGAGCAGTCTCCGCATCTCCCCGATGACGGTGTTGGCGGCCCGGGACGCCTCCTCGTCGCTCACCCCCTCGCGCGGCCGGTGGACGAAGAGGACGTCGGCGTCGGAGCCGTAACTCAGCTCGTGCCCCCCGAAGCGGCCCATGCCGATGACGGCGAACCGGGTCGGCAGGGTGTCGCCCCACTGCTCGCGGACCGCGGCCCGCAGCGCGCCCGCGACGGTGACGGCGTTGAGGTCGCTGACGGCCGAGCCGACGCGGTCGACGAGGGCCCCGTGGTCCTGCTCGGCGGGGTTGTCCTCGGTGCCGTACGAACCGATGAGGTCGGCGGCCGTCGTGCGGAACAGCTCGCGGCGGCGCACCCCGCGCACCACCGCGACGGCCGACTCCGCGTCCCCGGCACGCCCCACCGCGGCCAGCACCTCCTGCTCCAGGTGGGCCCGGGTGCGGGGCGTGAGCCCCTCCGGGTCGCCGAGGATCGCCACCGCCTCCGGGGCCCGCATGAGGAGGTCCGGGGCGAGGCGGCCGGCGGACAGGACCCGGGCGAGGTTCTCCGCCGCGGCGCCCTCGTCGCGCAGGAGCCGCAGGTACCACGGGGTCTTGCCGAGCGCGTCGGACACCTTGCGGAAGCCGAGGAGCCCGGCGTCCGGGTCGGCGGAGTCCGCGAACCAGCCGAGCAGCACGGGCAGCAGGGTGCGCTGGATGGCGGCCTTGCGGGTCACCCCGGAGGAGAGGGCCTCCAGGTGCCGCAGGGCGGCGGCCGGGTCGGCGTACCCGAGGGCCTCCAGGCGGATCGCGGCGGCCTTGGCGCTGAGCCGGGACTCGGCGGGGGCCAGCTGGGCGACGGCGTCCAGCAGCGGCCGGTAGAAGATCTTCTCGTGCAGCCGCCGTACGACGGAGGCGTGCCGCTTCCAGGCCTTGTTGAGCTCGGCCACCGGGTCGGTGCGCATGCCGAGCGACCGGCCGAGCCTCCGCAGATCAGCCTCGTCGTCCGGGACGAGGTGGGTGCGGCGCAGCCGGTAGAGCTGGATGCGGTGCTCCATGGCGCGCAGGAAGCGGTACGCCTCGTCGAGCTGGGCGGCGTCCGCGCGCCCCACGTACCCGCCCTCGGCCAGCGCCCGCAGCGCCTCCAGGGTGGAGCCGCTGTGCAGGGAGGCGTCGCTCCGCCCGTGCACGAGCTGGAGGAGCTGGACCGCGAATTCGACGTCCCGGAGCCCGCCGGGGCCCAGCTTCAGCTCGCGCTCGATCCGGTCGGCGGGGATGTTGTCGACGACGCGGCGGCGCATCTTCTGCACGTCGGGGACGAAGTTCTCCCGGTCGGCGGCCCCCCACACGAGCGGCGACACCGCCGCGACGTACTCCGCGCCCAGCTCGGGGTCCCCGGCCACCGCGCGGGCCTTCAGCAGGGCCTGGAACTCCCAGGTCTTGGCCCAGCGCTGGTAGTAGGCGAGGTGGGAGCTGAGGGTGCGCACGAGCGGCCCGTTGCGGCCCTCGGGGCGGAGGTTGGCGTCGACCTCCCAGATGGTGCCCTCGACCGTCGTCTCGGAGCAGATCCGCATCATGTGGGCGGCCAGCCGGGTGGCGGCCTGCATGGCCTTGGTCTCGTCGACCCCGTCGCGCGCCTCCCCGACGAAGATCACGTCGACGTCGGAGACGTAGTTCAGTTCGCGCCCGCCGCACTTGCCCATGGCGACGACGGCGAGCCGGCACCGGGCCGCGTCCTCGGGTGCGGCCGTCCGGGCGATGGCGAGGGCGGCGCGGAGGGTGGCGGTGGCGAGGTCGGCCAGTTCGGCGGCGGTCTGCGCGAGACCGGTCGTCCCGCACACGTCCCGGGCGGCGAGGGTGAGCAGGCACCTGCGGTAGGCGACCCGCAGCGAGTCCGGGTCGACGGCTTCGGCGAGCCCGCGTTCGAACTCGGCGACCCCGGGGTGCAGGTCGACCGCCTCGTAGGTGACGAGCGCCTGCCAGTCGCGCGGGTGCCGGGCCAGGTGGTCCCCGAGCGCCTCCGACGCGCCGAGGACGCCGAGGAGCCGGTCGCGCAGGGGCTTGGCGGTGATGAGCGTGTCGAGCAGCACCTGGCGCTCGCTCTCCTCCTCGGCCTCCACGATCCGGACCAGGCCGCGCAGGGCCAGATCCGGGTCGGCGGTCGCCCCGAGCGCCTCCAGGAGGACCGGGTCGGACCGTACGGAGGTCAGGGCGTCCAGGCCGAGGAGCTGGTCCGCGGCGGACGGGTCGGTGAATCCGTGCCGCAGCAGCCTGGTGAACGTACTGCTTCTGCGCCCCGGCGCGGTCGTCATCCCGTGCTCTCCTGCCAGCCGAACCGATCTGCGTAACTGCTCGGCCGCTTCGTGTACCGGCGTCACAGCTCTTTGAGCCTAGTCCTGTGCCGATGCATTCGGGGCGGGGGCGGCCACGCCCACGTGTTCGCGGTCCACCCCCGTACGGCGTTCGGCTTCGGCAAGGGGGAGCCGTACGGCCAGACGCGCTACCGCTTCGGGCGATCCTCCGAGGGGCTGTTCGCCGCCGTCCCGACGAGGACCGTGGCGTACAGCTCCTCGGAGACCAGGACCCGGGGGCTCAGCCCGGCGGCGCGCAGGACCTCGACCGCCGTGTCCCGCTGCCGCTCGCTCGCCTCCACCAGCAGGCTGCCGCCGGGCGCGAGCCATGCGGGCGCTTCGGCGGCGACCCGGCGCATGACGTCGAGGCCGTCGCCGCCCCCGTCCAGGGCGACGCGCGGTTCGTGGACGCGGGCCTCGGCGGGCAGCAGCTCGACGTCGTCGGTGGGGACGTAGGGCACGTTGGCCAGCAGTACGTCGACGCGGCCGCGCAGGGTCGCGGGCAGCGGGGCGAACAGGTCGCCCTCGTAGACGTGTCCCAGGTCGCCGATGTTGCGCCGGGCGCAGCGCACGGCGGCGGGTTCGACGTCGCAGGCGTGCAGTTCGGCCGCGTCCGAGACGGCGGCGAGGGCCGCGCCGAGCGCACCCGAACCGCAGCAGAGGTCGACGACGACGGACCGGCGGGGCGCGAGGGCGGCGGCCCGGGCGACCAGGAACTCCGTACGGCGGCGGGGCACGAACACCCCGGGGTCCACGGCGAAGCGACGGCCGTGGAAGTCCGCCCAGCCCAGGACGTGTTCGAGCGGCAGTCCGGCGGCGCGGCGCTCGACGAGGGAGGACAGTTCGTCGGCCGAGGCGGCGGTCTCGTGGAGGAGGCGGGCCTCGTCCTCGGCGAAGACGCAGCCGGCGCGGCGCAGGGCGAGGACGGTGGCGGAGAGGGGACTCGACGGGTGAACCGGCATACGAGCGAAGCCTTTCGGGAAAACCGATGGGCGCTCCGCGACCGGCCTATGCCGTCCGGTCGGCTGCTGCCGGTCGTACGACGCGATCGCGCGGGGTGAGCACCCAGCCTGATCCAGCGGTGATGGGGCTCACCTCCTCGGTCGATCTCGTCGGCCCCGTGGGACACGGGGTGGGTGACCACGTGGCGTACGGGGGTGGTAACCCTACAACAGCCCGCTCCCGCACCCGTACGGGGCGCGGGAGCGGGCTGTCGTCCGGGATGCCGGTGCCGTTCGCCGTCTGCTACAGGTCGACGCTGTCCCGCAGCTTGGTGGGCGTCAGGAACAGGGAGGCGATCACCCCGATCACGGCGATGCCAGCCGAGATGAGGAAGATGTGGCCGGTCGCCTCCCCGTACGCGGCCCGGACGATGTCCTGGACCTGGGGCGGCATGGCGGCCACGTTGAGGGTGGAGCCGCTGGAGCCGGAGGCGGCCGGGTCGACGCCGAGTGCCGTCAGCCCGTCGGTGATCCTGGTGGCGACCTGGTGGGCGAGGACCGCGCCGAGCACCGAGACGCCCATGGTGCCGCCGAGGGAGCGGAAGAAGGTGATCGCCCCGCTGGCCGCGCCGATCTCGCTGAGGGGCACGGTGTTCTGGAGGACGAGCACCAGGTTCTGCATCGACATGCCGACGCCCACGCCGACGCCGAGCATCCCCAGCGACACCAGGACGAGCGAGGTCCGGTGGTCGATGAAGGACAGCCCGAGGAAGCCGAGGGCGAGGACGATCACGCCCGCGACGATGAACGGCTTGACCTTGCCGGTCTTCGAGACGAGGCGGCCGGCGACGGTCGAGGAGACGAGGACGCCCGCCATCAGCGGGATGGTGAGGAGTCCGGCCTCGGTGGGCGAGTAGCCGCGTCCGATCTGGAAGTACTGGCCGAGGAAGACCGCACCGCCGAACATGGCCATGCCGACGGCGAGGCTGGCGACGATGGCGAGGGCGGGGTCGCGGCGGCGGACGACGTGCATCGGGACGACGGGTTCCTTGACCCGGGTCTCGACGAGGACGGCGGCGCCGAGGATGAGGACGCTCCCGCCGACCATCAGGCCGGTCTGCCAGGAGATCCAGTCGAAGTCGGTGTCGACGAAGGTGACCCAGAGGAGCAGGAGGCTGACCCCGGCGGCGATCAGCGACGCGCCGAGGTAGTCGACCTTGGTCTCGGGCCTGCGGACTTCGGCCAGGTGCAGGGTGCGGGCGAGGATCAGGGAGGCGACCAGCGTGAAGGGCACGGCGATGAAGAAGCACCAGCGCCAGCCGAGCCAGGAGGCGTCGGTGATGAACCCGCCGAGCAGCGGCCCGCCGACGGTGGCGACGGCCATGACACCGCCGAGGTAGCCGTTGTACCGGCCGCGCTCCTTGGGGCTGATCATCGCGGCGATGATCACCTGGACGAGCACCTGGAGCGCGCCCATACCGAGCCCCTGGACGGCGCGGAACGCGATGAGCTGCTCGGTGGACTGGGCGAATCCGCAGGCGACCGACGAGACGACGAAGATCCCGATGGCTATCTGGAGCAGCAGCTTCTTGCTGAACAGGTCGGCGAGCTTGCCCCAGATCGGGGTGGAGGCCGTGGAGGCGAGCAGGGTCGCGGTGACGACCCAGGTGTACTGCGACTGCGTGCCGTCGAGGGACCCGATGATCTGCGGGAGCGCGACCGAGACCACGGTGCTGCTGATCATCGCCACGAACAGCACGATGAGCAGTCCGCTCAGGGCCCGCAGGACGTGCCGGTGGTCCATGGGTGCGGCGGCGGGGGCCCCGGCCGGGGCGGTGGCGGTGTCTGCTGCGCTCACGCGCAACCTCCGGAAAGTTCGTACGAGAGGCCCGTACGGGGCGGTCGTCACGGTTTCCGCGCGCGCCGGGTACGGGAGGGAGAAGACTTCACCATACATGCACACTGGGCAATTTTGCCCACTGCGCAACAATCTCGCCTCCGGGGGATAATGCCCGCATGGACAGCAGCACCGCGGGACCGGGACTCCGGGAACGCAAGAAGGAAGCCACCCGCCAGGCCGTGCACGAGGCGACCCTGCGCCTGACGGTGGAGCACGGCTTCGACCAGGTGACGGTCGAGGCGGTGGCGGACGCGGCCGGGATCTCCCGCAGGACGTTCTCCAACTACTTCACCAACAAGGAGGACGCCCTCCTCTACGGCGAGGAGCAGCAGATCAGGGCCCTGGTCCGCACGGTGCGGGACCGCCCCGCCGACGAGCCGGCCTGGCCGGCCCTGCGCGCGGCGGTGGCGCAGTTCGCGGACCGCGTGGCGCCCCCGGAGCGCGAGTGGGCGGTGCGCACCCGCCTGGCGATGCGTCACCCCTCCCTGCTGGCCCGCCAGCTGGCCAACCACGCCGCCCTGGAGCGCGACCTGGCCGAGGCGGTCGCCGCCCGCCCCGGCCCGCCGTCGGCCCCGGTCCGCCCGATCGTCCTGGCGGCGGGCTTCCTGTCCTCGCTCCGGATCGCGATGCGCATGTGGATCGAGGAGGACCTGACCCGCGAGCCGGCGGCGGTGATCGACGAGATCCTGGACGAGATGGGGCGGGGGTTCGCGTGAGGGCCGCGCACGACCGCGCCCCGGCGCCGAGCACCCCGCCGCCGGTCCGTGCGCGGCGCCCCTCGAGCCCCCTCGGCACCCGGCTCAGGAGTCCGGCTGGTCGGGGTCCGGTTGGTCGATGCGGATTTCGTAGGCGATCTCCCAGCGGATGTCCGGCACGGTGATGTCGGCCGTCTCCACGGGACGCCCCTCGCGGTCGAAGTACGTGCGCTCCACCTCGATGACGAGGTCGCCGATGGAGATCCCCAGCAGATTGGCCTGTTCCCGCGTCGCGCGGGCCGGGCGGGGAAGCTCGATGCCGGTGGCGATGTCCACCCCGATCGACCGCATCCGCTCCACCACGCCGATCTTGCCGAGCGGACCCATCTCGGGGAGCAGGACCGGGGTGCCGTCGGTGATGGCCATCGGCTCCCAGCTCTTGGCGAGCTGTACGGGCAGGCCGTCGGCGAGGAACTCGTAGTCGGTCACGACACAGAGGTCGCCGGGTTCGATCGCCAGGCGTTCCGCGATGTCTTCGGGGGCGGGGACCCGGGCCGTGCTGGTGCACTCCCAGTCGGCCTCGTGGTCGAGCTCGGCCATGTCCGAGGCGAAGGGGCTCTTGCCTCGCTGCTCGCGGTGGCGTGAGCGGACCATGCGGCGGCGCTCGCGGGCGCGGCGGACGTACGTGCCGGAGCCGGCGCGGCCTTCGAGGATGCCCTCGATGATCAGGCGCTCCATGGCCCGCTGCGCCACGGACTGACCGACGCCGTACTCCTCCGCGAACCGCGCCCGGGAGGGCAGCTTGTCGCCGACGGCCCATTCACCGGCTCGGATGCGAGCCCGCAGCTTGTCCGCCACCTGCAAGTACGGCGTATCACGTGGCATTTGAGCAGCTCCGTGTGTTCGGCGTCGATATGGGCGTCGCTGTTGACAAAGCTAACCCATCAGGTTGAAGCTGAATACTCAGCATTACATGGAGTGACATTCGGTCCACCAGGGGAGAAGTGTGCGCTCTGCACAAGCGCGGGTCGCTGCGCTGACCGGCATGCTCGCCGCCGCCACGGGCACCGAACCGCGTGTGGCCGCCGACCTGGACGCCTTCCGCGTCGAGGCCGATCTCCCCGCCGGATTGAGCACGACCGCCCACGCGGCCGTCCTCGCCGCCCTGGCCACGGCGGACCGCTACGGGCACACCCGCACCCGCACCGCCGAATACGTGTGGGCCGAGATCAGCGGAGAGGCGAACGTGACCACGACCGAATCCCCGGACACGGCGTACCGCGCCCTGCTCGGCCACACCATGACCTGCACCGCGTGCCGGACCGGCACGATCTGCCCCGACGCCACGAAGCTCGTCCGCGTCTGGCGGGAGACCCGCCGATGAGACACGGTGCGGGCTCCTGCGGGGTCGTTACCGGATCCCGCGGGGCCGGTGCGGCTCCCGCGGGGTCGGCGGGGGCTTCCTCCGGTTCGGCGCGGGGCTCCGCGGGACCGTGCCGGCGCGGCGGCGGGCCGACGGCGTACGGCCGGGCGGACCCCTGGACCCCCGCCCCGGCCGTCGATTCCTCGGCAGGGCCGCGGCCGGGCCGGGTCGCCACCCATCAATCCGAGACGGAGGCACCTGATGCGCAGGACCCACCGGGCGTTACCGCCACCACCACCCGGGAGGACCGGATGATCGCCCTCTCCACGAAGGACGTCCTCGACTGCGAGGCCTGCTGGAACGCCCCGGTCACCGCCGCCCGCCACACCCCCGCCGGCCGCGACCTGCTCTGCGAGGAGTGCGCGGAGGGCGACTACCCGCGCCGCGTCGACCTCTTCCCGCCGTTCGGCGTCTACGGCCTGACGGCCCGCAAGGTCCTGAACGACGGCAAACACGGCAGCGGCCCCCCGAAAACACCGCCGAACCCGGGCCCTCCCCTCCCGAACCCACCCCCCGCACCGTCGCCGCGGGGGACTCCGCCGGTGTAGCGCCCCAGGTCACGCTCGACCTGTACGGGGGGAACGGGCGGGGCCGCCGGGACGCGGGCCGCCCGGAACGACCCCGTCGACACGGGCGGCACCCGCGTGAAACGGCGGAGGCAGGCGGCCTCCTCGACCGGGCCTCTCCTCCGGCGCACCCTCGCGCCCCGACCGGGCCGACCACGGGCGGTGTCGCGCCGGACCCGCCCCGTCGTTCCCCCTGTCGATGGCGAGTGACCGCGTGAAGTCCATGACCGTCTCCGGACCGATGCGAAACCCGAGTGCGGCGAACCGGCTGATCGATAGGCTGGCCCGCAGCGCGAAGTCGGTTCATCGGAGGGGGACATGAGTACACCAGCAGCTCCGGGGACGCCTCCACCACCCCCGTACCCTCCCTCACCGCCGCGCACCGACCCTCCGCGGTGGGCCTGGTGGGTCGGGGGCATAGCCATCCCCCTGGTCGGGATCCTGGTGACCGTGGTCTTCGGGGGCAACGACTCCGGACCCGCCGCCGCGCCCGCCCCCGACACCGCCGACCGTGTCACGCGGCCCGCCTCGCCCAGCGCGTCCGGAACGCCGTCGTCAAAGGAGCCGGAGCCTGGGCCGCCGGCCCCGTCGGACGAGGCACCCTCCGTATCCGCCTCCGCGTCCGCCTCTCCGGAGGCCGACCTCACCGCGCCGGACGGGTACGCGCAGGCCCTCAGCACGATGTGGGGCCTCGCGCCCGTCCCGTGCACGCAGCACGAACAGCAGCTCGTCGACCTCGACGACGGCACCAGCCGGACCGAGGACGAGAACAACGGCGCGGTCCAGGAGCCCGGCGGGGCCGAGCTGTTGTACTGGCCGGACACCTGCACCGGCCTGGGTGACTACCAGTTGCGCGCGCTGCCCAACACCCGGGTCGGCCTCCTCCGGGCCGACGCCCCGAAGTCGTTCGATTCCTCCCGGGCCGCAGCGGGCACCGGTTTCGGCGCGCTGGCCCTGTCGGAGCGCACCGACCGGGAGGAACGCGGATTCGTCGAGGGTGCCGCGCTGTGCTCCGTGACGGACAAGGGCACGGTGTCCATGGCGGTGATCGAGCACATCGCCGGCGGCGCGGTGGACGACGTCTCGGTCAGCGGCCCCCTCCACATCTGGGCCGCGGCACCCTGATCGGGCCCGGAGTCCGGTGCGGGTGACCTTCCCCGGAAGGCTGCTGGGAACCGACTGTCGCGGCCGACTCCCTCGGCCGACGCCCCACCCCGATTCCCGTGCCGTCCGCCCTTGTCAGTGCCGCTTGCTAGGTTGTCCGGTGGTTGAAGGCCGGTCAGAGAACCTTCGAGGTCCGCGGTCAAGGGGGGCGGGCACAAAGGTCCCCGGGAGCCACCTCGGGACTGTGTAACAGGCCATGGATCCCCGCCCCCCTCATCCTCCCGTGCACACGGGCCGCCCATCCGGGCCGGACGGCCCCGGGCGGCCCGCAGTCACGTGCGTGCGCGCTACAGCACCGGCAGCAGGTTCTTCAGCTCGAAGGCCGTGACCTCGCTGCGGTACTCCTCCCACTCCTGCTTCTTGTTGCGGAGGAAGAAGTCGAAGACGTGTTCGCCCAGCGTCTCGGCGACCAGTTCGCTCTTCTCCATCAGTGAGATCGCCTCGCCGAGGTTCTGCGGGAGGGGCTCGATGCCCATCGCGCGGCGTTCGGCGTCGGAGAGGGCCCAGACGTCGTCGTCGGCGCCGGCCGGGAGTTCGTAGCCCTCCTCGATGCCCTTGAGGCCCGCGGCGAGCAGGACCGCGTAGGTGAGGTAGGGGTTGGCGCCGGAGTCGATGGAGCGGACCTCGACGCGGGCCGAGCCGGTCTTGCCGGGCTTGTACATCGGGACGCGGATGAGGGCGGAGCGGTTGTTGTGGCCCCAGCAGATGTACGAGGGGGCCTCGCCGCCCGCGCCGGCCGCGCGGGACGAGCCGCCCCAGATGCGCTTGTAGGAGTTGACCCACTGGTTGGTGACGGCCGAGATCTCCGCCGCGTGCGTCAGCAGGCCCGCGATGAAGGAGCGGCCGACCTTGGAGAGCTGGTACTCGGCGCCCGACTCGTAGAACGCGTTGCGGTCGCCCTCGAAGAGGGAGAGGTGGGTGTGCATGCCCGAACCCGGGTACTCCGAGAACGGCTTCGGCATGAACGTCGCCTGCACGCCCTGTTCCAGCGCCACCTGCTTCATCACCAGACGGAACGTCATGATGTTGTCCGCCGTGGAGAGCGCGTCCGCGTACCGCAGGTCGATCTCCTGCTGGCCCGGGGCGCCCTCGTGGTGGCTGAACTCGACCGAGATGCCCATCGATTCGAGCATGGTGATCGCCTGGCGGCGGAAGTCCATGCCGACGTTCTGCGGCGTGTGGTCGAAGTAGCCGGAGCTGTCCGCCGGGGTCGGGCGGGTGCCGTCGACCGGCTTGTTCTTCAGCAGGAAGAACTCGATCTCGGGGTGGGTGTAGAAGGTGAAGCCGAGGTCGGACGTCTTGGCAAGGATGCGCTTGAGGACGTAGCGCGGGTCCGCGAAGGACGGGGAGCCGTCCGGCATCAGGATGTCGCAGAACATCCGCGCGGTGCCGGGGGCCTCCGCGCGCCAGGGCAGGATCTGGAAGGTGCCCGGGTCCGGCTTGGCGATCATGTCCGATTCGTACACCCGGGCGAAGCCTTCGATCGCCGAGCCGTCGAAGCCGATGCCCTCGTCGAACGCCTGCTCCAACTCGGCCGGGGCCACGGCGACGGACTTGAGGAACCCGAGGACGTCGGTGAACCACAGCCGCACGAAGCGGATGTCGCGCTCCTCAAGGGTCCTGAGGACGAATTCCTGCTGCTTGTCCATTGCCACATCCTTGCAGTTCAGACGGTCCGTGCACCACCGCCCGGGGTAGGGGGACACTCCAGTATCGCGACCCGGGATTTCCCCCAGATTACGCACACGGTGTGAGAGAGAGCACTCGGCCACCCACTACGATCGGCGACCGTGGCGCACGCGGGCGGCAGCCGAGCCGTGGCCGGCTTTCGGCCCGCCTTCCCTCGCGGCTTTCCGCCCGTCCACGCGCCCCGGTCCACGGACCGTCCCGCTCCTCCCGGCCCCTTCGCAGAAGGACTCGACGACATGAGCTTCGACCCCCGGTACCCCCAGCCGCAGGCCCCCGACCCGCGCGCCCGCGCCACCCGCAACCGGGCCATCGCCATAGGGCTGAGCGCCGCCGTCGTGGCCGGTCTCGTCACCTTCGGCTCGTACCTGCTGCTGGAGAACTCCGAGGCGAACGAGAAGTCCGACAACGCCTCGGCGGCCCAGGACGGCAAGCACCCGGGCGGGCACGGCGACTCCCACGGCGACGCCACGGGCGGGGCCATCGAGGGGCTGAAGTCCTGGGACGCGGCGAAGCTCGGCCGCAACCACGTGGCGGGCTCGGTGGACTATCCGATGAAGCCTCCGGTCGGCGGCGACCACAACCCGTCCTGGATGAACTGCGACGGCGACGTATACGAAAAGGCCCTCCCGGACGTCAACGCCGTGCACTCCCTGGAGCACGGAGCCGTCTGGGTCACCTACAACGGCGAGGCCGCCGAAGCCGACGTCGCCGCGCTGACCGAGCGTGTGAAGAAGACCCCGTTCACGCTGATGAGCCCGTACGCCGGCCAGGAGGGCGCGATCATGCTCAGCGCCTGGGGCAAGCAGGTCACCGTCGACTCCGCCGACGACGAGCGGGTGGACCGGTTCCTCGCCCAGTACGTCCAGGGCGCGCAGACCCCCGAGCCCGGCGCGCCCTGCACCGGCGGGCTGGCCACGGTGCCGCGGTGACGGCCGGGGAACGGGCGGGCGGGGAACGGGCGGGCGGGGAACGGGCGGCGGTGGAACCCCAGGTCGGAAAGCCGGAGGCCGGGGAACCCCAGGTCGGGGGCGCGGATCCTCGCTCCCTCGTGGAGCGGCGCAAGACCCGGCGTGTCCGCCGGGCCGCCGGAGCCGCCGTGGCCCTGGCCCTGGTCTTCGCGGGGGCGGCCACCGTCGCCTCCGCGCGCGGCGACGAGGACGGCCCGGCGGCAGGGGGCGGACCCGCCGCCGTTCCGGGAGCCTCGTCCGCCGACGCCGGGTTCGCCCGGGACATGGCCGTCCACCATCAGCAGGCCGTCGAGATGTCGTTCGTCGTGCGCGACCGCACGGACGACGAGGACGTGCGCCGTCTCGCCTACGACATCGCCAACACCCAGGCCAACCAGCGCGGCATGCTGCTGGGCTGGCTCGACCTGTGGGAGTTGCCGAAGGTCGCCCCGGGCGGCGAGCGGCCCATGGCGTGGATGGCCGGCGAGGACGGGCACGAGCACGGTGGGCACGGCTCCGCCGGTGCCGGGGCGGGTTCCGGCGCGGACGGGGTACTCATGCCCGGCATGGCGAGCCGCTCCGAGCTCGCCCGGCTCGGCCGTCTCGACGGAGAGGAGGCCGAGGTGTTCTTCCTCCAGTTGATGACGGACCACCACAAGGGCGGCGTCGACATGGCCGAGGCCTGTGCCTCCCTGTGCACGGTCCCGGCCGAGCAGCGGCTCGCCCGGGGCATGGTCGAGGGCCAGCAGTCCGAGCTGGGGCTGATGCGGGACATGCTGGCCGAACGGAAGGCCGCGCCCCGGTCCTGAGCCGAGCCGAAGCCGGGCAGGGCCGGGCCGGGCCGCAGTCGGAACCGCGGCCCTCGACCTGGCCCGGACCGGGAACCCTGCGCCAGGAGCGGGTTCCCGGGACCAGGACGGGGAAGCGGTCCGGCCCAGGGCGGCAGTCCCGGGCAACGGTCCCGGCTGCAAGCACGTCAGCTTTCGTCCTTGCGGCGGCACACCCGAACGGGTGATTGCGGTCGCGCGGCCCCGGCGGGCCGGTGACGATGGGTTGCGCTCGGGGCCGTACGGCAGTGCCATCGGCACGCAGGAGGAAATCCCCCATGACGACCGCCAAAGACATCATGCACAGCGGGGCCCGCTGGATCCCGGCCCACGAAACGCTCGACCGTGCGGCCCAGCTGATGCGCGAGCACAACGTGGGCGCGCTTCCGGTGTCCGCCAACGGTGACTCCGACCGGATGGTCGGCATCATCACCGACCGCGACATCGTCGTCGGCTGTGTGGCCAAGGGGCACGACCCGGCGAAGGTCACGGCGGGCGATCTCGCGCAGGGCACGCCCCGCTGGATCGAGGCGGAGGCCGATGTGGACGCGGTCCTGGAGGAGATGCAGACCCATCGCATCCGCCGGCTGCCCGTCGTCGAGAACAAGAAGCTCGTCGGCATGATCAGTGAGGCCGACCTCGCGCAGCACCTCACCGAGGAGCAGATCGCGGGCTGGGCCGAGAAGGTCTACGCGCGCGGCTGAGCACCCGTACGGCAGGCTGCCCGGCGTCCTTCCCGCACCCGCGCCGCCCCGCACCCCGCCCCGCCCCTGCTTCGGCGGAGTGACGGAGGTGTGGGGGAACGGTGCCGGGCCGCCCCCGCCCTCGGTCGTATACCCGCCAGGGGTAGGGTGGCCGGCATGGCGGGCAGGACGAGCGGGAGCGGAACGTACGGGCAGCTGATGCTGCTCGCCGCTCTGCTGTTCGGCATCGTCACCATGCATACGGTCGGGCATCCCGCGGAGCACACCGGCCCGGCGCCCTCGGCCCCCGCCGCGAGCGAGCACACGGCCCGGGGCCCCGTCCAGGAACCGGCCCCGGGTCAGGCCCCGACCGTGATGGACGGCGAAGTCCAGCGGTCGCAGCCGTCGCACGACTCCCCCGGCTCCGGCGTCCCCATGAGCGGCATGGATCCGCTCTCCGTCTGCCTCGCCGTCCTCGGCGCCTGGGGCCTCGCCCTCCTCGGTTCCTGGCTGCTCGGGCTGCGCGCCGACGGGCGGCCCCTCGGTACGCCGGTGGGTGCGGGGGCGCTGCGGGCCCTGCGGCCGATTCCGCCGCCCCGGATATCGGTGCTGGCCAGCGTTTCGGTGCTGCGTATTTAGGAGTGGGCGTCTCACCTCCGCCCTCCTTCCCGTGACGCACCCGTGACGCACCCCGTCAGGTTCTCCGTGACGGGGACGGTCACGACAGCCCTTCCGTTCTTCAGAGGTGTATCAGGCATGCCCACGCAACCCACTCGACGCGCCGTGCTCGGCGCCGCTCTCGCCGTCGCCGGCTCCGGAGCCCTCGCCGCCTGTTCCGACGCCGGCGGCGATCACGGCGGGGGCCACTCCCCCGGCGGCGCGCAGGACTCCGGGACGTACGTCTCGCCCGACGGCAAGGAGGTCGAGGCGGCCGAGGCGGCGCGCGGCTCCGGTCCCGTACGCAAGGTCTCCCTCACCGCCACCCGGACCCGGCTCGATCTGGGCGGCGGCACCACCGTCGCCTCCTGGGTCTACGGGGACCGGCTGCCCGGGCGCGAGGTGCGGGTGACCGCCGGGCACACCCTCGCCCTCACCCTGGCCAACCACCTTCCGCAGCCCACCTCCCTGCACTGGCACGGCCTCGCCCTGCGCAACGACATGGACGGGGTCCCCGGGCTGACCCAGCGGGACATCGCGCCCGGGGCCGACTTCGCCTACCGGTTCGCCGTGCCGCACCCGGGGACGTACTGGTTCCACCCGCACTCCGGCGTCCAGCAGGACCGGGGGCTGTACGCGCCGCTGATCGTCGAGGACCCGAAGGAGCCGTTGGCGTACGACAAGGAGTGGGTCGTCGTCCTCGACGACTGGGTCGACGGGGTGGACGGGTCCACTCCCGACGCCGTCCTCAAGGAGCTGTCCGGGGGCATGGGCGGCGGGATGGACCACGGCGCGCACACCATGTCGGGCGAGGAGGACGAGGGGGACGGGAACGGTGACGCGAGCGGCGACGGGCCCTCGCGGATGATGATGGGGGCCACCAGCGAACTGCTCGGCGGGGACGCCGGTGATGTGGCCTACCCGCACTACCTGGTCAACGGGCGGGTGCCGCGGGACCCGTCGTCCTTCTCCGCGCGGCCCGGCGACCGCATCCGGCTGCGGATCATCAACGCCGGTGGCGACACCGCCTTCCGGGTCGCGCTCGGCGGGCACCGGATGACCGTGACGCACACCGACGGGTTCCCGGTCCGGCACACCACCGGGGACGCGCTGCTGCTGGGCATGGGCGAGCGGTACGACGTCCTCGTCACCGCCGGCGACGGCGTCTTCCCACTCACCGCGCTGGCGGAGGGGAAGAAGGCCGGGAAGAGGGAGGCGTCGGCGCTTGCCGTGCTGCGGACGGGGAGCGGGGCCGCGCCCGGCGCCTCCGTACGGCCGAAGGAGCTGGACGGGAAGCTGGTGGAGGCGGGGCGGCTGGCGCCGGACCCGTCGGTGGCGCTCGCCGCCCGCGCGCCGGACCGGACGATCCGGATCCGGCTCACCGGCGGGATGGCCCGGTACGACTGGGCCTTCGACGGGCAGCCGTACAGCGCGGATCACCGGCGGCCGGTGGAGGCGGGCGAGCGGGTACGGGTCGTCTTCGACAACGGGACGGCCATGTGGCACCCCCTCCATCTGCACGGGCACACCTTCGCGCTCGGCGGGAACGCCGCCGGGGCCCGCAAGGACACCGCGATCGTGCTGCCGCACCGGTCGCTGACGGTGGAGTTCGACGCGGACAACCCGGGGCTGTGGATGGTCCACTGCCACAACGTCTACCACGCGGAGGCGGGGATGATGACGGTCCTCGGCTACCGGGCCTGAGCCGCGCGGCTGACCCAGCGGGTCGTCGCGGTGACCCGCGCCGACCTGCGGTTCCGGTGGGGCCGGGCAGATTTTGCCCGGCCCGCCGGGACATCGCGTCAGAAAGACGATTACACTGGGCGGCGTGCCTCAACTACGCCTCGCACTGAATCAGATCGACTCCACCGTCGGCGACCTCGCCGGCAACGCTGAGGCGATCGTCCACTGGACCCGGCACGCCGCCGAGCAGGGCGCCCACCTCGTGGCGTTCCCCGAGATGGTGCTGACCGGATACCCCGTCGAGGACCTGGCCCTGCGGTCGTCCTTCGTCGAGGCCTCGCGGCAGTCGCTGCGCGCGCTGGCCGCCCGGCTCGACGCGGAGGGCTTCGGCGAACTGCCGGTCGTCGTCGGCTACCTGGACCGCTCCGAGCACGCCGCGGCGCGCTACGGGCAGCCCGCCGGCTCCCCGCGCAACGCCGCCGCCGTGCTGCACCGCGGCGGGATCGCGCTCAACTTCGCCAAGCACCACCTGCCGAACTACGGCGTCTTCGACGAGTTCCGGTACTTCGTGCCGGGCGACTCGATGCCCGTCGTCCGGGTCCACGGCATCGACGTGGCCCTCGCGATCTGCGAGGACCTGTGGCAGGACGGCGGGCGCGTCCCGGCCGCCCGGTCCGCCGGCGCCGGGCTGCTGCTGTCGATCAACGCCTCACCGTACGAGCGGGACAAGGACGACACCCGGCTGGAGCTGGTCCGCAAGCGGGCCCAGGAGGCCGGCTGCACGACGGCCTATCTGGCGATGATCGGCGGCCAGGACGAGCTGGTCTTCGACGGCGACTCGATCGTCGTCGACAAGGAGGGCGAGGTCATCGCCCGCGCCCCGCAGTTCTCCGAGGGCAGCGTCATCCTCGATCTGGAGCTGCCGGCCGCCGGGGCCGAGGCGCCCTCGGGCGTGGTGGACGACGGTCTGCGCATCGACCATGTGGTGCTGTCCGACCGGCCCGTGGAGGCGTACGAGCCGGAGCTGGCGGGCGGGTACGCGGAGCGGCTGGGCGACGAGGAGGAGATCTACTCCGCGCTGGTCGTCGGGTTGCGCGCGTACGCCGCGAAGAACGGTTTCAGCAGCGTGCTGATCGGGCTCTCCGGCGGCATCGACTCGGCGATCTGCGCGGCCATCGCCTGCGACGCGCTCGGCGCCCAGCACGTGTACGGCGTCTCGATGCCGTCGAAGTACTCCTCGGACCACTCCAAGGGCGACGCGGCCGAGCTGGCGCGGCGGACCGGGCTCAACTTCCGCACGGTGCCGATCGAGCCGATGTTCGACGCGTACATGGAGTCGCTGGAGCTCACCGGGCTCGCCGAGGAGAACCTCCAGGCGCGGCTGCGCGGCACGACGCTGATGGCCATCTCCAACCAGGAGGGGCAGATCGTGCTGGCGCCGGGCAACAAGTCCGAGCTGGCGGTGGGCTACTCCACGCTGTACGGGGACGCGGTCGGCGCGTACGGGCCGATCAAGGACGTCTA
Organism: Streptomyces griseus; assembly: GCF_900460065.1. GTDB lineage: Bacteria > Actinomycetota > Actinomycetes > Streptomycetales > Streptomycetaceae > Streptomyces > Streptomyces griseus. The sequence continues at coordinate 27,812 of NZ_UAVD01000032.1, read as the reverse complement.
CAAGTCGTCGGTCTTCCGGCTGGCGAAGTGGCGGAACCGGGCGGCGGAGGAGCGGGGACAGACGCCGCCGATCCCGGAGGCCTCGATCACCAAGCCGCCGAGCGCGGAGCTGCGGCCGGGGCAGGTCGACACGGACTCGCTGCCGGACTACGAGGTCCTGGACGCGATCCTGGAGCTGTACGTCGACCGGGACCAGGGGCTCGACGCCATCGTGGCGGCCGGGTTCGACGCGGAGCTGGTGGCGAAGACGCTGCGGATGGTGGACGCGGCGGAGTACAAGCGGCGGCAGTATCCGCCGGGGACGAAGATCTCGCCCAAGGGGTTCGGGAAGGACCGGCGGCTGCCGATCACCAATCGGTGGCGCGAGTCGTCGTAGCGGAGCAGGCGGTTATCGGGGACGTCCGGTGGCCGCCCCGCCGGGCGGGCCGGGTTCCCTTGTGGGGTGCCCGGCCCGTCCGGCGTGTCGGTTCCGTCCTCACGCGCCGGACGGGCTGGAGTGGCCGCCGGGCGGACTGAAGAGGGTGCCGGGCTAGCTGGAGTGGGCCGACGGGGTGGGTTGGGACGCCGCACCGGCCCCGTGGGCCGCCACCACCCGCGACGCCTTCCCCTCTCCTCGGTCCAGGAATCCCGCCGTCGCCGCTATCGCCAGGCCGGACACGGCCAGCACCGCGCCCACCAGGGCCGGGGACGTCCAGCCCCAGCCCGCCGCGATCGCCACGCCGCCCATCCAGGCGCCGCCCGCGTTGGCCAGGTTGAACGCGGAGTGGTTGGAGGCGGAGGCCAGCGTCGGGGCGTCCTTCGCCTTGTTCATCACCAGCATCTGCAGCGGGGTCGTCGTCATGAAGCCGACTCCGCCCAGCAGCACCACCATCACCAGCGCCGCCCACGGGACGTGCACCGTGAACGGGAACACCACCAGGACCACCGCGAGCGCGCCGAGCGATCCGTACAGCGTCGGGCGCAGTGCCCGGTCCGTGAGGGGGCCCGCGGCCAGGGCGCCCAGCGTCATCCCGATGCCGAAGAGGGCCAGGACCAGGGTGACCGAGGACTCGCCGAAGCCCATCGCCTTCGTGGTCATGGCCGAGAGGTACGCGTACACCGCGAAGACGCCGGCGAAGCCGAAGACGGCGGTGAGCAGGCCGAGGATCACCTGACGGTTGCCGAGGGCGCGCAGTTCGCGGCGGACGTCCTGGTGCTCCTCGACGGGGATGTGGGGCACCAGACGGGTGAGGGCCGCCATCGCGGCGAGGCCGATCGCCGCGACCACGAGGAAGGTGGCCCGCCAGCCGAGGTGCTGGCCGAGCAGGGTCGCGGCGGGGACGCCGACGATGTTGGCGACGGTCAGGCCGAGGAACATCGTCGCCACCGCCCGCGCCTGGCGGCCCTCGGTGACCAGCCGGGCGGCGACGACCGCGCCGACGCCGAAGAACGCGCCGTGCGGCAGGCCGGCGAGGAAGCGGCCCGCGATCAGCCAGCCGAAGTCCGGGGCGAGCGCGGAGGCCAGGTTGCCGAGGGTGAAGACCGCCATCAGGAGCAGGAGCATCCGCTTGCGCGGGACCCGCGAGCCGAGGCCGGTGAGCAGCGGCGCACCCAGGACGACGCCGATCGCGTACGCCGACACGAGGTGTCCGGCGGTGGGCACGGACGTCCCCAGGTCGTCCGCCACGTTGGGCAGCAGCCCCATCATGACGAACTCCGTCGTGCCTATGCCGAAGGCGCTCACGGCCAGGGCGAGGAGGGCCAGGGGCATGGGGAGGGGGCCTTTCGTGCGAGTGGGGTCCGGGGCGCGCGGCGGCGGGGCAGCAGGAAGCCGTTGCCAGGGCACCCGGGGTGCCGGACAACGGCTCACGCCATATGTAAGTTACCGGAACAAATTCTCGCAGACGTTTGTGCCGGGACGCCCACCGGCAGGTGAACGGCTCGTTGCGGGCGCCCCACCGGGCCCGCCCCGCAGGTCGCAGCCCCTCCCCCCACGGGTCGCAGCCCCCCGCGGGTCACAGCCCCCCGCAGGTCACAGCTCCACGCGGGCCGCGATCGGGAGGTGGTCGCTGTCGGTCGCCGCGAGGGTCCAGGAGGCCAGCGGCTCGACGCCCTTGACCATGATCTGGTCGATCCGGGCCATCGGGAACGAGGCCGGCCAGCTGAATCCGAAGCCGTCGCCCGCCGCGCCCTGGGTGGAGCGCATCTGCGCGGTGACGGCGTTCAGCGAGCGGTCGTTCATCGTGCCGTTCAGGTCGCCGAGCAGGACGACGCGCTCCACCCGTTCGTCCGCGATGGCCTCGCCGAGCGCGTCGGCGCTGGCGTCGCGCTGGTTGGCGGTGAACCCGGCGTGCAGCTTCACCCGGACGGACGGCAGGTGGGCCACGTACACCGCGACCTCGCCCTGCGGGGTTTCGACCGTCGAGCGCATCGCCCGGGTCCAGCCCATCTTGATGTCGACGGGCTTGGTGTCGGCCAGCGGGTACTTGCTCCAGAGCCCCACGGTGCCCTGGACCGAGTGGTAGGGGTAGCGGTCGGCCAGCGACTTCTCGTACGTGGAGACCTGCCGGCCCGGGAGTTCCTGGAGGGCCACGACGTCCGCCCCGGAACCGGCGACCTGCTGCGCGGTGCCGTCGGGGTCGGGGTTGCCCGCGTTGACGTTGTGGGTGGCGACGGTGAGGTCGCCGCCGCCGCCGGACTTGTCGGTGAGCAGGCCCCCGAAGACGTTGAGCCAGACCACGATCGGCAGCAGCAGGGCGATCACGGCGGTCGCCGAGCGCCGCAGCAGGCCGAGGAGCAGCAGCACCGGGATGAAGATCGCGACCCACGGCAGGAACGTCTCGACGAGGCTGCCGAGGTTGCCGAGCCGGTTGGGGATCTGCGCGTGGACGACCATCAGCAGAGTCAGCAGCACCGAGCAGAGGGCGAGCACGATCCCGCGCCGCCAGACGCCCCGGTCGTTCCTCAGCCGGTCCCGCAGGCTCCGGAAGCGGGACCCGCCGGGCTCCGGCCGCTCCGCGCCGCCGTGGTCCGTGTCCGCTCCGTACGCCTGCACCATCGCGCTGTCCTCACTGCCTTGCCCTGCACATCGCCGCGCCCCCGACCCTAGGCGATGAGCGGCGTCTTTCCGGCCCTCGGCCCCGGGACCCGCCCGACGTCCCCACGACCGTACGGAAACCAGGACGACCGGGGCGGGACGGCGGGTTCCGGAGCGGGGCCGGGCGGGAGGGCCTGTGACAGAACGGTCACACTCGTACGGGGGCGAGTCCTCCCAGCAGGGCGGCGATGACGCGGTCCACGAGATCCTCGGGGAGCGGCGCTTCGGGGCGGTGCACCGTGCGGACGAGCATGGGGCCGACGAAGAGGTCGTCGATCAGCTCCACGTCGAGGTCGTCCCGGAGTTCACCGGCGGCGACGGCGCGGCGCACCGCCTCCAGCATCGCGACGCGCCGGGGGGCGATGACCGTGCCGGAGTACTCCTGCCACAGCTTCGGGTGGCTTTTCATCTGGGCGAAGATGTTGACCAGGAGCACCGAGGAACGCTGGGCGAGGCCCCGGGTGCGCATCGATTCCAGCATCACGCGCAGGTCGGCGAGTCCGGCGGTGCCGGAGACGGGCGGGTCGGTGGGCTCCATGTCGCGTACGACGTCGACGAAGAGTTCCTCCTTCCCGCTCCAGCGCCGGTAGATGGTGGCCTTGCCGACGCCCGCGGTGCGCGCGATGCGCTCGATGGAGAGGCCCGCCAGTGGTTCGCCCGCCTCCAGGAGGGCGATCACGGCGTCCAGGATCGCCCGTTCCGCGGCGGCGGAACGGGGCCGTCCGCGGCGGGGCTCCGGATCCGCCGCCCCCGGCCCGTCACCGTCCCGTGCCTCGCACCGGTCCCGCTCGCCGTCCTGGCCTTGCACCTGAAGCCGCCTCTCGCCGCGCCGTCGTCCCGTCCGCGCCCGCGACCGTCGCCCCGGTACGCGCGTCGCCCCGATTCTCGCCGACCCGGCGACCGGCCGGAGCGACGGCCGCACCGGCCGGCCGCCGTGGGGCGGGCGAGCGTGGTGCGGAGCGCCCCGGTGCGGGCCGCCGTGGGGCCGGCCGCCGTGGGGCGGGCGAGTGTGCCCGCCCCGGTGCCCGCGCCCGCCCCGGCCCCCCGTGCGCGCGTCAGCGGTGCAGCTTCTCCTTCACCGGCGGGGCCTCCGCTGCCCCGGGGGCGCCGGTCGCCGCCGGGGTCCGGCCGGGCAGGAACAGGCCGACCACGACGGCGCCGATCAGGGCGACGGCCGCCGAGCCGAGCGCGGTCACGTGCATGGCGCCGATGAACGCGTCGTTGGCGGCGGCCACCAGAGGCTTTCCGGCCACCGGGCCGAGCTTCTCGGCGACGCCGAGGGTGGCCTCGATGGACTCGCCCGCCACGTCCCTGGCCCCGGCCGGGACCGCGCCGAGGTGCCCCTCGATGTCGCCCCGGTAGACGGTGGAGAGCACCGAGCCGAGGACCGCGATGCCGAGCGCGCCGCCGACCTGGCGGAACGTGTTGTTGATCGCCGAACCGGAACCGGCCTTCTCGCGGGGCAGCGCCTGCATCACGGCGACGGTGACGGGCGGCATGATGTGCGCCATCCCGGTGCCCTGGACGAAGAAGACGAGGCACATCACCCACACCGGCGTACCGGCGTCGAACAGGGCGAACGACGCCAGTCCGGCGGCCACCAGCAGCATGCCGGCCGTGCAGACGGCGCGGGCGCCGAAGCGGTCGACGACCAGCCGGGCCCGGGGCGCGAAGATCATCTGTGCGGCGGCGAGCGGAACGATCAGCAGGCCGGACTCCAGGGCGGTGTACCCGCGCACGCTCTGGAGGTAGAAGGCGGAGAAGAAGGTCACGCCCATGAGGGCGAAGAAGACCAGGGCGATGGCCGCGACGGCGGCGGCGAACGCGGGCTCGCGGAAATACGTGATGTCGATGGCCGGGTGGCTGCTGCGCTTCTCGTGCCAGACGAATCCGGCCAGCACCAGCAGTCCGCCGACGATGGCGACCAGCACGGTGGTGTCGGTGAAGTCGGCCAGTTCGCCGCCCCGGATGATCCCGTACACCAGCAGCACCAGGCCCACGATGGAGAGTGCGACGCCCACGGGGTCGACCTTGCCGGGCTTCGGGTCACGGGAGTCGGGGACCAGGATCACCATGGCGACGAGGGCGATCACGACGACGGGGACGTTCACCAGGAAGATCGAGCCCCACCAGAAGTGCTCCAGGAGCAGTCCGCCGGTGATCGGTCCGATGGCGATGCCCAGTCCGACGCTGCCCGCCCAGATGCCGATGGCCTTGGGCTGCTCGTCGCGCTCGAAGACGTTCATCAGGACGGCGAGGGTGGCGGGCATCACGAAGGCGGCGCCGAAGCCCATGAGCGCGCGCCAGGTGATGAGCTCGCCGGGCGAGGTGGAGAAGGCGGCCAGCGCGGAGCCGACGCCGAAGACCAGGATGCCGGCGAGGAGGACCTTCTTGCGGCCGATCCGGTCGCCGAGCAGGCCCGCGGTGAACAGCAGCCCGGCGAAGACGAGCGTGTAGGAGTTGATCGCCCACTCCAGCTCGCTCTGGGTGGCGCCGATGCCGGTGGGGGCGGGGCTCGCGATCGTCTTGACCGCGACGTTCAGGATCGAGTTGTCCAGCACCACGATGAGCAGGCTGAACATGAGGACGGCGAGGATCCACCAGCGGCGGCGGTGGATCGCCTCGGGAACACGGGGCGCGGCGGCGGGAGCGCCGGACGGTATGGGCATGGGGACGATCCTAACCTCATTTCGATACGAGACCGTCTCGTATTGTTAAAGGTTTCCCCTCCGGCTCCCCACCGGTTCCCCCGTGGCCGCCGTTCGGACACGCGTGCGGGCCCACTTCCCGAGCGGGCGGGCGGGATGCCACCATGGAAGGGATCCGGGGACGCCGTCAGGGCGCCTCGAGATGACGAAGGAGCCACCGGCCATGTCGCTTCAGGCTGCACAGAATCCGCCCTCCCCCACGGGCGCCACCGCTTCCCCCACGGGCACCTCCTCCCCCGCAGGTGCGTCCGCCGACAGCAGCAAGGCGCTGTACGGAGGGAAGTCCACCCGCCGCATCACCGTCCACGACATCGCCGCCGCCACGGAGCGCGGCGAGAAGTGGCCCATGCTCACCGCCTACGACGCGATGACCGCGTCCGTCTTCGACGAGGCCGGCATCCCGGTCATGCTGGTCGGCGACTCCATGGGCAACTGCCACCTCGGCTACGAGACCACCGTGCCCGTCACGATGGACGAGATCGCCCTGCTGTCCGCCGCCGTCGTCCGGGGCACCAAGCGCGCCCTGGTCGTCGCCGACCTGCCCTTCGGCTCGTACCAGGAGGGCCCCGTCCAGGCCCTGCGCAACGCCACCCGGCTGATCAAGGAAGCGGGTGTCGGCGCGGTCAAGCTGGAGGGCGGCGAGCGGTCCCACGAGCAGATCCGGCTGCTGGTCGAGGCCGGCATCCCGGTGATGGGCCACATCGGTCTGACCCCGCAGTCCGTCAACGCGATGGGCTACCGGGTCCAGGGGCGCGGCGAGGAGGCCGCCCAGCAGCTGCTGCGCGACGCCAAGGCCGTACAGGACGCGGGGGCGTTCGCCGTCGTGCTGGAGCTGGTCCCCGCCGAGCTGGCCGACGAGGTCACCCGTACGCTGCACATCCCGACCGTCGGCATCGGCGCCGGTTCCGGGACCGACGCCCAGGTGCTCGTCTACACCGACATGGTCGGGCTGACCGGCGGCAAGGTGCCGCGCTTCACCAAGCAGTACGCGAACCTGCGCCAGGTGCTCGGCGACGCCGCGAAGGAGTTCGCGGACGAGGTCGTCGGCGGCACGTTCCCGGCGCCGGAGCACACCTTCCACTGACGCTCCCCGGCAGGCCCGCGGGCCTCCGGGTCCTCCGGCGCGCGTCCGACCCGCGCCCACCAGCCATTTCCCGCACCACCGACAGCCCGCCGACATCCCCCATCGGCGGGCTGTCGCCCGTCCGGCGCCCGGCTCGGGGCCGTGTCGGCGGCCTGTCGGCGAGCTGTCGGTGGGCGCTGGTCTGCTGGTGGGCATGGAACGAATCGACAAGAACCCCAGCAGCGGCCGCAACGCCGTCGAGGTGCGGGGGCTGGTCAAGCACTACGGCGAGACCAAAGCTCTGGACGGCGTGGACCTCGACGTCCGCGAGGGCACCGTCCTCGGGGTGCTCGGCCCCAACGGCGCCGGCAAGACCACCCTCGTACGCTGCCTGTCCACCCTGATCACCCCCGACTCCGGTCACGCGGTCGTCGCGGGCTTCGACGTGGTGCGCCAGCCCCGGCAGCTCCGCCGCACCATCGGCCTCACCGGGCAGTACGCCTCGGTCGACGAGAAGCTCTCCGGCTGGGAGAACCTCTACATGATCGGGCGGCTGCTCGATCTGCCCCGGAAGAAGGCGCGGGCCCGCGCCGACGAGCTGCTGGAGCGGTTCTCGCTCACCGAGGCCGCCAGGCGGGCCTGCATGGAGTACTCCGGCGGGATGCGCCGCCGGCTCGACCTGGCCGCCTCCATGATCGGCAGCCCCGCCGTGCTCTACCTGGACGAGCCGACGACGGGGCTCGACCCCCGGACCCGCAACGAGGTCTGGGACGAGGTGCAGCGGATGGTCGCCGAGGGCGCGACCGTCCTGCTGACCACCCAGTACATGGAGGAGGCGGAGCAGCTCGCCAAGGAGCTGACCGTGATCGACCGCGGGAAGATCATCGCCCGGGGCGGGGTCGACGAACTGAAGGCGAAGGTCGGCGGACGCACCCTCCAGATCCGGCCCTCGGACCCGGCGGAGCTGGCCGCGATGGCGCAGGCGATCCGGGAGGCGGGCCTCGACGGCGTCGCCGGTGCGCAGGCGGTGCCGGACGAGGGGCTGCTGTACGTGCCGATCCTCAGCGACGAGCAGCTGACCGCCGTCATCGGGCTGCTGGGCGTCCGGGGCTTCTCCCTCGCCCATGTCGCCACCGCCCTGCCCAGCCTCGACGAGGTGTTCCTCGCGATCACCGGCGACAAGACCACGTCCCTGTCCGACCAGGCTCCCCAGGAGGTCGCCGCATGAGCACCACCACACTGCCCCCCGCCCCCGCCGGGGCCGCGGGCTCCGCACCGTCGAAGCCGGCGGCGGCCGACGAGGGCGGGATCGGCCTGCGGGCCAATCTGCGGCACATCGGGGCCCTGGCGCGGCGCAATCTGCTCCAGATCAAGAAGGACCCGGAGTCGATGTTCGACGTCCTTCTGATGCCGATCATCTTCATCCTGCTGTTCGTGTACGTCTTCGGCGGCTCGGTCGGCGCCAGCCTCGGCGGGGACCGCCAGGAGTACGTGAACTACCTGGTGCCGGGGCTGATGGCGATGATGGGGCTGAACATCGCCATGGCCGTCGGGACCGGCGTCAACGACGACTTCCGCAAGGGGGTCATGGACCGGTTCCGGACGATGCCGATCGCCCGGTCCTCGGTGCTCATCGCCAAGATCGTGGTCGAGCTGGGCCGGCTGATGGTCGCCATGCTCATCCTGCTCGGCATGGGGTTCGTCGTCGGCATGGAGCTGCACGGCTCGGTGTTCGGGCTCCTCGGGGCCGTCGCGCTGTCGGCGGTGTTCGGCGCCTCCATCATGTGGATCTTCATCCTGCTCGGGCTGACCATGAAGACGGCCCAGGCCGTCCAGGGGATGGCGATGATCGTGCTGATGCCTCTGCAGTTCGGTTCCTCGATCTTCGTGCCGACCCAGACCATGCCGGGCTGGCTCCAGGCCTTCACCGACTACAACCCGCTCTCCAACCTCGCGGACGCGGCGCGGGCGCTCATGCAGGGCGACCCGGTCGGCAACTCGGTCTGGTTGACGCTCGCCTGGGCCGCCGGGATCACGCTGGTGATGGCTCCGCTGGCGGTGGCCAAGTTCCGCAAGAAGTCCTGAGCCGCCAGGCCCTGCCGTCGGACTGCCGCCTGGCCCTTCGGGCGACGACGGCAGTCCGACGACAGGCCTAGGCCGGAGGATCGCCCCGGTACGACTCCGCCAGGGCGGTGGCCTCGTCGAGAGTGAGGCCACCGCCCTCCGCGTACGCCGCCGCGTACGCCGCGTCGTCGATCCGGGCGCGAACGGCCTGCTCGGCCTCGACGAGGGTCTGGCGCTCCAGGGAGGTCGGTACGTGTTCGGCGGGCAGCAGCTCCGCCTGGAGGCCGAGCAGCCGGGCGGCGGCCTCCGGGGCCCCCTCGGCGTCGAGGCCCGCCAGGGCCCGCGCGATCGTCACGAGCTGCATGGACGCCATGTACGGGGCCATCATGGCCGAGAGCCGGTCCTGGGAGCGGCCCATCGCGGTGATGGCGGTGTCGAGCGCGGAGGCGTACGCGCCGTCGAGGTTGTCCAGCCAGGCCAGCACCGCGAGCACGAACCCGTCGAAGATGCCGACCGTGCGGGAGCTGAACTCCTTGCGCAGGAGCACCAGTTGCTCACGGGCTTCGGCCACCCGCCGCTGCCGTCCGAGCAGGAAGCCCAGGTGCAGCCGGGCGGTCGGCATCGCCTCGTGGCCGGAGAACCGGCCGCCGTCGACGATCTCGCGCAGGATGGCCTCGGCCTCGTCGAACCGGTCGAGTTCGGTGAGGACCCCCGCGTACCGGGCGCGCAACACCGCCACCTGGGACCGGGCCCCGAGCTTCTTCGCGTAGCCGATCGCGGCCAGGTAGTCGTCGGTGGCGGCGGTGAAGAGGCCCGCCCGTTCGTTGGCCTCGCCCCGGGAGGAGAGCGATTCGGCGGCGCCCCAGTCGTCACCGAGCCGGGTGAAGATCGCCAGGCTCTCGTCCGCGTCGGCCAGCGCGTCGCCCGCCCAGTCCGAACGGTTGGCGAGGATCTTGGCGCGCATCTCCAGCGCGGCCGCCAGCTCCCACTCGTAGCCGAACTTCCGGGCGGCCACGACCGTCTCGTCCATCAGTTCGCGCAGCTCGTCCAGCTCACCGGTGAGCAGGACCGAGAACATCCAGAGCGAGCCGGGCGCACGGCAGGTCTGCGGCTGCCCGGGGCGGTAGGTGCGGCTGATGATGCGCAGCCGCTCCTGGCCCTGCGGCGTCAGCCACTCGTCCATCGCGTGGTCCATGCTGACCAGTTGGATCAGTCCCACGCCGCGCCGGGCCTCCGCCACCTGCTCCGGCGCCCAGGGCGGCGGCCGGTCGGTGGCCCGCTCCAGCAGCGACGGGGCCCGGACGCCGGGCGGGGCGAAGGGGTCGGGTCCCAGCGCGGCCACCGCCGCGCTCCAGTGGCGGGCGTCCGCGTTCAGGTCGCGCATCATCCAGTACCAGGACATCGACAGCACCAGGCAGAGGCCCTCCTGCTCGTCCCGGACGGCGACGGCGTGGCGGAGGGCGGAACGCAGGTTCTCGTACTCGCGCTGGAGGAGCGCGATGGCCCCGCTCTGGCCGCTGCCGCGCACCCGGGGCCCGGTGATCCGGGCCAGTTCCCGGTAGTGGGTGAGGTGCCGGCGCGCGACCGCGTCGCGTTCGGCGGCCTCCGCCAGGCGCTCGGCGGCGTACTCGCCGACCGTCTCCAGGAGCCGGTAGCGCATCTCCCCGTCCCCGCCGGGCGCGGCGACGACGAGCGACTTGTCGACCAGGGAGCCGAGCAGCGCGGCGACGTCGAGGGGGTCCACGACGGTGCCGTCGGGCGGTGCGGGCAGGGCGCAGACCTCTTCGGCGGCGCCGAGGGTGCAGCCCCCGGCGAAGACGGAGAGGCGGCGCAGGACGGCGCGTTCGGCGGCGTCGAGCAGGTCCCAGGACCAGTCGACCACCGCGCGCAGGGTCTGCTGGCGGGGCAGCACGGTCCGGCTGCCGTTGGTGAGGAGACGGAAGCGGTCGTCGAGGCGGTCGGCGATCTGCCGCGGGGTCAGCATCCGCAGTCGGGCGGCGGCCAGCTCGATGGCGAGCGGCAGCCCGTCCAGCCGGCGGCAGATCTCGGCGCAGGCGGCGGCGGTCGCCTCGTCGGCGTCGGTACGGAAGCCAGGGCGGGCCGCCGCCCCGCGCTCGGCGAGCAGCCGCAGCGCCATCGGGTCGGGCAGCGGGTCGACGGGGCGCACGAACTCGCCCGGCACGCCGAGGGGTTCGCGGCTGGTCGCGAGGACCGTGAGGTGCGGGCAGTGGGCCAGCAGATGGTCGGTGAGCACGGCCGCCGCCCCGACGACGTGCTCGCAGTTGTCCAGGAGCAGCAGCATCCGGCGCGGGGCGCAGTATTCGGTGAGGCGTACGAGGGGGTCGGCGGCGGTGCGGTCGGTGGCCCGCAGTTCCTCGGCGCCGGCCCCGCGCAGCACGGTCTCGCGGGCGCCGAGCGCGGTCAGGACGGCTTCGGGCACGGTGTCCGGGTCGTCGACGGGGGCCAGCTCGGCCAGCCAGACGCCGTCGGGCCAGGACGCGGCGGCGGCCTCCGCGGTCTCCTGGGACAGCCGGGTCTTGCCCGCGCCGCCGGGGCCGAGCAGGGTGACGAGCCGGGCGCGGCCGAGGTCCTCGCGCAGGGCGGCCATGTCGGTGTCGCGGCCGACGAAGCTGGTGAGCCGGGCCCGGAGGTTCCCGGTGACGGGCGTGTCCCCGGTGGTGTCCCGACCGGTGGGGGCCGGGGTCGCCGGGGTGCGGCCCGTGCCCGGGGCGGGCGGGTGGCCCGGGTCCGGGCGGGGCGCCGGGCCCGGCGCGGACGGCACGGGCTGCGCCGGCGGCTCCTGGTGGAGCAGTTCGGTGTGCAGGGCGCGCAGCCCCGGGCCCGGGGCGGTGCCGAGGCGGTCGTCGAGCAGGGCGCGGACCTCCTCGTACGCGGCCAGCGCCTCGGCGGGCCGCCCGGCGTCCCGCAGGGCCGTGATGCGCAGGACCTGGAGGGGTTCGTCGAGCGGGTGGGCGTCGCAGAGCACGGCCAGCTCCGGCAGCGCCTCGCCCGCTCTCCCGAGGGCGAGGAGGGCTCCGAACCGGGCGCGCCGGGCGTCGAGCCTGCGGGCCTCCCAGCGGGAGGCCTCCGCCGCGCGGTCGGGCAGATCGGCGAGGGCGGGCCCGTGCCACAGGGCGAGGGCCTCCCCCAGGAGGGCGAGGGCACGCGGCGCGTCGCCGTCCTCCAGCGCCCGGCTGCCCTCCCCCGCCAGCCGGTCGAAACGGTGCAGGTCCACGGCGTCCGGCGGGGCGGCGAGCCGGTAGCCGCCCGCCACGGACTCGACGGCGCTCCGGCCCAGGGCCCGCCGCGCCCTCCCCACCAGGGCCTGGAGGGCCCCGGCCGCGTCGGCGGGCGGGTCGCCGTCCCACACCTCGTCGACGAGGACTCCGGCGGGGACGGTCCGGCCGGGGCGCAGCGCGAGCACGGTGAGCAGGGCGCGCAACCGCGCTCCGCCGAGGGAGACGGCCGTGCCGTCGTCGCGGAGTGCCCGGGTGGTGCCGAGGATGCAGTAGCGCACGGGCCCATTGTCCGTGACGGAGGGGCGCGCGGCGTTGACCGGGTGGAACTCCACAAGCGGTCTCCGGCGTTCCAGCCCTGTCGGACCCGTACGATCACGCGCTGCGGCCAGCTCCGCGGCCCCCACCTCAGGAGTCGAGCGCCGATGACCACCGCAGCCACCCGCGGCGACCGGAGTGTCAGCCCGGTCTTCCTCGGCATCGCCGCCGTCACCGCGGTCGCGGGCTGGGCGGTCTGGACGGGTTTCGCGGACGCCACCGGCTTCGCGGTGTTCCTGTTCGTCACCGGGGCCTGGATCGTCTCGCTCTGCCTCCACGAGTACGCGCACGCCCGGACCGCGCTGCACAGCGGGGACCTGTCGGTGGGGGCGAAGGGCTATCTGACGCTCAATCCGCTGAAGTACACGCACGCGCTGCTCAGCATCGTGCTGCCGGTGATCTTCGTGATCATGGGCGGGATCGGGCTGCCCGGCGGCGCGGTGTACATCGAGCGCGGCCGGATCCACGGCCGGTGGAGGCACAGTCTGATCTCGGCGGCGGGCCCGCTGACGAACGTGGCGTTCGCGGTGGTGTGCACGGCGCCGTTCTGGCTGGACGCGCTCGACGGGGTGCCGCGCGCCTTCCGTTACGCGCTGGCGTTCCTGGCGATGCTCCAGGTGACGGCGGCGATCCTGAACTCCCTGCCGGTCCCGGGTCTCGACGGGTACGGGGTGATCGAGCCGTGGCTGTCGTACAAGGTCCGCCGCCAGGTGGAGCCGATCGCGCCGTTCGGGCTGATCGCGGTGTTCGCGCTGCTCTGGATCCCGGAGGTGAACATCGTGTTCTTCGACGCCGTCCACGCGCTGCTGCGCGGGCTGGGCGTCGAGGAGTACCAGCGGTACTGCGGTGACGACCTGTACCGCTTCTGGCGTGGCCTCTTCGGGGAGCGGGACCCGGGCTGCGCGGTCGGCTGACCGTGCGGCGGCCCGGGGCTCAGCCCGCGTCGGCGGCGACGGCCAGCCGGTGCCTGCGGATGTAGAACCAGGTCATGTTCGACGAGAGCCCCGCGACGAGCACCCAGACGATCCCGAGCAGGCTGCCCTGCGTGAAGGAGACCACGGCCGCCACGACGGCGAGGACGCAGACGACGAGGGCGTAGAGAGCGATGCGGGGCATGGGGGTCGGCTCCTGTCGGGAACGGGTCGCGGTCCCGTCCAGTGTCCCCCATGCCCCGTTGTGCCCCGAACGGGCCCGGCGGGGCCGGTCAGACGTCGGTGGCGCGCAGTCCGGCGTGGGCCTTGTAGCGGCGGTTGACCGAGATCAGGTTCGCCACCAGCGACTCGACCTGGTGGGCGCCTCGCAGCCGGCCCGCGAAGATGCCGCGCATTCCGGGGATGCGGCCCGCCAGCGCCTGCACGATGTCCGTGTCGGCCCGCGCCTCGCCCAGGACGAGGACGTCGGTGTCGATCTCCTCGATGGACTCGTCCTGGAGCAGTACGGCCGAGAGGTGGTGGAAGGCGGCGGTGACCCGGGAGTCCGGCAGCAGGGCGGCCGCCTGTTCGGCGGCGCTGCCCTCCTCCGGCTTGAGGGCGTAGGCGCCCTTCTTGTCGAAGCCCAGCGGGTTGACGCAGTCGATGACGAGCTTGCCCGCCAGCTCCTCGCGCAGGGATTCCAGGGTCTTGGCGTGGCCGTCCCACGGCACGGCGACGATCACGATGTCGCTGCGCCGGGCGCACTCCGCGTTGTCGGTGCCCTCGACACCGTGCCCGAGCTCGGCGGCCGCGTCGGCGGCGCGTCCGGCGTCCCGGGAGCCGAGGGTGACCTTCTGTCCGGCGCGGGCGAGCCGGTAGGCGAGGCCGCGGCCCTGCGGGCCGGTGCCGCCGAGCACGCCGACGCTGAGGGCGGAGACGTCGGGGAGGTCCCAGGGGTCCTTGGCGGGGGGCTTGGGCGCGCTGCCGCTGTCCTGTGTAGTCATGGGCCCGACCCTACTGCCAGGTAGCCGCGGGGAGGCCGTCGCTGCGGGGTCCCGGTGCCGTTCCCGGTCCACCGGCCACCGGCGCCCCACCCGCCCCCGCGCGGTCCTCCGTTCGGGTGAGGGAGGGGCGCGGGCCGTCGGGCGGCGGGCGTCGGCGGGCCCTGCGCCCGGCCCGGCGGGCGTCGGGGAATATCGGCTTGCCCGAAACGCCCGGCAGTGCGGATCATGGCCCTTCGTGACCTCAGCACCTCCCCCGCCCTCCCCCTCCTCGCCCCCCTCGCCGTCCCCCTCACCGGCGTCGGCACGGTTCCGGGCCCTGTTGCCGGACCTCTCCCCCTGGCGCTCGTCGCCGGACTTCCGGCTGCTGTGGGTCCAGGGCCTGATCACGTACTTCGGCAGTTTCATGGCGCTCATCGCGCTGCCGCTCCAGATCAAGGACCTCACGGGCTCCCCGCTCGCGGTCGGGGCGATGGGCGCGGTGGAGCTGGTGCCGCTGGTGGTCTTCGGGCTCTACGGCGGGGCGCTCGCGGACTCGGTGGACCGCCGCCGGGTCATCCTGCTGACCGAGGCGGGGCTCGGGGTGCTCGCCGCGATCCTGCTGGTGAACGCCCTGCTCCCGGAGCCCCTGCTGTGGCCGCTGTACGTGGTGGCGGGCGGGGTGTCCGCGCTCGCCGGGCTCCAGCGGCCCGCGCTGGACTCCCTGATGGCCCGGATCGTGCCGCACGAGCAGCAGACGGCGGCGGCCGCGCTGAACTCGCTGCGCTGGCAGATCGGGGCCATCGCGGGACCGGCGCTGGCCGGTCTGGTGGTGGCGTACGCCGGGCACGGCACCGCGTACGGGGTGACGGTGTGCACGTTCGCCGCCTCCGTCGTGCTCTGTCTGCGGCTCTCCCCCGCCCCGCCGGCGCGGGACGCGCAGAAGCCGTCGCTGCGCGGGATCGTCGAGGGGGCGCGGTACGCCTGGAGCCGGCCGGTGCTGCTGGGGACGTACGCGATCGACATGGCGGCGATGTTCTTCGCCTTCCCGAACACGATCTTCCCGTTCCTCGCGGACGATCTGGACGCGGAGTGGTCGCTGGGCCTGATGTACGCGGCGGGCTCGGTCGGCTCGCTGGTGCTGGGGCTGACCAGTGGATGGACGAGCCGGGTGCGCAGGCACGGGCTGTTCGTGGTGTTCGGTGCGGCGGCGTGGGGGCTGGCCATCGCCGCGGCGGGCTGGTTCTCCAGCGTGTGGGTGGTGCTGCTCTGCCTGGCCGTCGCGGGGGCGGGCGACATGCTGAGCGGGCTGGGGCGGGCGACCATCTGGAACCAGACGATCCCGGAGGAGCTGCGGGGCCGGCTGGCGGGCATCGAGGTGCTCTCGTACAGCGTCGGTCCGCAGTTGGGCCAGGTGCGGGCCGGGGCGATGGCGGGCTGGACGGGCACCCGGTCGGCGATCTGGACGGGCGGGGTGGCGTGCGTGGCGTCGGTGGTGCTGTTGACGGCCGCGCTGCCGAAGCTGGTGCGGTACGACTCGGAGACGGACGAGGACGCGGTGCGGAGGCGGGAGGCCCGGGTGGAGGGGTGACCCGGTCCGGGGCTCCGCCCCGCGCCCCGCTCCTCGAGCGCCGCGGGGGCTGGAAAGGACGTCCTCAATCGCCGGACGGGCCGGAGCGGTCGCCCTTGTCCTCGTCGTGCCACTTGGGGTCGGTGTCCCACTCCAGGTTCCGGTCGCGCGCCGTGTCCATCGCGTGCTGGGCCGCCTCGCGGGAGGTGTAGGGGCCGAACCGGTTCTGCGCCGGGCACTCCGGGCCTTCCTCGACCTTCTTGTGCTCCAGGCAGTAGTACCACTCGCCCGGCTTGCCGACCGTGCGCTTCTTGAACAGGGCCATCGACTGCTCCTTTCCTTGTCGCCATAGTGCCCCCGGGGCCGCTGGTTAGACTCGCTGGCATGTCTGGCCAGTCGCTTCTCGTACCAGGGGAGATCACTCCCGTCCGTTCCGTCCCCGGAAACATCCGGCGCCCCGAGTACGTGGGGAAGCCGGCCCCGACGCCGTACACCGGCCCGGAGGTCCAGGACGCCGACACCGTGGAGCGGATGCGCGTCGCGGGCCGCATCGCCGCGCAGGCGATGGAGGAGGCCGCCAAGCACATCGCCCCCGGGGTCACCACGGACCAGCTCGACAAGGTCGCCCACGACTTCATGGTCGACCACGGCGCGTACCCCTCGACGCTCGGCTACCGGGGGTTCCCGAAGTCGCTGTGCACCTCGCTCAACGAGGTCATCTGCCACGGCATCCCCGACTCCACCGTGCTGCGCGACGGCGACATCGTGAACCTGGACGTCACCGCGTACATCAACGGCGTGCACGGCGACAACAACGCCACCTACCTCTGCGGCGACGTCGACGAGGAGTCCCGGCTGCTGGTCGAGCGCACCCGCGAGTCGCTGAACCGCGCCATCAAGGCGGTCCGGCCCGGACGCCAGATCAACGTGATCGGGCGGGTCATCGAGTCGTACGCGAAGCGGTTCGGCTACGGGGTCGTGCGCGACTTCACCGGGCACGGGATCAACTCCTCGTTCCACTCCGGTCTGATCATCCCGCACTACGACAGCCCGCACGCCACCACGGTGATGCAGCCGGGCATGACGTTCACCATCGAGCCGATGCTGACGCTGGGCACCCACGAGTACGACATGTGGGAGGACGGCTGGACCGTGGTGACGAAGGACCGCAAGCGGACGGCGCAGTTCGAGCACACGCTGGTGGTCACGGAGACCGGAGCGGAGATCCTCACCCTCCCGTAATCACCCCATAACGCACATAACAGGACCCTCCCCTTTCCCTGCGTCTAACCTTTTACCGACAGGCAGTCGGGAACCAGTTGACTTAGGTAAGCCTAAGTAGGAGGATCGGCGTATCGGCACGCGCCGCCGCACCGCTGCGGCGGCCTCTGCCGATATATCCGTCTCTTTCTGGACTTCCCGTCCCCCTCGGTCCCCGGAGGCCCGCCTTGGACGCAACCGCCACCGTCACTCCCTTCTCGACGCTCATCCGCACCGCGTCGCACGAGCAGCACACCGAGGCCGAGACCTCGACCTTCATGAGTGACCTGCTCGGCGGACGGCTGGGAGTGGACGCCTACACCCGCTACACCGAGCAGCTGTGGTTCGTGTACCGGGCCCTGGAGGAGGGCGCGGAGGCGCTGAGCGACGACCCGGTCGCCGGTCCCTTCATACAGCCGGAGCTGATGCGCTCCACCGAGCTGGAGCGCGACCTGGCACACCTGCGCGGGGCCGACTGGCGCGAGGGGGTCGAGCCGCTGCCCGCCACCGCCGCGTACGCGGCCCGGGTCGCGGAGTGCGCGCGCACCTGGCCCGCCGGCTACATCGCCCACCACTACACCCGCTACCTCGGCGACCTCTCGGGCGGTCAGATCATCCGCGACAAGGCGGAGAAGACCTGGGGCTTCGAGCGCAAGGGCGACGGCGTGCGCTTCTACGTCTTCGAGGAGATCACCAACCCGGCCGCGTTCAAGCGGGGTTACCGCGAGCTGCTGGACGCGGTGAACGCGGACGACCTGGAGAAGCAGCGCATCATCGAGGAGTGCAAGCGGGCCTTCGCGCTGAACACCGCGGTCTTCCGCGAACTGGGCGAGGTCTTCCCGCTCAGCGCGTGACGGCGCGCGGGCGCGCACGCCCCTGAACCTGCGGCTCCACCGGCTTCCGGTGGAGCCGCACGCGTGTCCGGGGCACGGACGGCGGCTCCGCGGCGGGACCGGGCCGCGGCGGGTCCGAACCCGGGACGGGCCGCCCCGGGACCGGTTCCCGTGGCGGGATCAGCCTCGGACCGCCATCAGGACGCGGCCCCCGACCTCCACCGTGCCGTCCGGCGCGGGGGCGGTGAGGATCTGGGAGCCGCGGCCCTGGGTGATGTTCAGGGCCCGGCCGAGCCGCGCGCTGAGCAGCAGGGCCGCCGCGCCCGTCGCCTCGTCCTCGACGATCCCGCCCTCCTGCCCGCGCCGGGGGAAGGCCCGCGCCCGGACCCGCCCGGCCGCCTCGTCCTCCCACGCCCAGGCGTAGAGCCATCCCTCGCCGGGCGGCGGGCCCTCCAGCGCCTCGACCTCGGCGGCGCTCCCGTACTGCTGGAGCGTGCGCGGCGGGACCCACTCCGGGCGGGCGGTGATCCAGGTGAACTCCCCGTCCTGGCGCGCGAACACGTCCCCGACCGCCAGCTCCAGGATCTCCAGGTCCAGCAGCCAGGCGGCGCCCACCAGCGGGTGTCCGGCGAACGGCAGCCGGAGCCCCGGGGTGTGGATGTCCACCCGCCCGCGCTCCGGGTCGTCGACGAACACGGTCTCGGCGAAACCCAGCCGCCGGGCGAGGAGTTGCCGGGAGGCCTCGTCGGGGTGGTCGCGTCCGTCGCGTACGACGCCCAGCGCGTTGCCGTACCGGCCGTCGGGTCCGCAGAACACGCGCAGGACGTCGATGCCCCGGGGTACGTCGTAGTCGCTCACGGGGGCATTCAAGCACTGCCGGACGGCGGGACGGGAGTCGGCGGT
Organism: Streptomyces griseus; assembly: GCF_900460065.1. Taxonomy (GTDB): domain Bacteria; phylum Actinomycetota; class Actinomycetes; order Streptomycetales; family Streptomycetaceae; genus Streptomyces; species Streptomyces griseus. Next base: position 8,890 of record NZ_UAVD01000032.1, on the reverse strand, counting down.
ACGGCGGCGGGGCCGTACCGGGAGGTGAGCTTCCGGTACGGCCCCGGGCCGTGCGGGTGGTGCGGGGTGGATCAGGCGGTGGCGTCGCGACGGCGGCGCGCCGCGATCACGACGCCCGCGCCGGCCGCGACGACGACACCGGAGGCGGCGATCAGGGCGCCGGTCGGGACGTCGGAGCCGGTGGCGGCCAGGGCGCCGGAGCCGCCGACCGTACCGCCGGTGGAGCCGCCGCCGACCGTGCCACCGCCGCCGGTGGTCGAACCGCCCGCCGCGGAGCCGCCGGTGGAGCCCGAACCGCCCGTGGAACCGGAGCCACCGGTGGAGCCGCCCGGAAGCTGGGCGTCCTTGTCGAGGGAGACCACGGCGTTGAGGGCGTCGAGCTGCTCGCCCTGCTGGTAGAAGCCGCCGAACGCCTTGGCGCCGCCCTCGGTGAGCGTCACCGGGATGTCCTTGAGGTTCACGATGCCGCCCTTGGCGGCGAGCGCGCCCGCGGGCACCTTCAGGTCGGCGAAGTCCACGCCGGTCGCCTTGTTGACCTTCGGGTTCGGGTTCGTCCCGGTCGGGAGCGCCTTGGAGGAGACGTCGGCGACGAGCTTGCCGGAGGTCCCCTCGACGTCGACCTTCAGGTTGCTGAGGGAGAGGTCGAGTTCGTACGCGCCGGCCTTCTCGTGGCCGAGGAAGCGCACCTGGCCCTGGAACGCGGCGTTCAGCGTGTTCTTGTCGGCGTCCAGGTGACCGGTGGCCCCGCTGAAGCGGTAGACGTCGCCCGCGGTGGTCGCGCCGCCGCTCGTCTCGACCTTGCCGCGCGCGATCGGACCGACGACGTAGGAGCGGAACTTCTCCTTGACGCCCCAGTTCAGGGTGCCGTCGACGACCGGACCGCTGACGGGCGCGGCGGTCTCGGAGGCGGACGGCGACGGGCCGGTCGTCGGCTCCTTGGACGGGTCCTTCGACGGGTCCTCGGAGGGCTCCTTGCTCGGGTCCTTGGACGGGTCCTTGGAGGGCTCCTTGGACGGGTCCTTCGACGGGTCGTCGCTCGGGTCCTTGCTCGGGTCCTTCGACGGGTCCGGGTCGGGCGCGGCGGTCTTGACCGTCAGGGTCGCCGCGTCGAGCGCGGAGCCCTCCGCGTAGAAGCCGCCGAAGGCGTCCACGCCGTCGGCGGTCAGCTTGGCGGGGATGTCGGAGAAGACCATCGCACCGCCCGCGCCGCCGCCCCGCTTGGCGGCCGTCATGTCGAGCGCGGCGATGGAGGCGTCGTTCTTGGTGACGACGGAGCCGTCCCGCTTCTTGCTGCTGAAGTCGGCGGTGATGGTGCCGGTCTGGCGGCCCGTGCCGACCTTGATGTCGCTCAGCTTGACGTCGAGGACGCCCTCGTGGCCCTCGAACCGGACGCCGCCCTTGAACGCGGTCCGGGATTCGTGCGTCCCGGTGTCGTAGGTGCCCGTGCCCCCGGTGAAGGTGAACACACCGTTCCCGGCGTCCTGCTTGGCGCCGTCCGTGACCGTGATACTGCCGTGGGCGATGGGGCCGATCACGTACTTGCGGAAGTCCGCGTGAATGCCCCAGTCCAGCGTGCCGTCCACCAGGTCCAGCTTCGGGGCGGCCGTGGGCGCGGCCCCGGAGGCGTTGTCGGCGGCGAGGGCGGGGAGGGCGAAGGTCGCGCCCAGGACGGCGGCCGTGGCGACGGCCGCGGCGAGGGCTATGGGGCGGCGGGTTGCTGCCATGTCGGTGGGTCTCCTTGCGGAACGGGGGGAGGGGGAAGAGAGGCGTGGGGGGAGGGGGTGACGACCCATAAGGCGCTCATGGGTGCCGGGTCAGGAGGTCTTGGGGGCGTCGGGGCCCGGGGTGGCGTCGGGGCCTTGCGCGGCACCGCGGCGGCGCAGGCCGAAGAAGGCCCCGGCCGCGACGAGCAGCAGCACACCGCCGCCGACGGCCGCCCAGGTGCCGGCGCCCGGGCCGGAGTCGGAGGAGGCCGCCGACGGTGCGGCGGAGGGCTCCTCGACGGCCTTCTCCGTGGGCTCGGCGGCGGCCGTCGGCTCGCTGCCGAGGTCCGGCAGCGCGGGCAGTCGGGCCTGGTCGTCGACGGCCACGGCGAGCGAGACCGGGTCCATCGCGGTGCCCGCCTTGTACATCGAGCCGAACGCCTTGGCGCCCTCGGCGGTGAGGGTGGCGGGGGCCTCGGTGAGGGCGGCGAGGCCGTCCTTCGGTGCGAAGTCCTCGGCGGCGAAGGTGATGAGGGGGACGTCCTCGGTGGTGGTGCCGGCGCTGGTGACGTCGGCCGACAGGGTGCCCTCGCCCTTGGCGACGGCGACGGTGACGCCGGCGAACTTCAGGTCGAGGTCGTGGGCGCCGGTGAAGCGGATGCTGCCGCCGAAGTCGGCGTCCAGCGTCTGCTTCTTCGCGTCGTACGTCCCCGTGCCCCGGGGGAAGCGGAACAGGGCGCCGCCGTCCTGGGCGCCGTCGGCGAGCGTCCACTCGCCCTGGCCGATGGAGCCGGTGACGTACTCGCGGAAGGTGCGGCGTACGCCCCAGTCGACAGCGGCGTCCTCGAAGCGGCCGGCCTTCTGCTCGTCCTTCTTCGCCGCCTTCTCCTTCCCGTCCTCGTCCTTCTTCTTCTCCGGGGCGGACGGCTTCGGCTGGGCGGCCGCGCCCCGGGTGTCGACGGAGAGGCTGATCGGGTCGAGCGGGGTGCCCGCGGTGTAGTAGCCGGCGAACGCGGAGGCGCCCTCGGCGGTCAGCGTGGTGGGGACGTTGGTGAGGGCGATGGGGGTGGAACCGCCCTTCATGTCGATCCCGCCGAGGCCGAGCCTGGCCAGCGGCACCTGGGAGCGGTTGGAGACCTTCCCGGTCCCCCGCTCCTTGCTGACCATGTCCGCGTGGAGCATGCCGCTGCCGCCGCTGATCCGGATGGTGGGGCGGCTGATCGTGAGGTCCAGCTCGTTGCTGCCGTCGGCCTTCTTGTGGCCGGTGAAGTGCACGCCGCCGGAGAAGCCGGAGTCGAACGCGCCGGTGGCCGGGTCGTAGGAGCCGGTGGCCGAGTGGAAGCGGAACTGGCTGCCGCCGACCGTGGCGGCGCCGCCGGTCAGGCTCCAACTGCCGCTCGCGATGGGCCCGGTGACATAGCTCTGGAAGGAGGACTTGATGCCCCAGTCCAGTCGGCCGCCCTGCACCGTGCGGCCGGCCGCTTGTGCGGTGGCGGCGGGGAGCAGGGCCCCCAGCAGTACCGCGAGGAGCGCGACGGCGAGCGCGCGGGTGGATCTGGACGACGGCATGAGGACCCCTCCGAGGACTGGATGCTCAGGTAAGGCTAACCTAAGGTATTCCCAGCCCCGGCCGGAACCCCCTCCGGTCACGCCGTTGCCGGCGAACGGCCGACCGCACGCCGCAGAACGACAGGACGGTGCCCCGTGCACATCTCGCAGGCCTTCGCCACGAGGAGCCCCCAGGGCTCCGACGGCCCGGACGCCGGACGGACTCCTCCCCGTCGCACGGCCCGGGGCAGGGCGACCGCCGCCCTCACCGCCGCGGTCGCCCTCGCCCTGGTCCTGACCGGCTGCGGCGGAGGCGGAGGGAGCGACTCGGCGCCGAAGTCCGCCGGGAGCAAGGCCGACGTCGACCGGGTCGAGCCGCTGGCCGCGGCGCCCGCGCCGAAGCTGCCGGTGACGGTCGGCTCGGCGGACGGCACGGAGGTCACCATCGACTCCACCGACCGGATCGTGCCGCTGACCGGGTCGCTGAGCGAGATCGTCTTCACCCTCGGCTTCGGCAAGCAGGTGGTCGCCCGGGACATCACCGCCACCTTCGAACAGGCCGAGAAGCTCCCCGTGGTGACCCGGGCCCACGACGTGTCGGCGGAGAGCGTCCTCTCGCTGAAGCCGACGATCGTCCTCGCCGACACCACCACCGGGCCGGCCGAGGCGATCGACCAGATCCGCGACGCGGGCATCCCGCTCCTCGTCGTCGAACCCGCCAAGGAGCTCGCCGACGTCGGCCGCCGCATCGACACCGTCGCCGAGGCCTTGGGCGTACCGTCCGCGGGCACGGAGCTCAAGGAGCGGACCGAGGCCCGGATCGCCGCCGTCCAGAAGTCCATCCCGGACCACGAGGACGGCGAGAAGCCCCGGGTCGCCTTCCTCTATCTGCGCGGCTCGGCCTCCGTCTATCTGCTGGGCGGTGCCGAGTCCGGGGCCGGTTCACTGCTGGAGGCGGCGGGCGCGGTCGACGCGGGCAAGGAGTCGGGGCTGGACAAGGACTTCACCGCCATCACGAGCGAGGCGCTGGCCAAGGCCGCGCCGGACGCGATCCTCCTGATGACCAAGGGGTTCGAGTCGGTCGGCGGCATGGACGGTCTGGTGAAGATCCCCGGCATCGCGGAGACCCCGGCCGGGATGGACCGCCGGATCGTCACCGTCGACGACGGGGTGCTGCTCAACTACGGGCCGCGCACCGACCGGGTGCTCGCCGAGATCGTCGAGCAGCTGTACGCGAAGGGCGGCACGGGCCGGTGACCACCTCGTACGACGGACCGGTGACCACCTCGCACGAGGCACGCGCCGGGACCGGCCCGAAGTCCCCGGGCGACGGAGCGGACGGCGCCGCGCCCCGGTCCCCCCGGAGCAGGACCTTCGTCCTCACCGCCGCACTCGCCCTCGCCCTGCTCGTCGGCTGTCTGCTGTCCGCGGCGATCGGCGCGTACTCCATTCCGCTCGGCGACGTCCTGTCCTCCGTGCAGCACCGGATCGGGCTCGGCGGCCAGGAGTTGGACCGGGTCGGCGAGAGCGTCCTGTGGAACGTGCGGCTCCCCCGGGTCGCCCTCGCGCTGCTGGTCGGCGCGTCGCTGGGCTGTGCGGGCGCGCTGATGCAGGGCGTGTTCGGCAACCCGCTCGCCGAGCCCGGCGTGATCGGCATCTCGGCGGGCGCGGCCGTGGGCGCGGTCGCCTCCATCGCGCTCGGCCTGAGCTTCTTCGGCAACTGGACCATCACCGTCTGCGCGTTCGTCGCCGGACTCATCACCGTGCTGCTCGTCTACACCCTCTCGCGGTCCGGCGGCCGGACCGAAGTGGTCACGCTGATCCTCACCGGCATCGCCGTCAACGCCTTCGCGGGTGCGCTGATCGGCCTGTTCATCTTCTTCGCGGACAACGCGCAGATCACCCAGATCACCTTCTGGCAGCTCGGTTCGCTCTCCCAGGCGACCTGGCCCAAGGTGCTCGCCGTACTGCCGTGCGCGCTGGCGGGGCTCCTCATCGCCCCGTTCTACGCCCGCAAGCTGGACCTGCTGGCCCTCGGCGAGCGGCCGGCCCGGCACCTGGGCGTGGACGTGGAGCGGCTGCGGATCGTGCTGGTGCTGGTGGTGGCGCTGCTGACGGCCGCCGCGGTCGCCGTCGCCGGGATCATCTCCTTCGTCGGGCTGCTCGTCCCGCACCTGCTGCGGATGGCCAACGGCCCCGGCCACCGTTTCCTCGTCCCGGGCAGCGCGCTCGGCGGCGCCCTGGTCCTGGTGGCGGGCGACCTCGCGGCCCGTACGGTGGCGGCCCCGGCCGAGCTGCCGCTCGGGGTGCTGACCGCGCTTTTCGGCAGCCCGTTCTTCTTCTGGCTGCTGCGCAGGACCCGTCGTAAGCAAGGTGGTTGGGCATGAGGACGCTGAGAGACCTGTTCGCGGTACGCCCCCGGGAGCTGCCTGCGCCCGTGGCGCCCGGCTCCCCCGCCGTCGCGGCGGTCGGGCTTTCGGTCCGGCTCGGGCAGCGGCTGGTGCTGGACTCCGTCGACCTGACCGCCCACGCCGGTGAGGTGGTCGCGCTGGTCGGGCCGAACGGCGCGGGCAAGTCGACGCTGCTGGCGGCGCTGGCCGCCGACCTGCCCGCCGGCAGCGGCGAGGTGCGGATCGACGGGCGTCCGGCCGGCGGCTGGTCTGCGCCCGAACTGGCTCTGCGCCGCTCGGTGTTGCCGCAGTCGGCCGTGCTGTCCTTCCCGTTCCCGGTGGAGGACGTCGTACGGATGGGGCGGGCGCCCTGGACGGGTACGGACCGGGAGGGCGAGGACGACGCCGCGGTGGCTGCGGCGATGGCGGCCACCGAGGTGACCCGGTTCGCGGGCCGCCCGTTCTCCGCGCTGTCGGGCGGCGAGAAGGCCCGGGTGGCGCTGGCCCGGGTGCTGGCGCAGCGGGCCCCGCTGATGCTGCTCGACGAACCGACCGCCGCCCTGGACCTGCGCCACCAGGAGCTGGTGCTGCGGATCTGCCGGGACCGGGCCGCCGCCGGGGACGCGGTGGTGGTCGTGCTGCACGACCTCGGGCTCGCCGCGGCGTACGCCGACCGCGTCGCCGTCCTGCACGAGGGGCGGATCGCCGAACTGGGTCCGCCGGACGAGGTGTTCAGCGGCGAACTGCTCGGAGAGGTCTACCGCCAGCCGGTGGAGGTCTTCCCGCACCCCCGTACGGGCAGGCCGTTGATCGTGCCGGTGCGCGGGGTCTGACGCGGCCTCGGCCGCCAGGTCACGGTGTGGACGCTGTATCGGTCCCCGTCCGCACGCCGTCCGCCGCCCCCGGTAGGGTTTCGACGGTCAGTGCGGGCGACGGATCAGAAGGCGCGGAAGCAGCGGATGACGAGACACCCTGGGCTGGGCCGGCTGACGGCGGGGCTCGCGACGGCGACGGTGCTGTGCCTGACGGCGAGCGGCTGTGTGACGGTGCACGGGGAGCTGGAAGTGCTGCCCGGGGCGAAGAAGCCGGAGGCCGCGCAGGCGCTGAAGGACTTCACCGACGCCTACAACGCGGCGGACAAGGCGTTCGATCCCGCGCTGGACGCGGACCGGGTGACGGGTTCGCTCGGTGCGATCAACCAGGCCGGGCTGAAGGCGCGCCGGACGTACAACCCCGACGGCAACAAGGCGCACGAGCCGCTGGTGCTGGACGACGCGACGTACGTCGTTCCCAAGAAGGCGGGCTGGCCGCGCTGGTTCCTCGCGGACACCGACTCCAACCGGGACGAGGACGGCGGGAAGCTGGACACCCGCTGGCTGGTGGTGTTCGTGCGGTCGGGCCCCGACGCGCTGTGGAAGGCGTCGTACCTGGCGGTCGTCCCGTCGTCGGGGGTACCGGAGTTCGCCCGGGACGAGGACGGGTTCGCCACGCCGGTGGAGCCCGACGACGACGGGCTGGCCGTGGCGCCCGCGGAGCTGAGCGCTTCGTACACGGGCTATCTGCAGAACGGCTCCCCCGACGTGTTCACGCCCTCCACGTCGACCTCGGGCTGGCGCGAGACGCGCCGCACCACGCGGCGGGCGGGGTTCTCGTACCAGTACGTCGACCAGCCGCTGACGCGTGCGGCGTTCGCGCCGCTCGGGCTGCGCACCGAGGACGGCGGGGCGCTGGTCTTCTTCAGCAGCAAGCACTTCGAGCGGCAGACCGCGGCGAAGGGGCTGCGGCCCGAGGTCAACGCGGATGTGAAGGCGCTGCTCACCGGCGAGGTGAACAGCAGTCTCACCAAGGAGCGGATCTCCAGCCAGCTGGTGCACGTCCCGCCGCGCGCGGGGGCGGCGGGCTCGGAGTCCGGCTCCGGCTCCGGCGGCAAGGTGCGGATGCTGAACCGGCTGCCGGGTCTGGTCGCGGCGAAGGGCGAGTAGCGGCGCGGGCCGCCACGCCGCCGACGGTCCGGGACTCCGGGCCCGCTCTCGAAACGGTCCCGGGCTCCGGCCCGGGCGCCGTCGCACGCGGACAGCGGCTCAGCGGCTCAGCGGCCAGGCGATCGCGTCGTGGTCCAGCTCGCTCTGCTCGGCGCTGCCCGCGTACCGCGCGCAGGCGTCGGTGAGGGTCTCCAGCAGGGTCAGCGGATCGGGCAGCTCGTGCTCGGGGCCGCGCACCCAGCGGACGTCGAGCTCACCGGGGAGGCGGGCGGGCGGCAGCAGGACGTAGCTCCCCCGGCAGTGCCAGCGCAGGCCCGGATGGGCGTCCATGGTCTCGGGGTGGCAGTCCAGCTCACAGGGCCACCACTCGTCCTCGTCCTCGGGGGTGCCCCGGGTGGCGGTGAAGAAGAGCATCCGGTCCTCGCCGGACTGGGCGACCGGGCCGACGTCGATGCCGGCGTCGAGAAGGCGCTCCAGGGCGCCGCGTCCCGCGGTGAGGGGGACGTCCAGCACGTCGTGGATCATGCCGGTGGCGGTGATGAAGTTGGCCAGGGGCTGGCTGTCGGCCCAGCGCTCGATCTGGCCGCGGTCGGTGGTCGACTGCGTCTGCCAGGCGAAGGAGACGGGGTGTCGGGCGGGGGTGGGACAGCCGATGCGTTCGCACGAACATCGGTATCCGAGGGGGTGGGCGGCGGGGGCGATGGGCATGCCCGCGTCGGCGACCGCCAGGAGCAGCCCGACCCTGGCCGACTCGTCGGTGTCGGCCCCCGGTGATTTGGGACGTCGCCGCAGCCACTGGGAGATCCTGCTCTCTGTGCCGCGGAAACGGCCGGAATCGGCGCCCATCTATCCCCTCACCTCAGCAGTTCACCTCAGCGTTGCCTGTCCATGGTCGCACCATCCTGCGGTTCGGGTGGCCAGAGTTCACCAGCGGGGCCGTGTACCACCGCACCGAGTGAGCACCATCACGCCCGATGTCACCCCATATCGGACGTCTCCGGCCATGGGCGGCGCACCCCGGGACTCTCGCCGGGCCCCCGGGGGTCACGGGCGCGGGGTGAGCCCGCCGAGGGTGTAGTCGACGATCGCGTCGGCGTAGGCGTGGGTGAGCGGGAGGGTCCGCAGCAGCCAGCGGTGCATCAGCGGGCCGATGAGGAGTTCCAGGGCGATCCGGGGGTCGGCGTCGGCGCGCAGCTCCCCGGCCTCCTGGGCGGCCCGCAGCCGGGTGACGTACAGCGCGAGCTGTGGATCGAGCAGCTTCGCGACG
>NZ_UAVD01000031.1 GCF_900460065.1 Streptomyces griseus | reverse complement strand
GAGGGCCTGCGCCTCGATCGGGTCGCCGAGCGTGGTGCCCGTGCCGTGCGCCTCGACGGCGTCCACCTGGTCGACGGTCAGGCGTGCGTTGTCGAGGGCCTGGCGGATGACGCGCTGCTGCGAGGGACCGTTGGGGGCGGTGAGCCCGTTGGACGCACCGTCCTGGTTCACGGCCGAACCCCGCACCACCGCCAGCACCCGGTGCCCGTTGCGGACGGCGTCCGACAGGCGCTCGACGAGGAGGACGCCGACACCCTCGGCCCAGCCGGTGCCGTCGGCGGCGTCGGCGAACGCCTTGCAGCGCCCGTCGGGCGAGAGTCCCCCCTGTCGGCTGAACTCGGCGAAGACTCCTGGGTCGGACATGACGGTGACGCCGCCGGCGAGGGCCATGGTGCACTCGCCCTGGCGCAGGGCCTGGACGGCGAGGTGCAGGGCGACCAGCGACGACGAGCACGCGGTGTCGACGGTGACGGCCGGGCCTTCGAGGCCGAAGGCGTAGGCCACCCGGCCGGAGACCACGCTGGTGGCGAGGCCGGTCAGGGTGTAGCCCTGGACCTCCTCCGGTGCGTCCTTGAGACCGGCGCCGTAGCCGGGGGTTCCCGAGCCGATGAAGACGCCGGTCCGGCTGCCCTTGAGCGTGTCGGCGTCGATGCCGGCGCGCTCCACGGCCTCCCAGGCGGTCTCCAGCAGCAGCCGCTGCTGGGGGTCCATCGCGAGCGCCTCGCGCGGGGAGATGTGGAAGAACTCGGCGTCGAACTCCCCCGCGCTGTGCACGAATCCGCCCTCGCGGACATAGCTGGTGCCGCCTCGGGACGCGTCCGGGTCGAAGAGGGCGTCGAGGTCCCAGCCGCGGTCCGCCGGAAAGGCCGACATGGCGTCGGCCTCGTCGGCGACGAGGTTCCACAGGTCCTCGGGACTCCGTACGCCTCCCGGGTAGCGGCAGGCCATGCCCACGATGGCGACGGGCTCGCTCTGGGCGGCCGTCAGTTCCTTGTTGCGGCGGCGCAGTTCTTCCGCCTCTGTCAGCGACGCCCGAAGTGCTGCGACGAGTTTGTCGGTCGATGTGGTCATGCCAGCTCCGTCTCGGTGTCGCGTCATGCTTCGTTCTTGTGCAGCGCCATGTCGACGAGCGCGTCGACGTCCATGTCCGCGATGGAGGCGGCATCGTGTTCTGCCGTCTCCGGTCCTTCCGTCTCGTCCTCGAAGCCGGTCAGGCGGCGCAGGAGGCTCAGGACGCCCGCGTCGCGCAGCGCGGAGAGCGGTACGTCCGCCAGTGCGCGGCGGAAGTCGGCCTCGGCCCGGTCGCCGCCCGGGGACGCGCCCCCGTCGCCCGGGGCGAGCTGTTCCAGCAGGTGCTCGGTGAGCGCAGCCGGTGTGGGGTGGTCGAACACGGAGGTCGGGGAGAGGCGCACTCCCGTGGCCGCGCCCAGCCGGTTGCGCAGTTCGACGCCGGTCAGGGAGTCGAAGCCCGCTTCGCGGAAGGGGCGTTCGGTCTCGACACGGCCGGTCTCCCCGAGCCCGAGTACCGCGGCCGCCTGCTGCCGCACCAGGTCGAGGACGATCCGGTGCTGTTCGGCGCCGGAGGCGGCTTCGATCCGGCGGCGCAGCGCGTCGGCGCCCGAGGCGTTCACGACACCGGCGGTGCGGCGGCCCGACGTCCGGACGAGCCCGCGGAACAGACCGGGCACCTCCTCGGCCGTGGCGCGCGCCCGCAGGGTCGCGAGGTCCAGGCCCACCGGTATGAGGAGGGCCTCGTCGGTGGCGAGGGCCGCGTCGAACAGGGCGAGGCCTTCTTCCGAGGTGAGCGCGCGGACCCCGGACCGGTCGGTGCGGGCGCGGTCGCCGCTCCCGAGGTGGCCGGTCATGCCGCTGGCCTCCTCCCAGAGTCCCCAGGCCAGGGACTGCCCCGGCAGACCGCGGGCGCGCCGGCGTTCGGCGAGCCCGTCCAGGAAGGCGTTGGCCGCCGCGTAGTTGCCCTGGCCGGCGCCGCCGAGGATGCCGCCGACGGAGGAGTAGAGGACGAAGGCGGCCAGGTCCGTTCCCGCGGTGAGCTCGTCGAGGTTGACGGCGGCGTCGACCTTGGGCCGCAGCACCCGCTCGACCTGCTCGGGGGTGAGCGAGGTCAGCACCGCGTCGTCGACGACGCCCGCCGTGTGGATCACGGCGGTGAGGGGATGTTCGGCGGGGATCGCCGCGAGGGTCCGCGCGAGCTGATCCCGGTCAGCGGCATCACACGCCACCACCGTCACCACCGCACCACTCTTCTCCAGCTCCACCACCAGCTCGGCCACACCCTCGGCCGCACCACCCCGACGCGAAGCCAGCACCAGACGACGCACCCCGTGCACCGACACCAGATGCCGGGCCACCAGAGCACCCAACGTGCCCGTACCACCCGTCACCAACACCGTGCCCCCGGCACCCAGCACCCGCGGCACCGACAGCACCACCTTGCCCACATGCCGCGCCTGACTCACATACCGGAACGCCTCCCGCGCACGACGCACATCCCACGACACCACCGGCAACGGCTCCAGCACACCCCCCTCCAGCAGACCCACCACCCCGGCCAGCCACCCACCGATCCGCTCCGCACCCGCCTCGATCAGATCGAAGGCCCGGTACTCCACACCTTCGTGGACGGAGCGCACGGTGTCGGCGTCGCGGAGGTCCGTCTTGCCCATCTCGATGAACCGGCCGCCCCGGGGCAGCAGATCGAGCGAGGCGTCCACGTACTCGCCGGAGAGCGAGTTGAGGATGACGTCCATGCCGCGGCCGTCGGTCGCGGCGAGGAACCGCTCACGGAACTCCAGCGACCTGGACGACGCGATGTGCGCCTCGTCCAGACCCAGATCCCGCAGCGCACCCCACTTCCCCTCACTCGCCGTCGCGAACACCTCCGCACCCAGATGACGCGCCACCTGCACCGCCGCCATCCCCACACCACCAGCACCCGCGTGCACCAGCACCGCGTCACCCGCCCGCACACCCGCAAGCTCCACCAACCCCATCCACGCCGTCAGGAAGGCGACCGGGGTGGCTGCGGCGGTCTCGTACGACCAGCCCTCGGGCAGCCGGGCGAGGAACCGGTGGTCGGTGCGGGCGACGGGTCCGATGGAGTCGGGCAGGAGCCCGAACACGCGGTCGCCGGGGAGCAGGTCCGGGACGCCGGGTCCGGTCTCGACGACGACGCCGGCGGCCTCGTTGCCGATCGCGGGCGCGTCCCCGCCGCCGGGGTACATGCCGAGGGCGATGAGGATGTCGCGGAAGTTGAGGCCTGCGGCGCGGACGGCGACCCGCACCTCGCCGGGGCGCAGGGGCTCGTCCGCGGGGTCGGGCAGCGGCGCCAGCACCAGGTCTTCCAGGGTGCCGGTGCCGCCGCGCACCGCGAGCCGCCAGTTGGGGGCGCCCGAGGGCACGGGCAGCGTGTCGGCGGAGACAGCGCGGGCCAGTCGGGGGCCGAACAACCGGCCTTCGGCGCTGCGGAGTTGACTTTCTCCGGTTGCCACGGCGCTCGCCACCTCGGCCACGTCGTACAGGTCCTGGTCGGTCTCCAGCAGGAAGAACCTCCCCGGGTTCTCGGTCTGCGCGGTCCTGAGCAGACCCCACACCGCCGTGTGGGCGAGGGCTCCGGCCCGGGTGACGGCAGCGAGAGGGGTCGTGTCGTACCGGGTGTCGCCGAGGAGTCGTTGCAGCAGGACCAGGGTGTCGCCGACCGCCCGCCGCACGTCGGCGGCGGGATCCACGTACGTCACGAGGAGTTCGGGTATTCCGCGGGCGGCGACGTCGTCGAGTTCGGATGCCGCGCCGAGGACGACGGCGGCCGGCGCGGGGCCCTCAGCGGCGGCGAGCGGGACCCAGTCGATGCGGTAGAGCGAGTCGTGGCCGGCGGACGACGCGCGCAGGGCCTCCGCGGAGACGGGGCGCAGCGTCAGCGCCTTCACGGACACCACCGGCTCCCCCGCCGCGTCCGCGACGAGCAGCGACACGGAGTCGCCCCCGACCGGGGTGAGACGTACGCGGACGACGGACGCGCCGGAGGCGTGCAGTTCGACCCCGCCGAAGGAGAAGGGAAGCAGGGTGACGCCCTGGTGGGCGTCGACGAGTCCGCCGAGGCCGATGGGGTGCAGGGCGGCGTCCAGCAGCGCCGGGTGCACACCAAAACCGGCGGCGTCCACCCCGTCGGGCAGAGCCACCTCCGCGAAGACCTCCCCGGCACTCCGCCAGGCGGCCCGCAGACCCCGGAAGACCGGCCCGTACGACGAACCGGCATCGGCCAGCTCGTCGTAGAAGGAAGTGAGATCGACCGGCTCCGCGTCGGCGGGCGGCCAGACCGCCAGGTCGTCCGGTTCGGCGCCGACGGGTTCGGTCAGGAGTCCGGTGGCGTGGAGGGTCCAGGTGTCGCCGTCGTCGGGACGCGAGTGCACGGCGACGGGTCGGCCGCCCGTGGCGTCAGGTCCCTCGACCACGACCTGGAGCCGCACACCGCCCCGCTCCGGGAGGATCAGGGGGGCCTGGAGCGTCAGCTCCTCGACCCGGCCGCACCCGACCTCGTCCCCGGCCCGCACCGCGAGCTCCACGAACGCCGTCCCCGGCAGAAGCACCACACCACCGACCTGGTGATCGGCCACCCAGGCTGTGCTCCGCGTCCGAGCCCGGTCAGCACCACACTCCCACCGTCGGCCAGCGGAACCGCCGCCCGAGGAGAGGGTGTCCGGTGCCGGAAAGGCCGAGGCCCACGGGATCAGGCGCCGCTGCTGCGCTGGAGCCAGTAGTGGTCGCGCTGGAAGGCATACGTCGGCAGATCAACCCGCCGGCCACCCCCACACAACAACGCCCAGTCAACCGCAACACCACACGCCCACACCCTGCCGATGCCCTCGACCACCGACACAGCCTCGTCACGACCCTTACGACACAACGCCACCAACACCGGACCACCCGGATCAGCCAGCACCTGACCCGCCATCCCCGTCAACGTCGCATCCGGCCCCACCTCCACCAAAGCCGTCAGCCCACGACCCCCCAACTCCCCCACCACATCAGCAAACCGCACCTCAGCACGCGCATGCCGCACCCAGTACTCCACCGAACCGACATCACCACCACCCCCCACCGACGACACAAAATCAACCGACGGAACACCAAACTCCAAAGACTCCAACACCCCCCGGAACTCACCCAACATCGGCTCCATCAACACCGAATGAAACGCATGCGACACACCCAACCGCCGCACCCGAACACCACGCCCCACAAACCCCCCGACAACCTCCTCCACCACACCCCGCACACCCGACACCACCACCGACGACGGACCATTCACCGCCGCCACCGACACCCACTCCCCCCGAGGATGCGCCGCAATCGCACCCACAACCTCCGCCTCCGAAGCACCAACCGCAACCATCACCCCACCCTCCGGCAACCCCTCCATCAACCGCCCACGCGCCTCCACCAACCGCACCGCATCACCCAACGACAACACACCCGCCACATGAGCAGCAGCAACCTCACCCACCGAATGACCAGCCACCACCTCCGGCCGCACACCCCACGACTCCACCAACCGGAACAACGCCACCTCAAAAGCAAACAACGCAGGCTGAGCCCACCCCGTCCGCTCCACCGCCACCTCATCCGGCGACAGCCCCAACAACGACCACACCTCCCGCCACACCCCACCGAACACCGGAAAAGCAGCAGCCAACTCCACACCCATACCAACCCGCTGAGACCCCTGACCCGCAAACAGGAACCCCAACCGACCATCACCCACACCCACCACACCCACAGCCGAAGCCGCACCCTCGACACCGGACGACAACGCCGCCCTCAACCCATCGAGATCACGCCCCACGAACACCGCCCGATGATCCAACCCCGCACGCCCCAACAACGACGCACCCACATCCAGCACACCCACACCAGGCCGCCCACCCACAAACGACGCCAACCGACCCACCTGATCCGCCAACGCCACCTCCGACCGCGCCGACACCACCCACGGCACCACACCACCAACAGCACCCACAGCCTCAGACGGCTCCACCCCAGGAACCGGCACCACCCCACCCGACGAAACAGGCGCCTGCTCCAACACCACATGCGCATTCGTCCCGCTGGCGCCGAAGGAGGACACCGCCGCCCGGCGCGGGCGGCCGGTCTCCGGCCAGCCGCGGCGCTCGGTGAGCAGGGCGATGTCCCCGCTGTTCCAGTCGACCTTGGGGGTCGGGTCGTCCAGGTGCAGGGACTTGGGCAGCACTCCGTGGTGCATGGCCATGACCATCTTCATGACGCCGCCCATGCCGGCGGCTGCCTGGGCATGACCGATGTTGGACTTCAGCGAGCCGAGATACAGCGGGTGCCCGTCCGTGCGGTCCTGGCCATAGGTGGCCAGCAGGGCCTGCGCCTCGATCGGGTCACCCAGCGTGGTACCGGTACCGTGCGCCTCCACCGCGTCGACCTCGGCGGCAGAGAGCCGGGCGGCGGCGAGCGCCTGGCGGATGACCCGCTGCTGGGCGGGGCCGTTGGGGGCGGTGAGGCCACTGCTGGCACCGTCCTGGTTGACGGCGGTGCCGCGGACGACGGCCAGCACGGGGTGGCCGTTGCGGACGGCGTCCGAGAGACGCTCGACGAGCAGGACGCCCGCACCCTCCGCCCAGCCCGTGCCGTCGGCCGAAGCGGCGAACGCCTTGCACCGCCCGTCCGGTGACAGACCACGCTGCCGGCTGAAACCGATGAACACGTCGGGTGTGGCGAGGACGGTCACCCCGGCGGCGAGAGCCATCGTGCACTCGCCCTGTCGGAGAGCGGTCACGGCGAGGTGCAGCGCGGTCAGCGACGACGAGCAGGCGGTGTCGAGGGTGACGGCGGGACCTTCGAGGCCGAAGCTGTAGGCGATCCGGCCGGACAGCACACTGCCCGCGTTGCCGGTGCCGATGAACGCCTCGACATCCTGGGGCACTTGGTCCATCGGGGCGCCGTAGTCGTGGTACATGATCCCCGCGTAGACACCGGTACGGGTGCCCTTGAGGGACGTGGGGTCGATCCCGGCCCGCTCGATCGCTTCCCAGGACGTCTCCAGCAGCAGCCGCTGCTGCGGGTCCATCGCCAGCGCCTCACGCGGCGAGATCCCGAAGAACCCCGCGTCGAACTCCGCCGCGTCGTACAGGAACCCGCCCTCACGCACGTACGACTTACCCGGGGCGTCCGGGTCCGGGTCGTACAGCGTGTCGAGGTTCCAGCCGCGGTCGGCGGGGAAGCCGGACACCGCGTCGCGTCCCTCGGCGACCAGGTCCCACAGTTCCTCCGGAGAGCCGACGCCACCGGGGTAGCGGCAGGCCATGCCGACGATCGCGACGGGCTCGGCGGCGGCGGCCGTCAGCCGGGCGTTCTCCCGTCGCAGCCGCTCGGCTTCCTTGAGCGTGTTCCGGAGGGCACCGACGACCTTGTCGTGGTCCGACCGGTCGGCGGCGTTGTCCTGGGATGGAGTCATGGCTCGTTCCTTGGCTTCGGCGCGGTCGGAGGTCACTGGTCGTTCTCGGCGAGGCGGAGAAGGTCGTCGAGGTCCATGTCGTCGATCCCGGCGGCCCCGTCGCCCTCTGCCGTGCCCTCGGGGTCCCCGTCGTGGTCGGGTGTCCCGACGGCGGCATCCGCGGATTCCAGTCCGGCGAGGCGAACCAGCGTTTCGAGCACGCCGGCCTCCCGGAGCCGGTTGAGCGGGATGGCGGAGAGGGCCTGGCGGACGCGGCCTTCCTCGGCTGCCCGGGGGTCCGTGCCGTCGACCACGGCGAGCTCGTCGCCGAGGTAGCGGGCGAGAGCCGTCGGCGTCGGGTAGTCGAAGATGACGGTGGCGGGCAGGCGCAGTCCGGATTCGACGGCGAGCCGGTTGCGCAGTTCGACGGCCGTGAGGGAGTCGAAGCCCTGGTCGAGGAAGCCGGTCTCCGCGGCCACGGTGCCGGGGCTTCCGTGCCCCAGCACCGTCGCGGCGTGGCCCCGGACGACGTCCAGGAGCAACGCGTCACGCTTCTCGGCCGGGACGGTGGCGAGGCGCTCGGCGAGCGTCGGTCCGTCCTGGCCGCCGGTGCCGGGGTGTGCCGCCGCCATGCGGCGGGCGGGCACCCGGACCAGGTCGCGGAAGATCTGGGGCACGGGTTCGGTGACCGCTCGGGCGGCCAGTGCCCGCTGGTCGAGCGCCACCGGGACGAGCAGCGCCCGGTCCGCCGTGAGCCCCCGGTCGAACAGGGCGAGCGCCTGCTCGGTGGTCAGGGCGCGGACGCCCGCCCGGCTGCCGCGCGCCAGGTCACCGCGGTCGAGGCGGGCGGTGATGCCGCTGCTCTGCTCCCACAGGCCCCAGGCCAGGGACACACCGGGCAGCCCGAGGGTCCTGCGGTGCTGGGCGAGAGCGTCGAGGAAGGCGTTGGCGGAGGCGTAGTTGGCCTGTCCCGCGCTGCCCAGCACGCCGCTGAACGAGGAGAAGAGGACGAAGGCGGCAAGGTTCATGTGCCGCGTCAGCCGGTGCAGGTTGACGGCGGCGTCGACCTTGGGCCGCAGAACCCGTGCGAGCTGTTCGGGGGTGAGGCCGCCGACGATGCCGTCGTCCGTCACGCCCGCGGCGTGGACCACGCCGCTCAGCGGGTCGTCGTCGCCGAAACCGGCGAGCACGTCGGCGAGGGCGGCAGGGTCGGCGGTGTCGCACGCGGCGACCGTGACCTGTGTCGCCCCGGCCGCGGTGAGGTCGGCGACGAGTTCGGTGACGCCGTCGGCGTCCCGTCCGCGCCGGCTGGTCAGCAGCAGCCGGCGCACGCCGTGCCGGGTGACCAGGTGGCGGGCCACGAGTCCGCCGAGGGTGCCGGTGCCTCCGGTGACGAGAACGGTGCCGGCGTCCAGGCGGACGTCCGGGGCGTCCTCGGGTGCGGCTCCCGCGGCGGCGAGCACCGGCGTGAGCCGCGTGCCGGCCCGGAGCGCGAGTTGGTCCTGACCGGAGGCGGCTGCCTCGGCGAGTACGTCCCACGAGACGACGGAGTCGTCGATGTCGACGAGGGCGAACCTGGCGGGGTGCTCGGCCTGCGCGGAGCGCACCAGGCCCCACAGGGCGGCGCCCGGCAGATCGGTGACGGCGTCACCCGCGGTCGATACGGCACCGCGGGTGACGCAGACGAGCCGGGAACCCGCGAAACGTTCGTCGGCGAGCCACCGCTGTGCGGTGGCCAGTGCCTCGGCGGTGCGTCGGTGCACCGCTGCGGTCAGGCCGTCGTCGACTGCTCCGGTGGTGGACGGCATGGCCAGCACCACGGTGTCGGGTGCTGCCGTGCCCGCGTCCATGAGCGCGATCAGCTCGTCCAGGTCGGCACACGTGTCGACGGAATCCGCGGCGTCCTTGAGGGCCGACAGGACGTCGGCGTCCGGGTGCTGGAGAACGGCCCACCGTCCGCCGCCGAGCACGGGGGCCGCGGTCGCGGCGTCGGCTGCCCGCTTCCAGTCCAGGTGGAACAGGGAGCTGCTGCCGACCGCCGCACCGAGCTCGCCCTTCACGGGGCGGGAGACGAGGCCGTCGATCACGGCCACGGTGTGTCCCGCCGCGTCGAGCAGCGTGAGCGCGACGGTGTCGGTTCCGGCCCAGGCGATGCGCACCCGTGCCGCTGCCGCGCCGGAGGCGTGCAGCTCCACTCCGTTGAACGAGAACGGCAGGCGGACGTTCTCGTCGTCGGAGCCCGCCGCGTCGAGAAGCGCGGGGTGCAGTGAGGCGTCCAGCAGAGCGGGGTGAATGCCGTAGGAAGCGGCGTCGTTGTCCTCGGGCAGGGCCACCTCCGCGAGGATGTCCGAGCCATGGCGCCACGCGGACGTCAGGCCGCGGAAGGCGTTCCCGTAGTGGTAGCCGCGATCGGCCAGCCCCTCGTAGAAGCCGTCCAGTTCGATGCGTTCGGCGTCGGCGGGCGGCCAGTTCTCCGCGTCACCGGCGGGCAGCGCGCCGGGCTCGGTGAGCAGTCCGGTGGCGTGGAGGGTCCAGGTGTCGCCGTCGTCGGGACGCGAGTGCACGGCGACGGGTCGGCCGCCCGTGGCGTCCGGTCCCTCGACCACGACCTGGAGCCGCACACCGCCCCGCTCCGGGAGGATCAGGGGGGCCTGGAGCGTCAGCTCCTCGACCCGGCCGCACCCGACCTCGTCCCCGGCCCGCACCGCGAGCTCCACGAACGCCGTCCCCGGCAGAAGCACCACACCACCGACCTGATGGTCGGCGACCCAGGCATGAGAAGTACGCCCGACGCGGCCGGTCAGCACCACACTCCCACCGTCGGCCATGGGGAGGGCTGCGCTGAGGAGCGGATGCCCCGTGTTGGAGAGCCCGAGACCCTCCGCGTCACCCGACCCATGAGCCTTGGGAAGCCAGTAATGGTCACGCTGGAAGGCATACGTCGGCAGATCAACCCGCCGGCCACCCCCACACAACGACGCCCAGTCAACCGCAACACCACACGCCCACACCCTGCCGATGCCCTCGACCACCGACACAGCCTCGTCACGACCCTTACGACACAACGCCACCAACACCGGACCACCCGGATCAGCCAGCACCTGACCCGCCATCCCCGTCAACGTCGCATCCGGCCCCACCTCCACCAAAGCCGTCAGCCCACGACCCCCCAACTCCCCCACCACATCAGCAAACCGCACCTCAGCACGCGCATGCCGCACCCAGTACTCCACCGAACCGACATCACCACCACCCCCCACCGACGACACAAAATCAACCGACGGAACACCAAACTCCAAAGACTCCAACACCCCCCGGAACTCACCCAACATCGGCTCCATCAACACCGAATGAAACGCATGCGACACACCCAACCGCCGCACCCGAACACCACGCCCCACAAACCCCCCGACAACCTCCTCCACCACACCCCGCACACCCGACACCACCACCGACGACGGACCATTCACCGCCGCCACCGACACCCACTCCCCCCGAGGATGCGCCGCAATCGCACCCACAACCTCCGCCTCCGAAGCACCAACCGCAACCATCACCCCACCCTCCGGCAACCCCTCCATCAACCGCCCACGCGCCTCCACCAACCGCACCGCATCACCCAACGACAACACACCCGCCACATGAGCAGCAGCAACCTCACCCACCGAATGACCAGCCACCACCTCCGGCCGCACACCCCACGACTCCACCAACCGGAACAACGCCACCTCAAAAGCAAACAACGCAGGCTGAGCCCACCCCGTCCGCTCCACCGCCACCTCATCCGGCGACAGCCCCAACAACGACCACACCTCCCGCCACACCCCACCGAACACCGGAAAAGCAGCAGCCAACTCCACACCCATACCAACCCGCTGAGACCCCTGACCCGCAAACAGGAACCCCAACCGACCATCACCCACACCCACCACACCCACAGCCGAAGCCGCACCCGGACCCGTCACCACAGCCGACAACAACGACTCCCGGTCACGCCCCGCGAACACCACCCGATGATCCAACCCCGCACGCCCCAACAACGACGCACCCACATCCAGCACACTCACACCAGGCCGCCCACCCACAAACGACGCCAACCGACCCACCTGATCCGCCAACGCCACCTCCGACCGCGCCGACACCACCCACGGCACCACACCAACACCACCAACAGCACCAACAGCACCAGACGGCTCCACCTCAGGAACCGGCACCACCCCACCCGACGAAACAGGCGCCTGCTCCAACACCACATGCGCATTCGTCCCGCTGATACCGAACCCGGACACCGCCGCCCGACGCGGACGACCCGTCCGAGGCCACTCACGCTCACGCACCAACAACTCCACCGCACCCGACGCCCAATCCACCTCCGGCGACGGCTCCTCCACATGCAACGTCCGCGGCAGGACGCCGTGCTGGAGGGCGAGCACGGTCTTGACCACGCCCGCGATGCCTGCGGCAGCCTGCGGGTGGCCGATGTTGGACTTCAGCGAACCCAGATACAGCGGGTGCCCGTCCGTGCGGTCCTGGCCATAGGTGGCCAGCAGGGCCTGCGCCTCGATCGGGTCACCCAGCGTGGTACCGGTACCGTGCGCCTCCACCGCGTCGACCTCGGCGGTGGTCAGGCCGGCGTTGGCGAGGGCCTGGCGGATGACGCGCTGCTGCGAGGGACCGTTGGGGGCGCTCAGTCCGTTGGACGCACCGTCCTGGTTGGTGGCGGAGCCACGGATGACGGCGAGTACCGGGTGCCCGTTGCGGTGGGCGTCCGAGAGGCGCTCCAGGAGGATCACTCCGACGCCCTCGGAGAGGCCGATGCCCTCGGCGTCGCTGGAGAAGGTGCGGCAGCGGCCGTCGTGCGACAGGCCTCGCTGGCGGCTGAAGCCGATGAAGCCCTCAGGGGTCGACATGATGGCCACTCCGCCGGCGAGGGCCATGTCGCACTCGCCCTGCTTCACTGCCTGGGCGGCGAGGTGCAGCGCGGTCAGCGATGACGAGCAGGCGGTGTCGACGGTGACGGCCGGGCCTTCGAGGCCGAAGGTGTAGGCGATCCGGCCGGAGACGACGCTGTTGTGGCCTCCGGTGACGAGGTGGCCCTCGTAGCCCACCGGCGCCTGTCCCATGGCCGCCCGGTAGTCCGACGGGTTGGCGCCGATGAAGGTACCGGTGCGGGTGCCCTTGAGGACCGTGGGGTCGATGCCGGCGTGCTCGATCGCTTCCCAGGACGTCTCCAGCAGCAGCCGCTGCTGCGGGTCCATCGCCAGCGCCTCACGCGGCGAGATCCCGAAGAACCCCGCGTCGAACTCCGCCGCGTCGTGGAGGAATCCGCCGTCGCGGGCATAGGTCTTACCGGGGGTGGCGGGATCGGGGTCGTAGAGACCGTCCAGGTCCCAGCCGCGGTTCTCCGGGAAGCCGGTGATCGCGTCTCCGCCGTCCCGGAGGAGCTGCCACAGCTCCTCCGGGGTGGTGACGCCGCCCGGCAGCCGGCAGGCCATGCCGACGATCGCGACCGGCTCGTCGTGGAGCGCGGCGACAGCCGTCACGGCCGGGACCGACGCCTGCGGCCGGCCGTCGGCGTCCGGGAAGCAACGGTCGTGGAGGTGGGCGGCCAGCTCGGCGGGGGTCGGGTGGTCGAAGACGACGGTCGCGGACAGCCGCTCCCCGGTGGCGGCCTTGAGGCGGTTACGGAGGTCGACGGCGGTGAGCGAGTCGAAGCCCAGGTCACGGAAGGCCCGGTCCAGACCCACCTGGTCGGTCGTGGCGTGGCCCAGGACGGCTGCGGCCTGGGAGCGCACCAGGTCGACGAGTTCGCGTTCCCGGTCCTCGCGGGGCAGCCCTTCGAGCCTGCGGAGCAGCGTCGCGGCGTCGTGTCCGGTGGTGTCGCCGGGTGCGGCGGAATCCGGTGCGGTCGCCTCGGGTATCTCCCGTATCAGGGCGCTCGGCCGGACCGAGGTGAAGAGGGTGGCGAAGGGCTCCCAGGCGATGTCGGCGATGGCGACGAACGTCTCGTCGTGGTCGAGCGCCTGGCGCAGTCCGGTGCACGCGGCCTCGGGGTCGAGCAGCGGAAGGCCCTGCTGAACGGCGCGGTCGGTGATCGTACGGCGCTCGGTGGCGCTGAGGGAGTCCCAGTCGTTGTACGCGTCCCAGATCCCCCAGGCGATCGACGTGGCGGCGAGGCCTCGTGCACGGCGGCGTTCGGCGAGTGCGTCCAGGTGGGCGTTGGCAGCGGCGTAGGCCGCGTGGTCGCCGCTGCCCCAGAAGCCGGCGATGGACGAGAAGAGCACGAAGGCGTCCACGTCCTCGCCGAGGAGCGAGTCGAGGTGTTCGGCGCCGGCGACCTTGGCTCCGAGGAGCGCGGCGAAGTGGTCGGGGGTCGCGTCGGCGAGCGGAGCGAGTTCCGCCTGGACGGCGGCGTGCATGACGGCGCGCACGGGGTCGCCCTGGTCCGCGAGGCCGGTGACAAGTGCTTCGACGGCGTCGCGGTCGGCGATGTCGCAGGCCGCGACGGTGACCCGTGCGCCGAGTCCGGTGAGCTCCCGCGCCAGGTCATCGGCCCCCGGGGCGTCGCCGCCGCGTCGGCTGGTGAGGACGAGATGGGGGGCGCCCTCACGGGCGAGCCACCGGGCCACGTGGGCGCCGAGGGCACCGAGTCCGCCCGTGATGAGCACGGTGCCGTCGGGCCGCCAGCGGCGGGCCGGGGCGGTACGGCCGAGAGAGGCGCGCACCATGCGCCGGGCGACGACTCCGCCGGCGCGGACGGCGAGCTGGTCCTCTCCGGCCGGCTCCGCGAGGATGCCGCAGAGCCTGCGCAGCGCGCGCTCGTCGGGGGTGTCGGGGAGGTCGACGAGCCCGCCCCAGACGCCGGACTGTTCGAGAGCCGCGACCCGTCCGACGCCCCACACCTGTGCCTGCACGGCACTGGTCAGCGTCTCGGAGGGGGCGGTGGCGACGGCACCCCGGGTGAGGCACCAGAGCGGGGCGGTCGCGTCGAGGTCGCGCAGTGCCTGCACGAGGGAGACGGTGCCCGCGAGGCCCGCAGAGACCAGCGGCTGGGTCTCCGTGGGCTTCTCGTCGAACGCCCACAGCGACAGCACGCCCCGCAGGTCGTGACGGCCGGCCAGCGCCTCCTGGACACGCCCGGCGAGCCGGGTCCGGTCCGCGTCTTCCTCCGTGACGGTGAGGGTGACGGCGTCGGCGCCCCGTGCACCGAGCATGCGGACGAGGGAGGCGGTCGTGTCGTCATCGCCGGCGGATTCGGGCACCACGACGATCCAGGTTCCGGACAGCACGGGCACGGAGGTGCCGGAGACGGGGCGCCAGGCGGTCTTGTAGCGCCAGGAGTCGATCACGGACTCCTGGCGGCCGGCCCGCCGCCAGGACGCGAGGGCGGGAAGCAGAGGCCGCAGCTCCTCGCCGTCGAGATCCAGCGAATCCGCCAGCGACTCCAGGTCCTCGCGCTCGACGGCCTCCCAGAACCGGTCCTCCACCTCGTCCCGCGGCACACCCGCCGACGCCGGCAGTTCACCCGACTCCAGCCAGAAACGGCTGCGCTGGAACGGATACGTCGGCAGGTCGACGGTGTCCCCCGAAGCGGCCACCAGGGAACCCAGGTCGACGGGCAGACCTTCGACGAAGGCCTGTGCCAGCGACGTCACGAACCGCTGAGCCCCACCGTCCTCGCGGCGCAGGGACCCGACCACCGTGGACGCGCCGGACTCCTCCACACCCACGGCGAGGACGGGGTGGGCGCTGCACTCGACGAAGGCGGACAGCCCGTCGGCTATCAGCGCCTTCGTCGTGGCCTCGAACTCGACGGTCTGCCGGAGGTTCCGCACCCAGTACGCGGCATCGAGCTGCTCGGTGTCCAGCAGACCACCGGTCACCGTCGAATAGAACGGGACCGTCGCCGAACGCGGAACGATCGGGGCAAGAACGTCGAGGAGTTCCTCACGGATCGACTCCACGTGCGAGGAATGCGACGCGTAGTCCACCGCGATACGCCGGACCCGCACCTCCTCACCCTCCAGGGCCGCCAGCAGCTCGTCCAACGCAGCCGGCTCACCCGACACCACCGTCGACGAAGGGCCGTTGACGGCGGCAACCGCCAAGCGGTCACCGAAGCCCGCAACCCTCTCCCGTACCGTCTCGGCGGGCAGCGCGACCGACGCCATACCCCCACGCCCCGCCAGACGCTCACCGATCACCCGGCTCCGCTCAGCAACGATCCGGGCACCGTCCTCCAACGACAACGCACCCGCCACCACAGCCGCAGCAATCTCACCCTGCGAATGACCCACCACCGCAGCCGGCACCACCCCGAACGACTCCCACAACCGGGCCAGCGACACCATCACCGCCCACGACACGGGCTGCACCACATCGACCCGGCCCAATCCACCCGCCAACTCCGCCCGCAGATCCCACCCCACAAACGGCGCAAGAGCCGCAGCACACTCCCGCAACGACGCGTCGAACACCGGGAACGCATCAGCGAGTTCCAACCCCATACGCGACCACTGCGCACCCTGCCCCGGAAACACGAACACCGGCCGCGCACCCGCACCCGCGACACCCGACACCACACCCGGCTCACCCGCCGCGACCGCGTACAGACCGGCGAGGAGCTCCTCACGGTCATGGCCCACGACCACCGCTCGATGCTCCAGTCGTGCCCGCGAGCGCAACAGTGCGCCGGCGACGGAGAGCAGGTCCTGATCCGCGTCGGTCACGGACTGGAGGTGCGTGCGGAGCCTCTCGGCGGTGGCGCGCAGGGCGTCCTCGGAGGCGGCCGACAGGACCCACGGGGCCGCTCCCCCGCCAACGGCGGGCGTGGAGTGCGCGGGGGCGTCCGTGTGCTCGACGGCTTCGAGGATGACGTGGGCGTTGGTGCCGCTGACGCCGAAGGAGGAGACGCCCGCGCGGCGCGGACGACCCGTCTCCGGCCACTCCCGGGACTCCGTCAGCAACGACACATCACCCGCGGACCAGTCGACATGCGACGACGGCTCATCCACATGCAACGTCCGCGGCAACACACCGTGCCGCATCGCCATCACCATCTTGATCACACCAGCCACACCCGCAGCCGCCTGCGCATGACCGATGTTCGACTTCAACGAACCCAACAGCAGCGCAGCACCCTCCTCACGCCCCTGCCCGTACGTCGCCAACAACGCCTGCGCCTCGATCGGATCACCCAACCGCGTCCCCGTACCGTGCGCCTCCACCGCATCCACATCGGTCGGGGACAGGCGGGCGCTCTCCAGTGCCTGGCGGATGACGCGCTGCTGGGCCGGGCCGTTGGGGGCGGTGAGGCCGTTGGACGCACCGTCCTGGTTCACGGCCGAACCCCGCACCACCGCCAGCACCCGGTGCCCGTTGCGGCGGGCATCGGAGAGGCGCTCCACGAGGAGCACGCCGACGCCCTCGGCCCAGCCGGTGCCGTCGGCGGCGTCGGCGAACGACTTGCAGCGTCCGTCGGTGGCGAGGCCCTGCTGTCGGCTGAACTCGGAGAAGACACTGGGGCTGGAGAGGACGGTGACGCCGCCGGCGAGGGCCATCGTGCACTCGCCCTGCCGCAGGGCCTGCGCCGCCAGGTGCAGGGCGACCAGCGACGACGAGCACGCGGTGTCGACGGTCACGGCCGGGCCTTCGAGGCCCAGGGTGTACGCGACCCGGCCCGAGGCGACGCTGCCGGAGGTACCGGTGGCGAGGTAGCCGCCGACCTCCTCCGGGACGCGGTCGAGACGGCTGGCGTAGTCGTGGTACATGACGCCGGTGAAAACGCCGGTACGGGTGCCGTTGAGCGACGTGGGGTCGATTCCGGCCCGCTCCAGCGCCTCCCAGGACGTCTCCAGCAGCAGCCGCTGCTGGGGGTCCATCGCCAGCGCCTCACGCGGTGAGATCCCGAAGAACCCCGCGTCGAAGTCGGCGGCGTCGTAGAGGAATCCGCCTTCGCGGACGTAGGAGGTGCCGCCGGTCCCGTCGGTGGCTCCGAGCAGCGCGTCCATGTCCCAGCCGCGGTCGGTGGGGAACGGGGACACGGCGTCGACACCGTCGGCGACGAGCTGCCACAGCTCCTCCGGGGAGCCCACACCGCCGGGAAGACGGCATGCCATGCCGACGATGGCGATCGGCTCGTCGACGGCGGAGGCGCGCGCGGCACCCGGGCCACCTGGGGCACTCGGCTGTGTGCGCGCCTCCGGGCCGCCGTCGAGCAGGGTGCCGATGTGGGCGGCGAGGCGGTCCGGTGTCGGGTGGTCGAAGACGGCGGTGGCCGGCAGGCGCAGGCCGGTCGCCGTGTTGAGGCGGTTGCGCAGTTCGACGGCGGCGAGTGAGTCGAAGCCGAGGGCACGGAACGGCTGCCCGGCGTCGACGGCGGCGGTCGAGTCGTGGCCGAGCACCGCGCCGGCCTGGGCGCGCACCAGTTCCGTCAGGGTGTGCTCCCGCTGCTCGGGCGTCAGCCCGACGAGGGCACGCGCGAGGTCGCTGACGGCGGAGGCCCCCCGGGCGGCACCGGCGGTGGTGGTGCGGCGCCGAGGGCGGGGCGCGTACGTGCGCAGGAGCGGTGACAGAGTCTCGCTGCGGGCGGCGTCGCGCAGGGCGGCACGGTCCAGTACGAGCGGAATGACCGCCGGGTGCGGGGTGCGCAGGCCTGCGTCGAAGAGGGCGAGGCCCTGGGCGGTGGTCATGGGTGCCACGCCGGTCCTGGCGAGGCGCAGCACGTCGCCGCGGTCCAGGTGGCCGGTGAGGCCGCTGGCCTGCTCCCAGTAGCCCCAGGCCAGGGAGACGGCGGGCAGGCCGTCCTGCCGGCGCCGGACGGCGAGGGCGTCGAGGTAGGCGTTGGCAGCCGCGTAGTTGGCCTGGCCGGCGGTGCCGAGGACGCCGGCGGCGGAGGAGAAGAACACGAAGGCGGAGAGGCCGAGGTGCGCGGTGAGGTCGTGGAGGTGCTGGGCGGCGTCGGACTTGGGGCGGAGCACCTGGTCGACGTGGTCGTCGGTGAGGGAGGTGACGACGGTGTCGGCGAGCGCGCCGGCGGTGTGGACGACGGCGGTCAGCGGGTGCGCGGGGTCGATGTCGGCGAGGACTGCGGCGAGGGCGTCACGGTCTGCCGCGTCGCAGGCGACGATGTGCGCGTCGGCTCCGTGGGCCGCGAGGTCGGCGGCCAGTTCGGGTGCGCCGGGGGCGTCGGGGCCTCCTCGGCTGAGGAGCAGCAGGTGGCGCACGCCGTGTGCGGTGACGAGGTGCCGGGCGAGGAGGCTGCCGAGGGTGCCGGTGCCGCCGGTGACGAGGACGGTGCCCTCGGTGTCGATGGGGGTGCTGGTGGTGTCGGGGTCGGCGGGTACGGGGGTGAGGCGAGGTGTGCTGACGCCGGTCGGGCCGAGGGCGAGCTGCGGTTCGCCGGTGGCGAGGGCGGCGGCCACGGCGTCCGGCGACGGCTCGGAGTCCCGCTCGGTTTCGAGGAGTTGGAAGCGACCGGGGTGCTCGGTCTGCGCGGACCGTACGAAACCCCGGACGGCGGCGTGCGCGAGGGAGTCGCGGCGGGTGACGAAGGCGAGCCGCGAGGTGCTCCAGCGGTCGTCGGAGAGCCAACGACGGACCAGTGCGAGTACCGAGCCGACGAGGTCGCGCACGTCGGTGGCGTCGTCGGGCAGGGCGAGCGCGACGACGTCGGGAGCCGGGCCGTCGGGGGTAGCGACGGTGTCGAGATCCGGGGCCCCGGTGTCCAGGAAGACGATGTCGGCCGCGTCGGTCGGGGCCGGGAGGCCGGCGATCGGCTCCCACACGACGTGCAGGAGGTCGGCGGCGCCCTTCGTGCCGAGGGTGTCGGTGGCCGGAGCGCGCAGGGCGAGCGACTCCACGCGGGCGACGGGGGTCCCGTCGGTGTCGGTGAGGCGCACGCTCACGGTGTCGTCGCCGGTCCGGGTGAGCTGGACGCGCAGGTCGGCCGTACCGGTGGCGTACACCTCGACGCCGCTCCACGAGAACGGCAGCCGCAGGGCGGCGGTGTCTCCGGCGTCGCCGGTCCGGACGAGGATCGCGTGGAGCGCCGCGTCGAGGGCCGCCGGGTGCAGCAGGAATCGTTCGGCTTCCTCGGGCGCGACCGAGGTGACCTCGGCGTACACCTCGTCTCCGGCGGTCCACACGGCGCGCAGCCCCTGGAAGGCGGGGCCGTATCCGTACCCTGCGGCGGTGACGTCGTCGTAGAAGGTGTCGACAGGGACGGCGGAGGCACCGGGCGGCGGCCAGGCGGTGAGGCCGAAGGACGGTTCGGCGGCGTCGGCCGGAACGAGGGTGCCGGTGGCGTGGCACGTCCACGAGGCGTCGCCGGAGTCGTCCCTGCGGGCGTGCACGGTCAGGGGGCGGCTGCCGTCCGCCTCGGCGGTGCCCACGGCGACCTGGACGGCGACGGGCCTGCCGTCGACCAGTTCCAGCGGCGCCTGGAGCGTGAGCTCGGCGAGCCGTCCGCAACCGACCTCGTCGCCCGCGCGCACCGCGAGTTCCACGTAGGCCGCGCCGGGCAGGATGACGTGTCCGTCGACGGTGTGGTCGGCGAGCCACGGGTGGTCGGCGAGCGAGAGGCGCCCGGTCAACAGGGCGCCGTCGGTGTCGGCGAGCCTGACGACGGCTCCGAGCAGCGGATGGTGGGCGGCGCCCAGTCCGGCGGCGTTGAAGTCGGTTCGGCCGGCCGTCGGGCGCAGCCAGTAGTGCGTGCCCTGGAAGGCGTACGTGGGCAGGTCGACGGCGCGTCCGTCAGCGACGAGGGGTGCCAGATCGACGGGCAGTCCGTTGACGAAGGCCTGTGCCAGGGACGTCACGAACCGCTGAGCCCCACCGTCCTCACGGCGCAGGGACCCGACCACCGTGGACGCACCGGACTCCTCCACACCCACAGCCAGAACCGGGTGAGCACTGCACTCCACGAAGGCGGACAGCCCATCGGCTATCAACGCCCGCGTCGTCGCCTCGAACTCGACGGTCTGCCGGAGGTTCCGCACCCAGTACGCGGCATCGAGCTGCTCGGTGTCCAGCAGACCACCGGTCACCGTCGAATAGAACGGGACCGTCGCCGAACGCGGAACGATCGGGACCAGGACATCGAGGAGTTCCTCACGGATCGACTCCACGTGCGAGGAATGCGACGCGTAGTCGACCGCGATACGCCGGACGCGTACCTCCTCACCCTCCAGGGCCGCCAGCAGCTCGTCCAACGCAGCCGGCTCACCCGACACCACCGTCGACGAAGGGCCGTTGACGGCGGCAACCGCCAAGCGGTCACCGAAGCCCGCAACCCTCTCCCGTACCGTCTCGGCGGGCAGCGCGACCGACGCCATACCCCCACGCCCCGCCAGACGCTCACCGATCACCCGACTGCGCTCAGCAACGATCCGGGCACCGTCCTCCAGGGAGAGCGCACCGGCGACGACGGCCGCGGCTATCTCACCCTGCGAATGACCCACCACCGCAGCCGGCACCACACCGAACGACTCCCACAACCGGGCCAGCGACACCATCACCGCCCAGGACGCGGGCTGCACCACATCCACCCGGCCCAGACCACCCGCCAACTCCACCCGCAGATCCCACCCCACGAACGGCGCAAGAGCCGCAGCACACTCCCGCAACGACGCATCGAACACCGGGAACGCATCAGCGAGTTCCAACCCCATACGCGACCACTGCGCACCCTGCCCCGGAAACACGAACACCGGCCGCGCACCCCCACCCGCGACACCCGACACCACACCCGGCTCACCCGCCGCAGCAGCGGCCAGGGCGGTGCGGAGGGAGGTGTCGTCGGTGCCGACGACCACGGCGCGGTGGTCCCACAGCGACCGCGTGGCGAGGAGCGAGTGGCCGACGTCTGCCGGACGGGTGCCGGTGTGCTCCTCCACGTGGGCGAGCAGGCGGGCGGCCTGCTCGCGCAAGCCCTCGGCCGTGCGGGCGGACAGCGTCCAGGGAACGGCCGGGGAGGGGGCGGTCGTGCCCGACGCGGACTCCGGCGTCGGCTCCGGCATCGACTCCGACACGGCCCCGGGCTCGGCCTCGTCCGGCGCGTCCGGGCGGGGGGCCTGTTCGAGAATGACGTGGGCGTTGGTGCCGCTGATACCGAAGGAGGAGACGCCCGCGCGGCGCGGACGGCCCGTCTCCGGCCACTCCCGGGACTCCGTCAGCAACGACACATCACCCGCGGACCAGTCGACATGCGACGACGGCTCATCCACATGCAACGTCCGCGGCAACACACCGTGCCGCATCGCCATCACCATCTTGATCACACCAGCCACACCCGCAGCCGCCTGCGCATGACCGATGTTCGACTTCAACGAACCCAACAGCAGCGCAGCACCCTCCTCACGCCCCTGCCCGTACGTCGCCAACAACGCCTGCGCCTCGATCGGATCACCCAACCGCGTCCCCGTACCGTGCGCCTCCACCGCATCCACATCGCGGGGGGAGACGCCGGCGTTGGCGAGGGCGCGGACGATGACGTCCTCCTGCGCCTCGTCGTTGGGGGCGGTGAGGCCGTTGGACGCGCCGTCCTGGTTCACGGCCGAACCCCGCACCACCGCCAGCACCCGGTGCCCGTTGCGCAGTGCGTCGGAGAGGCGCTCCACCAGGAGGAGGCCGACTCCCTCGGCGGGGCCGAAGCCGTCGGCGCCCTCGGCGAACGCCTTGCAACGGCCGTCGGGGGCCAGGCCCTGCTGGCGGCTGAGATCGACGATCCAGTTGGGGGCGGCCATCACCGTGACACCGCCGGCCAGGGCCATGGTGCACTCGCCCTGGCGGAGCGCCTGTACGGCGAGGTGCAGGGCGACCAGCGACGACGAGCACGCGGTGTCGACGGTCACGGCGGGGCCGCGCAGGCCGAGGGTGTACGCGACCCGGCCGGACATCACACTGGTGGTGTTGCCGACGGCCAGGTAGCCCTCCACGTCCTCGGCTGCCGGGTCGCCGTGGCGGGGGGCGTAGTCCTGCGGGACCGCGCCGACGAAGACGCCGACGTTCTCGCCGCGCAGTGCGGCGGGGACGATGCCGGCGCGCTCCACGGTCTCCCAGGCGGTCTCCAGCAGCAGCCGCTGCTGCGGGTCCATCGCCAGCGCCTCACGCGGCGAGATCCCGAAGAACCCCGCGTCGAACTCGGCCGCGCCGTGCAGGAAACCGCCCCCGCGGATGTAGCTGGTGCCGACCCGGAGCGGGTCGGCGTCGAAGAGTGCGTCGAGGTCCCAACCGCGGTCGGTGGGCAGCTCGGAGATTCCCTCGGCCCCGTCGGCGACCATGCGCCACAGGTCCTCCGGGGAGCCGATGCCGCCGGGGAAGCGGCAGGCCATGCCCACGATGGCGATGGGCTCGCGGTTGCGGGCCTCCGCCGCGCTCAGACGCTGCCGGGCCTGCCGGAGATCGGCCGTGACGCGCTTCAGGTAGTCGCGGAGCTTCTCTTCGTTGGGCGAGGTGGCGGGCATGTAACACAACTCCACAGGCGGAAGGGGCACGGGGACGGCACGGCGGTGGGGAGATCTCCGGCACGGCGGCAGGGCGCGCGGAGGCCTCACGGCGACCCGCGGTGTCGGTGAAAAGTCCGCTGCCGGAAGGTCACGGCATGCGGTGGATGGCGGTCCTCTTACCGGGACCGGGCTCCCGCGACGGACCCTGGTCGCGGCGACGGTTGGGCATGCCGGAGCGGATGATCCTTCACTGGTGGTCCCCCGAGTCGTGCGGTGTCGATGGTTGGTGCTGTACGTGGGGCCGTGCGCACCGTGCTGGTGCGCGTCGGGCCCTGTCGGCCGCTGCCGGACCCCTTCCGGCCCCCGGTGAGGCGGGTCGACAGGCGTACGGTGCGGCGGCCCTGGCGGGCGTGGTGTCGTGGGTTCGGGTTCCGGGCCGATGGCGGGCCACGGCCGCAAGGGTGTCTCGGCCGGTGTCCGGCCCTCTGTCCTCGGCCTCCGGCCTCAGTGTGACGTTCTGTTCTGTTCTACGGATCGATTCTGCGCCAGAAGTGGCGGCCTGGCCTCGGGGTTCACCCCTGGCCGCCACCCCAGCATCGTTGGTCCCACCTGCCCCAGGCGTATCCCTGGGGGCACGTGAGCACCCAGGGGTTTGTCAGGCGCCGGCGGGTGCGATGTCGGTCAGACCCCAGTAGGCGCGCATCTCGCTGATGAGACCGTCCTCACCGATGGTGAAGACCGAGACGAGGTTGACGTCGAGGCGGACGCCGCCGGTGGGGTCCTGCGGGTTGTTGATGGTGGCCTTGAGCGGCAGGGCGACGCTCTGTCCGTCCTGGGCCCCGCTGGGCACACCGGGGACGTCGTGGGTGTCGAACTCGTGGAGGACGCGCTGGAAGTAGGCGCGGAGGGCCTCCTCACCGGCGACGGGAGGGGCGCCGACCGGGTCGGCCACGACGGCGTCGGTGGCGAACAGCTTGACGACGCCGTCGAGGTCCTTGGCGTTGACGCGCTCGAAGTACTCCAGGACGGTGGCCTTGCGCTGAGTCTCGTCGATCACGGGGTTCTCCAGTGCCTTTCGATTGCCTGCGAGGCGACACGACCGGTCGCTCGCGCGGCCACCGACACCGTCAGGTCTGCGGTGGCCGCGCTGAGATTCTCGTGGGCCGTTCGGAGCGGCAGGTCCGGGTTCGCCCCCAGCCAGCCCCCAGTATTCGGCCCCGGGGCAGCGGTACGGCCGCGTGTGCCGGGGCCGGATACCGGTCGCTTGCGGGCGTTCCGGGTCGGCCGGGTCCGTTCCGGGTCAGACGGGTCCCATCCGCATCAGTTCTGGCCCAGGGCGTCGCGGAGTTCGATGCGTGAGGCGACGCCCAGCTTCCGGTAGACCTGGCTGAGATGCCACTCGACGGTCTTGACGGTCACGAACAGCATGTGGGCGATCTCCTGGTTGCGTTTGCCCTCGGCCGCGAGCAGGCAGACCCGGTGCTCCCTGGGGGTGAGCCCGGAGACACCGGTGCGGGCCGATTCACGGACCCGTACCCCCATGACGGCGAGTTCCTGCCGGGCCTGCTTGCTCAGTGCGGTGGCCCCCATGCCGTCGGCGAGGTCGCTGGCCGCCCTGAGTCTTCGGCGGGCCGCCGACGGCTGGCCGGCGATGCGCAGGGCGGTGCCGTACTGGATCAGGGCGGCGCACTCGTCGAGGGCGTCGGCCGTCCCGCTGAAGAGTTCGACGGCCTGTTCGAGGTCTTCGAGGTGCGTCGCCCCGCCGGTGGCCCGAGCCCGGGCGCACAGGGCGAGCGCGACCTCCCGGTCGCTGCCGAAGGCGCGGGCGACCTCCAGCTGTTTCTCGGCGAGGGCGTGGGCCTCCTCCCGCCGTCCGAGGGCGCACAGGGCGTGGACGGCCTCGGTCGCCGGGGAGAAGGCGGGGCATCGGGCTCCCCACTCCTGCAACAGCTCGTGGGTGCGCAGTAGTTCGCCCATGCCGGACTCGATCTCCCCCTGGGCGATGCGGAGCTGGCCGCGGGCGATCATGAAGGGCAGGAAGATGGAGAACTGGGGTATGTGGGTGGGGATGCCGTACCGCTCGTACGCCTCCACCGCGGCGCCGAGCTGATTGCGGTGGAGGAGCACGCCGACCAGGGAGAGTACGGCGAGGGGGCGGCCGAGGGCGGGGACCGATCCGGCGCCCAGGCCCTTGAGTGCGCTCAGCGCGTCGACCTCGGCCTCGCCGAGCGCGCCGCGGCGCATGTTGACCAGGGCGCGCAGGGCCCGGATGTCCTCGGCGGCGAGCCGGAGGTGTTTGGCCTCCGCCTCCTGGAGGGCTTCGTCGAGGATGCTGAGCGCCTGGGTGAGCCGGCCGCAGCACAGGAGGCAGAAGGCGGCGATCCAGGAGGCCTGGGCGCCGCCGTCCGGCTCGGCGACGAGGGCGCCGGAGGGCAGGGCCTCCTCGCTCAGGTCGGCGACCTTCTTGGCCGGCTCGCCGTTGAGCAGGGCCGCCTGGGCCTGTTGGGCACGGATGAGGCTGGTGGAGTTCTCGGTGCCGTCCGCCCCGATGATCGCGGCGAGGTCCTGCTCGGCGGCGGGTTTGGTGTTGGGGGACAGACTGGCGAGCTTGATGAGTTCGGAGCGCAGTCGCAGGGCGAGTTGGCGGTCGTGGGGTTCGACCTCGGCGTGCACGCTGCGCAGCAGGTCGAGGGCGTCCCCGAAGCGCATGGCCATGCTGAGGGCGCCGCTGAGGCTGAAGGCGATGGAGGCGCGGGCGGCCGGCGTCTTGGCCAGGCTCATGGCCTGGGTGAGGTGCTCGACGGCCTTGGGGTCGCGTGCCCGGTGTTCGGCCTCGCCGAGCCGGAGGAGGAGGTCCGCGAGCATGTCGTCGGGGGCCTTCTCCTGCATGGCGCGGCGCAGGACGGCGACCGCGGCGGAGGGGTTGCCGTTGGCGAGTGCCTTCTCGCCGGCCGCGACGAGGATGTCGACGGCGCGCCGGTCCTCGCTGGGCGGTGCGTGCAGGAGGTGCTCGGCCACGTGTTCGGCGGGGGCGCCGTCGCGGTCGAGGGCCTTGGCGGCGCTGGAGTGGGCGCGGAAGCGGAAGGTGTTGGGGAGATGGGCGTAGACGGCGTTGCGCATGACGGAGTGGCGGAAGCGCAGGGGGGTGCCCTGGGCGAGGAGGCCTATGTCCATCAGGGCGCTGGCCGCGTCGGTGACCTCGTCCTGGTGGAGGCCGGTGGCGGAGGCCAGTTGGGCGAAGTCGCCGCTGGTGCAGAGTACGGCGAGGCTGCGCGCGAGGACGTGGGCGTTCTCGCGGTACTCGGGTGGCACGAGACCGACCCAGCGGGGCAGGGCGCGGGCCAGGGTGCGCGGGGCGGTGCGGGCGGCTGCGCCGATGCCGGGGGTGTCCTCGCCCTGGCGCCGGAACTCGGTGAGGAGTTCGCTGAGGAAGAAGGGGTTGCCGCCGGTGGCCTCGTGGAGCATCCGGACGACGTCGGGATCGGGGTCGCGGTTGAACACGGCGGAGAACAGGTCGCGCACGCCGTCCCGGCTCAGGTCGTCGAGGCAGATGGCGGGCATGCTGGGCATGGTGATGAAGTGTTCGGCCTCGGGGGCGTTGCCGTGGTGCACGAGTGCGGTGACGGCGACGCAGAGGATGGGGTGCTGGCCCAGGCGGCACTCGATGTACTGGAGGAACCGGAGGGAGGGTTCGTCCGCCCAGTGGAGGTCGTCGACGAGTACGAGCACGGGCTGGCGCTGCGACAGGTTGACGAGCATCCAGTAGAGGCCGCGCAGCAGGTCGTGCTCGCGGTCGACGGCGACCCCGCCCCGGACACCGCCGTCGGCGTGTTCGAAGAGGGTGGCCGCCATGGCGGCGGGTCCCGCCAGGAGGACGGTGCGCTCCTCCGGTGTCGCGGAGGCGAGCAGGTACTCGAAAAGCTGTCGCACCAGTCCGTAGGAGAATCCGGACTCGGTCTCGTTGCCCCGGGCGTGCAGGACGCTGAAGCCTTCGACGGACGGCAGCGCTCGGACTGTCCTTAACAGGGAGGTCTTACCGGTGCCGAACCTGCCTTCGACGAGAAGCAGGCCGCCGTTGCTCTTCCGACACTCGCGAACGGCGTCGTCGAGGTTCTGGATGTGGTGTTGCCGTTCGATCAGAGGAAAGTCGTTCGACCCTGCCGATTCCCTGTGGCGCAACAAATGAGGAACCCCCGTTCTTCTTCTGATTCGACCCGGGGCGCCCGTGAACGGGCCCACCGGTGATGTCCGCGCAGCTCCGGCCTTACCCGTGGAGTCGGGGAGGACGATCGGACGGCGCGAGAGGCTTCCGTTTTGCCGGGCCGGAAGGGTGTGGCGTCGGGGGCGGCCCGGGCATGGGGCGGGGTGCACGCCGGCGGTATCCGGCGCACCGTGTGCCGCGGATCGGCGTGAAACGTTCACTCACCGTCGTACGAACCACAACGACTCCCCCAACCGTCTGGTTCTCAGCGCACCCCGTCAAGCGTCTTGCCGCGCGGCGTCGGAACACCCTCTGACCTGCGGTCACTCGCGCTGCTTCCGGTGCGAGACCCCAGAGGCCGGGAGGGGCGACAGCCCTCATGGCAAGGCTTGGCCATCATAAGGAACGAATATGACCAACACTTTGCGAGTGGCGGGATCTAGACGACTTTTGTTGACCACCTGTGATCGGAACCCACTGTGCGTATCGATGGCCATCCCGCATGAGCAGCCACAACATCAACAGCGGGGTTCCACAACCGCGGGCTCGAAGTCGTCGAGGATGGCTGAAAAGTTGCGGCGTGGCGACTTTTTGCTCTCGACCGGGAACCAGTCGGCCCCCGGGGCTGCGGTTCCCTCGCCAGGGCACGGGTTTCCCGCGCGATGTCGCGCGCCGGGCCCCATGTCGGGAGGCACCCCGCCGGCCGGCCTCGGCGCGGGCCCCTCGCAGGCCACGACCATGGCCGAAATCCCACCGTCAGGCCGGATATGCCACAGGGCCGGCCCCCCTCGGGCGCACGCACCTCGTCGCCCTGACGTCGCGGCCACGACGGGCGGCGGACCGGGTGCGCACTCCGGCGCGACCGACCGGCGGACGCCGGAAGGCCGGTTTTCGTTGGGTCGAAAGCCGGCCACTCCGGTGAGCGCGCACGCGGCGACCCCACCGGGGGCTCGCCTGTGTCGTCGGCGGGAGGCGGCTCCCCGCCGCATGCCCGTGTCGTCGGCGGAAGACGGCTCCCCGCCGCCCCGCCCTTTGCTCAGTCCTCGGGGAGCTCCACCGGGGCGATCTCGTCGAAGACGTCGCCGGGCCCCGGGTTGGTCGCGTCGGTCGCCCCGCCGAACTGGTGCATCACACCCCACACGGCGTTCAGTGCGGTCTGCACCGCGCCCTCGGCCCAGCCCGCCGTCCAGGAGATGTCGTCCCCGGCGAGGAAGAGGCCCCGCTTGTCCTCGGGCAGCCGGTCCTGCATGAAGTGGGTGAACAGCCGCCGCTGGTAGCGGTAGTGGCCCGGCAGGTTGGCCTTGAACGCGCCCATGAACCAGGGCTCGTTCTCCCAGGAGACGGTCACCGGGTTGCCGATGATGTGGCTGCGGACGTCGACGTTCGGGTAGATCTCCCCGAGCGACTTGAGCATGACCTCCATGCGCTCCTTCGAGGAGAGCGGCAGCCACTTCAGGCTGTCGTCGCACCAGGTGTAGGAGAGGCAGATGACGGCGGGCCTGTCCGGGCCGTCGTCCAGCAGGTAGGTCCCCCGGGTCATCCGGTCGGTGAGCGTCATCGACATGGTGTCGCGGCCGGTGGTCGCGTCCTTGTCCAGCCAGAACGGCCGGTCGACCGGGACGAACAGCTTGGACGACTCCATGTAGTGGGTGCGCTCCATCGCCGTCCAGTGGTCGATCGGGAAAAGCGCGTCGTCGCAGTCGATCTTGGAGAGCAGCAGCCAGGACTGGCCGGTGAAGACCGCGGCCCGGAAGGTGCGGATGTCGCCGGTGGCGTCGGTGACCGTGATGCGGTTGCCCGCGGTACGGGTCAGCCGGGTCACGGCGCCGCGCGGCTCGCCGCCGTGCAGGGAGGAGAGCGAGGTGCCGAGCGGCCAGTGCACGATCTTCCGCGGCTCGCGGTCCCACAGGCGCAGCGGAAGCTGCTGGCTGCCGCCGACGATGCCCCGGTGGTGGTCGTCGGCCTCGGTGTAGACGACGCGCAGGATCTCCAGGATGGAGTTGGGGAAGTCGGTGTCCCAGCCGCCGGTGCCG
Source organism: Streptomyces griseus (assembly GCF_900460065.1). GTDB lineage: Bacteria > Actinomycetota > Actinomycetes > Streptomycetales > Streptomycetaceae > Streptomyces > Streptomyces griseus. The sequence goes on along the minus strand of NZ_UAVD01000031.1, from coordinate 44,790 downwards.
AAGCCGACCTGGCCGAAGATCTCACGGTGCCGGAAGGACGTGAAGGCGTCGGAGTCGCAGAGGAAGCCGTAGAAGGTCTGGTTGTCGAGCCGCTCGACGAGCTGGGACCAGATCTCCCGGATCCGCGGGACGTCGCGCTCGCGCAGCGCCCGGTTCATGTCGGAGAAGTCGGCGCCCTCCTCCAGACAGGCGCTCCAGGCCTCGGCCACGTCGCGGTAGACCTGCGGCAGGTCGTCGATGGTCTCCGCGTAGTGCGACTCGCCCTTGAGGTCCACGACGGTCGAGGGCGTGGCCGGGGAGAGCGGGTTGGGGAAGGGCCGGGTCTCCAGGCCCACCAGGTCGATGTAGTGCTGGAGCGCCGTGGAGGACGGCGGGAAGCGCATGGCGCCCATCTCGGCGGTGAGCGAGGGGTCGCAGCCGTCGAAGCCGACGGTGCGCAGCCGGCCGCCGATCCGGTCGGCCTCGTAGACGACGGGCTTGAGGCCCATCTTCATCAGCTCGTACGCGGCGATGATCCCGGAGAGCCCGCCGCCGATGACGGCGACCTCCTGGCCGTGCTCGGTCGCCGGTATCTGCCCGAGGCCCGCCGGGTGGGCGAGGAAGTCGTCGTACGCGTAGGGGAAGTCCGGCCCGAACATGGTGATCGGCGGGGCGGCGGCGTCGGTGTGCTGGACGGCGTTGGGCACCGTGGACGTCATGGGGTACGGACTCCTTGCGCGGTACGGAAGTTCGGGGGGGGGCGGCTCAGGTGAGGGAGCCGTAGAGGCCGGGGCGGCGGTCCGCGAGGTACGGGTTGGCGGCGCGCGACGCGGTCAGGAACTCCGGGTCCACCTCGCCGATCACCAGCTCCTCGCCGCGTCCGGCGCGGGTGCGCACCACCCCGTCGGGGCCGGCCAGGCAGCTGAGGCCGACGAACTCGAACTCCCCTTCCGGACCGGTGCGGTTGACGTACGCCACGTACATCTGGCTCTCGAAGGCCCGTACGGGGACGACGGATTCGGCGACGAACTGGAAGGGGTGCATCTGCGCGGTGGGCACCAGCAGCAGATCGGTGCCGGCCAGGGCGTGCGCTCGGACGTTCTCCGGGAACTCGACGTCGTAGCAGATCAGCAGGCCGATGCGGAGGCCGTCGAGCTCGGCCTGGACGACGGTCTGCTCGCCGGGGGTGAACCATTCCCGCTCGAAGCAGCCGAACAGGTGGGTCTTGCGGTAGTTCGCGAGCCGGACGCCGTCGGCGCCGATGAGCTGGGAGGCGTTGAAGATCCGCTCCCCGTCGCGCTCCGGGTAGCCGTAGTGGACGGCGAGGCCGTGGCGTACGGCGATCTCGGCGATCGCCCGGGCGCCGGGGCCTTCGGCGGGCTCGGCCAGCTCGGGCACGGCGTCGCCGATGGCGTATCCGGTGAGGAACAGCTCGGGCGCCACCAGCAGCCGGGCTCCCGCGTCGGCGGCCCGGGCGGCGGCCTCGTCGAGCGTCTTCAGGTTCTCGGCGACGGCGCCGGGCCGTCCGGAGCTCTGGAGCAGGGCGGTGCGCAACGACGGCATGGCTGACCTCGGACGGTGCGGGCGGGGTGGGGAGACGTATCGAAGGTACGCGGCCCGGATCGGCCCGGACAAGGCGCGAGTGTTGCGCGTCGACCGTCGATTCGTTGCGCGGCGAGGGTTCCGGGCGGCGAATCGTTGCGTCGGGCATCGCCGCAGGTCAGCCGGGTGATGTGCGCCACCCGTTTCAGGCCGGCGGGGCCTCTGCGGAGTATCGGCGCAGCAGCGGCGAGAGCACCAGGACGGACTTGGTCCGCTCGACGTACGGCTCTCCCGCGATGCGCTCCAGGACCTGTTCGAAGTGGCGCATGTCGGCGGCGAAGACCTGCACCACGGCGTCCGCCTCGCCGGTCACCGTGGAGGCCGAGGCGATCTCCGGGTAGCGGGCGAGGCCCTGCTTGATGGCGTCCGGGGAGGTGTTGCGGCTGCAGTAGATCTCGATGAAGCCCTCGGTCTCCCAGCCGAGCGCCGCCGGGTCGACCCGCACGGTGAAGCCGGTGATCGCACCCTCGGCCCGCAGCCGGTCGACGCGGCGTTTCACGGCGGGGGCGGAGAGGCCGACGATCGCGCCGATGTCGGCGTAGGAGCGCCGGGCGTCTTCGGCGAGGGCGTGGACGATGCGTTCGTCGAGGTCGTTCAGGCGCACGTCGGGCGGTTCACTATCTCTGCGATGGGGTCGGCTTGCGGGAGGCGGAACGTGCCGCCTCCCGCAGTAGACCATGCGCCGCCGTCCCGGGCGTGCCCGGCGCGATGGCCCCGCCCGGCCGGGACCGGGCGGGGAGGCGCTCAGAAGGGGAACCGCGAGCGGCCGTGCTGGATGGAGATCCACTTCTGGGTGGTGAAGGCCTCGACCATCGCGTCGCCGTTCAGACGGCCCAGGCCGGATCCCTTCTCGCCGCCGAAGGGGACGATCGGCTCGTCGTGGACGGTGCCGTCGTTGATGTGGATCATGCCGGTGTGGATGCGCTGGCCGATCCGCACCCCGCGCTCGATGTTGCCGGTGTGGACGGCTCCGCTGAGGCCGTACGGGGTGTCGTTGGCGATGCGGACGGCCTCGTCCTCGCCGTCGAAGGGCACCAGCAGGGCGACGGGGCCGAAGATCTCCTGGTGCAGGACGGGTGAGTCGGCGGCGAGGCCGGTCAGCACGGAGGGGCTGACCAGGTTGCCGTCGGCGGTGCCGTGCAGCAGGGCCGTCGCCCCGGCCGCCACGGTCTGGTCGACGAGCTTGGAGATGGACTCGGCCTGCGAGGAGTTGATCAGCGGGCCGATCTGGGTGGCCGGGTCGGCCGGGTCGCCGACGGTGAGCGAGGCGACCTTGGCGACGAACTTCTCGGTGAACTCCGCCTCCACCGCACGGTCGACCAGGATGCGGTTGGCGGCCATGCAGACCTGGCCCTGGTGGACGTACCGGCTGAAGACCGCCGCGTCGACGGCGTAGTCCACGTCCGCGTCGTCGAGCACGATCAGGGCGCTGTTGCCGCCGAGTTCGAGGACGGCGCGCTTGAGGTTCCGGGCGCAGACCGTGGCGACGTGCCGGCCGACCTTGTCCGAGCCGGTGAAGGAGATGACCTGGGGCACGGGGTGCTCCAGCAGGGTGTCGCCGATCTCCGCGATGTCGGTGATCACGACGTTCAGCAGCCCGGCGGGCAGCCCGGCGTCCTCGAAGATCCTGGCCAGCAGGGTGCCGCCGCAGATGGGGGTGTTCTGGTGCGGCTTGAGGACGACGGCGTTGCCGAGGGCCAGCGCGGGGGCGACGGACTTGAGGGAGAGCAGGAACGGGAAGTTGAACGGGCTGATCACGCCGACGACCCCGACGGGCACCCGGTAGACCCGGTTCTCCTTGCCCTCGGTCGGCGAGGGGAGGATCTGTCCGGCGGGGCGCAGCGCCAGCTGGATGGCCTCGCGGAGGAACTCCTTGGCCAGGTGGAGTTCGAAGGCGGCCTTCAGCCGGGTGCCGCCGAGCTCGGCGACGATCGCGTCGCTGATCTCCGGCTCACGCTCCTCGACGAGGTGCAGCGCCTTCTCCAGGACGGTCCGCCTGCTGTACGGGTTGGTGTCCGCCCACGCCTGCTGGGCGCGCTCGGCGGCGCGGTAGGCCTGGTCGACCTCGTCGGCCGTGGCGACGGGGATCGAGGCGAGCTTCTCCCCGTCGAACGGGTTGAAGTCGATGATGTCCCAGGACCCCTTCCCCGGCCTCCACTCGCCGTCGATGTACTGGTGGGCCAGGTCAGTGAAGAAGGACATGAGATCCCTTACCGCAGAGAGGCGGGTAGCTGAGTGCGCTTCATATTACTTACCATTAAACGAAGTTGAAGCGCGGCCCCGACCCGTGTCCGAAGTCCCGGAAACGGCCCTGCCCCCTCCGGCTGGAAGCTCCGGAAGGGGCAGGGGCGTTGCGGCGATTCGGGGATCAACTCCAGCTGGCGTGGAGCGGCTTGCCCTCGGCGTATCCGGCGGCGCTCTGGACGCCGACGACCGCCTTCTCGGCGAACTCCGCGAGGGAGCCGGCCCCGGCGTAGGTGCAGGAGGAGCGGACGCCCGCGATGATCGAGTCGATGAGGTCCTCGACTCCCGGGCGGGTCGGGTCGAGGAACATCCGCGAGGTGGAGATGCCCTCCTCGAAGAGGGCCTTGCGGGCGCGGTCGTACGCGGACTCGTCCGAGGTGCGGTTCTTCACGGCGCGGGCCGAGGCCATCCCGAAGGACTCCTTGTAGAAGCGGCCGTCGGCGGACTGCTGGAGGTCGCCGGGCGACTCGTACGTCCCCGCGAACCAGGAGCCGATCATCACGTTGGACGCGCCCGCGGCGAGCGCCATCGCGACGTCGCGCGGGTGCCGGACGCCGCCGTCCGCCCAGACGTGCTTGCCGTGCTTCCTCGCCTCGGCGGCGCACTCCAGGACGGCGGAGAACTGCGGGCGGCCGACGCCGGTCATCATCCGGGTGGTGCACATGGCGCCCGGGCCGACGCCGACCTTGATGATGTCCGCGCCCGCCTCGATCAGGTCGCGCACGCCCTCGGCGGCGACGATGTTGCCCGCGACGATCGGCACCCGCGGGTCGAGCGCCCGGACGGCCTTCACCGCGCTGATCATGGACTCCTGGTGGCCGTGGGCGGTGTCCACGACCAGGACGTCGGCGCCCGCGTCCAGGAGCTGCTCGGCCTTGCCGGCCACGTCCCCGTTGATGCCGACGGCGGCCGCGATGCGCAGCTTGCCCTCGGCGTCGGTGGCGGGGGTGTAGAGCGTGGCGCGCAGGGCGGCCTTGCGGGTGAGTATGCCGACGAGGCGCCCCTGCGCGTCGACCGCGGGGGCGAGCTTGCGGTTGGCGCCGTCGAGCTTGTTGAAGGCGTCGCGCGGGTCGATGTCCGCGTCGAGCAGCACCAGGTCCTTGGACATGACCTCGGAGAGCTGGGTGAAGCGGTCGACGCCCGTGAGGTCGTGGTCGGTGACGACGCCCACCGGACGGCGGTCGGCGTCGACGACGACGCCCGCGCCGTGGGCCCGCTTGGGCAGCAGGGACAGCGCGTCGGCGACGGTCTGGCCGGGGGCCAGCTCGATCGGGGTGTCGAGGACGAGGTGGCGCGTCTTCACCCAGGAGATGACGTCGGTGACGACCTCGATCGGAATGTCCTGGGGGATGACGACGAGGCCGCCCCGGCGGGCGACGGTTTCGGCCATCCGGCGGCCCGCGATGGCGGTCATGTTGGCGACCACGAGCGGAATCGTGGTGCCGGTCCCGTCGGGCGACGAGAGGTCCACACCCTGCCGGGAGCCGACCGCGGAGCGGCCCGGGACCATGAAGACATCGTCGTACGTGAGGTCGTACGGGACCGCGGGGGACTCTGTGTAGCGACCGGTGCCCGGCTCAAGAAAACGCATAACACTCATTTTTTCATACGAAACGGTGCAGGTCGTTTCCACGAAGACACAACAAAAGACCCCCGCGTTCGTCTCTTCCTCCGAAGAGGCGGCCGGGGGCTCCGGGCAAGTGGAACCTGCCTTACCCACGGACCCTACCCGAACGGGATTCGAATCATTCGTGATCACCGTCTCTGGACCGCGTGACAAGGGGTCAGGTAGCTTCAAACCCGCAGGTCTCGGGGGTGTCCGGAGTGTCGATCCGGCTCGTCGGCACCCTGGGGCACACCGTTTGACCGGAGAGGATCCCGATCCGCCTGTGGACAGCGAACTGCCGGACATCTACTGCCCGTTCCCGCAGCGGACCAACCCGCACGTGGCGCACACCCGTGGGCATCTGGACAGCTGGACCAGACGGACGGGTCTGGTCCACCGCGAGTCCGCGAGGAACCGATTCGAACAAGCCGATTTCGGGGCGTTCGTCGGCATGGTCTACCCGACGGCCGACGAGGAACACCTCGATCTGGTGGCCGACTGGTTCGTCTGGCTGTTCCTCGTCGACGACCAGCTCGACGACGGCCACCTCGGGCGTTCACCCGACCGGGTGAGAGATGTCGTCGACCGGATGCGCGCGGTGGTCGACGGCTCCGCCCCCGAGGTGCTGCCGGACGAGGACGCCCCGGCCGCCGTGACGGCCCTGGTGGACCTGTGGAAACGCACGATGCCGGAAGCGGCCCCGCACTGGCGGACCCGGTTCGCCTGGCACCTGGTCACCTACCTCACGACCGCCACGACCTGGGAGGCGGGGAACCGCGCCGAGGACGTGGTGCCCTCGGAGGAGACGTACATCGCCAAGCGCCGTCACACCGGGGCCATCCACGTCTGCATGGACCTCATAGAGATCGTCGCGGGCATCGACGCCCCGGAGTCGGTCCACAACGACCCCCGCTTCATCACCGCGCTGGAAGCCGCCTGCAACCACGTGTGCTGGGCCAACGACGTGTACTCCTTCGAGAAGGAGCAGGTGCTCGGCGAGATCCACAACCTCGTCCACCTGGTCCGCCACCACCGGGGGCTCGGGGAACAGCAGGCGCTGGACCACGTCGCGGAGCGCCTCGCGATGGAGACCGAGCGGTTCCTGACCGCCGAGGACGAGCTGCTGGAGCTGTATCCGGAGCTGTCCGGGATGCTGGTTCCCTACCTTGACGGGATGCGGAGCTGGATGCGCGGCAACCTGGACTGGTCCCGGCAGACGCCGCGCTACAACCCCGCCGACGTGGGCCAGTACGAGGAACCCGAGGAGTATCTGGAGGAGACGGTGCTGGGCGTGCCGCCCGCGCGCAGCGAGACCGCCGCCCCTGCCCCGTGCGGGGCCGAGGCTCCCCGGGCCCGCTGACGCGGGTCGGAACGGATCGGGGGCCTCGCACCGGATCCGGTGCGAGGCCCCCGACGCGCTCCCGCCGGTGTCACTCCCCGTCGGGGTCGGCCCGCTCCAGTGCCGGACGGACGCCCGCGGGGGACTCGGTGAGCAGGAAGTCGGCCGCGGCGGTGTCCGTCACCAGGCTGGTGACCAGCCCGGAGCGCAGCACCGCGCCGATCGCCGCCGCCTTGCGCTGACCGCCCGCGATCGCGACGACCTCGGGGATCCGGCGCAGCCGGTCCGCCTCCACGGTGATGCACCGCTCCCCCAGGTCACGGCCGACCCGGCGGCCGTCGGAGTCGAAGAGGTGCGCGGACATCTCGGCGGCGACGCCGAGCGAGGCGTAATGGGCGCGCTCGGCGTCCGAGAGCATGTCGTGGACCGTGGAGATGCCCGGCTCCCAGGAACCGATGGAGACGGCGGCGACGGTCACCTTGTCGAAGTACTCGAAGGCCCGGGCGATGCCGGTCTGCTCGCGCAGCGCGGCGGCCGTCGCGGGATCGGGCAGCAGCATCGGCGCGTAGATGGGGTGCGCCTCGCCCCCGGAGACCTGGGCCGCCCGGCGGACCGCCTCGACCGAGCCGCGCTCGGCCGTGCCCGCGTCGTACACGCCGGTCAGCTGGACGACCGTGCACGGCGGGAGCCGGTCGAGGGCGGCCGCCATGTGGATGGTGGAGCGGCCCCAGGCCAGGCCGAGCACATCGCCCTCGACGACGAGCTCGCCGAGCAGGTCGGCCGCGACCTCGCCGAGGTTCTCCGGGTCGGGGGCGTCCTCCTGCTCCTCGGCCGGGGACTCGACGACCACCGCGTGCCGCAGCCCGTAACGGGCCCGCAGGGCGTCGGAGCGTTCGGCGTCCAGCTCGGCCGGTACCCGGATCTCGATGCGTACGAGATCGCGTTCCAGGGCCGTCTCCAGGACCCGGGCCACCTTGAAGCGGCTCACGCCGAACTCCTCGGCGATCTGGATCTTGGACTTGCCCTCCAGGTAGAACCGGCGGGCCATGGCCGCCGCCTGCACCAGCTCCGCGGGTCCCATCCGCATGGCTGACCGACCCGCCGAGATGCCAGACACCGCGATCTCCTCACTGCTGTTCACACGCCCGATACGCCGTTCATCCTGTCAGATCCGGCGGTCCTTGATCGGCCCTGTCGGACCGCGTTCATCTGCTCTTGGTTCAGTGTCCGCACGCCCAGGGGGCGGCGGCCGTGACCGCGTCCGCCTGGGCCCGCAGCTCCCGCACCGCCGCGGCCGGGTCCTGCGCCCCGTAGACGGCGGAACCCGCCACGAAGACGTCGGCGCCGGCCTCGGCGCAGCGCTCGATGGTGGTGGCCGAGACCCCGCCGTCGACCTGGAGCCACAGTTCCAGGCCGTGCTTGCCGATCAGCTCCCGGGTGCGGCGGATCTTCGGCAGCATGATGTCCAGGAAGGCCTGGCCGCCGAAGCCCGGCTCGACCGTCATGATCAGCAGCATGTCCAGCTCGGGGAGCAGGTCCTCGTACGGCTCGATGGGTGTCGCGGGCTTGAGCGCCATCGAGGCGCGCGCCCCCTTCGCCCGGATCTCCCGCGCCAGGCGCACCGGAGCCGCCGCGGCCTCCGCGTGGAAGGTGACGGACCCGGCCCCCGCCTCCACGTACTGGGGTGCCCAGCGGTCCGGGTCCTCGATCATGAGGTGGCAGTCCAGCGGGATGTCCGTGGCCTTGCCGATCGCCTCGACGATCGGCACGCCGAGGGTCAGGTTGGGCACGAAGTGGTTGTCCATGACATCGACATGGAGCCAGTCCGCGCCTTCGACGGCCTTCGCCTCCTCGGCGAGACGCGCGAAATCGGCGGACAGGATGCTGGGGTTGATCTGCGCCATGACCCAAGCCTGCCACGTCTCCCGCCGGTTCCCCGCCTCGATGCGCTCCGAAGCCTCACAGGGCCATCACACTTCGCACATTCTGCGCATTTTGCCAGCGCTTTACCGTTCCTTTGCCGTACGGGCGGGTGTGCTGACGCGGTGATATTCAGCCGGTCCGGCGCAGCAGCGCCAGATACATCGCGTCCGTGCCGTGCAGATGCGGCCAGAGCTGGACGTCGGGGCCGTCCCCCAGCGCGGGCACTCCGGGCATCAGCGGGCGGGCGTCGATCCACTCCGCCTCCACCGGCTCCCCGCCCCGCCCCTTGAGGACGTCCTCGACCACCACGCGGGTCTCCGCGAGATGCGGCGAGCAGGTCGCGTAGCCGACCACGCCACCGACCCGTACGGCCTTCAACGCCTCGCGCAGCAGGCCTCGTTGGAGCGGGGCGAAGGCTTCCAGGTCTTCGGCCCGGCGCCGCCAGCGGGACTCCGGACGACGCCGCAGAGCGCCCAGGCCGGAGCAGGGCACGTCCATCAGGATCCGGTCGAAGCTACCGGGCAGCCAGGGCGGGCGGGTGCCGTCCGCGGTGATCACCTGGTAGGGGCCGGGGTTGCCGGCGAGCGCCCGCTCGACCAGCCGGGCGCGGTGCGGCTGCTTCTCCGCGGCGAGCAGGGCGGCGCCCCGCCCGGCGGCGAGGGCGGCGAGCAGGGCGGCCTTGCCGCCGGGGCCCGCGCAGCCGTCCAGCCAGCGGGCGTCACGGCCCTCGACGGGGGCGGCGGCCAGGGCGGCGGCCACGAGCTGACTGCCCTCGTCCTGGACGCCCGCCCGGCCCTCCTGGACGGCTGCCAGCGCGCCGGGCTCGCCTCCCTCGGCCATCCGCACGGCGTACGGGGACCAGCGGCCCGGCAGGGAGTTGTCCTCGCCCAGGGCCTCGACCAGCTCGCCGGTGGTGGAGCGGCCGGGGCGGGCCGCCAGCGTCACCTCGGGCCGCTCGTTGTCGGCCTCCAGCAGGTCCTCGATGCCCGCCCGGCCGCCGCCCAGGGAGTCCCAGAGGGCGGAGACGATCCAGCGCGGGTGGGAGTGTACGACGGCGAGGTGGTCCTCGGCGTCCTCGTCGTAGGGCGGGGCGACCTTCTCGACCCAGCCGTCGAGGTCGTGCGCGGTGACCTTGCGCAGCACCGCGTTGACGAACTTCGCACGACCCTCCCCCAGCACCACCCGGGCCAGCTCCACACTGGCGGAGACGGCCGCGTGGGTGGGGATACGGGTGCCGAGCAGCTGGTGGACGCCCATGTTCAGGACGTCGAGGACCGGCGGGTCGACCTCGCGCAGCGGCCGGTCGATGCAGGCCGCCACGATCGCGTCGTACGTGCCCTGGCGGCGGAGCGTCCCGTAGACCAGCTCGGTCGCCAGCGCCGCGTCCCGGGCGTCGAAGTCGCCCTTGGCACGGGCCTTCTTCAGCAGCGGGGGCAGTACGAGGTTGGCGTACGCGTCACGCTCGTCGACCGCCCGGAGCGCCTCGAAGGCGAGGAAACGGACCGGGTCCTTCTTCGGCCGGCGATGGGGCTTGGCGGGACGGCGACGCGGCTGGTCGTTCACGTGAAAGGTGCTCCGCTGACGGTGAGAGGTGCGAACCCTCCCAGCGTACGTCGCCGCCCCCGGGCGCCCGAACGGCGGCCCGGGGGCCAGGGGGGCCGCCCCGCCCTCCCCCTGAAGCGCGCTACGGGCCCAGCAGCTCGCCGTGGGCGATGCGGACGCCGCGCGCCCAGTCGGCTCCCCGCATCGGCTTCTTGCCCTGCGGCTGGACCCAGAGCAGCTCGACCGCGTGCGAGCCGGTGCCCACGTACACGTTGTTCTTGGCGGCCGACAGCTCGCCGGGGGCCAGGTCCGTGCGGTCCAGGACCGGCGTGGCCTGGATCAGCTTGAGCCGCTCGCCGCGGAACACGGTCCAGGCGCCGGGGGCCGGGGTGCAGCCGCGCACCACCCGGTCCACCCGCAGGGCCGGCGCGGACCACTGGACCTGGGCGTCCTCGACGGTGATCTTCGGGGCCAGGGTGACGCCCTCGTGGGGCTGGGGGACGGCGTGCAGCGTGCCGTCCTCGATGCCGTCCATGGTGGCGGCGAGCAGCCCCGCGCCCGCGAAGGCGAGGCGGGTGAGCAGGTCGCCGCTGGTGTCGGTGGGGCGGACCTCCTCGGTGAGGACGCCGTAGACCGGGCCGGAGTCCAGGCCCTCCTCGATCAGGAAGGTCGACGCGCCGGTCACCTCGTCCCCGGCCATCACCGCGTGCTGGACGGGCGCGGCGCCCCGCCAGGCGGGCAGCAGCGAGAAGTGCAGGTTGACCCAGCCCCGGGCGGGCACGTCCAGGGCGACCTTGGGCAGCAGGGCCCCGTAGGCGACGACCGGGCAGCAGTCCGGGGCGATCTCGCGCAGCCGGGCGAGGAACTCCTCGTCCCGCGGCTTCGCGGGCTTGAGCACCTCGATCCCGGCCTCCTGCGCCCGCTCGGCCACCGGGCTCGCGACGAGCCTGCGGCCCCGCCCGGCCGGGGCGTCCGGACGGGTCACGACGGCGGCCACCTCGTGGCGGTCGGAGGCGATCAGGGCGTCCAGTGCGGGGACGGCGACTTCGGGGGTGCCGGCGAAGACGAGCTTCATGGGTGGCTGACTGCCTCTCGGGCCAGGACGTACGGTGACGAGCAGCACACCAGTCTAGGTCCTGTCGTCACACTGCCGTCGTCGCCCGAAGGTCGGCACCCGCGGGGTCGGTGCGCGCTCTCGGTGTGTGCCGGGTGCGGGTCGTACCCGAGCCTGCGCGGGGGGCGGCGACCAGGGGGCGTACGCGCGCCGCGCACGCCCCGTGCATATGCACATACGCCCCGATAGCGTGACCACATACCCGGCTCGGGCGTTGGTCAAAGGAGATTGACCGAAGCGGGCCGCCCGGTGCGGCCCGATCCCTTTCAACGCCGGTTCGAGAGGCTTCTTCATGGCCGACCACGCAACGCACGACGCCCAAGCGCGGGCCAGTCTGCATCTTCTGGTGCGGGACATCGAGCGGGTCCGGCGGCAGGTGGACGCGCTGCGCACCCTCACCGCCCAGCTGGGCAACGTCTACCGTCCGCGCCGCTCCGGCCCCTCCGCGGGCTTCGTCGTCTACGGCAGGGCCCCGGCCCCCACCGTCCGCCTCGCGCAGGAACTGCGGGACAGCGTCGAGACGCTGGTCACGGCCGCGGTGGACTTCGACCGCTCGCTGGGCTTCTCCTGGGACGCGGTGGGCTCCGCCCTCGGCGTCACCAAGCAGGCCGTGCACCGCCGTTACGGAACGCGCCGGGCCACGCCGCAGCCCGCCGCCGAGACGGGCGGCGAGAGCGCGGCCGCGCCGCGCCCGGTCTCCGTCGGGAGCGGGCCGGCCGGTTCCTCCACCGGAGGGCCCGGCTCCCCGGTGCACGCGGTCCCGGCGGCCCGCTCGATGCCGCCGCAGCCGTCGGCGGTCCAGCCGGTCCGCGAGGACGTGCGCCCCGGCGCCTTCCCCGGCCCGCGCAACGGCTGACCGCGTGCCACCCCTCTGCCCCACCGTGCCGGTCGCACGGCGGGGCAGTCCCCTGCCCGCGGCCCGCAGCCTGCCCGGGGCCCCACGGTCCCCGCAGGGGGCTCCCCCGCCTCAGCCGATGTCGGGCGGATCGATCCTGATGCGGACCGGGTCGGATGCCCCCTTGGCCGTGCGGGCGGCGAGCGCCGTCTTCAGCGCGCGGGCGAGGGCCGCCCCGCGCCCCGGGACCACCCGGATCAGGGCCCGCTCCCAGGTCTCGCCCGGCGGCGCGTCCCCCGGCCGGCGGGGTCGGCCGGGTCCGGCCGACGGGACCGGCACCGGCCCCAGGATCTCGGCCCCGGGCGGCAGCCCGGCGGTCCGGAGGAACGCTGCCAGGGCCTCGGCGGGGCCGGTCGCCGAGGCCATCCGGGAGACCGGCGGGAACCCCAGCTCGGCCCGCTCCGCCAACTCCCGCCGGGCGAATCCGGCCGGGTCCCAGCGGACCAGCGCCTGCACCGCGCGCTCGGTCGGCTCGGCCACGATCACCACCGTGCCGCCCTCGTCCTGGCCCCGGACGAGCGCGCCCGCCGCCGTCCACCGGCGCAGCGCCTCCTCCCCGGCCCGCAGATCGGGCCGGCCGAGCATGGCCCAGCCGTCCAGGAGCAGGGCCGCCGCGTAGCCGCCCTCGGCGACGGGCTCTGCGCCGGGCGTGGAGACGACGAGGGCCGGGGAGTCCGGCACCGCGTCCAGGATGTGGTCGCGCCCCGAGGTGCGGACGGGCACGGCCGGAAAGGCGCGGCCCAGCTCCTCCGCCGTGCGGCGGGCGCCGACGATCCGGGCCCGCAGCCGGACGGAGCCGCACTCCGCGCACTGCCAGGCCCGCTCGGCCCGCCCGCACCAGGCGCAGTTCAGATCCTGCTGGTCCGGCGCCTCCAGGGGACCCGCGCAGTGCCGGCAGCGGGCCGGGGTGCGGCAGCGTTCGCAGGCGAGGCGGGGGGCGTAACCCCGGCGGGGCACCTGGACCAGGACCGGACCGCTGCGCAGCCCGTCGCGCACGGCCCCCCAGGCGAGGCTGGGCAGCCGGGCGGTACGGGCGGCGCCGTCCCGGGCCAGCTCGCCGTCCCCGACCGTACGGATGAGGGGCGCCGCCCGGCGCAGCCGTTCGCGGTCCGCGAGGAGGGGCAGCGCCCAGCCGCTCTCCACGAGCTGGGCGGCCTCGACCGTGCAGCTGTGCCCGCCGAGCAGGAAGCCGCAGCGGCCCTGGGCCGACCGCAGCTCCAGGACCTCGCGGACGTGCGGGAAGGGGGCGTTGTCGTCGCTGTGGCTGGAGTCCCCGTCGTCCCAGACGACGACCAGCCCGAGGTCCCGGACGGGGGCGAACATGGCGGCCCGGGTCCCCACGACCGCCCGCACCGAGCCCCGGCGCACCGCGAGCCACTGCCGGTAGCGCTTCTCGGGGCCGGATTCGGCGGTCAGCAGGGCGTGCCGGCCGGTGCCGAGCGCCTCGGTCAGGGCCGCGTCGACCCGTCCGGCGGCCCGGCCGTCCGGGACGACGACGAGCGCGCCGCGCCCCGAGGAGAGCGTCGCGGCGACGGCTCCGGCGATCTCGGCGGGCCAGTGCGGGCCGGGCAGGGCCGTCCACACCGCGCGGGGCGCACCGCCCTCGGCCAGTGCGCGCAGGAAGGCCGGGCCCTGGCCGTACCGCTCCCAGGTGCCCGGCTCCGGGGCGGGCGGCGGGGGCAGCGGGTCCGGGGAGGGCTTGGACTCGGCGCGGCCGTTGCGGGGCGGGACGGCGAGCTGGAGGACGTCCGCGAGGCTGCCCGCGTAGCGGTCGGCGACGGCGCGGCAGAGGGCCAGCAGGTCGGGGCCGAGGACCGGTTCCGGGGAGACCACGGAGGCGAGGGCGGCCAGTGCGCCCTGGTAGTCGGAGTCGGCGCGGCGCTCGACGATGAACCCGTCGATCAGCCCGCCGCCCTCGCGCCGTCCGCCCTGGATGTTGCGTCCTCCGGCGCCGAACCGGACCCGCACCCGGACGCCCGGCTGGGCGTCGGCGTCCAGTTCCTCGGGGACCGCGTAGTCGAAGTACTGGTCGAGGTGGAGGACGCCCTTGTTGACCAGGACGCGGGCGACGGGCAGCTCCTCGGCGAGGGCGGCGCCGCGCCAGGTCCGCGGCTTGGCACGCGGCACCTTGGCCCGGCGCACGGTCTCCCGGATCAGCGCAAGCTGCTCCGGCGCCCCGGCGCCCGGTTCGGCGGACCGCTCGTTCTCGCTGCTCACAGCTGCATTCCTACCAGAGGGCACGGACAGCGGCGGGGGCACGCCAGCGGGGCCCGGACACCGCGTTCGGTGTCCGGGCCCCGCTGCCGTGCTCGATGGCGCCCGCCCCGCTGTCGTACGCGGGCGGGTCCCGCTACAGACCGGCGGCGGCGCGCAGGGCGTCGACGCGGTCGGTGCGCTCCCAGGTGAAGTCGGGCAGCTCACGGCCGAAGTGGCCGTAGGCGGCGGTCTGGGCGTAGATCGGGCGGAGCAGGTCGAGGTCACGGATGATCGCGGCCGGGCGGAGGTCGAAGACCTCGCCGATCGCGTTCTCGATCTTCTCGGTGTCGACGGCGGCGGTGCCGAAGGTCTCCACGAAGAGACCGACGGGCTCGGCCTTGCCGATCGCGTACGCGACCTGGACCTCGCAGCGGGCGGCGAGACCGGCGGCCACCACGTTCTTGGCGACCCAGCGCATGGCGTACGCGGCGGAGCGGTCGACCTTGGACGGGTCCTTGCCGGAGAAGGCGCCGCCGCCGTGCCGGGCCATGCCGCCGTAGGTGTCGATGATGATCTTGCGGCCGGTGAGACCGGCGTCGCCCATCGGGCCGCCGATCTCGAAGCGGCCGGTGGGGTTCACCAGGAGGCGGTAGCCCTCGGTGTCCAGCTTGATGCCGTCCTCGACGAGCTGTGCGAGCACGTGCTCGACGACGAACTCGCGGATGTCGGGCGCGAGCAGCGAGTCCAGGTCGATGTCGGAGGCGTGCTGCGAGGAGACGACCACCGTGTCCAGCCGGACCGCCTTGTCACCGTCGTACTCGATGGTGACCTGGGTCTTGCCGTCGGGGCGCAGGTAGGGGATGGTCCCGTTCTTGCGCACCTCGGACAGCCGCCGGGAGAGGCGGTGCGCGACGTGGATCGGGAGCGGCATCAGCTCCGGGGTCTCGTCGCAGGCGTAGCCGAACATCAGGCCCTGGTCGCCGGCGCCCTGCTTGTCGAGCTCGTCCTCGTCGCCCTCGACCCGCTTCTCGTACGCGGTGTCGACGCCCTGGGCGATGTCCGGCGACTGCGCGCCGATCGACACCGAGACGCCACAGGAAGCACCGTCGAAGCCCTTTTTGGAGGAGTCGTAGCCGATCTCCAGAACCTTGTTGCGCACGAGGTTGGGGATGTCGGCGTAGGCCTTGGTGGTGACCTCGCCGGCGACATGCACCAGGCCTGTGGTGATCAAGGTCTCGACGGCGACGCGCGAGGTGGGGTCCTCGCGCAGGAGCGCGTCGAGAATCGTGTCGCTGATCTGGTCAGCGATCTTGTCGGGGTGACCCTCGGTGACGGATTCCGAGGTGAAGAGACGGCGGGACACATCGCTCCCTGGGGTTGCAGCGGCTGCTGGCTGATCATGGGTGGCACGTCCGAGAGCTGCGCTCGGGCCGTACCGTCGGCCAGTTTATCGGTCGCATCCGGTGACCGGGTCAGGTGTCTCGCCCTTTGGGAGGTTCGTGACGTGCGCCACGCGGGGCTCCAGTAGGACAATCCGCCCTTCCCGGCCTGCGTTTTGGGCTTTATGGGACGATTTCGCTCGCCCGGAGGGTTGATTGTGAAATCGGCCGGAACCTTCCCGAAACCAGATCCCAGACCGTGTCGGCAAGCGCCTCCTTCGGCCCGTACGGGACCGGTGTCTCCTGGCCGTCGGCGGCGAGGACGACCGCTTCGTTCTCCTCCGAGCCGAAGGTCTTGCGCTCCCCCACCTCGTTGACCACGAGGAGGTCGCAGCCCTTGCGGCGGAGCTTCGCACGGCCGTTGACCAGCACGTCGTCGGTCTCGGCGGCGAATCCCACGACAAGCTGGTCCGGACGGGCCCGGTCACCGGAGACCTCGGCGAGGATGTCGGGGTTGCGGACCAGGGTGACGGCGGGCGCCTCCTCGCCGTCCTTCTTCTTGATCTTGCCTGAGGCGTACTCGGCGGGGCGGAAGTCGGCCACCGCCGCCGCCATCACGATGACGTCCGCGTCGGGAGCCGCCTTCAGCACGGCCTCGCGCAGTTGGACCGCCGTGCCGACACGGAGCACGTCCGCCCCGGCCGGGTCGGGCAGACCGGTGTTGGCTTCGATCAGGGTGACCCGCGCCCCCCGGGCCACGGCGGTGCGCGCCAGCGCGTACCCCTGCTTTCCGGAGGAGCGGTTGCCCAGGAAGCGCACCGGGTCGAGCGGCTCGCGCGTGCCGCCGGCGCTGATCACCACATGGCGGCCCGCGAGGTCGGGCTCGGTGACACCGCGCGCCAGCACCCGGCGGCAGACCTCGAAGATCTCACCCGGGTCGGGGAGCCGGCCCTTGCCGGTGTCGACTCCGGTGAGCCGCCCGACGGCGGGCTCGATGACGACGGCTCCCCGGCGGCGCAGGGTGGCGACGTTCTCCTGGGTGGCCGGGTGCTCCCACATCTCGGTGTGCATCGCGGGGGCGAAGACCACCGGACAGCGGGCCGTCAGGAGCGTGTTGGTGAGCAGGTCGTCGGCGAGCCCGTGGGCCGCCTTGGCCAGCATGTCCGCGGTGGCCGGGGCGACCACCACGAGGTCGGCGCCCTGGCCGATCCGCACGTGCGGGACCTCGTGGACGTCCTGCCAGACCTCGTCGGACACGGGGTGGCCGGAGAGCGCCGACCAGGTGGCGGCCCCCACGAAGTGCAACGACGCGGCGGTCGGGACGACCCGTACGTCGTGGCCGGACTCGGTCAGCCGGCGCAGCAGTTCGCACGCCTTGTAGGCGGCGATGCCCCCGCTGACCCCCAGGACGACCTTCGGCTTGTCCACTGCGTCTCCCCGCACTCGGCAACGTAAGGCAACGTGTGCGCCCCATGCTGCCTCACCGCACGGAACGCGTTCATCCGGCCCCGGACACACCTCAGGCCCGGCGGACGGGCCGCCGGGCCTGGAGTGAGGGTGCCGTGGTGCTCCTGCGTTACTGCGCGGGGCCCTCGATGGCCTCGGAGGTCAGCAGGCCCGCGTTGATCTCGCGGAGTGCGATCGACAGCGGCTTCTCGTGCACGTGGGTGTCGACGAGCGGACCGACGTACTCGAGGAGGCCTTCACCGAGCTGCGAGTAGTACGCGTTGATCTGGCGGGCGCGCTTGGCCGCGTAGATCACCAGGCTGTACTTCGAGTCGGTGGCCTCGAGGAGCTCATCAATCGGCGGGTTGATGATGCCCTCGGGCGTGGTGATGGAAGAGGACACTCTCTGCCTTCCGAAGGGGATGTAGATCAAAGATCAAAGTGATCTGGACGATCGCAGAGATCTAGGCCTGAAGCATCAACGTTAGCAGCTCACGCGCCACGTCCTCGACGGAGGTGTTGACGAGCGTGGTGTCGAACTCGGCCTCGGCGGCCAGTTCGATCTTCGCGGCGGCGAGCCGGCGCTCGATGACCTCGGGGGCCTCGGTGCCCCGGCCGGTGAGCCGGCGCACCAGCTCCTCCCAGCTCGGCGGGGCCAGGAAGACCAGACGCGCGTCGTCCATCGACTGGCGGACCAGCCGGGCGCCCTGGAGGTCGATCTCCAGCAGGACCGGTTCACCGGCCTCCAGGCGGTCGAGCACGGCGCGCCGGGGCGTGCCGTAGCGGTTGCCCGCGAACTCGGCCCACTCCAGCAGTTCGCCGTTGGCGACGAGCTTGTCGAACTCCTCGTCGTCCACGAAGAAGTAGTGCACGCCGTTGCGCTCCCCGGGGCGCGGCTTGCGCGTCGTCGCCGACACGGAGAGCCAGACCTCGGGGTGCACGGTGCGCATATGAGCGACGACCGTGCTCTTGCCGACCCCTGAGGGGCCGGAGAGCACGGTCAGCCGCGGACGTACGTCCGGGGGTACGGGGGACGTCCCCCGGGATGTTGCAGCCATGGGGCGATTATCCCCGTTCTCAGGAGTGCCTGAGAACGTCAGGCGGGGCTGCCGCCGAACTCACGCTCCAGGGATGCGATCTGATTGGAGCCAAGACCCCTGACCCGGCGGCTCTCGGAAATGCCGAGACGCTCCATGATCTGCTTGGCGCGGACCTTGCCGACGCCCGGCAGGGATTCCAGCAGTGCGGAGACCTTCATCTTCCCGATGACGTCGTTCTCCTGGCCCTGCTTGATGACCTCGTGGAGGGAAGCGCCGGAGTGCTTGAGTCGATTCTTGACCTCGGCCCGCTCCCGGCGAGCCGCGGCGGCCTTTTCGAGCGCGGCTGCGCGCTGTTCAGGGGTAAGGGGCGGAAGAGCCACGCCTACGTCACCTCGGATGTCGATCTGTCGGATACGGACCGGCGGGGAAGCTGGACGCCACCCACCAGGTGAGCGGAGAACACACTGTGCTCGGCCGCTCTCGACGGAGACTAGCGCCAAGGACCGCTGTAGTCAGCGAGAACAGACGAAAAGTCCTGGTCAGCTGTGGCCGACCAGGATTTTCGCGACATATCGACCAGGTTTCTCGTCAGTAATTCGTCAACACGCTGTAAACGTGTCAGGGTCAGCTGCCGGATACGGCCCCGCGGACCTCGTCCGCGAACCGTTCGGCGGCTTCGCGCAGCCCGGACGCGTCCGGGCCGTGGCGCAGCACGCCCCGGCTCACGCTGGGCACCACGTTGCCCACCGCGTCGCCGAACACCGCCGGGAGATCCGCCGGGGTCGCGCCCTGGGCGCCGATGCCGGGCGCGAGGAGCGGTCCGTTGATCGCCAGGTTCACTCCCGCGTCGCCGAGCGTCGCCCCGACCACCGCGCCGACGGAGCCGAGCGGAGCGGCCCCCTCGTTCTCCGCCGCCATGTGGTCGAGCATCAGCTGGGCGAGCGGCCGGCCGTCGGCGGCGGTGGCCCGCTGGACCTCGGCGCCCTCCGGGTTGGAGGTGAGGGCGAGCACGAAGACGCCCGCGCCGGAGGCGGCGGCGGCGTCCAGCGCCGGGCGCAGCGAGCCGAAGCCCAGGTAGGGCGAGACGGTGACCGCGTCGGAGAAGAGGGGGGACTCCTGGTCCAGGTAGGTCGCCGCGTAGGCGCCCATGGTGGAGCCGATGTCGCCGCGCTTGGCGTCCATCAGGACGAGGGCCCCGGCGGCCCGGGCCTCCTCGACGGCCTTCTCCAGGACGGCGATGCCGCGCGAGCCGAAGCGCTCGAAGAACGCGGACTGCGGCTTGAGCACGGCGACCCGGTCGGCCAGCGCCTCCACGACGGTCCGCGTGAAGCGCTCCAGGCCCGCGATGTCGTCGTTCAGCCCCCAGGAGGTGAGCAGGGAGGCGTGCGGGTCGATGCCGACGCAGAGCGGCCCCCGGGTGTCCATGGCGTGGCGCAGGCGGGCGCCGAAGGGTTCGGGGGTCACGCGGCGGCCTGCTTCCGGGTCTCGGCGCCGACGGCCTCGGCGAGGGTGGCGTACGGGGAGGCGGCGAGCCGGGCGGCGAGGCCCTGGTGGATCGCGCGGGCGTAGGCGGGGCCTTCGTAGATGAAGGCGCTGTAGCCCTGGACGAGGGTGGCTCCGGCGAGGATGCGCTGCCAGGCGTCCTCGGCGTTCTCGACGCCCCCGACGCCGACCAGCGTGATCCGGTCGCCCACGCGGGCGTACAGGCGGCTCAGGACCTCCAGCGAGCGGTCCTTGAGCGGAGCGCCGGACAGTCCGCCGGCCTCCCCCACCAGGTCGGGGTGCGACTTCAGGCCGAGGCCCTCGCGGGCGACGGTGGTGTTGGTGGCGATGACGCCGTCCAGGCCCAGCTCCACGGCGAGGTCGGCGACGGCGTCGACGTCCTCGTCCGCGAGGTCCGGGGCGATCTTGACGAGCAGCGGGACCCGTCGGGTGGTGACGGTGCGGTCGGCGGCCTCGCGCACGGCCGTGAGCAGCGGGCGCAGCGACTCGGTGGCCTGGAGGTTGCGCAGGCCGGGGGTGTTGGGCGAGGAGACGTTGACGACCAGGTAGTCGGCGTGGGCGGCGAGCCGCTCGGTGGACTTCACGTAGTCGGCGGCGGCCTCGTCCTCCGGGACGACCTTGGTCTTGCCGATGTTGACGCCGACCGTGGTGCGGAAGACCGGGTTGCGGGCGGCGAGGCGGGCGGCGACGGCGGCGGAGCCCTCGTTGTTGAAGCCCATGCGGTTGATCAGCGCGCGGTCAGCGACGAGGCGGAAGAGGCGCTTCTTGGGGTTGCCCGGCTGCGGTTCGCCGGTGACGGTGCCGATCTCGACGTGGTCGAAGCCGAGCATGGCCATGCCGTCGATCGCGATCGCGTTCTTGTCGAAGCCGGCGGCGAGCCCGAAGGGGCCGTGCATCCGCAGGCCGAGGGCCTCGGTGCGCAGCTCCTTGTGGCGGGGCGCGAGGGCGGCGGCCACGAAGGTGCGCAGGACGGGGATCCGGGCGGCGAGGCGGATCCAGCGGAAGGCGGCGTAGTGGGCCCGTTCGGGGTCCATCCGCTTGAAGACCAGCCGGAAGAAGATCTTGTACATGGGGAGATGTCCTTGGTGCTCGGGGTGCTCGCGGGGTTCGACGGGGCTCGCGAAGAGGGGGACACCGTTTCCGGTGTCCCCCTCTCGGGCGGCTAGTCGCGCGCCGCGGTCAGATGCTCCGCGTGTTCCTGGAGGGAACGGACCCCCACACCGCCGTGGTTGAGGGCGTCGATGCCCTGGACGGCGGCGGCGAGCGCCTGCACCGTGGTCAGGCACGGGACGGAGCGGGCGACGGCCGCGGTGCGGATCTCGTAGCCGTCGAGCCGGCCGCCGGTGCCGTACGGCGTGTTGACGATGAGGTCGACCTCGCCGTCGTGGATGTGCTGGACGATCGTCTTCTCGCCGTTGGGGCCGGTGCCCTCGGACTGCTTGCGCACGACGGTGGCGTTGATGCCGTTGCGCTTGAGGACCTCGGCCGTGCCGGAGGTGGCCATCAGCTCGAAGCCGTGGGCGACCAGCTCGCGGGCCGGGAAGATCATCGAGCGCTTGTCGCGGTTGGCGACCGAGATGAAGGCGCGGCCCGCGGTGGGCAGCGGGCCGTAGGCGCCGGCCTGCGACTTGGCGTACGCCGTGCCGAAGACCGAGTCGATGCCCATGACCTCGCCGGTGGAGCGCATCTCCGGGCCGAGGACCGTGTCGACGCCCCGGCCGTGGATGTCGCGGAAGCGCGACCACGGCATCACGGCCTCCTTGACGGAGATCGGCGCGTCCAGCGGCAGGGTGCCGCCGTCGCCGGTCCTCGGCAGCAGGCCCTCCGCGCGCAGCTCGGCGATGGTCGCGCCCAGCGAGATGCGGGCGGCGGCCTTGGCGAGCGGTACGGCGGTGGCCTTCGAGGTGAAGGGCACCGTGCGGGAGGCGCGCGGGTTGGCCTCCAGGACGTAGAGGATGTCGCCGGAGAGCGCGAACTGGATGTTGATCAGTCCGAGCACGCCGACGCCCTTGGCGATGCCCTCGGTGGAGGCGCGCAGCCGCTTGATGTCGAAGCCGCCGAGGGTGATCGGGGGCAGGGCGCAGGCCGAGTCGCCGGAGTGGATGCCGGCTTCCTCGATGTGCTCCATGACGCCGCCGAGGTAGAGCTCGGTGCCGTCGTAGAGGGCGTCCACGTCGATCTCGATGGCGTCGTCGAGGAAGCGGTCGACCAGGACCGGCCGGGTGGGGCTGATCTCGGTGGACTCGGAGATGTACGAGGCGAGGCGCGTCTCGTCGTACACGATCTCCATGCCGCGCCCGCCGAGCACGTAGCTCGGGCGGACCAGGACCGGGTAGCCGATCTCGTCGGCGATGGCCTTGGCCTCGGCGAAGGTGGTGGCGGTGCCGTGCTTGGGCGCGGGCAGTCCGGCCTCGGCCAGGACCCGGCCGAAGGCGCCCCGGTCCTCGGCGGCGTGGATCGCCTCCGGGGAGGTGCCGACGACGGGTACGCCGTTGTCCTTGAGCGCCTGGGAGAGGCCGAGCGGGGTCTGGCCGCCGAGCTGCACGATGACGCCGGCGATCGGGCCCGCCAGCGACTCGGCGTGCACGATCTCCAGGACGTCCTCCAGGGTGAGCGGCTCGAAGTAGAGCCGGTCGGAGGTGTCGTAGTCGGTGGAGACCGTCTCCGGGTTGCAGTTGACCATGACGGTCTCGTAGCCGGCGTCGCTCAGGGCGAAGGAGGCGTGCACACAGGAGTAGTCGAACTCGATGCCCTGGCCGATGCGGTTGGGGCCCGAGCCGAGGATGATCACGGCCGGCTTGGTGCGGGGCGCGACCTCGCTCTCCTCGTCGTAGGAGGAGTAGAAGTACGGCGTCTTCGCGGCGAACTCGGCGGCGCAGGTGTCGACCGTCTTGTAGACGGGGCGGATGCCGAGCGCGTGCCGGACCTCGCGGACGACGTCCTCGCGCAGCCCGCGGATCCCGCCGATCTGGGCGTCGGAGAAGCCGTGCCGCTTGGCCTCGGCGATCAGGCCGGCGTCCAGGCGTTCGGCGGAGGCCAGCTCGTCGGCGATCTCCTTGATCAGGAACAGCTGGTCGACGAACCAGGGGTCGATCTTCGTGGCGTCGAAGACCTCCTCCTGGGTGGCGCCGGCCCGGATCGCCTGCATGACGGTGTTGATGCGGCCGTCGGTCGGGCGCACCGCTTCCGCGAGGAGCTCGGCCTTGTCGCCGACGGGGCCGGTGAAGGCGAACTGCGAGCCCTTCTTCTCCAGCGAGCGCAGGGCCTTCTGGAGTGCCTCGGTGAAGTTCCGGCCGATGGCCATGGCCTCGCCGACCGACTTCATGGTGGTGGTGAGGCTGGAGTCGGCGGAGGGGAACTTCTCGAAGGCGAAGCGCGGGGCCTTGACGACGACGTAGTCGAGGGTCGGCTCGAAGGAGGCCGGCGTCTTCTCGGTGATGTCGTTGGGGATCTCGTCCAGGGTGTAGCCGACGGCCAGCTTGGCGGCGATCTTGGCGATCGGGAAGCCGGTGGCCTTGGAGGCGAGCGCCGAGGAGCGGGAGACGCGCGGGTTCATCTCGATGACGATGACCCGGCCGTCGGTGGGGTCGATGGCGAACTGGATGTTGCAGCCGCCGGTGTCGACGCCGACCTCTCGGATGATCGCGATGCCGACGTCGCGCAGCCGCTGGTACTCGCGGTCGGTGAGCGTCATCGCCGGGGCGACGGTGATGGAGTCGCCGGTGTGGACGCCCATCGGGTCGAAGTTCTCGATGGAGCAGACGACCACGACGTTGTCGTTCCGGTCGCGCATCAGCTCCAGCTCGTACTCCTTCCAGCCGAGGATGGACTCCTCCAGGAGCACCTCGGTGGTCGGGGAGAGCGTGAGGCCCTGTCCGGCGATGCGGCGCAGCTCCTCCTCGTCGTGGGCGAAGCCGGAGCCGGCGCCGCCCATGGTGAAGGAGGGGCGGACGACGACGGGGTAGCCGCCGAGGGTGTCGACGCCGGCGATGACGTCGTCCATGGAGTGGCAGATGACGGAGCGGGCGGACTCGCCGTAGCCGATCTTCTCCTTGACGGCCTCGACGACGCCCTTGAAGAGGTCGCGGTCCTCGCCCTTGTTGATCGCCTCGACGTTGGCGCCGATGAGCTCGACGCCGTACTTCTCCAGGACGCCGTTGTCGTGCATGGAGATCGCGGTGTTCAGCGCGGTCTGGCCGCCGAGGGTGGGCAGGAGCGCGTCGGGGCGCTCCTTGGCGATGATCTTCTCGACGAACTCGGGGGTGATCGGCTCGACGTAGGTGGCGTCGGCGATCTCCGGGTCGGTCATGATCGTCGCCGGGTTGGAGTTCACCAGGATGACGCGCAGGCCCTCGGCCTTGAGGACGCGGCAGGCCTGGGTGCCGGAGTAGTCGAACTCGGCGGCCTGGCCGATGACGATCGGACCGGAGCCGATGACCAGGACGGACTGGATATCGGAGCGCTTAGGCACGCTGGCCCTCCATCAGGGAAACGAAGCGGTCGAAGAGGTACGCGGCGTCGTGCGGGCCCGCGGCCGCCTCGGGGTGGTACTGGACGCTGAAGGCGGGCCGGTCCAGGAGCTGGAGGCCCTCGACAACCTGGTCGTTCAGGCAGACGTGGGAGACCTCGGCGCGGCCGAACTCCGTGTCGGAGACCTGGTCGAGCGGGGCGTCGACGGCGAAGCCGTGGTTGTGCGCGGTGACCTCGACCTTGCCGGTGGTGCGGTCCTGCACCGGCTGGTTGATCCCGCGGTGGCCGTACTTCAGCTTGTAGGTGCCGAAACCGAGCGCGCGGCCGAGGATCTGGTTGCCGAAGCAGATGCCGAACAGCGGGGTCTTCCGCTCCAGTACGCCGCGCATGAGGGCGACGGGGTGGTCGGCGGTGGACGGGTCGCCGGGTCCGTTGGAGAAGAAGACGCCGTCGGGGGCGACCGCGTACACCTCCTCCAGGGTGGCGGTGGCGGGCAGCACGTGCACCTCGATGCCGCGCTCGGCCATCCGGTGCGGGGTCATGCCCTTGATGCCGAGGTCGATCGCGGCGACGGTGAACTTCTTCGTGCCGATCGCGGGGACGACGTAGGCCTCCTTCGTCGCCACCTCGGCGGAGAGGTCGGCGCCGGTCATCTCGGGGGCCTGGCGGACCCGGGCGAGGAGGGTGCCCTCGTCGGGGATCGCGTTGCCGGAGAAGATCCCGACGCGCATCGCGCCGCGCTCGCGCAGGTGGCGGGTGAGGGCGCGGGTGTCGACGCCGCTGATGCCGACGACGCCCTGGGCGGCCAGCTCCTCGTCCAGCGAGCGCTGCGAGCGCCAGTTGGAGGGCTTGCGGGCGGGGTCGCGGACGACGTAGCCGGAGACCCAGATGCGGGCGGACTCGGGGTCCTCGTCGTTGACGCCGGTGTTCCCGACGTGCGGGGCCGTCATGACGACGACCTGGCGGTGGTACGAGGGGTCGGTCAGCGTCTCCTGGTAGCCGGTCATGCCGGTGGAGAACACCGCTTCGCCGAAGGTCTCCCCCACGGCCCCGTAGGCGCGGCCGCGGAAGGCGCGGCCGTCCTCCAGGACGAGTACGGCGGGGGTCTGGTCCCCCCGGGTGGAGAGGGTCATCGTGCGGTGCCTTCCGTAGTGGTGGTGCTGGTGAGTGCCGCGGCGGCCGGGGCGCCGGTGAGCCGGTCGACGGCGTCGACCCAGGCCTGGTGCTCGGCGGCGCGGTCGGAGCGGAAGCCGGAGTCGATCAGCGTCTCGCCGTGCGCCCAGGTGATGATCAGCAGGCCGCCCTCGGGGAGGACCTTGCCCGCGAGCGCCTTGTCGAGGCGGGCCTCGCGCAGGGCGCCGGCCGGGATGAAGAAGTCGGCCGCTCCGGGGCGTACGACGTCCAGGCCGCGGGCGGTGAGCGTGAGCTCGGTGCGGCTGCGGGTGCCGAGGCCGTGCGCGACGATCCGGTCGAGCCACTGGCCGGCGGTGGTGGAGGCGTGGTAGCGCCCCTGGAGCGTCAGCAGGGTCTCGTCGTCGGTGAAGTCCTCGGGGGTGACCGGGAGCTCCGGCAGGTCCGACTGGAGGCTGGCGCGCCACTTCCAGCCCTGGCGCATCAGCCAGTAGACGAAGGCGATGAAGACGAAGAGGCCGATCACCCAGGCGATGCGGGCGGCCCAGTCCGTCACTTCCGCCGACTTCTGCTCGGCGGCCAGGTGGTACAGGGGGGTCAGAGTTGTCACGCGAGCTTCCCGTCGACGACCGTGGCACGGCCCCGCAGGAAGGTGTGGGTGACGCGGCCCGGCAGCTCACGGCCCTCGTAGGGGGTGTTGCGGCTGCGGGACGCGAAGCCCGCGGGGTCCACGGCTCCACGGTATGCCGGATCGACCAGAGTGAGGTTGGCGGGCTCACCCGCCGAGACGGGGCGGCCGTGTCCTTCGAGCCGGCCGATGGCCGCGGGGCGGAAGGACATGCGGTCGGCGACGCCCGCCCAGTCGATCAGGCCGGTGTCCACCATCGTCTGCTGGACGACGGAGAGCGCGGTCTCCAGGCCCACCATGCCCATGGCGGCCGCGGCCCACTCGCAGTCCTTGTCCTCGTGCGGGTGCGGGGCGTGGTCGGTGGCGACGCAGTCGATCGTGCCGTCGGCGAGCGCCTCGCGCAGGGCCAGGACGTCGGCCTCGGTGCGCAGCGGCGGGTTCACCTTGTAGACCGGGTTGTAGGTGCGGACCAGCTCGTCGGTGAGGAGGAGGTGGTGCGGGGTGACCTCGGCGGTGACGTTCCAGCCCTTGGACTTGGCCCAGCGGACGATCTCCACGGAGCCGGCGGTGGAGAGGTGGCAGATGTGGACGCGGGAGCCGACGTGGGCGGCGAGGAGGACGTCGCGGGCGATGATCGACTCCTCGGCGACGGCGGGCCAGCCGCCGAGTCCCAGCTCGGCCGAGACGATGCCCTCGTTCATCTGGGCGCCCTCGGTGAGGCGGGGCTCCTGGGCGTGCTGGGCGACGACGCCGTCGAAGGCCTTCACGTACTCCAGGGCGCGGCGCATGATCACGGCGTCGTCGACGCACTTGCCGTCGTCGGAGAAGACCTTCACCCCGGCGGCGGAGTCGTGCATCGCGCCGAGCTCGGCGAGCTGCTTGCCCTCCAGGCCGACGGTGACGGCGCCGACGGGCTGGACGTCGCAGTAGCCGGACTCCTTGCCGAGGCGCCAGACCTGCTCGACGACGCCGGCGGTGTCGGCGACGGGGAAGGTGTTGGCCATGGCGTGCACGGCGGTGAAGCCGCCGACGGCCGCGGCCTTGGTGCCGGTGAGGACGGTCTCGGAGTCCTCGCGGCCGGGCTCGCGCAGATGGGTGTGCAGGTCGACCAGGCCGGGCAGCAGGATCTGCCCCTCGGCCTCGATCACGGTGGCGCCCTCGGCCTCGATGCCGGTACCGACCTCGGCGATGGTCTCGCCGTCGATCAGGACGTCCCCGGGCTCGCCGCCGAGGATCCGCGCTCCGCGGATGATGATCTTGCTCATGGTTACTTGTTCTCCTCGGTACGGGCGGGAGCGGCGGACAGTGCGGTGTCGGAGCCGCCGAGCAGCAGGTAGAGCACGGCCATGCGGATGGAGACGCCGTTGGCGACCTGCTCGACGACCGTGCAGCGGTCGGAGTCGGCGACCTCGGCGGTGATCTCCATGCCGCGGACCATCGGGCCGGGGTGCATGACGATGGCGTGTTCGGGCATCTTCGCCATCCGCTCGCCGTCCAGGCCGTAGCGGCGGGAGTACTCGCGCTCGGTCGGGAAGTACGCGGCGTTCATCCGTTCGCGCTGCACACGCAGCATCATCACCGCGTCGGACTTCGCCAGCACGTCGTCGAGGCTGTAGCTGACGTCGCAGGGCCACTTCTCGACGCCCACGGGGACGAGGGTGGGCGGGGCCACCAGGGTGACGTGCGCGCCGAGCGTGGTGAGCAGGTGGACGTTGGAGCGGGCGACCCGGCTGTGCAGGATGTCGCCGACGATCGTGATGCGGCGGCCGTCCAGGTCGCGGCCGAGTCCGGTGTCGGCGCCGACGAGCCGGCGGCGCATCGTGAAGGCGTCCAGCAGGGCCTGGGTGGGGTGCTCGTGGGTGCCGTCCCCGGCGTTGACCACGGCGCCGTCGATCCAGCCGGAGGTGGCGAGCCGGTAGGGGGCGCCGGAGGCGCCGTGCCGGATGACGACGGCGTCGGCGCCCATCGCCTCCAGGGTCAGCGCGGTGTCCTTCAGGGACTCGCCCTTGGAGACGGAGGAGCCCTTGGCGGAGAAGTTGATGACGTCGGCGGACAGCCGCTTGGCAGCCGCCTCGAAGGAGATGCGGGTGCGGGTCGAGTCCTCGAAGAAGAGGTTGACGACGGTGCGGCCGCGCAGGGTGGGGAGCTTCTTGATCGGCCGGTCCGCGACCCTGGCCATCTCCTCGGCGGTGTCGAGGATCAGGACGGCGTCGTCGCGGGTGAGGTCGGCGGCCGAGATGAGGTGACGCTTCATCTGGGGGTTCTCCGGGTTGCTGGAGGGGGTTTCAGGCATGCGGGCGCGCGGGAGCCGCCGTACGTCCCCGGAAGGGCGTACGGGAGGGCTCGGGCTACTGCGTGTCCGCGGGGGTGGCCTGCTTGACGCCCAGCAGCACGGCGTCGCGGCCGTCCTCCTCGGCGAGCTGGACCTTGACCGTCTCCCGCAGCGACGTGGGGAGATTCTTGCCGACGTAGTCCGCGCGGATCGGGAGTTCCCTGTGGCCGCGGTCGACGAGGACCGCGAGCTGCACCGCGCGGGGGCGGCCGATGTCGCCGAGCGCGTCGAGGGCGGCGCGGATCGTGCGGCCGGAGAAGAGGACGTCGTCGACCAGGACGACCAGGCTGCCCTCGATCCCCTCGCCGGGGATGTCGGTACGGGCCAGGGCGCGCGCCGGGCGCATCCGCAGGTCGTCGCGGTACATGGTGATGTCGAGCGAGCCGACCGGCGTCTTCCGGCCGGTGATCTCCTGGAGTTTCTCGGCCAGCCGGCGGGCGAGGAAGACGCCCCGGGTCGGGATGCCGAGCAGCACCACGTCGTCGGCGCCCTTGGCGCGTTCGACGATCTCGTGGGCGATACGGGTCAGAACACGGGCGATGTCGGGGGCCTCGAGAACGGGGCGTGCCGCCTTGCCGGTGTCGTCGTGCTGTGCGTCCATAAGAAACGGACCTCCTTCTCCGCCTCACGGGACGGATCGTTAAAGGACGTCGAAATTGCGTCATCCACGCTACCAGGGCTTGCGCTCGGCCCTGGCCCCGCCCCCGGGAGGTGCCGGTCCGGACCATTCGGCTTGACGCATCCAAGTAACGCTGCGTAACCTCACAGTGAGTTACCAGCCACGCGGCGGAGCCGCACACTGTTCCAGCGTCCGGGGAGCCATATGTCCAGCGAATACGCAAAACAGCTCGGGGCCAAACTCCGTGCCATCCGCACCCAGCAGGGCCTTTCCCTCCACGGCGTGGAGGAGAAGTCCCAGGGTCGCTGGAAGGCCGTCGTGGTCGGTTCGTACGAGCGCGGCGACCGTGCCGTGACCGTGCAGCGCCTCGCCGAGCTGGCGGATTTCTACGGGGTCCCGGTGCAGGAGCTGCTGCCGGGTACGACGCCGGGCGGGGCCGCCGAGCCGCCGCCGAAGCTCGTCCTGGACCTGGAGCGCCTCGCCCACGTCCCGCCGGAGAAGGCCGGTCCGCTGCAGCGCTACGCGGCGACCATCCAGAGCCAGCGCGGTGACTACAACGGCAAGGTGCTCTCGATCCGCCAGGACGACCTGCGCACGCTCGCCGTCATCTACGACCAGTCGCCTTCCGTGCTCACGGAGCAGCTCATCAGCTGGGGCGTGCTGGACGCTGACGCGCGTCGCGCCGTCTCCCACGACGAGGGCTGAGCGGGGCGGGACCCCACAGCAGAAACGTGCCGCCGGGCGGGCGGGGACCTTCGGGTCCCCGCCCGCCCGGCGTTTCCGTGGCCCCCGCCCACCCGGTTTCTCCGTGTCACGCCCCTGTCCGGGGACGGCCGCCCCGGCACGGGCGGCGTCCGGACACGACGAAGGGCCCGTGGTCGGCCGACCACGGGCCCTTCGTCAGGTGTGCGACCGAACCGCCGCGGACGGGGCTACTGCTCCCGGCGGAGGTTCGGCTTCAGGTCCTTGAAACGGGCCAGCAGGCCGTTCACGAAGGACGGGGAGTCATCGGTCGAGAACTCCTTGGCGAGCTGGACGGCCTCGTCGATCACCACGGCGTCCGGGGTCCCGTCCATCCAGATCAACTCGTACGCACCGAGCCGCAGGATGCTCCGGTCGACGACCGGCATACGGTCGATCTCCCAGTCCACGGCGTAGGTGACGATGAGGTCGTCGATCCGGTCCGCGTACTGCGCGTACCCCTCGACGAGCTCCATCGTGAACTCCCCGACCGGCGGCTGACGGTCGTCGGTCCGCGAGAGCCGAACCCAGTCCGCGAGCACGCTCTGCACGGACTCGCCGCGCTGGTCGGCCTCGAAGAGGATCTGGAAGGCGCGCTTGCGGGCCTTGTTCCGGGCAGCCACGGTTAGCTGTTCACCCGGCCGAGGTAGTCGCCCGAGCGGGTGTCGACCTTGATCTTCTCGCCGGTGGTGATGAAGAGGGGCACGCCGATCTCGTAACCGGTCTCCAGCGTGGCGGGCTTGGTGCCGCCGGTGGAGCGGTCGCCCTGGACGCCCGGGTCCGTGTGCTGGATCGTCAGCTCGACCGCGGCGGGCAGCTCGACGTAGAGCACCTCGCCCTCGTGCTGGGCGACGGAGGCGGTGAAGCCCTCGATCAGGAAGTTGGCGGCGTCGCCGACGGCCTTGCGGTCGACCATGAGCTGGTCGTAGGTGTCCATGTCCATGAAGACGAAGTACTCGCCGTCCATGTACGAGAACTGCATGTCACGGCGGTCGATGGTGGCCGTGTCGACCTTCACGCCGGCGTTGAACGTCTTGTCGACGACCTTGCCGGAGAGCACGTTCTTGAGCTTGGTGCGCACGAAGGCGGGGCCCTTGCCGGGCTTGACGTGCTGGAACTCGACGACGGACCAGAGCTGGCCTCCGTCGAGCTTGAGCACCAGGCCGTTCTTGAGGTCGTTCGTGGAAGCCACGGTTGCGGAATCTCCTGGACTGAAGCTGGTGGAACGACCGGGGATGCGCGCTAGAGCGCGAGCAGTTCCTTGGTCGTCATGGTGAGTAGCTCGGGTCCGCCGTCCGCCTCGGGGCGCACGACGAGCGTGTCATCGATCCGGACACCGCCCCGGCCCGGGAGGTGGACCCCCGGTTCGACGGTGACCGGCACACAAGCGTCCAGTTTACCCATGGCTGTCGGTGCCAGTTGCGGGTCCTCCTCGATTTCGAGCCCCACACCGTGCCCGGTCCACGGTTGGAGCCCCTCTCCGTGCCCCGCCGACTCCAGCGGATGCCGGGCGGCGCGGTCCACCTCCCGGTAGGCGGCTCCCGGCGCCAGCGCCTCCCGGCCGGCCCGCTGAGCGGCGAAAACGAGGTCGTAGAGCTCGATCTGCCAGTCGGCGGGGGCGGTGCCGATGACGAAGGTCCGGCCGATCTCGCAGCGGTAGCCGTGGTAGCTCGCGCCGAGCCGGACGGAGAGGAAATCGCCCTCCTCCACCCTGCGGTCCGAGGGCCGGTGGCGGCCCTGGCCGGAGTGGGGACCGGTGGCCACGGAGGTGGCGAAGGCGGGGCCGTCCGCCCCGTGGTCGACGAGGCGGCGTTCCAGTTCGAGGGCGAGGTGCCGCTCGGTGCGGCCGACCAGGATCGATTCGAGGAGCTCGCCGAGTGCCTGGTCGGTGATCTCGGCGGCGATCCGGAGGCAGCCGATCTCCTCCTCGTCCTTGACGATCCGCTGCTGCTCCACGGTGAAGCCCAGGTCGGCCAGCCGGAGGCGTGGGGCGGCCTTCCCCATCGCGCGGTGCCGGGCCACGGTCAGATCGTGCTCCTCGACGGCGAGCGCATCGGCGCCCGCCGAGGCGGCGAGGCCCGCGGCGGCGACCACCGGATCCCCGTCCGGGAGCGGCAGGAGATCGATCCGGAGCGCCTCGTCGGGCCGCCCGTGGGCGCCTTCGCCGGTCGGGGCGCGGGGGCAGAGCAGAACGTCCTCGCCGGGGCCGAGCAGCAGCGCGGCGCCGGGCGGCGCTCCGCCCGCGAGATAGCGGACGTTGGCGGGGCGGGAGACCAGGGCGGCCGCGGAGCCCGCGGCGGCGCACCGGTCGCGGAGCAGCCCGCGTCGGACGGCGTGCACCTCTGACATGGTTCGAGCGTACGAGCGGGGGCGGCGGCCCGCCCGGCCAGCGCACCCGACCGGGGTTCCGGGACCCCGGCCCCGCGCGCCCGGCCGCCGTCGAGGGGCCTCCGCCGGGCCGGGCGGGCCCGTCGGCGGCTACCAGGCGGGCGGGCTCGCGATGGAGCGGGCCAGCACGTCGTCCAGGACGCGGGCGGTGGTCTCGACGTCGTACGTGGAGTTGTCGATGATCGGGAGGCCGGAGCCGTACCAGCCGGCCATCCGGCCGTGGATGCGGGCGACCTCCTCGTCGGAGAGCCTGCGGTTGCCGCTGCGCTCCGCGTTGCGCTCCAGGACGATCTCCAGGCCGGGCAGCAGGACCACGGGCAGCAGGCCGGGGCCCACGTGGCGCTTCCAGCCGCCGAGGCCGACGACCGGGCGGTCGGGGAAGACGGCGTCGTCGAGGATGCAGGAGATGCCGTTGGCGAGGAAGTTGCGGGCGGCGAAGCCGCAGGTGCGGCGGGCCAGCCGGTACTGGGCCTCGGAGTGGTCGTTCCAGCCGGCCTGCGGGTCGGCGAAGCCGGAGCGGACCCACTCGCGGACGTCGTCCAGCGAGACATGGGCGGTGGGCACGCGGCGGCGCGCGGCCCAGAGCTTGGCGACGGTGGTCTTGCCCGCTCCGGCCGGGCCGATGAGCAGGACGGCGAGCGTGGCGCCGCCGGTGCCCGCCCCGGCGGGCGGCGCGGGCAGCGGCACGGGGCCGCCCGGGGGCAGTTGGACGTGCCCGGTGTGCCCGGCGGTCTGCCCGGCGGGCGGCGGCGTGGGTCCGGTGCCGCTCCAGCCCGGCTGCGGGGCCTGGCCCGGGGCGGGGGGCTGCTGGGGCCGGCCCGGAGCCGGCGGAGCCTGGCCGGGAGCGGGGGGCGCCTGGCCGGGCGGCGGAGGCGGGGCCTGGCCGGGCGGCGGGGATATGGGGGGCGGGCCGGGGTGGCCGGCGTGCTGGGCCTGGTACGGCCGGCCGACGTGCCCGATACCGGGGCCGTGGGGCGGCGGCAGCGGGGCCCCCACTGCGTGCTGCATCCGGTGCCACTCCGTCTCGTAACTGCGACTGACGCTGATGGGACGGCCACCGTACCTTCCCGGGCCGTCTCGGGGTGAACGGCCCGGGAGGGTGCGAAGTGCCCGTCGGCCGCGCGGCGGGCCGACGGGCATCCGCGTGGTGTCAGTCCGTCAGTTCGTCGGCCAGGGCGCGCAGGGCGAGCCGGTAGGAGCCGATGCCGAACCCGGCCACCGTGCCCGTGGCCACCGCGGCGACCACGGACGTGTGCCGGAACTCCTCGCGGGTGTACGGGTTGGAGATGTGCACCTCGATCAGCGGGGCGGTGCGCTGGGCGGCCGCGTCCCGCATCCCGTACGAGTAGTGCGTGAAGGCGCCCGGGTTGAGGACGACCGGAATCGATCCGTCCGCCGCCTCGTGGAGCCAGCGGATCAGCTCGCCCTCGTCGTTGGTCTCCCGGACCTCGACGTCGAAGCCGAGCTCCTTGCCGAGCGCGGTGCAGGTCTCGACGAGCCCGGCGTAGGAGGTGGCCCCGTAGACGTCGGGTTCGCGCGAGCCGAGCCGGCCGAGGTTGGGGCCGTTGAGGACGAGGACCCGGCGGGTCACGCGGAGACCTCCCCGTAGGCGGCGAGCAGCACGGCCGGGTCGGGGCCCTCCAGGACGGTGGGCTTGCCGATGCCGTCGAGGACGATGAAGCGCAGCAGGTCCCCGCGGGACTTCTTGTCGACCTTCATGTTCTCCAGCAGCTTGGGCCACTGGTCGCCGCGGTAGGTGAGCGGCAGGCCCACCGACTCCAGGACCGTGCGGTGCCGGTCGGCGGTGGCGTCGTCGAGGCGCCCGGCGAGCCGGCCCAGCTCGGCGGCGAAGACCATGCCGATGGAGACGGCCGCCCCGTGGCGCCACTTGTAGCGCTCGTTCTTCTCGATGGCGTGGGCCAGGGTGTGGCCGTAGTTGAGGATCTCGCGGAGTCCGGACTCCTTGAGGTCGCTGGAGACGACCTCGGCCTTGACCCGGATGGAGCGCTCGATCAGCTCGGCGGTGTGCGGCCCGGCCGGGGTGCGCGCGCCCTCGGGGTCGGCCTCGACGAGGTCGAGGATGACCGGGTCGGCGATGAAGCCGGCCTTGATGATCTCGGCCATGCCGGAGACGTAGTCGTTGACCGGCAGCGAGTCCAGCGCGGCGAGGTCGCAGAGGACCCCGGCGGGCGGGTGGAAGGCGCCGACGAGGTTCTTGCCCTCGGCGGTGTTGATGCCGGTCTTGCCGCCGACGGCCGCGTCGACCATGCCGAGCACGGTGGTCGGGATCGCGATCCAGCGCACCCCGCGCAGCCAGCTGGCGGCGACGAACCCGGCGACGTCCGTGGTGGCGCCGCCGCCGATGCCGACGACGACGTCGGTGCGGGTGAATCCGGTCTGGCCGAGCGCCTTCCAGCAGTAGGCGGCGACCTCGACGGTCTTGGCCTCCTCGGCGTTCGGCAGCTGGATGGCGATGGCCTCGTACCCCTGGTCGGCGAGGTCCTGACGGACCGCCTCACCGGTCTCGGCGAGCGCCTCCGGGTGCAGCACGGCGACGCGCCGGGCGCGGTCGCCGATCAGCTGGGGCAGTTCGCCCAGCAGCTGGTGGCCGACGAGGACCTCGTACGGGTCGGAGCCCGCGGAGCCTGCGACCTGGATGCGGGTGGGGCCCTGCTGCGTCATACCGGTGTTCTCCACGCCGGGGGCGGCTTCGCCCTCCGGCAGTTCCAGTGCGTCGATGATCGCCTGGGCGACCTCGTCGGGGGTTGTCTCGTCGGTGGCGACGACGGTCCGGGCGACCTCTTCGTAGAGGGGGCGGCGGGCGTCCATCAGCTCGCGCCACTGCCGGCGCGGGTTGACCGCGAGCAGGGGGCGGGCGGCGCCGAGACCGACACGGCGGACGGCCTCGTCCACGTCCATGGAGAGGTAGGCGACCGGACGGCCGGCCAGCAGCTCCCTGGTCGCCGCGTCCAGGACGGCACCGCCGCCCAGGGCGAGGACGCCCGTGTGTCCGGCGACGGCCGCCTCGACCGCCCGGCGCTCCAGGGCGCGGAAGTGCTCCTCGCCCTCGTCGTAGAAGATCTCCGCGATCGGCTTGCCGGCCGCGGCGACGACATCGGCGTCGGTGTCCCGGTAGGTGGTGCCGAGCCGGGCGGCGAGCAGTTCGCCGACGGTGGACTTGCCGACGCCCATCGGGCCGACGAGGACGACCAGGGGGCCGCTCATCGGATCTGGAGGTGGTCGAGGTACGACTGGACGTTGCGGTGGGTCTCGGCGACGCTGTCGCCGCCGAACTTCTCCGCGACCGCGTCGGCCAGGACCAGGGCGACCATGGCCTCCGCGACGATGCCCGCGGCCGGGACGGCGCAGACGTCGGAGCGCTGGTGGTGGGCCTTGGTGGCCTCGCCGGTGACGACGTCCACGGTGGCCAGGGCGCGCGGCACGGTCGCGATGGGCTTCATCGCCGCGCGCACGCGCAGCAGCTCACCGGTGGTGAGCCCGCCCTCGGTGCCGCCGGACCGCCCGGAGGTGCGCTTGATGCCGTCCTCGGTGGCGACGATCTCGTCGTGCGCCTGGGAGCCGGGGACCCGGGCCAGCTCGAAGCCGTCGCCGACCTCGACGCCCTTGATGGCCTGGATGCCCATGAGCGCGGCGGCGAGCCGGGCGTCGAGGCGCCGGTCCCAGTGCACGTGCGAGCCGAGCCCGACGGGCACCCCGTAGGCCAGCACCTCGACGACCCCGCCGAGGGTGTCGCCGTCCTTGTGGGCCTGGTCGATCTCGGCCACCATCGCCTTGGACGCGTCGGCGTCCAGGCAGCGGACCGGGTCGGCGTCCAGCTTCTCCACGTCGCCGGGGACGGGGACGACCCCGTACGGGGCCTTGGCTGCGGCCAGCTCGACGACATGGCTGACGATCTCGATGCCCGCGGTCTCCTTCAGGTAGGAGCGGGCGACGGCTCCGAGGGCGACGCGCGCGGCGGTCTCCCGGGCGCTGGCGCGCTCCAGGACCGGCCGGGCCTCGTCGAAGCCGTACTTCTGCATCCCGGCGAGGTCGGCGTGGCCGGGCCGGGGACGGGTCAGCGGTGCGTTGCGGGCGAGCTGGGCCAGCTCGTCGGGGTCGACCGGGTCGGCCGACATGACCTGCTCCCACTTGGGCCACTCGGTGTTGCCGACCATGACGGCGACCGGGGAGCCCATGGTGAGGCCGTGGCGTACGCCGCCGATGAAGGTGACCTCGTCCTTCTCGAACTTCATCCGCGCGCCGCGGCCGTAACCGAGCCGTCGCCGGGCCAGCGCCTCCGCCACCATCTCCGTGGTGATCGGGACGCCGGCGGGAAGGCCCTCCAGCGTCGCCACCAGTGCGGGGCCGTGCGACTCCCCCGCGGTCAGCCAGCGCAACCTGCTCAACGGTGCTCCTCATGCTCGCGCCTGAAATCCAACGGCGCCACCGGGTGCGCGGCCCTGGCCCGCCGCCTTTGATCCTCCCACGACCGGGGGCACGATCCGGCCGCCGGTCCAGCAGACGGACGGGCGGTACCGGCAGGCGGGCCCGTCAGCGGGCCGCGAGCGCGGCTTCCCCGGCCTGCCGCATGGCGGCCAGCGGCGCCGGGGCCCGGCCGGTCATCTGCTCGACCTGGAGCAGGGCCTGGTGCACGAGGAGGTCAAGGCCGCCGACCACGGCCCCGCCGCGCGCCGACCAGGCGGCGGCGAGTGCCGTGGGCCACGGCTCGTACAGCACGTCGAAGAGGATGCCCGGGGCTGTCGGCACCGCTCCGGCCAGGGCGTCGGTGGCGCCCGCCGGGGTGGTGGCGACGACGAGCGGCGCGGTCAGTGCCGCCGCCGCGTCCGCCCAGTCCGCGGTCACGACGTCGACGCCGAGCCGATCCCCCCAGGCCCGCATCTCCGCCGCGCGCTCGGGGCCCCGCACATAGGCGGTGACCGGGCCCGTACAGACCGCGGCGAGCGCCGCGACCGCGGAGGAGGCGGTGGCTCCGGCTCCGAGGACGGCGGCGGATTCGACCTTGTCGACACCGCGCTCCCGGAGGGCGGCGATCATGCCGGGGATGTCGGTGTTGTCGCCGACCCGCCGGCCGTCCTCGGTGAACACGACCGTGTTGACGGCCTCCACCGATGCCGCCGCCGCGCTGATCTCGTCGAGCAGCGGGATGATCGCCCGCTTGAGCGGCATGGTCAGCGACAGCCCGGCCCAGGAGGCGTCCAGCCCCGCGACGAAGCCCGGCAGCGCCGCCTCGTCGACCTCGAACCGGTCGTAGGACCAGTCGTCGAGGCCGAGCTCGGCGTACGCGGCACGGTGCAGGACCGGGGAGAGGGAGTGGGCGATGGGCGAGCCGAGGACTGCGGCCCGGCGGCGAATTTCAGCCAAGTCCCTGCTGCTCCTTGAACTTGTCGTTCAGCTTCTCGTGCTCCTCGACGGTCTTCGTGAAGTCGGTCTTCTTGCCGTCGAGCGAGATGAAGAACATCCAGCCGTTCGTGGTCGGGTTGAGCGAGGCCTTGATGGCGTCCATGCCCGGGTTGCTGATGGGCCCCGGCGGGAGACCCGCGTGGTAATAGGTGTTGTACGGGTCCGGGTTGGTCCGGATCTCCCTGGAGCTGATCTTGATCTTGCTCTGCTTCATCAGGTAGTTGAAGGCGGAGTCGAATTCGAGCTTGCGGTTGGTGACGATGTTGTCGGGTTCGAGCCGGTTGTAGACGACTTCCGCCATCTTGCGGAAGTCGTCGTGTGTGAGGCCCTCGGCCTGCACCAGGCTCGCCACCGTGAGCACCTGCCACGGTCCGTCGAGGTTGTACTTCTTGGCCGTGGCCTCGAAGTCGATGTCCGCGTACTCCTTGTTGGCCCGCGCGACCATCCGCTTGAGCGCGTCCTCGGGTTTTGACCCCTTGGACACGGGGTAGGCCGCTGGATACAGGAAGCCTTCGAGCGGGTCCTTCACGTCCGGGTTGTCGTCCACCCAGTCGGGCAGTCCCAGGGACTCCGCCTTGGTCTTGGCGATCTTCGCCGTGGTGCCCTTCTCCAGCTCCAGCCGTTCGTCGATCTTCGCGTAGACCGCGACGTTACGGGTGCCCTCGGGGATCACGAAGGCGTTCTGGCTCTTGGGGTCGAGCATCAGGTCGATCGCGCTGGCGGCGGACATCTCCTTCTTCAGGAGGTAGACGCCGGCCTGGAGCAGCTTGCCCTTGGGGTTGTCGTTCTGCGCGGCGACGAAGGCGTCGGAGGACTTGATGACGCCGTTCTTGCGCAGGATGTTGGCGATGTCGTAGCCGAACGACCCCTCGGGGATCTCGACCTCGACCTCACCTGTTCCCGTCCCGGCGTAGTCGGCCGGAGCGCCGAACTGCTTCTTCCAGAAGGTGTAGCCGACGTAACCGACGCCGCCGACGCCGCCGATCAGGACGACGGAGACCACCAGACAGGCCACACCGCTGCGGCTCTTCTTCTTGCCCTTCCCGCCCCGGCGGTCGCTGCCGCCGCGGTCGCGGCGCGAGGCGCGCGATCCGTCGTCGTCCGGGTCATCGTCGTCGTCGCGCGGCTCACGGCCCGCCGGTTCGTCCGCACCGGTGAAGAAGGGGTGCGTCTCCTCCTGCGGCCCGTCCGGGTCCCAGTCCGTCGATGCCTGCTGGTCCTGCTGCTGCCGCTGCTGCTCGGCCGCGGCGTCGCGGCGGCCCGGGGGCTGCGGCGGCGGGTAGGCGTCCGGGGTGCCGTAGTAGTCCTGCGACGGGTCGTAGCCGCCGGGCTGCTGGCCGTACGGGTCCTGGGGCTCGGCCCCGTACGGCATGGCGGCCTGCTGTCCGGTGTCCCAGCCGCCGTTGTACTGCGGCTGGGAACCCGGCTGCTGGGCGTACGGGTCCTGCTGGGGCGCGCCGTACTGCTGCTGGTGACTCTGCTGCTGGCCGTACTGCTGGTGCGGGTCGTACGGCTGCTGCTGCGGGTACTGCTGATGGTTCTGGTGCTGCTGGTGCTGCTGGGCGTACGGGTCCTGCTGATGGTTCTGGTGCTGCTGGGCATACGGGTCCTGCGGAAAGGACTGCTGCTGGTCGCCGTACTGGCCCTGGCCGTGGGCGGCCTGCCGGCCTCCCCATCCCTGGTCCCCGTACAAGGGGTCCTCGGGATGCCACGGTTCGGAGCCGGGGCCCCGGCCATACTCAGTCATCGATCCCCTAGAGCCGCGAGACGACGTTCCGTCTCTTCGCTTCGCTGTGCGGTGTTTGTTCGAACACCGCCGCATCGCGCGGAACGTTACCGTATCGCGATCAGACAACCACTTCGACGCCCTCACCCGGTGGATTGCCTGACGCCCGTTCGGACTCCAGAGCGTTCTGAAGGATCACCACAGCGGCAGCCTGGTCGATGACAGACCGGCCCTTCTTGGACTTCACGCCCGAGGCGCGCATCCCCTGGGCGGCCGTCACTGTGGTCATCCTCTCGTCCACCAGGCGCACCGGAACGGGTGCGATCGAGCGGGCGAACACCTGGGCGAACTCCCGGACCTTGGCCGCAGCCGGGCCCTCGCCGCCGCCGAGCGAGCGCGGCAGACCGAGGACGACCTCGATCGGCTCGTACTCGTCCACGATCTGGCGGAGCCGCCGGTGGGCGGCCGGGACATCGCGTCCCGGCACGGTCTCCACCGGCGTGGCCAGGATCCCGTCGGGGTCGCACGAGGCGACCCCGATCCGGGCGTCCCCGACGTCGACGGCGAGCCGTCGGCCCCGTCGCATCGCCGTCATCCCGCCCGTCACGCCGTCTCGGTGACGAGGCGTTCGACCGCGGCGACCGCGTCGCCGATGGCGGCCGGGTTCGTGCCGCCGCCCTGGGCGACGTCCGGCTTGCCGCCGCCACCGCCACCGAGCGTCTTGGCGGCGGTGCGCACCAGGTCACCGGCCTTGAGACCGCGCTCGCGGGCGGCCTCGTTGGTGGCGATGACGGTGAGCGGGCGGCCGTTGGCGGTGGTGAACAGGGCCACGACGGCCGGCCGGCCGCCCTGGATCCGCCCGCGCACGTCCAGGACCAGCTTGCGCAGGTCGTCGGCGGAGGTGCCGTCGGGGACCTGGCCGGTGACCAGGGCGGTGCCCCGGACGTCCTTGGCCGACTCGACGAGTCCGGCGGCGGCCGCGAGGACCTTCTCCGCGCGGAACTTCTCGATCTCCTTCTCGGCGTCCTTGAGCTTGCCGAGCATGCCCGCGATCTTCTCCGGAAGCTCCTCGGGGCGGCCCTTGACCAGCTCCTGGAGCTGGGCGACGACCGTGTGCTCCTTGGCGAGGAAGTTGTACGCGTCCACGCCCACCAGGGCCTCGATACGGCGCACGCCGGAGCCGATGGAGGACTCGCCGAGCAGCTTCACCAGACCCAGCTGGGCGGTGTTGCCGACGTGCGTGCCGCCGCACAGCTCCTTGGAGAAGTCGCCGATGGTGACGACGCGGACCCGCTCGCCGTACTTCTCGCCGAACTCGGCGATGGCGCCCTGCTTCTTGGCCTCGTCGATGGACATGACCTCGGCCTGGACGTCGAGTTCCCGCGAGAGGACCTCGTTGATCCGCTGCTCGACGTCGGTGAGGACCGTGCCGGGGACGGCGGCGGGCGAACCGAAGTCGAAGCGGAAGCGGCCGGGCGAGTTCTCGGAGCCGGCCTGGGCGGCCGTCGGGCCGAGCGCGTCGCGCAGCGCCTGGTGCGTGAGGTGGGTGGCGCTGTGGGCGCGGGCGATGGCCCGGCGGCGGGTGGCGTCGATGGAGGCGAAGACGGGGGCACCCACCGTCACCTCGCCGACCTGGACGACGCCCTTGTGGACGTGGACGCCGGGGACCGGCTTCTGGACGTCGCGGACCTCGATCACGGCGCCCGTGTCCAGCCGGATGCGGCCGGTGTCGGCGAGCTGGCCGCCGCCCTCGGCGTAGAAGGGGGTGCGGTCGAGGACGACCTCGACCTCGTCGCCCTCGGTGGCGGCGGGCGAGGGCACGCCGTCGACCAGCAGGCCGACGATGGTGGACTCGCCGGCGAGGCTGGCGTAACCGGTGAACTCGGTGGCGCCGGCGGTGTCGGCGACCTCGCGGTAGGCGGAGAGGTCGGCGTGACCGGTCTTCTTGGCGCGGGCGTCCGCCTTGGCCTTGTCGCGCTGCTCCTGCATCAGGCGGCGGAAGCCGTCCTCGTCCACGGAGAGCCCCTGCTCGGCGGCCATCTCCAGGGTCAGGTCGATCGGGAAGCCCCAGGTGTCGTGGAGCAGGAACGCCTTGTCGCCGGCGAGGACCTGGCCGCCTGCGGCCTTGGTCTCGGTGACGGCGGTCTCCAGGATGTTGGTGCCGCCCTTGAGGGCCTTGAGGAAAGCGGCCTCCTCGGCGAGCGCGACCGTCTCGATGCGCTTGCGGTCGGTGATCAGCTCCGGGTACTGCTGCCCCATGGTGTCGATCACGACGTCGATGAGGTCCTTGACGACCGTGCCGGTCGCGCCCAGCAGACGCATGTTGCGGATGGCGCGGCGCATGATGCGGCGCAGCACGTAACCGCGGCCCTCGTTGCCCGGGGTGACGCCGTCGCCGATGAGCATCACCGACGTACGGATGTGGTCGGCGACGACGCGGAGGGAGACGTCCGTGGAGTTCTCGGCGCCGTAGCGGACGCCGGTCAGCTCGGTGGCCTTGTCCATGACGACGCGCAGGGTGTCGGTCTCGTACATGTTCTGTACGCCCTGGAGGATCATCGCCAGGCGTTCGAGGCCGAGGCCGGTGTCGATGTTCTTGGACGGCAGGTCCCCGAGGATCGGGAAGTCCTCCTTGCCGTCGCCCGCGCCGCGCTCGTACTGCATGAAGACCAGGTTCCAGATCTCCACATAGCGCTCGTCGTTGACGGCCGGGCCGCCCTCGACGCCGAACTCGGGGCCCCGGTCGTAGTTGATCTCCGAGCAGGGGCCGCAGGGTCCGGGGACGCCCATGGACCAGAAGTTGTCCTTCTTGCCCAGGCGCTGGATGCGCTCGGCGGGTACGCCGATCTTGTCGCGCCAGATCTGCTCGGCCTCGTCGTCGTCGAGGTAGACCGTGATCCAGAGCTTCTCGGGGTCGAGGCCGTAGCCGCCGTCCTCGACGGAGTTGGTCAGCGCCTCCCAGGCGAGCTGGATGGCGCCTTCCTTGAAGTAGTCGCCGAAGGAGAAGTTGCCGCACATCTGGAAGAAGGTG
The DNA here is from genome assembly GCF_900460065.1 of Streptomyces griseus. Taxonomy (GTDB): domain Bacteria; phylum Actinomycetota; class Actinomycetes; order Streptomycetales; family Streptomycetaceae; genus Streptomyces; species Streptomyces griseus. The sequence goes on along the minus strand of NZ_UAVD01000031.1, from coordinate 2,495 downwards.
CCGTGGCGGGTGGTCTTGCCGACCTCTTCGATGTCCGGCGTGCGGACGCACTTCTGCACGCTGGTGACGCGCGGGGCGGGCGGCTTGACCTCGCCGAGGAAGTACGGCTTGAAGGGGACCATGCCCGCGGGGACCAGCAGCAGAGTCGGGTCGTCCGCGATGAGCGACGCCGAAGGCACGGCGGTGTGACCGCGCTCCTCGAAGAAGCTCAGCCAGCGGCGGCGAATTTCGGCCGACTCCATCAGTGGTCCTCATTCCGGTTGTTCGAGTTGTAGGGGAGCTTGCGGTACGTGTTCGTGTCGGCGGGCGGCTCGGCCGCTTCGACGGCGTAGTACCGCTGTACGGGGAGGTCGGGGTCGACCGGCGCCTCCAGGCCCAGGGCGCCGCCGAGTTCGGCTTCGCGCCGGACCATGCCCTCGCGTACGTCGAGGGCGAAGTCCTTGAGCTTGTGACCGGTCTCGATCGCCTTGTCAGCGGCCTGCGCCGCGAGGCTCTCGGGGGTCAGCTGCTTGAGCTTGCGGTTGACCTTGGTGGTGGCCCACACACCGGCGGCTGCGCCGGCCGTGAACCAGAAGGTGCGGCGGAACATCGCTCGATCAGTCCTTCTGTCCGCGGGCGTTTCGGCGTTCGCGCCTGCGTCCGCGCGCCGGGGGTACGGTTCGGCCGACGATCACCGTGCGGCGGGCGGAGCCGCGGCCCCGCGCCGGTTCCGGCTCGGGCTCGGGTGCGGTGCGGCGGCCGAGGGCCTGGCGCACGCCGTAGCCGAAGGCGGCGACCTTGACGAGGGGGCCGCCGAAGGTGGAGGCGACCGTCGTGGAGAGCGCGGAGGCGTTCGAGGTGACCTCCTGGACGTCGCTCGCGATGGCGTCGACCTTGTCCAGCTGGGTCTGCGCGGAGCGCACCGTCGCCGACGCGTCGGCCAGCAGCGGAACGGCCTGATCGGTCACGTCCGCCACGAGCTTGGTGGTCGCCCTGAGCGTCTGGGCGAGCCTCACCAGCACCACGGCGAGGAACGAGACCAGGATCGCCCAGAAGACGGCCACGAGGATCCCGGCCACCTCTCCACCGGACACTGTGCACCGCTCTCTGTTCGTCGCTCGGGCCCTGCCGGGCCTTGTCTCCGTCGGTCGCGTCCGGGCCCCCGGCCCGACGCCCGATCGTCGTCACACGAGCCTATCGCGCCGCGCAACTCCTCCCCTACCGCATTCTCCGCGGGCCGGGCGGGAGTTGCCATAACGAGATTGTACGGAGAGCTTTCAAGCCAGTACGCTCCGTGTTTCATGAGGCGCCTGCACGACCCCTGCCCGCATCCCGACAATCCGGACGCCCTCCCCGCACCGGCGCCCGGCAACCTCCCGGCCGAACTGAACCCCTTCGTGGGGCGCGAGGCAGAACTGGCCGAGCTGGGCGGGCTGCTGGAGGGGGCCAGGCTCGTCACCGTCGCCGGGGTGGCGGGCGTGGGCAAGACCCGGTGCGTCATCCGGCTGGCCGCGCTTCGGGAGAAACGGTACTGCGACGGGGTGCTGCTGGCCGAGGTGTCCGCCGTCGGCCACCCCGATCTGCTGGAACACGCCCTGGTCGACGCCCTGGGCCTGACCGACCACACCAACAGGCCCCCGCGCGCCGTCCTCGTCGAACACCTCTCCGAGCGCCGGACGCTGCTGGTGATCGACGGCTTCGAGCACCTCGTCGACGCCTGCGCCGACCTCGTCGCCGAACTCCTGCGGCGGGCCCCGCGCCTCCAGGTGCTCGCGGCCGGACGCTGCCCCCTCCGGGTGGACGGGGAGCGGACGTTCCCGCTCGCCCCGATGTCCGACGGGGACGCGGTGGAACTCTTCACCGAGCGGGCGCGCGGGGTCCGGCCGGGCTGGGAGCCGACGGCGGCCGAGCGGACGTCCGTGCTGGAGCTCTGCCGCCGCCTCGACGGGATCCCCCTGGCCCTCGAACTGGCGGCCGGGCGGCTGCGCGCCCTCTCGGTGGAACAGGTGCTCCTGCGCCTGGACGACCGGTTCCGGCTGCTGACGGGGGGCCGTCGGGGTGCGCCGCCCCGCCACCAGACGCTGCGTACGGCGATCGGCTGGAGCCATGAGCTGTGCACCCCCGAGCAGCGGCTGCTGTGGGCGCGGCTCTCCGTGTTCGCGGGACAGTTCGACCTGGAGGCCGCCGAGTACATCTGCGGGCGGGCCGGACCTGCCGGCCGAATCGGTGCTCGATGTGCTGGACGAGCTGCTCGCCCAGTCGGTGGTGGAGCGCGAGGACGCCCCGGCCGGCGCCCGCTACCGACTGCTGGACACGGTCAGCGAGTACGGGGCGCAGTGGCTGGCGGCGGCCGGGGACACCCCGCGTCTGCGGCGGCGCCACCGGGACTGGTTCCTGGGTCTCGCGACCTGGTGCGAGCTGGACTGGTTCAGTCCGCGCCAGGCGGAGGTGGCCGCGCGCGTCGACAGCGAGCTGCCCAATCTCCGCCGGGCGATGGAGTGTTCGATGGAGATCCC
>NZ_UAVD01000035.1 GCF_900460065.1 Streptomyces griseus | reverse complement strand
GCTGAAGACCTACCTCCTGGGGCCGGACGAGCCGACCTCCATGGAGCAGTTCAACGCCGCTGTACGGGCCCTGGCGGCCAAGGCCGAGGCCCGCAACCTGGGCGTGGCCCAGCGGCTCGGCGACCGGTCCGTGGCGGTGCCGGACGAGGAGGCCGTCACCAGCGGCGTCGGGTCCGGCGATCCGCAGGCGGTGGCCGAGGCCGACGCCGCGGCGGACCCGGACGCACCGGAGGCCGAGTCGGTGGAGGCCCGGACAGCCCTCGCGGAGGGATCCTCGCCGTTGCGCTGAGCGACGTACCGGCGCGTGGGTGACACGCTGCCGGGCACCGCACAGCTGATCGAACTGGCCGAAAATCGGGCAACCCCGATCACGACCCGTACGTCTCTCCTCGGGGGAGGGAGGTACGGGTCGTTCGGTATGCGCATGAGCAAAAGGTGCAGAGTCGGGCGATAAATCTTATTTCGTGATCAAATCGACAGGTGTACATGGTCGACATGCCCAGGAAGAACGACGAGCCCGATGTCAGTGTGATCATCGGAGCCTATGACGCGATGCCCTACCTGGTCCGGTGCCTGGAGTCCGTCGAGGCGCAGACCATCGGCGCGGACCGCATGGAGATCGTCGCCGTCGACGACGGCTCCACCGACGGCACCGGCGCCTGCCTGGAGGAGTTCGCCGCCCGGACCGCGATCCCCATGAGAGTCGTCCGGCAGGCGAATTCCGGCGGGCCCAGCGGCCCGCGCAACCGGGGCCTCGGCCTCGCCCGCGGCCGGTACGTCTTCTTCCTCGACGCGGACGACTACTTCGGCGAGGAGGCCCTGGAGCGCATGGTCGCCATGGGGGACCGGGCCGGCACGGACGTGGTGCTCGGGAAGATCGTCGGCGTCAATCGCGGCGCCGCGAAATCGATGTGGAAGGAGACCGTCGAACGCGCCGACCTGTACTCCTCCAACGTCAAGTTCACGTTGAGCGCGCAGAAACTGTTCCGGCGCGACCTCCTCGTACGCCTCGGCATGGCCTTCGACGAGAAGCTGAAGACCGGCGAGGACGCCCTCTTCACGATGGAGGCGTACATCCGCGGCAACGGGATCTCCGTCGTCGCCGACTACACCTGCTACTACCTGGTGGGCCGCGAGGACCGCAACCAGATGACCAAGAAGGGCGGCTACCGGCGCCGCTTCGACTCCGCCCGCGCCCTCATGGGGCTCATCGCCCGGTACGTGCCCCCCGGCCCCCGCCGCGACGTCCTGATGGTGCGGCCCTTCGTCATCACGCTGCTGCCCCAGTTCGGCCCCGGACTGCTGAAGCAGACACCCGAGGTCCGTGAGCGGAAGATGGCGCTCGCCGCCCCGCTGATGAAGGCGTACTGGACCCCGGAGCTCGGCCGTAACCTCAAGGTCGACGAACGGCTGCGGCTCATGTGCCTCGCCGAGGGCCGGCTCGATCTGCTCCTGGACATCGTCGCCTTCCTGCGCGCCGGGGAGGAGCCCGAACTGGTCCGCCGGGGGAACCCGCCCCGCCTCCACCTCGCCTACCCGCACTTCGGGGAGGGCTCCGTGCTCCCCGACCGGGCCTACCGGGTGACCATCACGGAATGGGTCGGCGGCCGGCGGATCGAGGCGCCCCGGGACGGGCCGCGCCCCTCCCTCGCCCGGCGGGTGGTCCGAAGGACCCGCCGGGCGCTGCTCGGCGTCGTGCGCGCCCCCCGCGCCCACCGCGCCTGACCGGACGGCCCCGGGGGTCCGGAACCCCTTCGCCCGCCCCGGCGGCGACCGGGGCGGTTCGTCCTGTGAGAGGTGTCACGTCATACTGTGGAGCAACCATGAGACGGTTGGAGACGTCTCATTAACGCCCCGTCCTCCAGGGGTTCATCATCTGCACGTCCCCCCGGAAAGGCCCTCCACCCGTGGCGTCCCTCGAAGCGATTCCCGACGAGCTCAGCCGGCTCATGAAGTACTTCCCGGAGACTCCGGTCGAGGAGCGCCCCGAATTCCACCGGGCGGCCAAGGACTTCCTGGCCCGTGCCGCCCCCAAGGTCGTACGCCAGTTCTCCCCGATGGCCCGGGTCAAGTGGCACCTGGCGGCCAGTGGCCGCGGTGACGAGCTGGTGGACCTGCTGCACTACGAGCGCGAGAACCCGGGAGCCTTCTCCGTCCGCGGTCTGCGGCGCGCCCGCATCGAACTGCCCGGCGTCGAGAGCTCCTCGCTCCCCTCCTCGGTGCGCAACTTCAACCGCAGCGAACTCCCCGTACGCGGCAAGCTCCTCGACCTCGCCTGGGAGGACGGCAAGCTCCTCGTCAAGGGCTACGCCTACATCCCCAACGTCCCCTCGGCCACCGGCAAGCGCTCGCTGCGCGTCGCCGTGCTCCGCCGCCAGGGCAGCCGCTCCACCCTCCCGCTGCGGATCCGCACCGTCCTGGAACCCCGCGCCACCGCCGAGGCCAAGGGCGCCCTGCACGCCTACGACTGGTCCGGCTTCGAGATCGGCATCGACCCGTCCCGGCTGCGCGTACGCGGCCAGTGGCAGCCCGGCACCTGGCGCCTGGGCATCGGCATCCCGCGCCCCGGCGGCATGTCCGTGGGCAGCGTCACCAAGAACAACGCGGGCGCGTCCGGCCACAGCTACACCCGGGTCCTGGACGACGGCGTCCGCCTCGTCGCCGGCTTCGACCGCAACCGGCTCAAACTCTCCGTGGACGTCGTCCCGGCCGAGATCATCGCCCAGGAGGCCGACGCCGAGGCCCTCACCGTCACCCTGCGCTCCCGCGTCACCACCCCCGCGGGCAAGTACCCCACCGCCCTGCGCATCGACCACGAGCCGAGCGGCTTCGCCACCGACCTCCCGCTCCAGCAGGGCGAGACCGGCGCCGACGGCTGGCTCCGCCACACCGCCCGCCTCGCCTTCGCGGACCTCCCCGTCGACGGCGTACGCCCCGGCAAGGCCGTCAAGTACCGCGCGCAGATCGTCTTCGCCGACGGCACCACCCGCCGCGCCACCAACGGAGCGCAGTCCGTCACCGGAGTCCACCCGCTGCCCGAGGGACGCGAGTTCGCGATCCTCACCGACGGCGCCGGGAACTTCACCCCCCAGCTCCGCACGGTCCAGCCGCTCGTCGACAGCGTCGAGTGGACCGCCGACGGCGAACTGGTCCTCTCCGGCGTCTACACCGGCCCCGCCGAGCAGATGAAGATGGTCCTGCGCCACACCGGCCGCAACGAGGACCGCCCGCTGCCCGTCGAGTTCGCCGACGGCCGCTTCACCGCCCGGCTGCGCCCGGACACCATGCCCACCTACGAGGGCACCGTGCCGCTGCGCGCCGGCCGCTGGATGCCGCGCCTGCGCCTGCGCACCGAGTGGGACCACACCCGCGACCTCCCCGTCACGATCCGCCCCGACCTCGTGAACACGCTGCCGCTGGCCCACCGCGGCGAGCGCCGCACGTACACCGTCGAGCGGCTCGACTTCGACCGGATCTTCGTGGAGTCCGGACCGGTCCTCGACCCGGAGCTGCGCGGCGCCTACCGCCAGCGGCTGATGCGCGACGTCTACACCCCCGAGCAGCGCAAGCTCCCGCTGCGCGAGGCCGTGCTCTACAACAGCTTCGGCGGCAAGCAGTTCTCCGACTCGCCCCGCGCGGTCTACGAGGAGCTCAAGCGCCGCGGCACCGAGGTCGAGCACATCGCGATGGTCCACGACCAGCAGGTCGTCCTGCCGCCCGGCGTCCGGGGCGTCGAGTGGGGCAGCAAGGAGTGGTACGAGGCGCTGGCCCGCAGCCGGTACGTCGTCACCAACGGCGGCATCCGCGAGTGGTTCGTCCGCCGCGAGGGCCAGGTCGTCGTCCAGACCTGGCACGGCACCCCGCTCAAGCGGATCGGCGCCGACCTCCTCGGCACTCCGAAGGCGAACCTGGCCTACATCGCGAGCCTCCCGCAGCGCTCGCGCCAGTACAGCCTGTTCATCACGCCGAACGCCTTCACCACCCCGATCATGACCAACTCCTTCCGCCTCCAGTGCGAGGTCCTGGAGGCGGGCTACCCGCGCAACGACGTCTTCCACGCCCCCGACCGCGTCAAGCGCGCCGCGGCCGTGCGGGAGAAGCTCGGCATCCCCGCGGGCAAGAAGGTCGTCCTGTACGCACCCACCTGGCGCGACGACCAGCGCTACGGCGGCCGCCGCTTCAAGCTGGACAACCAGATCGACGTCGAGGCCGCGAAGCGCGAGCTCGGCGACGACCACGTGCTGCTCTACCGCAAGCACCACAAGGTCCTGGACTCCATCCCCGGCGCCGGACAGGGCTTCGTCTACGACGTCACGTACTACCCGGACATCGCCGACCTCTACCTGATCGCCGACGTGCTGATCACCGACTACTCCTCGGTGCTGTTCGACTTCGCGCACTCCGGGCGGCCGATGCTGTTCTTCACGTACGACCTGGAGCACTACCGCGACACCCTGCGCGGCTTCTACTTCGACTTCACCTCCCGCGCCCCCGGACCGCTGATCAAGACCTCCGAGGACCTGGTCTCCGCGATCCGCAACATCGACGCGGTGAGCGAGGAGTACAAGGAGAAGTACGCCCAGTTCCGGGTCGACTTCTGCGAGCCCTCCGACGGCCGCGCCGCCGCCCGGGTCGTGGACCGGATGCTCGCCGTCAAGGACGAGCAGAAGGGTTGAGCCCGCCGCGGCCGTCCCCGCCGCCCGTCCCGCACCCCGTTCACCCGACGCCCCCGGCGTCCACCGAGCGGAACGGGCGGGCGGCGGGGACGGCCGCTCGCGTACTGTGCTGTGCCGGGGCGGCACACGGGCCCCACGTCGGACACCGGGGCGATCCAGAGCGAGGAAGCACGTGGCAGAGCAGAGGCCGTCGGGCCGCGAGCCGGCGGTGACCGGCGCCCGCAGGGTCGTCGTCAAGGTCGGCTCCTCCTCGCTCACCACCGCATCCGGCGGCCTCGACGCCGACCGCGTCGACGCCCTCGTCGACGTCCTGGCCAAGGTCAGGGACGGCGGCGAACGCGAGGTCGTCCTCGTCTCCAGCGGAGCCATCGCCGCCGGACTCGCCCCGCTCGGCCTCGTCCGCCGGCCCAAGGACCTCGCCCGGCAGCAGGCCGCCGCCAGCGTCGGCCAGGGCCTCCTGGTGGCCCGCTACACCGCCTCCTTCGCCCGCTACGGCGTCCGCGTCGGCCAAGTGCTCCTCACCGCCGACGACACCAGCCGCCGCGGCCACTACCGCAACGCCTACAGCACCCTGGACAAGCTCCTGGAGATGGGCGCCGTCCCCGTCGTCAACGAGAACGACACCGTCGCCACCGACGAGATCCGCTTCGGCGACAACGACCGGCTCGCCGCCCTCGTCGCCCACCTCGTCCACGCCGACCTGCTCGTCCTGCTCTCCGACGTGGACGGCCTCTACGACGGACCGCCCGGCACCCCCGGCGCCGCCCGGATCGCCGAGGTCACCGGCCCCGACGACCTGACCGGCGTCACCATCGGCAGCGCCGGCAAGGCCGGCGTCGGCACCGGCGGCATGGTCACCAAGGTCGAGGCCGCCCGCATCGCCACCGCCGCCGGCATCCCCGTCGTCCTCACCTCCGCCAGCCGCGTCGCCGACGCGCTCGCGGGCCGCGACACCGGAACCTACTTCCACCCCACCGGACGCCGCTCCGCCGACCGGCTCCTGTGGCTGGCCCACGCCTCCACCCCACAGGGCGCGCTCACCCTCGACGACGGCGCCGTACGGGCCGTGGTGGAGCGGCGCACCTCCCTGCTGCCCGCCGGAATCTCCGCCGTCGAGGGCGAGTTCAGCGCCGGCGACCCGGTCGAGCTGCGCGA
>NZ_UAVD01000029.1 GCF_900460065.1 Streptomyces griseus | reverse complement strand
GGGGCTGAGCCTGAGGCCCCTGCGGCGGGCGGCCCCGACGAGCTGGATGGCGGAGATGCTGTCGCCGCCGAGCGCGAAGAAGCTCTCCTCGACGCCGACTTCGGGCAGGTGGAGGATGTCGGCGAAGAGGGCGGCGAGTTCCTTCTCCCGGTCGGTGCGGGGGGCGGTCCCCGCACCGGTGGCGGTGAAGTCGGGTGCGGGCAGGGCCGATCGGTCGGTCTTGTTCGCCGCGGTGAGCGGCAGTGCGTCGAGCAGCACGACCGCCGCGGGGACCATGTGGTCGGGCAGCCCCTCGGCGGCCCAGGCGACGATGTCCGCCGGCCGGGGGTCGCCGCCCGGGGCGGGGACGGCGTGGGCGACGAGCCGGCGGACGCCGCGGCCATCGGTGTGGCCGGTGACGACGGCCTGGGCGATGGCGGGGTGGGCGGTGAGCCGGGCCTCGACCTCGCCGGGTTCGACGCGGAAGCCGCGGATCTTCAGCTGGTGGTCGGTGCGGCCCGCGTACTCCAGCTCTCCCCGCTCGTTCCAGCGGGCCAGGTCTCCGGTGCGGTACATGCGGGTCCCGGGCGCGCCGAACGGGTCGGCGACGAAGCGGTCGGCGGTGATCAGCGGACGCCCGAGGTAGCCGCGGGCGAGGCCGGGGCCGCCGATGTACAGCTCGCCCAGGACGCCGGGGGCGACCGGGCGCAGGGCGTCGTCGAGGACGTAGGCGCGCTTGTTGACGTCCGGGGGGCCGATCGGCACGGGGCCGCCGGCCCACCGGGCCGGAACCTCCCAGGTGGCGGAGTTCACCACGGCCTCGGTGGGCCCGTAGGCGTTGAACAGGCGGTGCCGGTCGGCCCAGGCGCGGACCACCTCGGGGGGCAGGGCCTCGGTGCCGACGACGAGGGACATGCCCGCGGGGAGGGAGGCGTCGAGCGGCAGGGAGGCGACGACGGTCGGCGGGATCACGGCCAGGGTGATGGCTGCACGGTTCAGGAAGTCGGCGAGCGGTGCTCCGGCCCGCTCCTCCTCCGGGACGACCACCAGAGTGGCCCCGGCGAAGAGGGAGTTGGCGAGTTCGGCGAAGGTGACGTCGAAGCTGGGGGACGCGAACTGGGTGACGCGGTCGCCGGGCCGGGTGGCGAAGCGGGCGTGGGCCCAGGTGACGAGGTCGACGAGCGGACGGTGTTCGACGAGGACGCCCTTGGGCCGGCCCGTGGAGCCGGAGGTGTGGATGAGGTAGGCGCCGTTGTGGAGGCGCAGGGGGGCGCGGCGGTCGGCGTCCGTGGGGTCGTGGCCGGGCAGCCCCTCGGGCAGCCGGTCGGTCGCGATGACGGTCGCGTCGCCGGACCAGGGGGTGTGGTCGGTGCCGGAGTGGGCGAGGACGACGGCGGCGCCGCTGCCGGCGATCAGGCCGGCGAGGCGTTCGGCGGGCTGGTCGGGGTCGAGCGGGGCGAAGACGCCGCCGGCCTTGCCGACGGCGAGCTGGGCGATGTGGACGTCGGCTCCCCGGCGCAGGGCGACGCCCACGACGTCCTCGGGGCCCACGCCCGTGGCGATGAGGGCGTGGGCGAGCCGGTTGGCGCGGGTGTTCAGTTCCGTGTACGTGAGCACGCGTCCGGCCGCTTCGACGGCGGGCCGGTCGGGGTGTGCGGCGGCCTGCCGTTCGAAGAGTTCGGGCAGGGTGGCGGGTTCGACGTCGGTGGTGTCGGCGTTGAAGGTGTTCAGAACCCGGTCGCGTTCCTCGGGGGTGAGGAGGTCGGTGCGCGGCAGCGGTCGGTGCGGGTCGGCGGTGAACTCCTCCACGGCGCGGCGCAGCCGGGCGGCGATCCGCGCGGCTTCTCTCCCGCCGATGGCGTCGGCGCGGTAGCTCAGCCGCAGGAGCGGCCCTCCGTCGGCCCCGGGGGCGGCGACCAGGGTGAGCGGATAGTGGGTGGCGTCCCGGCCGGTGACGGCCTCGACGCGCAGTCCCGCGAACTCCTTCTCCCGCGCGTCCTCCGGGTCGTCGGGTCCGGAGTCGACGAGGTAGTTCTCGAACACGCACAGCGTGTCGAACAGCGGGCCGCCGGTCTCGGTGAGCTTCTGGATCCGGGCGAGCGCGACATGGTGGTGCGCCAGCAGGGCGGCCTGCTCGCCGGCGGTGCGCCGGACCAGTTCGGCGAGGGTCTCGTCGTGCCGGATCCGGACGCGTACCGGAAGGGTGTTGATGAACAGCCCGACCATGGAATCGGCTCCGGCCAGTTCGGCGGGCCTGCCGGACACGGTGGTTCCCGAGACGATGTCCCGGCGTCCGGTCAGGTCGGCCAGGACCAGGGACCACAGGGTCTGGACGACGACGGGCACGGTGACGTCCAGCGCCCGGGCGGTGGCCGCCAGGGCCCTGGCGGAGCCCGGGGACAGCTCCACGTCCCGGGTGGCCGGCTGGGCCTGCGGCTGCCCGTCGAGACCGGGTGCGATGACCGTCGGGCCGTCGAGGCCGGCCAGCGCCCCGCGCCAGGCGCGCTCGTCGGCCGCGGTGTCCTGGGCGGCGGCCCAGGCCAGGTAGTCGCGGTAGGGGCGGACCTCGGGCAGGGCGGTGGTCGAGCCGTCGGCCGCGTACAGGGCGAAGAGTTCCTGGACGACGCGGGCGGTGGACCAGCCGTCCAGCAGGAGGTGGTGGTGGGTGAACAGGAGCCGGTGGCGTTCGGCGGACAGGCGGATCGCGGTGAAGCGGACCAGCGGTGGCCGGGCCAGGTCGAAGCGGGTGTGCCGGTCGGCGTCGGCGAGGCGTGCGACCCGCCGGTCGCGCTCGGCCGCGTCGACGCCGGAGAGGTCGGTCTCCTGCCAGGGGATGTCCACGGTGTGCGGGACGACGGTGACCGGGTCGCCGTTGCGGCGGGTCCGGAAGGCCGCCTTGAGGTTGGGGTGGCGGTCGAGGAGTGCCGCGACGGCGCGGCGCAGCCGGTCGGTGTCGAGCGGTCCCGTCAGGTCCAGGCCGAGCTGCACGTTGTAGACGTCCAGCGCGCTGTCGTCGTAGGACGACAGGAAGTAGAGCCCCTGTTGGAGCGGGGACAGCGGGAGTATGTCCTGCAGTCCCTGGGGTGCGCCGGTCACGTGGTCCTCCACTCGTCTTCGAACTCGTCTATTTCGTCCTGGCTCAGCGTCAGCAGGCCGAGGTCGGACGGGGTGTGCCCGGCGGCCTGGGTGCGGGCGGCCGCCACCAGGGTCTCCAGGGCGGTGCGCCACCAGCGGTCCAGGACCGTGATCTCCTCGTCGCTCACGAGGCGGCTCGCGTGGTGCCAGCTGACCGAGAGCTCGGTGCCGGAGGGGCGGCGCAGCGCGGTGAGGTCGAGATCCACCGCGGTGTGGACGCCGAGCGCAGGGGCCGGACGCCAGACGGCGGCCGACTCGGGGCTCGGCGTCCAGGGTTCGGGCGCGGCGGCGTCGGCCTCGCCGACGTCGTAGCGGCCCAGGTAGTTGAAGCCGGTCAGAGGTTCGGTGCGGTCGGCGAGCGCGGCCCCGGACGCGGCGTCCAGGTGGCGCAGCTGTCCGTAGCCGATGCCGTGGTCGGGGACGGCGCGGAGCTGCTCCTTGATCTGCTTGAGGAGCCGTCCGGCCGCGTTCGGATCGGCGATGGTGGTGTCGGGGCCGGCTTCGGTCAGACGCCCCCGGAAGGGGTATTGGCTGGTGAACCAGCCCACCGTCCGGGCGGGGGCGGCGACTTCGGGGAGTGCGGCGTCACGGCCGTGCCCTTCGAGCAGGACGAGGGTGCTCTCCTCGTTGCGCCAGCGGCTGTGGGCGAGGACGAACGCGGTGAGCAGGACGTCCTGTTCGGTGCAGTGGAACGCTGCCGTCACCTCGGTGAGCGCGGGTTCGGCCAGGTCCGCGGGGACGGTGGTGATCAGCCGGTGGACGGTGTCCGGGGTGTCCGTGGCGGGGTCGGGTTCCCGGCCGTACGGGGCGGGCCCGGCACCGCCCAGCACCTCGCTCCAGTAGGGGAGTTCGGCGCGGCGGTCGGCGGCCGTGGCGGTCAGGGCCCGGGACCAGGTGCGGAACGACGTCTCGACCGGGGGCAGGGAGGCGCCGGGTCCTGCGCACAGCTGGGCGAGGTCGGGCAGCAGGATCCGCCAGGACACCGCGTCGACCACCAGGTGGTGGGCGACCAGGAGCAGCCGGCCGGGTCCCCCGTCGCCGGGGTCGAACAGGGTCGCGCGCAGCATCCGGCCGCTGTACGGGTCGAGTTCGCCGACGGCGGTGCGTGAGGCCGCCGTGATCGCGTCCGCGAGGGAAGCGGACCCCACGGTGGTCAGCGCGTCGTCGGCGAGGGCCGGGTCCTCGGGAACGCGCAGCGTCCACGTGCCGTCCTCGGCTCCGTCCAGCCGGGCGGCGAGAACGGGGTGGTGGGCGACGAGACGCCCGAGCGCCCGGCGCAGGAGCTCGGCGGTGAGGCCGGGCGGGGTCGTCACCAGGAGGGACTGGTGGTAGGTGCGGTGGTCGCCGCCGCGCCGGCGCAGCGCGTGCATGACGGGCGTGAGCGGTACGGCTCCGGCTCCCGGGTCGTGGACCAGGGCCGCGGCCTCCTCCCGGCGGGCGACGCGGGCGAGGGCGGAGACGGTGCGCTGCTCGAAGACGTCGCGGGGGCTGATCACGAGACCCCTCCGCCGGGCGGCGCTGACCAGCACGATGGAGGTGATGCTGTCGCCGCCGAGGGCGAAGAAGCTGCTCTCCCGCCCGACGGCGGGGAGCTTCAGCAGGTCGGCGATCAGTTCGGCCAGGAGCTCCTCGGCCGGGTCCTTGGGCCGCTCCCCCGCCGCGGGGTCCGCGACGGCGGGCGCGGGGAGCGCGGAGCGGTCCACCTTCCCGCTCACGGTGAGCGGGAAGCGGTCCAGGACGACGACGTCGGAGGGCACCAGGGCCGCGGGCAGGAGCTTCGCGCCGTGGGCGAGCAGGTCGGCGGGGAGCGGTGGCGCGGCCGGGTCGCCGGGGGTGACGTAGCCCACGAGCCGGGCGGCCCCTGACGGCAGGTCGTCGCGGACGAGGACAAGGGCGTCCCGGACGTCCGGGTGGCCGAGCAGGGCGGTGCGCACCTCGGCCGGTTCGATCCGTACCCCGCGCAGCTTCACCTGGTCGTCGGCGCGGCGCAGGTACTCCAGCTCGCCCCGCCCGTTCCAGCGGGCCAGGTCGCCGGTGCGGTAGAGCCGCTCCCCCGGTGCGCCGAACGGGTCGGCGACGAAGCGTTCGGCGGTCCCCGCGCTCCGGCCCGAGTAGCCGAGGGCCAGCTGGGCTCCGCCCAGGTACAGTTCGCCGCTCACCCCGGGCGGTACGGGCCGTAGGGCCGCGTCCAGCACATAGGCGCGGGTTCCGGCACCCGGGGCGCCGAGCGGGACGAGGGGCCCTTCGCCGGGTACGGCGGGGCGGGCGGTGACGTCGACGGCCGCCTCGGTCGGCCCGTACTGGTTGACGACGGGGGCGGCGAACACCTCCGCACAGCGCCGCACCAGCGTGTCGGTGAGGGCCTCGCCGCCGCTGAAGATCCAGCGCAGCGAGGTGCAGTGCGCCGCGTCGGGTTCGGCGGCGAACAGGGCGAGCATCGAGGGCACGAAGTGGACGGCGTGGACGCCGTGTTCGCGGATCAGCCGGACGAGGCAGGCGGGGTCCCGGTGCCCGTCGGGTCCCGCGACGACGACGGCGGCCCCGGCGAGCAGGGGCCCGGTCAGCTCCCAGACCGAGACGTCGAAACCGGGTGCCGCCTTGGCCAGCATGCGGTCCCCCGGCCCCAGGGGGAAGCGCCGCTGGGTCCAGGCGAGCCGGTTGGCGAGCGCCCCGTGCGGGACGACGACGGCCTTGGGGCGGCCCGTGGAGCCGGAGGTGTGCAGGATGTACGCGGGCTGCGCGGGGTGGGGTGCGGCGGGGGCGGGGCCGGCGGGCGCGGGCGGGCGCGGGTCGTCGAGGAGCAGGACGGGCCGGTCGAACCCGTCGGGCAGCAGGTCCCGGTGGGCGCGGTCGGTGAGGAGCACGGCGGGCGGGTTCGCGTCGAGCATCGCGGAGAGCCGGGCCGCCGGGTGGTCCGGGTCGAGGGGCAGGTAGGCGCCGCCGGCCTGGAGCACGGCGTGGGCGGCGGTGACCAGGCCCGCGGAGCGGGGCAGCAGGACGGCGACGGGTTCGCCGCGGCGCACCCCGTGGGCGCGGAGCGGGGCGGCGAGCGACCGGGCGTCGCGCAGGAGTTCGCCGTACGGGACGGTGCGGTCGCCGTCGATCACGGCGGGGGCGTCGGGTTCCAGGGCGGCCCGCTCGGCGAACTCCCGGGCGACGGACAGCACCCGCACCGGCTCCTCGGCGCTGTTCCAGGAGTCGAGGAGCCGGTGCCGCTGGTCTTCGGTGAGCAGGCGGATACCGCCCACGGGCCGCTCGGGCCGCTCGGCGAAGGCGGCCAGGACGCGCTCGTACCAGTCGGCGATGCCGCGTACGGTCGCCTCGTCGAAGAGTCCGGTGCGGTAGGTGATGCCCCCGTTCAGCACGCCGTCGGCGCCCGGTTCCTGGACCAGGGTGACGGTGAGGTCGAACTTGGCGGTGTGCGTGTGCACCGCGACGGGCGTGCTGCCCAGGCCGCCGAGTTCCGGTCCTTCCGCGGTACGGGTCTGGTAGTTCAGCATCACCTGGAACAACGGGTGCCGCTCCAGGGAGCGTTCGACGTCCAGCAGGTCCACCAGGCGCTCGAAGGGGACGTCTGCGTGGTCGAGCGCGTCGAGGGTGGCCGCCCTGGCGCGGGCCACCAGCTGGGCCGGGGTCGGGTCGCCGCCGACGTCGGTGCGCAGGACCAGGGTGTTGACGAAGAAGCCGACGAGGTCGTGCACGGCGGCGTCGTCGCGGCCGGCGACGAGGGTTCCCACGGGGATGTCGTCGGTGCCGCCGATCCGGTGGAGCAGCACGGCGAGCGCGGCGTGGGCGACCATGAACGGGGTCGCGCCGGTGCGGGAGGCGAGCCGCCGCAGTCCGGCGCTGACCTCCGCGGAGAGGGCGAACTCGACGATGCCTCCGTCGTGGCCGGTGTCCGGCCTGCGCGGCCGGTCCACGGGGAGGGGCAGTTCGGCGGGGAGCCCGGCGAGTTGGTCCCGCCAGTAGCGGACCTGCCGGCTGATCTCGCTCTCCTCGTCGGCCTCGTCGCCGAGCAGCGTCCGCTGTCGCAGCGTGTGGTCGGCGTACTGGAGGGGCAGCGCCGCCCACCGGGGAGCGCTGCCGTCGGAGCGGGCGGCGAGGGCGGTGGCGAGGTCGTCGAGGAGCGGGCGCACGGACCACTCGTCCCCGGCGATGTGGTGGAGGACGAGGAGCAGCACGTCGTGGCGCGGGCCCGCCCCGCCCTCGGGGGCCACCCGGAACAGGGCGGCGCGCAGCGGCGTCTCCCGCTCCAGGGCGAAGGGCAGGGTCGCGGCCCCGGCCAGCGCGGCGTCCAGGGCGTCCGGCGTCGTGGTCCGGACGGTGAGGGGTGCGGGGGCGTCGTCCGGGGCGAGGACGCGCTGCACGGCACGGCCCTCGCGTTCGGGGAACACCGTGCGCAGCACCTCGTGGCGTGCGGTGAGGTCGGCGAGCGCCTGTTCCAGTGCCCGTTCGTCGAGTGTGCCGGTGAGGCGGAGGGCGATGGGGACGTTGTACGCGGCGGTGGGTTCCTCCTCCAGCCGGTGGAGGAACCAGAGGCGTTGCTGGGCGGCGGAGAGCGGTGGTTCGGCGGGGCGTGGCAGGTGCGCCGGTTCCGGGGACCGGGCGCTCCCCCGGGCTCCGCGCAGCAGGGCGGCGGTCGCGGCAGGGGTGCGCGCGGTGAACAGGTCGCCGACGGACAGCTCGGTGTCCAGGAGTGTCCGGGCCCGCCCGACCAGGCTCATCGCGGACAGCGAGTGCCCGCCGCGCTCGAAGAAGTCCTCGTGCGGGCCGAAGCCGGGCAGTCCGAGGGCGTCGGCGAAGATCCGGCAGAGCAGTTCGGTGCGCTGGTCGTGGGGCGGCAGGTGGCCGGGGCCCGCCGGTTCGGCGGTGCGGGGGGCGGGCAGGGCCGCGCGGTCGAGCTTGCCGTTCTCGGTGAGCGGCAGCACCGCGACGGCGACGAGGTGGGCGGGGAGCTGGTAGTCGGGGAGGCGGGCGGCGAGGCGGGCGCGGAGCGCGTCGGTGTCCAGGGCGGTGTCCGGTGCGGGGACCGCGTAGGCGACGAGGGCGGGGCCGCCCGGGAGGTCGGTGCGCAGGACGACGGCGGCGCCGGCGACGCCCGCCTCGGCGAGGAGGGCCGCCTCGGTCTCCCCGGGCTCGACGCGGTGGCCGCGCAGCTTGATCTGGTCGTCGGTGCGGCCGAGGAAGTCCAGGGCCCCGTCCGGCCGGACGCGCACCAGGTCGCCGGTGCGGTACAGCCGCTCCCCCGGCCGCCCGTGGGGGTCGGCGACGAAGCGTGCCGCGGTGGGGGCGGGGCGGCCGTGGTAGCCGCGGGCGAGCCCGGCTCCGCCGATGTACAGCTCGCCGGGCACTCCGGGCAGGCTGGGGCGGAGGGCGGTGTCGAGCACCCGGAGGGTCGTGCCGTCGAGCGGCGCTCCGATGGGCAGTGGCCCTGCGTGGGGCGCTTCGGGGTCGAGGGGGTGGGCGGTGGCGAACGTGGTGGTCTCGGTGGGTCCGTAGCCGTTGACGACGCGGAGTCCCGGCGCGGCGGCGTGCGCGGCGGCCACGGCTCCGGGGGCGACCACGTCGCCGCCGGTCCACACCTCGCGCAGGGCGGTGAACGTCTCGGGGGCGTCCTGGGCGAGGAGGGCGAAGAGTCCGGCGGTGAACCAGGCGCTGCCCGCGCCTGCGACCGCGGCCTTTCCGGCGGCCCTGCGTGCCGTCGGCCCGGCGGCCTCCTCGCCGGTCAGCAGCGAGCGCCAGCGGGCTGGGTCCAGCGGCGCGTCGGGGGCGAGGAGCAGTTCGCCGCCGCGCAGCAGGGTGCCCCAGATTTCGTGGGTGGCCGCGTCGAAGGAGTGCGGCGAGTGGACGAGTACCCGCCGGTGGGCGTCGCCGGCGAACCGGCTGTCGGAGGCGAGGGCGAGGACGGCGGCTTCGGGGACGGCGACGCCCTTGGGTTCGCCGGTGGAGCCGGAGGTGTACATCACGTAGGCGAGGCGGTGCGGGGCCGCGGTCGCGGGCGGCACACCGGGCGGTCCCGCCGGCGCGTGGTCCGCGGGCGGGTGGAGCACCGGCTGGGGACCGTACGCGGCGGTGGCGCCCCCGGGCCCGGCGACCAGGGCGACCGCGCCGGCCGCGCCGAGGACGGTGCGGACGCGTTCGGCGGGCCAGTCGGGGTGCAGCGGGAGATAGGCGGCTCCGGTCCAGGCGGCGGCGAGTTCGGCGACGACCAGGTCCACGGAGCGCGGCAGCAGGAGGGCGACCACCTGCTCGGGTCCGGCCCCGGCGTCCCGCAGGCGGTCCGCGAACCGGGCGGCCCGCGCGACGAGTTCCGCGTAGGTCACCGGCCGTCCGCCGTCGAGGGGTCGCACGGCGATGGCGTCCGGGGTCCTCGCGGCGACGGCGGCGACCGTGCCGGCGCAGCCGAGGGCGGCGGGGGCGCCCGGCTGCCCGGTGAGGCCTGCCGAGGTCTCCGGCGCGAGGTCGAGCCGGCCGGCGGGGAGGTCCGGCCGGTGGGCGAGGTGCTCCAGGGCCCGGGTCAGCCGGTCGAGGACGGCCCGGGCGGCCGGGGTGTCGTAGCGGTCGGGGCGGTGCTTGAGGACGAGCCGCAGCCGGTCGCCCTGGAGGGTGATCGCGAGGGTCAGGGGGTAGTGGGTGGCGTCCCGCCCGCCGACGCCGCGTACGTCGAGTCCGGCGGCGCTCTCGCTGCGGGAGAGCGCGTCGTCGTCGAAGGGGTAGTTCTCGAAGACGGTCATGGTGTCCAGGAGCGTGGGCATGCCGAGGATGCCCTGGATGTCGGCGAGTCCGAGGTGCTGGTGGTCGAGCAGGGCGACCTGGCGCTCGTGCAGGTCGGTGAGCGCCTCGCCCAGGGTGCGGGCGGGGGCGGTCCGTACCCGGGTGGGCAGGGTGTTGACGAAGAGGCCCAGCATCCCTTCCACACCGTCGAGTTCGGCGGGGCGGCCGGACACGGCGCTGGCGAAGACCACGTCGTCGCGTCCGGTGATCCGGGACAGGACGAGCCCCCAGCCGGTCTGGACGAGGGTGTTCAGGGTGGTGCCCGTGGCGCGGGCGCGGTCCTGGAGCGCCGCGGTGAGCGCGGGGTCGAGGACGGTCGCGGTCTCCTCGGGGACCAGGGCGGTGGACGGGCCGCCGGAGGGGGCGATGAGGGTGGGTTCGGTGACGCCGTCCAGGGCGGCGCGCCAGGCCGCTTCGGCGGCCGGCCGGTCGCGGCCGGCGAGCCACCGCGCGTAGTCCGCGTAGGGGCGGCGGCGCACCGGGGGCAGTCCGGCGTAGGCGTCGAAGAGATCGGTGAGCAGGAGCGGCGTGGACCAGCCGTCGAGCAGCAGGTGGTGGCTGGTGAACAGCAGCCGCCACCGGTCCTCGGCGGTGCGGATCAGGGTGAACCGCAGCAGCGGGGGCCGGTCCGGGGCGAAGGGGCGGGCGCGGTCGTCGACGACCAGGGCGGTGCGGCCGGGGTGGGCGTCGGGGAGGGCGCGCAGGTCGTGCTCGGTCCACTGCGGCGGGGCGTCGGCGGTCGTGAACTGCACCAGGCGGCCGGTGGCGAGGCGGCGGAACCCGGCCCGGAGGTTGGCGTGCCGGTCCATCACGTCCCGGGCGGCCGCGCGCAGCCGGTCCGGGTCGAGCGGTCCGGTGATCTCCAGCTCCAGCTGGACGACGTAGGGATCGGTCCCGGCCTCCTCGGTCAGCGCGTGGTAGGCGAGACCGTGCTGGAGGGGGGTCAGGGGCAGTACGCCGTCGAGTGCGGGGACCGCCGTTTCGAGCTCGGTGATCTCGTGCTGGTCGAGCGGTACCGGGAAGTCGGCGGCGCTGTGTCCCGCGAAGCCGGGTTCGTCGCGGCGGCGGACCAGTTCGGTGAGGGCCGCGGTGAACCGGTCGGCGACGGCCCGGATCCGGTCGGGGCCGATGAGGTCGGCGGCGTACGTCCAGCGGACGGTCAGCACGGGGCCCCGGGGGCCGTCGAGGGTGGAGGCGTTGAGGTCCAGGACGTGTCCGCCGAGGAGGACGGGCTGGGGTCCCGGGTGCACGGCGTCGGACTCGGGGGCGGGGGCCCAGTGCCCGTGGGGGGTGTCGGCGGTGAACCGGCCCAGGTAGTTGAAGGCGATCTGGGCGCCGCTGGGGGCCTGTTGGTGGAGCGCCCCGTAGCCGGCGCCCCGGCCGGGGACCGCCGCGAGCCGCTCGCGGACGTGCTTGACGTCCTGGCCGACGCCTCCGGTGCCGGGCTCCAGCCGGACGGGGTACTGGGTGGTGAACCAGCCGACGGTGCGGGAGAGGTCGGCCCCGGGGACGAGTTCCTCGTGGCGGCCGTGGGACTCCAGGTCGACCAGGACCGGGCGGTCGCCGCCGACCGCGTGCACGAGCGCGGCCAGGAGGAGTTCGTCGGGGCGCGCGTGGAACGCGGCGGCGGTGGCGGTGAGCAGGGGCGCGGTGAGCTCGGGGGCCAGTTCGGTGCGGAGTTCGCCCGGGGTGTGCGGGGTGCCGGCGGCGTCCGGGGGGACGAGCGGGGCGGGGCGGTCCGCCAGCACGCCGTCCCAGTGGGCCCGCTCGGCGGCGAAGCGCCCGGGGTCCCCGTAGAGGGCGTCCGCCCAGTGGGCGAAGGAGGTGCCGGGCCGGGCAGGGGGTGTTCCGGTGGCGACGGCGTGCGCCAGGTCGGGCAGCAGGATCCGCCAGGACACTCCGTCGACGGCCAGATGGTGGACGAGCAGCAGCAGTCGGCCGTCCCGTCCGGGCCCGCGCGGGAACCAGACGGCCCGGATCAAGGGACCCTGTTCCGGGTCGAGTTCGCCGGCCCGGGCGCGCGACTGGGCGTCGACGGCGCGGCGCAGCTCGGTGTCGTCGCCGGTGACCGGGGCGACGGTCAGGAGCGTCGCCGGGTCGGGCGCGGGGCCCAGGGGGGTGAGCCGGGGGCGGCCGTCGGGGTGATCGGTGGTGACGCGGGCGCGCAGCAGGTCGTGGGTGGCCAGGAGGTGCCCGATCGCGGTCCGCAGCCGGCCCTCGGTGAGCGTGGACGCCACCGTGACCAGCATCGACTGGTGAAAGGCGCCCCAGTGGTCCGGGCTGCGGCGCAGCCAGTGCATGAGCGGGGTGAACGCGGCCGGGACGTCCCGGCCGGAGGCGGCGGGCCGAGGGCCGGCCGGGGCGTGCGGGGCGACCACCTCCGCGAGGGCGCGCGGGGTGGGGTGCTCGAAGATCTGCCGGGCGCTGACCACCAGGCCCGACTGCCGTGCCCGGGAGACCAGTTGGATGGAGGAGATGCTGTCGCCGCCGAGCGCGAAGAAGGAGTCGTCACCGCCGGGCGGCGCGTCCAGGCGCAGGACGTCGGCGAACAGTCCCGCCAGTGCGGCGGCGGCGCCGGTCGGCGGGGCGTCGTCGGCGGTGGTGGTGGCCGGGGCGGGCAGCGCCGCGC
The DNA here is from genome assembly GCF_900460065.1 of Streptomyces griseus. Lineage (GTDB taxonomy): Bacteria > Actinomycetota > Actinomycetes > Streptomycetales > Streptomycetaceae > Streptomyces > Streptomyces griseus. The sequence goes on along the minus strand of NZ_UAVD01000029.1, from coordinate 658,184 downwards.
GGTCCACCTTGCCGGTGGGGCCGAGCGGCAGGGCGGGCAGCACGGTCACGGTCGCCGGGACGGCGTAGTCGGGCAGGGTGCGGGCCAGCGCCGTGCGCAGACGACCGGGGTCGAGATCGGCCCCCGTCCGGGGGACGGCGTAGCCGGCGAGCAGTCTGCTGCCGGGCCGGTCCTCGCGGAGCACGGCGGCGGCCTGGCGTACGCCGGGGAGCGCGGTCAGGGCGGACTCGATCTCGCCCAGTTCGATGCGGAAGCCGCGCAGCTTCACCTGGTGGTCGGCCCGGCCCAGGTACTCCAGCTCTCCGTCGAAGCGGCGGCGGGCCAGGTCGCCGGTGCGGTACATCCGGGTGCCGGGCGCGCCGTACGGGTCGGCGACGAAGCGGGTCGCGGTGAGGCCGGGGCGGCCCAGGTAGCCGCGGGCGAGCCCGGACCCGGCGACGTACAGCTCACCGGGGGTGCCGGGCGGTACCGGCCGCAGCGCCGCGTCCAGGACGAGGGCGGCGGTCTCCGCGACGGCCGCGCCGACGGGGACCGGGCTGTTGTCGTCGGCGCGCAGGCGGTCGGGGTCGCAGCGCCAGAGGGTGGCGTCGACGGTGGTCTCGGTGGGGCCGTAGGAGTTGAACATGCGGGTGCGCCCGGCCCAGGCGCGGACGAGGGCGGGGGTGCAGGCCTCCCCGGCGACGATGAGCGTGGTGCCGGGGGCGACGGCGTCCTCGGGGAGTGCGGCGAGGACGGCGGGCGGGACGGTGAGGTGGGTGACGCGGTGCTCGGCGAGGAAGGCCGCGAGCGGTTCGCCCAGGCGCCGGTCGGCGGGCACGATCTCCAGCGCGGCTCCGGAGAACAGCGCCATGACGATTTCCCAGACCGAGGTGTCGAAGCTCAGCGAGGCGAACTGGAGGACCCGGTCGCCCTGTCCGGCCCCGAAGGCGTCGGCGAGGGTCCGGGCGAGGGCGGGCAGCCCGGTGTGGGTGACGGCCACGCCCTTGGGCCGGCCGGTGGAGCCGGAGGTGTAGATGATGTACGCCGCCGCGTCGGGCCGTTGGGTGCGCCAGAGCCCCGGGTCGTCGGCGGACCGGGTGCGCAGGGCCCCGTCGGTCTCCAGCCGGGGTACACCGTCGGAGGCGGGTGTTCCGGGGGTGGTGAGGACGAGCGTGGGGGCGGCGTCGGTGAGCATGTGCGCGATCCGCTCCGCCGGGTAGTCCGGGTCGACGGGGAGGTAGACGGCACCGGTCTTGGCGACGGCGAGGAGGGCGACGACGGCTTCCACGGTGCGGGGCAGCATGACCGCCACCCGGTCCTGCGGCCGTACCCCGTGGGCGATGAGGTCGTGGGCCAGGGCGTTCGCGGCGGTGTCGAGCCCCCGGTAGTCCAGTTCGGTCCGGTCTCCCGTGGCGAGGTCCGGTCCGGCGACGGCGGGGGCGTCGGGGTGGGCGGCGGCGACCGCGTCGAAGAGGCCGGGCAGGGTGGTGGAGGAGTCGCCGTGCGGGGCGCCCAGGCCGTCGGGGCGGCCGAGGAGTTCCGCGCGTTCGGCGGGGCCGAGGACCTCCAGCCGGTGCAGCAAGGTCGCCGGGGCGGTGACGGCCTCGGTCAGGAGGCGGACCAGACGGTCGGCGAGCGCCCGGGCGGTGGCGGGCTCGAAGAGGTCCTCGGCGTACTCCAGGACGCCTTCGATGCCGTCGGCCCCGTCGCGTTCGGCGAGGGTGAAGGTCAGGTCGAACTTGGCGGAGCGGCCGTACGCCGGGACGGTCGTGGTGGTGAGCCCGGGCAGCCCGATCTCGCCCGTCCGCCGGTTCTCGTACGCCAGCATCACCTGGAAGATCGGGTGGCGGGCCAGGGAGCGGTGCGGGGCGAGCGCGTCGACGAGGTGTTCGAACGGGATGTCGGCATGGGCGTAGGCGGCGAGGTCGGCCTCCCGCACCCGGCGCAGGAGGTCGCGGAAGGAGGGGTCGCCGGACAGGTCGGTGCGCAGGACGAGGTTGTTGACGAAGAAGCCGACGAGGTCGTCCAGCGCGGTGTCGTGGCGGCCGGCGACGGGGGTGCCGATGACGATGTCCCGGCCCGACCCGGTGCGGGCGAGGAGGGCGGCGAGCGCCGCGTGGGCGACCATGAACAGGGAGGTGGACTCGGTCCGGGCGAGCGCCCGCATCGCGGTGTGCACCCCGGGCGGCACGGTGAAGCGGACGAAGCCGCCGCGATGGCTGGGGACCGGCGGACGCGGCCGGTCGGTGGGCAGGGGCAGTTCGGCGGGCAGGTCGGACAGCGTGGTCCGCCAGTGGTCGAGCTGGGCGGCGGCCGGGCCGTCCGCGGCGGGCGCGTCGTCGTCCCAGCCGAGGGCCTCGCGCTGCCACAGGGTGAAGTCTGCGTACTGGACGGGCAGCGGCGGCCACGCGGGGGCGGCGCCCCCGGTGCGGGCGGCGTAGGCGGTGGCGAGGTCGGTGAGGAGCGGTCGGGCCGACCACTGGTCGGCGGCGATGTGGTGGACGACCAGCACGATGAGGTGCTGGTCGGGGGCGAGCCGCAGCAGGCCCGCGCGCAACGGCACGTCCCGTTCGACGTCGAAGGGTGTGGCGGCCGTCTCCTCGATGTACCGCCGGAGCTCCCCGTCGGCGCCGGTGGCGTCGGTGACCGTGAGCGGGGCGGGGAGGTCGGACTCCTCGACGACGTGCTGGCGCGGGCGGCCGTCGGTGGCGGGGAACACGGTGCGCAGCGACTCGTGGCGGGTCATCACGTCGGTCACGGCGGCCCGCAGCGCGGGAAGGTCGAGGGGGCCGGTCAGCCGGGCGGCGAAGGGGATGTTGTAGTCGGCCCCGACGCCGTGGAGCTGCTGGAGGAACCAGAGCCGGGTCTGTGCCGGGGAGAGCGGCAGGTCGGCGGGGCGCGGCCGGGGCCGCAGCGGTTCGGGGGCCCGTCCGGCGTGCTGGACGCGGCGGGCGAGGGCGGCGACGGTCGCGGCCTCGAAGACGTCGCGTACCGACAGGGACACGTCGAGGGCCGCCCGGATCCGGGAGGCGAGGCGGGTCGCGAGGAGGGAGTGGCCGCCGAGGGCGAAGAAGTCGTCGTCGGCCGCGACCCGTTCGCGTTCCAGGATGTCCGCGAAGAGGTGGGCGACGATCTCCTCCTGCGGGGTGGCCGGGGCGCGCCCGCCGGGGGTGGCTGCTGCGGCCTCGGGTTCGGGCAGGGCGTTGCGGTCGAGCTTGCCGTTGACGGTCAGCGGCCAGTGGTCCACGGGGATGACGGCGGCCGGGACGAGGTAGTCGGGGAGCCGCTCGCGCAGGGCCCGGCGGAGCCGTTCCGGGGCGAGCGGGCCGGCGGCGGGGGTGGCGTAGGCGAGGAGCCGGGTGCCGCCGCCGGGGGCGGGGCGGGCGAGGACGACGGCGTCGGCGACCTCGTCGAGTGCGGCGAGCGCGGCGCGCGCCTCGCCGGGCTCCACCCGGAAGCCGCGGATCTGCACCTGTTCGTCGGCGCGCCCGAGGTGGTCGAGTTCGCCGTCGGCGGTCCAGCGGGCGAGGTCCCCGGTGCGGTACATCCGGGTGCCGGGCGGCCCGTAGGGGTCGGCGACGAAGCGGGTGGCGGTGAGGGCGTGCCGGCCGAGGTAGCCCCGGGCCAGGCCGGGCCCGGCGACGTACAGCTCCCCCGTCGCCCCGGGGGCGACGGGGTGCAGGGCGGCGTCGAGGAGCCGGACGCCGAGGTCGTCGAGGGGACGCCCGACGGGGCTCGTGGGGACCGCCGTCGCGTCCGTGTCGGCGGCCTCCAGCGTGCGGTGGGTGACGTGCACGGTGGTCTCGGTGATCCCGTACATGTTGACCAGCTCGGGGCCGTCGTCGCCGTACCGCTCGAACCAGCCCGCGAGCCGTCCGGGGTCGAGCGCCTCGCCGCCGAACACCACTGTGCGCAGGGCGAGTTCGCCTCCGTTGCCGGCCTCCCGGCCGAGCAGGACGTCGGCGAGCTGGTGGAAGGCGGACGGGGTCTGGTTGAGCACGGTGACGTGTTCGCGGCGCAGGAGGGCGGCGAACTCCTCGGGCGCGCGGGTCGTGGCGTGGTCCACGACGACGAGGCGTCCGCCGTACAGCAGGGCCCCGAAGATCTCCCAGACGGAGAAGTCGAAGGCGTAGCTGTGGAAGAGCGTCCAGACGTCGTCCCGGCCGAACCCGAAGTCGTCGTCGGTGGCGTCCAGCAACCGCAGTACGTTGCGGTGTTCGACGACCACGCCCTTGGGGCGTCCGGTCGAGCCGGAGGTGTGGATGACGTAGGCGGCGTCGGCCGGGGAGATGCCCGGCACGGTGTACGGGGTGACCCCCGGGTCCGCCGGCGGGAGGTCGTCGAGCGTCAGCCATCCCGCGCCGGGGCGGTCCGCGGACCCGTCGGTGGCGGGCAGGCCGTCCCGCCGGCGCGCGGAGGCGGTGAGGCCGGTCGCCGGTCGCGCGGAGGCGAGTTGGGGGCGGATGCGGTCGGCGGGGGCGTCGGCGGGCAGCGGCAGGTAGGCCGCACCGGTCTTCAGGACGCCGAGGATCGCGCCGATCTGCTCGGCGGAGGGTTCGAGCGAGAGGGCCACGCAGGTGCCGGGGCCCGCGCCGTGGGCGCTCAGCAGGTGGGCCACCCGGTCCGACAGGGCGTCGAGTTCGCGGTAGCTCAGCGCCCGGTCGCCATCGGTCACGGCGGTGGCGTCGGGCTCCAGGGCGACGGCCCGCGCGAACCGGTCGGGGAGGGTCCCGGTTCGCTCCTCGGTCCCGGGGGCGAGGGCGGCCTCTCCGTCGTCGAGGACGCGGCGGCGGTCCTGGGCCGTGAGGAGACCGACGGCGCCCACCGGGGCGGTGGGGGTGGCGGCCAGGGCCTCCAGGATCCGGACGTAGGCGGTGCCGAGGGCCCGGGCGCGGTCGGCGGTGACGAGGTCGGGCCGGTAGCGCAGGGCGATCCGGGTCTCGGGACCCGGGTGGACGACGACGGTGACGGGGTAGTGCGTGGCGTCCTCACCTCGGACGGACCGCACGGTGAGACCGCCCGCCGCCTGGGCGTCGGCGAGCCCCCGGGTGTCGACGCCGAAGTTCTCCACCACCAGCAGGGTGTCGAACAGCTCCCCGGTCCCGGCCAGTCGCTGAAGGTCCGGGAGTCCGAGGTGTTCGTGGCCGAGGAGCTTCGCGCGGTCGGCCTGGAGGGCTGCGGCGACGTCGGCGAGCGGGGCGCGCGCGGGTGCGTGCACGACGACCGGGAGGGTGTTGATGAACAGCCCGATCATGGACTCGGCGCCGTCGAGGTCGGCGGGACGGCCGGAGACGGTGGTGCCGAACGCCACGTCCGCGCGACCGGTCAGCCGGGCCAGGGTGATCCCCCAGGCCGCCTGGTGGGCGGTGGCCGTGGTCAGTTGCCGGGCCGCCGCGAACGCCCCGAGCGCTTCGCCGGTCGCGGCGGAGAGCCGCAGATCGAGCTGGACGGGCGGCTCGGGCACGGCCGCGCCGGCGGTGGCCGGTGCGAGGAGGGTGGGGGCGGCCAGCGGGGCGAGCGCCTCGCGCCAGGCGCTCTCGGCGGCCGGGCGGTCCTGGGCCGCCAGCCAGGCCAGGAAGTCCCGGTAGGGGCGGACCGCGGGCAGGGCGGGAGCGGCGGGGGCCTTGGCGTGCTGGGCGTAGGCGGTGAACAGTTCCTTGCCCAGCAGGGGTACCGACCAGCCGTCCAGCAGGATGTGATGGGCCGTCAGCACGAGGGTGTGGTCCTGGTCGCCGTGTCGCAGCAGGGTGAGCCGCAGCAGCGGGGGCCGGGTCAGATCGAAGCGGTGAGCGCGTTCCTCGTCCAGGATCCGCTGTTCCTCGGCCCGTTGCCGGTCGGGGTGGGCGTCCCGCAGATCGATCGCGCGCCAGGGCACCTCGGCCGTCCGGGGGATCGCCTGGACGGGCCGGTCGAGGCCCTCTTGGAGGAAGGCCGCCCGCAGGTGGGGGTGGCGGTCCAGCACGGTGTCCGCCGCGCGGCGCAGGGCGGTGGTGTCGAGGTCGCCGTCGAGGCGGAAGACCAGACGCATGGTGTAGACGTCGAGTCCACCGGTCGCGCCGGGGCCTCCCGGGGCGTGGGAGAGGTCCGCGTGAAAGAGCAGGCCTTCCTGAAGGGGCGCCAGGGGAAGGATGTCTTCCAGGCCGTGGTCCGCGCTCACCGGTTCCTCCACTGTGCTTCGAGCTTGGCTGTCTGTTCGGGGCTGAGCGGGGACAGTCCGTGGGCGGGCCTGTCGGTGGGCCGGGCCGCGGACGGGTCGGCCGGCCCGGTCGTGGGCTCCGGCCCGGGGGGCGGCGGGGCGTCCGCCGCGAGGGCGGTCAGCGCGCGTTGCCAGCAGTCGGCGAGGGCGTGCGCCGCCCGGTCGTCGAGGGCCGCCGGGGCCCAGGTGAGCCGGGTGTCGAGCAGGGGGCCCTCGGGGGTGTCCCGGGTGAGGGCGTTGATCTCGACCGCGTGCGCCATGGTCAGCCCCGCGTCGACGGCGCCCCCGAGCACGCCGGCCCCGGGCGCCGGGGCCCAGGCCGCTCCCCCGCCGGTTGGCGCCGTGCCGAAGCGCCCCAGGTAGTTGAACGCGATCAGAGGGGCGCCGGGGCCGTCCGTCTCCTCAGGACGGAGACCCGCGGGGGGCTGCGCCGCGTACCGCAGCAGGCCGTAGCCGATCCCGCTGTCGGGAAGGCGTGCCAGATGATCGCGGGTCCGCGCGAGGGTGTCCCCGGGAGGCTCGGCGGCCGTCGCGGCCAGACGTACGGGGTAGAGGCTGGTGAACCACCCGACGGTACGGGAGAGATCGGCGCCGTCCTCGATCTGCTGTTCCCGGCCGTGGCCCTCGACGTGGGCCGCGAAGTCCACCCGCTCGCGCCCGCTCCACTCGCGCACGGCGCGGGCGAGGGCGGTGAGCATGAGGTCCTGGACGCGGGCGCCGCGGTGTTCGGCGGCTCCGGTGAGCAGGGTGCGGGTGTGCGCGCCGTCCAGGGTCCGGACGAGGTGGCGGGCGTCGGCGACCGTGCCCAGGGCGGGCGGTTCGGCGCGGCCGGAGGCCGGTGCGGGAAGCCGGTCGGGTGCGGCCAGTATCCCCTGCCAGACGGGCAGTTCGCCCGCGCGCGCGGACGCCTGGCGGCCCAGCGCGTGGGCCCAGCTCCGGAACGAGGTGGTCGCGGGCGGCAGGTGCGGGGCGCGCCCCCGGGACACGTCGCCCCAGGCCTGGGCCAGGTCGTCGAGCAGGATGCGCCAGGAGACGCCGTCGACGGCGAGGTGGTGGACGACGAGCAGCAGCCTGCCCGGCTCTCCCGCGTTCCCCGGATAGCTGCGGGCCCGCACCATCAGCCCCTGGGACGGGTCGAGCCCGGTGGCGAGTTCGTCGACCTCGCGGGCCAGGGCCCCGGGGTCGGCGCCCGTGGCGGAGGGGCCCTCGTCCAGGGCCGGGGCGGGCCCGTCGGCCGGCTCCGGGACCACGAAGGTCCCGGCGTCCAGGTCGATGCGGGCGCGCAGGACCGCGTGGTGGCGCAGGACCGCGCCCAGCACCTCGGCCGTGGCCGCCGGGGTGATCCCGGGCGGCAGGGTCAGCAGCATGGACTGGCTGAACCTGCCGGTGGGGCCGGGCCGTTCGGCGATCCACCGCATGATGGGCGTGAGGGGCGCGGGGCCGCTGTCCGGGAGGGCGGAGGCCGCCGGTCCGGCTGCCGGGTCCGGCTCCCGGCCGGAGGCCAGCGCGGCGAGCGCCCGGACCGAGGTCAGTTCGAAGACCTCGCGCGGGGTGAGGCGGAGGCCCGCGGCGCGGGCGCGGGCCACCAGTCGCATGGAGAGGATGCTGTCGCCGCCGAGGGTGAAGAAGCTGTCCTCCGCGCCCACCGACGGGATCCCCAGCACCTCCGCGAAGATCGCGGCCAGCGTCTCCTCGGCCGGCCCTTCGGGGGCCGTGTCGCCGGCGGCCGCGCCGAAGTCGGGGGCGGGCAGCGCGTCGCGGTCCAGCTTTCCGTTCGCGGTCACCGGCAGCCCGGGAACGCCCACGAAGGCGCTGGGCACCATGTGGTCGGGCAGGACGCGGGCGAGGGCGGTGCGCAGGGCGGCGGTGTCGAGTCGCCCCGCCTCGGGCCGGCTGCCGCCGGACGGCGCGGCAGGTACCAGATAGGCGACCAGCCGGCGCGGGCCCGCCGGGTCGTCCTGGCGCAGGACGACGGCCGCCGCGCGGATCTCCGGTCGGGCCTGGAGGGCGGCGACGATCTCCCCCGGCTCGACGCGGAAGCCCCGGATCTTCACCTGGTCGTCGGCGCGTCCGTGGTAGAGCAGGGAGCCCTCCGGGGTACGGGACACCAGGTCGCCGGTGCGGTACATGCGGCTGCCCCGCGGGCCGCCGGGTTCGGCGGTGAAGCGTTCGGCGGTGAGCCGGGGACGGCCCAGGTAGCCCTGGGCGACGCCGGGTCCGGCCACGTACAGTTCGCCGGTCCCGCCGGGAGGCACGGGCCGGAGCAGGGTGTCCAGGACGTGGACGCGGACGCCGTGCAGCGGGGTGCCGATGGGCGGGGTCGCGCCGGGGGCCAGGGGCGCGCTCATGGTGACGCAGGCGGTGGCCTCGGTCGGCCCGTAGGCGTTGATCATGCGGCGGCCGGGTGCCCAGCGGGCGGTCAGCGGCGCGGTGCACGCCTCGCCGCCGACGATCAGGGTGCGCAGGTGGTCGAGCCCGTCCGGTTCGAGGCCGGTGAGGGCGGTGGGCGGGATCAGGGCGTGGCTGACGCGGCGCCGCGCGATCGTCTCGCCGAGGAGCGGTCCGGCGAGCGGACCCGGTTCCGGGACGACGAGGGTGGCGCCGGTCGCCAGGGCCATCAGCGTCTCCATCACGGAGGCGTCGAACGACGGGGAGGCCAGCTGGAGGACCCGGCTGCCGTCGTCGATGCCCAGTCGTTCCGCCTGGGCGGCGGCGAGGGCGGTGAGGCCCCGGTGCGGGGTGACCACGCCCTTGGGGCGTCCGGTGGAACCGGAGGTGAAGATGACGTAGGCGGGGTGGTCGGGGGTGACATCCGTGGCCGGGGCGTGGCGGGGGTGCGGGGCGGTCGCGGCGGAGGCTTCCGCTGCCGCGGGCGGCGGCGCGTCCGTGTACAGCGCCGTCGGGTAGCGGTCGGCGAGCGCCCGGTGGGTGAGGATCCCCGCCGGACGGGCGTCCTGGAGCATCGCGGCGATGCGGTCCTCGGGGTAGTCCGGGTCGATGGGCAGGTGGGCGGCGCCCGCCTGCTGGACGGCGAGCTGGGCGACGACCAGGTCGACGGAGCGCGGCAGGATCACCGCGACGAGTTGTCCGGGCCTGATCCCCGCCGCGCGCAGCGTCCCGGCCGATTCCCTCGCCCGCAGGTCCAGTTGCGCGTAGGTCAGGGAGCCGTCCGGCGCGTCCACGGCCACGGCGTCCGGCCTGCGGTCGCGCTGTTCGGCGACGAGCCGGGCCCAGGTGCGGGGCGCGGGGGCCGGCGGCCCGGCGCGGTCCGCGGTGAGCTCCGCGTGTTCGGCGGCCGTCAGGGCGTCCAGGGCGGCCACGCGGGTGTCCGGGGCGGTGACGAGCACCCTCAGCAGATGTTCGACGCGTCCGGCGAGCTCCCGCGCGCGTGCCGGGGTGACGGCCGCAGGGCGGTGGGTGACGCGCAGGGCGAGCCGTTCGCCGGGCACGGCGGCGAAGGTCAGCGGGTAGTGGGTGGCGTCCCGGCCCGTGATCTCCTCCAGGCCGAGGCCGGTGGCCCCGGCGAGCGCGGGGATGCCGTCGGCCGGGTAGTTCTCCAGGGCGGTGAGGGTGTCGAAGAGGACACCGTGTCCGGCCGCCCGCTGGATGGCGGCCAGGCCCAGGTGGTGGTGGGGCAGCAGGGCGGTGAACTCGTCCTGGAGGCGGGCCGCCAGAGCGGCGAGCGTCTCCTGGGGGCGCACGGTGACGCGTACGGGAACGGTGTTGACGAACAGGCCGATCATCTCCGTCGCACCGGGCACCTCGGCGGGCCGGCCGGAGACGACCGTGCCGAACACGACGTCGCGCCGACCCGTGTGGGCGCTCAGCACCAGGCCCCAGGCGGCCTGGGTGAGGGTGCTCAGCGTCAGTTCCCGTTCCCGGCCGAACGCCGCGATGCGCTCGGTGAGTTCGGCGTCGACCCACACCGTCTGCTGGTCGGGGAGTTCCTGCTCACCGGGGTCGTCGGGGACGAGCCGGGTGGGCTCGGTGACACCGTCCAGCGCGTCGCGCCAGGCCTCGGCAGCGCTCTGCTCGTCCCGGGCGTCGAGCCAGGCGCGGTGGAGCACGTAGTCCGGCGGTTCGGGCAGTTCCCGTTCCGCGTAGGTGTGGAGGAGTTCGCGGACGAGGAGGGGCAACGACCATCCGTCGAGGACCAGATGGTGTCCGGTGAGGACGAGTTCGCAGGTCTCCGGGCGTCGGACGAGCGTGGCGCGCAGCAGCGGCGGGGCGGAGAGGTCGAAGCGGCGGCGGCGCTCGTCGTCGGCCCGCCGGGCGGCGCGGCGCTCCTGTTCCCTGGGCTTGCGGCGGCGCAGGTCCAGGACGGCGAACTCCGGCTCGGGGTCGGTGTGCACGCGCTGGGTCCAGCCGTTCCCGTCTCCGGTGAACGCGGTGCGCAGGGGCGCGTGGCGGCGGACGACGGTGCGCAGCGCGGTGCGCAGGCGGTCGGTGTCGAGGTCTCCGGTGAGACGGATGGCGACCTGGACGTGGTAGACGTCGAGCGGGTCACCGGCGCCCGTGGACCCCGGGCCGTCGTACTGGGAGAGGAACAGCAGTCCTTCCTGGAGCGGGGTGGGCCGGCCGGGGGCCCCGTCGTCCGGTGCGGCGGGCAGGGCGCGGGGCGGGGCCGCCGGGGTGGTGGGTTCGGCGACGGCGAGGAGGCCGGCGACGGTCCGGTGGCGGAAGACGTCCTGGGGGGTGAAGTGGAGTCCGGCCTTGCGGGCCGCGGCGACGAGCTGGATGGACAGGATGCTGTCGCCGCCGAGGGCGAAGAAGCTGTCGTCGACGCCGATGTGCTCGGTCCGCAGGAGTTCGGCGAAGAGGGCGGCGAGCCGCAGTTCCTCGTCCGTGCGGGGTGCGGTCCGGGTCTCCGGGGAGGTGAGGCGCGGGGCCGGGAGCGCGGCGCGGTCGAGCTTGCCGTTGGCGGTGACGGGCAGGGCGGGCAGCGGGATGAGGGCGGTGGGGACGAGGTGGGCGGGGAGCCGGGCGGCGAGGTGTTCCGCCAGACCGGCGGGGAGCGCCGCGCCCTCCCCCGTCCGGGGGACGACGTAGCCGATCAGGTGGGTGACGCCGGTGGCGGTGTCCTCGTGGGCCACCACCGCGGCTGCGGCGATCCCGTGGTGGGCGTCGAGCACGGCGCGGATCTCGCCGGGCTCGACGCGCTGGCCCCGCAGCTTGATCTGGTCGTCGACCCGCCCGAGGTGCTCCAGTGCCCCGTCGGCCCGCAGCCGGGCCAGGTCGCCGGTGCGGTAGAGACGGCTGCCGGGCGGGCCGTACGGGTCGGCGACGAAGCGCGTCGCGGTGAGGGCGGCGCGGCGGTGGTAGCCGTACGCCAGTTGGGCTCCGGCGAGGTAGAGCTCGCCGGCCGCGCCGGGCGGGGCCGGGCGCAGCCGCGCGTCCAGGACGAGGGTGGTGGTGTTCCACACCGGGCGGCCGATGGGGAGGCGTCCCGAGGCGATGTCGGCGGCGGTGACGGGGTGGGCGGTGACGTCGACGGCCGCCTCGGTCGGCCCGTAGAGGTTGTGCAGTTCGGCGCCCGGGGCGAGTCGCAGCAGTCCCGCGGCGGCGGCCGGGGTGAGGGTCTCGCCGCTCGCGAGGACGCGGCGGAGGGTCGCGCAGTCGGCGGGGGCGGCGGTGCCGGTGAAGGCGGCGAGCATCGACGGCACGAAGTGGACGGTGGTGACGCGGTGTTCGCGCAGGAGCCGGGCGATGGCGACCGGGTCGCGGTGGTCGTCGGGTCCCGCGGTGACGAGGGTGGCGCCGGCGAGCAGCGGCCAGAAGAGTTCCCAGACGGATACGTCGAAGGTCGCCGGGGTCTTGAGGAGGACGCGGTCCTCCTCGGTGAGCCGGTAGGCGTCCTGGGCCCAGCGGAGCCGGTTGGCCACGGCGTCGTGCGGAACGCGGACGCCCTTGGGGCGGCCGGTGGAGCCGGAGGTGAAGAGGAGGTAGGCGGGGTCGGCGGGGCGGGGCCCGTCGAGGACGGTGGTGAAGCGGGGCACCTCGTCTGCGGTGACGTCGAGTACGGGCAGGCCGCCGACGGCTTCCCCGGGCAGGGCGGCGGCGGGGTCCGTGATCAGCAGGACCGCTTCCGCGTCCTGGAGTTGGGAGCTGACGCGCGCGGCCGGCTGGGCGGGGTCGACCGGCAGGTAGGCGGCCCCGGCGCGCTGGACGGCGTGGACGGCGAGGACGAGTTCGGCGGAGCGGGGCACGGCGACGACCACGGTGTCGCCGCGTCGGACGCCGTGTTCGGCGAGGAGTCCGGCGAGCCGGTCGGCCTCCGTGTCGAACTCGCGGTAGCTCCAGCTGCGGGTTCCGTCGCGCAGGGCCTCGGCGGCCGGGGACCGGGCGGCCTGTTCGCGTACCAGGTCGACGAGGGTGCGCCCGGGCAGCGGGACGTGGGGGCCGGCCGAGGCGGTGAGCACCCGCCGTGCCTCCGCCTCGTCCAGGACGGGCACCTGGTCGACGGGGAGGCCGGGGTGGGTGCAGAGCCGGTGGAGCAGGGTGGTCAGCCGGTGGGCGAGGGCCTCGACGGTCGGGCGGTCGAAGAGGGCCGTGCGGTAGTTGAGAGCGGCGCGCAGCCCGTCCGTTCCGGGTTCCTCGACGACGGCGAGGGTCAGGTCGAACTTCGCGGCGCGGGTCTCGACCAGTTCCGCCTCGACGGTGGCCGGCCCGAAGGGGAGGGTGCGGTGCGGGGCGTTCTGGTGGATCAGGGCGACCTGGAAGATCGGGTGGCGGGAGAGGGAGCGCTGCGGGGCGAGGGCGTCGACGAGCCGCTCGAAGGGCAGGTCGCCGTGGTCGAAGGCGTCGAGGTCGACCGCGCGGACCCGGGCGAGGAGTTCGGTGAAGGTGGGGCTGCCGGAGGTGTCGGTGCGCAGGACCACGGTGTTGGCGATCAGGCCGGGCAGTTCCTCCAGCGCTCTCTCGCCCCGGCCGCTGAGCAGGGTGCCGATCGGCAGGTCGTGGCCCGCTCCGTGTCCGGTGAGCAGGACGGCGAGGGCGGACTGGAGCACCATGAACAGGGTGGCGCCGTTGTCGCGGGCGAGGCGGGCGGCGGCCCGGTGGAGGTCGGCGGGGACGGTGAACTCGACGGAGTCCCCGTGTTCGTCGACCTCCGCGGGCCGGGGCCGGTCCAGCGGGAGGGAGGTCTCCTCGGGGGCTCCGGCGAGCGCGGTGCGCCAGTAGGCCAGCAGCCCGTCCTCCCGGGCCGCGGTCGCCTCCCGGTGCCAGAGGGTGTAGTCGGCGTACTGGAGGGCGGGGGGCTCGGGCGCCCCGTGGTCCGGGTCGAGTTCGGCGGCGTACAGCCGGGCGAGGTCCCGGACGAGCGGCCCGGTGGAGGCTTCGTCGTAGGCGATGTGGTGGACCAGGAGCAGCAGGGACCGCTCGTCGCCGGGTCCGGTGAGCAGATGCGCGCGGAGCGGGGGCCGGTCGGCCAGGTCGAAGGGCTCGGCCGCGAGCCGCCGCGCCGCGTCCTGGGCGCTCTCGCCGTCCAGCAGCGCGCTCGCCAGGGGTACGGGGGCGGCCTCGGGCAGCACCTGCTGGACCGGGCGTCCCTCGTGTTCGGGGTAGCAGGTGCGCAGGATCTCGTGGCGTCGGGCGAGGGCGGCGAGGGCGCGGCCGAGGGCGCTCTCGTCGAGGGGGCCGCGCAGCCGCAGCAGCAGCGGTACGGCGTAGGTGAGCGCGGATCCGCCGAGCCGGTGGAGGAACCACAGCCGGGCCTGGGCGGGCGACAGCGGGAGCCGTTCGGGGCGTACGGCGGCCGGCGCCGGGCCGGGGACACGGGCGTCCTGGGTGCGGGTGAGTCCGGTGAGCCGGGCGGCGAGCGCGGCGACGGTGGGGGCTTCGAACAGGGTGCGGACGGGGACGTCGAGGCCGAGTTCGGCGCGGACGCGTCCGGCGAGCCGGGTGACCAGCAGGGAGTGGCCGCCGAGGGCGAAGAAGTCCTCGTCGGCGGCGACGGGGGCCCGGCCGAGGACCTCGCCGTAGAGCCGGGCGACGAGGTGTTCGTGGGGGGTACGGGGGGCGCGTCCGGTGGGCGGTCCGTCCGGGGCGGTGTCCGGCAGCGGCAGGGCGGCCCGGTCGAGCTTGCCGTTGTTGGTCAGCGGCAGCCGGTCGAGGGCGACGAACGCGGTCGGCACCATGTACGCGGGCAGCCGGGCCGCGCAGGCGGCCCGCAGCGCGTCGGCCGGGGTCCCGCCCGTGGTGTAGGCGACGAGGCCGGGTCCGGTGGGCAGGTCCTCACGGAGGAGGACGGCGGCGGAGCGTGCCCCGCCCGGGTCGCGCAGCACGGTCTCGATCTCGGCGGTCTCGACGCGGAACCCGCGCAGGGAGACCTGGCTGTCGGCCCGGCCGAGGTAGTGGAGGACGCCGTCGGCGGACCAGCGGGCCAGGTCGCCGCTGCGGTACATGCGGGTGCCGGGCGCGCCGAACGGGTCGGCGACGAAGCGTTCGGCGGTCAGCGGGTGGCGTCCGCGGTAGCCGCGGGAGAGCCCGGCCCCGGCGACGTACAGCTCGCCTCCGACCCCGGGCGGGACGGGGCGCAGACGCCGGTCCAGCACGTAGACGCGCAGGTCGTCGATGGCCCGGCCGACGGGGCTCGCGCCCGGGGCCGGGGTCCCGGGGGCGAGGTCGTGGGTGGTGACGTGCACGGTGGTCTCGGTGATCCCGTACATGTTGACCAGCCGGGGCCCTTCGGGGTCCCGGAGCCAGGGCGCGAGGCGCGCGGGGTCGAGTGCCTCGCCGCCGAGGACGACGAGGCGCAGGGCGGGCGGGAGGCCGGGGGAACCGGGGGCGGTGAGGGCCTCGGTGAGCTGGTAGCAGGCGGACGGGGTCTGGTTGAGGACGGTGACGCCCTCGTGGTGCAGCAGCTCCAGGAATTCGTCCGGGGACCGGGTGACGGCGCCGGGGACGATGACGAGGCGGCCACCGTGCAGGAGGGCGCCCCACATCTCCCAGACGGAGAAGTCGAAGGCGTAGCTGTGGAAGAGGGTCCAGACGTCGTCGGGGCCGAAGGCGTCCTCGGCGGTGGCGTCGAAGAGGCGGGCGAGGTTGCGGCCGGTGACGACGACGCCCTTGGGGCGGCCGGTGGAGCCCGACGTGTAGATGAGGTAGGCGGCGTTGTCCTGGCGCTGCGGGCCGGTGCGTTCGGCGTCGGCGACCGGGCCGTCCGGCTGCCGGAGCCGACTCCCCGCATGGGGCTCCTCGTCCAGGACGATGACGGGCGCGGTGCAGGTGGCGGGGGTGCGGCCGGCGGTCGCGCTGTCGGTGACGACGAGGGCGGGGGCGGCGTCCCGCAGGGTCCAGGCGATGCGGTCCCGGGGGTGGGCCGGGTCGACGGGGACGTAGGCGGCCCCGGTCTTGGCGACGGCGAGTACCGCTTCCACGAGGGTCGCCGAGCGGGGCAGCAGCAGGGCGACCCGGTCCTCGGGTCCGACCCCGTACGACATCAGCAGGCGCGCCAACGCGTTGGTGCGGGCGTCGAGTTCGGCGTACGTGAGGGTGTCGCCCCCATCGGTGAGCGCCGGGGCCGCGGGGTGGTCGGCGGCGGCGCGGGCGAACCGGTCGAGGACCGGGGGGGCGCCCCGGTGGTCGCCGGCCGGGTTCCACCGGCGCAGGAGGGTGTCCTCCTCCCCCGCGGTCAGGAGCCCGATGGAGCCGATGCGGGTGTCGGGACGGGCGACCGCGCGGGCGAGGAAGGCCACCAGCCGGTCGGCGAGCGCCCGGACGGTGGTGGCGTCGAACAGGTCCGCGCTGTAGTTGATCGCCCCGTCGACGGAGCCGTCGGCGAGGTGGTCGGTGAAACCGACGATGAGGTCGAACTTCGCGGTGTCCGTCTCCCGCAGGGTGAACGCGGCGTCGACGCCGGGTGCGGTGAAGGGGACCGAGGTGCGGTTCTGGTACGTCAGCATCACTTGGAACAGCGGGTTGGCCGGGCCGCGTTCGGGGTTGAGCTCCTCCACGACCCGCTCGAAGGGCAGTTCGGCGTGGTCGAACGCGTCGAGGTCCACCGCCCTGACCCGGGCGAGGAGTTCACGGAAGGTCGGGTCGCCCGACAGGTCGGTGCGCAGGACGAGGGTGTTGACGAAGAAGCCGATCAGCTCCTCCGTGCGCCGTTCGCCCCGGCCTGCGGTGGGGACGCCGAGGGGGATGTCGTCCCCGGCCCCGAGCCCGGCGAGCAGGGCGCACAGCGCGGCCTGGGTGACCATGAACGGGGTCACTGCGGCGTCGGCGGCCAGGGCGCGCAGACCGGAGGCGACCTCGTCGGGCAGGGCGAAGGGGACGAATCCGCCGCGGCCGGTGGGGGTTTCGGGCCGGGGACGGTCGGTGGGCAGGTCGAGGACGGCGGGTGCGCCTCGGAGCGTCCGCCGCCAGAAGCCGGCCTGACCGTCGAGGTGTCCGCCGTCCAGGAGGGCGTGCTGCCAGTGGGCGTAGTCCGTGTAGGCGACGCCGAGCGGCGGCAGGCCGGGGGGCCCTCCGGCGAGCCGGGTCCGGTAGGCGGCGGACAGGTCGGTGAGCAGGGGTTCCACGGACCATTCGTCGGCCGCGATGTGATGGATCAGCAGCAGGACCCTCGTCCGGTCCGGTTCGGCCAGCACGGTGGCCCGGAAGGGCGGTTCGGCAGCCAGGTCGAAGGGCTCGGCGCTGAGTGCGCCGAGCAGCTCCTCCGCTTCCTCGGCGCTCCGGGCGGTCCTGCGGCGGACCGGTTCGGGCCGGTCCAGGATGTGCTGGACGGGCGCCCCGTCGGCCGCGGGGAACACGGTGCGCAGCACGGCGTGCCGTTCGGCCAGGTCGCCGACGGCGGCGGCCAGGGCGTCGTGGTCGACGTCCCCGGTGAGGGTCAGGACGAAGGGCAGGTGGTAGGCGGTGCCGGGCTGGAGCCGGCTCAGGAACCACAGCCTCGCCTGGGCGGGCGAGAGCGGCAACGGCCCCTCGTGGGGCACGGGTTCGAGGGCGGGCAGGGCGGTCTCCGGGGCCGCCGGCCGGGCGGCGAGCGCGGCGACGGTCGGGGTGTCGAAGATCTGCCGGACGGAGAGCGGCCGGCCCAGCGCCTCGGCGGCCCGGACCGCGAGCCGGGCGGCGAGCAGGGAGTGGCCGCCGAGGGCGAAGAAGTCGGCTTCCGCGCCGACCTGTTCGAGGCCGAGCAGGTCGGCGAAGAGTGCGGCGAGCAGTTCCTCCCCCTGCCCGGCCGGGGCGCGTCCGACGGGTGCGGCGGCGGGCCGGGGTGCGGGGAGGGCGGCCCGGTCGAGCTTGCCGTTCGGGGTGAGCGGCAGGGCGTCGAGCGGCAGGCAGAGGTCCGGTACGAGGTGGCCGGGGAGCACGGCGCGCAGCTCCTCGCGGATCCGGGCGGCGGTGGCGGTCCGGGCCTCGGGGGAGCCGGTGAGTCCGGTGAGGTGGGCGATCAGCCGGGGCGCCGGGTCGGCGGGGCCGCGGTGGGCGACGACGGCGGCGTCCTCGACGGCGGGGTGGGCGCGGAGTGCGGCGGCGACCTCGGCGGGTTCGACGCGGTGGCCGCGGATCTTCACCTGGTGGTCGGCGCGGCCGACGATCTCCAGGGCGCCGTCGGCGCGCAGCCGGGCGAGGTCGCCGGTGCGGTACATACGGCTGCCGGGCGGGCCGCAGGGGTCGGCGGTGAAGCGCTCGGCGGTCTGTCCCGGGCGGCCCAGATAGCCCTGGGCCAGGCCGTCGCCCGCGAGGTAGAGCTCGCCGGTCACCCCGACGGGCAGGGGGACCAGACCCCGTCCGAGGACCAGGGCGCGGGTGTTCCACAGGGGCGTCCCGACGTGCGGGGCCTCGGCGTCCGTCGCGTCGAGGCGGCCGGCGGTGGACCAGATGGTGGTCTCGGTGGGGCCGTAGAGGTTGACGAGGTCAGCGCCGTGGGCGACGAGCCGCCGGGCGAGGTCGGGGGCGAGGGCCTCGCCCCCGGCGAGGGCGAGCAGCCCGCGCACCGCGTCGGGGGCGGTGTCCAGGAGGGCCCGCCACAGGGAGGGGGTGGCCTGCATGGCGGTGGGGCGGGCGGTGTCGATCAGTTCCGCGAGGAGCGCGGGGTCGCGGACCTGTTCCCGGTCGGCGAGGATCACCGTAGCGCCGGTGACCAGCGGCAGGAACAGTTCGAGGACGGCGATGTCGAAGCCGACGGTGGTCACCGCGAGGAGCCGTTCGCGGCCGTGGAACCGCAGGGTGTCGGCCAGGCAGAGCAGGAAGTTGACGACGGCGGCCCGGGTGACGACCACGCCCTTGGGGCGGCCGGTGGAGCCCGAGGTGTGGATGACGTAGGCGGGTGCGTCACCGTGGGCGGCCCGGGGCGCGAGCGGGGCGGCCCCGGCGGCGGCGCGCACCGTCGCGGGGTCGTCCAGGAGGAGGACGCTGCGCGGGTCCGCGTCGAGGGTGCGGGCGGTGGCGCGGTCGGTGACCAGGAGCGCCGGTGCGGCGTCGGCCAGCAGCATCCGGATCCGCTCGGCGGGGAAGCCGGGGTCGACGGGGAGGTGGGCGGCCCCGGTCCGGGCGACGGCGAGCAGGGTGACGAGGAGGTCGGCGCCCCGGGGCAGGCTGACGCCGACGAGGGCGCCGGGGCCGGCCCCGCGGTCGGCCAGCAGCCGGGCGAGCCGGGCGGACCGCGCGTCGAGGTCCGCGTGGGTGATCTCGTCCGCTCCGCTGACCAGGGCGGTTCGGCCGGGGGTCCGGGCGGCCTGGGCGGCGCACAGCTCGGCGAGCGAGGTGGCCGGGACGGGGTGCGGCTCCGGTGCCGCGACCGCTCCCCCGGCCCCGGTGGGGGTGGTGGCGACGGGGCGCTCGGGATGGGCGGTGAGCTGGTCCAGGACGTGCAGCAGCGCCCGGGCGAAGCGGTCGGCCGCGGCGGCGTCCCACAGCTCGGTGCGGTATTCGAGCTGCCCGGTCGCACCGGTCGCCGGGTCCTCGCTGACGGTGCACTGGAGATCGAACTTGGCGGCCCCGGTCGCGACGAGACGGGGCCGGCCGGTCTGGCCGGGCAGCACGGCCCGGTCGGGGAACTCCTCCCGTACGGCGAACAGCACCTGGAACAGCGGGCTCACGCCGGGCAGTCGGGGCGGGTTGACCTCCGCCACGATGCGCTCCAGCGGGAGGCTCCGGTGGGCGAGGGCGGCGAGGTCGTCGTCCCTGGTCCGCTCCAGCAGGTCGAGGAAGCCGGTCGTGGCGTCCAGACGGGTGCGCAGCGGAAGGGTGTTGATGAGGAAGCCGACGCTGCCGCGGAGCGCCTCGTCGTCGCGCCCCGCGACGGGGGTGCCGATGACGAGGTCGTCGCCGCAGCCGAGCTGGGAGAGGGTGGCGGCGAACGCGGCGTGCAGCACCATGAAGGTGGTGGTGCGGGTGCGCCGGGCCAAGGCCTTGACCCGCTGGTGGAGTTCGGCGTCGATGCCGAAGTCGTGGGTGCGGGCGGGGCCGCCGGTGCGGGCGGGCCGGGGCCGGGCCCAGGGCAGGGTCAGCTGTTCGGGGGCTCCCCGCATCCGGGTGCGCCAGAACTGGGCGTCAGCTTCCTGGCGCGCGGTCACGAGGTCCTGCTGCCAGAGCGTGAAGTCGATGTGGTCCACGGGCAGCCGCGGCGGGTGGGGGTCGCTGCCGTCCAGGCGGGCGGCGTAGGCGGCGGCGAGGTCGTCGAGGAGGAGCGGCAGCGACCATTCGTCGGCGGCGATGTGGTGCAGGACGAGCAGCAGGGTCTGCCGGACCGGCGCGACGGTCTCCGCCCCGCACGGCCCCGGTTCGGCAGAGCCCGGTTCGGCGGGATCCGGCTCCACGGTGAACAGCACGGCACGCAGCGGGGTTTCGCGTTCGACGTCGAACGGCCTGGCGGCCTCCGCCCTGACGCGCTCGCCCAACCGCGCTTCCCGCACGTGGGCTTCGGCCAGTCCGGGCTCCGCCGCCGTGATGTCCAGCACCTGCTGCCAGGCCTCCCCGTCCTCGACGGGGAGCACGGTGCGCAGGATCTCGTGGCGGGCGGCGACGTCACCGAGCGCGCGGCGCAGTGCGGCCGGGTCGAGCCGGGCCGCGACGTCGATCGCGAGGGGGATGTTGTACGAGCCGTCCTCGCCCTGGCTGCGGGCGAGGAACCAGAGCCGCCGCTGCCCGAAGGAGAGGGGCGGTCGCGCGGGCCGGGGCCGCCGGACCAGCGGCGGCGCGCCGGCGGTCCGGCCGGGCCCCTCAAGGCCCCCCACCCGCTCCAGGGCGTCGGCCAGCCGGGCCGGGGTGGGGTGGTCGAACAGGGCCCGTACGGGCAGTTCGACGCCGGTGCGGGAGCGGAGGGCCGTCACCAGTCGGGCCGCGGACAGCGAGTGGCCGCCGAGGAGGAAGAAGTCGTCGTCGGGGGATGCTTCGCTCCGGCCGAGCACCGCGGCGAACAGGTCGCACAGCAGGGCCTCCGCCCCTGCCCGCGGGGCGCGTCCGGCCCCGGGAGCGGCGGCGGGGGCGACGGCGGGCAGGGCGGCCCGGTCGGTCTTGCCGTTCGGCGTCAGCGGCAGCCGCTCCAGCGCCACGAAGTGCCCGGGCACCAGGTGCTCGGGCAACCGCTCGGCGAGCGCGTGGCGCAGCGGGTCGGCCCAATCGCCCTCGCCCGCCGCCCCCGCGCCGGGCTCCTTCCCCGTACGCGTGAGCACGCAGTACGCGGCGAGCGTCAGGTCGCCGCCCGGCGCGGGGACGGCGGCGACCGCGGCCTCCGCGACCGAGGGGTGTGCCAGCAGGGCGGCCTCGACCTCGCCGGGCTCCACGCGGTGGCCGCGGATCTTCACCTGGCTGTCGGCGCGGCCCAGCACTTCCAGTGTGCCGTCGTCGCGGTACCGGGCCAGGTCGCCGGTCCGGTACATCCGGGCGCCGGGCGCCCCGAAGGGGTCGGCGACGAAACGCGTCGCGGTGAGGGCGGGGCGGCCGAGGTAGCCGTCGGCGACCCCGTCACCCGCGAGGTGCAGTTCCCCGGTGACCCCCACGGGGGCGGGGGCGAGGGTGCGGTCCAGGACGTGGGCGCGGGTGCGGCGCACGGGCCGGCCGACGTGCGGCGGTGTGCCCCGGTGGAGGACGGCCGCGGTGGACCAGATGGTGGTCTCGGTCGGCCCGTAGAGGTTGACGAGGCCGTTCGCGTGCCGGGACAGGACGTCCGCGAGGTCGGCGGGCAGCGGCTCTCCCCCGCTGAGCGCGCGCAGGCCGCCCAGGGCGTCGGGGGCCGCCTCGGCGAGGACGCGCCAGAGCGAGGGGGTGGCCTGCATCACGGTGGGCGCGCTCGACCGGATGAGCGCCGAGAGCGCGAACGGGTCGCTCACGTCGTCGTCGGCCGCGAGCACCACGGTGGCCCCGGCGAGGAGCGGAACGAAGAGTTCGAGGGCGGCGATGTCGAAGGAGACGGTGGTGACCGCGAGCAGGCGGTCCTCGCCGGACAGGTCGAGCAGCCGGCCCATGGCGGCCAGGAGGTTGGCGAGGGCCGGGCGGGGCACGACGACGCCCTTGGGGCGGCCGGTGGATCCGGAGGTGTAGATGACGTAGGCCGGGTCGCCCGGCCGGCGGTCCGCCGGGTCGCCGGAACGGGGCGGCCCCGCCGGGACGCCGTCGGCGGGCGCGGACAGGGACTCCGTACCGGCCCCCGGGGTCGCGTCGGGGAGTGTTCCGTCCAGGGCGACGGTGAGCCGGGGCAGATCCGCGCCCCAGGGGTGGGCGCGGTCGGTGACCAGGAGGAGGGGGCGGCTGTCCGCCAGCATGTGCCGCAGCCGGTCGGCCGGGTAGCGCGGGTCCAGGGGGACGTATGCGGCGCCGGCCGACGCCACGGCCAGCAGCGCGACCAGGAGCGCTTCGCCCCGGGGAAGGGCGACGGCGATCAGGCTGCCCCGGCCCGCGCCCCGGGCCGTGAGGGCCGATGCGAGCCGGCCGGCCCGGTCGGCCAGCTCCGCGTAGGTGAGGTGGGCGTCGCCGCAGCGGAGGGCCACCGCGTGCGGGGTGCGACGGGCCTGGTCCGTGAAGCCCTCGACGAGGTCGGGGGCCGGGGCGGCTTCGGCGTCCCCGTCGTCGGGGGCGTTGAACTCCTCCAGGACGCGCAGGCGTTCGGGCTCGTCGAGGAGTCCGACGCGGGCCCCGGGGAGATCGGGCTCCGCGCGGGAGAGCCGGTCCAGGAGGGTGGCGAAGCGGTGCAGGTGGGCGTCCAGCTCCGCGGGTCCGTACAGGTCGGGGTTGCCGTCCAGCACGAGGTCGAGGCCGGTGAGACCGTCCGGGCCGCCCCGTCCGCCCACCGTGACGTTGAGGTCCTCGACGGCTCCGGCGGCCAGCGAGTGGACCGTGCCCGCGCAGTCGCCGAAGGCGAGGTCCGTGGCGAACGGCTTGATGTTCAGCTGGGGGCCGACGAGCCGCCGCCCGTGCCCGAACAGCTGGAGGTCGCGGCGGAGTCGCTCGCCCCGGTAGCGCTGGTGGCGGCGCTGGCGGCGCAGGGTCGCGGTGACACGGCGCAGGAGGTCGCCGACGGGCTCCCGTTCGTCGACGGCGACCCGCAGCGGTACGACGTTCACGGCGGTGACGGGGGTGCGGGCGAGGACGCTGCCGGTGCGGTTGCTGACGGGGAGTCCGATGACGGCTTCGGGCGTGCCGGTGAGGCGGGTCAGGTACAGCGCCCACGCGGCGGTCACGGCCTCGGGCCAGGTGGCACGGGACCGTTGGGCGAAGGCGGCGAGCCGTTCGGCGTCGGCGGCGCCGAGGGTGCGGCGGCTGCGCAGGGAGCGGGGGGCGACGCGGGTGGGTGCGGTGCGGGCCGGGGTCGGCGGGTGCGGGCGGTCGGCGAGCAGGTCCTGCCAGAACCGGGCGTCGGCGGCGTGCTGTTCGGAGTCCGTGTAGCGCCGGTCCTCCTGGACCGCGTCGCGCAGCGGGGCGAACGGGGACGCGGGGGGTTCGGTGCCCGCGCACGCGTGGCCGTAGAGCTCGGCGACGCGTTCGGCGACGCGGGCGTAACCGTAGGCGTCGAGCAGGATGTGGTGGCAGCGGTGGTACCACAGCCAGCGCTCGTCGCCGGTGCGCAGGAGCGCGTGCCGGTAGAGCGCGCCGTGCTCCATGTCGACCGGGGCGGTGCGTTCCTCCTCCATCCAGTCCAGGGCGGCGGTGCCCGGGTCTTCGGCCGTGCGCAGGTCGTGGAGGCCGGGACCCGTCGGCGGGATCGCGCCGGTTTCCTGGTGGACGTCGTCGCCGTCGGCGGTGAAGCGTACGGAGAGGCCGTCGGCCTCGCCGACGGCCCGGGTCACGGCCGCCACGAACGCCCGCTCGTCCAGCGGTCCCGTCAACTCGACGTACTCCGCGGTGAGGTACACGGGGCTCGCCGGGTCGATTCGCTGCGCGGACCAGAGACCGAGCTGGGCCTCGGTCAGCGGCAGGCGTTCGCGGTGGGTGCTCATGCGCATTCTCCCGGCAGAAAACCCCGGCCGGATCTCCCGGCGGGGTGGACAGGTTCGTGGGCTGGGCGTGCCGCAGGGCACGCGGACGAGACCGTCGGCGCGACGGTGGTGGCGTTGGTGGTGGGTGCGGGGCAGGCCTCGGGCGGGCCCGCACGGGCGCGGGGGCGCACCGGGACCGGCCGGTGGTGCGGGCCGGTGTCCCGGTGCGGTCGTCCCCGCGGGCGTGGGTCAGGCGCGCGGTCTGTGGCCGTGGTGGGGGGCGAGGTCCATGACGGCTTTCGGCTGCACGACGAAGGGACGCATCATCATCATGTCCTCGTGCTCGTAGACGTGGCAGTGGTGCATGAACCGGCCGGGCGGGCCGTCGAACGTGGCTCCGACGGTGATGAGTTGGGCGGGCGCGAGCGAGATGACGTCCTTGGGTCCCTGTTCGGCCGCGGTCAGCGGGGCGTTCTCGCGCCAGCGGATCGGGGTGGTGGTGCCGGCCCCGTATCCGCCGCCGGGCAGCTCGAAGAAGGTGAAGGAGCTGACGTCATACACCTCGCGGCTCAGCCCCTGGAACGCGACGGAGTGGAGGTGCATCGGGTGCGGGTAGGCGCCCGCCGACTTCTCCAGGCTGAGGAAGCGCCAGCGCTCCGTGGCGCCGCGGGCGACGGTGAACCGGACCGGGTCCTCGAAGGTGGCGGAGACCCGCCGGAAGGTGCGGACCGTGCCGCGCTCGTCCTGGATCTGGACGATTCCGTCGACGGGGAGGCTTCCCTCGGGGGCCTCGGTCTCCTCCATCTCCCAGAGTTCGGGGTCCTTGGGGTAGACGGGGGTGACGATGACGAGGCGTTCGGGGGCGTCGGCCGGTGGCTCCACCGGGGTGAAGGAGGTCGCGAGGCGCTTCGGCGGGACGAACGTGTCGTGTCCGGCCCGCGAGGCGACGCGGAATTCCATCAGGTCGGGCCGCGCCCCCGGTTCGGGCAGGGCGTTGACGAGCCGGAGGCGCCTGCCGCGCAGTGCGGAGAAGTCCACCAGGAGGTCGGCGCGTTCACCGGGGGTCAGCGGGACGCCGCCGGTGACCGGCACGGACCTCGGCAGCAGACCGCTGTCCGTGCCGATGAGCCGGAAGGCGTCGGCGGGGAGTTCGCCGCCCTCCTCGTCGAGGATCTTCAGGAGGTAGGGGCGGTTGTTCGACGCGTTGAGGGCGCGGAAGCGGTACCACCCCGCCGCCACCTCCAGGTGCGGCCAGATGACTCCGTTGACCAGGTTGAACGGCCCGGTGAAGGGACGTACCAGCTCATAGGGGTCGTCGGCGACGACGATCCCCTTGTAGAGGAGGTCGCCGGTGAACGCCCCGTCGTCGTCGAGGTCGAGATTGCGGTCGAAGAAGACGAGGGGGACCTCCCGGTCGCCGGCGGGCAGGCGCAGCCGGCGCTCCTCCTCGTCCCGGATGAGGTAGGCGCCCGCGCCGAGGCCGGTCATCACGTTGAGGTGCGTGATGTGCATGGCGTGGTCGTGGTACCAGAGTGCGGCGGCGGGCTGCTCGTTGGGATATTCGGCGAGTTGGGCCGCGCCCGGCAGGACGGCGTTCTCCGCCCAGCCGTCGTTGCCGCCGCCGGTGACGGCTCCGTGCAGGTGCACCACGGCCCACGGGGGCAGGGCGGCGACGTCGGCGCGGACCCCGGCCCCCTCCCGCCCCGGGCGGTCCCACATGAGGGGCAGCTCGGGGTCGTAGGCGAACGGCACCCGGACGGCCGGCAGCGGGTAGTCGCCGGTGAGGTCGTTCTCCCAGGCGACACGGAGCCGGCTGCCGCGCCGCGCCTCGATGGTGGGCCCGACGTGCGTGCCCTCGTACGTCCACAGCCGGGTGTACGGGAGACTGCGGTGGAGGCGCACGCGGGCCGAACGCATCGTGACGGTCAACTCCCCCTTGCGGCCGGTGATCACCCGGGGAACGGGCAGCGGGTCCAGGAAGGGCACGAGGGCCTTCGCCGCCTTCGCCGCGCGGGCGGCGCGCTCGGTGGCGGCGGGGCCGGGCCGGGGCCCGGCCTTCCCGGCCTCGCGCACGGCCTCGGGCAGGTCGTCGAGCGGGGCGCCGAGGGCCGCCGTCATCAGGGCGGACCGCGGTGGCGCGGTCGCGGCCACGGCGCTCCCGGATCCGCCGGGGAGGGCGAGTCCGGTGCCGAGCGCCGCCCCCGCGCCGGCCACGCCGGCTCCGATGAGGAACCCCCGGCGGGCGACCAGGTCCGACAGCTTGGGGGGAGTTCTCATGTGGGATCGGCCGCCATGCTCTCTATGAGGCTCTTGGGCCGCAGATCGGTCCAGTTCCGCTCGACGTAGTCCAGGCAGGCCTGGCGGGTGTCCTCCGGGTGGGCCACGGTCCATCCGGCGGGCACCTCGGCGAACGCGGGCCACAAGGAGTGCTGTCCTTCGTCGTTGACGAGCACCAGGTAGGTGCCGTCCTCGTCCTCGAACGGATTGGTCACCGCATCCTCCATCTACTTAGGTAAGGCTATCTTTACTTGATCGCTAGCGACCCTACCCATCCCTTTCGCGGTTGACGCACCGAATCCCACAACTCTCTTCTTCCCCACCGGTTTTGATGGCCGGAAATCAGCGCTCCGGCCCTCTCCGCTTCCAGGGCTCCCCCTCACGCGGTGCCGGTTCCGCGCCGCTTGAACAGCACCCAGCCCAGGTACGCACCGCCCAGCACGGCGGTGGTGACGCCCACCGGCAGCAGGTTGTTGCGCTGGGACTCCTCCACGACGTGGACCCATCCGACCTGCCGGTCGGCCCACACCAGGGCGGAGAAGAACTGGCTGGAAGCAAGGTGTGCGGCCGAGAGGAGTCCGGCGCCCACCGCCCCCGCCGAGACCAGGCTGACACCCGGGCTGCGACTGACCATGGCGGCGATCTGCGGGGCGGCCAGGGCGATGAACGGGATGGGCCCGGCGCTCGCGACGGCCACGCCGCACAGCCCGATCCCCAGCACCGTCAGGGCGAGCCGCGAGCTGTTCACCCGGACGCCCAGACCGGTGGCGAGATCGTCGCCGAGCTCCATCATCCGCAGGCGCCTGCCGAACAGCAGCACCGGCGGCAGGAGGAGTGCCAGGGCGACGGCCATGATCTGCACGGAGCTCCAGCCCCGCCCGTTGAGCGTCCCGACGAGCCAGATGTGCGCGTTCTGGGCGTCGTTGAGGGAGGACCGCGTCAGCAGGTAGGAGTTGACCGAGCCGAGCATCGCCGTCACGCCGAGCCCGATGAGGACCAGCCGGATGCCGTGCAGCCCTCCCCTGCTCGCCAGGACCGAGACCAGCAGTGCGGTGACCAGGCCGCCGACGATCGCTCCGGCGGCCACCGGGGCGGCGGCGCCCCCGAACGCCACGATGACCAGGATGGCGCCGGTCGCCGCCCCGCTGTTGAACCCGATGACGTCAGGGCTGGCGAGCGCGTTGCGCGACACGCTCTGGAAGATCGCGCCGCTCATTCCGAGCGCACCCCCGACCAGGATCGCCAGCAGGGCCTGGGGCAGGCGCTCCCGGTTGACGAAGTGGACGGCCAGCCGGTCGCCCGTCCCGTAGAACAGGGCGCGCGCCACGTCGGGCACCGGCACGGGGTAGGAGCCGACGCCCAGGCTGACCAGCAGCAGGAGCGCCGCGAGCAGCAGGGCGCAGCCGCTCACCAGGGCCGTGCGCCGGTGCAGGCGGAAGCTGACCCGTCCGGACCACCAGCGCACCGGGCGGGCGGCGTCCGACGTCCCGCCGGGCTTCGGGGCGGGGCGGATCTCCGTCGCCGTCACAGCGAAGCCTCCTTGCGCCGGCAGACCATCGCGATGAACACCGGCGCGCCGATCACCGCTGTCACGGCGCCGACCTCCAACTCGTCACCGGGGAGGGCCACTCGGCCGATGATGTCGGAGACCAGCAGCAGCACCGGGGCCAGCAGCATCGAGTACGGCAGCACCCAGCGCAGGTCCGGCCCGGTGAGCCAGCGTGCGACCAGCGGAACGACCAGGCCCACGAAGCCGATGGGCCCGGCGGCGGCCGTCGAGGCGCCGCAGAGCAGGGTGACGGCGATCACCGCGGCGATCCGGGTCCGGGCGATGCGCGCCCCGAGCGCCCTCCCCAACTCCTCTCCCAGAGCCAGGGAGTTCAGCGGCCGGGCCAGCAGCAGGGCGATGACCAGGCCGATGGCCACGAACGGCAGCAACTGCACGACGAGTTCGGGTTCGCGCCCGGCAAGCGATCCGACCATCCAGAACCGCAGGTAGTCGTAGGTCGCGGAGTCGAAGACGGTGAGTCCGGCGATGACGCCGCTCAGGCTGGCGCTCACCGCGGCACCGGCCAGCGCGAGGCGCACGGGCGTGGGCCCCGCCCGTCCTGAGGCGCCGAGCACGTACACGATCACGGTGGTGAGCGCCGCGCCGACGAAGGAGAACCACACCAGCGAACCGAAACCGGCCAGGCCGACGACGCCGATGCCGAACACGACCGCCGCCGAGGCCCCCGCGTTGACGCCGAGGAGCCCCGGGTCGGCCAGGGGGTTGCGGGTGACGGCCTGCATCACCGCCCCCGCCACGCCGAGCGCCGCACCGGTCATCAGACCGACGAGCGTGCGCGGCAGGCGGAGTTGGCGGATCACGTCGGTGGCGTACGAGCCGTCGTCGTTCCAGAGCGCGGTCCACACCTGGCCGAGCGTGGTGTCCTTGGTGCCGATCCAGGTGCTCAGCACGACGAGGAGCAGGAGCAGCCCGGTGAGGACGAGGAGGCCGCCGCCGCGCAGGGCGGACCGGACGGCGGTGGGTTCCGGCGGCGGCTTGCGGGCGGCGGACCGGCGGCCGAGAGCGGCGGGCGGGGCGGTCACGCCGGCGCCCCGCCCGTCCGGAGCGGCCGATGGGAGCGGGCGTCCGACGCCCGCGGCGCGTGAGGCCTCCGGATCCCGGAGCCGAACATGACCACCCGCATGGTGCTGCCTTCCGTCGCGTCCGCTGTCGTCGCGGCGGCGCAGCACGCTGCCGACCGGCCTGTACCACTGGCCGGTCGACCGGTTCGAGCGAAACGGAACCCCCGCGAAGTAAGGCTGACCTTACCCAAGTTGGCGCCGGTTGAGGAGGCCGGTCCGGCGGAGCGGCGACGTGACGGCCCCGCCGGACCCGGGCCCCGGTCAGAGCCCGAGGTCGCTCAGCCGGGCCTCGTAGCGGATGGTGAGGTCCTCGGAGTCACCGGCCGGGTTGTCCCAGAGGGCCTCCAACTCGGCGCGCACGGCGTCGGGCAGCGCCTCGTACCGCTCGGACCAGGTGTCGGAGTTCGGTATCCAGTAGCCGACGACCTTGAAGCGGTCCGCGGGGAGCCCGAGGTCACGGCGGAGGTAACGTCGCACCGAGCGGAGGGCGTTGGTCTCCCCCGCGACCCAGACGTACCCGCCCGCGAGGTCCGTGCCCGGCGGAACGGCGGCGGCCACCAGGTCGGCCAGGCGGCTCGGGCCGTGGCCGTTGCCGCCGTAGGTCCAGGTCACCTTGGAGTCCGAGGGCTCCCGCAGGGGCAGTACGGCCGAGGGCGCGGGCGCCTCCAGCACCACCCGGGTCCGGACATGGTCCGGCGTGTTCTCCAGCAGACGGGCGGCGGCGGGCAGACCGGTCTGGTCGGCGACCAGCACCTGCCAGGAGAGGTCGGCCGGGGGGCTGTAGAGGCCGGTGGGGTCGTTGACGCCCACGACGTCCCCGGGCCGCGCCTCGGCGGCCCAGCCGGACGCCACGCCGCCCTCGTGCAGCACGAAGTCGATGTCGACCTCGCCGGCCTCGGGGCGCGCGGCGCGGATCGTGTACGTGCGCATCGGCGCGACGGGCTGCCCCTCGGGGGTCTCCCACCCGCCCTGCTCGGTCGTCCGGGGCAGGGACACGTCGGTGCGGTCCGGGCCGTGCGGAAGGAAGATCCGCACGTACTCGTCGCCGACCCCGGTGGTCCGGAAGCCGGCCAGACCGTCACCGTGCAGGGTGACGCGGGTCATGGACTCGGTGAGCGGTTGCACCCGGGCGACGACGGCT
Source organism: Streptomyces griseus (assembly GCF_900460065.1). Classification (GTDB taxonomy): domain Bacteria; phylum Actinomycetota; class Actinomycetes; order Streptomycetales; family Streptomycetaceae; genus Streptomyces; species Streptomyces griseus. The sequence continues at coordinate 628,603 of NZ_UAVD01000029.1, read as the reverse complement.
CGGTGGATCGTCATGGACTCTGCCCCTTCGTACGCGTGGTCGGCCTGAGCGCCTCGCCCGCCGGGACGAGAGAACCGAATTGACTTAGGTCAGCCTAACCTTCCATGCCCGCCGATTCGATACGGCATCGGCGGTACGGCCGGGAGTCGTGCAAGAATCCGACGCATGCCCGTTCGCTATCCACGCCCCCTGCGGCCCGGTGACCGGGTCGGGGTCACCTCCCCGTCCAGCGGAGTGCCCGCGGAACTGCGCGAGCGGCTCGCCGTCGCGGTCCGCGACGTGGAGGCACGGGGGTACGAGGTCGTGACCGGCCGGTGCATGGACGGCGCCGGGCACGTCAGCGCGCCCGCGGCCGACCGGGCGGCCGAGTTGACGGCGATGCTGACGGACCCCGGCATCCGGGCCGTGGTGCCGCCCTGGGGCGGTGAGACGGCCATCGACCTGCTGCCCCTGCTCGACTGGGAGCGGCTGCGCACGGCCGAGCCCACCTGGGTGGTGGGCTACTCGGACATGTCGACCGTCATGACACCGCTGACCCTCCTCACGGGGGCCGCGACCGTGCACGGGAACAACCTCATGGACACGCCCTACCGGGTGCCGGAGGGGCTGGTGTCCTGGCTCGACGTCGTCGCGGCGCCGTCGGGGCACCGGTTCACCCAGATTCCGCCGGGGCGGCACCGGGCCACGGGCTACGACGACTACGCCGCGCACCCCGGCGTCCGCACGTTCACACTCGACACCCCGGGCCGGTGGACGAGGCTGGACGGCGACGGCGACGTGGACGTCGAAGGCCGGTTGATCGGGGGCTGCGTCGAGATGCTGAGCAACCTCACCGGGACGCCGTACCTCGACGTCCCCGCCTTCGCCGGGGCCCATGCCCCGGAGGGCCTCCTGGTGTACGTGGAGGCCGGCGGCCACGACGCGTTCACCATCTGCCGCAATCTGCACGGGATGCGGCTGGCCGGCTTCTTCGACGCGGCCAACGCCGTTCTCGTCGCCCGGACCTCGGCCCCGGACAGTGGCTCGTTCACCCAGCGCCAGGCGGTGCTGGACGCCCTCGGGCCGCTGAACGTCCCGATCGTCGCGGACGTCGAGTGCGGCCACGTCCAGCCGTACCTCCCCCTGGTCAACGGGGCGCGGGGCCGGGTCGTCCACACGGCGACGCGCGGCGAGCTGACGCAGACGCTGGACTGAGCCGCCGGGCGGCTCGCGCCCCCGGAGTGTCTAGCATGACGGGATGAGTCGACTGCCGAACCCCCACGCCCGGCGTTCCGTACTCCGTCTGCTGGGCGGCGCCCTGCTGTCCGCGCCGCTGACGGCCTGTGGCACGGAATCCGACGCCCCAGCCCCCTCGCCGGCCGGAAAGCCGGCCGGTACGCCCCCGGCGCGGGCCGACGGGCGCGCGTTCGAGGCGCTGGAGAAGGAGTACGCGGCGCGGCTCGGCGTGTACGCCGTCGACACCGGGACCGGCACCACGGTCGCCCACCGTGACGGGGAGCGGTTCGCCTACGCCTCCACGTTCAAGGCGCTCGCGGCGGGGGCCGTGCTGCGCCGATACGGGCTGGGCGGGCTGGAGCGGATCGTGACGTACCGCCGCGAGGACCTGGTCGACCACTCCCCCGTCACCGAGAAGCACGTGGCCACCGGAATGAGCCTGGGCGCGCTGTGCGACGCCGCCGTGCGCTTCAGCGACAACACCGCGGGCAATCTGCTGTTCGACGCGGTCGGCGGGCCCCGAAAGCTCCAGGCGGTGCTCGCGGGACTGGGGGACGAGGTGACCCGGATGGTGCGCCGGGAGACCGAGCTGAACGAGTGGACTCCCGGTGCCACCCGCGACACCAGCACGCCCCGGGCCCTGGCCGAGGACCTGCGGGCGTTCGTCCTGGGCGACGCCCTCGGCGGGCCCGAGCGGGCCCGGCTCACCCAGTGGCTCACCACCAACACCACGGGCGGCGAACTGATCAGGGCGGGGGTCCCGAAGGGGTGGACCGTCGGCGACAAGACCGGGGCGGGCAGCACCTACGGGACGCGCAACGACATCGCCGTGGTGTGGCCGCCCGACGCGGCGCCGCTGGTCCTGGCCGTGCTCTCCAACCGGACGGCCGCGGACGCCGACCACGACAACACGCTGATCGCGAAGGCGGCGTCCGCGGCCGTCACCGCACTGACCCGGTAGCGGGCCGCGGGTGACGGGGTCCGGCGGGGAAGCGGCTCAGGACTCGTCCAGCACGGCGTCGATCTCGCCGAGGAAGTCGTCCAGGTCGCCGGGGTTCCTGGAGGTGATCAGCGGCCAGCCGGCGGCGTCGTCCCGGACCACCGGCTTGTCGACCCAGGTGCCGCCCGCGTTGGTGATGTCGGTCCGCAGCGACGCGTACGAGGTCAGTGTCTTGCCCCGGACGTAGCCGCCCTCGACCAGCGCCCACGGCCCGTGGCAGATCGCGGCCACCGGCCGGCCGGAAGCCGCGAACGAGCTGACGATCCGGGTGGTGGCGTCCTCCAGCCGCAGCGAGTCGGCGTTCAGCGTGCCGCCCGGGACCAGCAGCAGGTCGTACGCGGCGGGGTCGACGTCGTCGAGCGTGAGGTCGGGCCGCACGGTCTCGCCGGGATCCCGGTCGCCGACGAGGGTGCGGATCCCGTCGGCGGAGACCGCCGCGACGCTGACCCGCGCCCCGTGTGCCCGCAGGTGCTTCACGGGGACGACGAGTTCGTCCTGCTCGACCCCGTAGTTGGTGACGATGGCCAGAATCCGGCGGTCGTCGAGAGCGGTGGTGGACATGGGCTGCTCCGTTCCTCTGGTGTCATGGGTCGCCGTTCGTGCGGTCGTGCCGTCCCGGCGGGTCCCGTGGGCCGTAGCGGCGCGCACCGCGCCGGCGGGTGCGGCTCATCCCGCCGAGATCCGGACGCATTCGGCGACGGTGTCGCGCAGGCTCCCGGTCCGCGCCAGGATCTCGCGCTGGATCCGTGCCCCGTTCCCGCGTCGGAGCACCTCGGCCAGGGCCCGCTCCGCGTCCGCCAGGTCCCCGCTGTCCTCCAGCGCTTCGCGCACCTGGTCCAGCAGGGCACGCAGCACCTCGGAGGCCGGCTCCGGGCACAGGGTGCGCGGATGGACCAGCCGGTCCTCCAGGCCCCAACGGCCCGCCTGCCAGGAGGCCACCCGCAGCAGGGACGTGCTGACGTCCCCGGGCGGCTCACCGGCCCGCCACGCGCGTGCGGCCGTTTCCACCAGTCCCCGTACCAGCGTGGCCAGCAGCACGGTGTCGGCCGGATCCAGGCAGACGTCCGCGATCCTCACCTCCACGGTGGGGTAGCGGTGCGAGAGGCGCGCGTCGAAGTAGACCATCCCCTCGTCGCGGAGCACCCCGGTGGCGACCAGGGACCGCACCTGGGCGTGGTACGCCTCCGCGGAGCCGTGCACGTCCGCCGGGCCGGCGGACGGCCAGCGCCCCCACACCTGGCCGCGGTAGCTGCTGTACCGGCTGTCCTGTCCCTGCCAGAACGGTGAATTGGCGCTCAGGGCGAGCAGGACCGGCAGCCAGGGGCGTATCCGGTCGAGCACGGCGACGCCCTCCTCCTCGGAGGCCACCGAGACATGGACGTGGCAGCCGCAGGTCAGCTGTTCCTGGGCGGTCAGCCCGAAGCGCTCGGCCAGCCACCGGTACCGCTCCCCCGTGCCGATGGTCGGGCTGACCGGAAGCGGCGAGGTCGCCAGGGCCGCCACCGAGGCGCCGGCCTCGGTGGCGTGCCGTACCGCCTCGGTGCGCCACCGGCGGACCGAGGCGGCGAGTTCCTCCATGCTCGCGCAGGGATGGGTGGAGAACTCCACCTGCTGGCGGTGCAATTCGGACTCGAAGGCCGACTCACCGTCCGCTTCCTTCTCGGCGATCGCCAGCACCGCCGAGGACAGGGCGCGGGCCTCTCCGCTCACCTCGTCGACCAACAGCAGTTCTTCCTCCACACCCACCGTTCGAACCACGGCGACCTCCCCTCCCTCGACCGGCCGCGGTCAGGCGGTCAGGACGGAGTCGTCTTCGGGCCGGGCGCCGGGCAACCGGTGGCGGGCCGCGACGAGCGCGCTGTCGACGTCGGCCGTGCCGGTCGACACGCACAGCGTGTACGCCACGTCGTCCATGCGCCGCCGCGCCTCCTCGCTGCCGCTCTCCGCGTGCAGCACACGCAGTGCCTCGTACTGGTCGATCAGATTGCGCAGCACCGTGGGGTGGGCCATCAGCATGCGGGGCATCCTTCCGCCGGGATGAGTCGAGTGGCTTCCTGTCGCCCGGGTGGGCACCGCCCCGAGTACCCGCCCACGGGCAAGCCACACACCGGCGGCCCGGGTCCGCCGCTCCGGCGCCCCGCGACGGGCCCCGGGCAGGTGGCCGGAGCTCCAATATGGCCGGGCGACAGGGCCTGCGCATCTTCTCCGCACCTCGCCCGGGCTCCTGCCGGGCCGGGGCTCGGTGTCCCGGCCCTCATCGGATCTTGGGACTGCTTCGCCCGGCAGCGGGTACCCACCAGGGCGCACCCTTCGCCCCCGGTAGCACCGGGGCCGTACGGAAGGAAGCTCTCATGACCGACCGCAGGCCGGAAGGCACCGCCTACACCGGGGCTTCCGGAAGCCCACCCCCCGTTCCGGCGGACATGCCCGACCAGCAGACGCAGGAGGGCGAGGACGCCCTCGACATACCGGTGCCGGACCGGGTGGCGCGCCAGGGCGGGCAACCCGAGCTGGACGAGGCCGGCGCCGGCCGGAACACACCGCGCAACGCGGGCGCGCACCCGGAAAGGCAACCGACCCCGGACGAGTCGACGGGCTGAGGGCCGGTCCTCGGGGCATCACGGGAGAGGCGGGGCCGTCACGCGACGGCCCCGGTGTCACGCGAAAGCCCGGGTGGGGAGGGTCCGGCCGCGGCCCCGCCGTCCGGGCGACTGCTCCGCACCACATGCCCGTGCCCCGGCCCTTGGAGGGCCGGGGCACGGGCATGTGCGCTCAGTGGTGGCCACGCGCGCTGCTCGACGCGCCGCCGAACAGCCGGGCCAGGGCCCGGAAAGGCAGCGTGACCACGGTGGCGATGGCTCCTCCGATGGAGCGGAGTACATCTGCGATGGCCTTGAGCATGGGGAGCCCTCCATTCCCGCGCAGACCTTCCGGAGGTTCCGGAATGATCGGTGCGAGATCCACCGCGTACCCGGCACGCGCCGTCCCAACCGGGGAGCCCGCGGCCGGAACCGGTCCGGAACGCCCCGGAGCCCCGGAGCGCGTCGCGCTCCGGGGCTCCGGGACCGGTCAACCCGGATCAGGCGGTGGTGATGTTCTCCGCCTGCGGGCCCTTCTGGCCCTGGGTGATGTCGAAGGTCACCGCCTGGCCCTCCTGGAGCTCACGGAAGCCGGTGGAGTTGATGTTGGAGTAGTGCGCGAAGACGTCGGGACCGCCGCCGTCCTGCGCGATGAAGCCGAAGCCCTTTTCCGAGTTGAACCACTTGACGGTTCCGCTGGCCATGCCCGTACCTCTCAGCAGTAAACGGATCCGCACCGCGCGGACCCGGAGGTGATCGCCCTGGTTCTCAGGCACTGCACAGCAAAACGCCCGCGCCAGGCGCGGGCAGGTACTGCGAACCACGACATCTGTCGGCGACGCTACACGGCGGGATCACTCCTCACCAGAGAGCAACGCCATTTTGCTGTGGATCACCTTCACGGTCACCGGCTCGTACCACACCGACTACGGTCCGTTCAGGGGCCGTCGGCACCCCGGGCGACACCCCGCGCCCACAGGACCAGCGGCGCCTGGAGGGGCAGTCGGGCCCAGGCCGCGATCCGCTGCGGACGGGGCCGGTGGCGCCAGTCGACGGCCATCTGCACATTGGCCGGAAACACACCGACGAAGAAGCCCGCGGTGGCCCGGGCGGCGACCGCCCGGGTCCCGGGGTGGGCGAGGCCGGCGGCCAGGGCGAGTTCGACCACCCCGCTGGCGTACGTCCACGTGCGGGGCTGCCCGGGCAGCATCCGGGGAACGGTGTCGTCGAAGACCTTCGGGGCGGCGAAGTGCAGGACTCCGGCTCCGCCCATGAACGCGGCGAGCAGGACGGCGGAACGCCTCTGGCGGGACATGCGTCTCCTTCGGCAGCGGGACTTACCGCACAGTAAGTTACGGGCTTCCGGCGCGCCGCGCACCCTTCAGAGCGCCAGCAGCCGCCAGAGCAGCGACAGGCCCACACCGCCGACGAGCACTCCGGCGACCAGGGCCAGCACGCCCCGCCGCACGTTGTCGGGCTGGAATCCGCCGAGCACGCTGAAGCACAGCCGCACACCGTAGGCCGAGGCCAGCACCCCGCACATGGTGACGGCGGCCCCGGTAAGGATGGCGTCCCACTGGTCCTCGAACAGCCGCTGGTACGGCCCCGGCGTCCGCGTGGCCAGTACGTATCCGGCCGCGGTGAACAGGGCCGAGGGGAAGGCCACCCGGCCGAAGGCGGCCGCGAATCGTCGGATCACCGGAGAGACCCCCCGTCCACGGGAAAGCGGGAGAGCCGTTCGCGGACCGACCGCTTCAGCCGTTCCTCCCACCGGTCCCGCTCCGCGATATGGGTGAACAGCTCGCGCATCCGGTTCACCTCCTCGATCATGGCCTGTTCCTCCGCCACGAACCGGCGCTTCAGCGGCCGTTCGATCCTCAGCAGCAGGGTGACGCACGCCGCGAGCGAGAGCGCGGCCACGGACAGGCCGACCGCGACGAGCAGGCTCCCGGGACCGCCGCCCGCCACGGCGGCGACGGCGAGGATCCCCGGGATCAACGCCGCGAGGGAGGCCGACGCGATCCGGGGCCGGCGCACCCGACGCCGCCGCGCACCCAGGGCCTGGACGCCCGCCAGCCGGCGTTCCGCGTCCGCCAGCGTCCGCAGGAACGCCGCTCCGTCCTCGATCGCGGCCATGTCAGTGCCCGTTCCGCTGCGTGATGAACGAATGGAGTTCCTGGCCGAAATAGGTGCGCAACGCGCCTATCTGCGCGTCGTCCAGTTGCGAGGTGCCCAGGGGCAGCCCCGGGAGGTACTGGTGGCGCATGAGCCGGGACACCATCGGGAGGACGGACAGGCGGAGCGACGTCTCGTTCTCCAGGTCACGCATGAGCAGGGCGAACGGGGACTCCCGGGGGGCCTGCCCCGGGATGTAGTAGTCGCGTGCCTCGTCCAGCCGGTCCCAGTACAGATCGCACTTGGAGACGGCGACGATCAGCCATCGCAGCCGTTGGGCCGCCTGCCCCTCGATGATCTCGTCGACCAGGAGACGGAAGTCGGCGACCTCCTTGCGGCGGTGCCAGTTCCGCACGGCTTCCTGGTCGACGTCGCCGTCGGCGGCGAGCGCCGCGTGGACGTCACGCTGGGAGGCGCGCTGCCAGATCCTGTTGTGCCCCCACGCGACGACGTGGACGATGCCGTGCGGGGAGGCGTCGCCCCGCATCGTGTCCTGGAGGGCCTTCTCCCGCTGGGTGGACAGCTGCCCGGGGATGACGGTGACGGCGGCCCGGGTGCGGCGGCTGCCGAACCGCAGGACCGTGGCGTGCTTCTCGATGTCGGGGCTGCGGGAGCTGTCATGGTCACCGGTGCGGATGGACTGCGTCAGCGCGTCGTACAGGACGCTCTTGCCCACCCCCGCCTCGCCGGTGACAGCGATGGGGTTGACCGAGAGGCCGGGCCGTCCGTGCAGGGTGGCCGCGACGACCCCGGCCGCCGGACCGCCGTCCACCGCGTGCCGGACGCTCTCCCACCGTGATCGGGTGTTCTCCCAGACGTCGGGCACGCTCGCAGCTCCCCCGGTAGGCCGATGGGGAGAGGGTATCGATCAACTGGCCCTGACGCACCGGCACTTACGGAATTCGCGAACGGCCCGGAGCCATGGGTGCTACTGGATGAACCGGGGCAGCCAGCGGGCCTGGTAGTCGGGGTGTCCCGCGTACTCGGCGGCCAGTTGGCGTACGGCGAAGCCGAGGCCCACCGCACGGCCGGAGCGGAAGTCCTCGGCCGGGCGGTCGGTGTCCAGGTCGGCCACCTCGACGTACTCGCCGAGCATCACCCGGTTCGTCTCGATGCGCTCCAGGGTCCGCGCGGGGTCCTGGAGCGCGATGTGCTCGTCGAAGCCCCGGCCGCGCACCGTGAACGCCACCCCGCCGGTGCGGTCGTGGACCTCGCCCGGCACATCGGCCGGGCACCGCCATCGGTCCCCGCCGGCGGCCAGTGCGACGTGTTCCTCGTCGGCGAGCCGCGCCAGGACGAAGGCCACCATGTCTGCGTTGGCGCCCATTGGATGCCGCTCCCTTGCGCTGATGGATCTCTGCACTCGATACGGGGAGCATTCTGATGGACCGGACACGGCGCGATCCACCTCCGCATCCGGTTCACCCCACCGTGTCCCCCGTGTCGCTCGCGGCCAGGTCGGCGAGGACCTTGTGCAGGGGTTCGGCCCTCCGGCGGCGGTACTCCTGCACCGCCCAGCCGTTGCCGTCGGGGTCGGTGAAGTACATGAAGGTCGCCCCGTCCTCGGGGGTGAACCGCTGCGGCTCGGAGACCTCGACCCCCCGGCCGACGAGCTCGGCGTGTGCGGCGTCGATGTCGGTGACGCAGAGCTGGAGACCGTGGTACGTGCCGGGCCGCGGGGTCCCGGTCGGGTTGGGCAGGCCTTCGGTGAGGGCGATCGAACAGCCCGATCCGGGGGGCGTCAGCTGGACCACACGGGCGCCCGGCATCACCTCGCCGTCGATGTCCACGTGGAAGCCGAGCTTGTCCCGGTAGAAGTCCCGGGCCCGGTCGACGTCGGTCACGGGCAGCACGATCACTTCGAGGGTCCAGTCCATGGGTCAGTTCTCCTTCGCGGGGCGCTCGGCGTCCGGGCCGGGCCCCGGTTCGTCGGTGTCGGGCCGTGCGGCGTCCGTGCCGCCGGACCGGGTCCCGTCCGGTGCGGGGTCGTCCGTCCCCGCCCCGGCGAGCGGTGTCGCGCCGCCCTGGAGGCGGGCCAGGTCGGCGGGCCTGACCTGGATGACGAACAGGGCGACCAGGGCGGCGAGCACCGCGAAGCAGGCGGCCACGACGAAGGCGCTGGAGACGCCCGAGGTGAGGACCTGGTCGCCCCAGGGGCCCGGGAGCTGTCCGGTCGTGCGGAACTCCTGGAGCTGGGCGGGGGTGGCCTCCCGGAGGAACCGCGGGGCCTGGTCGGTCGCCTCGTTGCGGCTGGCCGTGCCGAACGTCGTGACCAGGATCGACAGCCCCAGGGACCCGCCGACCTGCTGGGAGGCGTTGAGGGTGCCGGAGGCGGCGCCGGCCTCCTTCGGGGCGATGCCCGAGACCGCCATCAGGGTCAGCGACACGAACTGCATGCCCATGCCGAAGCCGAACACGAGCATCGGGCCGAGGATCGAGCCCAGGTAGGAGCTGTGGACGTCGGTCAGCGTGAGCCAGCCCAGCCCGGCGGCGGCCAGGAGCGCGCCCACCACCATGAAGGGTTTGGGCCCCCACCGCGGCAGCAGTTGGGATGCCATGCCCGCGCTGATCGCGATGACGACGCTCACCGGCAGGAAGGCGAGCCCGGCCCGCAGCGGGCTGAAGTCGAGGACGTCCTGGACGAAGAGGGTCAGGAAGAAGAACATCCCGAAGATGGCCGCGGAGAGGCACAGCATGATCGTGTAGGTGCCGGCCCGGTTGCGGTCGCGGAACAGCGCCAGCGGGGTGATGGGCTGTCTGGAGCGGCTCTCGATGGCGATGAACACGCCGAGGAGCACCACGGCGGCGCCGAACGATCCGAGGGTGACCGGGTCGGTCCACCCCTCCTCGGAAGCGCGGATGAAACCGTAGACCAGCAGCACCATGCCGGCCGTGGAGGTGAGGGCGCCCGCCACGTCGAAGTGGCCGGGGCGGCGTTCGGACTCGGGGATGTAGCGAGGGGCCGCGAGGGCGATCAGCAGACCGATGGGAACGTTGACGAACAGCACCCAGCGCCAGTCGAGCCACTCCACCAGTACGCCGCCGGCCAGCAGCCCGATCGCGCTGCCGCCCGCCGAGACGGCCGCGAACACCCCGAACGCGCGGTTGCGTTCGGGGCCCTCGCGGAAGGTGGTGGTGATCAGCGACAGCGCGGTCGGCGAGGCGATGGCGCCGCCGACGCCCTGGAGGGAGCGGGCGGCCAGCAGTTGCCAGCCCTCCTGGGAGAGTCCGCCGAGCAGCGAGGCGAAGACGAAGAGGAGCACACCGAAGATGAAGACCCGGCGGCGGCCGAGGATGTCGCCGAGGCGTCCGCCGAGCAGCAGCAGGCCGCCGAACGTCAGGGTGTACGCGTTGACGACCCAGGACAGGTTCTCGGTGGAGAACCCCAGGTCCTTCTGCATGTGCGGAAGGGCGATGTTGACGATGGTGACGTCGAGCACCACCATCAGCTGGCACGAGGCGATGACCAGGAGGGCCAGTCCGCCGTGGTGCCGGTCGGTTGACTTCGCCGTGTCCGCGGGGGTCGCTCGGGAGCCCGTCATAGTGGAAGTCGTCTCTCGTGCCGAGGGCAGTGCGCCCGGTGGGGGCAGCCGGTCTCTGCGTCGGTCGGATGAACGCGGACGCTCACCCGACCGACGTTATGCCGGAACCAGGAGCCCCGCCATTCGGACGATCGGCGGCCCGGATGCGCCCCGATTCACTGGAGCGCGTGGACCGCGGTGCGGAAGAGGACGGGCGCCCGGTGGGCGGCGGAGACGATCAGCCGCCGGGACGACGGGTGGCCCGCGGCGCCCAGCAGGGCGGCGGTGAGCAGCCGGTGGCGCCGGGTGGCCCGGGTCCACCGCCGGGGGTAGTCCTCGGGCCGCCCGGCCCTCAGGCAGTCGACGGCGGCCGTCGCGGTGGCGACGGCGAGGGCGATGCCCTCCCCGGTCAGGGCGTCCACGTAGCCCGCGGCGTCGCCGGCCAGGAGGACGCGCCCGGCCCTCAGGCCCCGCGCGCGCTGCCGCAGCGGCCCGGCCCCGCGCACGGGGGTGGCGCCCGCGCTGTCCGCGAGCCGGGCCGCGAGGGCGGGGAAGGCGGCCAGATGCCGGTCGTAGGGGTGGCGGTCCCGGCTCAGGACGGCCACCCCCACCAGGTGCTCGCCGACCGGGGTCACGTACGCCTCGCCGTGCCGGGACCAGTGCACCTCGACGTGGTCCGTCCAGGGGGCGAGCGGGTAGTGGCGGCGCAGGCCGTAGCGCCCGGGTCCGGCGACGGGCCGGTCGAGGCCCAGGGAGCGGCGCAGCGGCGAGTGCAGCCCGTCGGCGGCGACGAGCCAGCGCGCGGTGAGTCCGGCGGCGGTGACGGTGTGCTCGTCCTGCCGGACCTCCCCCGCCTTCGCGGCGACGACGCGGACGCCGAGGGCGGCGGCCCGCTCGTGCAGGGCGGTGTGGAGTTCGGTGCGGCGGACGCCCGCGCCGGGGTCGCCCCGGAAGGCCGCCTCCGCGCTGCGCCGGCCGTCGGTGTAGCGGATGCCGCGCAGTTCACGGCCCCTCACCCGCACGCCGAGGTCACGCAGGGCCGCGACACCGCCGGGCATGATGCCCTCGCCGCAGGCCTTGTCCACGGGGCTGGTGCGCGGCTCGACCACCACCGCTTCCAGGCCTGTCGCGGCGGCGCGGATCGCGGCGGCCAGTCCGGCCGGTCCGCCGCCGACGACCAGGACGTCGATCACGCGGGCGCGTCCGCGGCCGGGAGGCGGGCGAGCGCCCCGTCCTCGCAGCGGATCCGCACCACCATGAGCGCGGCGTTGAGGGCGGTGAAGACGAGGGCGGTCACCCAGGCCCCGTGGACCAGGGGCAGCGCGATGCCTTCGGCGGCGACGGCGACGTAGTTGGGGTGGCTCAGCCACCGGTAGGGGCCGCCGGTGACCCGGGGCAGGCCGGGGACGACGATGACCCGGGTGTTCCAGCGGGGGCCGAGCGTGCGGATGCACCACCAGCGCAGCGCCTGCGAGGCGACGACGACGCCGGCCATCGTCCAGCCGAGCACGGCCGGGAAGGGCCGTTCGGCGAACCGGACCTCCGCCAGGCAGCCGAGCAGGAGCCCGGTGTGGAGCGCGACCATCGCCGGATAGTGCCCGCGGCCCGATTCGACGCCGCCCCGGGCGAGGCTCCAGCGGGTGTTGCGGCGGGCCACGACGAGTTCGGCGAGGCGCTCGGCCGCGACGGCCAGCACCAGGAGGGTGTACCAGGTCGAGGTCATGGGTCTCTCCTTCCTACCAGCGCAGCAGCACCAGTTCGCAGCAGAATCCCGGGCCCATGGCCAGCAGCAGTCCGGGGGTGCCGGGCTCGGGGCGGCGCTGCTCGATGGTGTCCCGCAGGACGTGCAGGACCGAGGACGAGGACAGGTTGCCGACGTCGGCAAGCGAGCGCCAGGTGACGTCGAGCGCGCCGTCGGGCAGATCGAGGACCTCGGTGACGGCCTCCAGGACCTTGGGGCCGCCCGGGTGGCACACCCAGTGGGCGACGTCCTTCGGCTTGAGTCCGTGCTCGTCGAGGAACTCCCGTACGTCGTCGGCGAGGTACTGGCGCACGACGTCGGGCACGGCCGGATCGAGGACGACGCGGAACCCGGTGGAGCCGACGTCCCACCCCATGACGTGCTCGGTGTCCGGGTACATCCGGCTGCGGGTGGCCACGATCTCGGGGCCGGAGACGGCCCGCCGCCCGCCGAGGGCGACCAGGGCGGCCGCTCCGTCGCCGAACAGCGCGGTCGCCACGAGATTGGCGGGCGAGGCGTCGTGGCGCTGGAAGGTGAGGGAGCAGAGCTCGACCGACAGGAGCACGGCCACGTCGTCGGGGCGGCCGAGGAGGTAGTCGTGCAGCCGGGCCGTCCCGGCCGCTCCGGCGACGCAGCCCAGCCCGAAGACGGGCAGCCGCTTGACGTCCGAGCGCATGCCGAGGCGGGTCACGAGCCGGGCGTCGACGGAGGGGGCGGCGATGCCGGTGACCGAGGTGAACATCAGCAGGTCCACATCGGTGGGCCGCAGCCCCGCCGATCGCAGCGCGCCGCGTACGGCCCGGGCGCCGAGGTCCACGGCGGAGCGGATGAACACGTCGTTGGTCGCGCCGAAGCCGTCGAGTGCGCGGTAGCCGTCCAGGGGCAGCACGGTGTGCCGGGCGCGGACCCGGGCGTTCTCGTGGAGCCGGTCCAGGACACGGCGGTCGGCTCCGGGCGGCAGGCAGGTGCGGGCCACCAGGTCGGTGACCTCGCGCTGGGTGTGGCGGTGGGGCGGCAGAGCCCCGTGGACCGCGGCGATGCGGGTCATTCTGCCTCCTGCTTCGGTGGCGTCATGGCCCCATCCTGCCCGCACGTGGCGGGGGAACGGCGCAAAAGACCCGCCCGGTCTCCGCATTGACGGGGCGCCAGGCCCCTACGATCGCCCGATGGACGCCGTGGACAGGGTGAGCCCGGCCGGTGCGGGGACGGCCGGCGCGGGAGAGGCCCGCGCGGGGCGGGGAAGCCGCGTCGTGGGGCTCGCGCTCGCGTGCCACCCGGGACCGGCGCTCGCGGTGACCGCCCTCGCGTGCGCCCTCGCTCTCGGCTCCGGACTCGGCGGCCCTCGCTCCGCGCTGGTCACGGCGGCGGTGCTGACCGGCCAGCTCTCGGTGGGCTGGTGCAACGACGCGTACGACGCGCGGCGTGACGCCGACGCCGGCCGCCGGGGGAAGCCGGCGGCCGACGGCACGGTCGGAGCGCGTGCGGTGTGGGTGGCGGCGGGGGTCGCGTTCGCCCTGTGCGTACCGCTCTCGCTGGCCTGCGGGGTCCTCGCGGGCACGGTGCACCTGGCCGCGGTCGCCGCGGCCTGGCTCTACAACCTGCGGCTCAAGGCGACCGCTCTGTCCTGGCTCCCGTACGTGGCCGGATTCGGCGCCCTGCCCGCCACCGTCGCCCTCTCCGTGCCCGGCGGACCGTGGCCCCGGTGGTGGACGGTGACGGCCGGGGCGCTGCTCGGGTTCGCGGCACATCTGGCCGACACGCTCCCGGACATCGCGGCGGACCGGGCGGCCGGGATCCGGGGCCTCCCGCACCGGCTGGGCGACCGGGGCACCCGGCTGCTGCTGCCGGTTCCGCTGCTCGGTGCCACGGCGGTGCTGGCGTTCGGGCCGCCGGGACCGGTGGGTGCGGCGGGCGCCGCTGCCCTCGTCCTGGCCGGTGCGGCGTCGCTCGCGGGACCGGCCCTCGGCCGCCGCCGGCGCAAGGCCGCCCTGGCCGGAGCGGTGGCCGTGGCCGCGGTGGATCTGGCGCTGCTGCTGGCCCGGGGTGTCGGCGGAGCCTGAACGAGCCCTCCCGCCAGTTGATCTGACGCACGGTCAGTGAAGGCACCGGAATGACATGACCATGCGAGGACCGTTGACAAATCAGAAACAGCGCAGAAATCTATGAACCTCTCACCGCAAAAGATTGACTTGCTGGCTCAAATATTGTGGAAGTAGAGGACATCATGAGATGGAAACGACGCACCGGACAGTCGATCACCGGGCTGCTGATAGCCGGACTGGTCTCGGTCGGACTGCTGCCCGTCGCCGCGAGCGCGGCTGAGGCCACCGATCTGGCCCGGGGCAAGCCCGTGGCCGCCAGCGGGTCGCACGGCGGCTACCCGGCCGCCAACGCCAACGACGGCAAGGTCGACAGCTACTGGGAGTCGAACGGACTGCCGGCCGACCTCACGGTGAAGCTCGGCGCCGACGCGGACCTGGAGTCCGTGGTGATCAAGCTCAACCCCGACCCGATCTGGGGCGGCCGGACCCAGGACATCCAGGTGCTCGGCCGGAGCCAGAACGGCACCGCGTTCACCTCGCTCCGGGCCCGGGCCGGCTACGCGTTCAGCCCTTCGGGCAACCAGAACACGGTGACGATCCCGGTGGACGGCCGGGTCGCCGACCTCCAGCTCAAGTTCTTCGCCAACACCGGGGCGCCCGGCGGGCAGATCGCCGAGGTCCAGGTCCTGGGGACCGCCGCCCCCAACCCGGACCTGACCGTGAGCGCCCTGTCCTGGAGCCCCACATCCCCCTCCGAGACGGACGAGATCACCGTCCGGGGGACCGTCCGCAACGCCGGTTCGGCCGCCTCCCCCGCGACCACCGTCAACGTGAGCCTGGGCGGCGTGGTCGTCGGCAGCGCGCCGGTCGGCCCGCTCGTCGCGGGCGCCTCCGCCCCCGTCTCGGTCGGGGTCGGCAAGCGGCCGCAGGGCTCGTACACCGTCTCGGCGCTGGTGGACCCGACGGACACGGTCGTCGAGTCCGACAACACCAACAACAGCCGCACCACCGCCTCCCCGCTGGTGGTCGGGCAGAGCCCCGGCCCCGACCTGGAGGTCCGCTCCATCTCCTCCAGCCCGGCCAACCCGGCCGTCGGGGCGGCGGTCACCTTCACGGTGGCGGTCCACAACCGCGGCACCAGCGCGGTGAGCGCGGGCACGGTCACCCGCCTGACCGTCGGTTCCACGACGCTCAACGGCACCACACCGGCCATCGCGGCGGGCGCCACCGCGAACGTCGCGGTCAGCGGCAGCTGGACGGCGGCGAGCGGCGGCGCGACGCTGACCGCCACCGCGGACGCGACGAACCAGGTCGCCGAGACCAACGAGACCAACAACACCTTCGCCCGCTCCATCGTGGTCGGACGCGGCGCGGCCGTTCCGTACACCGAGCTGGAGGCGGAGAACGCCGCCTACCGGGGCACGCTGCTGAAGTCGGACGCCGAGCGCACCTTCGGGCACACCAACTTCGCCACCGAGTCCTCCGGCCGCGAGTCGGTCCGGCTCAACGCGACCGGCGAGTACGTGGAGTTCACCTCGACCGCCCCGTCGAACTCGGTCGTCGTGCGCAACTCCATCCCCGACGCGCCGGGCGGTGGCGGCCGTGAGGCGACCATCAGCCTGTACGCCGACGGCCAGTTCGTCCGCAAGCTCGACCTCTCCTCCAAGCACAGCTGGCTGTACGGGAACACCGACAGCCCCGAAGGACTCACCAACACCCCCGGCGGGGACGCGCGGCGCCTGTTCGACGAGTCGCACGCCCTGCTCACGCGGACCTATCCGGCGGGCACGAAGTTCCGGCTCCAGCGCGACGCGAGCGACAACGCCTCCTTCTACATCATCGACCTGATCGACCTGGAGCAGGTGGCGGCGCCCTCGTCCCAGCCCTCGGGCTGTGTGTCCATCACGACGTACGGCGCGGTGGCGAACGACGGGATCGACGACACGGCCGCGATCCAGCGGGCGGTCACGGCGAACCAGACCGGCCAGATCGACTGTGTGTGGATCCCGGCAGGCCAGTGGCGCCAGGAGCAGAAGATCCTCACCGACGACCCGCTCGACCGGGGCCAGTGGAACCAGGTCGGCATCCGTGATGTGACCATCCGGGGCGCGGGCATGTGGCACTCCCAGCTCTACACCCTCACCCCGCCGCACGAGGCGGGCGGCATCAACCACCCGCACGAGGGCAACTTCGGTTTCGATATCGACGAGAACACGCAAATCTCCGACATCGCGATCTTCGGTTCCGGCACCATTCGCGGCGGCGACGGCAACCACGAGGGCGGCGTCGCGCTGAACGGCCGGTTCGGCAAGGACACGAAGATCAGCAACGTCTGGATCGAGCACGCCAACGTGGGTGTCTGGGCCGGCCGCGACTTCGACAACATCCAGGAGCTGTGGAACCCGGGCGACGGCGTCGAGTTCACCGGGATGCGGATCCGCAACACGTACGCCGACGGCATCAACTTCGCCAACGGCACCCGCAACTCCACGGTCTACAACTCGTCGTTCCGCAACACCGGCGATGACGCCCTGGCCGTCTGGTCCAGCAAGTACGTCAAGAACCAGTCCGTCGACATCGGCCACGACAACAGCTTCCGCAACAACACCATCCAGCTCCCGTGGCGTGCCAACGGCATCGCGATCTACGGAGGCTACGGCAACAAGATCGAGAACAACCTGATCTCCGACACGATGAACTACCCGGCCATCATGCTGGCGACCGACCACGACCCGCTGCCCTTCTCCGGGCAGACGCTGATCGCCAACAACGGCCTGTACCGCACCGGCGGAGCGTTCTGGAACGAGGACCAGGAGTTCGGTGCGATCACCCTCTTCCCGCAGAACCTGCCGATCCCCGGAGTCACGATCCGCGACACGGACATCATCGACTCCACCTATGACGGCATCCAGTTCAAGACGGGTGGCGGCGTGATGCAGGACGTCAAGATCGAGAACGTCCGGATCGACAAGTCCAACAACGGGTCCGGCATCCTCGCGATGGGCGGCGCGCGCGGCAACGCGACGCTCACCAACGTGACGATCACGAACTCGCGCGACGGTCACGTACTCATCGAGCCCGGTTCGCAGTTCACGGTCGCCGGCACCCCGAACGGCGCACGCGCCAAGCGGTAGCGGCCGGCACGCCCCGGGCCGGCGGATCGTCGCCGGCCCGGGAACACCCGTTGTCCCCCGGCGAATTGGGTCCCGCACGGCTCTGGGAAGTACGAGGTCCCGGGGCTACCCTCCGCGCATGATTCCCACGGTTGTCTGGGGTACCGGCAACGTCGGCCGCGCGGCGATCCGCGCCGTCGAGGCCCATCCGGCACTGACACTCGCCGCCGTCCTCGTGCACGATCCCGCCAAGGTCGGCCGCGACGCGGGCGAGCTCGGCGGGGTCGGGCGCATGCTCGGGGTCGCGGCCACCGACGACGTCGCGGCCGCTCTGGCGGCCCGCCCCCGGGCGGTGGTCTACGCGGCGTCCGGCGACATACGTCCCGATGACGCGCTGGCCGACATCGGCCGGGCGATCCGGTCCGGCGCGGTGGTCGTCACGCCCTCCCTCTATCCGCTCTACGACCAGCGCAACGCCCCGGCGGAGCTCCGGGACCCGGTCCTGGCCGCCGTCGCCGAGGGCGGCGGCTCGCTGTTCGTCTCCGGCGTCGACCCGGGCTGGGGCAACGACGTGCTGCCCCTGCTGGTCAGCGGTCTCGGCACCGAGGTGGACGTGATCCGCTGCCAGGAGATCTTCGACTACTCCACGTACGAGCAGGAGGAGTCGGTGCGCCATCTGATCGGTATGGGGCACCCGATGGAGTACGAGCCGCTGATGCTGGCACCGAGCGTTCCGACGATGGTCTGGGGCGGTCAGATACGCCTGATGGCGCGGGCGCTGGACGTCGAGGTGGACGAGATCCGCGAGACCATGGACCGTCGGGCGCTGGAGTCCACGGTGGGCACCCGCACGATGGGCGAGTTCGCGGCGGGCACGCAGGGGGCCGTGCGCTTCGAGGTACAGGGCATCGTGGGCGGCGTGCCGCGCATCGTCATCGAGCACATCACCCGGATCCACCCCTCGTGCGCCCCGGACTGGCCGTCCCCGCCCGACGGTGTGGGCGCGCACCGGGTGGTGATCGAGGGCCGTCCCCGTATCGAGGTGACGGTGGAGGCTTCCGACGAGGACAAGAACCGGTCGGCGGGCGGGAACGCCACGGCGGTCGGGCGGCTCGTCTCCGCCATCGACTGGCTGGTGGACGCGGAACCGGGCCTGTACGACGCACTCGACGTTCCCCTGCGGCCTGCGGTCGGCAGGCTGGGAAGGAGACCTGCATGATCATCGACATTCCCGAGGGTCAGGAGCCCATCGGTTACGTGTGGGGGGAGATGGTCCCCGGCATCGGCATGGCCGCCGCCACCTTCTCGATGTCCGTGTACGAGCACACGACGCTGGGGCTGCGGGAGTTCGAGGCGGCCAGGCTGCGGGTCGCGCAGATCAACGGGTGCCTGTTCTGCCTGGACTGGCGGACCGAGCGGGACGGGGCGAAGGTCGAGGAGGAGTTCGCCGGGGCGGTGACCGAGTGGCGTACGACCGACGCCTTCGACGAGCGGACCCGGCTGGCGGCGGAGTACGCCGAGCGGTACACGCTCGACCACCACGGTCTGGACGACGCCTTCTGGCAGCGGATGACCGCGCACTACAGCCAGGCGGAGATCGTGGAGCTGACGATGAGCATCGGCTCGTGGCTGGCGTTCGGGCGGCTCAACCATGTGCTGGGGATCGACGCGGTGTGCGTTCTGCCCGGTCACTGACGGAGTCCGGGGCCGCCGGGTTGGCACTCCCGGCCCCGGGCTCTCCGTGGGGCGCCCGCGGGACAGCCCTCAGAGGTCGGTCGCGATGATCCGTTCGATGTTGCGCTCGGCGAGCGCGGTGATGGTGACGAACGGGTTGACGCTGGTGTTGCCCGGGATCAGCGCGCCGTCGATGACGTACAGACCCGTGTACCCGTGCAGTCGGCCATAGTTGTCGGTGGCCTTGTCCAGGACCGCGCCGCCGAGCGGGTGGTAGGTGAGGTGGTCGCCCCAGATCTTGTGGACCCCGAAGAGGTCCGTGCGGTAGATCGTGCCCTCCTTCTGGTTGATCTTGTCGAAGATGGTCTTCGCCGCATCGATGGACGGCTGCTTCCACGCCGTCTGCCAGTCCAGTTCGGCCTTCCCCGCCGCCGCGTTCCAGGTGAACCGGGCGCGGTGGGGGTTCTTGGTAATCGACAGGTAGAACGAGGCCCACGTCTCGATCCCGGTGGGCAGCGGGGCGACCTCGGCGAACGCGCCGCCCGCGTCCCAGTTGTCGATCCCGCCGGTGGGGATGGAGGACTGCACCTTCCCCGTCGGGTCCCAGAGGTGGTTGGCCCGGCCGCACATGACGTTGCCGTTGTCGCCCCAGCCCTTGCCGATCTCGTCGTTGAGGAGGGGCAGCGCACCGGTGGCCTTGAGGCCGACGAGCAGCTTGCTGGTGCCGACGCTGCCCGCGGCGAAGAACACCTTGTCCGCCGTGACGGTCTTGGTGGCGGTGGTCTGGCCGGCGGTGTTCAGCTGGTCGATGAGCACCGTGTAGCCGCCGCCCGGGGCCGGGGTGACCCTGGTGACCTTGTGGAGCGGGGAGATGGTGACCCGGCCGGTCGCCCTGATCCGGTCGATGTAGGTCTTCTGGAGCGACTTCTTGCCGTAGTTGTTGCCGTAGAGGATCTCGGCGTCCAGCGCCGACCTGGGGACGGTTCCGGCCGCCTCCTGCTTCATGTAGTCCCAGTCGTAGACGGCGGGGACGAAGAGGAAGGGGAAGCCGGAGCGCTGGGCGTGTTTTCGGCCGACCCGGGCGTACTGGTAGCAGTCGACGGAGTCGAACCAGGCGGGATCGATGGTGGTGACGCCCAGTCCGCTGTTGGCGCGGGGGTAGTAGGTGCTGTACATCTCCTGCGCGTTCACCGTCGGGAGGATGGCTCCGAAGTTCTCCCGGCGGGGGGTGACGGCCATGCCGCCGTTGACCAGGGACCCGCCGCCGACGCCCCGGCCCTGGTAGACGGTGATCCCGGCGAACTCCTCGGCGTCCAGGATGCCGGTGTAGCGGTTGACGGATCGGTCGATGGGGAAGCCGAGGAAGTTGCTCAGCGGCTGCTTGGTACGGGTCCGCAGCCAGAAGGAGCGGTCGTCCGGCCTGGTGGTGTTGGCGAAGATCTTGCCGTCCGCGCCCGGCGTGTCCCAGGCCATCCCCATCTCGACCATGTGGACGTCCGTACCGGCCTGGGCGAGCCGGAGGGCGGCCACCGAGCCGCCGTATCCGGTGCCGATGACCAAGGCCGGCACCCGGGCCCCGGAGCCGATCGGCGCTGCCGCAGCCCGGACGGTCGCCCAGGCCGGTGCGGTGTGCCCGGCGATCGCCGCTCCACCCAGAAGAGAACCTGTTCCTGTGATGAACCTTCTACGCGAGACACCCTGAGTCCCGCCCTTGTGCACGGTAGTGTCGCCCATGTGACACTCCTCACTCTCGACAGAGTGAAACAGGTTCTACTGTCGATCGCCTGGTAAGTCACTAGAAACTTGGGGGTAACTTCCCGGCGGACCCGAGCAGCCCCGTACGCCCGAGGGGCCCCGGACCATGAGGTCCGGGGCCCCTCGGGCGCGGTCGCGGCGGATCAGTAGGCGCCGAAGACGTTGTCGATCGAGCCGTACCGGTCCGCGGCGTAGTTGCACGCGGCGGTGATGTTGGCGACCGGGTCGTAGCTGTCGGTCGAGGTGCCGGGCACGTGGTAGGCCTGGAAGGTCGGGTCGATGACCTGCAGCAGACCCTTGGACGGGGTGCCCTTGACCGCGTTGGAGTCCCAGTTGTTGATCGCGGCCGGGTTGCCCGAGGACTCGCGCATGATGTTGCGGTGGATGCCCTCGTAGGTTCCGGGGATGCCCTGCTCGGCCATGATCGCCAGGGACTCCTTGATCCAGCCGTCGAGGTCGTTCGTGTACGTGACGGCCTTCTCGGCGGCCGGAGCGGTCTTCGCCACGGGGGCGGCGTCGATGCGCTCCGAGCGGTCGGCGCGGTCGGCCTCGGCGCCGCGCGCGGCGGACGGAGAAGCCTTGGCGGCCTTGTCCGCCGTACCACCCGAAGAGGCATCGGCCACGGTTCCGAGAGTCAGCTTGATACCGGGGTGAATGAGATCGGGATTCGCTCCGATGATCTTCCGGTTGCCTTCGTAGAGCTTCTCCCAGCCGCCGCTGACGGAATATTCGCGGGCGATCTTGGAAAGCGTCTCACCGGCCGCGACGGAATGCTGGGCGGGCGCGGCCTTCGCCACGGAATTCGCCGGGGCCACCGCGGCGGGCGCCACGGACTGCTGCGGCGCGGCGGTGGGCGCGGGTGCCGCGAAGGCACTGGTGGCGCCGATCACCGGGAGGGCGAGGACGGCTCCGCCGGCGGTCACGGCGGCCAGGCCGCGACGCAGCGAGGTGGACGGGGAACGACGGTGCTTACCCTGTGCGGGCATGGGGGATTTCCTCTCCGGCGCCTGCGAGGTGAGCTGTCGGGTTCAGACGGGAGATGTCTGGCCGCACACTCGTGCGACTTCACCCCAAGCCGTTCCGGTTACGGTTCGGCGACTTACCTGGGTCCCCCGCTCCTGCCGTACGTGAGTGGGTTTCGGATTCCCGGACGGCGGCAGGATTCGGCGTTCCATCCGGATTGACGGTGACCGTAGGCGAGAAATGCCGAACAGAACAAGCCCCGCATTCCGGATTCCCCTTTCCACCCAAGATCGAAAGGCGGAATTTCCGGATCGGCTCCATCCGTCACGGCGTCAACTTTCCTCGCGCGGAAGGGAACCGATGCTTCCGCTCAGCCGTCCGCCCGCGCGGACGTGACGCTCACCACTCCCTCACGATCATGGCGAAAACGAGGTCATGCAAATACCCCAGCAGCCCCAATAAGCCCTTTATGGAGCAGGATTCCTAAAAGAAACAAATCGCCCATACCGACACAGATAAGCGGACCAATCGGACACTCTAGGCGGGGCCGGTCGAGGGGCCCGCGGGACGATCGCTTACGGTGTGCGGTGGAGATTAGTAAGCCAACCCTTACCTCCGACGTACGCTGTACCTGCCCGCGTTCGCCCGCCCCGAAGGATCACCACGCCATGACACGCCCCGTCCGCGTCGCCATTGTCGGAGCCGGCCCCGCCGGTATCTACGCTGCGGACGCGCTGCTCAAATCCGAGGTCTGCCAGGACCCGGGGGTCTCCATCGACCTCTTCGAGCGCATGCCCGCGCCCTTCGGTCTCATCCGCTACGGCGTGGCACCGGACCACCCGCGGATCAAGGGCATCGTCAAGGCCCTGCACCAGGTGCTGGACAAGCCCCAGATCCGGCTCTTCGGAAATGTCAGCTACCCGCACGACATCGGCCTGGACGATCTGCGGTCGTTCTACGACGCGGTGATCTTCTCCACCGGCGCCGAGGCCGACCGGGCGCTCGACGTCCCCGGCATCCAGCTGGACGGCTCCTACGGCGCGGCCGAGTTCGTCTCCTGGTACGACGGGCACCCCGAGGTACCGCGCACCTGGCCGCTCACCGCGGAGAAGGTCGCCGTGCTCGGCGTCGGAAACGTGGCCCTGGACGTGGCCCGCGTGCTGGCCAAGACGGCGGACGAACTGCTGCCCACCGAGATCCCGGACAACGTGTACCAGGGCCTCAAGGAGAACAAGGCGCTGGAGGTGCACGTGTTCGGGCGGCGCGGCCCGGCACAGGCCAAGTTCAGCCCGATGGAGCTGCGGGAGCTGGACCACTCCCCCAACATCGAGGTCATCGTCAACCCCGAGGACATCGAGTACGACGAGGGCTCCATCGCGACCCGCCGGGAGAACAAGCAGGCCAACATGGTCGCGCAGACCCTGGAGAACTGGGCGATCCGCGACGTCGGCGACCGCCCGCACAAGCTGTTCCTGCACTTCTTCGAGTCCCCGGTCGAGATCCTCGGCGAGGACGGCAGGGTCGTGGGACTGCGCACCGAGCGGACCGAGCTGGACGGCACGGGCAACGTCCGGGGCACCGGGCAGTTCACGGACTGGGACATGCAGAGCGTCTACCGCGCCGTCGGCTACTACTCGGAGGAGCTGCCCAAGCTCCCCTTCGACGTGGCTTCCGGCACCGTGCCGCACGAGGCGGGACGCGTGATCGCGGGCGACGAGCACATGGCCTCGGTCTACGTCACGGGCTGGATCAAGCGCGGGCCGATCGGTCTGATCGGTCACACCAAGGGTGACGCCAACGAGACGGTCGCCTGCGTCCTGGAGGACCGGGCCGCCGGTCGGCTGCCCGAGCCGGCCACGCCCGCTCCGGAGGCCGTCGAGGCCTTCCTGGAGGACCGCGGCGTCCGCTACACGACCTGGGAGGGCTGGCACCGGCTGGACGCCCACGAGCAGGCGCTGGGCGCGGCCCAGGGCCGTGAGCGGATCAAGGTCGTGGAGCGCGAGGGCATGCTGGACGCCTCCGGCGCCTGATCGGGCGGACGTACCCCTAGGAGGCCGGATCCGGCGCGCCCGCCGCGCGCCCCGGATCCGGCCTCCTGAACGTCCGCCACAGGTCGGGCCCGGGCGCCCGGTCCTTCCGCAGCCGCCGGACCGCCCGGGTCCCGGCCCACCGGGAGGCGAGCAGGAGCGCGATGTCGTCGGGGCGGTCGGTGGCCGCCCTGGCCTCTCCGATGACCTGGTCGGCCGTCTCCGCCAGGGGGACGGCGCCGATGTGTTCGACGGTGGCCCGCAGCCTCTCGATCCCCTCGTCGATGTCCGTCCCCGGGCGCTCGATCAGCCCGTCCGTGAACAGGGCCAGCATCGCCCCGGGTTCGAGCCGCATCTCGGTGACCGGGTAGGACGCCTGCTCATCGATCCCGAGCACGATGCCGCCGGGCAGGTCCAGCACTTCCGTCCGGCCGTCGGGCCTCCGCAGCACGGGCTGCGGGTGACCCGCCCGTACAGCGCGGGCCACTCCGGTCAACGGGTCCAGGGCGATGTAGCAGCAGCTCGCGAACTGCCCCGGGTCGAGGTCGATGAGCAGCCGGTTGGTGCCGCTGATCACCTCCTGGGGGTCGTAGTTGTTGAGCGCGAACGCCCGCACCGCACTGCGCAGCTGGCCCATGGTCGCGGCGGCGGCGACACCGTGGCCCTGGACGTCGCCGATGACGAGGGCGAGTTCGCTCCCGGTCTCGATGACGTCGTACCAGTCGCCGCCCACGTCCATGCCCTGGGTGCCGGAGAGGTAGCGCCCCAGGGTGTCCACCCCGTCCACCTCGGGCAGCCGGTGCGGCAGCAGCGCGTTCTGGAGTCCGCGGGCGAGGGCCGACTCGCTGTCGTAGCGCTGGGCGCGCTTGAGGGCCTGGGCGATGAGTCCGGCGAGCGCCGTCAGCACCGTACGTTCCTCCGGGCTGAAGCCGCGGGGGCGGTCGAACCCGAGGATGCAGGAGCCGACGGGCCGCCCCGAGGCGATCAGGGGCAGGAACGCGCGCGCCCCGACGTCCGTGTCGATCGGGATGCCCGGATAGGCCTCGGCCAGGCGCTGCATCGACTCGAAGAACATCGGGCGGCCCGTGGTCAGGGTCTCCACCCCGGGAATGCTGACGTCCAGCTCGACCCCTTCGAACCGGTCGAGGAAGCCCTTCGGGAACCCCGTCTCCCAGGCCAGGTGGAGATGGCCCTCGTCCAGCAGGTAGATGGCGAGCTGACGGCCGCCGAACGCGGGCAGCAGCTCCTCCGTGACCACCTCGGAGACCTGGCGTGCGGTGACCGCCTCGGTCAGGGCGATGGCGAGGGCCACCGGCCGGTACAGGGCCGATGAGCGGTCGGCGGTCGAGCCGATGCCCAGGCCGGGCGCGGTGACCGAGCCCGGCGTGTAGTCCGGGCGGTCGGTGCTCTGGAGGACGACGCTCACTCCGTCGTGGCCCGGGTACAGGGACACCGACAGCCAGAGCGAGGGCGGGCGGCGGGCGAGGAAGTGGACGGGCTCGTCGGCCATCAGGGCGGCCCGGTAGTGGTCCTCGTAGGCCTCGTGCCCGAACCACGGCAGGGCCTGCCACACCACGTGGCCCACGAGCTCCTCCCTGGAGTGGCCGAGCAGCTCCTCGGCGAGACCGTTCGCGTAGGTGATGCGGCCCAGCCGGTCGAGGGAGAGGATGCCGCGCGGCAGCCGGTCGGCGGCCTCCGGCACGACGGGTCCCGCGCCGAGGTCGACCAGGAAGCCGCTCAGACGGCTGGCGGACGCGTCGCCGTCCGGGTGCGTCCAGCGGCCGGACAGCTCCAGCAGGTGCGACCGGCCGTCGGGGCCGCGCAGCCGCATCCGCCGCACGACCGGTTCGGCCGACTCCACCGTCTGACGGGCCAGCGCCCACAGCCCGTACACGTCCTCCGGGACCAGCCGTGCGGCGAGCGCGTCGACGGTGCCCGGGAAGGCGGCGGGTTCGAAGCCGAGGATCGCGCAGAGTTCGTCGTCGGCGGTGACCTTCCCGGAGTGCAGGTCCCAGTCGAAGCGGCCGACCCGGACCGGCGGCGTGGCGGCGGCGGGCAGTTGCACGGGGACCGGCTCGGTCTCCCACACGCAGTCGACGCCCCGTTGGTCCAGATCGGTGAGCGCGTCACCGAGCCGGTGCCCCAGGCGGTGCAGGCGGTCGCCGTCGGCGGGGGCGACGGGCCGCCCCGGCGTGGAGGCCCGCAGGATCGCCAGCACGCCCATGCTTCCCCGGGGCCCGGTGATCGGCACCCACAGCGAACCGAACGGGAACGGCAGTCCGGCCATCAGCTGCGGGAACCGGCGCATCGCCTCCTCCGCGTCGGAGAGCAGCACGGGCCGCCCCGAGCGGTAGGCCTCGGACACCGGGAAGGGCCGGTTCACCTGCATCCGCCACCAGGGCCGGAACAGCGGGCCCGGCAGTCCGGCGAGCACCGCGAGGCGCAGGAGCCCGGGCGTCCGGCTGCGGAGGTAGACGCCCCCCGCGAAGCCGTCGCTCGACTCGACGGCGCTGACGAGGCCCTGCGCGAGTACGAGGGACAGTTCGTCGGGCACGCGGCCACCCTCGTCTCCCCCGGCCGCGGCCCCGTTTCCGGCGGGCGGGGGATGCCGGGGCGTTTCGTGCCGGGTCACACAGCCAGCATGCTCCCGGTGCGGGGTACCCCGCACCTCCGGCGACCGGCCGCCCCCCGACGGTCGGTCGCCGGAGGAGGTCTCAGTACAGCTTGGCGACGGCGGTGCGCGTCGTGTTCGTGAAGCCCTCCAGGGGTGCGCCGTCGAGTTCGCCCAGCTGTCCCCACTCGACGACGGTCACGGCCCTGCCGTCGCGGCCCACGGAGTACAGCCCGATGTCGGTGGAGCCGACCTCCGGGTACGACGTGTCGATGCTGTAGACGTGCGCGCCCTCCTCGATGTCGACACGGCCCTGGTAGAACGCCTCCCCCTCCAGGCCCGGGTTCTGCTCCTTCAGCCGGTCGAGGCAGGTCTCCAGGGCGCTGCGCAGTTCGGCGGCGAGCGCCTTGGCCCGGGCGGTGGTGGGGGCGAGCGTGATGGTCTGGCGGGCGCCGGTGTCCAGTTCGGTGCGGAAGTCCCGGTGGCGGGTGCCGGACGCCGGGGCGATGCCCGCGGTGCACACCGACCCTTCCGCGGGCGTCCCCTGGCGTACGGGACCGGCGGTCCAGGGTGTGGCGGATGCGGGCAGCTGGCCCGCGCTCAGGAACTTCGGCTGGACGGGAGCGGGGGCCGGCGCCGCCGCGGCGGGCACGGGGGCCAGTGCGGTGACGGCCAGGGCGGCGGCGGCCGCGGTCAGGACTGCGGTGCGAAGGGTGCGCATGATGAGGTTTCCCCGTTTCGGATGGTGCGGTCAGGTTGGCCGTACGGCGCCGCGCCGAGGTGTACGGAGCCCGCTGAGGGCCCTGCGGCGGCGGTACGGGAACGAGCCCAAGACTGGGCCGCCGCACCGGAGGCGGACAAGCGCGACACGGCTTCCCGCCGGGCTGGAACCGTCCCACCCCTGGTGACGTGGGTGTTCTCGGGGGGCTGGAACGCCCTGGAACGGCTGTGGGGAGGTCGAGCGTGACGGGTGGGGCCGAGGGGTCCGCACGGGTGGTGCTGGCGGAGCGGCTGAGCGCGCTGCGGGAGCGGTCGGGCCGGACGTACGCGTCGCTGGCCCGTCGGATCGGGGTCAGCGGCTCGACGCTGCACCGGTACTGCACGGGGCGGACGGTGCCCGCGGAGTTCGCCCCCGTGGAGCGGCTGGCCCGGCTGTGCGGCGCTCCGGCCGGGGAGCGGGAGGCGTTGCACCGGCTGTGGATCCTGGCGGACCGCGAACGTCTGGATCGGCAGGCGGCGGAGGGCGGAGCCGAGGGGGAGGCGGACGCCGCGGCTGAGGCGACGGACGTCGGGCCGGTGGACGGCTCCGCCGGGCGGCGGGCGGCGGGGCCGCACGCCTCCGGGGCCGGTCCGTCCGGCAGTGCCGGGTCCGGGACGCCGCCGTCCGCATTGCCCGGGCCCTTGGGCCGCCCGGGCCCTCGCCCGGGGCCGGGCCCCGCCGTCGGGCGGGTGGCCGCGATCGGGAGCGGGACTCCCCGGGGGCCGGCGTCCCGGTCGCGTCGGGCACGCCGGTACGGTCCGGGGCTCGGCGTGCTCGCCGCCGGGGCGCTCGCCGTCGCCCTGGTCGCGGCCTTGGGCGGGACGTCGCCCCCGGCTCCGGACCGGGGCCCGTCGGTGGCCCAGCGGCCGGGCGGGCCCCCGTCGGGCAGCCCGGATCCCTCGGTCTCCGGCTCCCCCGCGCCCCGCACGCCGCGGGCAACGGCCGGCGGGACCGACCGCGCGACGCCCTCGGGCGGCACCGGGCCGGCGACCGTGCCGCCCGGCGTCGAACAGCGCTCGAAGGCGCTCCCCCGGGCATCCGGGGGCTCACCGAGCGCGAAGGCGGGCCGTGTGCCGTTCACCTGGAGCGCGGACGCCCACGTCTGGAAGAACGGCTGTGACCACTCCTACCTCCTGGACCGGGTGCCGACGGCCGTCCCGCCGCCCCCGGTGGAGGCGGACGCGGAGTCCTGGGCCGGAGCGCTCGGCGCGGTGCACGCGGGCGAGGCCGGTGTCCGGATCACGTTGCAGGGCCGGGACGAGCGGGCCGTGGTGCTCGAAGCCCTGCGGATCCAGGTGGTCGAGCGCCGTTCACCGGCGCCGGGACGGGTCTACCGGATGAGCTCCGGCTGCGGGGGGTCCCTCACGCCGAGGATGTTCGACGTGGACCTCGACGCGCCCCGCCCCACCGCCCGCCCGGTCGCGGGCAACGACTCGGGCGAGCCCATCGCCGCGGTCTCCTTCCCGTACAGCGTCTCCGTCACGGATCCCGAGGTCCTCCTGATCACGGCGCGCGCGGTCGGCTGCGACTGCGACTGGTACGCGGAGCTGACCTGGAGCAGCGGGGGCCGGTCCGGCACGGTGCGCGTCGACGACGGCGGACGGCCCTTCCGTACGAGTGGGACGGGGGGACGCCCCGTGTTCGACTACGACACGGCCACCGGGCGCTGGGTGTCCGTGCCGGATGCCGGGGAGGCCGCGTCCTGAGGCCGCGGGGCGGCGCGGAGGCGGCCGGGGCCCCAAGCGCCCATCCTGGTGGGGCGGGCGGACTGCCCGGCGGACCGCGCTCCTGGTGGAGGTGCCGATGGACCCCGTCACCGCCCTGCGGCGGATCGCCTTCCTGCTGGAACGCTCCCAGGCCGCGACCTACCGGGTGAAGGCCTTCCGTACGGCCGCGGCGGCCGTGGAGGCGATGGCCGCCGGGGAGGCGGCGGAGCGGGTGGCCGCGAAGTCCCTGGAGCGGGTCGCCGGGATCGGGCCGCGCACCGCGGAGGTGATCCGCGAGGCCCTGGCCGGAGAGACGCCCGGGTATCTGGAACGGCTGGAGGCAGAAGCCGCCGTGCCGCCCGTCGAGGGGGGAGAGGATCTCTTCGCCCGGCTGACGGGCGACTGCCATCTGCACTCGGACTGGTCGGACGGGGGCAGTCCGATCGAGGAGATGGGCCGGACGGCGGCGGAGCTGGGGCACGCGTGGGCGGCCCTCACCGACCACTCGCCCCGGCTGACGGTGGCCCGCGGCCTGTCGCCGGAGCGGCTGCGGGAGCAGCTCGCGGTGGTGGCGCGGCTCAATGAGGAATGGGCGCCGTTCCGGCTGCTGACGGGGATCGAGTGCGACATCCTTCCGGACGGCTCGCTCGACCAGGAGGACGGACTGCTGGAGCGGCTCGACGTGGTGGTGGTCTCCGTCCACTCCAAGCTGCGGATGGACCCGGCCCCGATGACACGGCGGCTGGAGGCGGCGGTGCGCCATCCACGGGCGCGGGTGCTCGGCCACTGCACGGGACGCCTGTTGTCCGGGCGCGGCCGTCCGGAGTCGCGGTTCGACGCGGACCGGGTCTTCGCGGCCTGTGCCGAGGCGGGGACGGCGGTGGAGATCAACTGCCGTCCGGAGCGGCGGGATCCGCCCCTGCGGCTGCTGCGCGCCGCCGTGGCGGCGGGTGCGCTGTTCGCGATCGACACGGATGCGCACGCCCCGGGGCAGCTCGACTGGCAGCGGTCGGGGTGCGCCCGCGCCGAGGAGTGCGGGGTGCCGGCCGACCGGGTGGTGACGACCTGGAGCGCGGACCGGCTCCTGGAGTGGGCCCACTGATCGTGTCCGGGGCACGCGGTCGCCGTGCGCGGGAGGCGGCGGCCCTGGCCGCGCGGCCGCCCGCCCCGGAGGTACGGCGAGTCCTCCGGGAACGGGCGGGCGCGCGCGGGGCCGGGCTACTTCTCCGGGTAGATGTCCCCGGCCTCCATGGCGCTCTGCTGTTCGCTCCGGTCCCGGATCGTCCGGGATTTCCTCTCCAGCCGCTCGCGCTCGTGCGGGTCGCTCGCGTGCTTCGCGGCCTCCGCTAGCTGCTGGGCCTTCTCACGCATCTGCCGAGCCAGGTCGGCGGGTTCGTTCGAACCGCTCATCACCACTCCTTGGACGCTGGGAACCTCCGGGCCTGTCCGGGATCGGGGCCGGACGTGCCCCCGTCCCCAGCGAATCAGCGACCGGTCGTCTCCGCATCCCGCACGGCCTGTGCTCCCGCGCCGGAATCCGGGTGTGCTCCGGCCACCGCGTCGGCGGTGTGCCCCGGACGAATTGGTGGAGCGACCTCCGTCCCGCTGGAGCCGCCCGTAAGCCTCACCCTGAAGTCGAGGGTGAGGCTTGCCTCTGCCTGCCGTCGGCCGGGGGGCCGGGGACGGCGTGCGCGGGGGCCGGAACGGAGAGACCCTGGACTCATGGCTGTTCTACTGAATCCCCCAGGAGAGACACCGCCGGCCGAGGGTTCCATCGGGGAGGCCCACGAGGAACGCCCGGACGGAGGGCTGTGGGAGCACCCCGCCGTCTGGACCTCCCTGATCGTGATCGGCGCGCTGATGGTCGCCGGATTCTTCCTCGCCCGGATCTTCGGGCTCGGATGAGCCGCGAGGTGTCCGCGTCGGCGCGCCGGATCACCGACGCGCTGCTCGACGGATACGGGCGGACCTACGCACAGGAGGCGGGGATCCGGCTGCGCGACACCCCGCAGCCGCTCTACCGGCTCCTGGTGCTGAGTCATCTGCTGAGTGCCCGGATCCGGGCGTCGATCGCCGTGTCGGCCGCGCGGGCGCTGTTCGCGGACGGCCTGCGCACCCCGCGCCGAATGGCCGGGGCGTCCTGGCAGCAGCGGGTGGACGCGTTGGGCGAGGGCGGCTACCGGCGCTACGACGAGCGGACCTCCACCCAGCTCGGGGAGGGCGCCCGTCTCGTCCTCGACGTCTGGAAGGGCGATCTGCGCCGCCTGCGCGCGGAGGCGGACGGCAGCGCGGACGCGGTGTGCGACGGGCTCCAGCGGGTCCGGGGCATCGGGCCGGCCGGGGCCGACATCTTCGTGCGCGAGGTACAGGACCTCTGGCCGGAGACCGGGTTCCGGGCCGGAGCGAAGGGCCTCCGCGGGGCCGAGAAGCTCGGCCTGCCCACCTCCCCCGGCGCACTGGCCCGGCTCGCGCCCGACGGCGGCCGGGCCGCGTTCGCGGCGGCGTTGGTCAGGGCGGCCCTCGACGAGGAGGTCGTCAAGACGGTCCGGGAAAAGGCTCGCGCCCCGAGTTGAGCCACGTGCCGCCCGCGCGGCGTCCCGGTCGGCAGTGCTTCGCCGGGCGGGGCCGGGACGGGAAGCGCGCGGATGCCCGTGCCGTACACGACGACACGGGCACCCGGGGCCGCAGGTGACGGCAGGGGCATCCGCGGTTCTCAGCGGTCGGAGGCCGCCCGCGCCGCGCGTGCCAGGGCCTCCTCGCGGCGGGCCTCGGCCTGTTCCCTCCTGCCCTCGGCCTTCAGCCGCTCGTTCTCGAGGGCGATGCCGTCCGATTCCTTGATCATGCCTTTGAGCCTCCGCGCCTTGGCGCGGGCTATGTCGGTGCTCTTTCCCACAGCTGCCTCCATGCCGCGAGGGAGATACGCGCTTTCCCCCTCCACTATGCATACCCGGGCGGCGGAACGCAGGCCCCTACAGCAGGGGATTCTCGTCGTCGTCCGGTCCACCGCCCTCGACCCGCAGCGCGAGGTCCTGGAGGACGTCCGCCGACGACACGTCGGTCTGCCCGGAGTCGTGGACCTGGGCCAGCATCGTGAACGCGAGGGTGAAGGCGCTCACGAGCTGTTCGACCGCACCGCCGACCTCGCGCCCGACGACGGTGACCACCTCCTCCACGGAGAAGTCGTCGGGGATGGCGATGTGGGGCATCGTCTCGTTCAGCAGGGCGGTGACGGCGCCCGCTCCCGCGTCCAGATCTTCCCGTTCGAGGTCCGCCTCCAGCAGACGCTGCATTTCGCGCGCCTCTGTGAGGATGCCGATCACGCGCTTCACGACTTCCCGTTGCTCCATGGCCGCGAGCATAGGGCGTGCAACCCGGTCGCAACCTCCGGTCGGGTTGACTCGCGTCCGGTTGTCGCGGTGTCGCCGTAACCGAGAAGGGGCAGGTCCATGGAGCGTGACCCGAATTCTCCCGCCGTCGAGCTGACGCCCGCCGCGGCCGGTCTGCTGCGGCGGCTGCGGGCGGACCACGGCCCGCTGATGTTCCATCAGTCGGGCGGCTGCTGCGACGGCAGTGCGCCCATGTGCTATCCGGCCGGTGAGTTCCGCACCGGGAACGCCGACGTGCTGCTCGCGGACCTCGCCGTCGAGGGAATGTCCGAGAGCGTGCCCTTCTGGATGTCGCGGAGCCAGTACGAGGTGTGGTCCCACACCCGGCTGATCGTGGACGTGGTGGAGGGCCGCGGCAGCGGGTTCTCGCTGGAGGCTCCGGAGGGGGTGCGGTTCCTCATCCGTTCCCGTCTGGTGGACGGCTGAGGAACCGCACCGCCGCGGGACGGCCGGGGAACCGCACCGGCGGTCAGGAGGTGTCGCGCACCGCGACGATGCCGTTGAAGACGCCCGCGTAGGCGGTGCCGTCGGGGCCAATGGTGAGGGGCGCCCAGTTGTTGTCGTAGGCGGGTCCGGTGCCGGTGAGCGTCCGCCAGCGGCGTTCACCGGTACGGAAGTCGACGGCGGTCAGATACCAGGCGTCGACGCCGAGGACGTTGGGCTCCTTCTCGTAGAAGTAGAGCAGCCCGTTGGCCGTGGACAGCTTCGGCACGGTGGAGGGCGAGCGGACGGCGCTCTCCCACACGGTGTCGCAGCCGCTGCCGTCGGGGCGCACGTCGATGCGGGTGACGCCGCCGACGACACTGCGGCCGAGCAGCAGCGAGGTGGGGTTCTCGTAGCCGTAGTTGTTCTCGACGACGAGGCTGTCGCCCCAGCTGATCAGCGAGTTGTCGGTGGTCGACTGCCCGTGGCCGAAGACCGGGACCGAGCAGACGAGGCGACGGTCGGCGGGGACGTCCGCGCCCCGGCGGAAGACGAGGACGTTCATCCGGTCGTCCGCGTTGTCGGTGATCGCGACGTACTGCTCCGCGGTGCCGAACAGGTCGGGGGTGGTGCCCGACCCCTGGTTCACCGAACCGGGCTTGGTGCCGGTGCCTCGGTCGTACGTCTGACGCCACCCGATCCGCGGAGTGCCGTCCGGGCCGGCCGTGAAGCTGTAGAGGGCGTGGTCGGAGACGATGGAGACCGCGTTCCGGTCCACGGAGAACGAGTTCTGGATCTCCTCGCCGTCGAGCCGGACGGACCGGACGGCCGAGGTGCCCGGGTCGACCGTCCCGACCCGGCCGAGCCGGGTGACCCACCAGATCCGGCCCTGCCAGTCGGGCATCACGGACGTCACCGGGTCGCAGGTGCCGCTGGGGAAGAGGTTGGTCCAGGACACGCAGTCGTGCGGGACGTGCCCGGTGAGGTCCCAGTCGTCCTCGACGACGAATTCCCACCGCCCGTCGGCGCCCTGCCGGTGGGCGATGCGCAGGACGTGCTGGCGGGAGTCGGCGAGGACGACCCGGTCCTGGTCGTCCAGGTAGAAGTAGGCGCCGCCCGAGGTGTCCTTGAAGATCCTGGCGAAGTCGAGCCGGGTGATCGCCTCGACGGTGGACGACCGCTGCGGCAGCTTGTACTCGGCGAGCGTGTCGAGGGTGCGCGGATCGAGCAGTTTGAGCAGGAAGCCGGTGAACGTCCCGCAGACCGTGATCAGCCGGCCGGCCGCGTCGAACGTCGCGGTGGCGCACTCGCCGCCGACCGGGGCGATCTTCTCGCTGGTCACCTCGGGGCTCCGGCCGAGCGGTCCGGTGTAGGGGTGGGTGCCGCTGCCCGCCGCGTCCGCGTGCATGCCGCTGCGCCCGTTGGGTGCGAGGAAGGGGTGCTGCGGGGGCGCCTGTCCGGGGACCGGCGACGCGGTGGCGGGGGCGCCCTCGTACCCCGCGACCAGGCGGTGGCCGGGGGCTCTGGGGATCTCGTCTGCCAGTGCGGGGGCCGTGGGCCCGGCCAGCGTGAGCGTGGCGGCGGCGAGGGTCAGGGCCAGGGCACGGGCGAGCGCTCTGCGGTACGGCGGGGGCATCGGGCTCCTCGGTTGCGGACGGGGGTCGCGCCGCCGCCCGACGTTAGGAGGAGCACCGTGAAGTGTCCATGGAGACGAGAAGGGTTTCGCGGGCCCGACACGCGGCCGCAACACCGCGCCACGTACGGCAACGCCCGCGGCACACCGCGCCGCGCCCTCAGCCGCGCGGCGGGGGCTTCCGGTGCGAGCGGTTCTCCAGCATCGCCCGGCGGATGCGGGCCGCCGCGGCCCGGGCGTGCTCCGGGGTCGCGGTGTGGTCGGCGGCCGAGGTGACGAAGCGGTGCAGCGGCTGCCGGCAGCGGGTGCACGGGGTGTCGGTGGTGACGCGGTGGCCGTCCTCGCACTGCGGATCGGAGCACGAGCCGGGCATCAGCAGTTGTTCGGCGATGTCCTGGGCGCTGAAGCGGCGGCGGCCGTCCTCGTCCTTCTCGTGCAGGGCGTGGGCCCAGCGGAGGTTCCAGCGGCGTTCGACGCGTTCCCGCAGGAGACCCGCGCTGCGGTTCGCCAGCTCCTGGTGGATCAGATCGTGGACGGTGCTGGGGATCCGGCCGCCGAGCGCCTGGAGGAGCTGCTGCGGCAAGGCCTGGAGGACATAGCCGCGGGGGTTGCTCTTGGCGTTCTCCCGCCAGCGGTCGCAGGAGCAGGTTCCGTCGGGCCGCTTCCGGGCGTGGCAGCGGCCGCACAGGCCGCGGCACTCGGCGCACAGCCCTCCGTCCAGCCCGTCCAGGTGGGGTGCGGGCGCCCGGCCGCAGTCCTGGCAGCAGGCCGCGCAGGGACCGCAGAGCCGCTCGTTGCCCGCCTTCGTCGTCCAGATCCGCATCTGGCACCGGCAGCACAGGCCGGTGTTGCAGTACTCGTGGTGCGCGGCGCCCGCGTGCCGGCCGGAGGGCGGAAAAGACATCTGTCCATTGTGCGGGATGCCGGGGCGCGGCGTGCACCGGCATCCCGCGCGGGCCCGGCCCGCGCCGGGCCGCGCGTCGAGTCCGGGGGCGGCTGCGGGGGTGCGGCCGGGGTCAGGGGTCCAGGCCGCTGACCAGGTCTGCGGTGGCCCCGACACTGTCGTGGATGGTCGGCGCCATGCTCGTACCGGCCAGGAAGAACCCCAGCAGGACACAGACCAGGGCGTGGGAGATCTTCAGCCCGCCGTTGCGCAGGAAGATCACTGCCAGGATCAGCATGAGCAGGACCACCGAGATCGATACAGCCATGGCCAACCTCCTCCGCCGCGCCGGATTTGCGGCATTCGGCCGCCAGTGTCGCGCAGCGGAGGGGCTGTTCGGCGCACTGGCGCGTCGGCCGAACGGGTACTTCCCGGCGGTGAGGCGTTACGGGGTGGGGGCGCCGGCACCGTGAGCGCGGAGGAATCGCTCCAGACCGGCCAGGTCGTCGGTGTTGAGGTGGTCGACCCCGGCGGCGAGCAGTTCGGACCAGACGGCGTCGCGTGCGGGTCCGGGCAGGTCGGGCGTGGCCCAGAAGCGGATGCGGCGGCCCTCGCGGTGGGCGGTGGCGACGAGGGCGCGGAGCCGGTCGCGCTCGGCCCGGGGGAAGGGGCCGGCGCCGAGCCAGCCGAAGGTCTGGGTCCAGTTGGCGCTGACGAGCGGGGCGAACGAGGCGGGGGCCGCGGTACCAAGGTCGTCGAGTCGGCCGTCGTAGAACGCGTACCGGGTGTGCTGCGCCTCCATGGGGGCGCGGGCGGCGCGGTCGCCGGAGATGACCGGGGTGACCGCGCCGGGGTGGACGCGGCCGTGGCGGTAGCGGGTGAGCATCCGGTGGTGGCGGCGCAGTTGTCGGTCCAGTTCGCGGTAGGCGGCGACGCCGTCGGCCTTGATGTCGATGAGGAGTTGCAGCGGGGCGCGGTGGTGCGGGTGGACGCTGCCGTGCCCCGCGCGGACCAAGGCGGCGAGTGGTTCCAGGTAGAGCGAGGCGAGGGTGCGGGTGGGGTCGAGCGTGGCGGGCTCGTGGGCCACGAGGAGGTCGCCGCCGACGAGGAAGACGTCCGCCTCGGCGCTGGTGAACCCGTGGGCGAGCGCGTCGCGCAGCGGCCGGGGGTGCAGGTAGTCGTTGTGCGCGTGGGCGTGGCGCAACGGGCGCGGGCCGCTCGGACGGGCGGGGGCGGCGACCGCCGTCGCGGTGGGGGCGGCGACGGCCACGGCGGCGGTGGCGAGGGCGACCGTGAGCGCGCGACGGCGGGTGGGGTGGGCCATGGGGACTCCCTGAGCGGCGGACGGACGGGAACGGTCGCGTCGAGTATGGAGTCACGGCCCGCTTCTGGGCAGGTACCTGCCAAGAGTTGGCCGGACCGTCGCCCGCCGGTCGGCCGGGCCGCGTCGATTGTTCGCCGGGCGCCCGGTGCCGGGCGCCACTGGCGCGCGGTTCCCCGTTCGCCGTTCGCCGCGGTCCGCTCGGGTGGCGGCCGTGGGTCAGCCGACGGCCGGGCGCTCGCTTCCGTTGGACGGCTCGCCCCAGCGGACCGTCCGGTCGCACCAGCGCTCCAGCAGCACCCGGTCGTGGCCGACCGCGAGCAGGGACGCCCCGGACGCGGCGCGGTAGCGCTCGACCACGGCGACCAGGGCGGCCGTCGTGGAGGCGTCGAGCATCGCGGTCATCTCGTCGCAGATCAGCAGCCGGGGCTCCAGCACCAGGGCCCGTGCCAGGCAGGCGCGCTGGAGCTGGCCGTCGCTCACCGCGTGCGGACGTCGCTCCAGCAGTTCCTCGGAGAGGCCGACCAGCGGGGCCAGTTCCGCCACCCGCTCGGGGACGTCCCGGCGGCGCCCGGTGGACCGCAGCGGCTGGGCGATCAGTTCGCGCAGGCTGAGCCGGGGGTCGGCGGAGAGCCGGGGCTGCTGGAAGACGACGCCGACGGCGGTGCGCCGCTCGCGCGGGGCGCGGTGCCGCCACCCGCGTATCACCGTGCCGTCGAGGGTCATGGTTCCGGCGTCCGGGCGGTGCAGGAGGGCGGCGACCTTGGCCAGGGTGGACTTGCCGCAGCCGCTGGGGCCCAGCAGCCCGACCGCCTCGCCCGCCGCGACGCGCAGGGAGACATCGCGGACGACGGGGTCGCGGCGGTCGTAGCCGGCGGTGATCCCGGTCAGCTCAAGCATCGGCGGACTCCTTCGTCGCGGCGTGTGCCCGGCCGGTCGGCGCGTGGTGGCAGGCCAGGCCCGCTGTGAACGCCGGGCGTTCGCCGGTGCAGCGGGTGTCCGCGTGCGCGCAGCGGGCGGCGAAGGCGCAGCCCTCGGGCAGCGCCCCCAGCTCCGGCGGCATCCCGGGGATCGGGGTGAAGTCCCGCTCGGGCAGGGCGTTCAGCAGCCCCCGGGCGTACGGGTGGCGGGGTCCGGGTGCGCCGAAGAAGGAGGCCGCTTTGGCGATCTCGACGATCCGGCCCGCGTACATCACGGCGACCCGGTCCGCGATCCGTTCGGCGGCGGCCAGGTCGTGCGTGATGATCAGCAGCGCCCGGCCCTCGTCGGTGTGGCGGCGCAGTTCGTCCACCGTCCGTTCGACGAGGTCCCGGTCGAGCCCGGTGGTCGGTTCGTCGGCGAGCAGCAGCGGGGCGTCGCCGACCAGGGCCAGGGCGGTCGCGGCGCGCTGGGCGAGGCCGCCGGAGAGCTCGTGCGGGTAGCGGTCGAGGTGGCCCTCGGGGAACGAGGCGCGGGCGGCGGCCTCAACGGCGGCCTTCGGCAGTTCGCTCCCCCGGGCCCCGGTCAGCTCGCGCAGGCTCTCCTCCAACTGGGCCCGGACCGTGCGCACGGGGGTGAGGTGGGCGGCGGGACTCTGCGGTACGAGGCCGATGCGCCGTCCCCGTACCGTGCGGGCGAGGGTGCGCTCGTCGGCGGTCAGCAGGTCCGTGTCCCCGCCGAGGACCGCGCTGCCGGTGGTGGCCGCGTTGGCGGGCAGCAGGCCGAGCAGGGCGGAGGCCAGGACGGACTTGCCGCAGCCGCTCTCGCCGACCAGGGCCAGGCACTCCCCCGGCGCGACGGTGAAGCGGGCGTCGGTGACGGCCGCGATGTCCCGGCCGCCGCGCATCCGGAAGCGGACGGAGAGGTCCCGGACGTCGAGGACGGGCACAGCGGTGTTCTCGCGGTCGGCGGTCACAGCATCAGCTCCGATTTCCGGCGCGGGTTGATCCGGTCGCGCCAGGCTCCGGCGAGTCCCGCGAGCGCGAGGGTCGGGATGATCAGGAAGAGGCCGGGGAAGAGGGTGGGCCACCAGTCACCCGCGAGCAGCGAACCGCGCGCGGACTGGACGAGGTTGCCGAGGCTCGCCTGATGGGCCGGGAGTCCGAGCCCGAGGAAGGACAGGGCGGACTCGTGCCACATGGCGTGCGGGACCATCAGCACCGCCGCGAGTCCCGCCTGCGGCAGCACGCCGGGCAGCAGGTGGCGCACGACGACCCGGGTGCGGGAGGCGCCGCCGGAGACGGCCGCGTCGATGAAGGGGCGCGAGCGCAGCGAGAGCACCTCGGAGCGGACGATCCGGGCGGTGGAGATCCAGTGCGTCAGGGCGACCGAGACGATCACCGGCCAGACGCCGGGCCGGAACATCGCGACGATGAAGATGCCGAGCAGCAGGTGCGGGATGGAGGACAGGGCGTCCACGACGCGCATCACGATCCGGTCGGTCCAGCCGCCGAACGCTCCGGCGAGCGCGCCGATCGCGGTGCCGATGACGGTGGCGGTGAGGGCGGCGACCAGGCCGACGAGCAGGGAGACCCGCAACCCGTAGACGCACCGCAGCAGCAGGTCGCGGCCGACGTCGTCGGTGCCGAAGGGGTGGGCGAGGGACGGCGGGTCGAGTTTGTTGGCCAGGTCGACGGCCTGCTGGTCGAGCTGGGCCAGCGGCGGGACGACGAGGACGGCGAGCGCGACGGCGGTGACGATCACCGCCGAGGTGACGACCCGGACGCGGCGGGTGGCGCGCCCGGGCCGGGCGAGTGCGGTCTCAGCCATCGAAGGCCACCCGGGGGTCGGCGAGTCCGTAGAGGAGGTCGGAGATCAGGTTGCCGAGCAGGACGGCGGCGGTGGCGAGCACCGTGAGCGCGGCGAGCAGGGAGAAGTCCACCGAGGTGGCGGCCTGGACGGTGGCGGCGGCGATGCCGGGCCAGCTGAAGACCGTCTCGACGAGCAGCGCGCCGGTGATGAGTTCGGGGACCCGGGAGCCGATGAGGGTGAGCATCGGCAGCATCCCGGAGCGCAGGGCGTGGCCGAGGAGCACGGTGCGTTCGCTCAGTCCCCGGGCGCGGGCTCCGCGGACCGGGTCCTCGGCCAGTGCGTCGGCGACCCCTTGGCGTACGTACAGGAAGAACCACGGCAGCTGGGAGATGCCGAGGACCGCCGCGGGCAGCACGAGGTGGGAGCCGACCTGGCCGAAGGTGACGACGTCGCTGGCGGCGTCGGTGAGCCCGCCGGCCGGCAGGACGTCGAGCTTCAGGGCGAAGAACCAGATGGCGAGCAGCCCGAGCCAGAAGGCGGGGGCGGCTTCCAGGGTGTACGCGACGGAGCTGACGCACCGGTCGAGCCAGCCGCCGGGCCTGCGGGCGGCGAGGACGCCGAGTCCGGTGCCGAGGAGGATCGCGACGAGGAAGGCGGTCGCGGCGAGCAGGACGGACCAGCCCATGCGTTCCGCGATGACGTCGGCGACGGGCTGGCGCATCACGCTGGAGTCGCCGAGGTCGCCCCGGAGGGCGGAGGTCAGCCAGTCCCACCAGCGGGCGACCAGCGGCTGGTCGACGCCGAGGTTGGCCCGCAGTTGGTCGAGGTTCTCCTGCGAAGCGGTGAGCCCGGCGGTGCCCGCGTACGCCTTGACCGGGTCGAAGGGGGACGCGGCGGCGACGGCGAAGACGCCGAAGGTGACGACGCCGAGGACGGGGACGGCGGACAGGGCCCGCCGTCCCGCCATCCGCGCCATCGGCCCCCAGGGGAGGCGACGGCTCACTTCTCCGAGCCCCCGGCGTTCTCGGTGGACCACTTCTCGACGTTCCACCAGGGGCCGGAGGCCAGCCCGTGGTCGTGCGGCTCGACCTGGGTGGTGAGGGGGCCGAAGCGGTCGTCGACGACGTAGAGGTGGTCGATGTGGGTGAGGAAGGTGTAGCCCGGGTTCTTCACCAGCTCGCGCTGGACGGTGTCGTACGCCTTCTTCCGCTCGGCCTGGTCCCCGCTCCTGCGCCCGGCCTCGATCGCGGCGTCGACGGCCTTGTTGTCGTACCAGGCCATGTTGTTGAAGCCGTCGCCCGCGAGGGAGGACTTCAGCAGGGTGTACTGGTCGAAGTCGGGGTCGGCCGGGGAGCCGCCGCCCGCGAGCACGGCGTCGTGCTTCATGCGGGGCTCGATGACCTCCCAGGTCCCGGCCTCGGTGCGGATGTCGATGCCCGCCTTCTTGGCGTCGGAGGCGTAGGCGAGGGCGTGCTCCTGGCGGAGCTTGTCACCGCTGAGGTACCAGAGGGGGAAGGTGGCGCGCACCCCGTCCTTGACCCGGACGCCGTCCTTGCCGGGCTTCCATCCTGCCTCGTCCAGGATCTTCTTCGCCGCGGCGAGGTCGTGGGGGCGCTCGGTGCCCTTCGTGAACCACTCGCTGTCGGTGGGGACGGGGCCGTAGGCGGGCTTGCCGCTGCCGTTGAGGATGGCGTCGACCATCGCCTGCCGGTCGACCGCCACATCGAGGGCGCGGCGCACGGCGGTGTCGCCCGCGACCTTGTTGGCGGTGGGGAGCGTCACCGTGCGGTAGTCGTAGCTGTTCGCCGCGTAGGTCTTCTTGCCCTGGTCGTCGGCGAAGCCCTTGGCGAGGTTCGGCGGCAGGATCGCGCCGTCGAGGTCGCCGGAGCGCAACCGGGTGGCGCGCACGTCGTCGTCCTTGATGATCGCCATGGTGAACTTCTTCACCTCGGGCTCGCCGCCCCAGTAGTCGGGGTTGGCGGCGAAGCTGAGCTTCTCGCCCTTGGACCACTTGGTGAGGACGTAGGGCCCGGTGCCGACCGGCTTGGTGGTGAAGGCCCCGGTGTTGACGTCCTGCTCGCCCGCGATGTGCTGGGGGGCGATGGGCAGGACGGTGCGCTGGGCGAACGGCGCGTAGGGGTACTTCAGCGTGAAGACGACCGTGTCCTCGCCCTTCGCCGTGACGTCCTTGACGGCGTCCAGCTCGGTGCGGGAGGCGTTGTTCGTCTTCTCGTCGAGGATGGTGCGGTAGGTGAAGACGACGTCCTTGGCCCCGAACGGCTTCCCGTCGCTGAACTTCACGCCCTGACGCAGCTTGTACGTGTACGTCAGCCCGTCGGCGCTGATCTCGGGGAGCTCGGCGGCGAGGGCCGGGCGGAGCTCCATGTCCGCGTCCAGGGCGAGCAGTCCGTCGAAGATCTTGGAGTTGCCGTCCTTGCCGTAGCCGAGCAGCGGGCTCAGGCTGTCGGGCTCGTAGGCGATGCCCACGACGGCGGAGGCGGAGCCCGATCCGGAACCGCCCCGGGCGCTGTCCGGGTTGGAGCAGGCGGCTGCGGTCAGGGACAGGGCGGTCGCCATCGTGGCGGCGACCGCCACCCGTATCGATCGGGCCGTCATAGTCTGCACATCCCTGTTCAAGATCGGCTGTTATTGCGAACAGTGTGCAATTAAACATCACGTAAAAGACCCCGGTACAGCCCGCCTCGACGGACGAGACGGGTGCACCGGGGTCGGCGCGACCGGGGATGGCCTCCCGGTCCCCGCCCGCCCTACGGCGAAGCCTCGGCGAGGTCGATGGTGAGGACGTCCTCGTCCCGCGCGGGGTGGTCGATCGTGATCGAGCCGGACGCGCCGGTGTAGGCGCCCGTCCCTCCGGTGATCGCGAAGAGGTGGGACCACGGCCGCGCTTCCACCGGAGGCTCGGTCACGGCGGGCAGCGGTCGCTCAAAGCCCGTGGCGGCCGTGATCAGGCCGTCGTCGAGGCTCAGGACCAGCGTCGCCACGACGAACGAGCCGTCCAGCCCCACGGCGACCGGCAGGCAGTGCGCGTTCTCCGTGCCCACGCTGTCGCCCCGCGCGTCCGACAGTTCGTACCGGACGAAGTAGGGGACGCCGGCCGTGAGGACGTCCGGGATGTTCGCGCCCGTGCGCCTGCCGGTGAGGACGATCCGGCGGGCCGCCCTGCGCGCCGCATGGGCGATCCCGCCCTCCCCCGCGACCAGCCCCGCGGTGATGGCCGCCGCCGAGCTCAGCCGCAGCACACTTCTGCGATCCCTGTCCGTCATCGCCCGCCTCACACCCTTGTCCGTCGTCTCCCCGGGCGCAGGCGCGCCCCACGGGCAAACGCCCACCGGGGCGGAACGGATCGCCCCGCACGCGCAGTCCACCGGATCGGACGAGCGGACCGAGGCGTCCGCGGGCCCTCGGGCGCTACGGAGCCGGCAGGTCCGCCAGCTCCGCGACCGCCCGGCGATGGCTGCCCGCCGTGCCGTACGCGATCGAGTCGGCCTTGGCCCGCTTCAGGTAGAGGTGCGCGGGATGCTCCCAGGTCATGCCGATCCCACCGTGCAGCTGTACGCACTCCTCGGCGGCGTGAACCGCGACCCCGGAGCAGTACGCCTGGGCCACGGCGACCGCGAGCGGGGCGTCGGGGCTGCCGGTGGCGAGGGCGTCGGCGGCGTTGCGGGCGGCGGCACGGGCCGAGACGACCTCCAGCCAGAGGTGCGCCATCCGGTGCTTGAGCGACTGGAACGAACCCACGGGCCGGTTGAACTGATGGCGCTCCCGGGTGTGCCGGACCGTCTCGGTCAGACACCACTCCGCGAGTCCGAGCTGCTCGGAGGCGAGCAGTCCGGCCCCGGCGAGCAGTCCGCGCCGCACGGCGGCGGTGCTCGCGTCCGCGTCGGCCAGCAGGGTCCCGGCGGCCCCGGTCAGGGTGACGGCGGACAGCGGCCGGGTCAGGTCGAGCGGGACCAGCGGCTGCACGGCCACGCCCGGGTCGGTGGTCCCGACGGCGTACAGGCCCTCGGCGGTCGGCACCAACAGCACATCGGCCGCCGCCGCTTCGGCGACACCGCGCACCGTCCCGTCCAGTGAGGCGAGTGCCGTGTCCACCCTGGCGGGGGCGGTCGCGAAGGGCACGGCGAGCACGGCCGTACGGGTGCCGGAGGCCAGCTCGCCCAGGAGGGCCCCGGCCGGGCCGCCGTCGGCGCCCAGCGCGAGCAGGGTCTCGGTGGCCACGACGGAGCTGGTCAGATACGGGGCGGGAGCCACGGCCCGGCCGAGCTCCTCCAGCACCACGGCGGCCTCGCGGTGCGAGGCGCCCTGGCCGCCGAGTTCCTCCGGCACAAGGAGTCCGGCCGCGCCGATGCCGGTGGCGAGCGAGGACCACAGCCGCGGGTCGTACGGCGTGTCGGACTCGGTGGCGGCGATCACCGTCGGCGCGTCGGCCCGGTCGGTGAGGAGGGCGCGCACCGCGGAGCGCAGGTCCTCCTCGTCCCTCGTGTAGAGCAGGTCGGGGGTGGCGGAGGGCTGGGTGGGCGCGGTCATCGGCTCAGGTCCTTCCAGGCGACGTCCTTGTCGTTGCGGGGTTCGGCGGGCAGGCCGAGGACGCGCTCGGCCACGATGTTCAGCAGGATCTCGCTGGTGCCGCCCTCGATGGAGTTGCCCTTGGAGCGCAGATAGCGGTAGCCGGCGTCGCGTCCGGTGAAGTCGACCAGCTCCGGGCGGACCATGGTCCAGTCGCCGTACAACAGGCCTTCGTCGCCGAGGAGTTCGACCTCCAGGCCGCTGATCTCCTGGTTGAGGCGGGCGAAGGCGAGCTTCATGCCGGAACCCTCGGGGCCCGGCTGTCCGGCGACGAGCTGCTGGCGCAGCCGCT
The DNA here is from genome assembly GCF_900460065.1 of Streptomyces griseus. Taxonomy (GTDB): domain Bacteria; phylum Actinomycetota; class Actinomycetes; order Streptomycetales; family Streptomycetaceae; genus Streptomyces; species Streptomyces griseus. Next base: position 584,466 of record NZ_UAVD01000029.1, on the reverse strand, counting down.
CGCCGGTGAGCCGGGCGACCTCGGCCTCGACCCAGAGGGTCAGCAGGCGTTGGTGGGTGTCGGGGGTGCGCAGCTCGGGGCGTTCGCGCCAGGTCCTCGCGACCGGGCCGATCATGCCGCCCTCACGGGGGATGCGGGAGCCGCCGATGGAGACGCGCTCGTTCATCAGGGTGGTCCGGGCGACCTTCCACCCCTCGCCGACGGGTCCCAGCCGGTGGCTGTCGGGGATGCGTACGCCGGTGAGGAAGACCTCGTTGAACTCGGCCTCCCCGGTGATCTGGCGCAGCGGCCGGACCTCGACCCCGGGGTCGGTCATGTCGCAGATGAAGTAGCTGATGCCCCGGTGCTTGGGCTGGTCCGGGTCGGTGCGGGCGATGAGGATCGCCCAGCGGGCCAGGTGGGCGCTGGACGTCCAGACCTTCTGGCCGTCGACGATCCAGTCGCCGGACCCGTCCCTCACGGCCCGGGTGGCGAGGGCCGCGAGGTCGGATCCGGCGCCGGGTTCGCTGAACAGCTGGCACCAGACCTCCTCCCCCACCCACAGCGGGCGCAGGAAGCGCCGCTTCTGCTCGTCGGTGCCGAAGCCGAGGACGGTGGGGGCCGCCATGCCGAGGCCGATGCCGATGCGGCGCGGGTCGTTGTCGGGCGCGTCGGCGGCGGCGAGTTCGGCGTCGGCGACCTGCTGGAGGGAGCGGGGCGCGTCGAGCCCGCCGAGGCCCACCGGGTAGTGGACCCAGGCGAGGCCGGCGTCGAAGCGGGCCCTCAGGAAGTCGGTGCGGCCGGTGGTGGCGGGCGGGTGCGCGGCGAGCAGCTCGCGGGTGCGGCGGCGGACCTCCGCGGCGTCGATCGCGCGGCTCACCGGGCTCCTCCGGGCAGGACGACGATGCGGCCGGTGCTGGTGCCGTCGGCCACGCGCTGGACGGCTTCGGCGGCGCCGGCCATGGCGACGCGCTCGCTGACCAGGGGTTTCACGGTGCCCTGTGCGGCGAGTTCGGTCAGCTCCTCGTGGCAAGCGCGGACGGCGGCCGGATCCTTGGTGTTGTAGAGGCCCCAGTGCAGTCCGACGACCGAGTAGTTCTTCACCAGGGCGTGGTTGAGACCCGGGGTGGGGATGACGCCACTGGCGAAGCCGACGACGAGGATGCGCCCCTCGAAGGCGACGCACTTGGTGGACTTGGCGTACGCGTCGCCGCCGACCGGGTCGTAGACGACGTCCGCGCCGCGCCCGCCGGTGGCTTCCTTGACGGCGGCGACGAGGTCCTCGGCGCGCCGGTCGATCACCAGGTCGCAGCCGAGCCCGCGGGCGACGGCCGCCTTCTCGGGGCCGCCGACGACGCCGATGACCTTCGCGCCGGCGGCCTTGCCGAGCTGGACGGCCGCGCTGCCGACGCCCCCGGCCGCCGCGTGGACGAGGAGGGTCTCGCCGGGCTGGAGGCGGGCGCGGCGGTGCAGGCCGAACCAGCCGGTCTGGTAGCCGATGTGCAGGGCGGCGGCCTCGGCGTCGTCCAGGGCGTCGGGGGCGGGCAGCAGGGCCGCCTCGTCGGCGACGACGACGTCGGCGAAGCCGCCGTGGGGCAGGGCGGGGGTGGCGAGGACCCGCCGCCCGTCCTCGGTGGTGCCGCACACCTCGACGCCCGGGGTGAACGGCAGCGGGGGCCGCACCTGGTACTGGCCCCGGCAGAGCAGGGCGTCGGGGAAGTTGACGTTCGCCGCGCGGACCTCGACGAGCACCTGCCCGTCGCCGGGCGTCGGCCGGTCCGTCTCCTCCAGCCGCATCACCTCGCCCGGCTCGCCGTTCCGGTGCACTCGCCATGCCTGCATGAGGGGCCTCCACAACACTGTCGGCATCAACCGCCGAAGCGGTCGGCATTACCACTGCTGCGCCGCATACTAAGCGGTCGCTTGCCGATCTGGGAACACCCCGCCCGGGGCTCGGGAGGCTCCGGGCCTCAGGCGCGCTTGGGCTTCGCCCGCACGTGCATGCGCTCGCCCTGCGGACCGAACAGGCTGAGGAACTCCACCGTCTCGTCCTCGGCCGGGCCGAACCAGTGCGGCAGCCGGGTGTCGAACTCGGCGGCCTCGCCCGGCTCCAGCACCAGATCGTGCTCGGCCAACAGCAGCCGCAGCTTCCCGGAGAGCACGAACAGCCACTCGTACCCCTCGTGCGTGCGCTGCTCCGGCGGGCCGCCGCTGCCGGGCTCCTGGATCAGCTTGTACGCCTGGAGGCCGCCCGGCCGGGCGGTCAGCGGCAGCATGGTCCTCCCGTGCTGCACGATCGGCTTGGCCCGCACGCGCGGATCACCGACGGGTGCGGCGCCCACCAGGTCGTCGAGCGGCACCTCGTGGGCCCGGGCGATCGGCAGCATCAGTTCGAGGCTGGGGCGACGGCCGCCGGACTCCAGCCGGGAGAGCGTGGAGACGGATATGCCGGTGGCGGCCGAGAGCGCGGCGAGGGTGACCCCGCGGTCCTTGCGCAGCCGGCGCAGGCGGGGGCCGACGCCGGAGAGGACGGACTCCAGTTCCGGGTCGTCCCGGTCGTGTTCCTTCATGCGGCCATTGCAGAATCGGCAAGCCGGTTTGTCAATACGGCCGGTGCACGTCGACGCGGCCCGTGCGCGCTCGGTGCGGCGGGTACACGGCGGGCGCGGCAGGTGCGCGGTCAGTGTGCGAAGACCTCGAAGGTGACCGCCGGCCGGCCGCCGAACCGCTCGCCCGCGTCCTTGGCCATGCCCTCCAGGAAGGTCCGGCAGTAGCGCTCCGGGTCCTCCCGGGTCAGCGCCTCGATGTAGGTGCGGTGTTCCAGCAGCGACCGGACCGAACGTTCGAGACCGGCGGTCACGTCGACCGCGTGGGTGGGCCGGTCGCTGCCCGCCACGGCGGTCCAGCGCACCCCGTTCCACGGATCGAGCCCCTGTTCGCCGAGCTCCGGGAAGATCCAGCGGTTGCCCGCGTCGGCGACGGCGTCCAGTGCGGCGCGCCCGACCGCGCGGTGGTCGGGGGTGTTCCAGGCTGCCCCGCCCCAGGTGTCCCGGTGGTTGAGGGTGACCACCAGCTCGGGGCGGTGGCGGCGGACGGCCGCCGCGATGTCGCGGCGCAGGCCGACGCCGTACTCGATCACGCCGTCGCGGTGGTCCAGGAACTCCACGGTCCGCACGCCGACGACGGCGGCGCTCGCCCGCTGCTCCCGCTCGCGCACCGGCGCGCACTCCTCGGGCGACAGCGTGTCGATCCCGGCCTCCCCGCGGCTGGCGAGCAGGTAGACGACCTCACGGCCGCCGTCGGTCCACTCCGCCACGGCGGCGGCGGCCCCGTACTCCAGGTCGTCGGGGTGGGCGACCACGGCCAGGGCGCGCTGCCAGTCGGCGGGCATGGGTGCGAGTCGCTGCGAGTCCATACCGGCAGGCTACCCACGTACCGTCGGCACGGCAGGCCACGGGCGTACGGTCACCACAGGCGGCCCCCGCGCACGCCTAAGGGGGCACCCCGCCGCGCCCCCGTGCACGGGGGCGCCACAGCGGGCCACCCGGCACGGTCGCCCCGGCGGGCCTCCCGGCTCCGGCGCCGGGCGTGCGAGGCTGGAGTCCGGTGACGGTCACCGCGCACCCGGCCGCCCGGCCCGTCCGGGCAGGGTGAGGGGCGCCCCTCACCCACCGCTCCGGCGAACGAAAGGAAACCCGCTCGTGCCCAGCCCCGCTTCCCTCTCCCCCGCCCAGGCCGCAGCCCGTCTGGAGGAGTTCACCGTCATCGACGTACGGGCTCCGGGCGAGTACGCCGCCGGACACGTCCCCGGCGCACTGAACATCCCGCTCGACAAGCTGCCGGACGCGTTGCCCGCGCTCAAGTCCGCCTCCGCGCGCGGTTCGCTGCTGGTGGTCTGCGCCTCCGGGGTCCGGTCCACACGGGCCTGCGAGATCCTCTCGGGAGCGGACATCGAGGCCGTGACGCTGACCGGCGGCACCTCGGCCTGGGAAGGTGACGGCCGCGGCCTGGACCGCCCCGAGGGCGCGCGCACCACCTGGCCCATGGAGCGTCAGGTGCGGCTCGCGGCGGGCTCGCTGGTGGTGGCGGGGCTGGTGGCGGGCATCCGCTTCCCCGCCGCGCGCTGGCTGTCCGCGGGCGTCGGCACGGGCCTGGTGTACTCGGCGGTCAGCAACACGTGCGGGATGGCCGCACTGCTCTCCAGGCTGCCGCACAACCGGGCCCCGCGTGCCGTCGGCGACCTGGACGCCACGCTGGAGGAGCTCCAGCGCTGATCCGCCGGGGCCGGCCGGTCCGCGGCCGGCCCCGGCGCCGGGCGCGCGGGCCCGGGCCGGTCAGATCTCGTCGCGGACCAGCGCCAGCAGCCGGTCCAGGACGCGGGGGCCGCCCGCCCGCACCCCGTCGTGCTCGTACTCGTCCGTCACCCAGGTCCGCAGCCCCCGGATCGCCGCCGCCGTGCGCAGCGCGTCCGCGGTGTCGACGTACATGTCGTCGTGGTAGACGGCCGCGGCGACCGGAACCTCGTTGGCGGCGAGCCGCTCGGGGTCGTACAGCACGGGCCAGTCGGTGCGCCGTGCGAGCAGTTCGGCGGTCTCGCGCAGCGGGCGCAGGGCCGGGTCGACGTCGAAGTGCCAGGGGTGGATGGTCTCGCCGGTGAAGAGGACCGGGCCGTCGCCCGCCAGCGCCGTCGCCGCGTCGAACTGCGGGAACTCGGCCCGGACCCGCTCGGCGGCCCAGGCGGTGGGGCGCTCGCCCTGCCCGTAGATGGCCTCGTGGAGCAGGGCGTACAGCGGGTGTCCGGCGAAGGAGGCGGCCGTGCGCAGGGCCTCCTGGAAGGTGTCGGAGAGTTCGGTGCCGCCCGGGGTGCGGACGAAGGCGTTCTCCAGCAGGTAGTGGAGCTGGTGGCTGCCGCTGCCCGAGCCGAGCATGATGCCCAGCGACTGGAAGCCCTCGGGCGTCAGCCGGTGTCCGGCGCTCTCGGTCCGGTGCTCGGCGAGGTGTGCGGCGATGGCGCGGGCGCGCTCGACGTCCTGGGGGTAGCGGGCGTAGTGGGCGGCCACCTTGCGTTGGATGCGCGGGTACGCGGCCCGGTAGACGTCGTCCGCGTGCGCGTCGAGCGAGGGCAGGCCACCGGTGATCAGGACCGCCGCGAGGCCCTCGGGGGCCGAGGAGAGGTAGCGGACGGCGCAGAAGCCGCCGAAGGACTGGCCCAGGACCGTCCAGGGCGCCCCGCCGGTGAGCCGCTGCCGGATCAGCTCGCAGTCGCGGACGATGGAGTCGGAGCGGAAGTGGGCGAGGTAGTCGGCCTGCTCGCGCGGTCCGCCGCGCAGCGGGAGGGTCTGCCGGTTGGCCGGGGTGGACAGTCCGGTGCCGCGCTGGTCGAGGAGGAGCACCCGGAACTCGCGCAGGGCGCGGCCGAGCCAGGCCTCCGTGCCGACGAACCGGCGCGCGCCGAATCCGGGGCCGCCCTCCAGATAGACCAGCCAGGGCAGTTCCTCGCCCGCCCGGGAGGTGGCGACCGCTTCCCGGCCGTAGACCTCGATCTGCTCGCCGCCGGGGTCGCTGTGATCGAGGGGCACGGTGAAGCGGCGGTCGGTGAGGACGACGCCGGGCTGCCGGTAACTGTTCACGGGGACTCCTGAATCCGGGGTGCGGACTGATCCGGGCGAAAGGGCCAGTCCAGCACATGGCCGCACCGGTCCGGCGAAGGGGGCGTCCCGGGGTGCCCCGGACGGTCCCGGCCCGTGTGCGCGGAGGGCGGAGGGCTCCTAGCGTTCAGGCATGATCCGGTTCGAGCAGGTCGGCAAGGTCTACCCGGACGGGACGACGGCGGTCGACGGGCTGACCTTCGAGGTGGCCCGGGGCGAGCTGGTGACCCTGGTGGGACCGTCCGGCTGCGGCAAGACGACCACGATGATGATGGTGAACCGGCTGATCGAGCCGACCTCGGGCCGGATCCTGGTGGACGGCGAGGACATCGCCGGGGTCGACCCGGTGAAGCTGCGGCGGCGGATCGGCTATGTGATCCAGCAGGTGGGCCTCTTCCCGCACCGGACCGTCCTGGACAACACCGCGACCGTTCCGGCGCTGGTCGGCTGGAAGCGCGCACGGGCCCGGGAGCGGGCGGCGGAGCTGCTGGACCTGGTGGGCCTGGCCCCGGCGACGTACGGCTCGCGTTATCCGGCGCAGCTCTCCGGCGGGCAGCGCCAGCGGGTGGGCGTGGCGCGGGCGCTCGCGGCGGATCCGCCGGTGCTGCTGATGGACGAGCCGTTCGGGGCGGTGGACCCGGTGGTGCGGGAGCATCTCCAGAACGAGTTCCTGGCGCTCCAGCAGCGGGTGCGCAAGACGGTGCTCCTGGTGACGCACGACATCGAGGAGGCGGTGCGGATGGGCGACCGGATCGCGGTGTACGGGGAGGGGCGCATCGAGCAGTTCGACACCCCGGCCGCCGTGCTCGGCACCCCGGCGACCCCGTACGTGGCCCGGTTCGTGGGGTCCGACCGGGGGCTGAAGCGGCTGTCGGTCACGGCGATCGAGCCGGAGGACCTGGAGGAGCCGCCGGTGGCCCGGCTGGAGGAGCGCGCCGGGGCGGCGGCGGCCCGGCTGGCGGCCGCGGGGGCCCGCTGGGCGGTGGTCCTGAACGGCGCGGGCGAGCTGCACGGCTGGGTGTCGGCGGACGCGCTGCGGTCGTCCGGGGAGGAGGGGACGGTGGGCGGCCTGGCCCGCCGGATGGACGCGTGGGTGCCGGTGGGCGCTCCGCTGAAGCAGGCGTTCAGCGAGATGCTCCAGCACGACGCGGGGTGGGTGGCGGTGCTGGACGGGGCCCGGTTCCTCGGGGTGCTGACCCCCGCGAAGCTGCACGAGGCGCTGCGCCGGTCGGTGGACGCCGACGCGCAGGGGGTGGGACGCGAGGAGGTGGACTTCGATTCCGTGGCGGACGCGTAGGAGCCGGGGGTGGTCCGCCCCCGCCGAGGGGGCCGCCACCACACCTAGCCAGCGTTTGCGCATAACCCGCGTTTGCAATTATTGTCGACGCCAGTAAACGTTGCACGCCGGGAATGTCGGCGGGTGACGCGTACGAGGCACACCGCTGCACCGCACTACCGGAAGGCCGTCACATGTCCACCGTCCCCACCCTCACGCTCAACAACGGCGTGACCATCCCCCAGCTCGGCTTCGGCGTCTTCCAGGTGCCCGACGACGAGACCACCGCCGCCGTCTCCACCGCGCTGGAGGCCGGCTACCGGTCCATCGACACCGCGGCGATCTACGGCAACGAGGTCGGCGTGGGCCGTGCGCTGGCCGCCTCCGGGATCCCCCGCGAGGAGCTGTTCGTCACCACGAAGCTGTGGAACACCGACCAGGGCTACGACGCCACGCTCGCCGCCTTCGACGCGAGCCTGGCCAAGCTCGGCCTCGACCACGTGGACCTCTACCTGATCCACTGGCCGACGCCCGCGCACGACCTGTACCCGGAGAGCTGGCGCGCCCTGGAGAAGCTGGCCGCCGACGGCCGGATCCGCGCGGCCGGGGTCTCCAACTTCCAGCCCGCCCACCTGCGCCGGCTGCTGGACACGGGCACGCTCGTCCCCGCGGTCAACCAGATCGAACTGCACCCGGGCCTCCAGCAGGCCGAACTGCGCGCCTTCCACGCCGAGCACGGCATCGCCACCGAGGCCTGGAGCCCGCTGGCCCAGGGCGCCCTGCTCAAGGACGCGGCCCTGGTCTCCATCGCCGGACGGCACGGCAAGTCCCCGGCCCAGGTGGTGCTGCGCTGGCACCTCCAGCTCGGCAACGTGGTGATCCCCAAGTCGGTCACGCCCGACCGGATCCGGCAGAACATCGACGTGTTCGACTTCGAGCTTTCGGCCGAGGACATGGACGCCATCGCCGCCCTGGACCGCGGCATGCGCACCGGCCCCGACCCCGACACCCTCAACTGACCGGTCAGGTCGACCGATCCGGTCGACCGGTCAGCGTCCGCGGCGGTAGCTGCTGCCGTCCCGGGTCCGGACGAGCAGCCCCGCCACGACGAGGTAGCGGCGGAGCGCGGAGCAGTCCTCGTGGACGGTGCGGAGCGCCTCGTTCACCTCATGCTCGGTGTACGAGCGCTCCCGCTCGAACAGCGTGTCGGCGAGGTGCACGAGCAACTGCTCCCGCCGGGCCTCCTTGCGCGGGATCGCGACGAGGCGGCCGTGCGAGAAAAGCGCGTCGACCCGGCGGGAGCGAGGCGTCCCGGACGGCGGAGTGAGGATGTCTTGTGGGGCGGGCATGGTCGCAAGCGTCTCAGCCGCCCCGAGGACGGGCAACGCCTTTTCGGGCGTTGCCCGTCCTCGCGTTGACAGGCCCGCACCGCCCGGGTTGTGATGTGGACGTGCAGCGTGACGCCGGCCAAAGAGATCTGGGCCGGCCGGCGATCAAGCCGGCACCTTCTTCCCGGGGATGACGCCATGAGTCCACTCATCGCCCCCTGTTCCTGAGCGGCTCGGCCCCTGAGCCGCTCCGCCTCCGAACGCCTCGCCGCGGGCACCCCGTGCCGCCGGGCCTTCGCCGCCCCTTTCCTTCCGGGAGACCCAGAACCTCCATGCCCCATGCCTTCCAGCAGTCCGTCATCACCGAATTCCGTGCCAACGCGGGGAAGGTCGGCGGCCCCTTCGAGGGCGCCGACCTCCTCCTGCTCACCACCACCGGGGCCCGCTCCGGCAAGCCGCACACCACACCGCTCGGATACGTACGCGACGGCCGTCGGCTGCTCGTCGTCGGCTCCAACCTCGGCGCGCCGCTCCACCCCGACTGGTACCGCAATCTCCTCGCCCGCCCCGCCGTGACGGTCGAGCTGGGCGACGAGGAGTTCGAGTCCCTCGCCGTACCGGCCGAAGGCGCGCGACGCGACGAACTCTTCGCCCGGGTCGTCGCCGAGGCGCCCGGGTACGCCGACTACCAGGACGCCACGGACCGGGTGCTGCCGGTGGTGGTCCTGGAGCGGCCCGACCCCGACGCGGCGGTTCCCGCGATCACCTCGCTCGCCGGCAAGCTGGTGGAGACGCACACCTGGCTGCGGGCCCAGCTCCGCCACGTCCACGCGGAGACGGAGGCGCACTTCGCCGCGCGGGGCGACCGCGGGGCCCACGACGCGCCCGCACCCGGCCTCGGGCTCCAGATCCGCCAGCGCTGTCTGGCGTTCTGCCAGGCCCTGGAGTTCCACCACACGGCCGAGGACGGCCACCTGTTCCCGGCGATGGAGGGCCACCACCCCCGTCTGGGGCGCGTCTTCGACCGGCTGCGGGAGGAGCACCGGAGCATCGGGGCCGTCCAGTCGGCGCTCGCGGCCCTGCTGGCCGACGTCGCCGTCGCGGAGCCGGACCGTTTCCGCGCCGAGCTGACCCGGATGACCGAGGAGCTGACCGCCCACCTCGACTACGAGGAGGAACACCTCCTGCCCCTGCTGGCCGGTGTGCCCTGGCCCCCGGCCGCCGCCTCCTGAGCCGCCGGGCCGCGCCTCAGCCCTCGGGAAGGAGCTTCTTCCCTTCCAGGTAGGCGCGTGCGACGTCCTCGGGCAGTCTGCGCCAGCTATCGACCTGCTCGTTCATCGAGGCCAGGTCGGCGGTGGTCAGCACGGTGTTGAGCCGTCCGAGGGCGTCGCGCACCCCGGCGCTGCCGGCGCGTGCGCGGTTGACGACGGGGACCACGTAGTCCGCGTTCTGAAGGTTCTTGTCGTCCTCCAGCAGGACGAGGCCGAACCGGTCCAGCGTGGCGTCGGTCGTGGTGGTGAGGACCATCTGGTCCTGACCGCTCTGCACCGCCTGCTTGGCCTGGGTGGTGCCGACGCCCTTCGGGTCGACGGCGACGACGTCGATACCGTACGTCCCGCGCAGTCCGGGGGCACAGTAGGGCCGCTGGACGCATTCGTCGCCCGCCGCCAGCCGTACGGGCAGCTTCGCGGCGCCCACGTCGCTGAGGGTCTTCAGCCGGTGCTCCTTCGCGTACGCGGCGGTGACGGCGAAGGCGTTCTGGTCGACGGCCCGGCCGGGGTCGAGCACGGTGAGCCCGCGCGGGGCGGCCAGCGAGCGCAGCTCCTTCATGGTGGTGGCGAGGTCGGGCGATCCGACCGGGGGCGCGTCGGCCCCGTTGGCCTTGGCGTTGAGCCAGTCGGCGAAGGTCGCCGCGTACTCCGCCACCACGTCGATCTGGCCGTTCTCCAGGGCCGGTTCGTAGATCTCGCGGTTGGTCACGGAGATGATGTCCGCGGAGTACCCGGCGTGCTCCAGGAGCAGCGCGTACAGCTGGGCCAGCAGGTCGCTCTCGGTGAAGCCGGCCGACCCGACGGTGAGGTGCTTGCTGTCGCCGGGCGGCGCGGTGACCTCGCCCCGGTTCTCCAGCGTCGGGCCGGTGGTGCAGGCCGTGGCGGCGAGGAGGACCAGCGCGGCCAGGGTCCGGCGGGCGCGGCTCACGGGGCGGCCGCCCGGCCGCGCCGGGGGGCGAGGCGCCGTCCGGCCTCGAAGAGACCCTCGACGAGGAGGGCGAAGGCGGCCACCAGGACCGCTCCGGCCACCACCTGCGGGGTGGAGGCGAGGTTGAAGCCCGCGGTGATGATCCGGCCCAGTCCCCCGCCGCCGGCCAGCGCCGCGATGGTGGCGGTGGCCACCAGCTGGACGGCGGCGATCCGCACGCCGGTGAGGATCAGCGGGAGGGCGAGCGGCAGTTCCACGCCCAGCAGCAGCTGGCGGCCGGTCATCCCCATGCCCCGGGCGGCCCGGACGACGTCCCGGTCGACCTCGCGCATCCCGACGTAGGCGTTGGTGAGGAGCGGCGGCACGGCGAACAGCACCAGCGCGATGACCGTCGACCACTGCCCGCGCGTCCCGAGGGGGGTGAGCAGCAGCAGGACCAGCACGGCGAAGGTGGGCACGGCCCGGCCGATGTTGGAGAGGTTGACGGCGAGCGCGCCGCCCTTGCCGAGGTGGCCCAGGACGAGGGCGACGGGCAGGGCGACCAGGCAGCTGATGAGCAGGCAGACGACGGTGAGGTAGAGGTGTTCGCCGAGCCGGTTCCCGATTCCGTCGGGGCCGGACCAGTGGGCTGCGGTGGTGAGCCAGGACCAGGTTTCGGAGAGGGTGTTCACCTCCGCACCCCCCTGCTCGACGCGTTCACGCCCGCCTCCGGGTCCAGGGGGTCAGCAGCCGTCCCGCTCCCAGGAGCAGCAGGTCCGCGGCGACGGCGATGACGACGCACAGGACGGAGGCGGTGAGCACCTGCGCCTTGAAGTAGGTGTTCATGCCGGAGTAGATGAGGTTGCCCAGCCCTCCGTGGCCGACGATCGCCCCGATGGTGACCAGGGAGACCGCGGAGACGGTGGCGATGCGCAGCCCGGCCATCGCGGCGGGCAGGGCGAGCGGCAGCTCGACGGCGAGCAGCAGGCGCAGCGGCCCGTAGCCCATGCCGCGTGCGGCCTGCCGGGTCTCTTCGGGGACGGCCCGGAGCCCGGCCAGGATGTTGCGGACGAGCAGCGTCAGGGAGTAGAGGACGAGCCCCGCGATCACCAGCGCGGCGGAGAGTCCGTACCGCGGCAGCAGCAGCGAGAACATCGCCAGCGACGGGATCGTGTACAGGATCGTCGTCAGCCCGAGCACCGGGCCGGCCGCCCAGCGCCACCGGCGGGCCGCCACCGCCAGGGGGACGGCGAGCAGGAGTGCGACGGCGACCGCGGCGCCCGTCAGCTGGAGGTGTTGCAGGACCGCGTCCACGAGGATCTCGCGGCGGCTGGAGAGGTAGGCCCCGCAGATCCACTCGTTGCGGGCGAGGCAGTCGTCCGGTGGGGCCGTCACCCGCCCATTCGAGCGCGGCAGCCGTTCCGTCGCGCGTCGGACGCCGCCGTTCGTGGGCCTGGAGCTGTACGAGGGCGCCGGCCCCGCGGGGGCGGGGCGCGCCTTCGACGCGCTGGAGCAGCTCGCCGAACCGGCCGGGGTGCTGGACGAGCTCGGCCCGGAGGCCCGGCGGGCGGTACGCCACCGGCTGCGCCGCACGGGGAGGGCGTGAGGAGGCGCTCGCGGCGGGAACGCGGAACGACCTGACCTCCGCGAGCAACCCTCCGGGCCCGGCTGCCGTCTTGATCCACGACAGGACGGTGCGCCGCGTGTGACGTGCGGCGCCCAACCCCCACAAGATCCGGGCCCGCACGACCGCCGGACTATACTCTCCGCGTATACATGGAGGGTATAGCCGCGCGGCGCGGGGCCCGGCACCGCGCGGAAGGCCCCCATGCAGACCAAGGCACTGGCCCCCGAGTACCAGGGTGCGCTCACCAAGATGTCGGTGAACGCCTCCCTCACCGACGTACTGGCCGAGGGAGTTCGCCACCTGAGGCAGGCCGAGCTCTCCGGATCGCAGGAGGAGGTGGCGCGTTCGGGTCTGGCCGTGGCGGAGGCGCACCGCAGGCTCGGGCAGGTCGCGGAGGCCGACCGGGCCTGGAAGGCCAGCTACCGGGCCGCGCGGACGGCCGGGAACACCGGTGCGATGGCGTGGGCGCTGTGGAGCGGGGGCACGCTGGCACGCCAACGCGGTTCGCTGCGCCTCGCGTTCAGACTGCTCGGTCTCGCCGCGGAGCTGGGGAAGCGGGGCGGTGACGTGGTCGCCCGCGGATACTCGCTGGCGGGCCTCGCCGAGACCGGGCGGATCCAGGGCGACTACGCGACCGTCGCGACGCTGCACGAACAACTGCTGGCCGAGGCCCGTGCCCGGGGCGAGGCCCGGCACACCGTCTGGGCGCTGGAGGGCATCGCCCAGATCCACCGCAACACCGGTTCGCTGGACACCGCGTTGGAGATGTTCGAGGAGGCGGCCGTCCTGGCGGGCGACGCGGACGACCGGCGGGGCCGGGCCTGGGCCCTGCGCGGCATCGCCGACATCGTCTCCCTGCGGGACGGGGCGACCGGCCGCGCCCTCGATCTGCTCTCCGAGGCCGAGGTCACCTGCCGCGAGATGAACCTCTCCAGCGCCCTCGCCTACAACCACAAGATGCGGGCCAACGTGTTCTTCCGCGCCGGGCGGTACGAGGAGGCGCGCGAGGTCTACGAACAGGCGCTCGGCGAGTTCCGCGCGATGGACGAGCCGCGGGGCGAGGCGCTGGCCTCGCTCGGCCTGGTCAAGGCGCGGGCCAGGCTCGGCCGGGACCGTGCGGCCACCGCCTCCGACCTGGACGGGCTGCGCGACAGGCTGAGCCGGATCGGGCTGCTCAACGCCCAGGAGATGGTCGAGAAGGCGTACGCCGAGCTCGGTGTGGAACCGGCCTCCGCGAGCGAGCGGGACGGCCGCCGATGACGCTCTCCACGACCAGCCGGGCGAGCGCTCCGCAGATACTGGACCGCTGCCGCGAACTGGTGCGGCCGGCCCTGGTGGAGTCGGTGGGACGGCTGCATCCCTGGCACGCGGAGACGGCGGCCTTCTCGCTGGGCTGGACCGGGACCGGCGGCGAGCCGGCGCCCGGATCGCAGGGCAAGGGGGTCCGCCAGGCGCTCGCGGTGCTCGGCGCGGAGGCCGCGGGCGGCAGCGGGGCGGACGCGGTGCTCGGCGCGGTGGCCGTCGAGCTGATCCACACCTTCTCCCTGATCCACGACGACATCATGGACGGGGACGAGACCCGTCGTCGCCGTCCGACGCTGTGGAAGGCGTACGGCACGGGCCCGGCGGTCCTCGCGGGGGACGCGCTGTTCGCGCTGGCCGTCTCCACGCTGGCGGAGGCTCCGGGCCCCGGCGGTGCGGCGGCGGTCCGGCAACTGGCGGGAGCGCTGGGCGACCTGGTGCACGGTCAGGCGCAGGACCTGCTCTTCGAGTCCCGGCCGTGGACCGGGCCCGGGGCGGTCCTGCCGCACGAGTACCGGTCGATGGCCACCCACAAGACGGGCTCCCTGCTCGGATGCGCCGCCGCCCTGGGCGCGGTGCTGGCCGGGGCCCCGGCCAGCACCGTCGAGGCGCTGGACCTGGCGGGTCGGCACGTGGGGGTGGCGTTCCAGGCGGTGGACGACCTGCTCGGGATCTGGGGCGATCCGCAGGTGACCGGGAAGCCGGTGCACAGCGATCTGCGGCGGCTCAAGAAGACGTACCCGGTGCTCGCGGCCCTGTCCGCCGATCACCCGGCGGCCCGGCGTCTGGACGCGCTGCTCGCCTCCGCCGGGCCGCTCGACGACCCGGCGGCGCGCCGTGCGGCCGAGTTGATCGACGAGGCGGGCGGGCGGCGGGCGACGGTCGCCGAGGCGCACGAGCACCTGGCCGCGGCCCGCGCCTGTCTGGACCGGGTGCCGCTGGCAAGGAGCGCGCGGAGGGATCTGCTGACGCTGATCCCGTACCTCGTGGACCGCACCGGCTGATCCGTGGCCGCCCGCCGGAGATCGGCGGGCGGCCGCCGTCCCGTGTACGGCATGATGGGCCCGGGCGGGCCCGCGCCCGGGCACCGTCCGCGACGACGTGAGGACTCCCCCGGCATGACCGCCCTCCCCGCCCCGGTCACGGCGCTGCTCGTCGTCGACGTACAGTCGGCCTTCGTCTCCGGGGACGCCGCCGTGCCCGACGCGGCCCGGCTGCTGGACCGGGTGACGGATCTGGTCGGGCGGGCCCGGGAAGCCGGGGCGCTCGTCGTGCACCTGCAGAACGACGGCCCGGCCGGCACGCCCGACGAGCCGGGGACGCCCGGGTGGGAGCTGCACCTGCCGGTGCGCACCGGGCCGGCCGAGACGGTGATCCGCAAGACCGAGGACGACGGTTTCGAGGAGACGTCGCTGGAGGCCGAGCTGACGGCGGCGGGCGTCCGGGCGCTCGCGGTGTGCGGGGTGATGTCGGAGATGTGCGTGCTCGCCACCGCCCGCCGGGCCCTGGAGCTGGACTACCGGGTCGTGCTGCCCCATGACGCCCACGCGACGTACGACATTCCGGCCGCTCCGGACATCAGCGACGTGGTGCCGGCGGCGATGGCCTCACGGGTCGCGGAATGGGCTCTGGGCGACGAGGTGGAAATCGTGGCGCGCGCCGGACACGTCTCTTTCGCCGCTGCGTTCACCACCACGAGAACGGCCTAGCCCTCCGATAGATGGTGCCGCCATCCGGTGCGGCGATCGGCGCAGTACGGCAGGCCGGAAAAACGCTGACGATATAAACGGCGGGATGGGCGCGGAACACCTGCGCCATTCCGTACGGGGACTCTCCGCAAGCCCTTTCACCGGCTGTCCGTGAAAAGCCCGTGGGCATGCGCCGATCTGCTGCGCGACCACCCGAACGGCCCTCGTTCCGCCGTCATCCCCCTGTGGTCGTATGAGCGAGTCACGCGCACGATTTCGCCACAACTCTGCCAAAGTGCACTTCGGCTTTACTCACCGGATTGAGCGAAGAGAGCCGTGCGTGCTGCACATGCGTCGTACCGAAGAACGCCCATTGACGGTCCTTCATTTGGTTCAGCCCGTGGACGGCGGAGTGGCCCGGGTCGTCACCGATCTCGTCAGGGCCCAGGCCGGGTCGGGGCTGCGTCCCGTGGTGGCCTGCCCGCCCGGGAGCCCGCTGGCCCTCGGGGCGGCGGCCGCGGGGGCCGAGGTCCACGGCTGGTCCGTCACCCGTGCCCCCGGGCCCCGGCTGGCCGGTGAGGTGGCCGCCGCGCGCCGGATCGTGCGCGTGAGCCGCCCGGACGTGGTGCACGCCCACAGCGCCAAGGCGGGACTGGCCGGCCGGATCGCGGTCCGCGGCCGGATCCCCACCGTGTTCCAGCCGCACGCCTGGTCGTTCGAGGCGGTCGGCGGTCGCACCGCGGGCCTCGCTCTCGGCTGGGAGCGGTTCGGCGCACGGTGGGCCGATCACATCCTGTGCGTCAGCGAGTCCGAACGCCGCACCGGACAGGAGGCGGGCATCACCGCCCGCTGGTCGGTCATCCACAACGGCGTCGACCTCGACCGTTTCCGTCCCGGCGGAGGCGGGGACCGTGCGGAGGCCCGCGCCTCGCTGCCCCTGCCGCGCGGGGCCGACGCGGACGCCCCGCTGGTCGTCTGCGTCGGCCGGCTGACCCGGCAGAAGGGACAGGACGTGCTGCTGCGGGCGTGGCGCCGGATGCCGGTGGCCGGGGCCCGTCTGGTGCTGGTGGGCGACGGGCCCGACCGGGAGGGACTGGAGGCGTCGGCCCCGCCGGGCGTGCAGTTCACCGGAGCCCGCGAGGACGTACGGCCGTGGATCCGCGCGGCGGACGTCCTGGTGCTGCCCTCCCGCTGGGAGGGCATGGCGCTGGCCCCGCTGGAGGCCATGGCCTGCGGGCGCCCCGTCGTGCTGACCGACGTGAACGGGGCGCGGGAGAGCCTGCCGCCCGGCCACGAGGAGCACTGTCTGGTGCCTCCGGAGGATCCGGAGGCCCTGGCCGCGGCGCTGACCGCCCTGCTCGCCGACCCGGAGCTGCGCGCATCGCTGTCCCGCCGGGCGCTGCGTCACACCCGGTCGGCCTTCGACGTCCGACGGACCGCGGGGGCGGTCGCCGGTCTCTACCAGGAACTGGTCGGCATGTCCGGCCCCACGAGGAAGCGCACCGAGCGATGACGATGGAGAGCACACCGGTTCCCGGCGCTGGTCGGGCGACAGCCGTGCAGGCTCACACGGTTCACCCGCCGCGAAGAGGCGGCGGCGGCGCCCGGGCGCAGCCGGGCGAGCGTGGCGCCTCCCGGTACGGCCGTCTCGCGCCGCTCCTGTGCGCGGACGCGCTCGCCCCGGCCGTGACGTTCACCCTGGTCGTCCCGGCCCCGTGGCCCTGGCCCCTGGTGGCCGTCCAGGCGGTGGCGCAGGTGCTGATCTTCGCCCGACGCCGCCTGTACGGGATGCGGCTGTCCCCCTCGGCCCTCTCCGAACTCCCCGCTCTCCTCGGCCTCACCCTCCTCCAGTGGTACGTGACCATGGAGGTGCTGGCCCTCTGGGCGCCGCAGCAGGCGATCGGCTGGGCGGTGCTCGCGTACGGGGCCGCGACGCAGACCGTGCTGACCTGCGCCGGACGCGCGGCCGTGTACGCGGCGCGGCGACGGGCCGCCGTCCGCCGCCCGCTGTCCACGCTGGTGGTGGGGCAGGGGCCGTCGGCTCGTCAGGTGACGGCCGCCCTGTACGACCACCCCGCCTACGGGCTGCGGCCGGTCGGGCTGGTCGCGCCGGCGGCGTCCGGGGACGAGAAGCAGCCGACGGGTTCCGACTCGGCGCCGCTGCCGGTTCTGGCCTCGGCGCAGGAGGTGGGGCGGGCCGTCGTCCAGAACAGCGTCCGGCACGCGGTGTTCACGGCCCCGCCCGAAGCCACCCCGGACGGACCCGCTCTCTTCACGCTGCTCACCGGCCACGGCTGCCGGGTATGGCTGGTCACCGGCCCCGGCGCGGTCGCGGGGGTGCCGGCGGATGGCCGCCCCGATCAGCTGTGGGGCTTCACCGTGCGGCCGCTGCACGACGGCACGAACCGTCCCGTCGGCCACCGGGCGAAGCGGGCGATGGACGCCGCCCTGGCCGCGGTCGGTCTGCTGCTGGCGGCCCCGGTGATGGCGGCCTGTGCCCTGGCCGTTCGGCTCTCCGACGGGCCGGGCGTGATCTTCCGTCAGGAACGCGTCGGCCGGCACGGGCGCCCCTTCGTCCTGCTGAAGTTCCGCACGCTGCGTCCCGCCGACGTCCAGGAGTCGGCCACCCGCTGGAACGTCGCGTCCGACGGGCGGATGAGCCGGGTCGGCCGGGCGCTGCGCCGAACCTCCCTCGACGAGTTGCCGCAGCTGTGGAACGTGCTGCGGGGCGATATGAGCATGGTCGGCCCGCGCCCCGAACGCCCCTTCTTCGTGGCACAGTTCAGCCGTGTCCATCCCGGCTACCAGGCCCGTCACCGGATGCCCGTGGGCATCACGGGGCTGGCCCAGGTGAACGGGTTGCGGGGCGACACCTCCATCGAGGAGCGGGCCCGCTTCGACAACCACTACATCGAGACCTGGTCGCTGTGGCAGGACGCGTGCGTGCTCGCGCGGACCGCGGGTTCCCTGTTCCGGCTCGGAGGCAGCTGATCATGGCCGCTGTGCTGACCCCGCCCGCGCCGTCGGCGGCGGCCGGGCCCCGCGCGACCGTGCGCTTTCCGTGGAGCGGCTTGCGGAGCCGTTGGCCGCTGCTGCCGCTGGTCGCCACCGTCCTGCTGCCCGCCCTGCCCTCCGGGGCCTGGGGCGGGGCCGGTCCGGCCGATGTGGCGTCCGCCCTCGCGGTGCTGGTGTGCGCGGGGCGGCTGCTGTATCTGCGGCAGCGTCCGCTGAGCGGCACGGCCCCGCTGGTCCTCGGCCTGCCCGCCGTGGGCTTCGCGGTGGCCACGGTCACCGCGGCGGACCCGGCGGCGGCCCTGCCGGGGCTCGTGCGCTACCTCCAGGTCTTCGTCCTCGTGCCGACCGCCGTGTACCTGCTGCTCCGGGACGCCCACGGGTTCCGGATCGTCGCCGGCTCGCTCGCCCTCCTGGCGGTCGTCCAGGGCGTCACGGGCGTCCACCAGTACGTCACCGGCACCGGCGCCTCCTACATGGGCGAGGACATCCGGGCGGTCGGCACGTTCGGGCCCAGCGACATCATGGGGATGGCGACCGTCGTCGCCTACGGGCTGCTCGCCGCCGCGGCCTGCGCCCTGCGGGCGCCGCGGAACGCCCCGGGCCCGCTGCGGCCCTGCGCCGCCGTCCTCGCTGTCGCGCTGGTCGTGCCCCTGACGCTGTCGTTCAGCCGGGGCGTGTGGGTCGCCACGGTCGCCGCGCTCCTCGTCGTCCTGGCCCTGGCCGGGCGGCGGCAGGCCCTGACGGCGCTGGCCGTGCTGGGCGCGGCCGGGGTGGTCCTGGTCGGCGGGCTCGGCATCGGCTCCGAGATGATCGCGGACCGGGCCGCCAGCGTGACCCGGGTGACCAGCACCCCCGACCGGTCGGTCAGCGACCGCTACGCGCTGTGGGGCGCGGCGGGCGCGATGTGGCGGGAGCGGCCGGCCACCGGGGTCGGCCTCAAGGGCTTCCCCGCCCACCGTGACGGACACGCATCCATCGGGCTCTCCTCCGGAAGCGACACGGCCGGGGCGGGCCAGGAGTTCCGGCGGCAGGCGCTCCTCTCCCCGCACAACATGTATCTCCTGGTCCTCGGCGAGCAGGGCCTCATCGGTCTGACCGCGCTCGTCGGCAGCTGGGCGGCGCTCCTGGTCGGCGCGGTCCGCAGACTGTACGTCGCACGCTCCCGCGGACACGCGGCCGTGGACTGCGGGCTGGCGGCGGTGGCCCTGATGACCTGGCAGAGCGTCAACTTCCTGTACGCCGACATCGGCGGGCCCACCACGGTGCTGAGCGGGATCGTGCTGGGGCTGGCCGCCTGGTGGGCGCTGGCCGGGCCGGACCGGGTGAGCACCGTATGAGCGACGCCGGCACCGGGACGGGCACGCGGGCCGGGGCGCGTCCGGCACACGCGGCGGCCCCGCCGCCGCTGCCCGCCCCGGGGGGTGGGGCCGAAGGCCCGCTCTCCCCCGGGACGGGCGGCGGCGAGGCGCCCCGGCTCGGGTCCTTCCTCGCCCGCGCGGCGGCGGGGACGGCGGTGCTGACCGTGCTGGGGGCCGTCCTCGGTCTGGTGCGGGACCAGGCCATCGCCCGGTACTTCGGGGCGAGCGACGCGAGTGACGCCTTCCTGATCGCCTGGACCGTGCCCGAGATGGCGGCGACGCTGCTGATCGAGGACGGGATGGCGCTCCTCCTGGTCCCCGCGTTCAGCCTCGCCCTGACCCGGCGGGCGGCGGCCGGGGAAACCCCCGGATCCGACCCCGTACGCGATCTGGTGGCGACCACGCTCCCCCGGCTGTTCCTCCTGCTCTCCGGCGGCGCGGCGCTGCTCATCGCGGGCGCCCCGTGGGTCGTCGGCCTGCTGGCCCCGGGGCTGGCCGATCCGCGGCTCGCCGTGGACTGCACGCGCCTGACCTCGGTCACCGTCCTCACCTTCGGGATCACCGGCTACTTCAGCGCCGCGCTGCGGGCGCACCGCAGCTTCCTGCCGCCCGCCGGGGTCTACGCCGCGTACAACCTCGGCATCATCGGGATGACGCTCGCGCTGCACGCGGCCTGGGGGGTACGGGCGGCGGCGGTGGGGGTCGCGGTCGGCAGTGTGCTGATGATCCTGACCCAGCTTCCCGTGTTCCTGCGGCTGGTGCCGCTCGCGCGGCCCCGGCCGCCGAGGTTCCGACGGGGTCGGCGCGCGGCGCGGACCGCTCCGCTGCTGGGGTTCGCCGTGCTGGCCCCGGTGGTCCTGTTCGTGGTGAGCCGTCAGTCCCAGGTGCTGGTGGAGCGGTTCCTGGCCTCCACGCTGCCG
Organism: Streptomyces griseus; assembly: GCF_900460065.1. Lineage (GTDB taxonomy): Bacteria > Actinomycetota > Actinomycetes > Streptomycetales > Streptomycetaceae > Streptomyces > Streptomyces griseus. The sequence continues at coordinate 564,147 of NZ_UAVD01000029.1, read as the reverse complement.
GCGGGCGCGATCTCGCATCTGAACTACGCGCAGAAGGTGGCGCAGATGCCGATGGTCCTGTCGCTGATGATCTGCACGGTGACCTTCCCCGTGGTCGCGCAGGCCATGGCCGCGGGAGACCGGGAGAGGGCCCGGCTGCGGGTCGAGCGGGACCTGGCGCTGGCCGGGATGGTGGTGCTGCTCGGTACGGCGGTCGTCCTCGGCTACGCGCCGCAGATCATCGAGGTCCTCTTCCAGCGCGGCGCGTTCGACCCCGCCGACACCGCGTCGACCGCCCAGGTGATGCGGGTGTACGCGCTGGGGCTGCTCGGCCACTGTCTGGTCGGGGCGCTGAGCCGGCCGTTCTTCTCGTCCGGGCGGCCCACCTGGTTTCCGGCGTTCGCCATGGGCACCGGGCTGCTGGTCACGACGGGGGCCGGGTACGCCCTGACGTACCGCTTCGGCGTGGACGGCATCGCGACCGCCAACGCGCTCGGGATCAGCTCGACGGCTCTGCTGCTGCTCATGGGCCTCGGCACCCGGGTGGTGCCGATCCGGGCGCGGGCCGTGGCCCTCTCGCTGGGCCGGCTCGCCGGGGCGTCGCTGGCGGCGGGCGCGGCCGGCTGGGCGTGCGCTCCCCTGGTGCCCGACCCGGTGCTGAGCCTGGCCGTCGGCTGTCTCCTCGTCCCCGCCGTGTTCTTCCTGACCGGGCTCGCCCTGCGTTCGCCCGAGGTCGTCTCCCTGCTGGCACTCACCCGACGGAGGTTCCTTGATGGCCGCTGAATCCTCGGCACACCGCGCCGACGCTCCCTCGTCCCGGCCCCGCCCGCACACCCGCCGTCAGCCCTGGATCCTCACCTACCACTCGGTGACCGACCCGAGCGACGATCCCTACGGCATCACCGTCTCCCCCGACCGCCTCGACGAGCAGCTGTCCTGGCTGCGCAGCCGGCGGCTGACGGGGGTGGGGGTCGCCGAGCTGCTGCGCGCGGGGGACGCGGGGCGGCGCGGCCTGGTCGGGCTGACCTTCGACGACGGGTACGCGGACTTCCTCGGCGAGGCGCTGCCGGTGCTGCGCGAGCACGGCTTCCGGGCGACGGTCTTCGTCCTGCCGGGCAGGCCGGGCGGCGTCAACGAGTGGGATCCGCTCGGCCCGCGCAAGCCGCTGCTCAGCCACGACGACGTCCGGCGGGTCGCCGCCGCGGGCATGGAGGTCGGCTCGCACGGTCTGTACCACCGGGATCTGACGGCCCTTCCGGACGAGGAGCTGCGCCGGGAGACCGCCCGCAGCCGGGAGCTGATCGGCGAGCTCACCGGGTCGCTCCCGGAGGGCTTCTGCTACCCGTACGGCATCCTCGACCGCCGGGTCACCGAGGCCGCGCGCTCGGCGGGCTACGGCTACGCGTGCGCGCTGGCCCCCGGCCCGCTGCTCAGCCGGTTCGCGCTGCCCCGCACCCACATCAGCCAGGCGGACCGGGGGGTGCGCCTGTGGGCGAAGGACCTGCGGCACGGGCTGCGGCAGGTGGCGGCCCCCGGTGCGGGCGCCCGGGTCGCCGCACCCGTGCGGACGGGCGGCCCGCGGTGAGGGCGCTGCACGTCATCACCGGGCTCGGGGTCGGCGGCGCCGAGCGGCAGTTGCGGCTGCTGCTGCGGCACCTGCCGGTGGAATGCGATGTGGTGACGCTCACCAACCCGGGGGCGGTGGCCGAGGAGCTGCGGTCCGACGGCATCCGGGTCACCCACCTCGGGATGCGCGGCAACCGGGATCTGTCGGCCGTCGGCAGGCTGGCCCGGCTGATCCGGCAGGGCCGCTACGACGTGGTCCACACACACCTGTACCGGGCCTGTGTCTACGGCAGGATCGCGGCCAGGATCGCCGGGACCCGGGCCACCGTCGCCACCGAGCACTCCCTGGGGCGGGCCGAGATCGAGGGCCGCCCGCTCACCCGGTCCGTGCGGGCCCTCTACCTCGCGACCGAACGCCTCGGGGCGGCGACCGTCGCCGTCTCCTCCACGGTGGCCGGCCGGCTGCGGGACTGGGGCGTGCCGGCCGACCGCATCCGGCTGGTGCCGAACGGCATCGACGCGGACCTGTTCCGCTTCGACGCGGGCCGCCGGGCGGCCGTGCGGGCGGAACTCGGCATTCCCGGCGGGGCGTTCGTCGTCGGCGGGGTCGGGCGGCTGGTGCCGGGCAAGCGGTTCGACGTACTGATCCGCGCGGTCGCCGCCCTGCCGGAGGCCCGTCTGCTGCTGGCCGGGGACGGTCCGGAGGCCGGGGCGCTGCGGGCGCTGGCCCTGCGCCTCGGGGCGGTGGACCGGATCCGGTTCCTCGGGGAGTGCGACGAGCACGGGGACGGTCCGGTCCCGGGTGTCCCGGCGCTGCTGAGCGCCCTGGACGTCTTCGTCTCCACCTCCCGCGAGGAGTCCTTCGGACTCGCCGCCGTGGAGGCGCTCGCCGCCGGACTGCCCGTGCTCCACGACGCCTGCCCGGCCATCGACGACCTGCCCGCCGCCCATGCCCCCTCGGCCACCCGGATCGCCGGGAGCCCCGAGGAGCTGACGGCCCGGCTGCGGCAGCGGATACAGGCCGCGACCGCCCGGCAGCCGCCGCCCCGGGCCGTCGGCCACTACGACATCAGGCGCAGCAGCGAGCGCCTGATGGACGTCTACGCGTACGCCCTCGACACCGCCCCACCGAACCGGAGAGCCCTCTCATGACCGACTCGCCCGAGCAGCAGCGACACATCACCGTCCGTCGGCTGCGCACCGCCCTCGCCCGGCTGCCGCACTGGTGGCCGCTGCCCGTCTGCGTACTGATCGGCACCGCGTCCGGGCTCTCGTACGGTGCGCTCGCCGCGGACCGGTACGAGGCCACCAGCTATGCGATGGCGGTCGCCGAAGGGGAGACGGACCCCTCGGCGGCCCTGGGGTACGCCCAGTCGTACGGGCGGCTGACGACGAGCGACGCGACGCTCTCGTACGCCCAGGGCGCGGCGGGCGAGCCGGTGCGCGAACTGCGGTCCCACGTCCGGTCCGAGACCTCTCCCGACTCGCCGATGATCGCGGTGACGGGCACGTCCGAGGACCGGCGCAGGGCGGCCGACATCGCCAACGCGGTCATCGAGGCCGTCATCGTGAGCAGCGGCCACGTCGCCGACGACACCGGGGTGAAGCTGATCAAGTTCACCCATGCGATGACGCCGGACCGGCCGGTCTCGCCGTCCGTGCCGCTGGGCGGCGCGGTGGGGGCCGCGACGGGCGGGCTGCTGGGCGGCCTCGTGCTGCTGGTCCGGCCGCGCCGGGCGGCCCGGCCCGTGGCGGCGCAGGTTCCCGGTCCCACGGCCGGGGGCGGCGTCGCCCAGGACGACCGGGAGCTCGTCCGATGACGGGGCGCCGGGCGGGCGGCCTCGTCGTGACCCTGTGCCGGGACTTCGGGGAGTTCGGCGCCCTCGCCGGGGAGTGGGACGCGCTGCACCGCCGCTGCGCCACCGCGACCCCGTTCCAGAGCCACGCCTGGCTGCACTCGTGGTGGATCTCCTACGGTCAGGAGGGCCGGCTGCGGGTGCTGCTGGTCCGCCGGGCGGGGCGGCTGATCGGGGCGGCGCCGCTGATGCTGGTGCACCGTCCGATGCCGCTGCTCGTCCCGATGGGCGGGGCGATCTCCGACTTCTTCGACATCCTGCTCGACGAGGAGGAGGCCGGGTACGCGGTGGGGGCGCTGGGGCGGGGTCTGGACCGGGCGGCCCGGCACACCGTGGTGGACCTGCGGGAGGTCAGGCCCGACGCGTCGGCGCAGTTGCTGTTCGGGCGGTGGGCCGGGGCCCGGAGCCGGCTCACCGACTCGACGTGCATGGAGCTGCCGGCCGAGCCGCTGGGCGATTTCGTGGCGGGGCTGACGGGCTCGCGGGGTCAGCGGCTGCGCTCCAAGCTGCGCAAGGTCGAAGCCCTGGGCGTCGAGGCCCACCGGGTCCCGCGGGACGGGGTGCCCGCCGCGATCGGCACGCTGCTGCGGCTGCACGAACGGCAGTGGGAGGGCCGGGGGGTCAACCCCGAGCACCTCCGGTCGCGGTTCTCGGACCACCTGGTCCGGTCGGTGGGTCGGATGGTGGGGGACGGCACGGCGGCCATGACCGAGTTCCGGCTGAACGGCGCGGTGGTGGCGTCCAACCTGTCGTTGCAGTCCGGCCGGCTGACGGGCGGCTACCTGTACGGTGCGGACCCGGCGCTGCGCGAGCGGAAGGTCGACGTGTCGACGATGCTGCTGCGCGAGGTCGCCCAGCAGGCTTCGGACGGCGGCCGGACGGTGCTGAGCCTGCTGCGCGGTGCGGAGAGCTACAAGAACCACTGGGGGCCGGTGCCCGTGGTCAACCAGCGACTGCTGCTGGCGCGGCCGGGCCTGGAGCCGCTGCTGCGGCTGCGCGAGTCGCAGGTGGCCGTACGGGAGCGGGCCGTGGAGACCGTGAAGGCCCGGTTCCCGGCGGCGCGGGACTGGCACGAGCGGTTGTCGGGGCTGCCGGTGATCGGGCGCTGACGCGCCGGGCGTACGCCGGACAGGTGCGTCGGAGATATCACCTATGGGCTGATCCGTTACCGTCCGGCCTCTGCCGCGTTGTCAGGGGGTGCGGGCCTCGCGTCCGCAGCACACCCCCTAACTGTTCTAGGAGTTCCGAATGTCTCGTATGACGAAGGTCGCCGCAGTCATGGCCGGTACCGGCGCCCTGATCGCCGGCGGCGCCGGCATGGCCTCCGCGGACGCGGGCGCGCAGGGCCTCGCCGCCGGCTCCCCCGGCGTCGCTTCGGGCAACGCCGTCCAGGTGCCCGTGCACGTGCCGGTGAACCTCTGCGGCAACACGATCAACGTGATCGGCCTGCTGAACCCGGCCTTCGGCAACACCTGCGCCAACGTCGACGCGGGCCACCACGACAACGGTGGCTACGGCTACGGCCGCTGATCTCCCGTCGTTCCGGAACGGCCGGCCCCCTCCTCGCGGAGGGGGCCGGCCGTTCCTTCGTCCGGGCTCAGGCGTAGCGGTAGGTCCTGCTGTGGTCGAGGAGCTTCCTCGGGGTCACGCCCCAGGGGGGCATCGCCTCGTCGAGGCCGAAGACGTAGTCGCGGTCCCGGCTCGGCGAGGCGGGCTTGCGACCCGGCCGGTAGGCGGAGTCCGGGTGCGCCGTGCGCCACCGGTCCCACAGCAGGTCGATGAAGGAGTGGTGGAGCCAGAACACCGGGTCCTCGGGGGAGGCGGCGCCCGCCATCGGGCCGCCGACCCACTGGTGGACCCGGTTGTGGAGGCCCACCCCGCGTACGCCCTGGATCCCCCATCCCTCGACGCGGTTGCGGAAGCCCTCGGAGCAGACGCTGTTCCAGGGCTCGGTGTCGTAGACGGGGTCCTTGAGCGCCCGCGCCAGGTCGCCCTCAGTGGGGAGGGAGACCGGGTCACGGCCGGGTCTGCCGAAGTTGCGGGTGAGGTAGTGCTCGTCGGTGACGCCCCTGCCGACGCTCCAGTTGCCCGCGCCGTAGGCGAACGCCCCGGTGGTGACCTGGCGGTCGCCGGTCCTGCCGTTGCCGCCGAGGAAGTCCTCCGCCCAGAGCGACGAGGTCGGCTTGTTGTCCTGGGTCCAGTCCCAGTAGGGGACGCTGACGCCCGCGTCGACGCCCCGGAGCGCCTTCTCGAACTCCAGCAGGTACTGGCGGTGCCAGGGGAAGAACGAGGACGTCATGTGCGCCGGGCGCGGTCGCCGCTCGGTGTCCATGACGTAGTACTCCCGGTGCATGACGACGAAGTCGTCGTAGCGGCCCGAGCGCTTCAGTTTCAGGATCGCGTCGACGAGTCGGCGCTTCTCGGTGCGCGTGAGGTCGCGCTGGTTCTTGCGGGTGTACACCGGTGCTGCTCCTCCTGGTTCACATGCGGTGCGCGGCGGGGTGCGCGAGTCGGGCGGCTCCGAGCTCGTCGACGGCGGCACGGGCCGCCTCCAGCAGCGTCGGGTACGACTCGTAGTGCCGGACGTCGCTCAGATAGGTGCCGTCCGCCCGCCTCATGACGTGCAGGGGCCTGCCGTCGATGCGGACCTCGGCGCCCGGTTCGGCGGCGATCGCGACCCGGTCCTCGTCCGCGGCTCCGGCGGGGACGACCGCGGTCGCCGTCGCCCGGATCTCCCGGCCCCGGTACATCTCGGCGAACTCGTCGGCCGTGCGCACGGGACGGGGCGCGGGGCCGGACGCGGGCGCGGCGGGGGCGGGCCGGGCCTCGGCGGCCGGCCCGCGGTCGAGCAGCGGGAACAGGGCGCCCGCGGTGCCCGTGACCACTGCGGCGGTGAAGGCTCCGCGCAGGACGATCCGGCGGGAGGGAACGCGGGTGCCGCCCGGTTTCGCGGGGGTGGGGCTCATGAGGTGACTACCTGCCTCTCGTTGACTCGCCTCGTCGATTCGTTAACTCGTCCGAGGTGCTTCTGATGGCGATGTTGACAACGAGGCGATGGCGAAACGGTTCTCGTACGTGGGGCGTACGGAGCACTCGGGCCGCGTCCGTTCCGTCAAACGCGTGAGGGTGGGGGCCCATCGGGAGTGACGGGCCGCGTCGACGGTGCTCCTCGCGGCCGGCGGCCGGACCATGGCCTGGCGAACCGTGGAGGTGATGGACATGACCGTTCCGTACCAGTTGTCCGAGGGCCGTGTACTGCGCGCGGCGGACGTCGATCTGGCCGATCCGGCCTTCTGGCGGCTGCCCCGGCCCGTGAGGCTCCGGGCCTTCGCCCTGCTGCGGGAGTTGGAGGAGCCGGTGCTGTTCACCCCGCGGGCCGGTACCGCGCGTACCGCAGGGAAGCCGTTCCGCGCCCTGGTGCGCCACGCGGACGTGCGGACTGCGAGCCGCACGCCGCAGGTGTTCGCGAGCGCTCCGGGGGTCACCACGCCGGAGCCGGCCGGCTGGGCCAAGGCGCTGTTCGGGAACTCGATGGTCAACATGGACGGGCCCGAGCACGCGGCGCTGCGCCGGATCATCTCGCGGCGTTTCACCCCCCGGCTGCTGGCGGAGGCCGAGGAGAACGTCGGCCGGCTCGCCGGGCGGCTGGTGGACGAGCTGATCGCCGAGCGCCCCCGGGACTTCATGCCGTCGGCGGCCTCGCGGCTGCCGCTGGAGGTGATCTGCGACCTGATGGGCGTCCCGGCGGCGTACCGGGCGCGGATCGCGGAGCAGATCGACCACGCATCGGAGCACGTCGGCGTCGAACGCCGCGGCCGGGCCCGGCTGCGGATTCCCGGTCGTGGACTGGCGTCGCTGGCCAGGATGCAGTTCGTCATGGGACGGCTCGCCCGGGAGCGGCGGCAGCGCCCCGAGGACGACCTCGTATCGGCGCTCGTCAACGCGGACATCGACGGCGAGGCGCTGTCCGGGCGGCAACTCGGCGCCTTCTTCTCGCTGCTGCTGGTGGCCGGGGTGGAGACGACCCGCAACGCCATCGCGCACGGACTGTTCCTCCTCGACCGGCATCCGGAGCAGCGGGAGCTGCTGCGGTCCGACTTCGACCGGTACATCGATGGCGCCGTCGACGAGATCGTGCGGCATTCGACGCCGATCATCCAGTTCCGCAGGACGGTCGCCGAGGAATGCGCCCTGGGCGGTCGTACGTTTCTCCCGGGGGAGAAAGTCGCTCTCATCTACGCGTCGGCCAATCGCGACGAGACGGTTTTCACCCATCCGGACCGCTTCGACATCACCCGGTCGCCCAATCCCCATCTGGGATACGGCGGCGGAGGTCCGCACCACTGTCTGGGAGCGCATCTGGCACGGCTCGAAATGACGGCCCTCTTCCGGGAACTGATTGCGCGTCGTCCCGTCATGCGCGATCTGGGAGATCCGGACCTGGTGGACTCGAATTTCGACAACCGCGTCGGCTCGCTGCCCTTCACGTTCGGCCCCACATTCACCTGATCGGCACGCCCGCAACGCCGAATACGATAAATGGACTCCTGCGCATGCCCCGGGTGCACGATGATGCGATTCTCTCCCTATCGGGCCGAACCGGCCGGAATTCACCGCAGCCAGGAGGAGTAATGCCGGCTAAGCGCCGTCTCATCGTTTCGTGCATCGCGGCGGCTGCTCTCAGCCTCCTGGCGGGTGGCGGTATCGCGGGTCAGTCGCCACCGGGCGCCGATTCCGTCGACGGCGCGGCCCCCGGGGCGCCGAGGGCCGCGAGCAGCACGGCGCACGGCGCGTATCTGGACTACGGGCCCGCCGGGGTCAGCAGGATGGCCGAGCTGTCGCGCTGGCTGGGCGGGGCGGAGCTGCGGGTGGGGCACACGTACCTGCCGGGCGATCTGTGGGTGAACATCGAGGGGGCGCCCGACTTCCTCGACGCCTGGGCCGACTGGAGACAGGCGGACCCGGCACGGATGTTCGTCCTGAACGTGCCGATGCTGGAGCGCAACGAGGAGCGGGTCCCGGACGCCGAGGTCCGCACCCTGCTGCGGGCGGGCGCGGCCGGGGAGTACGACCAGCACTTCAGCCGGCTCGCGGAGCGGCTGGTGGAGCTGGGTGTTCCGGACACCGTGATCGTGCTCGGGTGGGAGATGAACGGCACCACGTACACCCATCGGTGCGGCCCCGATCCCGCGTCGTGGAAGGCCTACTGGCAGCGGATCGTCACGGCGATGCGCGCGGTGCCCGGCCAGGACTTCCGCTTCGACTTCACGCCGAGCCGGGGCCGGGACGCCGTGCCGTGGACCGAGTGCTACCCGGGCGACGACGTCGTCGACATCATCGGGATGGACTCCTACGACCAGCCGCCCGGCGAGACCTTCGACGACCAGGTCACCGACCCGTACGGGCTCCAGAAGCACGTCGACTTCGCCGCGGAGCACGGCAAGCCCATCTCGTTCCCGGAGTGGGGGCTGTTCCGCAACGGCGACAACCCGGAGTACATGCGACGGATGCTGGAGTGGATCGACCGGCACAAGCCGCTGTACCAGACGGTGACGGACTACTGCCCGCACGGCGTCTGGCAGTGCAAGAGCAATCCGCGGTCCTCCAGGGTGTTCCGGACGATGCTGACCGAGATGGCCGCGCCGGCCGCGCCCACGCCCAGCCCGGCACCGACTCCCACCCCCACTCCTCCCCCCACCGCAGCGCCGACGGTTCCGGCGCCCTCCCCGACGGTCGAGCCGTCCGTGGCGCCTTCCCCGGCGCCGCCGGCACCCACGGAGCCGGCGGCCGGGGCGCCGACCGTCCGTGAGTGGTGCGTGCCGGTCCCGTTCGGCGACTGGCTGGGCCCGTGGCTGCGGGAGCGCGAGATCTGCTTCCGTTACTGATCCCGGGCATGGAAACGGCTCCGGCCCTCCTGTCGGGGCCGGAGCCGTCCACCCACACGGGTCCAGCGCGGGGCAGGTGGACAAGCAACCGCTCGTCACCCCCACCAACGCGGACCCGGCCCGCTCCGTCACGCCGCCGAACGAGGGACAGCCCGCACCGGGCGCGGTCCGGGGTGACGAGCGACCATGGAAACCTACAGAGGGTGGTGAGGTGCAATGGCATCCGCCGACGAGGGCTCCCCGGCGGAGCCCGGCCCGCTGCCCTCCGGGGACGGGCGGGAACCGGTGCGGACGACCGACGGTGCCGCGGCGGTGATCGCCGGGGACGGCACGGTCATCGGCTGGACCCGCGGGGCCGAGGCACTGCTCGGGTATCCGGCGGCCGAGGTGGTCGGCCGGTCCGCCTCCCAGCTGCTCGCGGGGCCCCCGGACGCCCGGCGCACGGCCGCGGTGGCCGCCCGCTGCCGGGCCGGTTCGGGGTGGAGCGGGCTGGTCCCCCTGCGGGCCCGGGACGGCCGGTCGCTGGACATCGACGTACGGGTCACCGCCTCGTTCCTGATCGCCGGGCGGGAGGGCTTCCTGGTGTCCGGGCGGGAGCTCACCCCGCACTGGACGATGCGCGGGTCCGTGCTGGACGACTTCCTGACCCGGTCGCCGGTGGGAATGGCGGTGCTCGATCCCGAGCTGCGCTATCTCTGGCTGAACGACACCCTGGAACGGTTCGGCGGCGTGCCCCGGGAGCAGCGTCTGGGGCGGCGGCCGGGCGACGTGCTGCCCGAGGCGCTGGCGGCGCCCATCGAGCGGCTGATGCGGCAGGTCCTGTCGACCGGCGAGGCGATCACGGACTACGAGTACCTGGGCTGGAGCTGGGCCGATCCGCACCGCCGCCGGGCGTACGCCAGCTCGTTCTTCCCGCTCGCCGACGCCCGCGACCGGCGGATCGGCGTCGGCTACATGGTCCTCGACGTCACCGACCGGTGGAACGCGCGTCGGCTGCTCTCGCTGGTGAACGAGGCCGGGGCGAGCATCGGCAGCACCTTGGACGTACAGCGCACGGCGCAGGAACTCGCCGACTTCGCGGTGCCCCGGTTCGCCGACTTCGTCTTCGTCGACCTGCTGGAGAACCCGTTCGGCGGCGACCGGCGGGGGGCGGTGGCGCCCGCCGAGGGCGAGCGGCCGGCCATGCGCCGGGCGGGCATGAGCTCGGTGCGGGAGGGCTGCCCGGAAGCGGTCGTACGGGTCGGGGAGACGGTCGACTTCGTCCCGCCGCCGCACGACGCGCACTTCCTCCTCGACGGCGACCCGGTCCTGCTCCCGGCGCTCGACCCGGACAGCCACGGGTGGACGGTGGAGCAGCCGGCACGGGCCGCCCGGCTCAGGGAGTTCGGGCTGCACTCGTTGATCTCCGTGCCGATGCGGGCGCGCGACACCGTGCTGGGGCTGACCACCTTCATGCGGTCGCGGAATCCGGTGCCGTTCGACGAGGACGACGTGGCGCCCGCCAGGGAGCTGGTGGCGCGCGCGGCCGTGTGCGTGGACAACGCCCGCCGCTACACCCGGGAGCACACCGCGGCGCTGGTGCTCCAGCGGAGCCTGCTGCCGCACACGCTGCGCGGTGGGACGGCGCTGGACGTGGCGTCGTCGTACCTTCCGGCGGACGCCAAGGACGGGGTGGGCGGCGACTGGTTCGACGTGATCCCGCTGTCCGGGGCCCGGGTGGGCCTGGTCATCGGCGATGTCGTCGGGCACGGCATCGGGGCCGCCGCGACCATGGGACGGCTGCGCACCGCCGTGCAGACGCTGGCCGACATGGACCTTCCCCCGGACGAGCTGCTGGCCCGCCTGGACGATCTGGTCCTGCGGCTCAGCGAGGAGGAGGGCGCGGGGGGACCGGCGGAGCGGGGCGGGACGACGGTGGTGGGGGCCACCTGTCTGTACGCCGTCTACGATCCGTCGAACGGCTGCTGCACGATGGCGCGGGCCGGTCACCCGCCGCCGGTGATCGTCACGCCGGACGACGGGGTCCACTTCCCCGACCTGCCCTCGGGGCCGCCCCTGGGACTCGGCGGGCTGCCCTTCGAGGCCCTGGAGATCGAGCTGCCCGAGGGAAGCCTCCTCGGCCTCTACACCGACGGGCTCATCGAGGGGGCCGACAAGGACCTCGAACGCGGCATGGAGCGGCTCGGCCGGGCGCTGTCGCGGGCCGGGGTGCCGCTGGACGAGCTGTGTCCGGCCGTGGTCGGGGAGCTGGTGCCCGTGCCGCAGCCGGACGACATCGCGTTCCTCCTCGCCCGGACGCACCGCCTGAGCCCCGAGCACCTGGTCTCGTGGGACGTGCCCGTGGACCCCGCGGCGGTCGGCGAGACCCGGGCGAAGGTCTCGCGCCGGCTGGAGGCGTGGGGGCTCGCGGAGCTGTCGATGACGACGGAGCTGATCGTGAGCGAACTCGTGACCAACGCGATCCGGTACGGCGAGGGGCCGGTACGGCTGCGGCTGCTGTTCCAGTCGGCGCTGACCTGCGAGGTGTCCGACGCCAGCAACACCTCGCCGCGGCTGCGGCACGCCAGGACGACGGACGAGGGCGGGCGCGGGCTGTTCCTGGTCGCTCAGCTCGCCCATCGATGGGGCACGCGCTACACCCCCCGGGGGAAGATCATCTGGGCGGAGCAGCCTCTCCCCTGATCCGGCCCGCCCCACGGGGCGCCCGGCACCCCCGGGACCGCCTTCAAGGACCCCCCTCGCGGGCGAAGAGGCGGGTCAGCGGGCCGCCCGCCCGGATCAGCTCGTCCCAGGTGCCCTCCTCGACGATGCGCCCGCCGTCCAGGACCGCGATCCGGTCGGCCCTGCGGACCGTGGCCGGGCGGTGGGCGATGACCAGGGTCGTCCGGGTGGCGGAGTCGGCGGCGAGGGCCCGGGCCAGCTCCGCGTCGCCCCGGTGGTCCAGATGGGCCGTGGTCTCGTCCAGGACGAGTACGCGCGGGTCGCTCAGCAGCCCCCGGGCCAGGGCCACCCGGGCGCGCTGGCCGCCGGACAGGGTCGCGCCGCGCTCGCCGACGGCGGTGTCCGGGCCGTCGGGCAGGGTGTCGGTGACGGGGTCGACGCCGCAGATCCGGGTCACCGCGGCCAGTCCGTCCGCCGTGGCGTCCGGACTGCCCAGGCGGAGGTTCTCGGCGAGGGTGCCGTGGAAGAGCGGGGCTTCCTGCCCCACCACGGACACGGCGGCGCGGAGGTCCTCGTCGGTGAGGTCCCGCAGGTCCACGGGGTGGGCCGGGGCCTCGGGCACCAGCTCCACCGCGCCGGCCTGCGGGTCCCAGTAGCGCGCCAGGAGGTGGGCGCAGGTCGACTTGCCCGCCCCGGAGGCTCCGACGAGGGCCACGGTCTCCCCCGGCCGGACGGTCAGGTCGAGGCCGTCGAGCACGGCCGCTCCCCCGTAGCCGAACCGGACTCCGCGCAGCCGCAGACCGAGCGGTCCCGGCGGTACGGGGCGGGGGTCGGCGGGGGCGGGGGCTCCGGCGGGTGCGTGCAACGCGGCCCGGACCCGTGCGGCGGCGGCGCGCAGACCTCCGGCCCGGCCGAGTGCGGCCGCCGATTCGGCGACCGGGGCCAGGGCTCCCAGGGCGAGCGCCATGGCGGCCGGGGCCCACGCCCCGTCCAGTCGTCCGGCGGAGGCCGCGTGGGCGGCGGCGGCGACGACCCCGATGACGGCGGCGACGACCAGCAGGTCGCGGGTGGCTCCCGCACCGGTCTCCCAGGACTGTTCGGCGCGCTGGGCGCGGGCGAGCCGGCGTCCGGCGGACCGGAGCCGGGCCCGCCTGCGGTTCAGCGCCCCCGTCATCAGGAGTTCACGCAGTCCGTCGACGCTCTCCACGGTCTCGGACGACACCTCGGCGAGCGCGCTCCGGGTACGCGCCCCGCGTTCGGCCCGTCCGCGCGCCTCGAACAGCGGCGACCAGATCAGCAGGAGCGCGGCGGGCACGACGGCGAGCAGCAGCCAGGGCCCGAGGGCCGCCAGCACGGCGGCCGACACCGCGAAGACCACGCCGGAGGCGAGGAGTTGGGCGATGGCGTGGGCGTAGAAGAACTCCAGTGCCTCGACGTCCCCGAGGGCGGTGGCCGCGAGGTCGCCGCTGCGCCGGCCCGCGATCCGGGCGGGGGCGCTGCGGGCCAGCCCGTCGAAGACCCGGACGCGCAGTTCGGCGAGGACCCGGTAGGCGAGGTCGTGCGAGAGGTCCATCTCCCGCCAGGTGGCCAGCGCCCGGAGGAGGACGAGCCCGATCAGGACGGCGACGGTTCCCTGGGCGGGCGGGCGGTGCTCCGTGACCGCCGTGCCCACCGTGTGCGCGGCCAGGGTCACGAGGGCGACCAGGGCCGCCTGGTCGACCAGGGCGGCCAGGCAGGTGCGCAGGACGGTGGCGCGGTGCGCGCCGAGGACCGGGAGCAGCGAGCGCAGGGCGCCGGTCGCGGCGTCGTCGGTGGCGGCGGGGCCGGGGGGACGCGCCGGCTCCGCCGGGGCCGTGGTGGGGGTCATGCGGCGTGGTCCTCCTGTGCGGTGCGTCCGGCGGCGACGAGCGAGGCGTACACGCCGCCGCCCGCGAGCAGGGTGGTGTGGTCGCCCGCATCGGCGACTCGGCCCGCGTCGAGGACGACGATGTGGTCGGCGTGGCGTACGGCGTCGAGGCGGTGGGCGACGACGACGCAGGTGCGTCCCCGGCCGGCCGCCGACAGTTCCCGCACGATGCGGGCCTGGCCGCGTTCGTCGACCGCGCTGGTCGCCTCGTCCAGGATCAGCACGGGGGCGTCGGCCAGCAACGCCCGGGCCAGGGCGAGCCGTTGGCGCTGTCCGCCGGAGAGCGTCGCGCCGCGTTCGCCGACGAGGGTGGCGTATCCGTCCGGCAGCCGGGAGATCTCCTGGTCGATCCCGGCGGTGCGGGCGGCGGCGCGCAGTTGTTCCTCGGTGGCCGCCGGGCGGGCGATCCGCAGGTTCTCCGCGATGGTGGCGTGGAAGAGGTAGGTGTCCTGCGAGACGACGGCGATGCCGCGGCGCAGTGAGGCGAGGGTGTACGCCGCGGTGGCCGTCCCGTCGACGGTGAGGCTGCCGCTGTCCGGGTCGCGCTGCCGCAGCAGGAGGCTCAGCAGGGTCGACTTGCCCGCCCCGGACGGGCCGACGACGGCGGTGGTGCGCCCGGCGGCGGCGGTGAAGGTGACGCCGTCGAGGGCGGGGCGCATGCTCCCCGGGTGGGTGAAGCGCACGTCCTGGAAACGGATTTCGGGCGGGTTTTCCCAGGCGGCGGCCAGGGCGCCCCGGTCGGGCACGGTGGCCTCGGCGGTGCGCAGGGCGGCGATCCCGTCGGCCGCGGACACTCCCAGGTAGCCCGCGTGCCACTCGCGGGAGAGGTCGCGTACGGGGCGGAAGCACTCGGAGGCGAGGAGGAGCAGGAGGTAGGTGCCGGTGGCGGCGGTACGGCCGGTGGCCGCCGACGAACACGCCACGAGGACGGCGGCGGCCGTGCCGCCCTGGACGGCCAGGTCGGTGAGGCCGGTGTCGACGAGCGAGACCCGGAGTTTGGCGACGGTGCTCCGGTGCAGGGCGGTCGACCGGCGCTCCAGCCGCTCCCGTGCGCGGCCCACCGCACCGGTGGCGCGGAGGGTCGGCATCCCCTGGAGCGCCTCCAGGTAGTCGGCGGCGAGGGCTTCGTAGGAGTCCCAGTGCTCCTTGCCCCGCCGCGCGAGGAGCCGGTCCCACCAGCGCGGCCCGAACAGGGCGAGCAGCAGGGCGGGGCCGAGGGCGAGGGCCGCGTACGGCTCGACGAGGGCGACGGCGACGAGCAGCAGCGGGGGGACGGCGCAGGTGATGAGTGCTTGGGGCAGATAGCGCGAGACGTACGCGTCGACGCCCTCGACCCCGTCCACCAGCGTGGCGCGCACGGCTCCGGCGCGCGCACCCGTGATCGCGGTGGGGCCGAGGGCGCCGAGGCGCTCCAGGAGGGTGTCGCGCAGCCCGATCCGTACGGCGGCTCCCGCCGTGACGGCGGTCAGGCGCTGGGCGCGGCCGAGTCCGGCACGGACCAGGACGACGGCGATGACGGCGGTGAGCAGCGGGGCGAGGGCGGCCGTCTCGCCCCGGGCGATCCGGGCGAGCACGAGGGCGAGCAGGACCGCCTGGGCCAGGTGGGTGGCGGTGACGGCCGCGAGCAGTGCGGTGGCGAGGCCGAGCGGGCGGCGCGCGGTCTTCGCGGCCCGCAGGAGTTCGGGGTGGAGCATCATGGGCGTTCTTCCTCGCCGGGCGGGGTCGCGGGGGCGGCGGATGCCGTGGGTGGGGTGGTCGCTGCGGGGGCTGAAGTGGCGGCGGCCGTGGCCGCTGTCGTGGCTGGGGTGGCTGCTGTCGTCGGGGGTGCGCCGAGGGCCAGGCCGTGCACGATCCATTCGCGTCCAGGGGTGCCGCCGAGGGCCGCGCCCAGGTCGGCCTGTTGCCAGGAGCCGATGGGGCGCGAGCGCAGGCCCAGTGCGGTGGCGTGCGCCTGGGCCGCGCCGACCGCGTATCCGGCGGCGAGGTGGCTGCTGCGGACGGTGGCCCGGGGGGCGTCCTCGGGGCACCCGTGGGCCAGGAGCACCGCGCCTGCGGTACCGATCCAGTGCTGGCCCGCGGCCCAGTGGGCGAGGGTGGGACGCGCGTCGCCCACGGCGCGGACGGCGAGGCCCGGCCTGCCGGGAGCCGCGGCGTACAGGCCCGGGGTGGCGCCGCCCAGGGCCACGGTCCAGGCGGGCCCCTCCGGCAGCACCCTCTCCGCGGTGGCCAGGATCCGAGACAGCAGCTCCTTCTCGGGCGGCCGGTTCAGGTCCTCGGGCGGGGCGCTCCGGCGCGTCAGGAGATCCTGGTCGGTCGGCTCTCCGGTGCGCGGGGCCGGGTGCCAGGTGCCGTCGGGTCGCCCACGCACTGCGGCGATGTGGTGCAACAGGTGCCGTGCCGCGGCGAGTCCACGGGGCGGGGTGGCATCGGCGCCGGGTTGTGGCGTCGGGGCTGAGGCGCGGGACCGAGCAGCCCAGGCGCTCAGCGGCGGTCCGGCTTCGACGGGACTGCCCGGATGCGTCAACCGTACGGCCGCGAGCGGTAGTTCCGGCTCGGTGCCGGGCCAGACGTCCTGCCACTCCGGGGCCTCGGGGAGTCCGGCCGCGGCGGACAGGAGGGGGCCGTCCGCGTCGAGGGAGACCAGCACGTCGGCGGTCGTGGCCCCGGCCAGCGCGAGGGCGGCGGCGGCATGCCCCGTGTCGAGGAGCAGCAGCGGCCAGGCCCGGTGGCCGTAGTGGGCGACGGTACGGGACGCGGCCACGGTGAGGACGGCGAGAGCTCCCGGGGGTATACCGTCGGGGGCCGGACCGCGCCGGTGGGCGCGGTGGGCGCGCGGGTCGTAGACGTAACGTCCGGGCGGCAGCGAACATCCCGAGCCGAGCAGCAGATGGGCGCGCACCGGGTGCAGAGCACCCGCCGAGGGGACGGGACGCAGCCGGCCCGGTGTGCCTGCGGGCGCGGCCAGCGAGAGCCGCAGCACACGGTCCAGGTCGATCGCGGTCCCGGGCTCGCCGGCGTAGGGAGTTACGGGGCCGTTCCACGGGAACGGGCGCTCCGGAACGTACGGGGAGAGCTCCGGAGCACGCGGCGACCGGGCGTCCGCGAGCGCCTCGGGCAGGAGGTCCGGTGCGGCGGGCAGGACGGTACCCGCCTCGCGACCGGGCGCGGCGGCTCGCTCCGGCGTATCGGGCATGGCGGCGCGCTCCTTCACATGTGCGGGGGCGGGGCGAGGGTGAAGTCCCCCGGGGCGGTGGGCGGTCGGGTGCGCCAGCCCCGGGCGAGCGCCGCCTCCGCGAGGCGGGGGCAGCCGAAGTAGCCGAAGGCAGCGGGTGCGTTGGGGATCAGTCCGGAGACCAGGACGCGGGCGACGCGCAGCGGCGTCTCGGCGACGTCCTCCGTGGTGAGGTCCACGGTGATGACCCGGTGGTCCCCGGCGGCGAGTGCCGCGTCGAGCGCGGCGCGGCTGCCGGGAGTGATCGCGGTGACCGGGACCACCCCCAGGGCGGGTTCGGTGAAGCGGCGGGCGAGCGGGGCCATCCGGTCGTCCAGCCAGACCTGGACATGGGCGCCCAGGTCCCGGACGGCGGCGAACCCGGGCCCGCAGTCGTCGAGATAACGCCGGTCGGCCCGGTGGTCGAGGTAGAGGCCACGGGCGAGCATCCCGGCCTCGATCGCCCGGTACACCCACCCGTCCGCATCCACCGCGCCTTGTGTGAACACCCAGGTGTGCACGGCCTCCAGAACGGCCTTGCGGGCCGCCTCCGCCGGGTCGTACCGGCAGGCGAACCCGGCCGCGTACAGACCGCGCCCGGGATCGTGCACGAGGGCGGCGACGCAGGGGGCGAACTCGGAGGGCATCTCCACGATGTGCACGTCCAGCCCGCAGCCGGCCAGATCCTCGGTGAGCCCGGGGACGCCGGCCGGGTCGATGCCCCGGGTGGGCCCGTCCAGGTGCCACCACAGCTCCAGGGCGTCGCGCTCGACGACTTCCAGGAGCCCGCGCTCGACGGCGTCGTCGAGTCCCTGCCCGGTGGCGATGCCCGCGTAGTTGAGGTGGTGGGTGCGGGGCAGCGAACGCAGCTCTCCCTGGCGCCAGTTGAGGTGGGTCAGGGCGACGGGGGCCCAGCAGGGTTCCCCGTTCTCGACGGCCCGGGTCCACAGCGCCGGTGTGTCGGGGGTGAGTTCGGCGTACGGGAAGCCCGGGCGGCCGAACTGCCACGGCGCGTAGGTCGGCAGCGCACCGGGGCCGTAGACGCGGGCTCCCTCGGCGGTCAGCTCGGCGGCGGTGGCACGCCGGGGCTCCTGGGGGTGGCCGGGCGGCGGGAGGCGGTTGCCGCAGTAGCGCTCCACGGCCTCGGCGACGGCGGCGATCCAGGCGCCCCGGGGGTCGCCGAACGTGGTGCCGAGCGAGACCCGGTCGGCGGGCCAGGCGCCGAGGCGGCGGGCGTCGGCGACGTCGGCGGTCATCGCGGTGTAGCGGGGCGGCGCCCCGGTGGGGTGCTCGACGGGTGCGACGTCGCGGATGATCCCGCTGACGGGGTCGACGAGGGCTTCGAGGGGCAGGAGGCTGGTCAACGGCATATCTCCGGTGCGGGCTCGACGTAGCGGCGTCGGGCGACGACGGGCAGGTGGAGGGCGCTGCCCCGGGTGTTCACGGTGCGGCGGGACGGGGCGAGCCGGGTGGCGGTGACCGGGTTTTCGCCGGTGTGCGGGTTGCGGGCGTGGGCGGGGAAGTGGTGTCCGGCGATCTCCGCGCGCAACCGGGTTCCGGCGGGCAGTCGACGGCCCACCGTGCCGAGCGGCACGGTGATGTCGGCGGCCTCGCCGGGCGGGCCGGTACGCCGCACGATGCCGAAGGCGAGCGGATCGGCGCGGCCGGACGGGTCGAGGGCGGTGAGACGTACCGCCCAGTCGGCACTGGGCGTATCGGCCGTGACGTTGATCCGGGCGACGGCGGGGCCCGCCAGGTCGAGCGGGCGGGGCAGCGGTGGTGACAGGAGCAGGCAGCGGTCGGGGCGGTCGCGGTCGGCCGGTACGGCGAGGTCGTCGGAGCGCACGGGTCGGTCCGGGTCGGCACTGAACTCGGCTCCGTGGAGCAGCCGCAGACCGGTGGGCGAGCCGAAGGGCCAGCGGCACCGCGTCTCCGGGCGGTCCGGTGGGGTGGCGTCGGGAGGGAGCACCGTACCCGGGGCGGTGTGCCAGCGGCCGCTGTCGCCCAGGGCGATGACGCCGTGCCGTCTCGGGTCCAGCCGCCCGGCGAGCGCCGCGCGGGCCCACCGTACGTACAGCGCGCCGAGGTTGAGGTGTGCGCGGTCCGGTGCGCCCGGGTCGGCGGTGAGGCGGTGCCCCCAGGGCCCGAGAAGCAGGCGGGACGGTCCGCCCCAGCCGCGCCACAGGGCCACGGTGTCCTCGGCGAAGGGGTCGCGGGTGCCGCCGACGGCGAGCAGGGGAAGGCGGGCGGTCGCGCCCAGCGCGACGAGCCGGCCTCTTCCCCGTTCGGCCCAGAGACGGGACCAGGACGGCAGTTCGCGTCCCAGTCCCCCGGCCAGCCGCTCCGCGAGGCGGGCGAGCGGGAGGTGTTCCAGCAGCCGGGGGTCGTCCGCCAGGACGCGGGCCAGCGCGTCCGGGTCGGAGTCGCCGCGGTCGCCGTGGGCCGCCCACCAGCCGGCCCGGGCCCACAGCCGCTCCGGGCCCCCGGCCTCCCGTGCCGTCTCGGCGAGTCCGAGCGCGGGGACGGCGGCGATGACGGCGTCGGGGACTCCCCAGTGGCCGAGGCCGTGGGGGGCGGGGCCGGGTCCGCCGTCGCGGGCGTCGTCGCGGGTCGTGCCACCGGCGGCGCCACGGGCGGTGAGTGCGGTGGCGAGGGCGCAGTACGCGGCGTAGGAGGCGCCGACGGCGACGACCTCCCCGTTGCTCCACGTCTGTGCGCGCGTCCAGGCGACGGCGGCGGCGCCGTCCGCCGCCTCGTCGCTCCGGTAGGGGTGCCACTCCCCCGGCGAGCCGTGTCGTCCGCGCACGTCCTGGGCGAGGGCGGCGAATCCGTGGGCCGCCCAGCCGCGCAGCTCGGCGCGGTGTGCGTGGCGTCCGTAGGGGGTTCTGATCAGGACGGCGGGAACCGGGCGGGTGCCGTCCGGGAGGCATACGTCGGTGGCGAGCGCGGTGCCGTCCGGCGTGGGGACGTACACGGTGCGGGTGCTCACGGGCGCGCCCCGGCAACTCCGGTCCCGGCGCGCGCGGGGGCCGGGGCGGGCAGGGGTGCGACGTCCGGGACGGGGAGCACGGGGTGCTCGGTGAAGGTGAGAGCGCGCAGGTCGATCCGGCGCAGCCGACGGCGCACCGGGAGAACGCGCGCCCCGGGCTCGGCGGCGGCCCGCGCCCCGGCCTCCGGCTCTGCCCCGGCTTCGATCCGCGCCCCGGCTCCGGCTCCGGCCCGTTCCTCGACTTCGGCTTCGGCTTCGGCTTCGGCCCAGGCGAGGAGATCGGCGGTGAGGAGCGCGGCGATCAGGGCGGCGGAGGCTTCGGTGGGGTGCGGTCCGGTGTCGGGGGTCCGGTGCCCTGCCCAGTACGCGGCGAGTTCGCGATGGGCGGGGGTCGCCGCGAGTCTGCGGAGCCGGACGTGACGCGAGGTGACGTCTCCCGGGGTGGCGGCCAGGGGTTCGGTCCAGCTGTGGGCGCCCTCGCGGTGGCAGCGCAGCCAGGCGACGCGTCGCCCGGGCAGCAGGTCCGCCGCGTCCCAGAGCCCTTCGGGCACGGGTGAGTCGAGACACCACACCACGGCGACGCGCCCTACGACGCGGGGGTCCGGGGCCGCCCGGACGAGCTCCGCCACCCGGTCCGGGGTGATCCGGTGGACCTCGGCCCCCTCCGCTCCGGCACAGCGCGCCAGCGGCTCGGCGAGCACGGGGTCGCCGAGGACATGGACCGTGCGCCCGGCGAGCGGGGCCCGGGGCGGAGCGGACACCGCGTACCCGGCAGCCTCGAAGGCCTGCACGAGACGGTCGAGTTCGGCGGCGTTCCCGCCCTCGTCCGGCGCCTCCTCCTGCCCCGCCAGCCGGCGCACCAGGGCTTCGCCGGTGACACCGCCGGTGTCGACGCGCAGGAACTCCCCTCCGGAGGTCCGGAGCACGGGGGCTCGACCGGGGACGGTGACGATCCCGGCGCCGGGAGCGAGTCGACTGCGGGTCACGGAATCCTCCGAAGCGGTGAAGGGTGTGCGGGGAAGGGACGTTGGCGGCCGTGCGTGGACGCCGGGGCCGAACGGGGGCGGGCCCGCCCGGGATGTCACCGGGCGGGCCCGCCCCCGCGCCAGGCGGGGAACCTGCCCTCAGCGGCAGGCGTCGCTTACTTCTCGGCCGCGGTGTCGGCCTCGACCGCGTCGTCGAAGGGGTTCTCGACGAGGGCGTTCGAGTGGGTGGCGGAGAGGTGGGCGAGCTGACCCTGGTCGGCGATCGGGCTGAACACCGTGTTGTTCTCCATGAGTTGCGTCTCCATTCAGAAGGATCGGACGGGTGTTTCGGTCGCGGCTTCGGTGCGTGCCGCAGCACAGACACTAATGAATATGATTTTCATTCCGCAATAGCTGGAGCGGTTCGAGAGGGTGATCTGGGTAACAGACGGGCCAGCCGCCCTCACTGTCGATCCCCACCCGGCCCTCCACACCGAGGACTTCGGCCAGCAGACGCCGGGTGACCACCTCGGCCGGAGGCCCGTCGGCGGCCACGCGGCCCTCGCGCAGCGCGACGATCCGATCGGCGAACCGCGCGGCGTGGTTGAGGTCGTGCAGCACCATCACCACCGTCAGCCGGCGTTCCGCGCGCAGCCGTACGACCGTCCGGAGCACCTCCAGTTGGTGCCGCAGATCGAGATAGGTGGTCGGCTCGTCGAGAAAGAGCAGGCGGGCGTCCTGGGCCAGCGCCATGGCCAGCCGGACCCGCTGGCGTTCACCCCCGGACAGGGCGTCCACGGGCCGGTCGGCCCAGGCGGTGACGCCGACGTCCGCGAGCGCCCGCGACGTCACCTCGTCGTCGCCCTCCCGCAACATCCCGAGCGGCCCCCGGGCGGCATAGCGCCCCTGTCGCACGAGTTGCCGCACCGTCAGTCCCGGAACGGCGGGGGCCGACTGGTGGAGCAGGGCGACGCGCCGGGCGGCGGCACGGCGGGGCAGCCGGGCCACGTCGTCGCCTTCCAGCAGAACGCGCCCGCCGCTCGGGGTGAGCAGTCCGGCGGCGAGCTTGAGCAGGGTGCTCTTGCCGCAGCCGTTCAGTCCGATCAGGGCGACCAACTCCCCGGCCCGGACGCTCAGGTCCACCCCGCGCAGGACCGGCCGGCCCGGGTAGCCAAAGGTCAGCCCCTCCGCCCGTACGACCTCGGGACCGGGCGCCCCGCCGGGTTCCGCTTCCGCTCCGGCCTCCTCCACCGGGCTCGACTCCACTGGTCCGGTCAGGCCTTCCGGCATGTCACCCTCCTCATCCGCTGTCCTCCACTTCCGTCGGCGTCGACGGACGGGGCGCACGCGCGCCCCGTCCGTCCACCGTCCACCGTCATCGCTCGTCCGCCCGCCGCCGCGCCACGACCATCAGCAGCCCCGCCCCCACGCAGGTGGTCAGGGCGCCGACCGGGAGGGTCAGCCGGTCCGCGTCGAGCGCGGTGGCCAGCAGCGGTGACAGCCACTGGGCGGCGGCGTCCGCCCCGCACACCACCGCCGCGCCGAGCAGCGCCGCCCCCGGAAGGGTGATGCGCAGGTCGGCCCCGAAGACGGCCAGCGCCAGGTGGGGCACCAGCAGCCCCACGAAGCCGAGCGCCCCCACGGCCGATACGGCACCGGCCGTCAGCGCCACGGCGCAGACGAGCGCCGCCCCCCGGCCCCGACCGGTGGCCAGGCCCGCCGCGGAGGCCTGTTCGTCGCCGCAGCGCAACAGGGTCAGCGGCCCGGCGAGCAGCCAGGCGGCGGCGCCCCAGAAGGCGGCCCACGGCCAGAGCAGCTCCCAGTGCTGCCACACCCGGCCCTCGGTGGACCCGATCAGCCACTGGACGACGCTGCCGAGCTCGCCGGGGGCCACCAGGAGAACGACCGCGGTGAGCCCGGCGAGCACCGCCGACACGAGGACCCCGTACACGGCCGTCTGTTCCGGGTCGCCCCGGTCCCGCCCGGCGAGCAGCCACAGCAGCCCCGCCCCGGCGAAACCGCCGAGGCAGGCCGCCACGACGACGGCCGTGGGGGACTCCCAGCCCGCGAGGCCGAGGCCGGTCGCGGTGACCGCGCCGAGCACCGCACCGGGGGTGACGCCGGTGACCTCGGGCCCGGCCAGCGGGTTGCGCAGGGCCGACTGGAGCACCAGCCCGGCCACTCCGAGACACGCTCCGGCGACCAGCGCCACCAGCATCCGGGGCAGTCGCAGATGGAGCACGATGTGCTGGGCGGTGGGGTCGTCGCCGTGGCCGAGCAGCACGGCCCGGGCGCCGTCGGGGGTGACGCCCCGGCCGGCGAGGAGATCGGCGCAGGCCACCGCGGCGACGAGCAGCGCCAGGCCGCCCATCCGGACGCCCGGCGCGCGCGGGAACCGACGCGACGGTCCGGGCACGGTGTCGGTGAGCGTCATCGTTCCGCCTTCCGCAGGACGGGAGCGGCAAGAGCCGTAGGGGCCTGCGGCAGGGACGGCGGCAGGGGCCGCCGGACCCGGGCGGGCCGCCTCCCCCGCTTCAGCAGGAGGACCCCGACGGGCACCCCGACCAGGGCGGTCCAGGCGCCGACGGGCGTCTCCACGGGGGCGAGCGCCAGCCGGGCCGGCTGGTCCGCGCACAGCACGACGATCGCGCCGCACCCGGCGGACCGGACGAGCCACCCGGCCGCGCCGCCGTCGGGGCGGAGCCGGCGGGCGAGGTGGGGAGCGAGGAAGCCGACCCAGGCCACCGGTCCGCAGACCGCGACGACGGGGGCGATGAGGACGACGGCGATGCCCAGCGCGGCGACCCGCGCGCGTTCGACCCGTACGCCCAGCGCGCGGGCGTCGTCGTCGCCGAGGCGCAGCACACCGAGCACCGGTACGCACAGCACCAGCGCCGGGACGGCCGCGGCGAGCCAGGGCAGCAGTCCGGTGACGTCGTCCCAGGTGCGGGCCGACAGGCTGCCCAGCAGATAGC
The DNA here is from genome assembly GCF_900460065.1 of Streptomyces griseus. GTDB lineage: Bacteria > Actinomycetota > Actinomycetes > Streptomycetales > Streptomycetaceae > Streptomyces > Streptomyces griseus. The sequence continues at coordinate 540,154 of NZ_UAVD01000029.1, read as the reverse complement.
GGTAGATGAGCTGGAGGTCGAGCTGGTCGGCCATCACCATGAGCACCAGCAGGGCGGCCTGGAGTGCGGCGGCGACGGCGGCACCGGTCAGCAGGACGGCCGAGGGGCTCCGCCCGAATCCGGCGGCGACCAGGGTGAGCAGGCCGCCGAGCGCCGCCCCGGCCAGGGCCAGGAACGGTTGCAGTCCGAGAGGCACGGCCAGGGCCAGGACCAGCGGTGCGGCGACGCCCAGGGCGGCCCCGGAGGAGACGCCCAGCATCTCGGGCACGGCGAGCGGGTTGCGCAGGGCCTCCTGGAGAACGAGGCCCGCGGCCCCCAGGCAGGCCCCGGCGATCAGCGCCAGCACCATGCGGGGCAGCCGCAGTTCGGTGACGACGAGCCCCGCGAGCCCGTCGGACCCCAGTGCGGCCGGGAGCGCGGCGGGCGGGACGTACGGGGTGCCGAGACTGAGCGCGCAGACCGCGCCCGCCAGGGCCACCGCGCCCAGGCAGAGCGGCACGACGGGCGGGCGCCTCACCGCAGTGCGGCCGTCGCCTCGTCGAGGACGACGCCCAGGGAACGGGTGCCGCGCCCCTTGGCCCACACCTCGGAGTCGACCTCGATGACCTTGCCGTTCTTCACGGCGGGGATGCGTGACCAGAGCGGGTTCTGCGCCAGCTTGTCGGAGAGCCTGCCGTCCGGTGCGCCGAAGGAGAGCGTCTCCACGAAGAGGACGTCGACGTCCCGGGCGAGGATCTCCTCCAGGCTGTAACTGCCCTCCACGCCCCGGCTCTTCCAGGGGTAGTGGGAGATCTTCGGGAACAGTCCGGCCGCCACGTCGGTCTCCGGGGTGGCCACGCCGAAGTTCTCGTCGCTGCCGTAGACGATGAGCGCGGTCCTGTCGCTCGCACTGCGCTCCGCCCGTGCCAGGCGGGTGCGGAAGCCCCTCTCCGCCCTCTCGCCCTGCTCGGTGCGGCCGGTGAGCGCTGCCAGGTTTCGCAGGTAGCCGACGCTGTCCTGCCAGGATCCGGGCTGGACGGGCCAGAACGTCGTGGCGCCCTTCAGCGCGGGGGCCAGCTTGCCGTGCGTGTCCTCCAGGCCGATCACCAGGTCGGGCCGGTGGGCCAGGACGGCCTCGACCTCGGGGCTGAGGAAGCCGCCGGGCACGACGGGTATCCCCGCGGCCTTCTCCTCGCCCAGGAACTTCGGGTGCGCCAGCACCCGGGAGTTGGTGGCGGTCGGGGTCATCCCCAGCTCGACGAGCATGTCGTCGCAGAGGGCCACCAGGCAGACGATCCTCTCCGGCGGCTTCGGCAGGGAGACCGTGACGCCCTCGGCGTCGGTGATCCGGGTGGCGGCCTCGATGGGCCGCACGTCCGTGGTCGTGCGGGCACCGGCCCCGCTCCCCGGGGCGGCGGCCGGTCCCGCCGGGTCGGCCTCCCCCGTTCCGCAGCCGGCCAACAGGCCTCCCAGTACGGCGATCGCGGCCCAGCGGCGGACTCTCAGCGCGGTTCGTGGCATCGACGGTCCCTCAACGTTCCTGTGCGGTCCCGGGGATGCGGCAGAGCGGCGGCGGAGCCCCGGGAGCGATCCCCGCCACAAGCCGAAACCTTACACATGATTATCATTTCCAATAAAGTGGCCGGGGTCGCCCCCGGCTCCGGCCGGACCGCACCGGCCCCCGTCTCCCCCATGACCCCACCGACCCCAGGAGTTCGCCGTGCCACAGTCCCCGCACCCTTCGCCCCACGCACCGCCGCGCCTGCTGGTCTCCGACCATGTCGCCGGTCGGATCAGCCTGTTGGACCTCCCGGACGGCACGGAGCGCGCCGAACTGCGCCACCGGCACCTCGCCGAGCACGCCGGTTTCCTCGCCCTGCCGGACGGCCTCACCGCCTGCGTGGACGACCGGGCGGGCGAGCTGCTGGTCCTGGACCCCTACGGCCCCGGCGCCGGACATCCGTTCGTCCGGCGCCGGATACCGGTCGCGGTCCCCGCCGAACACCTGGCGGCGGACCCGAGGGGCCGGCACCTCGCGGTGACCACCGGCCTCGGGCGCAACGAGGAGGCCTGGACCGGACTCCTGACGGCCGTCGACCTCGACGCCCCGGACGGCGCCGTCGCCGTACGCGTGCGGGGGCGGACGGGCGAGCCGGGAGTCACGGTCCTCGGCGGCGGGCCGTCCCCGCTCGTGGTGCTGCGCCACCGGGAGCCGGGCGAACTGCTGGCCCACCGGCACCGCGACCTGATGCGTTCGGCCCCGGCCTGCCCTCCGGCGGCTCCCGTCGGGCGGATCGCCCTGCCGGACGACGACGGCCACGGCGACGCCCACGACCCCCTCACCCGCCGGGTGTTCGCCGCCGCGGGGTCGGGGGTGCATCGCGCACGGCGGGAGGGGGACGGCCTCGTCGGCGAGACCCCCCTGCCCTGGTCCGCCGACGGGCGCTCCGGCGGGCGCGGTCACTACCTGCGGCTCGACCCCGTGCGGCGGATGCTCTGGTCCTGCGTGCGCGGCGGACCCGGCGACCCCGGGCAGTGGCCCACGTGGTCCAACGACGCCTGGTGGCACCAACTCGACACGGGCGTCACGGGCCGGCTGGACCTGGGCCCCGGACTGGTCTTCCGACTCGCGGTGACCGCCCGCCACATCGCCTACACCCGCGTCCACCCGGACGGCGACGAACTGGTCCTGCTCACCGCGCCCCCGGTCGCCGGGTCCCGTCCGGAGATCGCCGCACGCCTGCCCCTGCCCGCCATGTCCGGCGCACCCCGGCCCGGCGGGACCCCCTGGGACGGCGTGCAGCGCAGGGCCGTCGCCGCCTCCCCCGGCGGCGGCCTGGTGGCGGTCAGCCGGGGAGGCCACGGCGAGGTCCACGTCTTCGACGCGGACCGGGCGGACCTCCTCACGACCCTGACCGTCCCGACACCCCTGGACGACGGCGGCCACCTCGCCCTCCTCACCCCCGGGGACGGGGCGGAGGCCGACCCGGTCGGCCGCTGAGGGACGCGTCGCGGGTGGCGGCGCGGCGCGACCGCCGTACCGCCACCCGCGTTCGGTCCGCCGTCACCAGGAGGACGTGGTCACCCCCGGGAGGAACCCGGCGTGGGCCTGCTCACGCATCCGGACCCGGGAGAGTCCGAACCTGCGCAGATACCCCCGGGGCCTGCCGTCGACGCTGTCGCGGTTGCGCACCCGGGTGGCACTGGCATCACGGGGCTGCCGCCGCAACTCCTCGACGGCCCGGTTCCGTTCGGGCTCCGGCGTACCGGGGCGGCGGATGACCTCCTTCAGCTCGGCCCTGCGGGCGGCGTAGCGCTCGACGGTCTCCCGGCGCCTGTCGTTCCGCGCGATCTTGCTCTTCTTCGCCATCAGACCTTGCCTCCCCGCGCACGGATGCGCGCGACCGCGGCCTCGATGCCGATGCTGTCGACGGTCCTGATGGCCCGGGCGCTCAGCGTGAGGCGCACAGAGCGGCCCTCGCCGGGCAGCCAGTACCGCTTGCGCTGCACGTTCGGGTCGAACCGTCGGGACGTGCGGCGGTGCGAGTGGGAGATGTTGTTGCCGAATCCCGGCTTCGAGCCGGTCAGTTGGCAGTGGGCGGACATGGGTTACCTGCCTCTCCTTCGACGCGTCCATTATTGAAAATGGAAACCATTGCCATATAGTAGCGCCCATGGCTCGCAACGAAGTACGCCCGGTCATCAAGCTCCGCTCCACCGCGGGGACCGGTTACACCTATGTCACCCGCAAGAACCGGCGGAACGACCCCGACCGGATGGTGCTGCGCAAGTACGACCCGGTCGCCCGCCGCCACGTCGACTTCCGCGAGGAGCGCTGAACGCGGCGAAGCCGCTCCGCTCCCCCGCACCCGCCCCGGACCCGACCCCTAGGACACCTTCATGAAGCCCGGAATCCACCCCTCCTACGGCCCCGTCGTCTTCCGCGACAAGGCCGCCGACTTCGCGTTCCTGACCCGCTCGACCATGACCAGCGACCGCACGGTCGCCTGGGAGGACGGCAACACCTACCCGGTGGTCGACGTGGAGATCTCCTCCGCGAGCCACCCCTTCTACACCGGCACCGCACGCGTCCTGGACACCGCCGGACGCGTCGAGCGCTTCGAACGCCGCTACGGACGCGGTGGAGCCCGGTGAGCGGGCACCGCGGGATACTGCCCGTCGTCATCGTCTGCGGCCTGCACTCCGAGGCACGCCGCGAGGTGGTGGAAGGGCTGCTGCGGGACGTCCCGCACAGCGTCGCGCTGCACCACGACCTGTCCACGGCCACCGGAGGGACGGTAGGCCGCTCCCTGCGGGATCACGGCGGCGAGCTGGCTTCCGGCGAGGCGCCGCTGGTGAACGCGTGCGCCTGCTGCGCGCTGCGCGAGGACCTGGTACCCGAACTGGAGCGGCTCGCGGGGGACGGCCGGACCCGCCTCGCGGTCCTGGAGCTCTGGGACTCCGTCGAGCCGAAGTCCATGGCCGAGGTGATCGCCGCGCACACCACCGCCGCCGAGGTCACCAACGTGTTCGCGGCGGTCGACCCCACGCTCGTGCTGCCCTGCCTCTCCAACGGCGACGATCTGGCCGAGGCCGGTCTCGCGGCGGCGCCGGCCGACCGGCGGACCATCGGCGACACCTGGGCCCGACAGGTGGAGTACGCGCCCGTACTGGCCGTGGTGGCGAGCCCGGCGGCCGACGACGAGGACCGTGCCCTGATCCGGCAGCTGAACCCGACGGCCCGTCAGGCCGATTCCGGATCGGCCGAGTTGGCCCGGCTCGCCTTCGCGGGGTTCGACGTGGAGGCGGCGGACGCGGGCCAGCACCCGGCCTGCGCGCTGCTTCCGCAGGAGGCCGACGAGGCCGGGGTGGGCACGCTCGTCTGGCGGCGGCACCGCCCCTTCCACCCCGAGCGCCTGCTCGACGCGCTGGAGGACCTGAGCTGCGCGGCGGCTCGCAGCCGGGGCCGGTTCTGGCTCGCGGACCGGCCCGACACCCTGCTCTCCTGGGATGCCGCGGGCGGCGCGCTCTGCGTGGAGAACACCGGACCCTGGCTCGCCTCGCTCCCGGACGCCGCCTGGTCCATGGTGCCGCCCTACCGGCGGGCCGCCGCCGCGCTGGACTGGCACCCGGAGCACGGCGACCGCTGCCAGCACCTGGTCTTCGTCTCCCCCGGCCTCGACCGCGAGGGCCTGACCGGACTGCTGGACTCCTGCCTGCTCACGGACGAGGAGTACGGCGGCGGCCGGGAGACCTGGAAGAGACTTCCCGCCGCGTTCGACGCGCTCCTCGACCCGGTCCACTGACGCGCGCCCGCACCCACCCCCGTAACCCGCGTCCCGGACGACCACCGCACACCCGACGACCGCAGACCGCACACGAGGAAGCCCCATGGCCCGTCAGCAGGAACCCCGCAAACCGTTCAAGAGCCGGCCGAACCCCCTGGACGCCGCGGAGATCACGTACATCGACTACAAGGACACCGATCTGCTGCGGAGGTTCGTCTCCGACCGAGGGAAGATCCGAGGCCGCCGGGTCACCCGGATCAGCGCCCGGCAGCAGCGGCAGGTGGCCGCGGCGATCAAGAACGCCCGCGAGATGGCCCTGCTGCCGTACACCGGGTCCCCGGCGGGCACCTAGCGCGACGCCCCGCCCGCCCCGCGCATCGCGGGCGGGGCGGGCCCGCGGCTCGGGATGCAGCACGGCGGCGGCCCGGCGACCATGGACCCATGGGCAGAGAATCCCCCGAAAGGGGCACCCCGCGGCCTGGATCGCCGGAGCCCGGAACGGCGGGCCGGCGGAGCGGCCCCCCGAACCAGGCCCTCGCCCTCACGGCGATGCTGTTCGCCGTGTCGATGACGTTCATCGACCAGACCATCGTGGCGATCGCGGCCCCGAACATCATCGATGAACTCGGCCTCACCTCCTCGCAGATGCAGTGGGTCGTCAACGCCTACCTGCTGACGCTGGCCGCCTTCTTCGCCCTGGGCGGGAGGCTGTCCGACCTCTTCGGGCACCGCCGCGTGATGCTGATCGGCACGCTGGTCTTCGTCATCGCCTCCGCGCTGTGCGGCGCGGTGCCCTCCGGGGACTTCGCGCAGGCCTGGCTGATCGGCTTCCGCGCCGTCCAGGGCGTCGGCGCGGCCCTGATGTTCCCGGCCGCGCTCGCCGTGGTCATCGCCGTGTTCCCGGTGGAGCGGCGCGGACGGGCCCTGGCCCTGTTCTTCGGGGTGTCCGGGGCGCTCACCGCGGTCGGGCCGCTGCTCGGCGGCTGGCTCACCGGGTGGACCTGGCGGGCGATCTTCTGGGTCAATGTCCCGGTCGCCGTCGTCGCCATCGTGCTGGCGGTACTGGCGCGCATCCCGGACCGGCCCCGCCGCGAGCCCCTGGACCTGCCCGGAGCCGCGCTCGTCGCCGTCGGCATGGGGCTGACCGTGCTGGGGCTGCAACAGGCGTCGACCTGGGGCTGGGACTCCGTCGCCACCTGGGCGTGCATCGCGGGCGGCCTGCTGGTGCTGGCGGCCTTCTGCCGGCTGGAGCTGCGCACGCGCTCGCCCTTGATCAACCTGCGGGTCTTCCGCGACCTGGCGTTCCGTGTCGACAACGCGGTGCTGTTCTTCGCCATGATGGCGTTCGTCCCGGTGTTCTTCTTCGCCTCCGTGTACGCGCAGGTCTCGCTGAGCGCGTCGCCGAACCAGGCGGCGCTGTACCTCCTGTACTTCTTCATCGGTTTCGGCCTCGCCTCGCAGTGGGGCGGCCGGATCCTCGACAAACGCGGCGCACGCCCCGCGATGAAGCTCGGCACGGCACTCGGGGCGGTCGGGTTCGCCCTGTGGGCGGGGAAGTTGACCACGCTGTCCATGCACGACCAGTGGCTGTACGCGGCGATGGCGGGCGCGGGCATCGGACTGCTGCTGGCGCCGGCCTCGACCGACGCGGTGAACCGGGCGATCGACGCCAGTTACGGCGAGGTCACCGGCATCACCCAGACCGTGCGGAACTTCGCGGCCAGCATCGGCCTGGCCGTCTTCGGGACCCTGCTCACCCATACGACGATCACCAAGGTCGACGCGACCCTGCGGGCCAAGGACGTGCCGCCCGGGGAGTCGCGCGACATCGCCGAGTCGATCGCACAGTCGGTGACCGGTCAGGCGGACTCCCGGGGCCCTTCCGGCTCCGGGCCGGTGGCCGAGACCGTACGGGATGCGATGTCGGCGATCCGGATGGACTTCGCCGAGGCGAACCAGTGGGTGTTCTACGGGATGGCCATCGCCCTGGGGGTGGCCTTCCTGATCTCGCTGCGCCATCCGGGGACCCGGGTGACGCAGGAGTCCTCCGACTAGGTCCTGTCGTCGAACTGCCGTCGTCGCCCGGGGGCAGGCGGCAGTTCGACGACAGGACCTAGCGGGAGCCGGAGGTACGCCCGCACTCGGGCGGGTCCGGTGGGCGAAACGACCGGGGCGGGTCGCTGCCGGCCGCGGCGGAAACGGCCGGTGCGGTCCCGGTCGGTCGGGGGCGTGTGCGGGGCACGCCGGGCGGGGCGGGTAGGCCGCCGGAACGCGGTCGGGCGGGACGGAGCCGTGCTCCGTCGTCCCGGCGTCGGCGCGCCCCGGTGGGTCAGAAGGCGAACACGGCATTGCCGTTCGTGCTGCCCGCCATCTCGCAGGCGTTGCCGTACGTGGTGCTGAACCGGACCTGCCTGCCCTGCCAGGCGCCGTGCGCGGACACCACGACCGGGTCCCACTGGCGGGTGCAGGTCCGGTTCGACGGACCGGCGGTCAGTTCGGAGAACTTCCCCTGGACCGCGGCCAGTTCCTTGCAGGCCGCAGCGGGGGTGGGGTGCGTCCCCTCGGCGGTGGGGGCGCAGGTGAGCGTCACGGCCCGCTCGACGGTGGCGGTCAGCGGGTCCTCGCCGCGGGCCACGGTGAGGACGAGCGCCGAGGGCGCGTAGAGGCTCGGGGCCCCCGCCGGTGCGGCCTGGGCGGTGGCGGTGGCGAATCCACCGAGCAGAAGGGCGGTCGCCGTGACGGTCGCGAAGGCGGCGTGAGGGTTGCGTCGCATGGGTGAGGCTCCTTGGTCGAATGCCTGATTGCGGTCAGGAGTCTTACGCATGCGGAAAGTAAGCGCACGCCGACGGCCGCCTTCCAGCCGCGGGCGGGCGTTCGAGCCGACCGAATGGTCATTCGGGCAGCTCAGACGCCCGGCGTGAGGCGTCCAGCATATGGACGGAGCTCGGCGGTTCAACGCAGAACTACCTCCTGACCTGCGGATACACGGAAAGTCGGCGATGCGCCGCTCTGCGGCTTCGGCCGGAAGAAACCGCCGCCCGGGGCATCCGCGCCCCGGGCGGGAGAGCCGCCGTCACCACCTCGACGGCGAGGGGAGGACGGGCGACGGATCCCCGAGGGTCACGCGGAGGACACGATTCCGAATCCCGCTTGACCAGGGCAATTTAGGCTAGGCTAACCTTACTGTCGTGATCGCTCCTGCCCTCGACCGAGAAGACCCACCGCCGCGTCGGCGCTCCGCGCCCGCTGCCGGTGCCACCGCCGCGCCCCCCGACGCCGAAGCCGGCCCGGCCACGGCCTTCGAGGCCGCCGGACCCGATGCCGGACTCGACGCCCGCGACATGACGATCGCGTACGACCGTACCGACGTCGTGCACGGGGCCGACCTCCGGCTGCCGCGCGGACGCGTCACCGCGCTCATCGGGCCGAACGGCAGTGGCAAGTCCACCCTGCTGCGGGCCGTGGCCCGGCTGCACAAGGCCCGCACCGGCCGGGTGACCGTGGCGCCCCAGGGCGAGGGCTCCGAGCCCGTCGACGCCCTCGCCCTGTCCCGTTCCGACTTCGCCCGCCGGGTCACCCTGCTCGCGCAGAGCCGCAACGCACCGGCCGGCCTCAGCGTGCGCGACGTGGTCGGATTCGGCCGCCACCCCTACCGGGCCCGGCTCCGGGGAACCGATCCGGACGGGGCCCGGATGGTCGAGCACGCGCTGACCGTCACGAACCTCACCGAGTTCGCCGACCGCGGGGTGGAGAGCCTGTCCGGCGGGCAGTTGCAGCGCGTCTGGTTCGCCTGCTGCCTGGCCCAGGACACCGACGTACTCCTCCTCGACGAGCCGACCACCTATCTCGACCTGCGCTACCAGGTCGAGATCCTCGACCTCGTCCGCGACCTCGCCGACACGCACGGCGTCACCGTCGGCGTCGTCCTGCACGACCTGGACCAGGCCGCCGCCGTGGCGGACCAGGTCGTCCTCCTCTCCTCCGGGCGGATCGTCGCCGCGGGGACCCCCGCGGAGGTCTACGCCCCCGAGCGGCTCAGCGACGCGTACGGCATCCGCATCGACGTCGAACCCGACTCCTCCACCGGCATCCCGCGCACCCGCGCGGTCGGCCGCCACCACCTTCGTTCCGAAAGGCCCTGAACACCCCCATGAAGAACCAGCACCTGACGTGGCCCGTCCTCGCCGCCGCGGCCGCGCTCGCCCTCACGGCCTGCGGCACCACCGAGGCGCCGAAGAAGGAGTCCGCCAAGGACAGCGCGGTGACGATCACCGACGCCCGCGGGAAGAAGATCACGCTCGACGGTCCGGCCGAACGCGTCGTCGGCACCGAGTGGAACGTCGTCGAGTCGCTCGTGACCCTCGGCGTCCAGCCGGTCGGCGTGGCCGACGTCAAGGGCTACACCGCGTACAACACGGCCGCGCCGCTGGCCAAGGGCATCAAGGACATAGGCACCCGCGGCGAGCCCAGCGTCGCCACCGTCGCGAGCCTCAAGCCCGACCTCATCCTCGCCACCACCGACCTGTCCGACTCCGCCATCGCGCAGCTGTCCAAGGCCGCCCCGGTCGCCGTGGTGCGCTCGGCCGACGCGAGCCGGCAGATCGACCAGATGGTCGACACCGTCGAACTCATCGGCAAGGCCACCGGCAACGAGGACAAGGCCGAGTCCGAGGTCGACTCCTTCCGCAAGGCCGTCGCGGACGGCAAGAAGAAGCTCGCGGACGCCGGTCTCGACGGCGAGAAGGTCGCCTTCGCCGACGGCTGGCAGGAGGGCAACCAGGTCTCGGTCCGCCCGTACGTCAAGGGCTCGCTGCTCTCCGACGTCAACACCGAACTCGGCCTCGTCGACCCGTGGAAGCTGAAGGGCGACGCGGCCTACGGCCTGGCGGCGACCGACGTCGAGGGCCTCACGAAGATCGGCGACGCGCGGTTCGCGTACATCGCCAACGACTCCGACGGCGGCGACCCGTTCGCCGACGGGCTCAAGGACAACGCGGTGTGGAAGTCCCTCCCGTTCGTCAAGAACGACGAGGTCCACCGGCTGCCCGACGGCATCTGGATGTTCGGCGGCACCGCGTCGATGCGTGAGTACATCGACGCCCTCGTCGGCGCGCTGACCGCCTGACGATGAGCACACGCACCACAACCGCCCCGCCCGCCCCCGTGAAGACGGGGGCGGGCGCGGCCGGTCCGGCCGGGGCCGAGCCCCCGGTGGCGGCCGGCCCACCGGCCCGTCGCGGCCGGATGCTCCTCCTCGCGATCACGGGAATCGTCGCACTGGCCGCACTCGCGATCGTGCACGTGGGCCAGGGCACCGCCGCCGTCGATCTGCACACGCTCTGGCAGTTGGCGACCGGAGCGGCCTCCGACCGGACCGCCGACGAGCAGACGGCCGCCGTGGTCCTGGACTCCCGGCTGCCCCGGCTGGCCGCGGGGCTGCTGGTCGGCTGTGCGCTGGGCGCGGCGGGCGCGGCCCTCCAGTCGGTGTCGCGCAACATGCTGGCCTCCCCCGACACGCTCGCCGTCAACGCGGGCGCGTACCTCGCGGTGGTCGCCGTCGCCGCGTTCGGCATCACGCTCCCCGCGCTGCCGGCCGGGGCCACGGCCTTCCTCGGCGGGCTGCTGGCGGCGGGCGTCGTCCTCGGCCTGTCCCGGGCGGGGGCCGGACCGATCCGGCTGGTGCTGGCGGGTTCGGCGCTCACGCTCGCCCTGTCGGGGCTGAGCGGGATGCTGCTGCTCCTGCGCTCCCAGCAGACGACCGGGCTGTTCGCCTGGGGCAATGGTTCGCTCGCCCAGATCGGCATGCAGTCCATCGACCGGCTCACCCCGGTCGCACTCGTGGCGTTCGCCGGACTGATGCTGATGGGCCGGCGGCTGGACATCCTGGCCCTCGGCGACGACGGAGCCGCGGTCGTGGGCGTGAGCCCCCGGCTGACGCGCAGCATCGCCGTCATCCTCGCGGTGCTGCTGGCGGCGGTGTCCGTGGCGGTCGCCGGCCCGGTCGGCTTCGTCGGCCTGTGCGCGCCCGCCGTGGTCCGCCTGCTCAGCACCTGGATCCCGGGGCTGGTGCGGCACCACGCGTTCATCCCCGCGTCGGCGCTCGCGGGTGTGCTCGTGGTGCTCGGCGCGGATGTGCTGCTGCGTGCGGTGTTCGGCGCCCAGGCGGGGGCCGAGGTCCCGACCGGCATCGTCACGACCTGCTTCGGCGCGCTCGTCCTCATCGTCCTCGCCTACCGGTCGCGCGACATGGGCACGGACAGCGGCTCGACGGCGTTCGCCCGGCTGCGCAGCCGGCGGGCGTTCGTCCTCACCCTGGTGGCGACCTCCGTGGGGCTCCTCGGCGCGGTGGTGGCGGCGACGCTGTTCGGCGACGCGACGCTGCTCCTGGGCGATGTGGGCAACTGGCTCACCGGCCGGGCGGGGCAGTTCGTCGGCTACGTGCTCGACACCCGCGTCCCCCGGGTCGCCGCGGCCCTGCTGGCCGGTGCGGCGCTCGCCGTGGCGGGGGCCGTCGTCCAGGCCGTGTCGCGCAATCCGCTGGCGGAGCCGGGCGTCCTCGGCGTCGTCAGCGGGGCGGGAGTCGGGGCGGTCGCCGTCCTCACCGTCGTCCCGCTCGCGAGCTTCTGGCTGATCGGCGGCTCCGCGCTGGCCGGCGCGACGGCCGCCGCGGCGCTGGTGTTCGGTCTCGCCGCACGCCGGGGGCTGGAACAGAACCGCCTGGTGCTGATCGGCATCGGCGTGCAGGCCGGTGCGGGCGCCTTCGTGAGTCTGCTGATCGTGCTCACCGACCCGTACAACGAGACCAAGGCGCTGGCCTGGCTCGGCGGTTCGACGTACGGGCGGACGTTCCCCGAGCTGATCCCGGTGCTGGTGGGTCTGGTCGTGGCGCTGCCCGCCCTCGCGCTGATGCGCCGTGAGCTGGACCTGATCGGGCTGGACGACGAGACGCCCGCCCTGCTCGGAGTGCGGATCGGCGCGACCCGGCTGGCGCTGCTGAGCCTGGCCGTGCTCCTGACGGCGGGCGCCGTGGCGGCGGTCGGTGTGATCGGGTTCGTCGGCCTCGTCGCCCCGCACGCGGCACGTGCCCTGGTGGGCCGCCGCCACACACGGGTGATTCCGGTGAGCGCGCTGCTCGGCGCGCTGCTGGTGGTCGTGTCGGACCTGGTCGGCCGGGCGATCATCGCCCCGGCCCAGATCCCGGTCGGACTGCTGACGGCCGTGATCGGCGCCCCGTACTTCATCTGGCTGCTCTGGCGGTCGCGACGCGAGGGGTGAACGGGAGACTGTCCCGGTCATGGAGCCGCGCGGTCCTCGACCGCGCGGCTCCGGCGTTCCCCGGTGGGGCAGCCGTGGAAGCGGCTCGACCGGTGGTCGTGCGGCCGCTCGGGCGGGGTGGCGCAGGGCGCCCTGGTCCGTGTGCCCCGGTCAGATGTGGGAGAGGAGCCCGTCCAGCGGTTCCGGCAGACGTGCGAGGTCCAGCGCGTCCGCCAGCGCTCGCGCGTAGTGCTCCTTGCGGCCGCCGATGGTCCCCATGAAACGCCGCAGCTGCGCCTCGACCGGCCGCTCCCGTTGGGCGGGCTGCCGTTGGAAGATCCGGAAGGTGCGCAGGTCCCCCTGGTCGTCGACGACCTGCTGGACGCCGTCCGCGCCGAGCGCCCGGATCAGCTCGTCCTCCAGGTCGGCGCGGCAGGTGAAGAAGCCCAGCGCCGCCAGGTCGCCCGGGGTGCGGGCGGCGCCGAAGCCGGTCCGCTCCAGGCCCTGGCGGAAGAAGTGCTCCTCCGCCGCGTCGCACAGGCCCGCGGGCCGGGCGTCGAGGCCGTGCGGCCCCAGCAGGCGCAGGTAGCGGGTGATGCTGGTGGCTCCCCCGAGCGGCACGACCACGACGCCCTCGGCGCTCAGGGTGCGGCCCCGGCGTTCGGCGAGGGCCTCGACCGCCGCCCGGTCGCTGACGCCCTCGACGAGCACCACGGTGCGCAGGCTCAGCTCGGCCGCCAGCGCGCGGGCGGCCCCGGCCTGGGCGGGCGCGGGCGTGTCCGCGTCGCCCGCGGCCCAGGAGATGACCGTCTGCCGGAGGCGCGTCGCTGTGTCCACGGGGCCAGTCTCGCACCGTGATCGACGTCGGCGGCAAGGGTTTTCCGGTACGCCGTCCAGGGCTGTCCCGGGTGTGTCACCGGGGTGCGGGAGGTCTGCGTGCCAGGTACAGGCCGACGCCCAGGGCGAGCGCCAGCACACACCCGGCGAAGGTCAGCCCGGCGTTCCTCAGGCCGATGCCCAGGGTGAGGGCGCCGACGCCGACCACGGGCAGGGAGATGCCCAGGTAGGCGATGACGAAGAAGGCGGAGACGGTCGCGGCCCGGTGCTCGGCCGGCGCGGCGGCGCTGATCGCCGTCACCGCGCCCCGGAACGCGAGCCCCTGGCCGAGGCCGCCGCAGAGCGCACCGGCGACGAGCAGGGGAAGCGAGGTGAACAGCAGCGAGGCGCCCACCAGGAGAAGGCCCCCGACCAGGACGAAGCAGCCGCCCGGCAGGGCCCGTCGTTCGCCGACCCGTCCCATGAGCGCCTGCCCGGCCGTCGAGGCGAGGAAGACGGAGAAGACGACGAGTCCCGTCAGGGCCAGGTTGTGCACGTCGAGCGTCTCGGCGACGAACGCGGGGGCGACGGCGGTGAACAGGCCCAGCAGGGAGAAACCGGCGAAGGCGGCCAGGGCCGAGGTGGCGAACACGCCGCGCATCGTGGGCGGGACGGCCAGTCCCTGGGGCCGCAGTCGTACTCCCCGTACCCGGGCGGAGGCGACCGTCTCGGGGAGGAACCAGGTGAGTACGGCGGCGACCGCGATCAGCGCCAGATGTACGACGAAGGGGAGCCGCAGGGGCCAGGGGGCGTACTCGGCGAGCAGCCCGGACAGCAGCGGCCCGCACCCCAGGCCGCCCATGTTCGCGGCGGTCGCGGCCAGTCCCGCCCGGGCCGCGCGTCCCGGCGGGGCCAGTTCCATCACCGTGACCGTCGCCGCGCCGCTCAGCAGGCCGGCCGCGAACCCGGAGAGGAGACGTCCGGCGAGCAGGGCGGGGAGCCCGCCCTCGAAGAGTAAGCAGAGGGCGCTGGCCGCCGAGAAGCCCAGGGCGGCCAGGAGGACGGGCCGCCGCCCCGCTTCGTCGGAGACGTTCCCGGCCAGCAGCAGGGTGGCGATCACCCCGAGCGCGTAGACGGCGAACACCACCGTCACCATCAGCTCGGAGAAGCCCAGATGTTCCCGGTAGAGGCCGTAGAGCGGGGTCGGGAGCGTGGTGCCCGCCATGCCGACGGCGAAGACGGCCGCCGCGGCCGGGTAGCCGAGGCGTTTCCGCCGGTGCGCGGAGTCGGGCGTCGTCCGGCTCATACGGCGGGCGCGGGGTCCGTCGGGGCGGCGGAGGTGATGTGGGTGAGCACGCACAGCCACAGGCCCTCGCGTCGGACGAAGACGTCGGTGACCCATTCGTCGGCGTCGAAGCGGCGGCCGGCGTAGTGGGCCGTGTTCGTCATCCGCGCGGTGACGGTGGCGGTGTCCCGGTGGACGCGGACCCTCGGCGGGCTGATGGACCGCATCGCCGAGTGGGTCAGGTCGCCGGACGCGACGAAGCCGAGGAACGCGTCCCGGTCCGTGATGCCGGACTCGGAGACGATGACCCACTCCTCCGCCATGAACGCCCTGATCCTCGACACGTCGTTCGAGACGATCGCGGCGGACCACTCCGCCACCAGGGCGACGAGCCGGGCCTGTGCCGCGGGGTCCTGGACGTCGGCGCCGTTCGGCGGCGGCACGGAGCCGGCTCCGCTGTCTTCCATGGTCCGAGCGTAGCCGCGGGGTGTGCGGGTCGCAGTTCACGGGCGGCCGGGCGTGGGCCGCCCGTGAACCGAGCGGGGCCGGGGGCGCTGCCGGGACCGTGGGGCGCGTGCGTCACGCCGGCGGGGCGCCCTCGACAGCGGTGGTCGCCTCCTTGCGGGTCCGTTCCGTCGGCGGGGCGGGGAGCTCACGGCAGCGGACCATGAAGGACCGTTCGAAGACGATGACGGTCTCTCCCGTCGACTTCGTGCCGGTCGTCTCCACCGTGATGATGCCCTGCCCCGGCCGGGACCGGGACAGCCGTTTGTCGAGGATGCGGCTCGTCGCGTACAGGGTGTCGCCGACGAAGACGGGAGTCTTCAGCCGGACCCTGTCCCAGCCGAGGTTGGCCACCGCCCGCGCCGACAGCGCCTGCACGGTCATCCCGCCGACCAGGCACAGCGTGATGCCGCTGTTCACCAGGACCTTTCCGTACTCGGCTCCGGCGCCGTAGTGCTGGTCGAAGTGGAGCGGGTGCTGGTTCATCGTCAGCAGGGTCAGCCAGGTGTTGTCGGCCTCGGAGAGGGTACGGCCCGGCCAGTGCCGGATCACCATGCCCGGTTCGAAGTCCTCGTAGTCGCCGCCGTGTTCCTCGACGTACTCGTTGTCCTTGACGTGGCGCAGGGTCATGCGGCATCTCTCCGGTGATGTCACTCGGTCGGTGGCGGCGCGGACGGGGGCGCCGGTACGCGGTGCGGGATGGGCGGGGCCGGTGTCAGATCGCCACCATCACGTTGTCGGAACTGCTCGTTCCGCCCCGGACGCTGACGATCCCGGCGGAACCGTCGCCGAAGAACCGGCAGAACAGGCCGGCCGGCCGGCCGCCGAACAGCAGGGGGCCCAGCACCGGTGCGACATCGGCGTCGTACGGCTCGTCGATCCCGTCGGCGATCAGCGACACCCGGCAGGTGGCCGGCTCCACGAACTCCTGGACCACGCTGGTGCGGCCCCGGGCGGCCTCGCCGACGGCCGACTCCCACGCGGCCTGCTCGGTTCGGCGGCCGATGAGCACCTGTCGTCCGCTCTCCCCGAGGGCGGCCTTGAGCACCAGCCGCTCACGGTTCTTCAGCACGAACGGCACCAGGTCGACGGGCTGTCCCCCGCGGTCGGTCCTGCGCTCGGAGAGGATCCGTGTCCACGGCAGATACCGGGCGACGAGCCCGCGGTCGGCCTCGGTCATCCAGGGCCGTCCCTCGGACAGCAGCCCCATGGTGAGCTTGCTGTGCAGGAACGTCGACGTCTGGGTGCCCACCAGCAGGCAGCCGTGGTCCAGGGCGTCCTGGACCGGGGTGGTGTCGAGGCCGGCGTCGAGCCAGTCCGGGATGGTGAAGTTCCGCAGGCCGACGGGATAGCGCAGATGCGGGGCGCAGTCCCAGGCCTCGTGGAGTTCCTCCGGCTCGAAGAAGCGTGCGGTCAGGCCGTGGCTGTTGTAGTGGTCGGCCTCCATCTCGAAGTACCGCCGCTCCACGCCCGTCACCCGGGCGCTGCCGACGACGGCCACCCTCGGCGCCACCGCCGACTCGGCGCTGAGCGCCCGGAACATCTCGGCCCGTACGGCGAACGGGCTCGGCGACCGGAACGGGGTCCGGCCCTCCTCATCGGCGTGCAGCCCGCGCCACACCGACAGACGGCTCTGGGTCTCCACCACTCCCCCGAGCGCGCCGCTGACGTTGAACTCCAGGAACTGCGGCCCGTCGGGCCCGATGACCAGATCCGGCCTCACCACGGAGTCGGCGTACCGCTCCTCGACGAAGGGGTCGCGCAGCCAGAGCCGGTCCTCGGTGGCGGGCATCTCGTAGGCCGTCAGCCGGTCGGCGGTGGTGTGCCCGCTCTCCAGGGCGGCCCGGCGCAGCAGGTCGACCAGGGCGAGGCTCACCCGGAAGATCTCGGCGTAGGAGGCGCGCGGGATCGCGATCGGCGCGGCGGGAAGGATCTTCTGGTACGGCCAGCCGGTGTCCCGCAGTTCGTGCCGCAGCATCCGGCGGATCGTCTCCGCCGGGGCGGCGGGCCTCAGCCGGTGCCGGCCGAACCACGGGTGCCCCTGCCCGGGAGCGAGTTCCTCATGCGTGTCCATCCGGCACACCCTCCTTCGTCGGCGGAACGGCGGCCGGGCCGCCGGTTTGCTGCTCGGTCGTGCGGTACTCCTCGAACAGCGCCACCGCGGCGGCGGTGTCCTCGATGGCCATGCCGACCGTGCGCAGGACCGTGGTGCGGCCGGTGACGTCGACCTCGCCGCTCACCAGGCCGCCCAGTTCGTACAGGTCCTCGGCCTTGATCAGGCCGTCGGCGAGCGCGGCCCGGACCTCGCCCGCGCCGTCCAGCGCGGCGGTCCGGTCCTCGACGACGGTCACGGCGTCGGCCAGCAGGGCGGGGTCGAGCTCGACGGCGTCCGGGTGGGTGCCGCCGATCACGTTCACATGGGCCCCGGGGGCCACCCAGTCCGCCCGCACCACGGGGACGGAGTCGTCGGTCGAGGTGGCCGTGCAGATGATCGCCGCGTCGGCGACGGCGTCCCTCGCGGTGTCGCAGACCCGCACGCGGACGGTTCCGGGTGCGGTGTCGCGGATCAGGCCGGCGAGCTTCTCGGCCCGGGCGCGGGTGCGCGAGTACAGCCGGACGGTACGGATCGGGCGTACCGCCGTCACCGCCCGGACGAGGGCGTGCGCCTGGACCCCCGCGCCGATCACCGCCAGGTCGTCGGCGTCGTCGGGGGTGCAGCGGCGGGTCGCCAGAGCGGCGACGGCGCCGGTGCGCACGGCGGTGAGTTCGGCCCCGTCCAGGAGCGCGGTGATCTGCCCGGTCTCCAGGTCGGTGAGCGCGACGATCCCGTGGATCAGCGGCAGGCCGCGCACCGGGTTGTCGGGGGTGAGCGTGGTGACCTTGACGCTGCCCACCGCACGCTGCTCCCAGACGGCGGGGCTGACCAGGAGGACGCGCCGGTCGCCGTGCTCGACGACCGTGCGGGCCGGGGAGCGGGTGCGGCCGGCGGCCAGGTCGACGAACATCGCGCCGAGCGCGTCGACCACGCGGAGCATCCGCCGGGCGCCGGCCATGTCGGCGGCCCGGACCATCACCGGGGCGCTCACGCGGTTCCTCCGGCACGGCCGAACCGGCTCGTCCAGGCGTCGTCGCGGGCCACGGTGGTGCGGGCCAGCCGGGCGAACGGCGGGCCGACCATGTTGCCGTCCAGGACGGCGATTCCGCCGTCGGCCGCCGCGACGGCGTCCGCGACGCGGCGCGCCTGTGCCAGTTCCTCGGTCCGGGGCCGCAGGAGGCGGTTGATCACGTCGAGTTCGCCGGGGTGCACGGTCGCCTTGCCGTGGAAGCCGAGCGCCCGTACCCGGGTGGTCTCCTCGGTGAGGACCGCCGGTTCGGCGAGCCGGTAGTTGGCGGTGTCGACGCACGCCGTGCCGTAGCGGGCGCAGGCCATCGCCATCGCCTGCCGGGCGGCCAGCATGGCCTCCCAGCTGATGTCGACCCCGAGTGTGGCGGCCAGGTCGGCCGAGCCGAGCACCAGGCCGTCGGCGGCGCGCGCGATGGAGTCGACGCGGGTGACCGCCTCGACCGTCTCCACCGTCACGTAGATCTCGGGGGACGCGCCCGCCGAGGCCAGCATGCGGCGCAGCAGGTCGACCTCGTCCGCCGTGGTCACCATCGTCATCAGGACGATGCCGGGCCGTACCGGGCTGTCGGCCAGCGTCTGGACGTCCTGGATCCCCGCGAGGCTGCCGAGTTCGTTGATCCGCACGGCGATGCCGGCCGGCCGCGGCGACTTCTCCAGGGCGGCCCGGCAGACCGCGCGGGCGGCCTGCTTGTCGGCGGGCGGTACGGAGTCCTCCAGGTCGATCAGGTGCACGTCCGCGTCGTACGACCAGGCCTTCACCACCTTCTCCGGTGACAGGGCCGGCGTGTAGAGGATGCTGCGCGGTATCGCCCTCGTCGCCCCGGTCACCGGTGCACCGCCCCGGGGAGCGGGCCCGCCGGGCGTGCCCCGGCCTCGACCAGCGCGGTGCAGAGCCGCTTGATCTGGTCCGCGCTCTGGCCGGCCCGCAGCATGACCCGCAGTCCGGCGGTGCCGCGCGCGACGATGGGGAAGAACACCGGTGAGGTGTAGAACCCCGCCGCGAAGACCTGTTTCGCGGCGTCGACGACCGTGTCGTCGCTCATCGGCACCACCCGGATCGGGTAGGTGCCCTCGGCCTGTTCGGTCTGGACGAGGGAGTCGAACAGCGCGATGTTGGAGCGCAGGCGCCCCTGCAGCCGCGTGAGTTCCTCGGTGCGGTGGATCTCGGCCGAGGCGAGTGCCGCGCCGACGGCGGCGGCGTTCATCTTCTGCGAGTAGCCCAGGGGGCCCGCGAACCGTTCGACGAGCCGGCGCGTCTGTTCGGGGTAGCCGTCGAGCAGGATCGCGGTGCCTCCGGCTCCGAACCCCTTGGTCAGGGTCGCCACGGTGATGGTCCGCTCGTCGAGCACCGGGGAGTGGGTGCGTACGTAGCCGATGCCGCGCTCGCCGTACGCGGACAGCGAGTGCGAGTCGTCGTAGAAGACCAGGAGGTTGTACTTGTCCTGAAGTTCGGCCAGTTCCTGGACGGGGGCGTAGCCGCCGAGGCTGTCCGAGCCGTCCACCACGTAGCAGACGCGTTCGTAGGTGAGGCACATGTCCTCGATGAAGTCGAGGTCGTGGTGGCCGCAGGTCACGACCTCGCTCTCGTCGGCGCAGCTCGGCTTGGCGTGCGCCAGGGAGACGTGGGCGTTCTTGTCGAAGACCATCAGGGGCCTGGTGCCGTTGCCCAGGTGTCCCGACGCGATCATGGGAAGCAGCCCGGTGCTGGCCGCGGCGGTGGAGAGCGCGCTGATCACCATCGCGCCGAACAGCTCGCCCAGGGACTCCTCCAGTTCCAGCAGCACGGGGGTCTGGACGCGGGTGCGCGGGATGCAGTGGTCGAGCACCCCGAAGCGGCGCAGTGAGGCGACCGCCCCGTCGATGACCGCGGGGTGGGTGTCCAGGTCCAGGTAGGAGCAGACGGTGAAGTTGACGAACTCGTGCCCGTCGGGCATGTGGAAGACGCCGTCCTCCAGGTCGCCGACGATGCCGGCGACCCCGTTCTCGTAGGAACGGTTCCAGAAGGCGTTGCCGATCCCGATGAGTTTGTCGTTGTTGCGGTACCGGTGGGTGGGGGTGATGGTCCTGCGCTCGCTCATCGGGAGTTCCCCTCGGTGGGCTTGTAGCTGTAGACGCCCTTGAGTCTCCGGTAGGCGTACGTGTACAGGGCGACGCCGAGTACGTGCGGCCGGTGGAGGATCTTCTTGGACTTGAGCCAGAAGTTGACGTTGATGTTCAGCTCGTCCAGCGATTCGGCCTGGTGCCACCAGCCGAGCGGCAGGTAGAGCATGTGCCCCGGTTCGAGGACGAAGTCGCGGCGTTGGGCGAGCTTGGCGGCGAGCCTCGGGTAGCGCGACAGGTCGGCGTCGTCGAGGTCGACCACGTTGGACTTGTCCCCGAACCCGCGCAGCACCGACCTCGGGTAGTAGGCGCGCACGCCCGGTGGGGCGATGATGAAGCGCTTGCGGCCTTCGAGCGCGATGTTGAAGTTCTCGAACTCGTCGAAGTGGTTCTTGGTGAACACGCCGCGGTGGCTGATCCACAGGTTGGCCGCGTACAGGCTGTCGCCGTAGCCGAAGAACTCCTCGGCGTCGAAGCCGATGACGGCGTTCACGTCGGCCGGGCTGCTGCGGATGTTCGACACCACGCGGTGCCAGGTGTCCGTGGCGGTCAGGTGCCGCTCGTCCGCGAAGAACTCGCGGAGCTTGATGTCCCGGGTCTCCCAGCGCCCCGGGTGGTTCTTGTCGCCCGGCTCGGTGAACAGGGTGACGGTCATCCCGGCCAGGCGCTCGGCCACTTCGTCCCGTCCGAGCCCCTGCACGTCGGCCGGCAGCTTGATCACCACGGGGCGGTCGGCCTTGTACAGCCCCCGGGGGCCCACGGCCAGGAACTCGTCGAACGTCATACGGGTGATCTCGACACCCGCTGTCCCGTTCGGCCCGGGCACAGCTTCCGGAACTGCCATGTCGCTGGTCCTCCTCTCGTCGCCGGGTCTCATGCCGCGTCGGTCTTCGGTCCGCGGCCGCTCAACTCAGCCACCACGTCCACGATCAGGTCCTCCTGACCGGCGATGGCCTGCCGCCGGCCGAGTTCGAAGAAGACTTCGCGCGGGTCCACACCCGCGGCCCCGGCGAGTTCCACGACGCGGTGCTTGAAGCCGGAGAAGACTCCGGCCAGGCCGCTGACGATGCTCATCGAGGCGGGCACGGGCGGTGCCGGCATGAGTTCGCGCTCGGCGAGGTCGGCGGCGTCCAGCAGCGCGTAGAGGTCGATCCCGGTGGCGAACCCGCTCCGCTCCAGCACGGGCACCAGCACTTCGAGCTGGGTGTTGCCCGCCCCCGCCCCGAAGCCACGGGCGCAGCCGTCGATGATCCGGGCGCCGGCCTCGGCGGCGGCCACCGAGTTGGCGACGGCCATACCGAGGTTGTTGTGCCCGTGGAAGATCACCGGGACGGTGCCGACCGCCTCGACGATCGCGCCGATCCGCGCGGTGACGTCCGGGGGGAGGAAGTGTCCCGCGGAGTCCATGATCCCCACGGCCTGCGCCCCGTACCCGACGGCCCGTGCGGCCTGCTCGGCCAGTTCGCCCGGGGAGGCCATATGGCTCATCATCAGGACGCAGTGCGCTTCGGCCCCGGCGTCCCGGAGGAAGCCCAGATGGTGTTCGGCCAAGGACGCCTCGGTGGCGTGCACGCCGACGCGGAAGACGTCGACCCCATGGGAGATCGCCCGTCGGAGGTCGTCGGAGGTGCCCCAGCCGGGCAGCATGAAGGTGCCCAGCCGGCTGTGGCGCAGTGCCTCACGGACCGTCGACAGCATCGCGTCGTCGGTCGCCGCCGCGAGCCCGACCTGTAACGAGGAGGCGCCCAGGCCGTTGCCGTGGCCGACCTCCACCACCGGGACGCGCGCAGCGTCGGCCGCCTCCGCGTAGCGGCGCAGTTCGGTCAGGCCGAGCCGGTGGTGGACGGCGTGCTGGCCGTCGCGCAACGTCGGGTCGTGGATCACCACCTGCTTCACGACGACACCCCCGTCCGGGAGACCCGGCCCGGCCGGGCGGCGTACTGCTCGGCGACCAGGACGGCGGCGGCGTTGATGATGTCGAGGTTCCCCGCGTACGGCGGCAGGACGTCGCTGCAGGCCGTGACCTTGAGGACGATCGTCACCAGGTCGTCGGCCGCGGTGCAGGCGACGACCTCGTACCCGGGAGCGAAGGACCGCACCTGTTCGGCCGCCCGGTCGACCACCGCTCGCACCGCCGCCGCGTCGGCGTCGGGCACCCGGGCGTGGATGACGGTGCGGAAGGTGGCCGGCGGCACCGCCGGGCTGATGTTGAGGATGATCTTGACGTCGCTCACGCCGGAGAACGTCGTCACGGCGTGACCGGTGGCCGTCACGTACTCGTCGAGGTTCAGCCTGGTCGCCCGGCCGGCCACGTCGCTCGCCACGGTGGACACGACCTCCAGGTACGTCACCGGGAAACGGGCCGCGAGCGCGTGCACGACCGGAACGGACGCCTGGCCCCCGCAGCTGATCAGATTGACGTTGCGCGCGTCCTCGGCCGCGACCCCGGTCACGGTGGGCGCCACCATCTGCCCGACCTTGCTGGGGGTCAGGTCGATCACCAGTGTTCCGAGCGGCTCCAGCAGCGGCCAGTGGTCGCGGTGGGAGGCGGCACTGGTGGCGTCGAAGACGACGTCGAACGGACTCGCCGCCAGTACGGCGTCGATACCGGCGGCGGTGGTGGCGCAGCCGAGGCTCTCGGCGTACCGCAGGCCCGCCGACTCCGGGTTGCGTCCGGCGACCAGCCGGCAGTCCAGTCCGGGCGACCGGTCGATCTTGCTGACCAGGTCCCTGCCTATCGCCCCGGTGCCGATGACGGCGACCGTGGCGGTCTCGACGGTGTCCGGGCGGGCGTCGGTCAGGCCCGCCGTGAGACTCAACGTATGCCTCCGGGGCGGCGGAGGCTGCGGAACAGCGGATGACGTGAGGTGCGGCAGCGGGCGCCGGGCGTCCGTCTCGCCGCGTCGGGTTCGTAGGTTCTCATGAACGTTGTTCCCACCCTTCCATCTGCGCGCGGCTGCTCCGGGCGGTTCCGGCCGCGGGGCAGCCGGGTGCCTCACCGGGATCTCCGTCCGTTCCGGACCGTGCGCCGACGCGGTCACGATGCCTCTCCCGCGGTCCTCGGCCGACCGCCGACCGATCGATCGGTCCTCGATCAGTCGTCGGGGCCGGTCGGCCGCCGAGAGGCGAAGCGTCAGTGAGGTGATGCGCGGTCGCGTGCTGGGAGGACGAGGGATCGCCGGCCGCATGTCGTCGCGCCGAAACAATCGGCCGTGAGCGCGAACCGGAGGCTTGACTCGGTGTGGTGAAGCCCCGTCTGACGGCATGTCCTCCCCTGCATGCACGTCGCTGGCCGCCGATTCACCCGCCCAGCGGCGGCGAACATATCAGAAGACCGCAGGACACAACCCCCCTCAATCACCCCCGGTTTGATCTTCCCGGGAGGCGCCCGGCGGCTGCGTCCGGGCACGTGAGCCGTTGGTGCGCGCCTTTCGCCGCGGGTCTCGATCTTTCCCTCGACTCCACCGCGGACGCCGACTACTCTCGGGAACCCCGCGCACCTGGCTGTGCGGGCCCTGGCGCACGACGACGGGCTGACGACGCGTCGACTGCGGGGCAGCCACATCGAAGGGGGAGTCCCATGCACTGCCGGCCGCGCTGCCACGCGTTTTCATGACCGCGCCGACGACCGACAAGGCCGACGCGCAACGCCCCGCTCTGGGACGTGACTTCTCCCGGTTGTGGTGGTCGGCCGCGGTGTCCTCGCTGGGCGACGGGGCCACGATCGCCGCCGCACCCCTGCTGGCCTCCCGGCTGACCGACGACCCCCGCCTGATCGGGGCGGCCTCGGTCGCCTTCACCGCGCCGTTCCTCCTGTTCGGCATTCCCGCGGGACTGCTGGTCGACCGGATCGACATCCGGGCGATGATGGTCCGGGTCGATATCGGGCGGGCCCTCCTGCTGGCCGTCCTCACGGCCGGGATCCTCGGCGGCTGGGGCGGTTTGCCGCTGCTCTACGTCTGCATGTTCCTGCTCGGCACCGGCGAGGTGCTCTGCCGCAACGCGGCCCAGGTGCTCGTGCCCTTCATCACTCCGCGCGCCGGGCTCTCCACCGCCAACGCCCGTGTCATGGCGGCGCAGGAGGCCGGAACCGGCTTCATCGGACCGCTCGTCGGCGCGCTGATGTTCGGTGTGGCCACGGCCCTGCCGTTCGGCGTGGACGCGGCCACCTTCCTGTGCTCCGCCGTCC
The DNA here is from genome assembly GCF_900460065.1 of Streptomyces griseus. Lineage (GTDB taxonomy): Bacteria > Actinomycetota > Actinomycetes > Streptomycetales > Streptomycetaceae > Streptomyces > Streptomyces griseus. The sequence goes on along the minus strand of NZ_UAVD01000029.1, from coordinate 515,615 downwards.
TGATCAGCCGGATCAGCCGCACCCGTCCGGTCGAGGCCGCACCGGAGCGCACCGGCGTGATGTCGGAGATGCTGGCCGGCGCGAGATGGCTGTTCTCGCACCACCTGCTGCGCAGCCTCGCCCTGGTGTCCTGTCTGATCAACCTCGCCGGGAGCGCGATGCTCGCGGTGCTCGTGGTGCACAGCGGGAAGGTCCTCGGTCTGGGGCCGTTCGGGTTCGGCGTCCTGCTCGCCTGCCAGGCCGTGGGCGCCGTCCTGGCCTCCCGCTTCGCCCCGGCCCTGACGGAACGGCTCGGCCGGGAGGGCGCGTTGGTCGCCACCGCCGTCCTGATCACCACGAGCGAGACGGTGCTCGCCGCCGTGCCCTCGATGTACGCGGCCGGCGCGGCCCTCGCGATCTTCGCCTGCGGGACGGTCACGTGGAACGTCGTCGTGGTCGTGCTGCGGCAGACCCTGGTGCCTCAGCACCTGCTCGGGCGGGCGAACAGCGTGTACCGGCTCGTGGCCTGGGGCGGACTGCCCGTCGGTGCGGCGGCCGGCGGGTTCGTCGCCGCCGAGGTCGGCACCCGTGCCGTGTTCGGGGCCGGCGCGGTCGTCATGGCGGTGGTCGCGGCGGGGCTCCTCGTGGGCGCCCGCCGCCGGTGGATCACCCGCGCCGACCCCGCCGCGCAAGCGACGGAAACGGACTGACCGGGCAGCCGTCCGGCGCGCCGCGGGTGCCGCGGGGGACGACGCGCCGCGGGGAAGGCACCGCCCCGCGGCAGCACGAGGGGCCGCCCCGCGCGCGGCCCGGTAGCGAAGGCACGGCCCATTCCGGAAAGGGACACCCCATGACGACGACCACGAGTCCGCACACGCCGCCCAGGTCGCGGTTGGGCCACGCGTACGGGGAGCAGCTCGCGCGGAACGGGTCGGCGGGCCGTCCCACGGCCGCGGCACTGGAGTCCGCCACGCTGCGACTGGCCTACCAGGACCGGTTCCTCAACGGCCCCGCCTTCCTCGGCGGGAGCGAGCTCCGCACCCTCGTGGGAGACCTCCACACCGTCTACGGGCTGCTGCGCTCGCTGCCGGAGCGCGGGTTCGGCGGAAGCGTCACCGCACTGGCCGCGGCCGTCGGCCTGGAACCCTCGCAGGCGGCGCTGATCACCAGGAGCGCCCGGACCGGGTCGCTCCTCCCGCTGGGGCGGGCGGATCTCTACCACGACGGCTCGGGGTTCAAGCTGCTGGAGTTCAACATCACCAGCGCGCTCGGCGGTTTCGAGAACGCGGACATCAACCGGGCGATGCTGGCCTATCCCCCGCTCGACGCGTTCGTGACGCGGCACCGACTGCGCTACGAGGACACGCTGGGCCACATGGTGCGGACGATGTACGCGGAGTGCGCCGCGAACATCCCGGCCGGGCGGGCGCCCGTCGTCGCCGTGGTGGACACGGTGGAGAACTTCGCCGTCGTGGGACCCCGACTTCGGGTGTTCGCCGAGAAGCTGGCCGACTTCGGGGTCGAGGGGATCGCATGCGACCTCGGCGAGATCACGTACCCGAACGGCCGTCCGACGGTCGCCGGCCGAACCGTCGACGTGGTCTTCCGGTATTTCCTGCCCGAGGACCTCACCGACCCCGTCGCGGCGGCCCAGTTGGAGCCGCTGCTGACCGCGGTCGAGCGGGGCGGGCTGGGCCTGTTCAGCCGACTGGACGCCGAACTGTACGGCAACAAGGGCACCTTGGCGATGCTCTCCGACGAGGAGCACCGGGACCGGTACGACGCCGCCGAACTGGCGTGCCTCGACCGGATCCTGCCGTGGACGCGGTACGTGCGCCCCCGCGCCACGGACCCCGGTGGCAGCCGGGTCGACCTGCTCTCCCACGCACGCGGCCACCAGCACGAACTGATCCTGAAGCCGACGCTGCTGCACGGCGGCAACGGGATCATCGCCGGCTGGACGGTGGACCCGGCCGAGTGGGAGAGCCGGGTCGCCTCGGCGATGGACGGCCCGTTCGTCCTCCAGCGCCGGGTACGTCCCACCGCCGAACCGTTTCCCGACGGGGCCGGCGGCGTGCGGGAACTCTTCCTCAACTGGGGCCTCTACCTCGGCGCACGCGGCACCGAGGAGGACGGCTACGCGGGCGGCTTCGTACGCGGCAGCGCCGATCCGGCGGTGGGGGTCGTCAGCATGGGCAGCGGCGCCACGGTCGGCTGCGTCTTCCACGGCGGCGACAGCTGATCCGACGCGCCCGAACCCGGTCCGGCGGAGGGGAGGTCCACGGCCGGGCTCCGACGTCCCACGACCGGCTCCGCGCTGAACTCCGCCGTCTCCGGATGAGCGCCCCCCACCACGGACCCGGTGGTGCGGGGCCGCCGTCGGAAGCCCTGGCGGCCTCCAGCGGCGGCGTCCGGGACCACTGGGCTCATGCCGGGGCCGCACCCCGGCGCAGCGTGAACCAGAAGGTCGGGACCGGGTTCGTGCCGGGCGTCACGTCGACCAGTCGCCACCCGGGGAACCCGGCGCCGAGTTCGTCCGCGGTGATGCCGGACCACGCGTCGTCGAACGCCCCGGGCCCGTACCCGAACATCAGCAGTCGAGCACCCGGGGCGGCCCGCTCGGTGAGTCCGGCGGCGTAGGCGTCGCGGCGGCGCGGTGGGATCCCGCAGTAGCAGCTCAGGTCGAAGAACAGGTCGAACGGACAACGTCAAGCGCCCCGACAAGAGGGCCGAGCGCTCACGGCGAACCCGCGAGAAGATCGTCGCGGCGGCGCGGGAGCTGTTCGTCGCTCAGGGGTACGGTGCGACGAGCCTTCAGGAGGTCGCGGATCGCGCGGGCGTGGCCGTCCAGACCGTGTACTTCGTGTTCCGGAACAAGCGCGCGCTGTTCAAGGACGTCGTCGACACCTCCATCGCGGGCGATGTCGAACCGGTCGCCACGATGGACCGCGACTGGTTCCGCGCCGCGTGCGCCGAGCCCACCGCGGCCGCGCAACTGCGCGCCCACGTGAGCGGGGTGCGCGGGATCCTCGTCCGGGTCGCCCCGATCATGCCGTTGATCGCGGCGGCGGCGGCCTCGGACCCGGAGATCGCAGCGCAGTGGCCCTCCGGCCCCGACCCGCGCTACACCGTTCAGCACGCCGCGGCGAAGGCGCTGACCTCCAAGCCCGACGCCTGGGAGGCGTGGGCCCGCGCGACCCTGATCGACCACCTCTGCACGGACCACGCGTAGGCCGACGGTCCTCCCGGCAGCCTCCGCGACGTGCCCGCCGCGTGCCGAAAGGGGTCAGGGGATCTCGCCCGCTGTGGCGAACACCGTGAGGCGACCCGGAGACCCCGCGCCCGCGGCCGGCAGGACCCGTGCCCGGTAGCCGCGCTCCCGCAGCAGGGCGAGGACCGCCGACAGTCTGCCCTCGGTCGGTGTGGTCGGCTCGTCATGCACCTCGAGGGTGAGCCGGTGGATGCGGGGCCAGTGGCGGTCGTCGATGCCGCGCAGGACGTCGGTCTCCGCACGCTGGACGTCGATCTTGAGCAGGTCGACGCGGCGGAGACGCAGATCCTCGATCACGGTGGAGAGCCTGCGCACAGCGCACCGGTAGGGAACCTCCCGGAAACGGTAGTCGAGCATCTCGTCGAGGAAGTCGAGCCCGTCGCCGATCTCCTCGGCCTGTTCGCGGCGTGCCAGGCTCCGGACGAACGCCTTGTCCAGCTCGGGCGCCGCGTGACGCCGCTCCGCCGACATGACCGTATAGCCGGGGTAGTAGACGAACTCCGCTTCGCCGTCCCGGTCGGACAAGGCGTAGGGCAGGGCCCGGCCCTGCACGTGGTGGGCTCGGAGGTTGCGGGTGAGACAGTCGAAGACCGGGGGCAGGGGTTCGCAGGCGTAGACGCGGGCGGTGGGGCACTGCGCCTGCACGAACAGGGCGAACATGCCGATGTTCGCTCCGACGTCCAGGACCGTCGCGCCGGGCGGAAGGGTCTCCTCCGGCGGCAGGTACGAGCGGAGCGTGACGATGTCCTCGTAGAGGTACCGGGTCTCGTGCCCGTTGATGCCCTCTACGGCCGACAGGTCCAGCCCGGCCCCGGACCCGGTCCGTTCGCCGTCGCGGTCTCTCACGCCGGGTCCTGCTGGTGGAGCGCCCCGCCGAGACGGTCCGCGGCGAGGCGGTAGAGGTCCTCCACGTCCTGCCCGGTGATCGCGGAGAACTGGTGGGCCGTCTCGAAGGCGGGGTGGCGGACCAGTTTCTCGCGGTAGTCGGGCAGGGCCACTCCCGACTGGATGATCTGGAGCCATTGGCGGGTGCCCGGATAGGGGCTGTTGACGTTGAGTGCGACGCAGCCGTCGGGGATGCACCCGTCCCTGTGCAGCTCGGCGACGAGATCGAGGGTGCGCAGCCGCTGCTCGGGGCTTTCGCCGAGACCGAACTGCAGAGACGTACCGACACGGATCCCCGCCTCCCGGCACCAGTGGGCCACGTCCCGGAATCGGTCGGTCCAGTCGGTGGCCGGGGAGACCAGCAGCAGTTGGCGGACCTTCTGGACACGTTCGGTGTCGGGCTCGGCCGATTCGACACCGAAGTAGACGTAGCTGCAACCGGCCCCGGCCATGCGCCGCAGCAGGTCGCGATCGACGTCGTTGACCGTGGTCTGGCAGCCCCATTCGAGTGGCCGGTGGTCAGATGTCAGGTCCTCCAGCAGGGTCAGGAAGTCGGCCAGCCATCGTCTGTTCTGCGTGAAGGTGCTGTCATCGAAGAAGACCGCCTCGAAGCCCTGATCCCTCCGCAGCCGGATCTCCCCCATGACGTGGCACGGGGAGCGCTGGCGGATCTTGGGTTGTTCGTAGAGGAACGCGTCGGCGGACTCGTGACAGAAGGAGCACGAGTACTTGCACCCCAGGCACGCCATGATCTGGGCCGTCCTGCGGTGTCCGAAGACCGGGAAACGGTTCTCGTGGGTCAGCCTGGTCACGTCGATGTACGGGAGCCGGTCGCCGTCGACGGGCGTGCCGCTCAGCGGGATCGACTCTATGCGCCGCCCGTGCCGGTCGTAGAGGAACAGGCTTCCCACACCGGGCAGCTCGGCGAAGCGTTCCTGGTCGGCCAGGAGTCTCTTCTTCACCGACTCGGCGTCGGTGGGCAGGCATTCCGCGACGACCTTGAGCACCTCGGCCAGCGCGAAGGTGGAGTCGCCCGCGAACACCACGTCCACCAGGTCCCGTTCCTCCGGGCGGGCGAACGTCTGCAGCGGGGCGAGCCGGTCGAGTTCGTCCGCGCCGAGCAGGAAGTCGTCGTGGGTCTCCCGCCTGCGCGAGGCCATGCCGGCCACGCGGTTCGAGGCAGCCCGGTAGGCCTCGGGGTTGACGGCGTCCTCGTGCTGGCCGCCCAGCAGCACGATGCTTTGCGGGCACTCCCTCTTGACGGACTCGGCGATACGCAGGGCGAAGTGGTGCCCCTCGGAGAGATTGCTGATGCCGACCACCACCGGACGGTGCTCACGCAGATGAGCGACGAGTTCGTCCTCGAAGGCGGAGGTGTAGGCGGGCGGATTGAGGACGGCCACGACATCGGGGACGCGTGTACCGGGGAACTCGTCGATGCGCAGCATCCGGTCCAGGACACAGGTCGCGTACAGCAGCGGAGTCGGCATGCCGGGGAACGCGCCGGTCGCGCCCTCCTCCACGTGAGGGGCGCTGACGAAGAGGACGGGGAAGTGCTTGGCGCGCCGGCGCTCCCGGTCCCGGCGCTCCCTCGCGGGGGAGGACGTGGCCGCGCCCAGGCGTGCCGTCACTTCCCTGTCCAGCGCCACCTCGCGGTGCAGGGCCTCCTCGGAGACGGTGCGGGGGTCCTGGCCGTCGCCGGGATGCCACCGCCAGTGCTTCTCCTCCTCGTACAGCTCCCGGTCGATACGGTCGGCTCGCGCCCTGCGCACCCGGCGGGCCGCCCCCTCCGGGACGTCAAGCGGTCGGGGGCCCACGGGCGTCATCCGCTCAGCGCCCGGGAGACGTGGGCCGCCACTTCGGGGTCCCCGAGGAGACGGTCCGGTCCCACGGCGAACCGGGTGATCGTGCCGCACGGGTCGGCGGTGCGGGGGCCGGCGTCAGCGGTGGCGGACAGCACGGTCGTGGCGATGGGCGCGTGGGCGGACGGATGTGCGGAGCGGGCCCGGGCCGCGGCGGCGAGGTAGGTGAGGTAGGCGGAGAAGCGGTCGCAGAGCTGCTGCTGCACCGCGGGGGCCACGGAGACGTTCCGGCAGGCGGCCGCCGCGGCCGTCCGGTAGGCCCGCTCCAACGTCTCGGCGAGGGACAGCAGGTCGCTTCCTCCCGCCGCGGACGCGGGGTCGTGCGACTCCGCCGCCGCCAGGGCGGGTTCGAGGTCCCGCGGCGTCAGCTGGGCGACGAGCGCGCCCACGGCGACGCGGTACTCCTCGACGAGGACGGAGCCGTCGACCACCAGCGGGTCGAAGGTCATCAGCGAGGGTTCGCCCAGTCCCCACGCCCGTACGCCGATGGCCAGTTCCCGGGCCAGGGAGTCGCCCCCGCAGTGCCCGAGCACGGCCTTCACCGGTTTACCGTGCTCCTTGACGGCCTCCAGCCAGGGCGCCACATAGCCGTCGACCCCCTCGTCCCGGAGGGCGGCGACGGTGGTGCGCCGCGGTACGGCCTCCAGGACTCGCCGCCCGCCCAGACAGCGCGCGAGGTCCGAGAAGTTGGCGTTGCCGCGTCCCGGGTCGAAGGCCACCGTGAGGACCAGGTCCGCGTCGCCGTCGCGCAGTACGCGCCACTGAGGCAAGTGCATCATGCTCCCGTCTGTGCGAGGCCGTAGGTCCTGTCGTCGAACTGCCGTCGTCGCCCGGAGGGCGGCCCTGCGGGGTCAGGTGCGTGCTCCCGGTGTTCCGGGTGCGGGCCCTCGTACGGGGACGTACTCGGGCCGGTGCCCGGTGCGGCGAGAGCGCGTGCACGGCCCCGCGGGGCAGGCGGCAGTTCGACGAGGGGACCTAGGGCGCTATACATGGGGGTCGGCCCAGAAGGTGCCGTATTCGTCGGCGGTGGAGGGGGGCGGCGCGTCTCCGAAGTACGGGGGCTTGTCCATGGCCCGCGCGAACAGGTCCAGGCCCTCCAGGAACACCTCGTAGACCTGATCCGGGTCGGCCTTCTCGGTGGCGAAGACGGGAGGAAGGTCCTCGTGGTAAAGGCGGAAGTCGCGGTGGAGCAGCTTCATGCCGAAACGCTCCGGATGCTCGAACATCGCGCTTCCGGGATACGGCACGAGACCGAAGAGGTAGGTGGCCTGCAGCAGGTCCTCGTCGAGGAGTCGGCACACCCAGTCGATGCTGCGCCGCATGTCGTCCGGGCTCTGGTCGGGAAAGCCGTTCACGGTGAAGGAACAGGCAGCGAGTCCGGCGTCGCGCACTCTCTTGAGGGTGTCCCTGACCGCGTCCAGTTTCATGTGGTGCTTGTGCGTCTCATGGCTCTCCTGGAATCCCGTCTCCAGGCCGATCTCCACCCACTGGCAGCCACTGCTTTTCAGCTTCCGTAATATGCGGTCGTCGGTGAGGCAGTTCAGCCGGGTCTGACAGTCGTAGCGGATGTCGCCCGCCTGTTCCAGCGCTTCCAGGAGTTCCAAGGTGTATTCGGGGTGGAGCGTGAAGGTTTCATCGCCCCAGTAGATGCTGTGGTGGTCCCCGTAATGCTTCTGATAGGCCCGTATTTCCTTGATGACACGGTCCAGCGGAAAGTATTCGGGACGCCTGCCTATGGTCTGGATCGTGCAGAACGTGCACTTGTAGGGGCACCCCAGGGCATAGACCTGGCGTAAGTAGCGGATGTCCTCGCCGGTGCCGGGCGGGAAGAGGTCCACCTTGGGGAAGGGGATGTCGGCGGGCATCAGGTCCGGATAGCGCCGTGAGGTCCGGGCGGTGGCACCGCCCTCCCGCCGGTAGACCAGATTGCCCACGTCAGCCACGTCGCCCCCGCCGGCCAGGGCATCGAGGAGCGCCGGGAGAGCCCGCTCGCCACGGTCGACCACGACGTAGTCGACGCTGGGGTGACGTGCCACTTCGTGGGCCAAGGGGGTGGCGGCCACCCCACCGTAGACCACGACCGCTCCGGGGTGGACGCGCTTGACGACATCGGAGATCGCGTACGCGTAGTACAGGTTCACCGTCATCGGTGAGAACAGGTAGACATCCGCGGGGTGGGCGCGGGCCGCCGCTTCGACGACTTCCCCGGCCAGCCGCCCCGGCTCGCTGAACGCGTTCGGTTCGGTGTACAGGTCGACGACCTGGAGGTCGTCATAACCGTGCTCGACGAGCACTCCGCCCAGCCAGTGCATCCAGTGCGGAAGCTCCCACATATTGTTCTTCATATGCCGGAGGCCCGGATGCGTCGCATGGTATTGAATGTCGAAGTTTCGCCAGAAATCTTTGCGCTGCGCGACGGGTACGGTGGACATCGGGGTATGCACGAAAGCGACCCGCAATTTGTCTCCAGCTAAAAGAGCCGATCGGGCTGCGCTCAACATTAAAGCTGATCCGGCACTTTACCCGAGTGACGCATACACGTCAACCATGCCCATTGAAATGATCTCGGAGAGAGGACCCTTGACACCCCCCGTGGGGCATGCTCCACTGGGCGTGATAAGGACGCGGAGGGGACCTTGCCAACAGGTGAAATGTCCGACAGTCAATCGCGACCGACGGATCGGGGAAGCGATCCGCCTTCTTTATGGAGTAACTCCCCCTATCGAATATTTTTGGCCAGCCAGACCCTGTCGTCGCTGGGCGACTCCTTCTCCTATGTGGCACTTCCGCTCCTGGTGCTGCACAGCACGGGCTCGGTGCTCCAGATGGGCTTCGTCACCGGTCTGACCGGCGTCGCCTCCATCGTCTCCGGGCTTTTCGCCGGCCTCATCGCCGACCGCTTCGACCGCAGACGGCTCCTCATGCTCACCGACGGAGCGCGCTGCCTCCTCTTCCTCCTGATCCCGGTGGTCTGGATCTTCTCCACGCCGGTGTGGCTGATCTACGCCGTCGTCCCCCTCGCGGGCGTCTTCTCCATGCTGTTCCGGGTCACCTACGTGACCGTGGTGCCGACCATCGTCGCTCCCGACCAGATCACCAGGGCCAACGGCCACATGTACGCGACATACGCGGTGGCCAGCATCGCCGGCCCCGCGCTCGCGGGCTTCGTGGCAGCCTCCGCCGGGCCGGCCGCCGCGATCGGGATCGACGCCGCGACCTTCGCGGTCGCCGCGGTGGGCATCCTGTTCGTCAAGTTCGACGGCAAGCCGCGCCCTTCCGAGGCCTCGGCCGAACGCGGCACAGCGCGCCAGGAGTTCCTGGCCGGCGCCCGGTTCCTGTGGGAGCACCCGGTGCTGCGCCCGCTGACCGTGCTGCTCTCCCTCCTGACCTTCCTCACCTACGGACTGACGGACCTCGTCGTCTACCTGCTCAAGCACGATCTGGACCAGTCGGACACCACGGTCGGCTACGTGCTGGCGGCCGGCACCGTCGGCACGTTCATCGCCTCCACCGCGGTCGCCCGCATCCGCAAACGTTTCGGGTTCGGCGCGAGCTGGATCGGCGCCTTCTCCCTCGCGGGCATAGCCGTGGGCGGCATGGGCCTGTCCCAGAGCGTGCCGGTGATCGCCGTGCTCATGACGGTCAACCTGATGTGCACCGGAATCGCCGGCATCTGCTCGATGTCGCTCCGTCAGGAGGTGACCCCCAGTCACCTGCTGGGCCGCGTCACGTCCTCGTTCTGGACCATCCACTCGGCGCTGGGCCCACTCGGCGCGGCGGCCACGACCGCCGCGGCCGCCGGCCTGGGCGTCACCACGGTCTGTCTCGTCATCGGCATCGCCGTGCTGGCGATCACCTTGAGCGGGACGATGACCGGTATCGCGCAGCCGCACACCGTCGACCGACCGGCAGGGGAGGCCCCGTGAACCCCGGCGCCCCCGGCTCCCGAACCCCGGCCCCGCCCGCGTGGCACGGAACGAGCCCCCTCTCCCCCGCCCAGAAGCGCTTCTGGTTCCTCGACCGGGCGCACCCCGGCACCGCGCTGTACAACTCCTGCTCGGCGATCCGCCTGAGCGGACCGCTCGACGTCGCCGCGACGGTCGGCGCGGTCACCGAGATCGTCCGCCGCCATGACGTCCTGCGTTCCGCCTTCCCCGTCGAGAGCGGCGCCCCTCGGGTGCGGATCGCGCCCGCCCGGCCGGTGCCCACCGCGTTCCTCGACCTGACCCGCCTGCCCCCTCCGCTCCGTGCCGCCGAGGTGCGCCGCATCGCCGAGGAGCACGCCCGGCGTCCCTTCGATCTGGAACGTGGCCCCCTGCTGCGCACCGTGCTGCTGCGCGAGGCCGACGACGACCACACCCTGCTGCTGAACTGGCACCACATCGTGTGCGACGGCTGGTCCCGGCACATCTTCGTCGACGAGTTGCTGGAACTGGCCGACGCCCGCGCCGAGGGGCGGGCTCCCCGTCTGGACCCCCTGCCCGCGCAGTACGCCGAACTCGTCGCCCGCGAGGGTCGGCGGCGCGGGAGCGACACCGAGCACGAGGCACACCTGGCCTACTGGCGCGAGCGGTTGTCCGGGCTCACCGACGCCACACGACTACCGCCGGACCGCACATCGCCCGACCGCCCCACCCCGCCCTCCGCCTCCGTACGCCACACGCTCGACGCCGGACTGCCCGACAGAGTCGCGGAGTTGGCCCGTGCGGAGCGCGTCACCCCGTTCATGGTGCTGCTGACCGCCTTCGTCGTCGCCCTCTCCCGCCACCTCGACCGGGACGACGTGGTGGTCGGCACACCGAGCGCCCTGCGGGACGACCCCGAGGCCGACGTCTTGATCGGCCCCTTCCTCAACATCCTCGCCCTGCGCACCGATCTGTCCGGCGACCCGACCGTGCGACAGGCCCTGGCCCGGGTGCGGAAGACCTGCCTGGGCGCGTACGAACACCACGCGGCCCCTTTCGAGGACGTCGTGTCCGCGATCGGCGCGGCGCGCACCGGGTCCCGCACCCCGTTCTTCGGCATCACCTTCCAGTACATCGCCACCCCGCCCGTCCACGTCGGGCCGGGCGGCCTGACCGCACACACCACGGAGGTGGAGCCCGGCCTCGCCAAGTTCGACCTGACGGTCGACGTTCTCGCCGAGGACGGGCACACCGACGTACTCGCCCAGTACGACAGCGACCTGTACCGGGCGGAGAGCGTCAACGGGCTGCTGCTCCTGTGGCAGTCGGTCCTGGACGACATGACCCGGGACCCGGAACAGCCGGTCGGCCGCACCGGCGAGATCGGCGCCGCACGCCGGACACCACTCCTGGAGGCAGCGGTCGGAGCCCCGGTCCGCGCCCCCGCGGAGGCCTCCGTCCTGGACGTGTTCGAGCAGTGGGCCGAGCGGACACCCGACGCGCCCGCCCTGGTCAGCGGCGCCACCCGGCTCACCTACGGCGAACTGGACCGCGCCGCGAACCGGCTGGCCCACCGGCTGCGGGCCGAGGGCCTCACGGCGGAGGCCCGCGTCGGCATCTACATGGAGCGCTCCGCCGAGTCCGTCGTCGCCGTCCTCGCGGTCTGGAAGGCGGGCGCCGCCCACGTGCCGCTGGACCTCGACAGCCCCGGCCCCCGGCGCGCGATGATCATCGCGGACGCGGGGGTGAACGTCATCGTCACCCAGCAGGGGCTCGTTCCCGACCTCACCGGCGATCCCGCGCGGATCGTGGTCGCCCACCCGGCCGGCGCGGACCCCGGGACGTTCCCCGACGGCCGCCCCGAGCGTCACACCGGACCCGACGACCTCTGTTACGTCATGTACACCTCGGGCTCCACGGGGCGGCCGAAGGGGGTCATGGCCACGCACGGATCGCTGCTGCGCATCCAGCTCGCGTGGGAGCACGCCTTCGCGCTGCGCGGTCGCATCCGTGCCCATCTCCAGATGGCCAACTTCAGCTTCGACGGCTACCTCGGCGAACTCGTGCGCTGCCTCGGCGCGGGCGCGACCCTCGTGGTCTGCCCGCGCGAGACGCTGCTGCTGCCGGCCCGGCTGCTGCGGCTCATGCGCGACGAGGGCGTGGACGTGGCCGACTTCGTGCCCACCGTGCTGCGCGTCCTGGCCGGGCACGTCGCCGACACCGGAGGGGACCTTTCGTTCCTGAAGCTGCTCATCGTCGGCTCCGACACCTTCCCCGCCGACGAACTGGAGCGGATCCGGCGACTGGGCGGTCCGGGCACGGACGTCGTGAACTGCTACGGGCTGACGGAGGGCACCATCGACAGCACCTACTTCACCGTCACGGCCCGGGACCGGGGCACCCGCTCCGTGCTGATCGGCACTCCCCTGCCCGGAACCGAGGCGTATCTCCTCGACGACCGTATGCGGCTGGTGCCCCCCGGGGTGCCCGGCACCCTGCACATCGCGGGCCCCACCATCGCCCGTGGCTACCTGGGCGCCCCCGGGCGGACCGCCGACGCCTTCGTGCCCCACCCCTTCGCCGACCGGCCCGGGGCCAGGATGTACCGCACCGGCGACCGCGGCCGCTACCGGTACGGCCCGGAGGGGCTGCGCATAGAGTTCCTCGGCCGCCGCGACCAGCAGCTCAAGGTGCGGGGCTACCGGGTCGAACTCGGCGAGATCGAGGCCGCGTTCCGCCGCTCTCCACAGGTCCGGGACGCCGTCGTCGTCACCGGGGACACCGGCGACGCACGGCGGGTGCACGCCTATCTGGTGCCCGGCGCGGGCCAGGAGAACGCCGACTGGTACGCCGTGCTGCGCGAGCACCTGCCGCTGTACATGCTCCCCGACCGCCTGGTGCTGCTGCCCGCGCTGCCCCTCACCCCGAACGGCAAGCTCGACCGGGCCGCGCTGGCGCACGCCGACGGCCGGGAGGTCACCGCGCCCGGCGCGGGCCGGCCCGCCCGCACCCCCGTCGAGCACACCCTGCTCGAACTGTGGCGCACCGCGCTGCGACGCCCGGACATCGGCGTGCACGACGACTTCTTCAGCCACGGCGGCGACTCCCTGCTGGTCATGCGGGTGATCGCGGCCGCGCACGACACCTGGGGCCTGGACATCACCGTACGGGCCTTCTTCCGCGCCCCGACGGTGGCAACGCTCGCACCGCTGGTCGAGCGGCTGCTGGGCGAAGCAGCCGCTCGCGGCGGGAGTCCCGACGGCCCCGCCGCGCCCGACCGGATGGTCCCCGTGGCGCGCGAACACATCGCGTACGAGGAGGGAAAGTGACGGCTGGACCGCACAGCGACGACCCGACGGTGTACCGGGTCGTCGTCAATCACGAGGAGCAGTACTCGATCTGGCCCGCCGACCGGCCGCGCCCGAACGGCTGGGACGACACGGGGCACAGCGGGCCGCGCGAGAGCTGCCTGGCGTACATCGAGACCGTCTGGACCGACATGCGGCCGCTGAGCCTGCGCCGTCGGACCGGAGAGGAGGCCGCGCAGTGAAGCCGTACTACCGGGGCTTCCTCCTCCGCGAGGTGCGTGCCTTCGCCGACTGGGCCGAGTCGGCCACGCCCGAGGAGCGCGACCTGCCGGACGACACCGTGGTGTACGTGCGCGACGACCTGGCCGTCGTACGCCATCCGGTGCAGGCCGAACAGGGGGTGCTGTGGGACACGGCGACCCTGCGGTGGCGTGCCTTCTGCACGGACGAGCTGCGGTTCGAGCCGCCCGTCGAACAGAGGTGACGGCCATGGATCTGCCCCTCGTCATCGAGGCACAGGACGACGAGAACCTCCTCCACCGGACAGCCCGGGACCGCGCCGGGATACGGCGGGCGCTGCGCACGAACGGCGCCGTGCTGCTGCGCGGATTCGCGGTCGAGGGGGTGGACGGGTTCGAGGCGGCGGTGCGGGAGCTGTCCGGCGGGGCCCCGCTCCCGTACGAGGAGCGGTCCTCGCCGCGCAGCACGATCAAGGGCCGGGTCTACACCTCCACGGACTACCCGCCGCACGAGGAGATCTTCTTCCACAACGAGAACTCCTACCGCGTCTCCTGGCCCATGAGTCTGTACTTCTACTGCGTCGAGCCGCCGCGCCGCCGGGGCGCGACCCCGCTGTCCGACACCCGCGAGGTGCTGCGCGCCCTCGACCCCGCCGTGCGCGAGGAGTTCGAGCGGCGCGGGTGGAAGGTGGTGCGCAACTTCGGCTCCGAATTCGGGCTGAGCTGGCAGGAGGTCTTCAACTCCGGGGACCGGGCGCAGGTCGAACGGTTCTGCGCGGCCAACGACGTATCCGTCGAATGGCGGCCGGACGGCGGGCTGCGCACCTCGTCGGTGCGCGACGCGGTGCACCGGCACCCGGAGACGGGCGAGGAGGTGTGGTTCAACCACGCGGCCATCTTCCACCTCTCCACCCTGTCGCCGGAGATCCGCGAGGGAATGCTCGAACTGTTCGACGAGGAGGACCTGCCCAACAACAGCTACTTCGGCGACGGTGCCGCCATCCCCGACAACGTCATGGCGCATGTGCGCGACTGCTACCGGTCGGCGGCCACCCGCTTCGACTACGCCCGTGACGACGTCCTGGTCGTCGACAACATGCTCACCGCGCACGGCCGGGAGCCGTTCACCCGCCCCCGCACCATCGCCGTGGCGATGGCCGAGCCCGGGCCGGGGGTGCGGGCATGACCGGTGGGAGCGTGTCCGCGCTGGTGAGTGACGCGTCGTACACCCAGGCCCAGCTGTACTTCCTGGACGAGCTGGCCCAGCGGGCCGGGGTGTACACAGTGGCCCGCGCCCTGGACCTCTCGGGTGACCTCGACCCGGCCGCCCTGGACGCGGCGGTGCGCGGGTGCGTGCGTCGGCACGAGAGCCTGCGCACCTGCTTCCGGGTCCTCGACGGGCGGCTGCGGCAGATCGTCACCGCCCATGAGCCGGCCCTGCGCGTGGTCGACCTGCGTTCCCTTCTCGCGCGAGGCGGCCCGGCGGACGGGGCGGAACTGGTCGCCCAGATGGCCCGGCAAGAGGCCGCCGAACCCTTCGACCTGCGGCGCGTGCCCCTGCTGCGGACCACGCTGGTCCGGCTCACCGACCAGCGGTCCGTCCTCCTGGTGACCCTGCATCACATCATCGCCGACGCCTGGTCGCTCGACCTGTTCCTGCGTGAGGTCTTCGCCCGGTACCGGGCCCGCGTCACCGGCTCCCCCGACACGCTGCCCGAACCGTCCCTCCAGTACGCCGACTTCGCCGCCTGGCAGCAGCGGGCCGAGGCGACCGGCGGCCACGACCGGCTGCTCGCCCACTGGCGTGAACGCCTCCGCGATCTGAGGGAACTGGACCTGCCCACCGACCGGCCGCGCCCACCGGAGCGGTCCTACCGAGGCCGTTCCCACCCCGTCCCGCTCGACGACCGGGTGGTGGAGCGGCTGCGCGTCCTGTGCCGGGAGGAGGGCGCCAGCCTCTACATGGCGTTGCTGGCCGCCTTCTACGTCGTACTGCACCGCTACAGCGGCCAGGAAGACCTCACGATCGGCGGCACCACCTCCGGCCGGGCCCGGCCGGAGGTCCAGCACATGATCGGCTTCTTCGTGAAGATGCTGGTGCTGCGGACCCCGGTGCGCGCGGAGCAGACCCTGCGCGACGTCCTGCGGGCCACCACCGGGACGTGCCAGGACGCCTACGACCACCAGGAGCTGCCCTTCGAGCGGCTGGTGGCCGCGCAGGGCGGTGTACGGAAGGCCGATCGGCACCCCCTCTTCCAGGTCGTCTTCCAGATGATCGACCAGTCGGACGACGACCTGTCCGTGCCCGGACTGGCGGTCCGGATGCGGGAGCAGCCGGCCACCGCCGCAACCTTCGACCTGGTGTGCACGGTCACGGGCACCGCCGGCCGGCTGTCGGCGGCCCTGGACTACGCGACGGACCTGTGGGACCGGGAGACCGTCGCCGCGCTGGGAGACGCCTGGGGCTCGGCGCTGCGGGAGCTGGCGCACCGGCCCGACCGCGCCGTTCGGGACGTCCCCCTCGCCGAGGAGCACCCGCACGCCCCGACCGCGCTGGCGGACGAGGTGCGTCGCGCGACCGCGCTGGCGGACCTGCCGTCGGACGCCGCGCTGAGCGTGCGTGACCCCTGGGGACATCCCGCGCCCCAGGGCGTCGTCGGTGAACTCGTGCGCCGGGACCTGCCGGACGCGCCGTGGGTGGCGACCGGCCTCGTGGTGCGGGCCGGCGCCGACGGGCGCCTTCGCGCCGCGCCCGTCGCGGACAGTGTCCCCGTTCCTGAGCCCGCGCACGCCGAGCACGCGGCGCCCGTCGGGGAGGTCGAGCGGGAACTGGCCTCGCTGTGGGCGGACCTCCTGGACGTCGCCGTCGTGGGACGCCACGACAACTTCTTCCTGCTCGGGGGGCATTCGCTGCTCGCCACGGTGCTCGTCACCCGGGCCCAGGAGCGCTACGGGACCGATGTGACCCTCGACGAGTTCTTCCGCGACCCCACCCCCGCGGGCCTCGCCGAGGCGATCGCCGCCGCGGCCGGCACCGGCCGGGGCGCCGCGGGAGCGGACGAACTGGCAGCGCTCGTGGATGCCCTGGAGCAGGAGGAGGACCATGCCTGACGCCGACCTCGCCGGGCGGATCCGCGACCTCGACCCCGGGCGGCGCACGCAGCTGCTCGGCCAACTGCGCGAGCGCGGCATCGCCCCGCCACTGAGCCTGTTCACCGGGCCCACCGAGGGCGACGCACCGGTGTCCTCGGCGCAGCGCCGCATCCTCTTCCTCACCGCGCTGCGGCCGGACAGCTCCTCCTACACCAGTGTCAACCCCTTCCGGCTCACCGGACGGCTCGACCTCGGCGTACTGCGCCGCTGCCTGGACGAGATCACCGCACGGCACGAGATCCTGCGCACGGTCTTCCCCACCGTCGACGGTCTGCCCGTGCAGCGCGTACGGCCGGCCGCGGTCGCGCCGCTGCCCGTGATCGACCTGCGCGGTCTGCCGGCCGCCGGGCGTACCGCGGAGGCCGAGCGCCTCACCGCGGCCGAGCGCCGTATCCCCTTCGACCTGGCCGACGCCCCGCCCGTGCGGTTCCGGCTGCTGCGGCTGTCCGCCGAGGACTGCGTGCTGCTGGCCGTGTTCCACCACGTGGGCGTCGACGGCTGGTCCCTCGGCGTCCTGAGCCGTGAACTCACCGCGCTGTACGAGGCGTTCTCGCTCGGCCTGCCCAGCCCCCTGCCGCCGCTGCCGGTGCAGTACGCCGGCTGGGCCCGCCGGCAGTCGGCCTGGGAGGACAGCGAGGACGCCCGTCGGCAACTGGCCCACTGGGAGGCGTGCCTCAGCGGCGCCCCCGACCGGCTCGACCTGCCCACCGACCGGCCCCGGCCGCCCGTGCAGAGCCACCGGGGCGCCACCCACGGCTTCGTGATCGGCGCGGCGGTGACCACGGCCGTGCGGGAGCTGGGCGTACGGCACGGAGCCACGCTCCACATGACGCTGCTCGCCGCGCTCGCCACCGTGCTCCACCGCTACAGCGGCCAGGACGACATCGTCGTCGGCGGAGCCGTCGCGGGCCGCCGGAGCAGCGCATTGCACGACCTGATGGGCTTCTTCGCCAACTCGCTGGTCTTCCGGGTCCGCCTCGACGGCGATCCGGCCTTCACGGAACTCCTGGCGCGGGTGCGCGAGACCTGCCTGGCGGCCCACGCCCACCAGGACGTCCCGATGGACCTGATCGCCCGGCGCCTGTTCCCCGAGCGCGATCTCGCGCGCAACCCGCTCTACCAGGTGAACTTCACCCTGCACAACACACCCGCCCCGACCGGGCACCCGTCCGGCCTGACGGTGGCACCGCTCGACACGCGGACCGACTCCTCCCGCTTCGATCTCGACGTCAACATCCTCGAGACCGACGACGGACTGGACTGCCTGGTCGACTATGCCACCGACCTCTTCGACGCGGCCACGGTCGCCCGTCTCGCCGACTCCCTCACGGAACTGCTCACCGCCGTCGCCGCCGACCCCACCGCGCGCCTGTCCGTGCTGCCGGTGCTCTCCGCGGACGAGCTGAGGCGGATCGTGTACGACTGGAACGACACCGGCACCGGGATCCGCGCGACGCCCCTGCACGAGCTGGTGGCGGACCAGGCGGCCCGCACCCCCGACGCGGTCGCGGTGAGCGGCGGGGACCACCGGCTGACGTACGGGGAACTCGACCGGGACGCGAACCGGCTGGCCCATCACCTTCAGGACGCCGGAGCACGACCCGGCACGGTGGTCGCCGTCCTGATGGACCTCGGACCGGAGACGGTGACCACGCTGCTGGCGGTCCTCAAGACCGGAGCCGCGTACGTGCCCCTCGATCCCTCTCATCCCCCCTCGCGCACGAACGACATGATCGCCGACAGCGAGGCGGCCGTGCTGGTCGTCTCCGGCGTGCTGCCGGCCGCGGTGAAACCGGGCGGTGTCCGTGTGGTGGCGCCGGCTGCTGAAGCCGACACCGTCGCGGGCCGGCCCGCGACAGCCCCGGACGTCCGGGTGTCCCCGGACGATCTGATCTACCTCATGTTCACGTCGGGTTCCACCGGCCGCCCCAAGGCGGCGCTGCTCACCCACCGCAATGTCGTCAACTACCTGCTGTGGGCCAAGGACCGCTACGCCGCGGGCGCCGGGACAGGCGTGCCGGTGCACTCCCCGCTCGCCTTCGACCTGACCGTGACGAGCGTCTTCGCACCCCTGCTCGCCGGACAGCGCGTGCTCCTCGCCCCCACGGCCGACGAGACGCCCGGTGCCGCCCTGCGGGCGCTGCTGGAGACCTCCGACGACCTCGCTTTCGTGAAGCTGACCCCCTCCCACCTGAGGCTGCTGGAGCAGCCCACGTCCGACGGTCCGCTCACCCTGCCCGCCCGGACCGTGATCCTCGGCGGGGAGGCCCTGCACGAGGACGACCTGTCGGCGCTGCGCGCGGGAGCGCCGTCGGTCCGGATCGTCAACGAGTACGGACCGACGGAGACCGCGGTGGCCTGCACGGCCTTCGAGGCCGCCGACGGCTCACCGGCCGGGAGCGAGGGCCGGGTGCCCATCGGACGGCCGATCGCCAACGTCCGCGTCCACGTGCTCGACGAGGCGCTGCGCCCCGTGCCGGTCGGGGTGCCGGGTGAGGCCTGCGTGGGCGGTGCCGGGGTGGGGCAGGGCTACTGGCGGCGGGCCGCGCTGACCGCCGAACGCTTCGTGCCCGACCCCTTCGCCACGGAGCCGGGGGCCCGGCTGTACCGAACCGGTGACCGGGTCCGCCTGCTGCCCGACGGCGAGCTGGAATACCTCGGACGCATCGATCGCCAGGTCAAGGTGCGTGGACACCGGCTCGAACCCGCCGAGATCGAACTCGCGGTGGGCTCGCATCCGGCCGTACGGCAGTGTGCCGTCGAGGTCGTGCGCCGCGCCCCCGGCGACGAACGGATCGTCGCCCTGGTCCGTCTGCGGGACGACTCCACGAGCGGCCCGGACTGGAACCGCGACCGCGTCGAGGAGTGGCGCCGTCTCTACGACGCCACGTACGACGACCTGGACAGCGGCCCAGTCTCCTCGTTCAACCTCGCCGGCTGGCTGAGCAGTTACACCGGCCGCCCCCTCGATGAGACGGAGATGCGGAGCTGGCTGGACGACACGGTCGCCCGCATCCTGGCGCTGCGCCCACGCCATGTCCTGGAGATCGGATGCGGCACCGGCATGATCCTGCTCAACGTGGCGCCTTCGTGCCGGAGTTATCGGGCGACCGATCTCTCCACCGCGGCCGTCGACTACGTACGGCGCGCGGTGGCCACCACGACGGGCCTCCCGGCCGACGTGGAGGTCCGCACCGCACCCGCACACACGAGCGTCCTCACCGCGGCCGCCGGGGCGGCGGCCCCGGACGCCATCGTGCTCAACTCCGTGGTGCAGTACTTCCCGTCGTCCGACTACCTCCTGGACGTACTGCGGCAGGCGGTCGACGCGCTGCCCGAGGGTGGCCACGTCTTCCTCGGCGATCTGCGCAGCCTGCCGCTGCTCGACCTGTTCCACACCTCCGTCCAGACCCGCAGGGCCCAGGTCGACATGCGGCTCGCCGATCTCCGGTCCCGTATCCGCCGGCAGCGCGCCCTGGACGCCGAACTCTGCGTCGACCCGCGACTGTTCAAGGAGATCGCCGCCCGCTGGCCCGATGTCGCGCGGGTCCGCGTCCTGCCCAAGCGCGGCCGTCACGACAACGAACTCACCCACTACCGGTACGACGTCGTCCTCACCGTCGGGCGCGGCGAGCCCGTCCCGGCGAGCCCCGGAACGATCAGGGACTGGGCCGCCTCGCCCCTCTCCCCGGACGAGCTCGCGCGCCTCCTGGAGCGGGACCGCCCCGAGCGTCTCACCCTGACCGGCGTGCCCAACTCCCGGCTGTCCGGCGCGCTCGGGCTGCGCGGCCTTCTGGAGGAACGCCCGCCTTCCTCGTCCGTCGGCGAACTCCTGGCCCGGGCCGGCGCCCTGCCCGCCTCCGGACACGCGCCGGAGGACTGGTGGGAGCTCGCGGACCGCTGCGGGTACGAGGTGGAGCTGAGCTGGTCGGAGGGACGGTCGGACGGCGCCTACGACGTCGTGCTGGGCCGACCCGAGGCACGTACCGGCCGCGCCGACCGGTCGACCGGCACGGCCGGCTCCCCTCTGCCACCCGTCGCTCCGCCGCCGGCGCGGCGCTACACCAACGACCCGCACTGGCGGCGGGCCCGCGCGACGACCCTGCCGGAGATCGACGCGCACGTGCGACGCCTGCTGCCCGCGCCCCTGGTTCCCGCCCACTACATCCCCGTACCGGAGATCCCGCTCACGGCGAACGGCAAGACCGACCGCGCCCAACTGCGCCTGCTGGCCTCGGACCCCGACGGTGAGGAGCGGGCCGGGTGGGTGATCGCCGCCCGGCCTCTCACCCCGACCGAACAGGTGGTGGCCCAGGTCTGGCAGGAACTGCTCGGCTGTGACGAGGTCACGCCCGACGACGACTTCTTCGGACTCGGCGGCCACTCCCTGCTCGCCCTCCAGGTCGTCTTCCGCCTCCGCGAGCGCCTGGGCGTCGGCCTTCCGGCGCGGGCCCCGTTCGACCACCGCACCCTCGCCGGGCTGGCCGCCCGCATCGACGGTCTGGCGGAGCCCGACGCCGTGGCCGCGCCGCTGCCCCCGCCGCTGGCCCCGGTCGCCCGTACCGGACCGCTGCCGGCCTCCTTCGCGCAGGAGCGCCTGTGGTTCATGGACCAGTTGAACCCGGGCGACGCCCAGTACAACGTCCCCGCCTTCGACCGGATCCACGGCCCGCTCGACGTACGGGCGCTGTCCCGGGCGCTGGACGCGCTCGTCGCCCGGCACGAGGTCCTGCGGACCGTGCTCACCGCACCCGAGGGCATACCGCGGCAGGAGATCCGGCCGCCGGAGCCGGTCCCCTTCCCGCTGGTGGACCTCACCGGCCTGCCCGGGACCGGGCGGGAGAAGGAGCTGACGCGGCTGGTGGGGCTGGAGTACCGCCGCCCCTTCGACCTGGCCGCGGGGCCCGTGCTCCGCGCCCACCTGGTGCGCCTGGGGTCCGAGGACCACGTCCTGCTGCTCTCACTGCACCACATCGTGCACGACGGCTGGTCCTTCGGACTGTTCACCACCGAACTGGCCGGCCTCTACCAGGCCTTCGCCGCTGGACTCCCCCTCGACCCGGCCGTACCGCCCGTGCAGTACGCCGACTACGCGGTGTGGCAGCGACGGCTGCTCGACGAGGGGCACTTCGACACCCAACTGGACTACTGGAAGCGCCGGTTGGCCGGTGTCGCGGAGCTGCCCCCGCTGCGCACGGATCATCCGCGACCCGCCCGTCCCACCACCCGGGGCCGGCTGCTCCCGGTGTCGGTACCGGTCACGACCGTGCGCGGGATCCGTCGGCTGTGCCAGGAGTCCGGGGCCACCCCGTTCGCGGTTCTGCTCACCGCTCTCAGCCTGGCCCTGCGGATCCACACGGGCGAACAGGAGGTGACCATCGGCACGGACGTCGCCGGCCGGACCGCCGCCGGGACGGAGACGCTCCTCGGGTTCTTCGTCAACCAACTGGTCCTGCGGGTCGGCCTGGCCGGCGACCCGACATGGCGGGAGCTGCTGGACCGCGCCCACGGCACGGCACTGGAGGCGCTCAGCCACCAGGACGTGCCCTTCGAACGGGTCGTCCAGGCGCTCAATCCTCGCCGCGGCCGCAGCAGTCCCCTGTTCCAGGCCAAACTCGTCCTCGACAACACACCGGGCGGGTCCGGCCTCGCGCTGCCCGGGCTGCGGGTCACGCCGGTCCCGGCCGGGCTCGACACCACCCGCTTCGATCTCGCGCTCGTCCTCCAGGACAGCCGGGAGGCAGGGGCTGTGCGCGACACCTCTGCCACCGACAGGGAGATCACCGGGTTCCTGGAGTACAGCGCCGACCTCTTCGAGGAATCGACCGTCACCAAGCTGCTCGACGACTTCGCCCACGCCCTCGAAGCCCTGACCGGCGACCCCGGGCAACGGGTCGCCGGGCCGGCGGGCGCATAGCCCCGGAACCGGGAGAGGAAGTGCAGGAAGAAGTGGCGCACCACCCGGAGCGCGAAGTCTGGCGCAGTGCCGCGCGCGGGCCCTGGCTTCCGCCGGCTCCGCCCGTCCTGGACCTGATCACCCCGCACCTCGACCACGCGGGCCCCGGCCCCGCGGTGACCGACCCGGACGGCGTCCTCAGCTACGCCGAGCTGCGCCGGCTCACGCTGGGCGTGGCCGCGTCCCTGCGGGCGCTGGGGGTGAGCCCCGGCGAACCCGTCGTGGTCCGCACCCGTTTGTCGCGGTGGGCGGTCCCGGCGATGCTGGGCGTGCTGTACGCGGGTGCCCACTACGTACCCGTGGACACCGCGTTCCCCTCGGGCCGGCAGACGGCCGTGATCAACGCGAGCGGCGCGCGCTTCGCCGTGACGGAACCCGGGGACACGGGCGGTCCCTCGGCCTGGGGCGCCGGGAGGCCACCGACGGTGGTCGAGGTCGGCGCACACCGCGGGCCGGCGGTCGGCGGTTCCCCGGACCGCCCCGGGCCCGAGGCGCCCGCCTACTGCCTCTACACCAGCGGTTCCAGCGGCCGGCCGAAGGGCGTGCTCGTCTCGCACGCGGCTCTCGGCTACTCCACGGCGGCCCGGATCGCCCACTACCGCGAGGCGCCCGGGGTGTACCTGCTGTGCAGCTCGATCTCGTTCGACAGTTCCGTCGCGGGCATCTACTGGACGCTGGCGACCGGCGGACACCTGGTGATTCCCTCGGCCGATCCCCTGGACACCGGGGCCGTCGCCGCCGCGGCCCACGCGCGGCGCGCCTCGCACCTGCTGACGCTGCCCTCCCTCTACGACGCCCTGCTGGACTCGGCCGACGCCGGCGCCCTGGACTCCCTGCGCACCGTGATCGTGGCGGGCGAGACCTGCCCGCCGCATCTGGTGCGCCGGCACTTCGCCGGGCTCCCGGACACCGCGCTGTCCAATGAGTACGGCCCCACCGAATGCACCGTGTGGGCCCTGGCACACCGGTGCGCACCGGCCGACGGGCAGCGTGACAGCGTACCGATCGGCCGCCCCGTCCCGGGCACGGAGATCGGCCTCGTGCCGGGCGGCCCGGGCGGCGGGGGTACCGGTGAACTGTGGGTGCGCGGACCCGGTGTGGCCCTCGGCTACGCCGCCGAAACGGACGCCGGGACCCCTTTCGCGGGCGACGGAGCCCGGCGTACGTATCGCACCGGCGACCTGGTCCGTTTCGACGAACAGGGCGACGCGCACTTCGCCGGGCGGGCCGACGGCCAGCTGAAGCTCGCCGGGATGCGGATCGAGCTGAGCGAGATCGAGCATCTCGTCCGCGAGCACACCGGAGCCTCGGCCGCCGCCCTGGGTGTCGCCGCCGGCGCGGTCGGCCCACCCCGGCTCATGGCGTTCCTGGTGCGACCGGCCGTCGGCCTCCGGTCCGTCGACCTGCACGCGGCTCTGCGACGCCGGCTGCCCCGGGCCGCCGTGCCCCGGTCGGTGCACACCCTGGAGCGGCTGCCGACCTTGCCCAACGGAAAGCTGGACCGGGCCGCTCTGGACCGCATGGCGGTCGAACGGCTGGGCCCGGCGGGACGGAGCGCGGAGTGAGCGGCGAGGCCGGCGGTTGCCCGGCCGGCACGGCGCGGGGCCCGGACCTCACGGATCCCGCGACCTACCGGGACGCCGACTACTTCGCCCAGTGGCAGCGGGCTCGGCGCGATCATCCCGTGGTCCGCCTGGAGTCGCCCCGCTTCGGGGCGTTCTGGTCGGTGACGGCTCATGCCGCCGCACGCCAGGTGCTGGAGCGGCCGGAATCCTTCACCTCGACACGGGGAATGCGGCTGGGCGGGGAGCCGGCGGCGGTGTCGGCGGCATCCGGCCGGATGCTCGTCGTCTCGGACGGCCCGGCGCACACGCGTCTGCGCTCCGCCCACGCGCCCTGGTTCGCCGGGCAGGCCGTGTCCCGGCTGAAGGACGCTCTGCGGAGCCGACTCGACGCGCTGTTGGCCGACCTGGCCGACGGGAGTCCCGTCGACGTCCCGGCCCGGCTGGCGCGGCCGCTGCCGACCTGGCTGGTGTGCGGCATGCTCGGTGTGCCCGAGGAGGACTGGGAGGAGCTCGCCCTGCTGGCCGCCGCCGCCTTCGACGAGACGGAGACGAGCACGGCGTCGGCGCGGCGGGCGGCCAGCGCGGGCGTCTTCGCCTACTTCGCGGAGCTTCTGGAGAAGCGCCGCGCCGATCCCGGAGACGACCTGGTCAGCGCTTTGGTGCACCAGCCGGGGGGAGACCGTCTGACGGACGAGGAGATACTGCTCACCTGCGACGGCCTGGTCAACGGAGGGCTCGGAACCACCCGGCACGCCGTCTCCGGCGCCGTCCTCGCCTTCGCCGCGCACCCCCGCCAGTGGGAGCGGCTGCGGGCCGATCGCGGGTTGGTGCCCACCGCGGTCGAGGAGATTCTGCGCTGGGTCTCGCCGCCCCTGCACATCATGCGTACGGCCACCGAGGACGTCCTCCTGGGCGGCGCCCGGATCCGGGCCGGCGAGCGGGTGGTGCTCTGGATCCCGTCCTGCAACCGCGACGAGTCGGTCTTCGCCGAACCGGACGCCTTCCGCGTCGACCGGCGGCCCAACCCCCACCTCGGTCTCGGCGGCGGCCCTCACTACTGCATCGGCGCTTCCCTGGCCCGGCTGGAGCTGCGGACGCTGCTGCGGGCGCTCTTGGACCACGTGGCGCGCTTCGAGTCCGACCCCGTCCTCACCCGCACGCCGTCCACCTTCCTGCACGGCCTCGACCGGCTCGAGGTCACCCTGATACCGGCGGCGGACGCCGCCGCGTGCTCCCCGGCGGAGAGTGAGGACCCATGACCCGTCCCAGCAGTCCCCCGCGGGACGGCACCGAGCTGGAGCTCACCCACATCTTCGAAGACCTGCTCGGTCTGGAGGGCGTGGGCGTCGACGAGGACTTCTTCGCCCTCGGCGGTCACTCCCTGCTCGCCGCCCGGCTCGTCGCCCGGATCAAGAAGACGTTCGGGACGGCGATTCCGGTCTCCGTGCTCTTCGAGGACACGGCCGACGACGGTCGACCGGTGACCGCCAGCGTGGAGTTCCTGAGCCGGCTGGTCCGGGACAGCGGCCGAGGAGCCCTCGCGGGCCACGCGTCCCGGCCCCTGACCCTGCGACGCGGCGGTGGGGGCACTCCCCTGTTCTGCGTTCATCCGGCGGGCGGGGACGTGATCGTCTTCCGTCGGCTCGCCGCCCTGCTGCCGCCCGCACGGCCGGTGTACGGCCTCCAGGCCCCGCCCGCCGACCGGGAGTCCCCGGAGCCGGGGCTGGAGGCGATGGCGGCGTACCACCGCGACCGGTTGCGGGAACTGCGCCCGCACGGGCCGTACGCGCTGCTCGGCTGGTCGATGGGTGGCGCGCTCGCCCTCGAGATCGCCGCCGGGCTGCGGGAGGAGGGTGAGGAGGTGGAGTTCCTCGGGCTGGTCGACGCCTATCCCGGCGAGGAGTTCACCGGCTCCCCGGACGCCGGGATCCTCGCCGCCTTCGCCTGGCAGCTGAGCACCCTGTCGGGCACTCCGTTCGCCGTGGAGGGCGGGCTCGCCACGCTGGCGTACGAGGAGGGTCTGGCCCGGGTGCTCGAAGCGGCCCGGGCGGCACGGGCCGTTCCTCCGGACACCGACCTCCTCGGCCTGCTGGAGCAGCTTCGTCTGTTCCGCTCGCACGTCGGGGCGCTGCGCCGCCACCGGCCAAGCCGGCGGGTCGACCACCTGGTCCTGCTGTTCGCCTCCGAGGGCAGTCCGGCGGCCCAGGACCGCGCGACCACCTCATGGCAACGGCTGAGCGACCGTGTGGTCGACCGGCACCACGTGAAGGGAGACCACTACTCGATGCTCACCGATCCCCATGTGCGGGAGCTGGCCGCGCTCCTGGCCACCCTGCTGCCGGTCGCACCGGAGCGGTCATGACGGGGCCGGCCGTCGCACCGACGGTCTCCGGGTCGGTTCTCGACCGGTTCGCCGAGCGGTGTCGCACCGCTCCCGGCCGACCGGCCGTCGAGTACGCGGGGCGGCAGCTGACGTACGCGGAGCTGGACGCGGCGGCCGAGCGGGTCACCCGCCGGTTGACGGTCGACGACGTGGCCGGGTCCGTCGTCGCGCTGTGTGTGGACCGGTCCTTCAACCTGCCCGTCGGGGTGCTGGGCATCCTGCGCGCGGGGGCCGCGTACCTGCCCCTGGATCCCGGGTATCCGCCGCCCCGGCTCGACTTCATGCTGCGCGACAGCGGCGCGGGTCTGCTGATCACCCAACGGGACCTCGCCGACCGGTTCCCGGTCCCGGAGGGCACCCGGGTGCTGCTGCTCGACGCGGCGCCGTCCGGCGAGCCCGGTCCCGCGCCCGCCGCGACAGCCGGGGCCGAGAATCTCGCGTACGTGATGTACACCTCGGGGTCGACCGGGACGCCCAAGGGGGTCGCCATGGGGCACGGCCCCCTCGTCAACCTGATCGACTGGCAGTGCGCCGCCTCCGACTGCGGTGAGGGGGCTCGGACCCTGCAGTTCTCGGCGTTCAGCTTCGACGCCTCCTTCCAGGAGATGTTCAGCACCTGGGCCGCGGGCGGCTGTCTGGTCCTGGTCGACGAGGACGTGCGCCGCGATCCGCACCGTCTGCTGGCCCATATCGACGACCACCATGTGGAACGCGTCTTCATGCCGTTCGTCGCCCTCCAGGCGCTGGCCAACGCCGCCGTGAACCAGGGGCGCTACCCCCGCGCCCTCCGGGAGGTGATCACGGCCGGTGAGCAGCTGTTCGTCACCCCGGCGCTGCGCCGCTTCTTCGGTGCGCTGCCCGAGGCCCGGCTGGAGAACCAGTACGGCCCGTCCGAGACCCATATCGTGACAGCGCTGCGGCTGGGCCCCGACCCCGGGCAGTGGCCCGGTCTGCCGTCGATCGGCCGGGCCATCGACGGGGCCCGGATCGATGTCGTCGGCGAGGACGGCGGCTCGCTGCCCGCCGGGGAGAGCGGCGAGATCGCCATCGCGGGACCCGTGGTCGCCCACGGCTACCTCGGCCGCCCGGGGCCGACCGCCGAGCGCTTCGTCCCGGACCCGCTCGGCCCTCCTGGTTCCCGGCGCTACCTCACCGGCGACCACGGCCGGACGGAGCCCGACGGGTTGGTCCACTTCCTCGGCCGCGGCGACGGCCAGGTCAAGATCCGCGGGCACCGGGTGGAGCTCGGCGAGGTCGAGGCCGCGGTGAAGGCGCTGCCGGGACCGGCCGACGCCGCCGTCGTCGTCCACGGGGAGCCCGGGGCGGGGCGTCGGCTGGTGGCGTACGTCCTCACCGGCGCCTCCGGCGAGCTGCCGGCCGACGCCAGGGCCCGGCTGGCCGAGACGCTCCCCGAGTACATGGTGCCGGTGGCCGTGATCGCCATGGACGCGTTCCCGACCACGCCCAGCGGCAAGACCGACCGGGCCGCGCTGGCCGCCCTGCCGCTGCGGATCAGCGGCACGGGCACCGGCGAGGGGCACGACTCGGTCGAACAGGCGGTGACCGGGCTGTGGGAGTCCGTGCTCGGTGCCGAGCACGTCGGCCCGGACGACAACTTCTTCCAGCTGGGCGGCACCTCGCTCCTCGCGGCGGTCCTCACCACCCGGCTCCACGAGGAACTCGGTGTCCGGGCCGACCTGGAGACCCTCATCCAGCAGCCGACCGTGGCCGCCCTCGCCGACTGGATCCGGCGGCGGCCCGCCACGGACACCTCAGGATTGCGAGCGACCCCGAGGTGAAAACCCTGTGGACCTACTCCCACGCGGCCCCCGTCCACGGTCTGCGTGTCGGCCCGGACGGTGGCATCGTCCTGCTGGACGCCCCCGGCGGCCATGTCCTCCTCGGCCCCGACGGCACACCGGTCGACGGCTCGCGTCGCGCCCGGGTGGCCGACCTGGCCCGGTCGGCCACCCGGCGGGGACCGTACGACATCGTCACCGACGACGACCGCTTGACCCTCCTGCTGGACGGGACCGAGCTGGAGGGGATCGAGCTGGACGGGACGGTCACCGCGGTCGCCGCCGCCCGCGACGGCGCGATGGTCCTGGCCGGCACGGAGGAGGGCACGGTGTACGGGCTACGGCTGCCGCTCACCGAGGCCGGGGCCATGACGCTCCTCGACAAGGAGCAGGATCTGCTGCGGCACCCGGACGCCACGACGGCACGGCGGGCGGCCCACCTGTACCTGGACACGGGCTCCCCCTGCTTCGCCGTACGACGCGTGCGGCGGCTCGGACAACGGGGCGCGCTGCCTCCCGGGTCGGTGGAGCCGGTGATCGCCGGGATCGCGCTCCAGCACCGCAGGGTGCTGCGGCGGGACCCGGGGGCCGCGTTCGAGGCGGGCGTTGCGCTGTCCGCGACGGGCGAGGACCAGGCGGCTCTCGGCCTGCTCCAGCGGGCCGCGGCCGACCCGCGCTTCCGTTCCCGGGCGCTGTACACGGCCGGCGAGTGCTTCCGCCGCCTCGGCGCCGAGTCGGCGGCGGCCATCGCGCACGAGCAGGCCGCGGCGAGCGGCCCCGGCGAGGACGAGAAACGGGTGCTCTACGACCTCGCCCGGGCCCTGCAGGAACAGGACAGGCACACCGAGGCCGTCGATCGCTTCGAGTCGCTGCTTGCCTGGGACGCCACCTACGAGGACGCCTGGCAGCGCTACGATCACAGCCGGAACCGGGCCCGGTCGGCCGGGCCGGCCGTCGGCCGACGGTCTCCGGTCGGCTCCGCTGCCGGGCTCGTCCGCGACCTGGAGGCGCGCGGTCTGCTCGGTCGGACCGACTCCCGGATCGAGTCGTACGACGCCACCTTCTACGTCCAGTTCGACCACACCGGGGTGCACGACAGCGTCAAGAAGCGCCTGGAGATGGTGCAGTTGCTCACCGCCGTGGAGGATCCCGGCGCCGTGGCGGCCTCGCTCGACGTCGGCAGCGGGACCCTGCGCTACCCGCAGGTGCTGGACCGTTTCGGGGTGCGGTCCTACGGGATCGACCTCAGCGACGCGGGGATCCACGCCTGTGTCGACGCCCGGTGGGCGCGGCGGTTCGCGGTCGCCGACGGTACGGCGATGCCGTTCCGGGACGGTTCGTTCGATCTCGTCACCTGCATGATGGGCACGGTCAACCACCTGTCCGCCGCCCAGCGCGAGCGCTTCCTCGCCGAGTCGTTCCGTACGCTGCGGCCCGGCGGGCGGCTGGTGGTGAGCGCGTGGGATCCCGCATGCCGCTTCCAGACCTTTCTCTCCTTCTACTCCCCCGCGGAGATGGCGCAGTTGCGGCGGCGGCTGACCGAGCCGAGGGTGCTGCGCGAGGAGTGCGCGGCGGCGGGCTTCTCCGGGGTGCGCACCACTCCGTTCTGTACGTTCCCGGACTGGCTGGCGACCGGGGCCGACGCGTCCGGGACCAGCGGCGCGGACCGGCTGGCCTGGCTGGCGGACCTGGACCGGGACCGCGTGGCGGGCGATCCCGCGACCGTGGGCCAGATGTTCCTGCTCAGCGCCCGCCGCTGACGCTCGCGTCGCGGAACATGTCGGCCAGCCTGTCCGCCGTGAGGAAGCGGACGCTGCGTACGGTTATCCCCTCGCGCCGGCAGGCGGCGGCGAGCTTCATCGCGGTGATGGAGTCGCCGCCCAGATCGACGAAGTTGTCGCTCGGGCGGACGTCGCGTACGCCCAGGATCCGCTCGCACAGGGCGCACACCGTGCGCACGACGGGGTCCGGCTCGCTGTCCGGCTCGGCCTGTGTCCGTCCCGAACCCTCCCGGACCTCGCTCTCCACGAGGTCCTGGAGGAGTGAGCGGTCGAGCTTGCCGTGGCGGGTGAGCGGCAGCGCGTCGAGGGCCGAGAAGTGCTGCGGGATCATGTACGGCGGCAGGGAGGCAGCGAGCGCGGTGCGCAGCCGTCCCGTGTCCGGGTCCGAGGACCCGCTGTCCGTGACGACGAAGGCGGCCAGGATGTCGCGCGGCTCGCGGGCCTTCACCACCGCCGCCGCCCGTACGCCGTCCGTCGCGCGCAACCGCGCCTCGATCTCGGCGGTTTCGACGCGATGGCCGCGGATCTTGGTCTGCCCGTCCGCGCGTCCCACGACGACGGGACGGCCGCGCCGGTCCAGCCGTACGAGATCCCCCGTGCGGTAGAGGCGGCCCTCGCCGTCGGGCAGCGTGACGAACGACTTCTCGGTGGCCTCGGGGAGGTTGAGATAGCCGCGGGCGATCCCCACCCCGCTGATGAGCAGCTCCCCCACGCCAGGATCCTCGTCGGCGTGGTCGACGGCCAGGCGCGTGTGCGGGATGGGGTCGCCGATCGGCAGCGGGTCGTCCGGTGCGTAGTCCTCGACCGCGAACCCGGCCGACGCGTCCAGCCGGAGGAAGCAGCGGCCCACCACGGTCTCGGTCGGCCCGTAGTGGTTGTAGACGACGGAGCCCGGGAAGATCCGGTTCAGTGCGGTGACGTGGCGGGCGCGCAGGATCTCGCCTCCGACGACGAACTGTCGCGGGCCCGGCAGGTCCCGCTGGTCGCCGAGCCGGGCCATGAGCATCTCGATGTGGGACGGGGTCAGCCGCACCAGGTCGAGGGTGGGGTTCTGGATGGCGGTGGCGAGGTCCTCGGGCTCGTGATCCCGCGGAGCGAGGTGAAGCGTGCCGCCGGTGACGAGCGGCAGGAAGAAGCTGGTGAGGGAGAAGTCGAAGCTGAGCGGGGTGTGCAGCAAGGAGTCGACCGGCCGGCCGCCGGAGAACTCGGACACCGCCCAGCGGACGTAGTTCGCCAGCCCGCGGTGCTCCACCGCCACGCCTTTGGGGTTTCCGGTGGAGCCGGAGGTGTACAGCACGTAGGCCAGGCCCGAGGGGTCCGCGGCCGGCGGCTGCGAGGGAGCGCGCGCCGCGTCGGCCGCCGGCGCGCTGAGAAGGCAGGTCCCAACGCCGTGCTCCGCCAGCCGGTGCCGGTGCTCGGCATCGGTGAGGGCGACGGCCATGGACGTGTCACCGACCATGAACGCCAGCCGTTCTGCGGGGAGGTCGGTGCCCAGCGGCACATACGCGCCGCCCGACCGGAGAATCGCGAGCAGTCCGGCGACGAGATCCGGCGAGCGGCTCGCCAGGAGCCCCACCGCCTGCTCGGGGCCGACGCCGTGCCGCAGCAGGTGCTCCGACAGCGCGATGACTCCGGAGTGCAGTTCCCCGTACGTCATGCGGACGTCGCCCTGGATCAGGGCTGTCGCGTCGGGCCGCTGTTCCGCCTGGTCGGCAAACCACGCGTATCCGGAGGTGCTTGACCCTTCGTCACAGGATGGTTCCCGACCTATCGTCACCGTCACGGCCTCCGTGGAGAGTTACGGGATCGCCTTCCGCTCGCGATGGCTTGTGCAACGACACAGAGAGGAACCCATGTTATAGCCGGTCGTTCAGGTGTGCAGCGGCTCCGGCTCAACTTCTGTGGAGAGCACGTACGTACATACGCCCGCGCGCGGAGACCGGCCCGTCCGGGGAGATCCCGGGAAGGTGGCCTCACCCCGTACGGGCGTGGCCGAGTATCCGGGTGGCGACATCCAAGGGGTCGGCCCAGAAGTCCCGGGGTGCCGGATCGTCGGCCCGGGCGCGCATCTCCCGCACGTTGTCCCACAGCGCCGAGGGGTCCTCGTCGGCGTGGGTGCGGGTCAGCAGACCGGTCCGCTCCAGCATGTCCATGCGCTCGGCGAATCCGACGCGCACCTCCCGGCCGGGGTCCGGGGTGACGGAGGCGATGACCGGCACGCCGTTGGCGACGAGTTCGCAGCCGGTGAAGCCCAGCGCGTCGGCCAGTACGACATCGGCGGCCCGGTAGTACAGCTCGGGCCGGTCGCTCCGCCCGACCCATCGGACGTTGGGGGTGGCGGGGACTCGCCCGCGGGTGGGGGGCGGGTCCGCCAGGAGGAGGAGCTGATCCGTCGGGGCGGCGTGTCCGCTCCACGCCCGGAGCGCCTGCAACTGGATGCGCAGGGCGGCGATACGGTCGGGGCGACCGCCCGCCGCCACTGTCAGGACGAGCGCGTCCTCGTCGAGGCCGAGGGCCTTGCGCGCCTCCGCCCGCTGGGGTGCGAAGGCGTCCACGAGGGGGCCGCAGAACCACACCGGCGCGGTCGTGGCCGGTGTGACCGGATGCGCCTCGGGAAAGTCCGGGACCACCACCTCCAGCGCGTCGTCCATGACCGAGTCGGCGTCGGGCCGGCCGAGCTCGGCGAAGAACCAGTCGGTGATCAGCACGTTCGGAACGTCGAGGACACGGCGGCAGAAGCCGGGCACGGTCAGGAACTCGTCGCTCACCACCAGGTCGGCGTCGGCACGTTCGTACAGGAATCGCCAGACCCTCCAACTCGCCTCCTCACTCATGTCGTCGGCGTCTTCGAAACCGAGGTCGACGGCCTCGACACCGCGGGAGCGGTAGTAGTCCGCTCCGCTCCCCGCCGAAGCCAGCCTGATCTGTATCCCGGGGTTCACCCGGCGCATCGCGGCCATGATCCTCAGGTCCCGGGCAGCGTGGCCGTAGCCATGGCCTCGGGAGACGAAATTGACTCTCATCGGTACGTTCCTCTTCAGCCGTTGAGTGACCGGTGGTCGGGGGAATGGCCCGTCACGGACGGCGTCACGCCCTCGGTGAAGGCCGCCTGGGCAAAGCCCTCCAGGACGGGTGACAGTTCCAGGAGTCGTTCCGGCGGCATGTACTGGTCGAAGATCCCGGGGCCGATGTTGGCCAGCGCGATCTGCCCCAGTCTCCGGTCGAGCACCTCGGCCGGGGCCAGGGCGTGGTCGCGGAGGAGCCGACGGAGTTCCGTACCCCCCAGCCATGCGGTGATCCACAGGCTGACGACGATGTCGGGCCGCAGATCCGGTTCGGCCCGGTGCAGACCCGCCGACCGGCGTGCCGCCGCGCGTTGCAGTGCGGGCACGTCCACGTCTCGCCGCCGCAGCGTCTCGAGCAGGCCGCGCTGCGACCAGCCCGAGACGCTGCCGGGGTCCCGTTCCAGGTAGTACGGCCTTCCGTACGAGCGTGAGAAGCAGGGCAGCAGGTCCACCCGGGCGTCCACGACCGGCGCGGTGTCGCTGTGGGGCGCGGTGGAGTAGCAGGCGGCCAGCCGCAGTCCCATCGGGGTGTTGCCGGTGAGACTCGCCTCGGTCGCGTGCTGGACCAGATTGGGAACGGTCACGTATGCGGGGACCCCGAGCCGGCGCAGCACGCCGGCGATCATGACGTCGTCCTGCGGAACCTCCGGTCTCGTCCTCGCCAGTTCGCGGGCCGCCTCCGCCGGCAGAACGAGTCCGATACAGGGTGTGTACGGGTCGCACACCTCGGCGAAGGGCTGTCCGAGCCAGGCCGCGAGGTGGACGGCGGACGACGTGGCCGAAGCCCATTCCGTGTAGAGGCTGATCGCGGCGGCCGGCCGCTCACCGACCCTGCGCAGTACCTGCTCCCGCAGGTCCGCGACGGGGACGGCGTCGTCCTGAAGGACCAGGTGGTGGGTGGCGTGAGGGGTCACCGCCCCCCACGCGAGCACCGCGGTCCTCGCCGAACAGGAGCCGGCGCCGTAGGGGTCGGGATCCTCGACGACCTGGAGGTCCAGCTCCGGAAGGCTGTCCCTGAGGGCGAGGGCTCTCGCCCTGCGGGCGGGGTGGGTCATGATCGCGGCGGAGAGTCTGATGGGGGGACTCATGGCGTCGTACCCGCCTCGGACAGGTCCTCGTCGCGCATGCGCAGCAGGTCGGAGTACCGGCCGGGCGTGGTACGGAGTTCACCGTGGGTGCCGTTCTCCGCGACGAGCCCGTCCGCGAGAACCACCACCCGGTCGGTGTCCTTGACCCCGGACAGCCGGTGGCTGATGACCACCGTGGTCCGGTTGCCGCGCAGTTCCTCCAGTGCTGCCTGCACCGTCCGTGCGGTCGCCCAGTCCAGGGCGCTCGTCACCTCGTCGAGCACGACGACGGGGGCGTCCGACAGCAGAGCGCGGGCCAGCCCGAGCCGCTGGCGTTCGCCGCCGGAGAGCTGGTAGCCCCTTTCGCCGACCGAGGTGTCCAGTCCCTCGGGGAAGGAGGAGACGAGATCGTCGAGAGCCAGTCTGGACAGCACCTCGCGCAGTTCGGCCTCGGTGGCGCCGGGGCGGGCGAGGAGGAGGTTGTCCCGGAAGGAGGCGTTGAAGATCCCGGGCTCCTGGGGCACCAGCAGGACCGTCTCGGACGGCTTGTCGTCGCCGCCGGAGACCCGGACCGTACCGGCCCCGGGCTCCAGCAGCCCCGCGACGAGGTAGCCCAGGGTGCTCTTTCCGGAGCCGGTCGAGCCCACGATCATGGTGGTGGAACCGGCGGGGAAGTCCAGGTCGATCCCGTGCAGGGTGCTCCTGCCGCTCTCCGGATAGCGGTAGGAGACCTCGCGCAGTGTGATGCCGACCGCGGGCCCCCGGGTCCCGGTGTGCGGGTTGCGCGGCGCGGGCAGGGCCGCCGTCGGTCCGAGGTCGATGTACTCGAAGATCCGGTCGAAGTGCGCCAGTGACCGCCGCACGGACGTGCTGAGGCCGAGCAGTGCCTGGATGGGCTGCGCGAGCTGGAGTTGCAGCACGACCAGCACGATCGCGGTGCCGATCGACAGGCTGGTGAAGCCGCCGCCGGCCATCCAGTAGACCACGGGCGGGATCGCCGCGAAGGAGACGCCGATGATCGACTCCGCGCTGGTGGCCATGGAACGCTCACGGACCGTCAGGTCGGTGATGGCCGACGACGAGGCGCGGAACCGGTCGCGCTGGCCGTCCCAGCAGCGCAGCGTACGCCCCACGAGGACACCGGGCAGGGAGAGGTGCTCGCCGGTCAGGCGCATCATCTCCGATGTGTGCTCCTGCGCCTCGATGGCCAGGAGCCGTTGCCGTTCGGCGTAGTGCTGGTTCATGACGACCAGCCCCAGGGTGAGACCGATCGCCACCACGGCGACGGGCCAGCTGAGGATGAGCATGGCGGTCCCGATGGTGATGACCATCGTCAGTGACCCGAGCGCGCGCTGGGCGGTGAAGGTGATCACATCGGAGATGCCACCGATGTCACTGGCCAGCCTGGTCTGCACCTCTGCCCCCGACCGGCCGGCGTGGAAGGTGATCGGCATCGACTGCACCCGCTCGTACACCTCCACCCGCAGACCGTGGACCACTCCGAGTCCGATGGAGTTCGTCAACCGGCTCTGCAGGTAGAAGAAGCCGCTCTGGGCGATTCCCACGGCGAGCATGCCCAGACACATCCACAGCAGCAGCTCCCGGTCGCGCTGGGGCACCGCCTCGTCGACGATGACGCGGAGGAACAGCGGCCCGCTGATCCCGAGCCCCGTGGACAGCACGACGGTCAGCAGGGACAGCGCGAAGCCGGCCTTGTGCGCGGCGAACCGCCGCAGTACGCGTCGGCCGAGAGCGCGTACGTGTATCCGTTCGGTGTCACTCACGGTCCGAACTCCTGCGGGGATTCGGCAGGATGGCCGAGCACAAGGGTGAACAGGTGCCTGGCCGGTGTGCCCGTGTGCCGGCGCACGATGCGGGTCACCTCGGGTGAGGAACGGCCGTGCACGCTGCCGCCGAGACCCGCCGCGACCGCCGAAAGCCACGCGTTGTAGCCGAAGGCCGACGCCCGCAGGAGCGCCCGCCCGTAGTCCGAGCCGGTGTCGTCGGCCGCGGTGCCGGTGTCGTCGGTGATCTCCGCGCAGATCAGGACCGTCACCGGGGCCGGGGCGTAACGCGCGGCGAGCAGGGCCGGTTCGGGGCAGTCGCCGTGGTCGGTGAACTCCCCCGCGAGAGGCTCCACCGCCGTGGCCGCTCCTGCCGGGGACCGCCGCGGGACGTACTGGCGCAGCCGCGCTCCCGAGGTACCCGCCACGCCGCTGACGAGCCATGCCTGCGGGGTGGTCGCGGCCGTGCCGTGCGGCCACATCTGCCGGTCGGTCGACGTGGCCAGATCCAGAAGGGTGGCGAGGTCGGTGTCGGGCACCGGGTCCTCCCGGAAGCGGCGGACCGATCGACGGGCTGTCAGCACATCGTGGAGCGGCACGCTCCGAGAGATCCGGGAGGTGTCCTGGGCCGGCGGCCACTGAGGAGGGTTGTGCTCGGCGGGGCGGTCGGCGGGGGCGAGAGCACGCTTCGCCAGCGACCACAGGTCGGTCTCGTTGATCAGTGGCATCGCGCGCTCCGCGGGGTCCACAGGCCGGCCACGGCCATGACCTGTTCGTCTTCCTTGAGTTCCAGCAACGTCGGCAGCGTCGGCTGCCAGCGGTCGTTCAGAGTGACGCGTGCTCCTCGGTCGGTGGCCACCGCGTGCAGTTGCGCGAGGGCGCACCCGGCGTCGAGGTGCCCCAGCCGGATCCCGAAAGTGCTGTACTTGAGCTTCAGTCTCCAGAGCGCGCCGACGACGACCAGAACGACGTCCGCAGTCTCCGTGATCCCGGTCGCGTCGAGCATGGACCGCCATAGGCCGGGCCCGTGGGTCCGGCGGGTGACGAGGAGCCGGTGGGCGACGTCGTCGTATTTCAGGAGGGTGTGTGCGGGCAGCCCGGAGACCGTGTCCGCGCACATCAGATACAGCTCGACCGACGCGAGTTCTCCCCCGGACGCGGTCCACCTGCGGGGTCCGCCGTCCCCGCGCCGTCCCGCCACCATCGCCGCCAGGTCGGCGACGAATGCCGCGTCGGCGGTCCCCACCGTCCCGGACGGGCCCGCCTCGGACACGGCCGGCGCCTCGTCACCGGTCGGGGCGGCGGACGCGGTCACCGGTGGCGGAGGCAGCGGTATCACCGGTGCGGTGGGGAACGACTCGCGTTCCTTGCCCAGCGCCGTCAGGCGCTTCTTCCGGCCGGCGGTGACCGGAGGCTGAGGCCGGTCGGCGAGCGGTTGCGCGGCGACGACGTCCTCGTACGCCTCCAGTACGGTTGCACGCTCTCCCGAGCGGCGGGACGTCGTCGCGCACGATGCGCAGCCGGCCTCGGCAGAGACCGCGTACCGCACCGCGGTGGAGTCCGGCAGGGTCCAGCGGACGAGAGCCTGACTGGTGCGCATGCTGTCGACGTCGGCCAGGTAGGCCAGCGCTTCGCCCACCACGAGTCCGGCGGCGACCGTCGTCGTGGCGGTGTCGGCCGGGGCCGGCTGTTCGCTTCCGAACTCCGCGAGGTAGCCGCTGGTGAAGCAGCGTCGGCACAGCGTCGCCCGCGGATGCACCAGCGGACCGAGGTCGACCTGCCCCTGGTGCGCCGCGTAGTGCAGTACCGCGATGTCGCGGGCCGCGCAGTCGTCGGTGAAGCTGTCCGTGCCGTCATCGTGGCGGGGCGGGCCGTACAGCACCACGAGGCTGCCCGCCGCTGCCCGCAGGCTGTCGAGCACCTCGTTCCCGACTCCGGCCGGCGTGGACGCGCTGTGGACTGTTCCGACGCCGCTCATCGCCAGGTCGTCGCGGACGGCTTCCGTGTGCCCCGGTGGGGCGACGATCAGCACCGCGCATCGCGACAGGCGTTCCAGTACCTCGGAGGCGTCGCGGAACGTGGCCGAGGAACCAGCGGTCTGTTCCAGGTAGTCGACGACGCCGGCCGCCAGCGGCTTCGGCGATGAGACCTCCCCGGAGAGGACGAGGCCCTGCTTCACCAGCAGTGCCACGGCCTGGGCCACCGCCTCGTACGGAAGGTCCGTCGCTTCGGCGAGGTCGCCGACCGTGCGGCGTCCGTCCATCGCCGACGCGATCGGCAGCAGGAGCCGGAGGGCGTCCCCACCGCCGATCCTCTTGCGGATCTGTCCGGCCGAGAAGACGACCTGGCCGTCGGCGGCGGAGACCGCCACCCCACCGCGCAACCGGGGCCGGAGGCCGCCTGCGGTGAAACTATCGGTGCTCGTCATGAGTGACGCCTCCCACGGTACGGAACAGGTGATCGAGCTGTCGCGACATGAGCGTGCGTTGGGTCTCGTCGCCGCAGTGCGGGCAGCCGTGGCAGCCGATCACCTGGTCCGAGCGGACCGCCGCCGTGCGGAGATCGACGGTGACCACCCGCCCGCGAACCTGCTCGGTCAGCGACAGGCTCAGCAGCCCCGCGGCGATGCGCGCCTGGTGCGGCAGGACCCCGGCCGCCGCCTCGACGCCGAGTCCTTCCTCCGCCGACGCGGGCGCCGATGTGTGCGAACAGTCCGGTGCGTGGGCGTGTCCGTGGTTGTGCTCGTGCGTGTGCTCGTGCTCGTGCCCGGGTGCGGGTTCCCGGAGGGGAGCCGGCTTGTCGGCGTGCTGGTCCTCACGCGCATAGAAACAGTCCAGGCACGGGCCGGCCGCAGGATCGAAGTACGGTCCCACTCTGATGACGGGGTGATCGAACTCCACCAGGAGCCACGGCTTTCCCGCCTCGGAGGCCACCTGCCGGAATCGGCGTGCCAACCGCCGGGCGGGGCGGTCCAGTACCAGCACTGCTGCGTCGGCATCGACGAGCATGTCGCAGGTGATCTCCGGACCGACCTGAGTGACGGCCAGGCCCGAGATCTCCGGCAGTAGTTCGGACGCCCGGGCGCCGAAGGCCCCGGTACCGAGGACGGACAGACGGGTCAGGCGAACGGCTGCGGACACGGGTTCAACTCCTCGACAGGCAGTACGCGATATCCCATCGCCGCGGGGGCGGAGTAGAGCCGGGGATGCGCGTGATACTGGGCGAGCGGCACAGGGGACATCGGCTGGAGGTCCGGGATGACGACGGTCGCCGAGTGCAGTCCGACCGAGGCGAGTTCCGTCGTCGTCCGGTCCACGGCGATCACCGCCATGTCCAGCTCGGCGAACCTCCGGACAGCGCGGGCCAGCCCCTCAGTGGCGTCGGCGGCGTAACGGCCGCGGTCCTGGAACGAGGGCCGGTCGGGGTGGTCATCGGTGAGGAATGCGAAGTGTGGGGCATTCTCCGGCTTGCCCATGTATTTCGCGCCGTCCGAGATATCGGTGTAGTCGGCGAAGGACACGGGCTCCTCCCACTCCACGTGCAGCGAGTCACGGAAGCACGTGACTTCCAGCAACGCCTTGTACGCGGCATCCTGAATGGTGAGCCCGGTACCGCACCCGACCATGGTGCGCAGGGTCTGGTCATGCGGTGCGGTCTGCATGCAGTACACCGTGGGTACACCGATGTCACTGGTGGCATCCAGCAGCACGGTGTTGAGGAAGCGATCGTGCGCCCACTCGACCAGGGTGCGTTCCCGCTCGTCCAGCACGTCGAGAGGAATGTGCGGCAGCGGCAGCTTCTGTAGCCACAGAACGGCGATCATGTCCCGCTCGACGACCTCGCTCAGGCCGCCGAAGACGGCACTCGCGGGATCAGTGTGCACGGCGCAGCCTGTCGAGATGCTCGCCACGAAGCGCTCGGCCGGGAAACGGCGCCCCGACCGGTAGGCCGCCATGGAGAGCGGCAGCCAGGTGGGGTTCCCGTCCCGGAGATCCACCCCCCGGACCCACCTGATCGGCGCGGCCGGATCGAAAGGGACGAGCGGGCACCGCGGATGCGCGTACTCCGCGTCGGACAGACGCGGAATCCGCGACCAGTCGAGCACCCTGCCGTCGAGATCGTGCGCGGCGGCGGTCACTACGCCCTCCGTGCCGAACTGCGCCCCCGAGTAGCGCTCGCATCCCTCGGCGATGGCGAGCAGGCGTGCCCTGTCCTTGTCTCCCAGCGCATGTCCTCCGGCCACGACCCGGTCGTCCGGGCGTGCCTCGAAGCCCGGGAAGCCGCTGCCGAGATCGACCCCGTAGGAGCTCAGTTCCGGCAGACCTCGATAGCGGGACGGGGAGAGGTCGAAGGCGTCCCCGACGACGCCGTAGCGCGAGAGAAGCGGATCAAGATGTTTCATGTTCACGTCATTCAGGTCAGGCAAGGAACACCGTGGTTCCTTGTCCGGGTGGCACCCGCCGACGGGTGCCACCGCCGGCGGGCCGATTCGCTACCTACCGCCTCGACCGGCGGGGTCGGCCGGGGACGGCACTAGCAGCACGCGCTGCCACACGTGGCGCACTTCCAGCCGCCGCTCATGCAGTTCAGGCCGCAGCCGACACAGCCGGCACAGTTACAGCCGTTACCACCGCAGTCCGTGAGGATGCGCGAGGGGTCCACCGGGCCCTCGATCAGACCGCGGACGAGGTCCTCCCAGGACTCGTCGGCGTCGCCGACGACGAGGTCGACCGTCTCCCTTGGCGTGGGATCGGCATCAAGCATCTGATCTTCCCTTCTCTCGCGAATAGCACGTCACCTCCGGCACAAAAGCGGCCGATTGGTGCGCCGGAGCCCTCAACCTAGGGTCGTCGATCACATTTCAAGCTCAAGAAAATGTGAAGAAAACATGAGGTGCCAGATGGCTGCATCTTCAACCCTCTTGCACGCACATACTCATGACGAACCATCAGATATACGTCGCACGGCACCGCGACTGTTTTCCCTGATGAGGGGCGAGAGCGGGAACCGATCGCCGAGAAGACGAGACGGACCACGGAGGACGTCCGGGGCGATCGACCCGTCACCGCCATCAGAGCGGAAGGGCCTCATCGACCCTTGCCCGCAGGTCCGCCGGCAGATCAGGTGAAGTCCCGTCGGTCCGGGTGATCAGCAAGAGCGCGACCCCTGCGTCGCGCCCCTCGGCGTTCGGCTGCCCGGTCGGAGACGGACGGACCCCCCGTCACCGCTGTTCGGAGGATCCGTGGTGGAAGCGATAGCGGGTCTGGCTGTACACCGCGCCTTTCCCGAAGGCGAATCCGACCGCCGGGTCGATGCGGTACAGCAGGACATCGCCGACGCGAATGGTGTCACCGAGGCCGTACCAGGTGCCGTCGGGGCTCGTCAGCAGGTCGCCGTACTTGTCCTCGTAGGCGTCTGCGGCAGTGCCGCGTTCTGTCGGGTCGCTCACCGACTCGGCCAGTCCTTCGATGGTGATGTCGAGACCGTCCAGGACGTTCGTGCCCGTTGTCATCACAC
Organism: Streptomyces griseus; assembly: GCF_900460065.1. Taxonomy (GTDB): domain Bacteria; phylum Actinomycetota; class Actinomycetes; order Streptomycetales; family Streptomycetaceae; genus Streptomyces; species Streptomyces griseus. The sequence continues at coordinate 474,096 of NZ_UAVD01000029.1, read as the reverse complement.
AGTGGTGGTTGCCCTGGAGGTTGCGCGCCTTACGCTCCTGGTCACCGGTCGCGAAGTACAGAGCGCCGCCGTTCCAGACGGCCAGCAGCGGCGTCACGTGGGGTCGGCCGTCGGGGCGGACGGTGGACAGCCAGAACAGCCGCGCCTGCTCCAGCACACGCAGGGCGGTCGGCCAGGGGGTCGCGTCGGCGCGTGCGTCGCTGAAGGGTCCGATCTCGGCGATCGGGTCACGGTCGGGCATGGAAGCTCCTCAAGGGGTCAGGCGGATCGCGGTCGGCCACCGATCCGGTCGACGGGTGCCGCCGCGGCCGTGCTCGGCAACCGGTGACGATCGCTCGCCGAGCAGGGCCGGGGCGATGGCCACGCCCACTGCCGCGACGTGGCCGACGACGCCGAACACGGTCCGGCGACCGGGAACCAGCGTATGCGGCGCGGCCGTCCCGGGTGGGGACGCGTGCCCGACGACAACGCCGTGGGAGGCGGCTGCGCCGAGGGCGGCGCCAACCGCGCCGACGCCGGTCAACGACAGGTCCGGGACACCGGTCGCCGACGCCGCACCGGCCGGTGCGAACGCCACCGCCGGACCGTCACCGAGCTGAACGGCCCCGCCTCGCGCCGACCGCTGCGGTCAGGTCCTGGTGGAATGGCGCAGGAGCAGTTGCCGGAGTTCGGCGGTGCACATCATGTACCCGTCGGGGGTGGGCAGGTGCTCCAGGTAGTGGTCGAGATCGGACGCCAGGGAGAAGACCCGCACCGGGGTACCCGCGGCGCGGCTGCATTCCACGACCCTGCGGACCCCGTCCAGGACAGCCGGGTGACGGGTGCTGTAGGAGTCGGCGACCAAGTGGTTGCCGCGGTCCGCCGCCAGATAGAACTGCACCAGGTCCTTGATGCCGACGAACAGTTCGCTGACACCGGCCGCGCACATCGCCGGGGTGGCGTAAACGGCGGAGGGCGTCTCGACGAACGCGGACAGGGGGGCCTCGTCCGGCAGGTCGAGGTGTGCTCGGAGCTGCACGAACTCGGTCTCGTCGCGGACGAACGGCACCGAGAGCACCACTCTGTCGGCTTGGTCTCCGAGGTGCTTGCGCAGCGTGGAAAGGACGACGTGCAAGGCGTCGCGGTAGGCGACGGAGCGCAGCAGCCAGCGGGCGCCGTGCAGCCCCATCTCGGGGTTCGGCTCCACCGCGACCGGGGCGATCTCGCTGACTTCGGCCGCGTGGTCGGAGCGCAGGTCGAGCATCCGCAGGATCAGGCGCTGGCCGGGCAGGAGCGCCTCGACGAAGCCGCGGAGCCGCCCTCCTATGGCCTGTCCGTAGGCGGTGATGCCGGCCGGGCCGCCGGCCATGGCGTCGAGCGGGCTCAGGCCCAGCGCGAGGCAGAGGAACTCCTCCCGGATGAAGAAGGACTCGACCCGTGCGGCGTCCGGCCCGGAGGAGTTGATGGTGGTGATGTCCTGCAAGTCCGCGATGACCGCGCACGCCGAGCCGAGGTCGTCCATCGCGGACCTCCCGGTCCCGGGCGGCGCCGACTCCTCGGGTCCGACGACGATCGACGCGCTCTCCAGGTACAGCGTCACCTCGCCGACCAGGTCGGCGAGGTCCGCCTCGTCGACACGGAGGACAGGTATCCCTCTGCCACGGCACAGGGACTGCATGTGGCCGGTCAGTCCGCCGGAGCCGCAGACCACCGCGCGTGCGGCCACGATGGCGTCGTACATCCCTGCCTCAAGGAAGGGGGTGACGAGGATGCTGCCCTCGCGTGGAACTCTTGTCCGATTACAGGTGCCCCGGAGCACGCTCTCGGTGCCGCCGGCCAGAAGAAACCCCAGAATCCGTCGCCTGCTCCCGTTCAACTAGCCCTCCGGATTGTCGACGTTCCCGATCCCCAGTTGTCGACGTAGCTGCCGTGGCGTCACGGAGACGTCGTTGAGCCGTTCCGCAGCGACCCGGTTGACGACCGCCCTCATCAGGCGGTCGGGCCGGGAGACAGCTGCCGGGAGTGCCGGAAGACCGCCGATGGAGAGGATGCTCGCGGTCAAGCGGGAGTCGAGCGCTTCTCGCTTCTTCCGTTCGCGCGTGGCCAGCCTCCGCACCTCCAGTACCACAGCCTCCTCCAAGGCCGCCCGGTCCGCTTCCTCCGGATTGCTGGCATAGCTCCGGTAGTGGGGGTGCAGGGCCGCGATGTCGCTCAAGCCCTCCTGTCGCAGTTCCAACTGCTCGGTCACATGGGCCGCGACGGAGACCGAGTGGTTCTTGATGGCGGCGAGGTTGAACGCGAACGCGCCCGTTCGGCCGTGCCGGACGATCTCGTCGCCCTCCCTCAGCACGCCGATCGCGGAGACCGGGCCGACCGGTCGCCCGTCGGCGTCCAGCAGGGTCCCGCACGCGTCGACCTCCAGGCCGCGCCCGGTGCGCTCGTGGGGGGTCGCGATGCCCTTCCCCAGCAGCGCTCGCCACAGCGGCTGTCCTACCTTGGCGTAGTCGGACTCCCTGCCGAAGTTGGACACCACCAGATCGGCCTCGACTCCGTGGCCGCCGTGCTGCCCGGCGACCGAGACCAGCAGCCGCCCCGACCTTGTGGGCGTGATGGCCCGCACCTTGCCGACAACCAGCTCCACCGACCCCTCCGGCGACCGCATCGCATGCTCGATGATCGCCATCGTGTACTCCACGGCGCCGACGCGCAGCGCCGCGATGGTGGTGGCGAACTCGTCCAGCAGGAGGCGCAGTTCCTCATCCGGGATACGCTCGATGATCTCGGGGAGATACGGCTCCCACGCTTTGGCGACGCGTTCGGGGACGATGGCGGAGGCGATGCCGGGGTGCCTCTCGCGCACCGTCGAGCACGCCGCACGCCATGCGGCCCTGCCCCGTGCCAGGAATTCCTCGCGGTCGCGGTAGGGCTCCATCAGGGTCTCGGGGCGGGGCAGGCGCACCACGCCGTGTTCGTGGGTGCCGGGATAGGTGCGGAAGATCGTCCCGGACCGGGAGATGAGGAGGATCTGCCCGGTGTGGCCGTTGCGCAGCAGCAGTCCCGCCGAGTCGTACGCACTCAGTACGGATCCGACGATGGCGACGGTGGCTTCGGGCGGGAGCCGGGAGAGCGTGCGGATTCCGGCCGCGGAGTACGGATTGCGTACGAAGGAGGGGTGTCCGGAGACCTCGACCGCGAAGGGCGGATCCTTGAGTTCGAGGCCGGTGGCGAGGACCACGTGGTCGGCGCCGACCACCTTCGTGTCCGGGAGCGGACCGGAGCGCACGCTGTCGAGCCCGGTCGCGGAGAGGCCGCCGACGGTCACCTCGTAGCCCCGGTCGCACGCGTCCATGTCGAGCGCCTCGCCGTCCGCTTCGACGAGGACGACGCCGGGGCAGGACTGTCTTCTGGCCTCGGCCAGCCGGTCGTCGAGGTAGTCCTGGAAGATGCGCCGGGGAGCCGGGCCCTGTTCGGTGAACGTGTGCCCGGCCCAGTGCTGCGGCCAGTCCCGTCGGTCGGCCTCCTGGTTGGCCCAGCTGATGAAGTCGAGGACGTCCTCGCGGAACACGGACATCCGGCCGGCCTGGATGTTGAAGACGTAGTCCCAGGGGTTGCCGTCACGGTGATAGGCGACTCCGGCGGAACGGTAGTCGGGGCGGCGCTCCAGCAGAACGATCTCCAGTGGTCTGCGCGCGAAGTGGAGGAGCCGGATCGCCGTCGCGGTGCCGGCCAGGCCGGCGCCCACGACGAGCACTCTGGGGCACGCGCCCGTTCGATTCATGTGGCCTCCCCGCTGAACCGGGGGCGCCCGGCGGTGCCGTCCCCACCGGCGCCGTGTGCTGACCGGATGTCGTGCGACGGAACGTCGGCTCGACCGTGCGGAACGGCCGCCCCGGATCGGCCCGGACCGGCGGTATCAGCCGTCGAGGCCCGGGGCTGCCGGGACATCGAGTTCCGTACGGACGTAATGGTTGAAGTAGTTGGTGTAGAGGTTCACCGCCACGTGGGCGAACACCTCGGTCAGCTGGGTGTCCGTCCAGCCCTGGGCAGCGGCCTCGTCCCACGCCGCGTCGGACGCCTCGCCGACCTCTCCGGCGACCTCCCTCGCGACCTGGACAAGAGCGTCGAGCTTCGGATCGTCGCCGCGCTCTCCGCGCCGGATCGCCACGGTCTGCTCCTCCGTGAAGCCCGCCGCCCTTGCCGACACCGTGTGTGCCGACTGGCAGTACGCGCAGGCGTCGACCGCTCCCACGGCCAGGGCTATCGCCTCGCGGGTGCGGGCGTCGAAGGTGCCGTGCTCGGCGATGGCCGTGCTCATCGCCGCGTAGGTCGCCAGGACCACGGGCGAGTGGGCCATCCCTCCATGGATGTTGAGCACCCTCCCGAATCGCTTCTCCAGGCGGCGCAGAGTCTCCCCGCCGGGTGCGGGCGCGCTGTCGACGGTGTGGACAGGAATCCGCGGCACGGGAATGACTCTCCTCGCAGTGGATGGGAGCTACTCGTCGGCGCAGTCTGCCGAAGCGGCGGAACCGGCGGTCGGCCCACGGCCGACTTTCGGCCACATCCCCGTCATTCTGAACAGCCTGGCTCGGTGAGGAGCGGGCCGAGCAGCCACGGCGACCGCCGCTCGGGTCAGGCCGGTGACCATCTCTTCGGCTCCGCGACCCGGAGGAGCCGACGGGGCTCTCGGATCGCCCGTCCGGGCCCGGGGCGCCGACGACGGCCTGTTGCTCCTGGCCCGTGAGCTCGGCTCGTCCAGCAGGCCCTCCGTGTGCGCTACGGGAGCATACGGAGCGCGGACGCCGGCAGGCTGCGATCGCCCCGGTGGAAAAGCGTAGGGCCGGTAAGGGAGCAGAGGTTCGATCTTCGCTTCCAGAAGCGTTTGACGTCCTTTGTAGGCAGCGGAAGTTGACGCAAACACACCCCCTGCGCGGCAGCGCTCGCAGACTGCGGTCGTATTGGCGGAGGGGTTCCGGGACGGTCGCGGGGCCCCTCGCCGACGCGTCCTCCGGGGGCGGTCGAAGGCTTTCCCGGGTACTCCTGCCACTGGACGTCTTCGGGCCGTGGCCCCGAGTCCCGGTCGGGCCGGTCGACTCCGGATCCTTCCCTTCCTCCCCTGGATGCGCCGGCCTCCTCGCACCGGCCGTTCCGTCGGCCACAGCGCTCAGCAGTCTGGGAGAAGACACCGAATCCCTGCTGGACCAGGCTGGATCCCGTATCCGCGACACTGACCGCAGACCCCCGAGCAGAGACGAGAGCGAGCGATGTCCGACTTGGCGAACGTGCTCAAGGACCTGGCGACGGCGGGAGACGAGACCGACCGTATGGTGGCCGACCTCGACGACGCCCAATGGGCGCTGGACACTCCGGCCCCCGGCTGGACGGTTACCGACCAGATAGCCCACCTCGTCTTCGTCTATCGGCTCGCCGGTACGGCGGCGGCCGACCCGGAGGCGTTCCGGGCCATGACCGAGAAGGCCTCCGGCGACTTCGACGGAGCGGTCAACGCCGCACTGGCCGCCTACCGCTCCGGCACCCCGCAGGCACTCCTCGACCGCTGGCGCGCCGAGCGCGCGGCCACCATCGAGGCGCTCGCCGCCGTCCCCCCGGGACAGACGGTGCCGTGGCTGGTGAACCCGCTGCCGCCGGTCGTGCTCGCCTGCGCGGGCCTCATGGAGACCTTCGCCCACGGTCAGGACATCGCCGACACCATCGGCGTGCGCCGCGATCCGGCGCCGTGGCTGCGCCACGTGGCCGGATTCGCCGTGCTGACCCAAGCCTTCGGCTACGAGGCACGCGGCCTGACCCCGCCCAGTGAACCTTTTCGCTTCGAACTCACCTCTCCGACAGGCGAGTTGTGGGAGTACGGCCCTCCGGAGGCGGCCCATCGGATCACGGGTCCCGCCCATGACTTCTGCCTGCTCGTCACCCGGCGTCGCCACCGCGACGACCTTGCCCTCACGGCCACCAAGGGTGCGGCGGATCACTGGCTCGACATCGCGCAGGCCTACCGGGGCCCGGCCGGAGAGGGCCGCAGGCCCGGCCAGTTCTCCGACACGTCCCGGTGAGGGTCAAACGCCCGTGACCGCCCCGCCGAATTGGGGCAGGTGAGACCTCTTCCCCTCGACGCCCCGCCGAGAACGCCGCGTGCCCGGTCCCGTAGCGGCTACGGGACCGGGCACGCCTGCGTCGTCTCCGCTACCGGTGGTCCGCGTCGAGCGGCTCCGGCCCCCGACCGCACCACCCGGACGGCGTCCGCCGCGGGGCCCGCCCGGGGAGCGCCTCGACTGCTCCCCCGAGGCCACGGGCCGAAGCCGCGGCTCCTCCTGACGCGCTCGGCGCCGTGCGGGACAACGACCACAGGGCGGCCGTGGCCCCGGCCCGGCTCCGGGACCGCCGGGTGCGCGAGACCATCGGCACGGCCTGCCCCCGCCCGCGGGCCCCCGTCGGCGGCGGTGGGCCCGGCGAGGAACGTCCCGAGGACCTGCAGGACCGGGGGGCTTGCCCCGGCCGGCCTCGGCCGTCGGCTCCGGAAGGCCGGTCCCTTCCGCACGGCCGCGCTCCTGACAGGGCGTCGCGAGGTGCTCGTCGGTGCGGGACCGCGCCGCGGGGCCGGGGTGGGGGGTGACCGGTGTGCGGCATCGTGCTGCCGCGCGGCTCCCGGTGACGCTATCGGCGGGTGAGGAAGGGCAGTTGCGGGCGTACACCGGCCCGGACGGAGACGTCTCCGTCCGGGGTGGGCGCGCCGTAGCTGACGTCAACGCCCCGGTCGCGGGCCGCCTGGACGATGCCCGGGACGGCACGTTCGGCGAGCGCGGAGATGGTGAGCGCCGGATTGACGGTGAGGGCGCCCGGTACCGCCGAGCCGTCCGTCACGAAGATGCCGGGGTGGCCGCGCAGTTCGTGCCGGTCGTCCAGGGCGGAGGTGTGCGGGTCGTCGCCGATCCGGCAGGAGGCCAGCGGGTGGACGGTGTAGGCGCCCACCACATCGTTGGTCCAGGGCATCACGCGGGCCAGTCCGTCGCGTTCCAGGATGTCCTTGACGACCGCGTCGGACTCGTCCCAGCCGCGCAGGGTGTTGGCGGTGGGCCGATAGGAGATGGGACCGCGGCCGAGCATCTGCTGGGAGATCCGGACGGCGTTCCCGGTCGGCGGCGGCGGGCCGAAGACGCCTTCGTTGTCGTCCTCGATCATCGTGAAGATGGTGAGCCAGGAGCGCCAGCGCCGGACCATCTCGGCCTTCTCCACCCCGAACCAGCTGGGTCCCTCGGCGTCGGGCACCTGAGCCAGGATGGTGCCGAAGCCCGGGGGGAAGTAGAGCTGTTCGAGGGAGAACCGGGAGTGCTCGGGCAGATTGCCGTCGAGGTTGTCCCAGCTCGCCACGACCGGGCCCTTGCCGATCTGGTTGGCCAGATACGCGGTGCCGTCGCCCCGGTCCAGGCCCAGCAGGTCCCGGGCGCGTTCTTCGTCGATCACGGCGTTGTTGAGCCGCTCGCCGTTACCGGAGAAGTAGCGTCCGACGGCGTGCGGCATCCCCCCGAGGTCGTCGGCCGAGCGCTGCAGGATGACCGGAGTCGCGCCGGCCCCCGCGGCCAGGATGACGATCTTCGCGTCGATGACGCCGCTGCCGTTGCTCAGGCGGTAGTCCGTGTCGTCGATGGTGTTGAAGTGCACCCGGTAGCCGCCGCCGTCGGTGCGGGTGAGCTTCTGCACCTCGTGCAGCGGCCGCACCTCGGCGCCGTGGGCGCGCGCGGCGGGCAGGTAGTTCAGCAGCAGCGAGCGTTTCGCGTCGAAACGGCAGCCGGCCATCATCCAGTTGCAGTTGGTGCACTTGGAGTTGTCCACGGCGGTGGGGACGGGATTGGCGGTCCGGCCGGCGTGGTCGCACGCCGCGGCGAACAGACCACCGGCGTAGCTGACGTCCTGCCAGCTCTGGGTGGATACCGGCAACGCCTCGCTGACCACGTCGTACCAGGGGTCGAGGGTGTCACGGCTGATCGCGGCCGGCCACATCCGGCGGCCGATGCTGCCGGTGCGGTCGAACACGAAGCGGGGGGCCCTCGGCATCGCGGCGAAGTAGACGACGCTGCCTCCACCGACGCAGTTGCCGCCGAGCAGGCTCATGCCGTCACCGACGGTGAAATCAAAGATGCGGGTGTAGGAGGAGCCGAGGAGGAAGTCGTGCTCGAAGTCATGGGATTCCAGCCACGGCCCCCTCTCCAGCACGGTCACCTTCGCCCCGCCCGCGGCCAGGTGGTACGCCGCGATGGCTCCGCCGAATCCGCTGCCCACGATCAGCACGTCGGTCTGCTCGATAGCGTTCACGCCAGGCTCCCGGAGGGGGTCGTGTCGGGGTGGAGCCGGGCGAGAGGGCGACCGTAGGAGAACTCGGAGAAGCGCCACTGCCCGTCGTCGGACGGAGGTGCGAAGCCCAGGGCGGCCAGCCCCGGGTGCCCGGCGGCGATCGCGTCGGCGGTGTGCAGGTGGGCACCGGTGTCGAAGGCCATGTTGCTGAACAGGGCGAGGCTGACCCACAGATGGCGTTCGGGGTGGCCGGGGGCGGTCAGGATGACCACCAGTCGCGTGCGTTCGGCGAAGGACAGTGCCACGAAGGGCGGGACCCCGGGGTCCCGCTCGGCCGGCTCCCCGGCAGGGTCCGGCCGGCTCTGCGCGTGAAGGCGTTCGGCGTGCGCGTTCAGGGCGTCGGCGAAGGCCTCCAGAGAGTCGGACATCCCGGTGGCGGCGGTCTGGAGCAGTTCGAGGGCTCCGGCAGCCACGGCCCCGGGCCAGGGTACGACGCCGGCCACGGCCCGGTCCTGCTCGTTCCGTTTCGCTCCGGGAACTATCGTGTCGGCGAAGGCCTCCAATGTGCCGGTTTTGTCCTGATTTAACTTTGGCTGGCTAGAAGGCATTCCTTCTCCATTTCGGCGTGCGGGCCAGGCGTGAACTCGGCGAAGACGTGGTGCGCAAGGGATCCTCTCCGTGCATCGATCCTCGACTGCCGGAATGATCAAAGCATCTTCGAAATTGCTGTAACTCCGCACATCTAAAGGATTCCGCATATGCCCATGGGCCGTTCGCAGCAAACATCGATCGCGTGGTTGCCCAGCCCCCATACCGTCGCTAATACTGTTCGATGGAGCCGAACCATTTCACTGGGCGGGATGCGATCGCCCCTGCGGGCTTGACCGGTCGATACCCGTCTCGACTTCGGAGGATAAATTGCACAGTGCACAGTGCACAGTGACAGGGATCGAGAGGGCCGTAGAGCAGTCGATCCGCATCATGCAGAGCAAGCTCTCGGAGCCCTTGAGCATCGATGACATGGCACGATTCGCCATGTACAGCAAGTTTCACTTCTCTCGGGAATTCCACCGGATCACCGGGATCTCGCCAAGGCGTTTCCTCTCCGCTCTGCGAATACAGGAGGCAAAACGCCTCCTGTTAACCACGGGGATGACGGTCACGGATATCAGCTGTAGCGTCGGCTACAGCAGCGTCGGAACATTCAGCTCACGGTTCGCGAACAGCGTCGGGCTCCCTCCTTCGATGTACCGCCAGGTAGGTGGATACACGAAGCAGATAAACGTCGCACAAAAGATAAGCGCAGGGGAGCGTGTGCGAGGTTTCGTCACAGCCCCGACCGTGGCCGAATTAGGGCTGATCTTCTTGGGAATCTTCCCGACGAGAGTGCCCGAGGGGCAACCCATCAGCTGCACGGTCCTCCGTACGCCCGGACCGTTCGAGATGGAGAACGTACCGCCCGGCGTCTGGTATCTGCTGGGCCACTCGGTGCCGGCCAGCACGCACGAGGCGCTGACCGACGGGCTGCCGATCCACGTGGGATCCCTCGGTCCCCTGGAGATCCGTCCGCGAGTGGCGCACCCCGACGTCGAATTCCCGCTGCGAGGCGTGCGCGTTCTCGACCCGCCGGTACTGATGGCGCTCCAGAAGGTACGTTCCGCCGCCTTCGAGAACAATCTGGTGCGGCCCGCCGGATGACCGCCGGGTGCGGACGCCGGCGGAACGTCTTCGGGCGACCGGGCCGGTCCATCCGGTGCGGACAGCACGCGCCGAATCGGTGCCACGGGCCCTGGCCATAAACCCCTCCCACTTTCTCCGGCTACCACGCCATCATCGAGGGCGTGATGCCGCCGGTGCTTCTTCGCCGTTGCGCCCGGGAGCGTGTGCCCCACCGCAGCACACGCGAAGAACGAGGCCGGCCCCCGCCCCCCGGACCGGCCCCGCGACCCACAAGCCGACGAAGCCGCCTGACGGCACGTCACCACGCGTGACGACACGTGTCAGCGAGCGTCGACGGGACGGCCGGTTCCGTTCCGGCGGGCCCGCTCCGCTCCCCGGCCCTGCCGGACCGCCGGTGTCCGGCAACGCCGACAGGGCCGCCCGGACGATGTGTCCGGGCGGCCCCGCCTTCTCGTCGCGCCCGGTGGGCCCATGGGTCGAGATGCGACGAGCCGTGGGTCAGGACGCGTCGAACGGGCTGTTCTGATAGGCGGCCAGAGACCACACGCCGTCCTTGCCCCGCACCGCGACCCATGACGCGCGTACCCGGCGCTCGGGCCTGAGCGTGTCCTCTCCCGGCGCGCGGACGCCGCCCTCGGTGACCAGGACGGCCGCCTCGTCGCTGAGGAAGTTCACGGCGACCGGTGCGCCGACGACCTGGGTCCCCCGGAACGGGCCCTCGAAGGCCGTCGCCATGAAGGACCGGATGGCCTCCCTGCCCTGGCAGTGGACGCCGGGCATCACCATGCTGCCGTTCTCGGTGAAGATGTCGGCGAACGCGGCGGAGTCATGGGCAGCCCACGCCGCCATGATGCGCTCCGGCAGGCCGGCGACGCCCTGCTCCCTCTCGTCGGCCGTGGTCGTGGTCGTGGTGTCGGTGGAGTTCATCGGGTTCCTTGCCTCCGTGATGTGAGCACGATGCCGAGGAAACCGGACGGATACGCATCCGGCTCGCTCAACTGTCGGGTGTGCGACGGCGGTTGCCGGGCAGGCCGCGTGGAACGCCGCCACCGGACCGGGCTGGGCCGACAGCGGCCCCGCCGTCGCCCGGGCCGCCGTACGGTCCGGGCGGCCGATCGCTGGTGACACGGCCGCCGGCTCGGGACTACCTCGATGCTCGCCCGCCGCCTCGGTCACGTACCACTCCGGGCTTGCTCTCGATCCGCCGGGCGTGCCCCGGACGGTGCGGTTGCCCGGAGCCCGGATCCCTGAGCAAGCCGGGAGATGCCGACCGTCGGGCGATCCCCAATCGTGTCTGTGGGGTCACATCCCCTGAATCGGGCCAACCCCGGTGGATCGACCCGATCGTGTCGTCACCCGCCCCCGCGGCGCACGAGCCGGTCGGCGACCCCGGCGGAGAGCGGCCTCCTGGCGGCGGTTTCCTCCCGGGCGCCGTCGGCGCCCGCAAAGAAGCAGGCTCGACCGGTGGCGCCTGCCCTGATGACGAAGGAAAGGGAAAGCCGATGGCCGACGCGCGGCCCTACTACGAACTGCGTCATCTCGTCGGATTCGAGGAGACCAACCTGGTCGGCAACGTCTACTACGTCAACTACGTTCGCTGGCAGGGGCGGTGCCGGGAGATGTTCCTGCTGGACAGGGCACCCGAGGTGCTCGACGACATCCGCGACGACCTGAAGCTGTTCACCGTCTCGGTGGGGTGCGAGTTCTTCGCCGAGATCACCGCCTTCGACCAGCTCTCCATCCGGATGCGACTGGAGGAGCTGACGCAGACGCAGATCGTCTTCACCTTCGACTACCTGCGGCTGCACGAGGACACCGAGAACCTGGTGGCCCGGGGCCGGCAACGGGTCGCCTGTATGCGCGGCCCGAACGGCGACACCCGTCCCACCAGGGTGCCCGAAGCCCTGCGGCAGGCCCTGGAACCGTACGCCGCACGGGTGTCGGCCGCGGTTCCCGCGAGCGGAGGCTGAGGCGGCGGGCACATCCTGCCGCCCGTCGGACCGGGCGGCAGCGGCCGGACCGTACGCACCGGTGTTGCGCACTCCCGAAGGTGCCCGGTCTGCACCGCAGTCCGACGATGAAATTCTCGCCACCCCCCGGGTGGCTGCCCGAGGAGGCATCGCATGGCATCGGCAATGGGTTCTCTGCGCAGACTTCTGATGGCCCCTTCCCTGCGTGACGTGAGCTTCGCCGGACGGGGATTCCCCGTGACCGAGACCGCTGCCACCAGACAGCTGGAGACCATCCCGCAGGCCGTGGTGACCGGCTTCGAATGGGGCATCGAGTCCACGAGCCTGTGGGAGACCGAGCGGCGGCTGTCGCTGGTCGACCTGGAGATGCAGGGCTTCGCGTACGAGGGCGCGGTCATGGCGTCGGTCATCCGGGACTCGATGCCCGGCCGCGGCGGACGCACCCGGGCACTGCTCCAGGGGAGCGGGCGGCGGCACATCTTCCTCAACTACATCGGCATCGGCTTCGCCATGGCCAAGCTGCCCCGGCCGCTGTGGGGAAAGGTCATGCCCGACGATCTCGACGGCGAGGAGTTCTACCCGCCGATGAGCTGGCTCGCCATCGACGGGTACGGCTTCGACCGCGCCTACTTCGACCGTGCCCGCTGGGTCGACGCCCAGCGTCCGGACACTCCCTACGCCTGGGAGGGGCATCCGCACTACTTCCAACGGGCGGTGGACCAGGGCATCGGACGGGCCCTGTGGTTCATCCACGGCGCGGGCGTCGCGCAGGTCAGCGCCGCCGTGCGCGGCTTCGCCCCCGAGCGTGCGCCGGACCTGTGGGCGGGCGTGGGACTCGCCGCCACCTTCGCGGGCTGCTCCACGGCCGCCGAACTGGCGTCGCTGCGCGCCGAGTCCGGGGAACTGAGGGGCCACGTGGCGCAGGGGTCCGTCTTCGCGGCGAAGGCCCGCCACTTCTCCGGCGTCGTGCCCGAGCACACCCGGGCCGCGCTCCACGCGCTGGCCGGGATCACCGTCGAGGCCGCGGCCGCGCTCGCCGACGACACCGCGCCCGCGCCGGGCTCGGCGAGGGATGTCCCGGCCTATGAAATCTGGCGCCGCACGGTGCGTGCACAACTGCTCGCGCCTACCGACTGAGCATTCCTGGAGTAGCCGAACGGGTAGTCGTATCACCTATCTTCGTCCAACGAACGGGAAATTCCGGCAAAGGATAGAGGGGCGGCCTTTAATGTCCATCTTGCGTGCGATGAGGCGCCGAGTCCTCACGCCAAATGTTCGGGAAACGAAACTGGAAAAACGCGGTTTCCACGTCAAGAACGCGGCGGCCAAACACCAGTTGGAAACGGTCGGGACGAGCTTCCTCCAGGGCTACGCCTACGCGGTCGAGGCGCGCACCGCGGACCAGGCGACCGACTGGCTGGAGACGGTTCCCCGGCCCTTCCGCGGGTTCGCGTACGAGGGCGCCGGCATGGGCGCCGTCATGCTCGACTCCCTGACGGGCGGCGACAAGCGGCTGACCGGCATCCTGGAGGGCAGGGGCCGGCACCACAACTACATGATCTACGTCGGCGTCGGCTGGGCGATGGCCAGGCTGCCGAGGTTCATGTGGCCCGACGTGAGCAGCACCGATCCGGTGCTGCGCTGGCTGCTCCTGGACGGGTACGGCTTCCACCAGGCGTACTTCAAGACCGACGCCTACGTCCGCGACCCCGGCCGGGAACACCCTTTCACCTGGAAGGGCGGGCCGGACGCCTACAGTGCCCGCGTGATCGACCAGGGCATCGGGCGCGCCCTGTGGTTCGTCGGCGGTACCGACCCCGACGTCGTCGCCGAGCTCATCGGGGCCTACCCCGCCCACCGTCACGGCGACATGTACGCCGGCGCCGGACTCGCCTGCACCTACGCGGGCAGCGTCGACGAGGACGAACTGCGGCGCTTCGCCAAACACGCGGGCGAGCATCTCCCGAACCTGGCGCAGGGCTCCGCGTTCGCCTGCGAGGCCCGCGAGCGCGCGGGCACGACGACCGCCCACACCCATCTCGCCGCCCGCGTCCTGTGCGGCGGCCGGACACCCGGGGAAGCCGCCCGGGTGTGCGCCGACACGGCGCCCGAGAGCTGTGACGGCGGCGAGATCCCGGCATTCGAAATCTGGCGGCAGCACATCGCCGCAGAGATCACTTCCGTTCCGCACGCGTAGAAAGGCGCTGGCATGACACACCCGATTTCCTGGCTGCGGAAGCAGGCGCCCGGAGTCATCGCACTCGCTCTCATGGTCAGCACCTTTTACGTGGTGAAGCCGTACGAGTCGAGTGCTGCCGACAAAGCGGAGCTGGCGGAGAAGTTCACCTTCGAGCCGATGGCGATATCCATGCCGGGCGGCTACCGGAAACAGAGCGTCCGCAAGGTGAACAAGGCCTACAAGCACATCGAGGCGTGGATCTCCTCCGTCGGCGCGGGCGTCGCCATGAACGACATCGACGGCGACGGCCTGCCCAACGACCTGTGCATCACCGACCCGCAGATCGACCAGGCGGTGGTCACCCCCGCACCGGCGCCCGGTCGCGAGAGCGCCTCGTACGCGCCGTTCACCCTGGATATGTCTCCGCTGCCCAAGAGCGACATCATGGCCCCGATCGGCTGCGTCCCCGGTGACTACAACGAGGACGGCGCGATGGACCTGCTCGTGTACTACTGGGGCCGTACCCCGGTGATCTTCCAGGCGAAGAAGGAGCCCGGCAAGGACACCACGACCATGGACCCGAAGTGCTTCGAGCCCGTCGAGCTCGTCCCCGGCAACGGCGGTGGCGGGGAGTACGACGGGCCGCTGTGGAACTCCAACGCCGCGACGGTCGCCGACTTCGACGGTGACGGGCACAACGACATCTACATCGGGAACTACTTCCCCGACAGCCCCGTCCTGGACGACACCGTGCACGGCGGCGTGACGATGAACGACTCGCTGTCCCACGCCCAGAACGGCGGCGGCGGTCACTTCTTCCGCTGGACCCCCTCCGGCTACGAACAGGTCGAGGGCGTCCTGCCGAAGGGCATCGACCAGGGCTGGACCCTGGCCGTCTCGGCCACCGACCTGGACGGGGACCAGCGCCCCGAGATGTACCTCGCGCACGACTTCGGGACGTCGGCCCTTCTGTACAACAGGTCGACCCCCGGCACCTTCAAGTTCAGCGAGGTCAAGGCCAAGCACACCGCGACCACTCCGAAGTCCAAGGAGATCGGCCGCAGCTCCTTCAAGGGCATGGGCATCGACTTCGGCGATCTGGACAACGACGGCCTCTACGACGCCTTCGTCTCCAACATCACGACCTCCTTCGGCATCCAGGAGTCCAACTTCGCCTTCATCGGAACGGCCCGTGACAAGGCCGACCTGCGCGCCAAGTTCCGCGACGGCGTCGCCCCCTACAAGGACGAGAGCGCACCGCTCAACCTCGCCTGGTCCGGATGGGGCTGGGACGTGAAGATGGGCGACTTCGACAACGACGGAATCCAGGAGATCACCCAGGCCGTCGGCTTCGTCAAGGGCAAGCGCAACCGCTGGGCGCAGCTCCAGGAGCTCGCCACCGCCAACGACGCGCTGGTCAAGCACCCCCGCTTCTGGCCCCGCGTGGAGGAGGGCGACGACCTCGCCGGCGACCAGCACATGCGCTTCTTCGTCCAGGAGAAGGACGGCGAGGCCTACAGCGACCTGTCCAAGCAGCTCGGTCTGGCCGTACCGGTGCCCAGCCGGGGCATCGCCACCGGCGACGCCGACGGCGACGGACGCCTCGACATGGTCGTGGCACGCCAGTGGGAGGACCCCGTCTTCTACTGCAACATGAGCCGGAAGACCGGCGGCCACCTGAACCTCAGCCTCACCGACGCGGCCGGCTCGCCCGTCATCGGCGCCCAGGTCACCGTGACCCTCTCCGACGGCAGCACCCGTCTGGGCCGGGTCGACGGCGGCAGCGGCCACTCCGGCAAGCGCAGCCAGGACGTGCACATCGGCCTCGGCCAGGAGGCCGAGGGGCCGATGCAGACCCGCCTGACCTGGCGTGACCGCACCGGGCAGGTGCGCAACAAGGATCTCCAGCTGACCCCCGGCCGGCACGCGCTGGAACTCGGCGCCGACGTGAAGGAGAAGTGACCGTGCCCGAAACCAGGACGCGCGCGGCAGCCGCGCCGCGGCACGACGTGAAGGTCGTCACCGCCCTGCGTCGGTTCGCGATCTCGATCTCGATCCTCAACATCGCCGGGTACACCTTCCTCGGCTTCGAACAGCCCTGGCTGTGGCCGTTCATCGCGGTCCTCACCGCCTACACGGTGGAGATCGCGCTGGAGGCCGTCAGCGCCCGCGGAGAGAAGCGGGCCCCCCGCTACGCGGGCGGCGGTTTCAAGGGCATGGTCGAGTTCCTCTTCCCCGCGCACATCACCGGTCTCGCCGTGAACATGTTGACGTACGTCAACGACCGCGTCTGGGTCATGGTCTTCGGCGTCGTCGTGGCCGTCGGCACCAAATGGGTGCTCCGCGCCCCGCTCAAGGGCCGCATGCGGCACTACATGAACCCGTCGAACTTCGGCATCGCGGTCATTCTGCTGCTCTTCCCCTGGGCCAGCATCGCCCCGCCCTACCACTTCACCGAGTACCTGTACGGCCCCGCCGACTGGGTCCTTCCGGCGATCATCCTGGTTCTGGGCACCATGCTGAACGCGAAGCTGACGGGCCGTATGTGGCTGATCGGCGCCTGGCTGATCGGGTTCGTCCTCCAGGCGGTCATCCGCGGCCTGGTGACGGGGACCTCCATCCCGGCGGCGCTCGGCATGATGACCGGAGTGGCGTTCATCCTCTTCACGAACTACATGGTCACCGACCCCGGCACCTCCCCCTCCAGGCGTTCCTCCCAGATCGCCTTCGGCGGCGGCGTCGCCGCGATGTACGGGGTGCTCACGGCGCTCGGCATCGCGTACGGCATCTTCTTCGCCACCGCCCTGGTCTGCCTGATCCGCGGCGGCTACCTGTGGGGCCTGCACGTCAAGGCCAAGCAGGCTCCGGCCGCGGCCGAACCGGCACAGCGGGCCCAGGCACAGCGGGCCCAGGCGGAGCCCGCGGAGCAGACCGCCGCCTCCGCTCCCCCTCCCCTGCCCACTCCCGCCCCCGAGCCGGAGCCGGCACACGCGGCCACGGTGGCGGCTGCCCGCACCGGCGACCCGTGCCGGGACGGCACCTGCCTCCACGGCAAGTGCGCGTCCATGCGGGCCGCGGCGCAGCAGCGGAAAAAGATGGCGGTGCCCGTATGAGCCGTATCGCGATCGTCGGTGTGTCGTGCAGCTACCCCGACGCCACCACCCCGCGCGAACTCTGGGAGAACGCGGTCGCCGGGCGGCGGGCCTTCCGCCGGCTGCCCGACGTGCGTATGCGCCTGGACGACTACTACGACCCGGACCCCGCGGTCCCGGACAAGTTCTATGCCCGTAACGCCGCCGTGCTGGAGGGGTGGGAGTTCGACCGCGTCGCCCACCGCATCGCGGGCGGCACCTACCGTTCCACCGACCTCACGCACTGGCTCGCGCTCGACACCGCGACCCGGGCGCTGGCCGACGCGGGGTTTCCCGCCGGCGAGGGACTCCCCAGGGAGCGCACCGGCGTCGTCGTCGGCAACACCCTCACCGGTGAGTTCGCCCGCGCCAACGTGATGCGGCTGCGCTGGCCGTACGTACGCCGTGTGCTCGCCGACGCCCTCAAGGGGCAGGACTGGGGCGACGAACGCCTCGGTGCGTTCCTGGAAGGGGTGGAGGACGCCTACAAGCAGCCGTTCCCCGCCATCGACGAGGACACCCTCGCGGGCGGTCTGTCCAACACCATCGCCGGCCGGATCTGCAACCACTTCGATCTGAACGGCGGCGGATACACCGTCGACGGCGCGTGCTCGTCCTCGCTCCTGTCGGTCACCACCGCCTCCGCCTCCCTGCTGAACGGGGACCTCGACGTCGCCGTCGCCGGAGGCGTCGACATGTCCATCGACCCCTTCGAGATCATCGGCTTCGCCAAGACCGGAGCGCTCGCCAGGACGGAGATGCGACTCTACGACCGCGGCTCCAACGGCTTCTGGCCCGGCGAGGGCTGCGGCATGGTCGTCCTCATGCGCGAGGAGGACGCCCTCGCCGCCGGACACCGCGTCTACGCCTCGATCGCCGGCTGGGGCATCTCCTCCGACGGACAGGGCGGCATCACCCGCCCCGAAGTCAGCGGCTATCAGCTCGCCCTGGCCCGCGCCTACGAACGGGCCGGTTTCGGCATCGACACCGTCCCGCTCTTCGAGGGCCACGGAACCGGAACCGCCGTCGGCGACGCGACCGAGCTCAGGGCGATCATGGGCGCCCGCGCCCAGGCCGACCCGCACGCCCCCAGCGCCGCCATCAGCTCCGTCAAGGGCATGATCGGCCACACCAAGGCCGCCGCCGGAATCGCCGGACTGATCAAGGCCACGATGGCCCTGGACGCCGCGATGCTGCCGCCCGCCATCGGCTGCGTCGATCCGCACGAGCTGCTCACCGAGGAGTCGGCCAACCTGCGGGTGCTGCGCCGGGCCGAGGCCTGGCCGAGCGGGGCACCGCTGCGCGCCGGGATCACCGCCATGGGGTTCGGCGGGATCAACACCCATGTCGTCCTCGACAGGGCTCTGCCGACGGGACGCCGGACCCTCAGCCGACGGTCCACCACCCTGGCCAACTCGCTCCAGGACGCCGAACTCCTCCTCCTGGACGCCGCGTCACCGCAGGCGCTCAGGGAACGCCTCTCCCAGGTCGCCGACTTCGCCGTCACGGTCTCCTACGCCCAGCTCGCCGACCTGGCCGCCACCCTCCAGCGCGAACTGCGCGAACTCCCCCATCGGGCGGCCGTCGTCGTCACCTCGCCGGAGGACGCCGAAGTGCGGCTGCGACGGCTGGCCCAGGTGCCGAACACGGACGGGAGTATCACGCTCTCCCCCGACGGACGTGCCTTCATCGGCCGGGCGAAGGACGCCGCCCGCATCGGCTTCCTCTTCCCGGGGCAGGGCTCGGGCACCTCGACCGGCGGGGGTGCGCTCGCCCGCCGCTTCACCGAGGCCGCCGACGTGTACCGGCGGGCCGGACTGCCCACCACGGGCGACATGGTCGCCACCGACGTGGCCCAGCCCCGCATCGTGACCGGCTCCACCGCCGGGCTGCGCGTCCTGGACGCGCTCGGCATCGAGGCCGACATCGCCGTCGGCCACAGCCTGGGCGAACTCTCCGCCCTGCACTGGGCGGGGGCCCTGGACTCCACCACCCTGCTGGAGGCCGCCCGGGTCCGGGGTGCCGCCATGGCCGAGCACAGCGCCTCGGGCACCATGGCCTCGCTGGCCGCCACACCCGAGGAGGCCGGGGAGCTCATCGCGGACCTGCCCGTCGTCGTCTCGGGTTACAACGGGCCCCGGCAGACCGTCGTCGCCGGAACCGTCGAGGCCATCGCCACCGTCAGCGAACGGGCCGAGCGAGCCGGTGTCTCCTGCACCGGCCTCGCGGTCTCGCACGCGTTCCACTCGCCCCTCGTCGCTCCGGCCGCCGACGCCTTCGGCGACTGGCTCGCCGGAGAGCGCCTGGCCGAGGTGGACCGCCGGGTCGTCTCCACCGTCACCGGCGAAGATCTGGAGAGCGACACCGACCTGTCGAAGCTGCTGCGGCAGCAGATCACCGACCCGGTGCTGTTCACCCAGGCGGTCCGGGCGGCCGCCCCCGACGTCGACCTGTTCGTCGAGGTCGGCCCCGGTCGGGTGCTCACCGGCATGGCGGCGGCCACCGCCGACGTACCGGCCGTCGCCCTCAACACCGACGACGAGTCCCTGCGCGGACTGCTCCAGGTCGTCGGCGCCGCCTATGTCCTGGGCGCCCCGCTCATCCACGAACGGCTGTTCAACGACCGGCTGACCCGGCCGCTGGAGGTCGGCGCCGAGTTCAGCTTCCTGGCCAGTCCCTGCGAACAGGCACCCGACGTCGCCCTGCCCGCCATGCGCGCCCCCCGGGCGGAGGGCTCCGGCGACGGCGCCACCGAACGGGCCGGCGGCTCGGCCGGTGAGTCGGCGCTCGACGTGCTGCGCGCCCTGGTCGCCGAACGGGCGGAACTGCCGCCCGAACTGGTCGACGACAGCAGCAACCTCCTGGACGACCTGCACATGAGCTCGATCACGGTCGGCCAGATCGTCAACCAGGCCGCGGTCCAGCTCGGCCTCACCGCCGCTCATGTACCGACCAACTTCGCGACCGCCACGATGGCCGAACTGGCCGAGGCGCTCACCACGCTCGCCGGTACGGACGACGGCGACGCCCCCGCACCCGTCGTGGCGGGAGCCGCCGCATGGGCCCGCCCCTTCGCCGTCGACCTCGACGAAGTCCTCCTGCCCGCACCGGTGTCGGGCGGCGACAACGGGTCCTGGGAGCTGTTCACCGCCCAGGACCACCCCTTCGCCCAGGACGTGCGCAGCGCCCTCGAGAAGGCCGCGGTGGGCTCCGGGGTACTGGTCTGCCTGCCGCCCGACTGCTCCCGGGAGCAGATCGAGCACGCGCTGGAGGGTGCCAAGGCCGCCCTCGCCGGCGACCGCGAGCGCCGCTTCGTCCTGGTGCAGCACGGCCGGGGCGCGGCCGGACTGGCCAAGACCCTCCATCTGGAGGCGTCCCACCTGCGGACGACCGTCGTCCACACCCCGGTCTGCGACGGCGCCGCGGAGCGGGTGGCCGCCGAGGTCGCCGCGACCGCCCGCTTCAACGAGGTCCACCTCGCCGCGGACGGCACCCGCCGCGTCCCGGTGCTGCGCGCCCTGCCGATCCGCGCCGAGCGCACCGAACAGGTCCTGGGGGACTCCGACGTCCTGCTCGTCACCGGCGGCGGCAAGGGCATCACCGCCGAGTGCGCCCTGGCCGTGGCACGGCAGACCGGCGTCAAGCTGGCTGTCCTCGGCCGGTCGGATCCCGCCCGGGACGAGGACCTCGCCGCGAACCTGCGGCGGATGGCGGACAGCGGGGCGACGGTGCGCTACGCCCGCGCCGACGTCACCGACCCGGTCCGCGTCGCCGCGGCCGTCGCCGAACTCACCGACGCGCTCGGCCCCGTCACCGCCGTGCTCCACGGGGCGGGCCGCAACGAACCCGCCTCCCTCAGCGGTCTCGGCATGGACGACTTCCACGCCACGTTCGCGCCCAAGGTCGACGGTCTGGACGTCGTCCTGGACGCCGTCGGCGAGGGGAACCTGAAACTCCTCGTCACCTTCGGCAGCATCATCGGCCGGTCCGGGCTGCGCGGCGAGGCGCACTACGCCACCGCCAACGAATGGCTGGCCGACCGGACCGAGCAGGTCGCCCGCGACCATCCGGGCTGCCGTGCGCTGTGCATGGAATGGTCCGTGTGGTCCGGGATCGGCATGGGCGAGAAGCTCTCCGTCGTCGAGTCGCTGTCCCGCGAGGGCATCGTCCCGGTCTCGCCCGACCAGGGCGTCGAGATCCTGCTGCGGCTGATCTCGGACCCGGACGCCCCCGTGGTGACGGTGATCAGCGGACGGACCGAAGGCATCGGAACGGTACGGCGCGACCTCCCGCCGATGCCGCTCCTGCGGTTCACCGGGACCCCGCTGGTGCGCTACCACGGCGTCGAACTCGTCACCGAGGCCGAACTGAACGCGGGAACCGACCTCTACCTCGCCGACCACCTCCTGGACGACAACCTGCTGATGCCCGCCGTGATCGGCATGGAGGCCATGGTGCAGGTGGCGTCCGCGCTCACCGGACGCGCCGACGTACCGGTCATCGAGGGGGCGCGGTTCCTGCGGCCCATCGTGGTGCCGCCCGCGGGGACCACCCGCATCCGGATCGCCGCGACCGTCACCGACACCGACACGGTGGACGTGGCCGTGCACGCGGAGGACACCGGATTCGTCGCCGAGCACTTCCGGGCCCGGCTGGTCTACTCCGGGGCCGCGGTCCCGGACGGGCCGCCTGCCCAGGTGGGCCCGGACGTGCCGCCGGCCCCACTGGACCCGGCGGCCGACCTGTACGGCGGTTTCCTCTTCCAGGGCGAGCGTTTCCAGCGGCTGCGCCGCTTCCGCAGGGCCGCCGCCCGGCACGTCGACGCCGATGTGGCGATCGCCGCGCCGTCCGGCTGGTTCGCCGGCTTCCTGCCGGACACGCTGCTGCTGGCCGACCCGGGGATGCGGGACGCTCTGATGCACGGCAACCAGGTGTGCGTCCCCGACGCGACGCTGCTGCCGTCCGGTATCGAGCGGCTGTACCCGATGCCCGCCGGCGGCGACCTGCCGCAGGAGGTGCGCTACTGCGCCACCGAGCGCCACCGGGACGGCGACACCTACGTGTACGACATCGCGGTACGCACCGCCGACGGCACGGCCGTGGAGCGGTGGGAGGGGCTGACCCTCCACGCCGTGCGCAAGACGGACGGCTCCGGGCCCTGGGTCGCCCCGTTGCTCGGCCCCTACCTGGAGCGGGCGGTGGAGGAGGTGCTCGGCACCCACCTCGACATCGCCGTCGAACCGGACCTCCCCGGCGCCGGAGAGTCCGCCGACGAGCGTCGCGCGGCCACCGCACGGGCCGTTCAGCGGGCACTGGGCGAGAGCGCCGAGGTGCGCTACAGGCCCGACGGACGCCCCGAACTCGTCGGCGGCCGGGAGATCTCGGCGGCCCACGGCCTGGGGGTGACCCTCGGAGTCGCCGCCGCGGGAACCGTGGCCTGCGACATCGAGGCGGTCTGCGTCCGCGACGCCGACACGTGGGCGGGGCTGCTCGGTGAACACGCCGGGCTGGCCGCCCAGGTCGTCAAACAGACGGGCGAGGCCCCGGACACCGCGGCGACGCGGGTGTGGGGCGCCGTCGAATGCCTCAGGAAGGCCGGGCTGATGGCCGGGGCGCCGCTCACCCTGACTCCGCCGAACCGGGACAACTGGGTGGTCCTCGCCTCGGGCGGCCTGCGGATCGCCACGTTCGTCACGGCGTTGCGCGACGCCCTGGAGCCGGCGGTCGTCGCCTTTCTCGCACCGATCCCCGATGCGTCGGCACCCGCGCCGGCGTCCTCCGCGGCCGGGCGCCGGCCGCCGACAGGGAGGCAGACATGAGCCCGACCACCGTTCCGTCCATGGAGCTCGTCGATCTGGAGGACCGCAAACAACTGCGGGGCGTGTTCGGCGCCTTCCCCACCGGAGTCACGGTGGTGACCGTCGGCGGGGACTCTCCGAGGGGCATGACGGCCAGCTCGTTCACCTCCGTCTCCCTCGCCCCGCCCCTGGTGCTCGTCTGCGTCGGCAAGGACGCGGTGATGCACGGCAACCTCGACCGTTCGCAGACGTTCTCGGTCTCGGTGCTCGACGTCGGACAGGAGGCCGTCGCGCGCCACTTCGCCGACCACTCGCGCCCCGTCGGAGCCGGCCAGTTCGACGCCGTCGGCTGGCAGCCCGGGCGGAAGTCCGGCGCACCGCTGATCGCCGGCGCCGTGGCTCATCTGGAGTGCGAGAAGAAGGTGTTGTACGAGGGCGGTGACCACACGATCTTCGTCGGCGAGGTGGTCTCGGCGGTGCGCTGGCCGTTCCGTGAGGCCCTGCTGTTCTCCGGCGGTCGCTTCCGACGGTTCGCCCCCGAACACCGCGAAGGCCATGTGGCATGAGGACCGACCCGCCGGGCCCGCCGGTGAGCGCCCTGCCGGGCCTGCTGAGGAAGCTGGCCGTGGACCGCCTGGAGATGATGAAGGACGCGGCCGCCCTGGGAGACGCCGTACGGGTCTCCATGGGGCCCAAGAAGCTGTACATCTTCAACCGGCCCGACTACGCCAAGCACGTGCTGGCCGACAACAGCGACAACTACCACAAGGGCATCGGCCTCGTGCAGTCCCGCCGGGTCCTGGGCGATGGCCTGCTGACCAGCGACGGTGAGGTGTGGCGGGCCCAGCGCCAGACGGTGCAGCCCGCGTTCAAGCCGGGGCGCATCAACCGGCAGGCGAACGCGGTCGCGGAGGAGGGTGCCAAGCTGGTGGCCCTCCTGCGTGCCCACGAGGGGGGCGGCCCGGTCGACGTCCTCCACGAGGTCACCGGACTCACCCTCGGTGTCCTCGGCCGCACACTGCTCGACTCCGACCTCTCCTCGCAGGACACCCTCGCGCCGTCCTTCGAGGAGGTGCAGGACCAGGCGATGCTGGAGATGGTCTCCCAGGGCATGGTGCCCGGCTGGCTCCCGCTGCCTCCGCAGGCCCGCTTCCGCCGGGCCCGCCGGGAGCTGTACAGGGTGGCGGACCTACTGGTGGCCGACCGCAGCGCGCGGATGGCCGACGGCGAGCCCGGCGACGACGCGCTGGCCCGGATCATCGAGGCCGCCGGGCGGGGGAACGGACCGCCCCGGCGGGTCCGCGGAAAGCTCCGGGAGGAGCTGGTGACCCTGCTCCTCGCGGGGCACGAGACGACGGCCAGTACGCTCGGCTGGACGCTGCACCTGCTGGAGCGTCATCCCGAGGTCCGCGCGGCCGTCCGCGAGGAGGCCAGGAGCGTCCTGGGCGAACGTCTCCCGGACCTCGACGACCTGCACCGGTTGACCTGGACGACCAAGGTCGTCCAGGAGGCCATGCGGCTCTACCCGCCGGTGTGGGTCCTGCCCCGGGTGGCCCAGCGGGAGGACGAGGTCGGCGGCTACACGGTGTCGGCCAGGGCCGACGTCCTGATCTGCCCGTACATCATGCACCGCAACCCACGCCTCTGGGAGGACCCCGAACGCTTCGACCCCGAGCGCTTCGACCCACAGGCGGTGGCCAGCCGCCCGCGGTACGCCTACATCCCCTTCGGCGCGGGGCCCCGCTTCTGCGTAGGCAGCAACCTCGGCATGATGGAGGCGGTCTTCGTGACCGCGCTGATCACCCGGGACCTCGACCTGCGCACCGTGCCCGGGCACCGGGCGGTCGCCGAGCCCATGCTGTCGCTGCGGATGCGGGGCGGGCTGCCGATGACGGTCAGCGTGGCGGGCTGATGGACGCCGGCCCCTGTGAGGAGGCACCCCATGAGCGACACCGACCACTCGTCCCGGGCACCGGCCGGGGCGGCGCCCGCCGTGGGGCCGCCGGCCGGCCCGGACGCCGGCCTCGGCACGGCGGCGGCCTCGCCCGCCCCGTACAACGCGTCCACCGCGCAGGAGGCCGCCACCTCGCTGGTCCGGCTGCTGATGGAGCAGATGGGGTTCGGCCCCGACGACATCGCACCGGGGGGCCGGGGCCCGGCCGACGAGCCGGTGCGTCCGCCGCGGAGCGCCGAGGACCTACCGGGGACGCGCTGTCACCGACGCGGCGATACCCCTTGAGGCAGGAGAGGCAGACGAGGGAGGAGTCGCGATGAGACCGCTCGTACGGGCCGTGCTGAGGGGTTCCCTGCGGCAGGTGCGGTACGTGGACGTGATCGCCCCACACCGTGCCCGGGGCCTGGTGGCGCAGGTGTACCGGGCAACGGAGCGGGACTTCGGGGTGCTCGCACCGCCGGTGGCCCTCCACTCGCCGGCCGCCGCGTCGCTGGCGGCGACGTGGCTGATGCTGCGTGAGGTCCTGCTGGTGGACGGGCGGGTGAGCCGCGCGGTGAAGGAGACGGTCGCCACCGCGGTCTCACGCGCCAACGACTGCCCGTACTGCGTCCATGTGCACCAGGCGGTTCTCGGGACGCTGCCGCCGGACAGGACGGTCTCCCCGGTCGCCGAGTGGGCCGCGGCGGCCGGACGGCGCCACCCGGGAGACCCGGCCGGGAGCGCCCCGCCCCCGTTCACCGAAGCACAGCTGCCGGAACTCTGCGGCGTCGTGGTGACGTTTCACTACATCAACCGCATGGTGAGCGTCTTCCTCGCCGACTCCCCCATGCCCGCCCTGACACCGGCACCTCTGCGTGCCCCGATCATGCGGACCACGGCCCTGGCCATGCGTCCCGTCACTCCGGGCCCGATGGCGCCGGGCGCCTCGCTGGATCTCCTGCCCGCGGCCCCCCTGCCCCCGGGACTGGAGTGGGCCCTGGGCAGTCCTCCCGTGGCCGAGGCCTTCGGGCGGGCCTTCGCCGCCGTGGACCAGGGGGCCCGCTGGGTGCCGAAACCGGTCCGGGAGAGGCTGCGGTCACGCCTGGACCGGTGGGACGGTTCCGCTCCGGGGCTCGGCCGGGCCTGGCTCGACGAGGCCGTGTCGGCGCTGCCGGCCGAGGATGTGCCCGCCGCCCGGCTCGTCCTGCTGACCGCCTTCGCTCCGCACCAGACCCTCCCGGAGGACGTCGCGGCGTTCAGAGTCCGGTTCCCCACCGACCGCGAGCTCGTCGAGCTGACGTCCTGGGCCGCCCTGACCACCGCGGTGCGGATCGGCGGCAGGCTCCTCCCGTCCCGCCCCGCCCGGCCGGCGTGAGACCGGGCGCGGGCCCGACGGATCGCGGGAGTCAGAAGAGAGGGCGCACTCCGGTCAGACGCTCGGACTCGTCCCACAGGCGGCGCCGGACCTCCGCGTCACGGGCCGCCCGGCCGGGACGGACGAGCCCGGGTGCGCCCCGTGTCTGGGTCAGGCCGAGCGGCCCGTAGAACTCACCGCTCCGCGCCCCGGCGTCGGTGGCGGCGCGGAGTCCGGGCAGCATCCCCATGGCGGCGGGCTGGAGGAACAGCGGAGCGAACACCGGGCCGAACCTGCGTACGGGGGCCGGGAAGTCCCGGCCCAGGCCGGTCGCGGCCAGCCCGGGGTGGGCAGCGAGCGAGGCCAGTCCCGAACCCGATTCCGTCAGCCTGCGGTGGAGTTCGAGCGCGAACATGAGGTTGGCCAGTTTGGACTGGTTGTAGGCCCGGTACCGGCTGTAGCGGCGTTCGGCGTCGAGGTCGCGGAAGTCGATGCGCCCCAGCCGGTGGAGGTAGCTGCTGATCGTCACCACACGTGCGCCGGGTACGGCCCGCAGGGTGTCCAGGAGCAGTCCGGTGAGGGCGAAGTGACCGAGGTGGTTCGTGGCGAACTGGAGCTCGTGTCCGTCCGGGGTGCGGGCCCGGTCCGTCCACATCACGCCCGCGTTGTTGACCAGCAGGTCGATACGGGGGAACCGGGCGCGGAGCTCCTTCGCCCCGGCCCGCACCGAGGCGAGATCCGCGAGGTCCAGCTCCTGGACCGTCAGGGCGGCCGCGGGCACACCTGCCCGGACACGGTCCGCAGCGGCGGCCCCACGCTCCGGGTCGCGCACGGCCAGCACCACATGGGCGCCTCGCCGGGCGAGTTCCTCCGCCAGGTGCAGTCCGATGCCGGAACTCGCGCCGGTGACCACCGCGGTGGTACCCGTCCGGTCCGGAACGTCGGCAGTGCCCCACCTGCGCCGGATGCTCATGAGTCCTCCCTTCCTGGGTGGTCGCGTCAGTCGCCCCGGACGATCCCGCCCCGGTAGCCGTCGGCCACGATCCGCCGGGCGGAGTGCCGGTAGTACTCGTCGTCCTTGGGCAGCTCGGTGGCGAGGCCGCTGACGTAGCGGTTGTACATGCAGAACGCCGCGGCGATCAGCACGGTGTCGTGCAGGTCCGTGTCGTCCGCGCCCTCGGCGCGGGCCGCCGCGATCGTCCGGTCGGAGACCGGACGTGCGGAACCCTGGACCTCGGCCGCCACGTTCAGCAGCGCCCGCAGCCGGCCACTGACCGGTGCGGTTGCGGGGTCGGCCAGGACGGCCCGGACCAGCTGCTGACCTCCCGCCAACTGCGCGGCGGCGAAGGCGCCGTGCGAGGAGGCGCAGAACTCGGTGTCGTTGAGCCGCGAGACGTACGCCGCGATCAGCTCCCGCTCTCCCGGGTCGAGCGAGGACGGCGCTCGCAGCAGGGCGTTCGCGAGGTCGCCCAGCGGACCGGCGGTGTCGGGACGGTGAGCCATCAGGCCGGTGATTCCGGGAAGGTCGTTGCCGAGTGCGATGTGGGGCATGGCTGCTCCTCCGGTGGACAGAGAGGGGGAAGACCGGCCGGCGAGGTACGGAGCGACTGCGGGCCGCCGGGCCTCGTGATGTCAGGAAGCTAGTGAACGGGCCCGCCGGTGGCAACCGTGCGCAGGACCTCAGGAGATCGGCGGCACCGTGACCGCAGGACCGGCCCGGCGCGGGGGCGGGGAGGGCCGTTCCTGCCGCGATCACGTCGCCGAGCAGCGGCGTCTGTTCGGCGAGGGCCGGTCGGCCGGCGCCGTGGACCCCGCCGGCGCCCGCGCCGGGGTGCCCGGAGCGGGCGCGAGGATCCGCGCCCCGTCCCCCGAGGAGAGCACGGCGGAAGAAGCCCGCGCGCGCACGAGCCTGATGTCATGGGCGACAGTTTCCCGACCTCGGAGGTTCAGACATGGCCATCAGCACGGGAGCGCCACCGCGCACGCTGCGGGGCGGTCTCGACTCCCTCAACAGCCGCCACCACCAACTCGGGCTGCGCCTCTTCCTGTTCATCGTCATCGCGCACTGGGCGGAGCACCTGGTCCAGGCGTACCAGATCTACGTCATGGGCTGGCCCATCCCCGAGGCGCGCGGTGTGCTCGGGATGCCGTTCCCGTGGCTCGTCACATCGGAATGGATGCACTACGGCTACGCCCTGGTGATGATGGCCGGCCTGTTCCTGCTGCGCTCGGGATTCACCGGCCGCTCCCGGACCTGGTGGAACGTGTCACTCGGCATCCAGGTGTGGCATCACCTGGAGCACCTGCTGCTTCTGCTCCAGGTGCTCGCGGGCGCCAACCTGCTGGGCAAGGCCGCTCCGACGAGCCTGATCCAGCTGCTCATCCCCCGGGTGGAGCTGCACCTCTTCTACAACACGCTGGTCACCGTCCCCATGGTGGTGGCGATGTACCTGCACACCCGTGCGAACCGGCCGGACAACGCCGCCGCACGGTGCGCCTGCGCGCCGAAGGACTGACCGCGTGGCCACGAGAGGGAGAAGACCCTCCGGTTTCGTTTCGCTGCTCCTCCTCCTGGCCGGAGTCCTGCTGTTCTGGCTGACGGTGCCGAATCTCGGCAACGCCGCCAGGGCGGCCACGGCGGACGGGCCGCGGGGCACCTTCACCGCGGCCCGTCTGGTGTGTGTGGGGCACTCCGGGCACACCACCTGCGAATGGTCGGGAACGTTCCGGTCGGACGACGGCGCCGTGGAGACCGGTGGCGTCAAGCTGTACGGCAGCGGCCGGGGCACCTTCGAGGCCGGGCAGACGGCGCCGGCCGTGGACGTGGGCAACGCGGGGCGGGTCTACGACCCGAGCGGATCGCGTGCGTGGATCGTCACGGTCCTCCTGGTGGTGCTCGCCTACGTCCTGCTCGTGACCGCGGCCCGCCGGCATCTGGCGCCTCCTCCGGCCCCCTCGGGGGGACGGAGTCCGGCAACGGCCCCGCCCCGGCGCTGACCTGGCGGGGCGGTTGCCGGACTCCGCCGGTGGGGCCGATCGCGCCCGGGAGGGCTCAGCGGGGTGTGCCCCAGTGCTCCGCGGTGAGTTTCTCCAGCACCGGGACGATGTCGTTGGGGCTCGGCATGGCGATCATCTCTGTCCGCAGCCGGGCCGCGTTCTCGGTGAACTCCGCTTCGTCGAGCACGCGTACGAGGTGGTCACGCAGCTCCTTGGCGGTGAGCTGGTCGGCATCGGCGACATAGACGCCGGCGCCCCGCTCCTCCAGGCCGTTGGCCATGGCGACCGGGCCCCACCACTTCTCGCTCCAGTACATGGTGGGCACGATGAGCTGGGGTACGCCGTGCTCAAGGGCGGCCGCGAAAGCCCCGGCGCCACCACTGTGGACCAGGGCCGAGCAGGTCGGCAGAAGCACGTTGAGCGGGACGAAGTCGGCCACCCGGACGTTGTCCGGGATCCGTTGTCCCGGCTCCAGCTGGTCCCGGGTGAAGGTCGCCACCACCTCGATGTCGAGATCGGCCACCGCGTCGAGCAGGTCACGGGTGGACGCCGAGTGACCGAAGCCGCCCTCCCGGTGGGCGAGGCCGAGGGTGATGCAGACGCGCCGCCGGGTGGGAGGTTCGTAGGCCCAGGGCGGGGTGGTGGAAGGGCCGTTGAACGGCACGTGGCGCAGGGGGATGTAGGACACGCCGGCCGGCCGGTGGATCCACGGCGGCATGGGGAAGAGGGTCCACTGGCCGAGCACGGCGTCCTCGTCGAACTCCTGCCCGTAGCCGCGCAGGATCGGCTCCAGCCACTCCCGCAGGGGATCGGCGGGAGTGGGAGGTGCGGCGGGGTCGTCACGCCAGTGGGCCCAGAACTCGTGGCACGCCTTCCGCAGCTGCCCGAGGCCGTCGGCGCCGAACAGGATGCGGGCGTGGGCAGCGCCGGTGACGCGGGCGGCGAGAGAACCGGTGAAGGTGAACGTGTCCGAGACGATCAGGTCGGGCCGCCACAGCCGGGCGAAGCGTACGAGGTCGTGGAAGGCCTCGTCAGGATTGAACATGCCGCGCCATCCCCGGACGTTCGACGCCATCTCGGCGACCGGGTCGCCCAGGGGGTACTGGCTCTGGTGCGACTTCGCGCGCGGCGGCACAGGACCGGCTGCCGTGGCGGACTCCGGTGGAGCGGGGGCGGCCGGGGCGTCGTCCGGGGCGGGGGCGGAGGCCGCCATGTGCGCGCTCAGGCTGACCAGCGGGCCGATCGTCACCCCGGTGAGACCGGAGTGGGCGATGTCGTCCGCCAGATCCGGGGATGCCGCGATGCGCACATCGTGTCCTGCCGTCCGCAGTGCCCACGCCAGCGGTGTCTGCACGTACAGATGCGACCTGAAGGGCGCGGCGACGAAGAGAATGCGCACGGACTGCCTCCCGTTCCCCTGTGTTCCCGTGTGTTCCGCGTACAACGGACGGACGGTACCGCCGGAATCCACGCTCGCGCTTCTTCCGGATTGCCGTTCCCCGGCGGCCCGGCCGCTTCCGGAGGTGGGGCCGCCGGCCGGTCGGCCTCGCCCCGGCCCGCCTCAGCCGCCGTCCCTGCCCAGGGGCGTGAGGTCGAGGTAGTTGAGGGTGAAGAGCAGGATGTCCAGCCCGCGGGAGAAGGACGAGTAGGTGTGGTAAATGGTGTCGCCCTCACTCAGGAAGACGCTGACCGCGGGCAGTTCGTGGCCCCACACGTCCCACGGTCCGACCGCTTCCTCGTGCTCCTCCTTGGTCCGGAAGTTGATCAGCAACGGCTGCTTCGACTCGTCGAGGGTCGCGTGGAAGTCGTAGTTGAAGTGGCTTCCGTACGAGGAGAAGTAGGGAACGCTCCACCCCATCCGCTCCTTGTAGCGCTGGATCTTGGCGTACGGTGCGCGCGAGACCAGCGCCAGGCTGGTACCGCGCTCGTGCAGGTGCGGCAGATGGCCCAGGTCGCGGATCTGGAAACGGCAGCTCGAACAGCCCTCGTCCCAGGACGGATCGAACATCACGTGGTGGACGATGAGCTGGCGCCGGCCCTCGAACAGGTCGAGGAGCCCCACGTCGCCGTCCGGGCCCTCGAAGACGTAGTCCTTCTCCACCGCCACCATGGGGAGTTCGCGGCGCTGGGCGTTGAGGGCGTCCCGGGCGCGGGTGAACTCCTTCTCCCTGACGAGGAACTCGCGGCGCGCGGCGAGCCACTCCTGCGGCGAGACGATTCGGGGAAGGGACTGCTGCTTCTCTGCTTCGGTCATGGGGGTGTTCCTTTCTCGATGTGCCACGGGCGCGGGGCGACGGCGGGAGCGGGGCGCTGAGCCCCGGAACGGTGCCGTGCCGCCGTCCGCCCGGAGCGCGGCCGGCCGTGTTCTTCCGCCCGCCTCAGCCGGAGTCGGCGACCGACCGCTCCGTGGCCACGGCCTCTCCCTCGGAGGCGACCGGATCCGACGGGACCGGTGGGCGCAGCGCGGTGTACGCGAGGACGGCGAGCGCGGCGACGAGGACGGCGCTGGCCGCGGCGGCGATGTTGAGTCCGGCGGTGAAGGCTTCGCGAGCATCGGCGATCAGGCCGGTGGCAACGGGACCGTCCAGTCGCGCGGCGGCAGCCAGGGCCTCCCCGATGGTCTCGCGGGACGCCTCCCGGGCCCCGGCGGGCACCCCTGACAGGTCGAGGCCGGACATCCGGCTGCCGTACACGGCGGCGCCGACGCTCCCCAGCGTCGCGACGCCGAACGCGATGCCGAAGTCGCCGCTCGTCTGCGAGAGGGACGCCGCCGACCCCGCCTTCTCGGGCCGGACCGTGCCGACGATCAGATCCTGGCAGACGGCGCCCATGAGTCCGACGCCCAGGAAGACCGGTACGATACCGGCCACCAGCATGCCGAGGCCGTCCGAGATGTCGAGCAGGGCGAGGACGAGGAAGCCCGCCGAGGCGAGAGCCATCCCGCCGGCGATGACGAGCCGGGGGCTGCTGCGCTGTGCGAGGGACGGGGCCAACAGGCTGCCGGCCACCATCGCCAGGGAGGAGGGGACCAGCCACAGTCCCGCCCGCAGCGGCGACAGCCCTTCCACGCTCTGCAGGTACTGCGTGACCAGGAGCATGATCCCGCCCTGGGTGGCGACTCCGAACATCAGGGTGACCAGCGACGAGCTGAAGGCCAGGTTGCCGAAGAGCCGTACGTCGAGCAGGGGGCTTTCCAGTCGTCGCTGCCGCCGTACGAAGATCACGCCGAAAGCCACGCCGACCACGATCAACAGACCGGGGACCAACCACGAGCCGCCCCTCGCCAGTTCCTTCATGCCGTAGATCACGGGC
Source organism: Streptomyces griseus (assembly GCF_900460065.1). Taxonomy (GTDB): domain Bacteria; phylum Actinomycetota; class Actinomycetes; order Streptomycetales; family Streptomycetaceae; genus Streptomyces; species Streptomyces griseus. The sequence continues at coordinate 441,462 of NZ_UAVD01000029.1, read as the reverse complement.
AGCAGCGCGGCCAGGGAGACGGCGACGCTGACCGGGTCGAGTCGGCCGCCGCCGCCGCGGTACTCCGGCAGCATCAGCGGCGCCGCCACCAGCAGCAGCACCATCACCGGCACGCCGACCAGGAGGACCGAGCCCCACCAGAAGCGCTCCAGCAGCGCGCCGCCGATCACGGGCCCGGCGGCGGCTCCGCCCATGAAGCAGCTCATCCAGACGCCGATGGCCATGCCCCGCTGCTTCGGGTCGCGGAACATGTTGCTGATCAGCGCCAGCGTCGAGGGCATCAGCGTCGCCCCCGCGACGCCCATGGCGGCCCGGGCCCCGATCAGCATGCCGGGGCTGGTGGAGAAGGCGGCCACCGCCGAGGCCACGCCGAAGGCCGCGGCGCCGAAGAGAAGCAGCTTCCGGCGGCCGATCCGGTCCCCCAGGGTGCCCATGGTCACCAGGAACCCGGCGGTCATGAACCCGTACACGTCGGTGATCCACAGCAACTGGGTACTGCTGGCCCCGAGGTCGGCGCCGATGCTCGGCAGTGCCAGGTACAGCACGCTGAGGTCGAGGGCCAGCAGCAGGGTGGGCAGTGCCAGCACGGCCAGCCCGATCCATTCCCGCCGTCCCGCCCGTGGCGGTGTTCCGGACGGGGTCCGCGTATCCATGTGTTTCCTCCGTGGTCGAGCGGCCGGGGGCGGCGGTGCGTGCGCCCTCGTCCATGAGTCGGAGCGGACCCGCGGATCTCTACACATCTCGCGCGATTGATCCGCCTGATTCTCCCGGCCGGCGGCAGGTCACCCACGCACGCGGCGAACACCCCCGGCGGTGGCCCGCGTGTAGCATCGCGCGGTGCGGAGCATCCGCGCGTGCGGGCCGGGGCCCCTGGCGGACAGCCGACGCGCCCGGCCCGTTCGGGCTTCGAGTACGAGGAGAGAAAGCGCCATGAAGTACATGCTCCTGATCTACAGCAACCCCGCGGTGTGGGAGGCGTTGTCCGACGAGGAGCGTGCGGCGCTCGGGCCCGAGCACGCGGCTCTGATCGAGGAGCTCGTCGAGTCCGGTGAGTGGGTCGGCGGTTCGGTGCTGGCCGCGCCCTCGCAGAGCAGGACCGTTCGGGTGCGCGACGGTGCGGCGCTCACCACCGACGGCCCCTTCGCCGAGGTCAAGGAGCACATGGCCGGCTACGACATCGTCGACTGCGTGAGCGTGGAACGGGCGCTGGAGATCGCGGCCCGTATCCCCGACGCCCGGCTGTCCGGCGTCGAAGTCCGTCCGCTCGGCTGAGGGCCCGCCCGGGCGGGGCGGGCCCTCGGGTGCGTCGCACCGCCCCGCCGCGCTCTGACGCGGCTCAGTAGGTCACGACGGCGCGGAAGCGGACCTCGCCCTTCTCCACCTTGTCGACGGCGTCCGCGACCGCGTCCATCGGAAAGACCTCCGTCATCGGGGTCACCGCGCCCTCCGCGACCAGGTCGAGCGCCTCGGTCAGGTACCGCAGCCCGTGGTGGGTGGCGCCCAGCACACGCTGGCCCCGGGCCCAGAACGGGGTGGCGGGATCGATGGTGAACGAACCCGCCGGGTCGATGGTGGCGAGCACGATCCGCCCGCCGGTCCGCAGTCCCTGGAGGGCGTCCGTCGCCGCCTCGTAGGACGTGCCGGTGACCAGGACGACGTCGGCGCCGCCGGCCTCGCGCAGCTCCTCCCCGTCGCGGACCACGAGGTCGGCCCCGAGTCTCGTGGAGACCTCGTGCTTCTCGGCGGAGCGGGTGATGGCGACGGTCTCGTACCCGCAGGCCCGGGAGTACTGCACGGCAAGGTGCCCGAGGCCTCCGATGCCGAGGACGGCGATCCGCTCGTGCGGCCGCGGTTCGCTCACCCGCAGGGCGCTCCAGGCGGTGTAGCCCGCGCAGAGGACGGGCGCGGCCGTCGCGTAGTCCAACCCGTCGGGGAGGAGCACGGTGCTCGCGGCGGCCACGCAGAGGTACTCGGCGTGGCCGCCCTGCACGGTCAGGCCGGTCATCACCGGCGCCGCGCAGGACATGGCGGACTGGCCGGTCAGCGGAAGGTTGCGCCGGCAGTAGGCGCACCGGCCGCAGGTGGCCTGGACCCAGGTGGTGCCGACGCGGTCGCCCACCTCGCGGGTGGTGGTGCCCGGCCCCAGTTCGACGACCTCGCCCGCCGCCTCGTGCCCCGTGATCGCCGGATCGCACGACGGGAAGGGGAAGACGCCCTGGGCGGTCCAGAGGTCGTTGTGGCAGAGTCCGCAGGCGTGCACCTTGACGAGCACCTCGCCGGGGCCCGGCCGGGGCGTCGGAACCTCCTGGATCTCCCAGCGGGCGTTGACCGCGGGGATGACGGCGGCCTTCATCGGCCCGCCCCCTCACTCCTCAGCCGTACGGGGAGAGTGCGCAGCCCGTTCATGATGAAGCTGCCCTGCGGCTCGATGTCCTCGGGGGCCACGGCCAGATCGAGGTCGGGGAAGCGGGTGAAGAGAGCGGGGAGCACGATCCTGGCCTCCTCCCGGGCCAAGGGCATGCCGATGCAGCGGTAGATGCCGTGGCCGAAGGCCAGGTGGGCCTTGTCGGCCCTGGACGGGTCGAACCGGCCGGCGCTCGGGCCGTGCACGGCGGGGTCGCGTCCGGCGGCGGCGAAGGCGATCAGGACGGGATCGCCCCGGGGGATGGTGACCCCGCCGATCTCGACGTCCTCGGTGGGGAAGCGGAACGGCAGGTGGGCGACCGGGGCCTCGGCCCGCAGCGTCTCCTCGATGACGTCGTCCCAGCTGATCCGGCCGGCTCGGAGCTCTGCGCGCTGCTCGGGGTGGGTGAGCAGCAGGTGGACGGCGTTGGCTATGAGATTCATGACCGGTTCGGTGCCGGTGCCGAGCATGAGGTGCAGGGTGCCGACGAGCTCGGACGGACTCAGCCGGGAGCCGTCCTCCTCCTGGGCGGCGATGAGGTCGCTCGTCAGGTCGTCGCCGGGCGTCCTGCGTTTGCTCTCGACGAACTCGTGCATCTCCTGGTGCCATCGTTCGACGTTGGCCGCGGCGTCCTCGGGCGAGGTGGTGGTGTCGACGTTGACTTCGCCGCCGCGCAGCATGGCGGCACGGTCCTGCGGCGCCACGCCCACCAGGTCGCAGATGACACGCGCCGGAAGGGGGTGGGCGAAGCGCGCTTTGAGGTCGACCTTGTCGCCGGGTCCGCTCTCGGCCAGCTCGTCCAGCAGTTCGGTACAGGCCTGTTCGATGGCGGAGCGCATGGCGCTGACCCGGCGCGGGGTGAACGCCTTCGCGGTGAGTCTGCGCAGTCGGCTGTGGTCGCTGCCGTGCGCGGTGGTCAGGTTGTCCATGAGGACCCAGCCGATGAGCGGGAAGTCGTCCCCGATCTCCCCGTTCGCGTACGCGGTCCAGTGTTTGCGCGGATCCTTGGAGAACCGCTGGTCGCCGAGAACGCTGAGGGCGACGTCGTAACCGGTGACGGACCAGGCCCGTACGCCGCCGGGGAGTTCCACCCGGGCGACGGGTCCCTGCTCGCGCAGGCGGTCGGCTTCCGCGTGGATGTTCTGGCCCGTGCGGTCGATGACAACCGGGCAACGGCTTTCCACAACCATCTCCAGGGGTCGGCTGATCGGTGAGGCGGGCGGTGGCGGGGCCGTCGGACGGGCGTCACCGGTCCGTAGGGCAGCGGGGCGGCCGTCAGACGGGCGCGGGTGCGGGCCGGTTCGGCCTGCGGTCCAGCCACCACTGGACGAGCATGAGGTTGATCATCCAGCCGAGCCAGCGAGCCACCTCGAAGAGGTATCCCACGTCGATGTTCAGCTCGGCGTACGTCATGACGTTGACCATGGCCCGTCCCCACAGCACGCCCGTCGCGAGGGCGAAGCTGTACAGCATCCAGCGCCGGTGGTCGTCGTACTGCCGCTTGCGCGCCGCGCGGTACCCCATGGTGGTGGTGCCGATCCACAGGAGCGCGTGGACCGCGACGCCGATGGTGCCCTGCCACGCGGGCATCAGCGGCATGATCGCCAGAGCCAGTACGGCACTGGGCAGCGCTCCGGCGAACACGTAGAGGCGGCCGCTGGCCCGGTGGATCCGCGGATGGTTGCGGCGCAGCAGCGGCCAGACCTGGAGAACCACGGTGACCAGGGCGATGGTGCCGAAGCCGATGTGCGCGACGAGCAGCGGGTAGTGCAGCGGCACGTCCTCGTTCAGCGTGATCCGTGCCTCCGACGGGTCCAGCCCCAGGTAGGCCGTCAGTTCGTCGACGAGGAACAGCGTGACGAGCAGGGCCAGCAGAAGGGGCCAGGGGCGGCGCCACCAGGCCCTGCCCGGGCGCGACGGGTCCTGCTCGGGCGCGGGCCCGTCCTTCCGGTCCGGGGAGGGCAGGGTGATGTCGGCCGGTTCGGTCTGCTGAGCCATGGAGGTCCTTCCGTCCGACGGGCTTCAATGGGCGTCAGCGTCACACCCGTTCAGACGCCCGGCATCTTTCAGGTTGCTCTGCGCGCCCCGCGCCCGACTCGATCCGAAATCCGACGTGCCCTCGCTCGCGGAGAGGTCGGGTGGGGAGGGTTCTTTCCAGCAGCGCAATCCAGAAGAAGCGGCACCCGGCGGAGCACACCAGGATGCGCTGGGAGATCAGCCGGTGGTCTGCAGAGAGGGGATCACGATGAGTGAGCGCATCGGGGATCGTGCGGTAGTGCTGGGCGGGAGCATCGCGGGGCTGCTGGCCGCCCGGGCTCTCGCCCGGCACTACACCGAGGTCGTCGTCGTGGACCGCGACCGGCTCACCGGCGTGCGGGGGCCGCGGCGCGGAGTGCCGCACGGCAGACACGCCCACGGTCTGGTCGCACGGGGCCACCAGATACTCGAGTCCTTGTTCCCGGGCCTCACGGAGGAGCTGGTCGAGGCGGGGATCAGGCCGGGGGACTTCAGCGGCGACATCCGCTGGTACTTCAACGGCCGGCTGCTGCGGCCCGCCCGCACCGGGCTGGTCTCGGTGCCCGCCACCCGGCCCGTGCTGGAGTACCACCTGCGCCTCCGCGTGCAGGCGCTCACCGGCATCACGTTCCTGGAGGAGCACGATGTGCTGGGGCTGGTCACGAGCTCCGACCGGCGCCGGGTCACCGGGGTGAGGGTACGCCCGACGGCCGAGGACGCCGAGCAGCGGGAGCTCGCCGCCGACCTGGTGGTCGACACCACGGGCCGGGGTTCGCGCACCCCCGCGTGGCTGGACGAATTCGGCTACCGGCGGCCCGAGGAGGAACAGGTCAAGATCGACCTGGCCTACACGACCCGGCACTACCGGCTGTCGTCGGACCCCTTCGGGAGCGACCTGGCGATCATTCCGGCGGCGACCCCCTCGCATCCGCGCGGGGCCTTCTTCTACCGCACACCGGGTGAAGGCCATCAGGTCGAGCTCTCCCTGACGGGGGTGCTCGGCGACCACCCGCCGACCGATCCCGAGGAGTTCGACCGCTTCACCCGGTCGCTGCCCGTCCCGGACATCCACGAAGCAGTACGGAACGCGGAAGCTCTCGACGCCCCGGTCATGCACCGCTTCCCGGCCAGCCGGAGGCGGCACTACGAGCGGCTGGACCGCTTCCCCGAGAGACTGCTGGTCATGGGGGACGCGGTGTGCAGCTTCAACCCGGTGTACGCCCAGGGCATGACCGTCGCGGCCCTGCAGTCCCTCGTGCTGGAACGGCACCTGCGGGCGGGACACGCGCCGGAGCCCCTCCCCTTCCTGCGGGACATCTCCCGCGAGATCGACTCCCCCTGGGAGTTCTCGGCGGGCGCGGACCTCGGTTACGCGGGGGTCGAGGCGCCGCGCCCGGCCCGGGTCCGGCTGGCCAACGCCTACGTCACCCGGGTCCAGAAGGCCGCGGTCCACGACCCCGCCCTCACCAACGCGCTGATGCGGGTGGCCGGGCTCATGGAGCCGCCGCAGTCCCTGATGCGTCCGGCCACCGTGCTGCGGGTACTGCGGCACGCGGCCCGCAGGCCCCCCGCACCGCCGGGCCGCGAGGTCCCGGCGCCGGAGAAGATCGCCTGACCCCGTAAGCCCCGGACGACCGACAGAGGTGACCGTGCGCCCCTTCCGCATCGACATTCCCCAGCAGGACCTCGACGACCTGCACCGCAGACTGGCCGCGACACGCTGGCCGGTCGAGCTGCCCGGAGTCGGCTGGGAGAGGGGTGTCCCCCTGGCCCACCTCAAGGAACTCACCGAGTACTGGCTCCACGACTACGACTGGCGCACCGCCGAGGCGCGGCTGAACCGTTTCCCGCAGTTCCTCACCGAGATCGACGGGGCCCGGATCCATCTGCTGCACGTGCGTTCACCCGAACCGGACGCGACGCCGCTGATCCTGACCCACGGCTGGCCCGGCTCGTTCGCCGAGTTCACCGAGGTCATCGAGGTGCTGACCGACCCGCGCGCGCACGGCGGGGACCCGCGCGACGCGTTCCACGTGGTGGTGCCCTCCCTACCGGGGTACGGGTTCTCCGGCCCCACCGGTGCGACCGGCTGGGACGTGCCCCGGGTCGCCGCCGCGTGGGCGGAGTTGATGCGCGAACTCGGCTACGACCGGTACGTGGCGCAGGGCGGCGACTGGGGCATGCCCATCTCGCTGCGGCTGGCGCTCGCCGACCCCGAGCATGTCGCCGGTGTGCACCTGAACATGCTGGTGACCTTCCCGCCGGACGATCCGGCCGCGATGGCGGACCTGGACGAGGCGGACCGGGCGCGACTGGACTTCGCCGTCCGGTTCGACCAGGACGCCGCGGGCTGGCAGAAGATCCAGTCCACCAGGCCCCAGACCCTGAGCTACGGCCTCACCGACTCGCCGGTCGGCCAACTCGCCTGGATAGTCGAGAAGTTCACCGAGTGGTCCGATCCGAAGCAGTTGACCGAAGAGACGATCGACCGGGACCGGATCCTGACCAACGTCATGATCTACTGGCTCACCGCCACGGCCGGACCCAGCGCCCAGCTCTACTACGAGTCCACGCACACCCCCGAGGACTTCGTACGGACCTGGGGAGGCCCTTGGCCGCTGACCGTGCCGGTCGCGGTCGCGTCCTTCCCCTTCGACGCGGTGCGTCCCGTACGCGGCTTCGCCGAACGCCTCCTCCCCACCCTCACGCGGTGGACCGAATTCGACCGCGGCGGCCACTTCGCCGCCATGGAGCAGCCCGGGCCCTTCGTCCAGGACGTGCGGGCGTTCGCCCGTTCACTGCGGTGACGGCAGGGGCACAGCGCCCCCCGCACAGCGCGACCGAGCACGGCAGACCAATCGTGGAGGTAGCAAGTTGAGCTCGATGAAACGCCGTGGATTTCTGACGGCGGCCATGATCAGCGGCGGGGCCCTGGCGACGGGGGCCGCTTCACCGGCTTCCGCGCGGCCGGGGCGGGATGCCGGGTGGAAGAACCCGGCCGCCTGTCCTCAGCCGTACCGGGCGGTCACGGTCAGGCCGGGCGACTCCCGCTACAACAGTCTCACCGGCGGGCACAACCAGCGGTTCGTCGGACGGCCGGAGTCCATCCGAGTGGTGAGCACGACGGAACAGGTCGTCGCCGCCGTGGAGGAGGCCGTGGCGGCGGGCAGACGCATCGCGGTGCGCAGCGGCGGGCACTGCTTCGAGGGCTTCACCGCCTCCCCGGACGTACAGGTGCTGCTGGACATGTCCCAGTTCGACGCCGTCCACCATGACCCCGAACGACGGGCCTTCGTGGTGGAGCCGGGCGCGACCCTGGGACACGTCTACCGGACCCTGTTCAAGAACTGGGGCGTGACGATACCCGGCGGCGCCTGCCTGGACGTGGCGGCCGGCGGGCACATCACCGGCGGCGGCTACGGGCACCTGTCACGCCGGCACGGCCTCGTCTCCGACCACCTCTACGCGGTGGAGGTCGTGGTCGTCGACGGCAAGGGCAAGGCCCGCGCCGTGGTGGCCACCCGGGACGAGGGCGATCCCCACCGGGACCTGTGGTGGGCGCACGCGGGCGGCGGGGGCGGCAATCTCGGCGTCATCACCCGGTTCTGGCTCCGTACACCGGGCGTGACATCGAGCGACCCCACCGCCCTGCTGCCCAAGGCGCCGGGCGACGGGCGCCGCCGAACGATCATGTGGCCGTGGGAGTCCATGACCGAAGCGGCCTTCAGCACCCTGCTGCGCAACTACTGCACGTGGTACGAGCGGAACAGTGAGCCCGGCACGCCCAGCACCGACATCTGGGGCGTGCTGCTCGCCAACCACCGCTCGGCCGGCGTCCTGGGCATGGTGGCGGTCATCGACGACGCGCTGCCGGACGCGAGCCGGCGGCTCAACGCCCATGTGGACGCGGTCGCCGCCGGTGTCGGCGTCACGCCCGTCATCGACACGGAGCAGGTCATCCCCTGGATGACACCGCAGAACTGGCCGTTGGAGGCCACGGGCCGCTACAAGCACAAGGCCGGTGACTTGCGCAGCGGTTACTCCGACCGGCAGATCGCGACGATCTGGCGCTACCTGGAGGACCGGACGTACGACAATCCGGCGGCCAACCTCGGCATCTCCGGGTTCGGCGGACAGGTCAACGCGCCGGCCCCGGACGCCACGGCCACCGCCCAGCGCGACGCCATCCTCAAAGCCGTCTACAGCACGGGCAACTGGGCGGACGGGGAGGACGGCGCCCGGCACCTCACGTGGGTGCGCGACTTCTACCGCGACGTCTACGCCGACACCGGCGGGGTCCCGGTGCCCGACCGGCGCAACGCCGGAAGCTACATCAACTACCCCGACGTCGATCTGCTGGACACGCGGTGGAACACCTCGGGCGTTCCGTGGACGACGCTCTACTACCGGGGCAACTACCCGCGTCTGCAACGGGTGAAGAAGCAGTACGACCCGCGGAACGTCTTCCGCCACCCCATGTCCATCGCGCCCCCGGCCCGATGACCTGAGCGGGAGTCCGTAGCCGGCGGGCACCCCCGCACGCGGCGATCGTCGTCCGCCGCGTGCGGGGCCGCGCACGCGCCGGACCCCGCCGCCGCTCCCCCGCACGCGCTCCCCCGCACCCCCGCACCCCCGCAATCCCGGAGATGTCCCGCACACCGGTGCCCTGCGACGGTGAACACCGGACTCCGGTCACGGCACGCGCACCGGGCTCCCCCCATCGATACTCCAAGGAGAACCTGTGGACACGACCGAACTCGCGCAAGCGCCGAACCGCGCGGACCTCGTCGCCCGCGCGACGAAGTTGGTGCCTCTGCTCCGCGAGAAGGCCCCCTGGGCCGAAGAGAACCGCGAGTTGCACGAGGACACCGTCAGGGCGATGGCCGAATCCGGCCTGTTGCGCACCCGGCTGCCCGCCCGGCTCGGCGGTTACGAGTCCGACATGAGGACGCAGGTCGAGGTGCTCGCGGAACTGGCCAGGGGCGACGGATCCGCCTCGTGGACCGCCGGTGTGTGGTCCATCAGCGCGTGGGTCGCCGGGCTCTTCCCCGACGCGGTGCAGGACGAGGTGTTCACTTCACCGGACGACCTGGTGAGCGGCATCATCAGTCCGACGGCGATGGCGGTGCCCGCGGAGGGCGGCATCGTCGTCAACGGCAGGTGGGGGTTCAACAGCGGGGCGAAGCACAGCAAGTGGAACACCAACGCGGCGGTGCTCGCGATGCCGGACGGCAGTCATCAGCCGATCATGACTCTCATTCCGCTGGCCTCGCTGGAGATCGTCGACGACTGGCACACCGCCGGCCTGCGCGGTTCGGGCAGTGTCAGCACGGTCGCCCAGGACGTCTTCGTGCCGGACGCCCGGTACATCCCGCTGGGCGGTCTGATCCAGGGGCACTCCGGGCACGGCAGCAACGCCGACGCCCTCATCCACCGGGCGCCGATCATGCCGACGGCGTGCGCCACGGTCAGCGCGACCGCGCTGGGACTGGCCAAGGGCGCCAGGGACGTCTTCTTCGAGCGGCTGCCCGGCCGGAAGATCACGTACACCGAGTACGCCGACCAGCGAGAGGCCCCGCTGACCCACCTCCAGGTCGCCGAGGCGTCGGTCAAGATCGACGAGACCGAGTTCCACGTGTACCGCATCGCCGACCTCGTGGACGCCAAGAACGCGTCCGGCGAGCCGTGGACGCTGGAGGAACGCGCGCGCGTCCGGCTCGACACGGGCGCGGCGTGTCAGCGGGCGAAGGAGGCCGTCGACGTCCTGAACACAGCGAGTGGCGCGTCGTCGATCTACACCGACGTGCCCATCCAACGCATCGAACGCGATGTCCAGACACTGAACCTGCACGCCATCATGCACCCGAACACCAACCTGGAGCTCTACGGCCGCATCCTGTGCGGCCTGGCTCCCAACACGCAGTACCTCTAGGCCCTGTCGTCGAACTGCCGCCTGCCCCGCGGGGCCGCCCTTCGGGCGACGACGGCAGTGTGACGACAGGAACCAGGAGCGCTTCGTCGGGTTCGGTGTCCGCCCCCGGGCGCTGAGGGTCAGGACACCCGGCCGCCCCGCGCCTCCAGGCGCGTCGCACGGGAGAGGAGATGGCGCCGCTCCGGTGCGCTCGTGGTGAGCCGGGCGGCGTCGCGGTAGCAGTCCGCCGCCGCCCGGTGCTCCCCGAGCAGTTCCAGGAGGTGCGCCCGGGTGGCAGGCAGCCGGTGGTGGTGGGCCATGCGGTGGTCGGACTGCAGCGTGGCAAGCAGGTCGAGCCCGGCGCTCGGGCCGTGCACCATGGCGAGGGCGACCGCGCGGTTGAGGGTGACCACTGGGTTCGGGGCGGCCTGTTCGAGGAGTTCGTACAGGGCGAGGATCTGGGGCCAGTCGGTGGAAGCGACGTGCTCGGCCTCGTCGTGGACCGCTGCGATCGCCGCCTGCAGTTGGTACGGCCCGACGCGTCCCCGGGGCAGCGCCTCACTGATCAGGGCGATGCCCTGGGCGATCAGCTCGCGGTCCCACCGGCTGCGGTCCTGCTCCGCGAGTGGCACCAGGCTGCCGTCGGCGCCCACCCGCGCACGGCGCCGCGCGTCGGTGAGCAGCATGAGCGCCAGCAGACCGGTGACCTCGGCGTCCGAGGGCAGCAGCCGGTGCAGCAGCCGGGTGAGCCGGATCGCCTCGCCCGACAGCGCCGGCGCGGTCAGGGCGGTGCCGTCCGTCGTGGTGTACCCCTCGTTGAAGATGAGGTACAGCACGTGCAGCACCGCTTCCACCCGCTCGGCCCGGTCGGCGGCCGCGGGCATGCGGAAGGTCGTGCCGGTCTTCCTGATGGTCTGCTTGGCCCGGCTGATGCGCTGGGCCATCGTCGCTTCCGGAACCAGGTAGGCGGCGGCGATCTGGGCGGTGGTCAGGCCGCCCACGGCGCGCAGCGTGAGCGCGATCCGGCTGGAGGCGGAGAGTCGCGGATGGCAGCAGAGAAAGAGCAGCTTGAGGGAGTCGTCCCGGTCGGTGCGGGGCTCGCTGTCGACTCCGGGGCTGGACAGTTCCGCCGCCGGGACCGCCAGGGCGACGTGGTCCTCACGGCGGCGCCGGGCGTGGTCGGCGCGTACCTGGTCCACCAGGTGACGGGAGGCGACGGTGTACAGCCAGCCGCGGGGATGGTCCGGCCGCCCCTCGACCGGCCACTGGAGCGAGGCGGAGAGCAGGGCCTCCTGGACGGCGTCCTCGCAGGTGTCGAAGACGCCGTACCGCCGGATGAGCGCCCCGAGCACCTGAGGTGCCAGCTCACGCAGCAGGTCCTCGTCCACCTCGCCGTTCTGCGCGGACACGGTCTTTCCTCCACGGCCGTCCGGACCCGGGCCGCCACGTGCGCGGCCCGCCGCGAAGAGTCTAAGGGCTGTCCCGCGATTCCCGGTGGATCAGCGCACGGCGTCAGATGCGGTGCATCGCAAGGCCAAGACGCACCCGCGTACGGGAGGTATTCGGGTGCTTCGACCACGCGGCGAGGTGCCGTAGCCGGTGCCGTGCGCCCGCCGGGAATTGCGGGACAGCGCTCAGCCGCGCTTCGTGGGCCCGGCGGCTCCACGCGAGGCCGCGCGCGCGTTCGTACCGGGCAGCAGCCCCGCGCGCAGCGCCTCGGCGAGCAGCGGCGCCTCGCGGTCACGCCGCGAGATCATCACATCGGACGGGCCGGGTACGGGCAGGGCCAGCCGGGGATCGAACGGTGAGATCGCCCGCTCGTTCCCGGGGACGTACTCGCGGGAGAGCAGATACGACATGACCGTGTCGTCCTCCAGTGCGAGGAAGAGGTGTCCCACGCCCTGGGGCAGGTACACGGCGCGGTGGGTCTCCTGGTCGAGCACGACCGAGTCCCACGTCCCGAAGGTCGGTGAGCCGACGCGCAGGTCGACGACGACGTCCAGTGCGCTCCCCCGGGGGCACGTCACGTACTTCTCGCACCCGGGTGGGGTCGCCGTGTAGTGCACGCCGCGCATGACTCCGCTCCGCGAGCGGCTGAAACTGGCCTGGGCGACGGGGAAGAGGGAAGTCCCCGTCGCCGTGCGGAAGTCCGACTCCTGGTAGCTGGACAGGAAGTCTCCCCGGTCGTCGGGGAAGACGGCCGGGGTGAACTCCACCGCGCCTTCGATCGTCATCTTCCGGGCGTCCACAGCACTCTCCTCTCACCGCGGCCCGGCCGGACGTGTTTCCGGCCGGGCGCCTTCGCCGGTGTCAGTCGACGCGTACGCCGGGGACGTAGCGGATCCAGTGGCCGCCGGACTCACGGAAGCCCGTCTCCTTGGCCATGATCTCGTCCGCGTGGTTCCAGGCGAAGAGCAGTGCGTAGTCCGGGTACGGGTCGGCGAACGCCTCCGCGGCGCGCACCGGGATGTGGGTGCCGGGTGTGAGGCGGCCCTGCTTGGCCGGTGTGGTGTCGCAGACGAAGGAGACGAGATCCGGTCCCAGCCCGCAGTAGTTGGCGACCGTCGCGCTCTTGGCCGTCGCGCCGTACGCCACGACGGTGCGCCCCTCGTCGCGGAGCCGGGTCAGCAGGGCGAGCAGATCGTCCCGGATCGCCGACACGTCTCCGGCGAACCGGCGCAGGACGTCGGGCGCCGTGAGGCGCCGCGTCTCCTCCTGGTCGAGGAGCTCGTCCACGGCCGGCGCGGGCCGGCGCGAACCGGCCCGCGCGAGCGTGTACCTGATCTCTCCCCCGTGGACGGGCAGCCGTCGGACGTCCACGAGTTCGAAGCCGAAGCGCTCGGCCATCGCGCGCACGGAGCGCGCGGTGAAGAGGTAGAAGTGCTCGTCGTAGATCTGGTCGAACGAGGTCTTCTCCACGACGTCCCCGAAGTAGGGGTCCTCGAAGACGAACACGCCGTCCTCGGCGAGCAGCGCGTCGACGCCGCGGAACACGGACTCCATGTAGGGGATGTGGCAGAGGGTGTTGGCCGCGTAGATCACGTTCGCGGGCCCCTCCGTGCGCCGCACGTCGGCGGCGGTCTTCTCCTCGAAGAAGTCGCCGCGCACCCGCACGCCGTGTCCGCGTGCGACGTCGGCGACCTTGCGGGACGGCTCGAAGCCCAGGTGGCGGACGCCGGCCCGACCGATCTGCCGCAGCATCACCCCGTCATTGCAGCCGATCTCGACGGCGAACGCGTCCTCGCGGTCCAGCTCTCCCTCCAGGAACTCGGCCGCGGTGCGGGCGAAGTGCTCGCGCATGACGGCCGAACCGGAGGAGTAGTAGGGGTAGTCCTCGTGGAACATACGCTCCCTGGGCACCTCCTCGACGAGCTGCACCATGGCACACGCGGTGCAGCTGGCGACGCGGAGGTCGTAGAAGAACTCGGCGACCGGTGGTTCTTCGGGAAAGGCGTCGGACAGGGGCTGGCGGCCGAGGTCGAGGAACTCCTCGGTCGCCGCACCGCAGATCCGGCACGCGCTCGGCACGGCCGGAAGGGCCTGGTCAGTCATCGTCGGGCCTCCACCATCATCGTGGGCGGGGAAAAGGGAGAACGCGGGTGTCGACCGGTCGTCAGAGCTTCGCCAGTACCTCGCGCAGGGACTCGATCACGTGGTCCTGGCGGTCCTCGGGCAGGGAGGGGTACATCGGGAGCGAGAAGATCTCGGCCGCGAGCCGCTCGGTGACGGCCAGGGAGCCCTCGCTCTGTCCCAGGTGGCGGAACCCTTCCATGGTGTGGACGGGCCACGGGTAGCTGACGTTCAGGGAGATGTCGCGCCTGCGCAGCTCTTCGAGGACGAGGTCACGCCGCGGATGGCGCACCACGTAGAGGTAGTACACGTGCTCGTTGCCCGGCCGGGTCCGGGGCAGCATCAGGCCACCGTCCACGGCGATGTCGCGGAGCGCCTCCTCGTAGCGGCGGGCCACGCGCCGACGGCCCTCGATGTACGCGTCCAGGCGGGTCAGTTTGCGGCGCAGGATCTCCGCCTGGACCTCGTCGAGGCGGCTGTTGTGGCCCGGGGTACTCACCACGTAGTACGCGTCCTCCATGCCGTAGTAGCGCAGGCGCCGCAGTGCCCGGTCGGTCTCCGCGGAGTCGGTGATCACCGCACCGCCGTCGCCGTAGGCCCCCAGCACCTTGGTCGGGTAGAAGGAGAAGGCGGCGGCGGCGCCCATGGTCCCGGCCGTCCGCCCGTGGTAGCGGGCCCCGTGCGCCTGCGCGCAGTCCTCCAGTACGGTCAGGTCGTGGGCGCGGGCGACGCGCAGCACCGGGTCCATGTCGACGCACTGGCCGTAGAGGTGGACGGGAACGATCGCCCTGGTGCGGTCGGTGACGGCCGCCGCGAGCCGGTCGGTGTCCATCAGGAAGTCGTCCTCGCGCACGTCGACGAAGACGGGGGTCGCCCCGACCGCGTCGATCGCGACCACGGTCGGGGCAGCCGTGTTGGAGACCGTGATGACCTCGTCGCCCGGTCCGACTCCGAGCGCCTCGAGCCCGAGCGCGACGGCGTTCGTGCCGTTGTCGACCCCGACGCAGTGGTCCAGTCCGTGCCGGCCGGCGAACTCCGCCTCGAACCCGGCGACGCTCGCGCCCAGCACGAGTTGCCCGGAGCCGAACACGGTCTCCACCGCGTCGAGCAGATCGTCGCGCTCGTTCTCGTATTCGGAAAGGTAGTCCCACACCCTCGTTGTCATCCGCGTGCTCCTCCGTGAGTCAACCGCGCCCGGCGAAGCGGGCGGCTCGGGTGCTCATGTAGTCGTCGTCATGGTCGATGCGCAGGGCCCGCGCGCTGAGGTAGTCGACGGCGTCGGGGTAGGTATAGGGCTGCATGAACCACCCGGCCCGGACGTCCCGGTAGAGCCGGGACAGGCTCGACGCCCCGGCGTAGGACGCTCCACCGACGATCGTGAGGCAGTCGTTGACGATGTCGAGCGCGAGCCGGTTGAGCGTCAGCTTCGCGCACTGGAACGGGGTCATCATCCGCGGACCGCGCACGGCCGGATCGGGTGCTTCCGCGGTCAGCGCGTCGGCCTCGGCCAGCGCCGCGGCGGTGGTCGCACGCGCCGCGTACAGGCGTGCCTCGACATCGGCGACGAGCACGCGGACCGCGGCGGGCGCGCCGGAGCGTCCCCGCTGCCACTCCACGGCGGCGTCGCGGGCCGCGCGGGCGATACCGAGATAGATGCCGAGCATGGTGATCGAGCTGACGGTCTGTCCCGCGAGCGCCGCGTCGCCGCGCTCCCCGACCGGGCCCCGCACCAGTACGTCGGCATCCGGCACGCGGCACCGGTCGAAGCGGATGTCCCACGTTCCCGAGGAGCGCATCCCGAGGCCGTCCCAGGTGTCGAGGACGGTCAGACCGGGGGTGCCGCGGGCGATCAGCGGAGCCGCGAGGCAGGTACGGCCCTCCGACTCGACCAGGGCGTAGGCGAAGAAGTGGGTGGCCACCGGTGCCATGCTCACCAGGGTCTTCTGCCCGGTCAGCAGCCAGCCCCCCGTGCCGTCCGGCTCCAGCCGTGTCACCGCGCTCGGATGGTCCTTGACCGCGCCGCAGACCCGCGCGGTGCCGGTCGCCATGGCCCGCAGCATCCTCTCCGCGAGCGCCGCCGCCTCGGGTTTGCCGTGTCTCCACTCGTACGTCAGGGTCAGGCCCCGGCTGAACTGGACGTGCAGGGCGAGCGCGGCGGACGCGTCGGCCCGTGCCACCTCCTCCAGGACCAGGGCGATGTCGTGGAGGGAGCCGACACCGAGCCCGCCGAGCTCCGCGGGGACCGTGCCGCCGAGCACCCCGCTGGTTCCGAAGTGCTCGAAGACCTTGTCCGGGAACGTCCCGGTGCGGTCCCGCTCGTCGGCGTCGGCGCGGAGCGCCGGTGTCTGCTCGCCGACCAGGGCGAGCAGTGTGCTTCCCGCCTCGGTGACCGGGGCGGCCAGGTCGGGTCGCGCGGTGACGTTCAGAGCCCCCATCGGCACAGCTCTCCTCCATCGTCGTTCCGGCCGGTCCGGGCGCAGGGCTCCCGAAGGCCGCTCCCTCTCCGTGGCGGAAGGGGGCGGTGCCGGATTCCCGGACCGTTCGCGCATGGGACCACGGTGACACCCCACCGTGCTCGCGGACTTCTCGCAGAATGCGCCCCGCGGAGAACTCAGAGCCGGACAGCTCCGGTGCTCAACACCGACAGCAGGGTGCGGGCTTGCACGTTCACCCGGCCGCCCCGGCGTGCGACCGCCGAGAGCTGCCCGGGTGTCACCCAGCGGTAACCGGACGGCGGCCTGGGCGGTGCCGGCGTCTCGTCGGCCTCCACGATGGCGTAGCGGCTCACGGCGTTCAGGAACCGGCCGCCCTCCTCCGAATGGACCGCCGTATAGCGGATGCGGCCCGGCGGGGCGGTCTCGACGGTGGTGAGGAACGGGGGACGCCGGCCCGGGGGCCGGTCTCGGTGGTACTCCGGGACGCAACTCACCGTCGGAGCCAGTTCCGCGCCCTGTGCGAGACCGATCTCGGCGCCGATCCTGACCAGCAGATGCGGCACTCCGGAGAACCGCCGGGTCACGAAGGCGTGCAGGCCCGGCAACAGGGGTTCGAACAGCGGCTGCGTCCACTGGGGCACTTCGCGGTTGCCCGCCTCGACGGCGACCGCGACGACACGGAAGCCGCGGTCCGGCACCCGGCGGATCGAATCCGCCGTGCGCACCCATCCCTCGGTGTCGCGCAGAGCGATGCGCCGCACCCGCCGCTGAAGGCGGGCCCGCTCGGCGGCCAGCCAGTCCTCGACGCTGCGCACAGGAGCCGGGTCGCCGGATCCTTCGGGCGCCGGGGGGAGGCAGGAGAGCACCGTGCGGCTGTCCATGTTGACGAGGTTGTCGTGGTGCAGCAGGGCGGCGATGGTGTCGAGGGTCAGCCAGCGGAAGTTCTCGCCGGCCGGCACCTCCTCGTCGACCAGGACGATCACGTTCCGGTTGAATTTCCGGTGGAACCACTCGCCGTGCTCCGACTGGAGGACGTCGGCGACCGGGTGCGCCCGGGACGGATCGGTGAAGTAGTCGAGATAGGCGACGGGGGCCCCTTTGTGGACACCCGTGTAGTTGCTGTGCGTCGCCTGCACGGTCGGGGAGAGCTGGACGGCGCGGGGGTTGCCCGGCTCCATCTTCGCCTGCATCAGATAGTGGCGTACGCCCCCGAAGTCCTTGGCGAGGATCCCCAGGATGCCCACCTCGGGCTGGTCGATGATGGGCTGGCGCCAGACCGGGTGCGCACCGTCGGCCGTCTCGGCCTCGATGCCCCCGATGGAGAAGAACCGACCGCTGTCGTGCACCAGATCGCCGGTGTCCGGGGCGAACGACCACCCGCGGAGACGGTCGAAGGCGATGCGCTCGACCCGGAAGCGGTTGGCCCGCGCACGGGAGGCGAGCCAGTCCACGACCTCCTCGGGCCGGGCGCCCGGGTCTCCGCGGCCCGGTGCCACCCCGGTTCTCCTGGTGGGGGCGGCGTCGGCGCGGTCAGAAGACATCGAAGTACTCCCCGATCCACAGGCCCCTTCCGGCGTCCACCGTGCGCAGCCCCGAAGCGCTGTAGTCGGAGAGCCGGATGCACCGGAAGTCGAAGCTGACCCGAGTCGAACCCGTCTCGTTGACCTTGTTCCCGTGGTGCCAGTTCACCGCGTCGAAGACCAGCACCTGGCCCACGTCGAGCTCGGCCGGGGCGTAGTCGTTCGCCCCCTTCTCCTGCTCCACCCAGACGGAGTTGGTTCCCCAGGCGCGCGTGAGCGGTAGCCAGAAGTTGACCTCGCCGTCACGGTGGTTGTAGTCACCGTCCGTGTGGAACTCTCCTACGGCGACGTTCCCCGGGAAATGAATCCGGAAAGTCGGAACGCGCTGGAAGCAGTATTCATCCGTACCGAGCACTTCCGGTGCGAGCGTCTTCACGAAGGAGCGGTACAGCGACCGTATCTTCGTGTCGAACTGCTGGTAGAAGGCGGCGTGGAAGTCGGTGGACTGGTCGGTCTTCCAGGTGAGCCGTTCCATGGGCCGGTACGGTCGCAGTCCGTCCAGCGCATCGGACTTGTAAATCGACTCGACCGCCGCACCGAAATCAAATGCGGCCGAATCGTACGTGTACACTTCCGGGCGCCCGCTCCTCCACATTCCCCGGTCTCCTGTCTTCGATTTCACTGCCATAACTCCCGAAGCTAGCATGGGGAATCTCTCGTTCCCATACTCCGGCCGGAAAGCGCACGCTGCGAGAAATCCGAGGCATCGTCAAGGACTCCCGGCGGGCGCGGTCGTGTCCCGGGCGGCTCGGCAGGGCCCCCGCGGCGCGCCGCACGGACGTGCCGGAAGACCGGAGTCACGGTCCCGGTCATCTCTCGCAACGGCCTCGACCCGGCGTGGAGATCGGATCGGACACCGCATTTTCGAGGAAGCCGCCGGTCGGCGGGGCCGCCTAACGTCGCAGCCCATGGATGACCGATACAGCCCGAGCCCGCTGTGGAATTACAACAACTCCGTCAAGGTCACCGAGGAGGGCGTGGCCAAGCTGGCCTCGTTCAAATCGGATCCGGTGAACTTCAAGCTCGCACTGTGGGATCCGCAGGTCAACGGGGTCCGCTATCTCAAGGCGCTGATCTTCGAACTCGCCTCGCGTCTCACCCCGGAGAACCGCGGGCGTCTGCGCAGGATCCGTCATCGCGAGACCGGGTCACCCATCTCCGTGACCCACGACGGTGACAGCGTCTGCATGGACTACCTGCTCGCGGTCCACGAGTTGGAGTTCATCAGCCGGTACGTCGAACCCGACGGCGCGCGCGTCCTGGAGATCGGCGCCGGCTACGGGCGGACCTGCCACGCGATCCTCTCCAACCACCGGGTCGAGGAATACTGGATCATCGATCTGGGACGTGCCCTCGCGCTGTCGAGGGAGTACCTGCGCACCGTCCTGGACACCGAGGCCTTCTCCCGCGTGAGGTTCGTGTCGGTCGACACCACGGACGACCTGGACCGGGCGCTCGGAACCGCCCGCTTCGACCTGTGCCTGAACGTCGACTCGTTCGCCGAGATGCCACCGGAGACGGTGCGCAACTACCTCGCTCTGATCGACCGGCGGTGCTCCGCGCTCTACGTGAACAACCCGGTCGGCAAATACCTGGAGAAGGAACTGGACAACCACGCGCAGGGCGACGAGGTCGTGCGGATGGCCCTGGCGACCGGGCTGCTGCGGGACCTCCTCGACATCCACGACAGCCGTGCGGTCGCGGCTCTGGCACCCAAGTTCCTCTCGTCCTACCGGCCGGGCCCACGCTGGGAGACCGTCGGCGACGGCAGGGCCGTCCCGTGGAGTTACTA
Source organism: Streptomyces griseus (assembly GCF_900460065.1). Classification (GTDB taxonomy): domain Bacteria; phylum Actinomycetota; class Actinomycetes; order Streptomycetales; family Streptomycetaceae; genus Streptomyces; species Streptomyces griseus. Next base: position 421,754 of record NZ_UAVD01000029.1, on the reverse strand, counting down.
CTGGCAGGCCGTCTACCGGCGACCGGACGAACCCCCGACGGCCGGCCGCACGACGGGGCGCCGAACCGGTCAGCGGGGCGACGCGGCGTGACCGGCGCCGATGTGCCGGGCCGCCCCCCGCTCGTCACCGTGCTCGGGGCGTCGGGCTTCGTCGGGTCCGTGGTCGTGGCGGCGCTGTCGCGGCGCCCCGTCCGGCTGCGCACGGTGGCCCGGGGACCGGTCGCGGTACCGCGGGGCGCGCGTGCCGACGTCGAGCGGTGCACGGGTGACCTGACGGACCGGGACGTTCTCCGGGCCGCCGTCGCCGGATCAGACGCGATCGTCCACCTCGTCAGTCATGGTGCGGGGTGGCGCGGCGAGGGCGCGTCGGACGAGGCGCTGGGCCGGGCCAACGCGGGGGTGATGAGCGCGCTGCTCGAAGCGTTGCTGGAGCGCGGGCACGCGCGCGGTGCCGCCGCGCTCGTCCTGTTCGCCGGCTCGACGTCGCAGGCCGGTCCCGGCGCCCCGATCCCGGTCGACGAATCCGCGCCGGACGCCCCGACCAGCCCGTACGACCGTCAGAAGCAGGCGGCGGAGCGCGAACTGCTGGCCGCCGCCGCGCAGGGCACGGTACGCGGCGCGTCCCTCCGGCTGCCTACGGTCTACGGGCGCGGCGCACCCGCCGGGCGGAAGGACCGGGGGGTGCTGGCGGCGATGGTACGGCGGGCACTGGCCGGGGAGCCGCTGACCATGTGGCACGACGGCTCGGTGCTGCGCGATCTGCTCCATGTCGACGACACCGCACGGGCGTTCCTTGCCGCCCTGGACCACCCCGAGGCGGTCACCGGCCGGCACTGGGTCCTCGGAACCGGGCAGGGCGAGCCGCTGGGCCGGGTCTTCCGGTCGATCGCCGACGGTGTCGCGGCCCGGACCGGACGCCCTCCGGTGCCCGTGACCGCCGTCCCGCCACCGGCACACGCGCTTCCGACGGACCTCAGGAGCACCGTGGCGAACTCCACGCGGTTTCGCACCGCGACGGGCTGGCGCCCGCTGACCCCGCTGGACGCCGGGCTCGCCGACCTGATCGCCGACCTCGCGGACGCGCCCCCCGACTGACGGGACCCCGTGGTCCGTGGGCGCTACAGGGCGCCGAGAGGGCTTGCCCCGCCAGAGCGCCCGGCACCCGCCGGAACTCGCCGGACAAGGAAGGCGTACTGCACATCGCGGACCAGGCAAGTCCGTCGGTGCTCGGTGGCTCCACGAGGTTCCTGATATCCATGTTCCTCGCTCAGGCGAATATCGGGCCGGTCGAACATTCGACGTTCCCACGCATGACCGGCGGAGTGCCCTGCACAGCAATACCGGAGATGTCGCGGCGCCCGGCGTCATGGACCATCGACACAGTCAACTTTCCGTCGGACAACCCACGACTGCTTTCCTCCCGTCCCGGGGGAACCTCGATGACATAGGTCCGACCCGGCGGAATTCTGTCTTCCCCTTCGATTCCGTTCGCCCCGGAATCGCACTCTCACGCACGGAGGCGCTGACGTGAAGGGAATCATCCTGGCCGGGGGTCACGGTACGAGGCTGCAGCCGATCACTTTCGGAGTGTCCAAACAGCTTCTGCCGGTCTACGACAAACCGATGATCTACTATCCGCTGTCGGTGCTGATGCTCGCGGGGATCACCGATATCCAGATCGTCGCCGCGCCCGACGGTCTGCAGGGGTTCCGGCGACTGCTCGGCGACGGATCGGACCTCGGGCTCGACCTCAGCTACGCGGAACAGGACAAGCCGCGCGGACTGGCGGACGCCTTCCTGGTGTCCGAGGACCACATCGGCGACGACGCGGTGGCCCTGGTCCTCGGTGACAACCTCTTCCATGGTCCCGGCTTCTCCGACATCCTGCGCAGGGTCGCCCTGGACCTCGACGGCGCGGTGCTCTTCGGCTATCCGGTCCGCGATCCGGAGCGCTACGGGGTCGGTGAGGTCGACGGCGCCGGCAACCTCACCGCCCTGGAGGAGAAACCGGCGCGGCCGCGGTCCAACCTGGCCATCACCGGGCTGTACTTCTACGACAACGACGTCGTGGAGATCGCCAGGTCGCTCCGGCCGTCGGAGCGCGGCGAACTGGAGATCACCGACGTGAACCGGCGATACCTGGAGCGGGGCAAGGCCGCACTCGTGCAACTGGGCCGCGGCTTCGTCTGGCTGGACACCGGAACCCACGACGCGCTCATCGACGCGGGCCAGTACGTGCAACTGCTGGAACACCGTCAGGGTGTCCGCATCGCCTGCGTCGAGGAGATCGCCTGGCGCATGGGCTACATCGACCGGGAGGCATGCCACCGGCTGGGGGCCCAGCTCGCCCGCTCTCCGTACGGCCAGTACGTGATGGACATCGCCGCGGCTGGCTGAGCGGCCGCGGCGGATTCCCGCGCGACGCACGAACCGGACACTCCTTCTGGAGGACGACCATCATGTTGCCCCACACCCCACACGGCCGGGCCGGCGGTACGGTCGACCCGGAGCGCACTCCCCGCCCGAGCGTGCTGCGGGGGGCCACACCGTGAGAATCCTGGTCACCGGCGGGGCCGGGTTCATCGGTTCCCACTATGCGCGGTCACTTCTGGCGGGCCGTTACGGCGCGGCCCCGGACACCCGGATCACCGTGCTCGACAAACTGACCTACGCGGGCGACCGGGGGAACCTGCCGGCACACCACGACCGGCTGGAGTTCGTCCGGGGAGACGTCTGCGACGGGGCTCTGCTGCGCGAACTGCTGCCGGGCCACGACGCGATCGTCCACTTCGCCGCCGAGTCCCACGTGGACCGCTCCGTCGCCGGCGGCCGGGAGTTCGTCCGTACCAACGCGCTGGGCACCCAGGTGCTGCTGGAGGCCGCCTCCCTGAGCCGGGTCGAGCGGGTCCTGCACATCTCCACCGACGAGGTCTACGGTTCGATCGAGCAGGGCTCCTGGACCGAGGAGCGGCCTCTCCTGCCGAACTCCCCGTACGCCGCGTCGAAGGCCAGCGCCGACCTGATCGCCCGCAGCTACTGGCGCACCCACGGTCTGGACGTGTCCATCACTCGCTGCTCGAACAACTACGGGCCCTACCAGCACCCCGAGAAGCTCGTCCCGCGGTTCGTGACGAATCTGCTGCGGGGCCGCAAGGTCCCCGTCTACGGCGACGGGCGCAACCGCCGTGAGTGGATTCACGTCGACGACCACTGCCGCGCCATCCACCTGGTCCTCGCCAAGGGCGGCGCCGGCGAGATCTACAACGTCGGCAGCGGCGACGAGCTGGAGAACCTGCGGCTGGCCGAGCACCTTCTGGCGCTGTGCGGCGCCGACGCCTCGATGATCGAGTACGTCGAGGACCGCAAGGGCCACGACCTCCGCTACGCGCTGGACGACACCAAGATCCGCGAGCAGCTCGGCTACGAGCCGCAGGTGCCCCTCGACCGCGGGATCGCCGAGACGGTGGCCTGGTACGAGGCCAATCCGAGGTGGTGGCAGGCCGCCGGGCGGCGAGAGGAATGACGGGCGACCGCCCCGGGCAACGGGCCGGTCGGCGTCGTGTGCCGCCGAATCGGTCCACGCCGTTCGGCGCAGGTCGAGCGGCCGCTCAGACGGGGCGGACGACGAGCCTGTGCTGTTCGCCGTCGAAGACCTCGCCCAGGGCTCGGGCGTCCGGGTCGTTCGCGGCGAATCCTCCCGGTCCGGCCGACGTCCACGGACAGGGTGCTGTGACGGTCGATCACGTCGCAGACGCCGCGCGGCTCGGCGTCCGCTTGCGGGCACCGGGCCTGCTCCGCGGACCGCACCGTCATGCGGTTCGCGGAGCAGGCCCGGTGCCCCACGGGCTTGGTCCTGGGTGGAGTACGACCGGTCCTCGAACGGCCCGGCAGCCCGCGTGAGCGCCGGGGCCGCTTCGACACCGGCTACCGCCGATCCGAGTCCTGCCCGGCTGTTCCGGCCTCGGTACTGGTGGGCTCTCGTATTCAGCTGTCGCGAGAGGTCGGTGCTGCTGAGCGTGGTGGTGACTTTCCGTGATCTCCAGCGGGTTGTCCCCAGGCCCGCTAGTCCTGCGTCAGCCCGCGGCACCGCCGTAGGTCCGCAGGACGTTCAGAGCTCTGTCGAAGGCCGAGTCCCTCTCGTTGTCGAACTCCTCCTTCGTGAAGACCGGCTCTTTGAGGTGCGGCGGAATGCCTGTGCCGTCGAAGGTCCTGCCCGACCGGGTCAGGAACTCCTCGTTCGGAAGCCAGGCCGACATGCCGTTGGGGAACTTGCGCGACATGACGTCCGAGAAGACCCCTTGTGTGGGCTGCCCGATCCGGACCGTCTTGCCAGGCCGGTCCATGAGGGCCTGGGTGAAGGTCTCCCCCGCGCTGACGGTCGAGCCGCCGGTCAGCACGGCGACCGGCCCGGTGTATCGGGGCCCTTGGGCGGGCGTGACATACGCGGGTTGGGGGCGGGTGTGCCGGGTGGGGTCGGCGGGGTCGTTGCGGGCCCGCTTGGAGTAGGCGAGGTAGGAGGTGTCGGTGAGGCGCTCGGCGAGGTGGATTCCCAGGGCGTCGGAGCCGCCGCCGTTGATCCGCAGGTCGATGATCAGACCCTTCAGGCGCTGAGTGCGCTCCTGGCTGAGGACCGTGTCCAGCGCCCTGTCGAGCTCGGCCAGCTGGGCGGCGTAGGGGGCACCATCGCCCACGTATCCGCCGAAGCCGGAGATCCGCACATAGCCCTGCCCGCCGGGGAGGTCGGCGTAGGTGATCCGCCCATGGGCGAAGTCCTGGAGGTTCCGGGCGTTCTTGAGGTCGCGCGCCACTATGAACTTCTTGACCTTGGTGTCCAACTCCCCGGTGGGCAGGACGGTGCCGGGGCGAACCTGCGCGAAGACGCGATCGCCGTCCTGGACGGCAACGTGGGCATCGTGGAGCGGCTTGACCATCTCGCTGAAGACGGCGTAGAGCTCGTCCCTCGTCGTCCCAGCCTGTACCAGGGGGCGGTATTGGTCGCGTACGGCGTGCCAGTCGATGCCCTTGGCAGAAAAGAAAGGGTAGTTCTCCTCGAACGACTGCCAGAAGACGTCAAAGGCAGCGAGCGGCCCCTTGGGGGCCGGACTCGTGCAGGCGTCGGGCAACTCCGGGATCCGGCGCAGGTTCCGGTCGCCGACGGAGCCGTCCGCCCGCAGGGACGCGCGGTCGCGGCCTCCTTGGGTGCGCACGGTGAGGACAGTGCCGTCGGCCATGGTGTAGGTGCTGGGGCCGGTCCGCTGCGCGGAATCTCCCTGGAGACAGCTGACGGCGGTGGTCTGGTACTCCTGGAAGGTTCCGTTCCGGATGGAGAGGACTGTGCCGTAGCCGTCCATGCGCCAGATTCCGTCGGTGGTCGGCTGGTGGGCGGTGGCGGCCGGGGCGGCTTGGCCGGCGAGGGCCAGGGCGACGGCGGTGGCCGTGACGATACGCACGATCCTGCCTTCTCTGTGGGCGACTTGCTCGGGACAGCCCCACGGTCGCCGACATGGCGTTCTCCTGGCCATCCGGCTGTCCGGTTGATCGGGGGTGGGGCCAGCCCCCGCTGCCGGCAGAGCCCTGGGGCGATCGCAACGTCGTGATCGCGGCTCTCCCGGCCGCCCAGAACCTCTTCACGCACACCTCGCACTACGGGGTCGCCGAGCGGTTCGCCAGGGATTCGATCCTGCTGTCCACCCTGCTCTCGGTCCCGGCGCTCATCGCCGTCGCGGCGCTGCTGGGCTGAAAGCACGAGCCCGCCGAGTTCCCCCGGAACCCATGGAAAAACTACCCATTTCGGGGACATGGAGCGGAAAGGGAGGGGCACGAGGCTGTCAGCGGTTGATGAGGAAAGGGAAAGCCCGCCCGGACAACGACCGACCGGCGCCGGCAACCGTCCGCCTACCGCTTTGAATACCTCTTGCATTTCCATGCGAACGAAGGAGTTTCCTATGTCCGAGAACCTGTGGGGATACCAGCCGACCGCCGGTCACACCGTCGGTACCGACCTGATCGGCTACAAGGTCGAGGCCACGGACGGCAGCATCGGCAAGGTCGACAAGCACTCCGACGACGTCACGTCCTCGTACCTGGTCGTCGACACCGGCGTATGGATCTTCGGCAAGCACGTCCTGCTTCCGGCGGGCACGGTGAGCCGCGTCGACAACGGCGACAAGAAGATCTACGTCGACCTCACCAAGGAGCAGATCAAGGACTCCCCGGAGTTCGACAAGGACAAGCACGTCGGCGACGCGGACTTCCACCGTACGACGGGTGAGTACTACGGCCGTCACCGTCGCGTCTGAATCTCTCGCGCCGTAGGCACAGCGGGCGGGGCCCGACGCATCACGCGTCGGGCCCCGCCCGCTGTGCCCGCCGTTGTTCCCTCACCGCTCGTGCGGTGGGGCCAGGACGTAGACCGTCTCCTCGAGGATGTGCTGGGTGTCGCGGCGGGCCGGCAGCCGGTAAAGGGCCGCCGGGACCACGAGGCCCACACTGACTTCTTCTCGCCGGCCGGTTTTCCGGGCGCGGTTCGTGTTGCTGTTCCGATGACCGTGGTGGACGAGTTGGACCGGCTGAAGGAGGCCAGGGTGTCGACGCATGCCCGGTGGCGGGCGAGGTACGGGCTGGCGGTGCTGGACCGTTTGCCGACGTGGTCCCGGCAAGCTCGGGTTCCCAGAGGGCGAAGGCCTGCCGGACCCTCCGGGGCATGTGCGCCTGCCCGACGAGGATCTACGCAAAATCCGACGGGGAACTGATCATTACCAGCGGGCGGAGCGGCGAGACGGTCTACCAGTGCCCCGTCGCACAGACCACCAGCACGCCTCGGCACCCAGCCGGGGGGGGCACCCCTCCGTCAGAGCTACCGCCCCAGGAGACACCGGATGCACCCCGACCTCATCGTGATCTACACGAACCGCCTCAACGCCTGCCAGGCCTTCTACACCGAACTCGGCCTCACCTTCGTCACGGAACAGCACGGCCCGGGACCCGAGCACTACGCCACCCAGCTCGACGGAACCGTCTTCGAGCTCTACCCGGCCAGCCCGCGCCGCCCGGCGACCGGGTCCCTGCGCCTCGGCCTCACGATCCCCGTCGGCCCCCGCACGGCCCCCGTCGGCCAGCACACCCACTCCGACCCGGACGGCCGCACCGTCGTCCTCACTGTCACCCAGCAGACACACCCCATGACCACCGCCCAGGAGGCACGGGCAGCGATTCACCACGCCTTCGGCGACACCGCCCGTACCGACATCAAGACGCTGCCCGCCGGAAACCTCGCCATCACCATCAACAAGGGCAACCACGCTGCCACCATCGACGGCCACGACTCCAGCGGCTGGGGCTGGACCGTCGACCCCGCCGAGGACGACGGCTTCACCGGCCACGAGAACATCGCCGCCACCCTCGACGAGGCGCTCACCAGCATCCGCGCTGCCCTGATCCGACCAGGCCGGGCCGACGGGGCCCCATGAACTCCTGGCAAGAAATGAGATGAGGGATGCCCTCGGGTCGGGCGAGGATCGCTCGGTACTCGCCGACAAAAGGGCAGCTATGGGCGACAGGCCCCCGAGGGAGCTCATCTCACTCGCTGATGACGAGGGCAACAGCGTCTCGGTCAACGTTCTGGGGCGTAGCTCCGGATGGGCAGACGCCCGCACCCGGTGCCCATGGATCCGGCCAGCTGGACGGCACTCCAACACTGCCTGGCCCACCGTCAGGGCCAGCACACCGACACCCCCCACGTGATCGTCACCAAGATCACCAGGACCGGCCGGGCACCGGCCTCAACCGCCCATGTCAGCCACCTCCTGGACCCCTGCGGTGTCCCACCGCGGACCCTGCGGAGTACTCGACTCGCCGACCTGGTCAACACCCTCGATCCCAAGCTCGTCGCTGCGGCCCTCGGCATGGATCCCGAAGGCGTCATGATCTACCTCGCCGATCACGTCGACGCCGGCCGGCTCCCGATTGGCACAAAATTCGGTGCCGGATAGCTGGCGGACGTCTACCCTCCGCCGGGAGCCCCTGGCCGGCACCACCACCAGACGAAGCGAGCAATCATGGCTGATCAGACGAACACCCAGCGACTGTATTCATGGGGACGTTCCCGGTTCGAAAAGCAACCCACCCCCGTGGCCTGGGCTGGCAGCGTACTTCGAGCCGCGAACCGAAACCTCGGGGACTTCTCAGAAGTCGACAATGCTCTGCTGCTGGCCGAGACCGAGGAGCGGTGGCCGCAGGCCCGCGAAGTCTTCGACCGACTGCGGCGACGGAGCCTGGATCAAAACGCCCCGCTGAACGAGGAGCAGGCCCTGCTGTTCACCCTCGCGGAGCTGGTTGCCAAGGTGGCGCACAACGCCGCCGGCATGCGTCCCCCATTCGACCATGACTCGGGATGGCGCATCTGGCCCGTCGCCCACCGGCTCATCTCAATCACAGACAACCCTGAACTTCAGTCCGAGCTCACAACAGCTCTCGGCGAAGGGCCAGAGGACAGCTGATGCCGACGCGTTAACGAGAGAGAACCTGTTGAATTTCGACGCCGCCTAGCACACGTTCGCCGGAACATGTGCGCTTTGCCGAAGGTCTTGTTCGAGGTCAGGATGATCGAGCCCTTCTCGTAGCGCTTGGAGACCACCTGGAAGACGAGGTTGGCCTCGGTCCGTTCCAGGGGCTGGCAGCACTCCTCGTCGACCACGAGAACGCTGAGCCGGAGATAGCTGGTGAGCTTGCTCATCAGCCGGCCCTGGTCCTCGGCGGCCTTGAGGTGGCGGACCATGCGTCGAGGCTGGTGAAGTAGATCGAGTAGCCGGCCCGGCAGGCCGCGACGGCCAGGGCGACGGCGAGACGCTGGCGAAGATCTCCACCCGCATCACCAACGAGGTCGCCGAGGTCAACCGCGTCGTCCTCGACGTGACGAGCAAGCCCCCGGGCACCATCGCATGGGAGTGAGACCCCGCACCCGAACCACACCCCATTGTCTAGGGCGTATGTCGGAAGTGCTTGAGAAGTCATCTCACTTGGCGCGTGAACATAGAGTTCAGAGTGTTACGGCGCGCCTGCGACGCGGAGGCTGGGACATACTCCACGAGTGACTACACCGATAGGCCCCCTGGTCCTCTTCGATGACGACTACCACATGTACGTGCTTCCGGACCGAGCGTCCGCAGAGGCATGGTGGGAGATGCCCGACGAGTACGCTTTGGGGTTCGACGCCTTGGCCAGACCGTTGCGTATGGCGGGTGAGCCGCATCAGGTCACCCTTGAGCTCAGCGGTGATCACTCGGCCGAGGCAGAGTTGCATCGTCTCGTAGCCGACCACTACCAGCGCTTCCTGCCTGGGCAGGCGCCGCCCCAAGGATCCGATCTTTCGGAGTTCGTTGCGGGACTGCCTGTCGAGGGTGCGTAACGCGAATCCGTGCGTCCGATGGCACGTCGGCGAATCAGGAAGTGAGTCTGTTTCCGGTCGGGGCAAGGGTGCCGGCGTTGGCGGGCGATTGCAGGGAGACCCGGTCGGCCATGGTGTCGATGTCGAACAGGGTCGTCGCGGTGGCGGCGTTGAGGTCGTTGTTGGTGTAAGCGGCGCCGGTGACGCCTGTCGCGGTGGTGGGCGGCGTGATCGGGTTGGTGAGCGTGCCGTCGGTCGTGGTGCCCAGAGGGGCGGCGCTGTCGTCGATGTTGTGCCGCAGGTTCTGCCCCGTGTTGCTGATCACGCGGAGCCGGTTGGCCGCCGGGTTGAAGTCGACGCCGAACTTGCCTGCGAGGGCGACCGTGAGCTGGGAGACCTTCGTGGCCCTGGCGTTGGCCGTGTTGAGGGTGTAGACGCCTCCCCTGTCGCCGACGCCGTAGAGCTTCTCGTCCTGGACGCGGAAGTCGATGCCGACGACCTTGGTGTCACCGCGCAGGCCGGACACCCTTCCGTTGTCCGTGGTCCTGGCGGGCCGGTCGACGGTGAACTCGACCAGGCGCTGGTCCGCGGTCAGCCCGACGGCGGTGAGCGCCTTGTGCCCTCGGTGGTTCATGTCGTGTCCGTCGCGGCCGTCCGCGGATGCCAGGGCCGGAGCGGACAGGGCGGCGGCTGCGGCGACCGAGACGGCGGCTACGGCGGTTCTACGCGTACGCATGGTGCTCCAAGGGAATCGTGGCGTCCCGCGGAATGGTGAGCGGGTTCATGACGGGTTCGGAGCCGGGGCATCCGCGGATGGGGAGATGCTCGGAAAGTCACCCCATTGGAGTCATGAACCGGGATGAGCGGCGATCACTTGCGGGCCGGAGGGGGGACCAACGCAGGGCGGAGACCGGCGAAGCCGACGGCGGCTCCTTCCGGACTCCGCCTTCTTGCAGCGGCTGCACACTCCGACCATCCATGCGGCGGACCGGACGCCTCTCGGCTTCCGAATATCCGACGAACGCGATACGCCGACGGAGCGAATTCTCGCGATCCCACTCTTGCGAATCACTTGCAATAGTGGGGTCGTAACCCTTTCGGCCCAGCGGCCCAGGACTGTGTCGCCCCAATTTTTCGCGGGATGTCCGTCGCACCGATTTCCCGTCCCACCGGCCTTTTCTCCCTCCGTGGGTCGCTCGGCTGCCCCGCGGATCGGGCCCGAGTGTGCGCGGGAGGTGCTTTCGACGTGCTTGTCTACGGCTGCGCGGCTCTTTGACGCGTCATTCCTCCATGCGCGGCCCTCCCACGCGCAGATCTTCGACGAGGGACCAGGTCACGGATCACTCCGTTGATCCGCCCCATTCCCGTCACCCGGTCAGGGCGAGCCTTCCCGCCACTGCTCCGAAACGCCACACCACTCATCCGCCCACCCTCGCTTGCGTATGCCCTCACACATGCCGGGCGGGGAACAGCAGACAGAAGGAACAGCGTGAAGGATTCTCAGTCAAAGCCCCGCTCACGGCGCGTCCTGGACCGGTCCCTGCTCGTCCTCGGTACCACCACCCTGGCCGCGGGACTCGGAGCGATGACCCTCGCCCCGGGCCTCAGCGCGGCCTCCAGCCACCGCGAGGCACCCCTGATCGCCGGGGACCCGCGAGCGGACAACACCGACGTGTACGCGTTCACCAGCCCCGACAAGGCCGACACCGTCACGATGGTGGCGAACTGGATCCCGATGGAGGAGCCCAACGGCGGACCGAACTTCTACGCGTTCGGCGACGACCTGCGCTACAACATCAAGATCGACAACACCGGTGACGGCGTCGCCGACGTCACCTACAGCTGGCGCTTCCGCAGCAGCTACCGCGACGACGCGAACCAGTTCCTCTACAACACCGGGCAGGTCACCTCGCTGAACGACCCGGACCTCAACTTCCGCCAGGTCTACGACCTCGTCGTCACCACCGGAGGAAAGAGCCGCACCGTCCTGCGGGGCGTCCCGGCCGCGCCGTCCCGTACGGGCCAGGCGTCGATGCCCGACTACGCGGCCCTGCGGAAGCAGGCGACGTTCGGTCTGCCGGGCGGCGGCAAGACGTACGCGGGCCAGGCCGAGGACCCGTTCTTCGCCGACCTGCGTGTCTTCGACCTCCTCTACGGCGGCGACCTGAGCGAGCGCGGGCAGGACACCCTGGCCGGCTACAACGTCAACACCATCGCCATCCAGGTCCCGAAGAAGCAGCTCGCCCTGAGGGGCGACTCCTCCCGCAACCCGGTTATCGGGGTGTGGTCGACCACCGAGCGTGCGGGCGTCACCGTCAACGACTCTCGTGACGCGAAGGTCAACAAGCAGTGGAAGCAGGTGTCCCGCCTGGGGAACCCGCTGGTCAACGAGGTCGTCGTCCCGCTGAAGTTCAAGGACGCGTTCAACACCCTCAACCCCAGCCAGGACCGCACCGTTCAGCCGGTCGTCGACAAGGTGTACGACCCGATCCTGCCCAAGCTCATCCAGCAGGTCTACGGCGTCCCGGCCCCCAAGACGCCCCGCAACGACCTCGCCGAGATCTACCTGACGGGCATCTGCAAGGTCTGTGGTCCGATCAAGGCCGACCTGAACGCCCACCGCCTCAACAAGGACGCGGTGCTCAGGAAGATCGTCCCGGCGGAGGAGCTGCGCCTGAACATGGCGGTGCCGCCCACCGCCAAGCCCCAGCGGCTCGGTGTCCTCGCGGGCGACCTGGCCGGCTTCCCGAACGGGCGCCGCCTCGCCGACGACGTCATCGACATCTCGCTTCAGGCCGTCGAAGGCGCCGCCCAGACCGGCGTTCTCGTCCCGGCGCTCGCGGACGGCGACAAGGTGGACACCAACGAGGTCCCCTTCGGCACCTCGTTCCCCTACGTCGCACTCCCCCACACGAAGAACGTGAACCGCGGCCCCGGCGCGACCGGCCGCAGTGCCGAGCAGACCGCTACGGAGAACACCGCGGCGAGCACCGCCGTCCAGCCCACCCGAGCGGCGGCGCTCGCCGGGGCCGGCGCGCTCCTCCTCGGAGTCGGCGGCTTCCGCCTTCGCCGCCGCCGCAAGGAGAGCTGAACCGGCCCCAGCAGAACACGGATCGAGGCAACGAAGGTGTCCGGGCCGTGGAGCACCGCCACGGCCCGGGCATCGCCGAACCAGGGGGAGGACCTCTCGTGCACCCGGACCACAACACACCCACGTCCACTCCGCCGCCTGCCCCGTCGCGTGGAAGCCGACGGCTGTGGAACATCGTGATCACCATGGCCCTGGGCGCGACGATGTTCGCCGCCGGCGCGGTCATGCTGACCCCCGGCGCGAACACCGCGCCTCGTACCGGCCACGGTCGGACGGACGAGGCGCCCCGCGGGTCGATCGAAGCGCTCCAGGCCCGGGTGGCCCGGCTCCCGAAGGATCCCGGCGGCTGGGCCGCCCTGGGGATGGCCTACGTCCAGCAGGCGCGCAGCACCGCTGACCCGGCCACCTACGACCGGGCCGAGAAGGCCCTACGGACTTCTCTCTCCGTGCAGGGCGAGGGCAACACGGACGCGGAGACCGCCATGGGCGCCCTGGCAGCGGCCCGCCACGACTTCCCCACCGCGCTGCGCTGGGCCCGCAAGGCCACCACCAGCGGGCCCTACAGCTCCTCCGCCTACGGAGTCCTCGCCGACGCCCATACCCAGCTCGGCCACTACGACGAGGCCGACGAGGCCGTCCAGAAGATGACGGATCTCCGTCCGGACGCCGCCTCCCTCGCTCGCGCCTCCTACGCCTTCGAGCTCAAGGGAAACACCACCCGTGCCCGCGCCCTGATGCAACGGTCACTGGCGGCAGCGGCCACCCCGGCCGACAAGGCTTTCGCCCACAGTGTTCTGGCGGGGCTCGACCTCCAGGACGCGAACCCCCGCGAAGCCCTGGCCAGGACGCAGAACGCCCTCAGAACCGCCCCGACGGATTCGGCCCTCCTGGAGACCCGTGCCCGCGCCTACCTGGCCCTGGGCGACACCACCAAGGCCGTCGCCGACTACAAGGCGGCCATCGCGATCGCGCCCCTCCCGCACTACCTGTTGGGCCTGGGCGAACTGGAGCAGGCCCTGGGGCACCGCGAACGGGCGGCGGAGAACTACGACCTGCTGCGCGCTCAGGACCGTATCCGGGAAGCCGCCGGCGACCCGGCGGACACCGACGCGATCCTCTTCGAAGCCGATCACGGCAACCCGCGACGCGCTGTGGCCCTGGCCGAAGGGACCCTCCGCAACCGCCCCTTCGTCGCCGTCCACGACGCGTACGCCTGGGCCCTGCACCGAGCCGGCCGGGATACCGAGGCCCTCGTCCAAGCGGACAAGTCCCTGGCCCAGGGCACCCGCAGCGCGATCTTCCGCTACCACCGCGCCGCCATCCACCACGCCCTCGGCGACCCGGCAGCGGCCCGCCGCGATCTGACCGAGGCGCTGCGCGAGCCGGGCTTCCACCCCCTGCACGCCCGCGCCGCCCGCGACCTGCTCCAGCGAATCGACACTCCATGAACAACACCCTGCGCCGAACCCTCACCACCCTGGCCGCGGGCGCCCTCGTCGCCGTCGCGAACGTGGCGTCCGCGCCCGCCGCCACCGCCCACCCTTTGGGCAACTTCAGCGTCAACTACCACACCGGACTCGTCCTTCGGACCGACCGGATCGACGCCCACGTCGTGGTCGACCATGCGGAGATCTCGGCCCTCCAGGAACGCTCCGCCATCGACACCGATCACGACGGCAAGGTCAGCGACGACGAATCGCGCGTCCACGCCGAGAAGACCTGCTCGGACCTGAGCGGGCAGCTCCACCTGAGCGTGGGAGGTACCCAGGCGGAGTGGAGGCGGTCCTCGGCCACCCTGGTCTACGAGAACGGGGAGGCCGGTCTCAGGACCAGCCGCCTCACCTGCTCACTGACCAGCCCGGCCGACCTCACCGAGCGCGCCGGTATCCGGGCCGAAACGGACTACGACACCAGGCGCGTCGGCTGGCACGAGATGACCGCTACCGGCCAGGGCGTCAGGATCACCCGGACCGATGTACCGGCGACCTCCACCACCCGCGAGCTGCGCCAGTACCCGGCGGATCCCCTCGCCTCCCCACTCGACCAGCGCTCGGCGACCCTGCGCAGTGAGCCCGGTCAGGGCCATGCGGCCGTCCCGGCGGTGGTGGCGGACCTCCCCGGCGCGGGTGTGATCGGCGGGGTGCTCGCAAAGGTCACCGGGGCCTTCGACTCGCTCGTCGGCGCCCGGGAGATCACCCTGCCCGTGGGGCTGCTGGCTCTGTTCCTGGCGCTCGTCCTCGGAGCATCCCACGCGGCAATGCCCGGCCACGGCAAGACCATCATGGCCGCCTACCTCGCGGGCCGTCGCGGCACCAGGCGGGACGCCCTCACCGTCGGGGCCACCGTCACCCTGACGCACACCGCCGGCGTCCTGGTCCTCGGCCTCGCCCTGCCCGTCTCCACCCATCTGGCAGGAGAAACCGTCCTGATGTGGCTCGGAGCCGCCAGCGGGCTCCTCGTCACCGGCATCGGCCTCTGGCTCCTCACGGGAGCAGTCCGGGGCACGCCGCAACACAACCACCATCACCACGGCCCGGGTCACAGCCACAGCCACAGCCACAGCCACAGCCACAGCCACGATGACCACGGCCACCACCATGATCACGACCACGGGGACGACAGCCCTCACCACCACGGACCCGTAAGCCCAGCTTCCGCACGCGACAGCACGCCGGCCGGGGGACTCCGGGCCACTCCCGCGGTCGCGACACTCACCCCGCCGGACCACGAACACCACCCGGCCAACACGTCGACGGCTCCTCGGGACGCTCAACGTACAAGCCGTACCGGCCTCATCGGCATGGGCATCGCCGGCGGCCTCGTCCCCAGCCCCTCCGCCCTCGTCGTGCTCCTCGGCGCCGTCGCCCTGGGGCGTACGGCCTTCGGCGTGCTCCTCGTCATCGGCTACGGATTCGGCATGGCCGCCACCCTCACCCTCGCCGGACTCCTCCTCGTACGCCTGCGCGAACGCATCGAGAGCCATGACCGGGCCCGGACCTTCCGCCACAACCCCGTGCTGAGGAAACTGGCGCGGACCGGACCCGTCATCACCTCAGTCCTCGTCATCGCCGTGGGCCTGGGTCTGATGCTGCGGGCAGCCGCCGGAACCGGCTGATTCCTGTGGATCGTCGCACCGGGCAACCCGCGGTGCCGAGAACACGAACGGCCTGTGCGAAGCGAGGGGCACGCCACCATGTCTCGGATGCCTGTCGCGGGGCGCCCAGGAGAGTGACGCCCCGCGACAGCTGTCTCCCGCGGGCCTTACCACCGTGGGAGACAGGTGAGGTTCCATCCCCGATGGAAACCTCGGCGTGTGCGGTGCTTCCTCCTAACAGCCGCTCACATCGGGTATTCGCCACCGCCAGGACGCCGGATTGGTCAATGCCTGCACAACACCCGGTCGGGCTAACCTCCGAGCGGACGATCAGACGCCAGGGTGCGACCGGATGAAGTTTCCTGCCTTCCGACCAATCCGTCTTCGCGGCGGCTCCGAACAGCAGACATGACGATCAGAGCCACCCAACCGATCCGCCGCACTGCGGACGTCGCCCCCGACCCGCCTCGCGGACGAGCGCTCTGACCCGAGTCGCCCCGCACCGGGGTGACACCTGAACTGAAGTCAGCACTGCCGGACACGGTGCCGATTCCTACCTGTCGTCGAACACGCAGTGCTACCAACCGAACACGCAGGAGATATTCCGTGACTGCCTTCCGTTACCGCCGCGCCGCCCTCGCCCTCACCGCGGCGACCGTCCTCCCCCTCGCCCTGAGCGCCTGCGGGGGCGGCGGTTCGTCCGACACCGCCGACAAGGCCGCGAGCTCCGCCCCCGCGGAGGAGAAGTCCAGCGCACCGGCCGAAGGCACCCCTGCGGACGGTCCGTTCGGACCGGCCTGCGCCTCCGTCCCGAAGGACGGTGCGGGCTCCTTCGACGGCATGGCCCAGGACCCGGTCGCCACCGCGGCCTCCAACAACCCGGACCTGTCCACCCTGGTCACCGCGGTGAAGAAGGCCGGCCTCGTCGACACCCTCAACAACGCCCAGAACATCACGGTGTTCGCGCCGACCAACGACGCCTTCGCCAAGATCCCCAAGGCCGACCTCGACAAGGTCCTGGCCGACAAGGAGATGCTCACCAGCATCCTCACCTACCACGTCGTCGGCGAGAAGCTCTCCCCCATGCAGCTGGAGAGCGGCACCTACGACACCCTCCAGAAGTCCCCCCTCACCACCAAGGGCTCCGGCGAGAACTACACCGTCAACGACACCTCGAAGGTCGTCTGCGGCAACGTCCCCACCGCCAACGCCACCGTCCACATCGTCGACACCGTCCTCATGCCCAAGAGCTGACGCACACAGCACGGCGAGGGAGACCTCGAACGGGCAGGGCCCCGAGTCATCTTCACCGACTCGGGGCCCTCATCATGCCCGGCGCCGCTCAGGGGCGCACGGTGCACAAGGCGAGCAGGCAGAGGTTGAATCCCTGGGTGTTACTGGGGCCGGGGTGACCTCCGGTTCCGGAGTCGCCGACCGTGCAGCGAGCCAACAGGCAGAGGTTCCCTCCTTGTATGCCGCGGTAGAAGGCGGCCGGTCCAGGTGCGGCCGCCTCGCCGGGCACGGCCTGGGCCTGGCGGGGGACGGCCTGGGGAGAGGGGGCCGCAGATGCCACAGGGGCGGCCGCCAGCAGCGTGGCACCGACCAGGGCTCCTACGAACTGCCGGCGCAGAGCGGGTACGGGAAGTTTCACAGGGTTCTCCAATTCTGATGGGGAACAAAAGATCCGGAGAGACGTCCGGACACTGCCTTCTTCGGTGCGACACCGCCTTCCGGATGGGCCGTGGGCGTATATCCGCCAGGCGTTTGGCTCATACGCGCCAGCGAACTGCAAAAAGCGTCCGCCGCGACGTGTCGTGCGTCACTTGGGCAATCCGAGGCTGCTGTGACTTCGAATCACTTGTGTGACAGCCCACTTGGGGTGATGTCAGCTCCGAGGAGGCGGTCTGTGTGCATCAGCCCATCAAAGTGAATGCTTCACGTTCGCGATGCGCAGGAGTTCAATGCCCGGCAAGTGCCTCAGCCGACGTGCTGACACACGTATAGACGCGCATCGGCCACCCCCGCCGACGACAGCCGTCGTCTCCCCCTCCCGTCAAGTTCCGCCCTGCCGTACCCGCGCCCCGGCGCTGACGTCGCAGGCATCCCCCACCGAGGTGAATTCGCGTGACCGACGTACCCCACAACGGAACTCCGGCGGGCACCGTGCGCCTGACCGCCGCTCAGCGGGGAGTCTGGTTCGCGCAACGGCTCGCCCCGTCGGACCCCTCGTACAACATCGCTGAGTACGCGGACATCAAAGGCCCGGTCGACGCCGGGCTCCTGAGCCGGGCCGTCAACCGCACCGCGAGAGAGATGGAAGCCCTGCGCAGCACTTTCGGCGAGCTGAACGGGGTTCCCTTCCAGCGGGTGGAGGAACGTGCCGCGCTGACCGTGCCGTTGGTGGACCTCTCCGACGAGGAAGACCCGTACGGCGAGGCTCTACGGCGCATGCGGCTCTGCCTGGCGGAGCCCGCCGATCTGTCGGCGGGCCCTCTGGTCCGGGTCACCCTCTACCGTCTCTCTCCCTCGCACCACCTCTTTCACCAGCAGGTCCACCACGTGGCGCTCGACGGCTACGCCGCGGTCCTGGCTCTCTCCCGGATCGCCGAGGTCTACACCGCGCTCGCGCTCACGCCGGGCACATTGCCCGAGCACCGTCCCGCGGCTTCCCTCGCAACGATCATCGAGGAGGAGGACGCCTACCTGGCCTCCGAACAGGCCGTGGAGGACGAGCGGTTCTGGACGGCGCACCTCGCCGGAGCCCACCCGCCCGAGGCCCCGGCGGGGGCCGGCGACGGGAAGACGTACGGGACGGTGTCGGTGCGGCGCGTCTACAGCCGGGTGGAGACTGACCGGCTCAAGGCAGCGGCCAAGCGGGCCGGGACCGGGTGGCCGACGTTCGTCATGGCGGCGCTGGCGCTGTGCCTGCACCGGGAGAAGGGGCTCGGCGAGGTCGTGCTCGGCCTGCCCGTCACCGGTCGCCGCACTCCGGCCGCGCGGTCCACGCCCACCATGCTCAGCTCGATCCTGCCGATGCGGCTCTCCGTCTCCCCCTCCGACCGCGTGAGCGATCTGGCCCGGCGGGCCTCCGCTGAGGCGAGGTCGGTACTCCGGCACCAGCGCAGGCCTGCGGAGGCTCTGCGCCACCAGTCGGGGCTGACCGGAACCCGGGCTCCGCTGACCGGGCCGTCCGTCAACATCCTCGCCTTCGACGACACCCTGCGTTTCGGAGCCCACCGGGCCACCCTGCACAACCTGTCGATCGGCCCGGTCGAAGATCTGGCGGTGGCGGTGCACGCCTCCTTCGGTGACGGCGGCCTGGACATCGACCTGCTGGGCAACGCGCAGCTCTACGGCCGACAGGACCTGGTGGGGCCGCACGAGCGGCTCTGCCGCGTGCTCGACGCGTTCGTGGCGGACCCGGAGCGCAGCATCGGGGCTCTGAGCCCTGTCGACGAGGACGAACAGCGCCAGGTCCTCGGCCTCGGGGCCGCCCGGCCGTCGAGCGATGACGCGGCGATACCGGCTCCCCTGTCCGAACTCTTCGACCGGCAGGCGCGGGAGACCCCGCACCGCACCGCCGTCGTCTGCGACGGCGCGACGCTCACCTTCGACGAACTCAACCGGCGGGTCAAGGCCCTGGCGGCCGAGCTCAGCGCCCGGCGCGCCCGCCCGGGCACCCGCGTCGCGGTGGGCCTGCCCCGATCGATCGACCTGGTGGTGGCGATACTCGCCGTGATGCGGACGGGGGCGGCCTACCTGCCGTTGGACCCCTCCTATCCGGTGGACCGGCTCGCCTTCATGATCGAGGACTCACAGCCGGTGGCGCTGGTGGCGACCGCGTCATCGGCGCACACCATCGATCCTCACGCCTCGATCCCCCGTGTCGACCCGGGTACGGTCCAGCTCGGCACGGTTGAACCTGTCGGGGTCCCCGGGCCCGAGCTCCACGACGCCGCCTACGTCATCTACACCTCCGGTTCCACCGGCAGGCCCAAGGGTGTGGTCGTCGAGCACCGGTCGCTGAGCAACCTCCTGGAACACCACCGGCGGGAAGCCCACCACCTGGCCGAGGAAGCCCTGGAACGACGGCTGCGCGTGGCCCTGAGCGCCGCGACCTCCTTCGACGCCTCCTGGGACCCGGTTCTGTGGATGGTCGCCGGACACGAGCTGCACGTGATCGCGGACGATGTGCGCCGCGACCCCCAGGCCCTGGTGCGGTACCTCGTCGACCACCGCATCGACGCGATCGAGACGACCCCCACCTATCTGCGGCAGATGATGACCGCGGGCCTGCTCGCCTCGGGGACCCACCGGCCACGCGTCATCGCCCTGGGCGGCGAACCGGTCGACGAGGGGCTGTGGGAGGAGCTGGCAGCCGATCCCGACCTGCTGGTGTTCAACTTCTACGGCCCCACCGAGACCACCGTCAACGCCGTGACCGCCAGGATCACCGGCCGCTCGCCGGTGATCGGACGTCCGGTGGCCGGAGCCGGGGCCTACGTGCTGGACCCGTCACTGCACCCGTTGCCGCGCGGGTCGGTGGGCGAGCTGTATCTCGCGGGTGAGGGCCTGGCCCGCGGTTACGCGGGGCGGCCAGGGCTCACCGCGGAGCGCTTCATGCCCGATCCCTTCGGAGTTCCGGGGGCACGGATGTATCGCACCGGTGACCTCGCGCGGTGGGACGCCGACGGTTCCCTGGAGTTCCTCGGACGCAGTGACCGGCAGATCAAGGTGCGGGGCGTACGGGTGGAGACCGGGGAGATCGAGGCCGCACTGCGCTCCCTTCCCGGCGTCGACGACGCCGCTGTCGCTCTGACGACCGCGCCCGACGGACCCGAACGTCTCGCTGCTTTCCTCGTGGCCGGTCCCGATGCCCCCGCCCATGCCCAGGCACGCGACACGGTCGCCGCTCTGCTGCCCGGACCGTTGGTTCCGACCGCCTGGGCGACGGTGGAGCGGCTTCCTCTCACCCCCAACGGGAAGCTCGACGTGGCGGCTCTGCCTCCGGCCGTGCCGGTCGCCTCCGACGGCGGCACACCGCGCTCCGCTCAGGAGGCCCGGATGTGCGCGGTGTTCGCCGCGTGCCTGGGGGTGACTCGGGTCGGCCGGGACGACGACTTCTTCACCTTGGGCGGGCACTCCTTGCTGGCGATGCTGCTGATCGGCCGGATCCGCGGTGAGTTCGGCGTGGAAATTCCGATCAGTGCCCTCTTCGCCGCGCCCACCCCGGCCGGGCTGGTGGCCGCACTGGGCGAGGCGGGCGCGGCCCGGCGTCCGGTGGCGGCATTCGTCCCACGCCCCGAGCGGATCCCGCTGTCGTTCGGGCAGCAGCGTCTGTGGCTCCTGGAGAGCCTGGGCGACGCGGGCACCTCCTACCATCTGCCGGTGGCTCTGCGCCTGCGCGGTCCTCTGGACCGAGACGCCCTGGAACTGGCGCTGCGCGACATCGTGGAACGGCACGAGGCGCTGCGCACGGTCGTGACGGCCGCCCCGGAGGGCCCCCACCAACGCATTCTGCCGCCGCAGCGGATTCCGCGTCCGCTGCTGCGCGTGATGCCCGCCGGTGAGCCGGCGGCCCCGGACGGCGTTCCCTTCGATCTGGAGCGCGAGATCCCGCTGCGCGCCCGGCTGTTCTCCGTGAACGCCGAGGACCACGTCCTTGTCGTGACCTTGCACCACATCGCCGCCGACGGATGGTCCATGGGACCGCTCATGCGGGACCTGTCCGCCGCCTACGGCGCACGCCGTGCCGGGCGAACGCCCGGCTGGGACCGGCTGCCCCTGCAGTACGCGGATTTCGCGCTGTGGCAGCGTGACCTGCTCGGCGCACCCGACGCACCGGACAGCCTCGCCCGCCGCCAGCTGTCCGCCTGGGCGGACTCTCTGGCCGGGCTGCCGGAGGAGTCGGTCTTCCCGGCGGACCGGCCGCGTCCGGAGCGGCCTTCGGGCCGGGGCGGCGCCGTGCCCGTGCAGATCACCCCAGACGTCCACCGGATGCTGGTCGAGCTGGCCAGGGTGTCCGAGGCGAGTTCCTTCATGGCGCTGCACGCCGCGCTCGCCGGTCTGATGTCGCGGCTGGGCGCGGGTGAGGACATCGCCATCGGCACCCCGATTGCGGGACGTACGGACGAGGCTCTCGGCGAACTCGTCGGCTTCTTCGTCAACACGCTGGTCCTGCGGGCGGACGTCTCCGGCGCGCCGTCGTTCCGTACGCTCGTGGGACGGGTGTCGGAGTCCGACCTGGCGGCCTACGCGCACCAGGACATCCCGTTCGAAAGGATCGTCGAGGAGCTGGCGCCGCCGCGCTCGCTCGCCCGCCATCCGCTGTTCCAGGTGATGCTGAGCCTCAACAACACACCCGGGCCCCGCCCGCACCTGGACGGTCTCTCGGTCAGCCGCGCCATGTCCGTCGGCCGGACGGGCTCCAAGTTCGACCTCAGCTGGGACCTGTCCGAGCAGCATGACGAGGAAGGCCGCCCGCAGGGGATCACGGGTGAGCTGGAGTACGACGAGGACCTCTTCGACAAGGCGACGGCGGAGCGGTTCGTCGAACACTTCACCCGCCTCCTGAGCGCTCTGCTCTCCGAGCCGGACCGTCCGGTGGCGGACCTCGACTTCCTCACCCCGGCACAGCGCGCCGCAGCACTGGACGAGCTGCCGCGCACCACGACAAGGCCGCTCAGCGCGACCACAGTGGCGGTCGGCGGAGACTGGACGGTGCTGGACGTCCTGGCAACGCGCGCGGCCGTCCAGCCGGACCGGACCGCTGTCGTCGCCGACGACAGCCGTCTCACCTTCGGTGAACTGCGCCTGCGCACCGATCGGCTGGCCGCCTCCCTCGTGGACCGCGGAGTGGGACCCGGTGACCGGGTGGCGGTGGCGCTGCCGCGGACCTCCCTCGCCGTCGTGGCACTGCTGGGGATCCTGCGGGCCGGCGCCGTGTACGTACCGCTGGACACGGCTCAGCCCGCGGCCCGTTCCGAGCTGGTTATCGACACGGCCGCCCCGCGCCTGGTGCTCGCCACCTCCGCGACCAGCGCGGTTCTCCCGGACACGGTCGACGTCGTCCTGCTCGACGGAGCCGGGCAGGAGGCCGCCCTTCCTGCGGCAGGTCTGCCCGCGCCGCCGCGCGGCCGGGACGCCGCATACGTGCTGTACACCTCCGGGTCGACCGGGCTGCCCAAGGGCGTCGTGGTCGAACACCACTCGCTGGCCGCGCTGTTGGCCCATCACCGCGACCGGCTCATGGGCCCGGCGGAGGCAGCCAACAACGGACTGCCCCTGCGGGTGGCCCACACGGCCGCGATGACGTTCGACGCCTCCCTGGACCCCCTGCTGTGGATGATCGCGGGCCATGAACTGCATCTCGTGGACGACACGACGCGACGCGACCCCGAGGCCCTTACCGCTCTGCTCCACGAACGCGCGATCGACGTCGTGGAGACCACTCCCTCCTATCTCGAACAGCTCCGCGCGTGCGGCCTGTTCGCCCCCGGTCGCCCTCGGCCACGGGTGCTCGCGCTGGGCGGGGAAGCCATACCGCCCCCGCTGTGGCGGGAGCTGGCGGGCCTGTCCGATGTCACTGTGTGGAACCTGTACGGGCCCACGGAGACCACCGTGGACAGCGTGATGGGCCGTGTCCTGCCAGGCGTGAGGCCCCACCTCGGCCATCCGGTGACCGGCGCCCGCGTCCTGGACCGGCGGCTGCGGCCGGTCGCCCCCGGAGTGACGGGTGAGCTGTACGTGTCGGGCCCGGGCGTCGCGCGCGGCTACGAGGGCCGTTCCGCCGCGACCGCGGAGCGCTTCCTGCCCGATCCCCACGGAGTACCGGGCTCACGGATGTACCGGACCGGGGACCTGGTGCGCCGGGTCGAAGGCCGCCTGGAATACCTCGGCCGGGCCGACGGGCAGATCAAGATCCGCGGTTTCCGGGTCGAGACCGGCGAGGTCGCCTCCGCTCTGGACGCGCACGAGGACATCGCGCGGTCCGCCGTCGCGGTCCGCTCCGACGCCGGCTCGGGAGAGGCACAGTTGGTCGGCTGGGTGGTGCCGGCCGGTCATCGAGATCTGTCCCCCCGGGAGTTGCGCTCCTTCGTGGCGCGGCGGCTGCCCGCCCACATGGTCCCCTCGCTGATCGTCCCCGTGGACTCCCTTCCGCTGACCGCGCACGGGAAGGTGGACTTCTCGGCACTGCCGTCGGCCGCACCGGCGGGGAGTCCGGAGGAGACGGGGCGGGCACCGCGCTCGGCCCCGGAGGAGATCCTCTGTGCTCTGTTCGCGGAGAGTCTGGGGCACGAACAGGTTTCCCCGGACGACGACTTCTTCGAGCTGGGGGGCCATTCCCTGCTGGCGACGCGTCTGGTCGGTCGTATCCGCTCCGCGTTCGGTGTCGAGCTCCCGGTTCGGGCACTCTTCGAGTCCACGACCCCCGCCGGGCTGACCGAACGGCTCGCGAAGGCGGGGGGCTCGGCGCGGCCCGCCCTGCGCCGGACACGGCACACGGAGCAGCCGCCGCTCTCCCCGGCGCAGGAACGCCTCTGGTTCCTGCACCAGCTGGACCCCCGGGCAGCCGCCTACCACATGGCATTCACCGTGCGGCTCACCGGCGCCCTCGACCAGAACGCTCTCCGGAGCGCTCTGGGTGATGTGCTGACGAGGCACGAGAGCTTGCGCACGGTCATCGAACCCGCTGGCGGTCGCCCCTGCCAGCGGATCCTCGCACCCGGTGACGCGCGGCCGGAACTTCCGCTCGTGACGGTGGTCGACGAGACACACCTCGGCGGGGCCCTTCGTGAGGCCGCGGCCGAGCCCTTCGACCTGGAGCGGGACGTGCCCCTGCGGCCGGTCCTGTTCCGCAGTGCGGCGGACCGGCACACCCTGCTGGTGACCGTGCACCACATCGCGGCGGACGGCTGGTCCATGGGTCCGCTCGCTCAGGACCTGGCCGGCGCCTATGCCGCACGGACGGCCGGCCGCGCGCCGAGCTGGAACCCGCTGCCGGTCCAGTACGCGGACTACACCCGGTGGCAGCGCGACCTGCTCGGCGACTTCACCGATCCGACGTCCACCGCGTCGGCCCAACTCGCCTACTGGGAGGACCGGCTGAGTGCCGCCCCGGAGGAGACGGCCCTGACCGCCGACCGCCCCCGGCCGGCCTCGCCGAGCGGTCTCGGAGGGACGGTAGCGGTCCGTGTACCGGAGGAGACCATGGCCGGTGTGGCACGGCTGGCGAAGTCGACGGCCAGCAGCACCTTCATGGTGCTGCACGCTGCCCTGGCGGCCCTGCTGCACCGGATGGGGGGCGACAGCGATGTGCTCATCGGCACCCCGGTCGCCGGGCGGACGGATGAGGCACTCGACCCGCTGGTCGGCTTCTTCGTCAACACGCTCGCTCTGCGGACAGACCTCGGCGGCAACCCGGACTTCACGGAGCTGCTGTCCCGGGTACGGGAGACGGACCTCGCCGCATACGCCCACCAGGAACTGCCCTTCGAACGGCTGGTGGAGGCCGTCCGGCCGACTCGGTCGCTCTCTCGCCACCCCATCTTCCAGGTCATGCTGACCCTCAACAACCACCGGCCGCCGCGCCTGGACCTGCCCGGCCTCCAGGCCAGGCTGGAGGCGGTGGACACCGGAGGCGCCAAGTTCGACCTCTCCTTCTCCTTCACCGAGCGGGCGTCGGCCACCGGGGACGGGAGCTGCCTGGACGGAACGCTGGAGTACAGCCGCGACCTGTTCGACGCCGATACGGCCGTACGGATCGCCGAGCGCTTCGCCCTCCTCCTCGCTGACGCCGTAGGTGATCCCGGCACGGCCATCGGCGATCTGCCACTGGTCGGCGCCGAGGAACAGCGACGCCTGCTGGCCATCGGCGAGAGCCGTGGCCCGTCCATGGCCGACCCCACGCTTTTCACGACGGTGCTGGACCGGTTCGCGGCCACAGTGGCCTCGGCGCGCAGTGGCGACATCGCGGTGACCGCCCCGGACGGCAGCCTCTCGTTCACTGAGCTGGACGCCCGCTCGGAACGTATCGCCGAAGTGCTCCTACAGGCTGGTGCGGGCCAGAGGGATCCGGTGGCCGTGCTGTTGCCGCGCTCCGCCGACTCCATCGCCGCCCTTCTCGGCGTGCTCAAGGCAGGAGCCGTCTACGTACCGGTCGACGGCTCCCTCCCGCAGGGCAGGATCGACGCGGTACTGGCCGACGCCCATCCGCACACCGTGCTCACGGCCGACGGCACGCACGACCTGGCCCGGGGCCATGGGCGTCGGCTGAATCTCTACTCCCCCGAGTGCGCCGCCACGCTTTCCGACGGCCCCGCGCCTGTGCGGGAGCAGAAACGACCGGGCCCCGGTGAGCCGGCCTACCTTCTGCACACCTCGGGTTCCACCGGCCGTCCCAAGGGGGTTCTGGTCGGCCACGGGTCCCTCGCCCGGCTCCTCGAACACCACCGCCGTCGTGTCTTCGCACCCGCCGTACGGGCGGCCGGAAAGCCGCAGCTCAACATCGCGCTGACGGCCGCCCTGTCCTTCGACGCCGCGTGGGACCCGGTGCTGTGGATGATCGACGGACACCGGCTCCATGTCCTGGACGACCTGACACGACGCGACCCGGAAGCCCTGGTCCATGCGGCGCGTGTCCACGGGTTCGACGTGCTGGAGTCCACGCCGACACACGTCCGTCAGCTGCTGGACGCCGGGCTGTTCTCCGAGGACGGTCCCGCTCCGTCCGTGATCGCGCTGGGCGGCGAAGCCGTCCCGGCTGCGCTCTGGGACGACCTGCGGTCGCAGCCGGGGCTCACGGCCTGGAACTTCTACGGCCCCACCGAGGCGACGGTCGACACCCTCACCGCGGACCTCCGGGCGGCCGATCGGCCGGTGCTCGGCTCCCCGGTCGACGGGACCTCGGTACGGCTCCTCGACGACCGGCTGCGGCCGGTTCCGGTCGGGGTGGCCGGCGAGCTCTACCTGGCCGGCGACAGCCTGGCTCTCGGCTATCAGGGGCAGCCCGCGGAGACGGCGACCCGGTTCGTGCCCGACCCCCACGGCCCGTCGGGCGCACGGATGTACCGCACCGGGGACCGGGCCGTTCGGAGGTCCGACGACGCTCTGGAGTTCGTCGGCCGCGCCGACGGCCAGGTCAAGGTACGCGGCTTCCGGGTGGAGCCGGAAGGAGTCGCCGCTGTTCTGACGGAGCATGCGGACGCCGCCCAGGCGGCGGTGGTGGCACATGGCGAAGGCCCCGGGGGTTCGCGGCTCGCCGCCTACATCGTGCTCACCGAACGGTCTGCCGCACCGGCCCGGACCGCCCCCAAGGGCCCCGCGGATGCGTCCCGGTCCGAGGCCGACCGGCTCAACGCGATACGGGAGTACGCGGCCGCCAGGCTGCCCGCATACATGGTCCCGTCCGGCTGGGTCGCCCTGGACGCCATCCCCCTGACCCCGAACGGAAAGCTGGACCGGGCGGCCCTGCCCGCACCACGGGCGGACGCGGGCAACGGGCGCAGCCCCCGCAACCCCCGGGAAGACGTGCTGTGCACGTTGTTCGCCGAGACGCTGGAGCTCGAACGCGTCCTCATCGACGACGACTTCTTCGAACTGGGCGGGCACTCACTGCTGGCGGCCGGGCTCATCCGTCGCATCCGTGACGCACTCGGGGTGGACGTCAGCATCCGCAGTCTGTTCGAGGCTCCCACGGTCGCCGCACTGGCGGAACGCATCGGCGCCGGTGTCCAGGACAACCCGCTGGCCACCCTGCTGCCGCTCCGCACCAGGGGCACCCTGCCCCCACTGTTCTGCGTCCACCCGGCGGGCGGGCTCGCCTGGGCGTACGCCGGGTTGCTCCCGCACCTGGAGAACGACCGGCCGCTCTACGGGCTCCAGACCCCGAACCTCGACGGCACCCGGCCCTTCCCGGACAGCATCGAGGCGATGGCCGCCGTGTACGTGGCAGAGCTGCGAGCCGTCCAGCCACACGGCCCGTACCACCTCTTCGGCTGGTCCTTCGGCGGCAATGTCGTCCAGGAGGTCGCCGTACAGCTCCAGGAGGCGGGCGAGGAGGTGGCCCTGCTGACGATCCTGGACGCCTTCCCGCTCGCCCCGCTGGACGACCTGGACCGTGCGAGCCGGGACACCGTCTTCCGCGCCCTCCTCTCCAACATGGGCGTCGGCCAGGAGGCCCTGGCTGGGGACGGGCCTGTCGAGGCAGGCGACGTACGTGACCAGTTCCGTGCGAACGGGAGCCCTCTCGGAGCGCTGGAACCGGCCACGATCGACGCCATGGTCGACAACTTCGCCGGTCAGGCCCGGCTGATGCGCAGGTACACGCCCCGTGTGTTCCACGGCCCGGCACTGTTCTTCACCGCTGCCGAGGGCCGCCCCGCGGACACCTTCGACCTGTCCCTGTGGAACCCCTACATCACCGGTCCCATCGAGAACCACGACGTGGCGTGCGCGCACGCCCAGATGATGCAGCCCGCCGCGCGGGAGCAGATCGGCACCACCGTCACGGCCGTACTCACGGCATACCAGCACACCGAACGAGGAGACCTGTCATGACGAACCCCTTCGACGACCCCGACACCCAGCACCGCGTCCTGGTCAACGACGAGGGCCAGCACGCCCTGTGGCCGTCGTTCGCGGCGGTCCCGGCCGGCTGGGACGAGGTCTTCGGCCCGGCCGGGCACACGGCCTGCCTGGAGTACGTGGAGGCCCACTGGACCGACATCACCCCCAGGAGCGCCCGCGTGCGGGTGGCATGACCCCGGATCCGGCCCCGCACCGGCGCGCAGGGCACCCGTGCTGTGCACTCATCTACGAGAGGCGTCCATGACCTCCCCACCGACCCGCCCGGCCATACGGGCCGAAGGACTCACCAAGCGCTTCGGGAAGAAGCAGGCGCTGAACGGTGTGGATCTGGAAGCGGCCCCCGGCACCGTGCTGGGGGTCCTCGGCCCGAACGGCGCGGGCAAGACCACCGCGGTGAGAGTCCTGTCCACACTGCTGCGGCCCGATGGCGGCCGCGCCTGGATGGCCGGTCACGACGTCCTCGCCGCCCCCGAGGCCGTGCGCCGTGACCTCGGTCTTTCGGGGCAGTACGCCGCGGTGGACGAGAAGCTCTCGGGTCGGGAGAACCTCTACCTGGTCGCGCGGCTCTACGGGTTCGGGCGGCATGCCGCCCGCCGCAGGGCCGGTCAATTGCTCAGCGACTTCGATCTGGAGGACGCGGCCGACCTGCCGAGCAAGACGTACTCAGGGGGGATGCGCAGACGTCTCGACCTGGCCGGCGCCCTGGTGGCGCGACCGCCCGTGGTGGTGCTGGACGAGCCCACGACCGGGCTCGACCCCCGAGGCCGGGCCGACACCTGGCAGGCCGTCAGGAGTCTCGTCGCCGAGGGCACCACCGTGCTGCTCACCACCCAGTACCTGGAGGAAGCGGACCAGTTGGCCGACGCCATCGTCGTCATCGAGAGCGGCACGGTGGTGGCCCGCGGTTCCGCGGCCCAACTCAAGGCACGGGTGGGCGGCGAGCGGCTCTCGCTCACCGTCGCGGAGCCACGGCATCGCAGCACCGCCACAGAGATCCTGGCCACGCTCGGCGAGCACCTCCCCGACCTGGACCAGCGCACCGGACGCCTGACCGTCGCCACCGACCACGGAGCACGGAGCCTGGAATACGCCTTGAGCCGCCTTCGGCTGGCAGGAATCGTCGTCCAGGACGTGGGGTTGGCGCCACCGACCCTGGACGATGTGTTCCTCTCTCTCACCGGCCGTCCCATCGCGCCGGACGGAGCAACGGCCTCTCCGGGCGTCGCGGTCGTCGGCGGAGGTGCGCGATGACAGCGGTCCAGCGGCTGGGCCGCGACTCCTCGATCATCGCCTGGCGCAATCTCTTGAACCTGCGCCGGACCCCCGGGTCGGTCATCGCGGCGCTCGTGCAGCCGGTGATGTTCGTCCTGCTGCTCGCCTACGTCTTCGGTGGCAGCCTTGGCGGGGCCGAATACCGGACGTTCCTCATGGGTGGCATCTTCGCCCAGGCCGTCACCTTCAACTCCGCCTTCACCGCACTCGGACTGGCCAACGACATGGACAAGGGCATCGTGGACCGCTTCCGCTCCCTCCCCATGCCCGCCATGGCCGTGCTCCTGGGGCGGACTCTGTCCGACCTGACCATGAGCGCGGTGACCCTGGTCGTCACCTCCCTGTGCGGCCTGCTGGTCGGCTGGCGCATCAGCGCCTCACCCGCCGAGGCCCTCGCGGCTTACCTGCTGATCCTGCTCTTCGCCTTCGCCATGTCCTGGGTGGGGGCCGCGATCGGACTGATGGCCCGCAGCGTCGAGGTCGCCCAGAGCGCGGGGCTGATATGGCTGTTCCCGGTCACTTTCGTCTCCGCCGCCTTCGTGTCCCCGCACACCATGCCCGGCCCGCTGCGCACCGTGGCGGAGTGGAACCCCGTCTCCGCCACGGCCACCGCGGTCCGCGGACTCTTCGGCAACCCGCCGCCCAGCGGCCTGCCCACCAGCGACGCCTGGCCCGTCGTGCACGCGCTCCCCTACTCCGCGGCCTGTGCCATCGTCATCACCGGCGTGTTCATGCTCCTCGCGCTGATCCGCTTCCGGCGCATCACTCTCGGATGAGTCGAGCGGAGGTGACGACGCACACCCCGATGCCGGTCGGTGCAGCGTCACAGGATGGCGGGCACCCGCGCTCGCTCATCGTCGGCGCGCACCGGAACAGGGTGATAACCATCTCGACGGCGGTCGTCGACGGCGGCATGCAGTTCCGGCCGCCCCGAACGGCCCGCTCCTCCGTGAGGAATGTCGACTGGGGAAGATTCGGGCGACGTGGACGGTGAGTTGTCCGCCGACCTAGTCGTTGCTGCACGGGTCGTTGCAGGCGTCCCAGGCGGGAGGGCCGGGGACCACGCACGCCCGGCACGGGCACCCGGGGTTGCCCGTCCCTAGCGCAGGACAGATGCGAATCGGACGGTCGGCGTAGCCGCCGCCAGCGGAAGCACGGCCGTCCTGCCTTAGAGTTTCCCCAGGTCAGCGCACCCGCCCGCGCGGTTTCAGCGGAGTAGTGGGCAGCTCCGGGGCAGACAGGCGGGCACCGTCGTAGCCCCGCACCTCACCGAACCGCGAGCCCTCCTCCCAGTCCTTTCGCGCCTGTGCGATCTCCTCACCGGATCGGGCGATGAAGTTCCAGAACATGACCAGCTCCTCTTCGAACGGCTCGCCGCCCAGGAGCATCAGCCCGGCGTCGGAGACACCGCGCAACGGCAGTTCGGTCCGGCCGCAGCCGAGGTAGAGCATCGAGCCGGGCAGCACCGGTACGCCGTCGACCTCGGCCTCGCCCGACATGGACAGGACCGCGTACTCGAAGTCGGGATCCAGGGGCAGGCGGGCCTCGGCGCCGCCGGCCAGGGCCATGTCGGCGCCGACGATCGGGGTGTACGCGGTGCCGGGCGAGGCCGCACCGTCCAGTTCGCCCAGGATGACCGTGGCGGTCACACCGGGGGCGGTCACGACGGGCAGGTCCGTGTGGTGCTGGAAGTGCGGCTCGATGTTGCGGTGCGCTTCCGGGAGTGCCACCCAGAGCTGCGCCCCGTGCAGCAGCCGGGCGTGCTCCTTCGGGCTCTCCTCGGAGTGGCTGATGGCGCGGCCCGAGGTCATCAGGCCCAGTTCGCGGGGGCGTACCGTCTGCAGGCTGCCGAGGCTGTCCCGGTGGAGGACTTCCCCCTCGTGGAGCCAGCTGACGGTCTGGAGGCCCATGTGGGGATGGGGCGGGACCTGCATTCCGGGCTCGTCTGCGATGTCGTCGGGGCCGTAGTGGTCCACGAAGGCCCAGGCGCCCACCATGCGCCGGCCGAGGTTGGGCAGCAGACGGCGGACCTCGGTGCCCTCGCCGAGCTGGACGCGACGGGGGGCGAGAAGCTCACGGACGGGCTCGGCGACGACGAAGCCGCGCCCTCCGCAGACAGAGGGCGTGGCCTGGCGATCGAGATTGCTCATGGCGCTCAACCTATTCCCGTAGGGGGCGTGGGGAGCCGGGTCCCACGCCAGAAGATTAGTGGAATGTTCAACCATTGTGCGGTGTTGTCATGGCTGAACGTACGGCGGGGCGGCCCCTGGGCCGTTCCGCACCACACGAAGGAGGACACGTGAGCGAGACCGAGACCTACTACGAGTTCGGCACCGCCGCCGACCGGTGGGACCGGGCGCAGATGTTCTTCGAGGCCAAGGAGTACCTGACGGCGGCACGGATCCTGGGCGGACTCGTCGGGGAAGCGCCGGAGCAGGTCGCGCCGCGGCTGCTGCTGGCCCGCTCCTACTACCACTCCGCCCGGCTGGTCAAGGCGGAGCAGGAGCTCCGGGTCGTCCTGGAGCTCGACCCGGTGGAGAGCTACGCACACCTGATGCTGGGCCGGACGCTGGAGCGCCAGGGGCGGGGCGCCGACGCGGCGCCGCACCTGCGGATCGCCGCCGCCCTCACCGGCGACTTCGGCCCCGGAGACACGGGCTCCTGAGCCGCGCCGCGCCTCCTCCGGCCGGGCCCGCACCACTCGGTGCGGGCCCGGTCTCCTTTACCCACCGGTACGAGCATCGGACAATGGGATCTCCAGGACGAAGGGGTGGAAGATGCACGGACCCAGGAGCTCCGCATTAGGCCGGGCGCGGTCTGCCGCGCTCATCGGGCTGGCGGTGGCCGTTTCGGCCGGCTGCTCCGGAGGCGGTGACGGGGAGAACCGCGAGGCGGCGGAGCGGACCGCCCGCCCACCGGGCACCCACAGCTGGACCAGCAGGCCCTGCGACCTCCTCGCTGGCGAGGCGCCCGCCGAGGGCTTCACCCTCGGCAGCACCACCGACTCCGCCTCCCCCGACTCCCAGGAGGACATCGGCGAGAACGGCGCGCGGCCCCTCTACCGGCAGACCGGCTGCCTCGCGGACCTGAAGGCCCCCGACGGCACGTTCTGGAAGCTCAGCACCAGGGCCTCGGTGTACGAGGAGACCGAGGCCGCCCGTCGCGCGTACCGCGTCAAGCAGAACCTCGACCGGGCCCACGGACGCGGGCCCGAGAAGGTCCACGACGCCGCCTACGTGCTGTCGGCCGACGACCAGGGGCGTCCCGGCCGCACCCTCCTTCTGTGGAACGGCGACCTCGTGCTCACCGTGTCCGCGTACGCAGCACACGGGAGCACGGAACACGCTGTGCGGGAAGACCTGGACCGGATCGTCGACAACGCGGCACGCCGCACGGAGGACGGCCTCCGCGATCACGGCGCCTCCTCCCCCGCGGCGTGACAACGGCCTCGCCCCGCATCCCGCCCTCTGCCCCCGCACCCGGCAGCCGACAGCCGACAGCCGACAGCCGACAGCCGACAGCCGACAGCATGGTGTCTGACGCTCCGGGGTCCGGCTTCCTCGACGACCGCACGGCGGCCCGGGAGCCTCGCCCTCGGTCCGGTTCAACCGTCCGACCGGGCGTTCGCCACCCGGTCGAGCCACTCCTTCATCAGCGCCGCCTCGGCGGTACTCAGGCCCGCCCCGCGCTGCTGCCGCAGCAGGGCGCTCAACCGGGCCGCCGCCGTGGGGACTTCGGCGTCCGGCGGGGTGCGGGGCGAGGCCTCCGGCGTGAGCACCGTCGCGTACAGCGCGTCGCGCACCCGGTGGGAGACCTCGTCGTCGAAGGTGGCCGGGCGGGAGACGAGCATGAGCGCCACCCCGACATTGGCCGACATGATCATCTGGGCGGCGAGCTCGGGCGCGACACGTATCCGGCCCTGGGCCGCGGCCCGTTGGAGGTCGCCGGTCAGGATCCGGTGGGACTCCAGCGCCGCGGCGGGCGGCGTGCGCATCGCCGGTGAGTTCATCAGCCGGTAGAGGTTGCGGTTGTCGAGGGCGAAGGCGACGTGACTGTCCCACCCCTGGCGCAGATCCTCCACGGCGTCCGTCGTCTCGCCGCGTTCCCGCTTGGCCGCCAGATACCGCTCGAAGCCGTGGTCGACGACGGCCGACAGCAGGCCCTCCTTGTCGCCGAAGTGACGGTAGAGGGCCGGGGCGCCCACCTTCGCCGCCTCGCACACGGCGCGCGTGGAGATGTCTCCGTCGGGAGACTCCCTGACCAGGGCGGCGGCCACTTCCAGGATGCGTGTCCGGGTACTCGTACTCACCGGACGGACGCTATCAAGCGGCACGGCGGGCGCTCAGGCGATGCCGCCGTTGGCCCGCAGCACCTGGCCGTTGACCCAGCGGGCCGGGCCGGCGAGGAAGGAGACCACCTCGGCTATGTCCTGTGGGGTCCCCAGCCGCTCCAGCGGCGGCTGGGCGGCCATCCTCGCGACGGTCTCCTCGTCCTTGCCGTCCAGGAACAGGGCGGTGGCGGTCGGCCCCGGCGCCACGGCGTTGACCGTGATGTCACGGCCGCGCAGCTCGCGGGCGAGGATCGGGATCATCGCCTCGACGGCGCCCTTGGTCGCGGCGTAGGCACTGTAGCCGGGCAGCGCCAGGGCCAGCACCGAGCTGGAGAAGTTGATGATGGCCCCGCCCTCGCGCAGCCGGCGCGCGGCCTGCTGGCCGACCACGAACGTGCCCCGGACATTGGTGCGGTACATCCGGTCGAGCGTGTCGAGTTCGAGCTCGGCAAGTGGGGCGAGCGCCATGACCCCGGCCGCGTGCACCACCACGTCGACGCCGCCGAACGTCGCCTCCGCGGTGTCGAAGAGTGCCGCGACGGCGACCTCGTCGGCCACGTCCGCCTGCTGGGCGACGGCCTGTCCGCCCGCGTCGGTGATGGCGGCCACGGCGGCCTCCGCCTCGGTCCGGTTGCCCGCGTAGTTGACGACGACCGCGAAGCCGTCCGCGGCCAGGCGCTCGGCGCTCTCGCGGCCGATGCCCCGGGATCCCCCGGTGACCACGGCCACCCGAAGCGGCGACTCACCGGCGGGTGCGGACCGCAGGGCGACGGGTGCGGGCGCGGATGCGGGCTGCTCGGTCATGGCGCGTTCGGTCATGGCATAGCTCCTGGCGACGGGGGTCGCGGACGTTCCGCGAAACCCGATGGAATCAACGCTAACATCAAGGCGATATCAGCGCTACCCCACGAGCGCAGCGACGCTCACGGCCATGGCCGACCGCTCGGTCCCGCCCGGGCATGAAGGAGCCCGCCGGAGGCTGCCCGGCGGGCTCCTTCACGTCCGTCCTCACGCGCGTACGCGTGCGCCCACGGGCGCACGCGTACGGTCGGGCTCAGTTCACCGCACTCGCGGCCCGGGGCGTCGCGACCCGGGCGGGCGGCGACAGGAGCCGTTCGGTGAGGTGCCCGAAGACGACGCCGAAGACGCTCCACAGCGTCACCTGTACCGCGAGCGTGGAGAGCCGGAACTCCCACAGCAGACCGGCCGGGAAGTCCTTGCCCACCTCGTCGAAGGAGGGCAGGAAGGCGTAGGCGAGACCGATCAGCAGGATGAAGCCGGCGGCGGACGCCACGGTCGCGTTCCAGTTGCCCAGGCGGGACGCGAGCCGCCTGCCGATGATGACGGCGGCGACGGCCAGCAGCACGCTGAGGGCGACCATCAGGAAGAACAGGGCGGTGCGCTCGCCGATGGTGTCGGGGTTGCCGACGGCGGGTGGATTCGCCGGGTACTTGAGGAACGGCACCACGTAGACCGTGAGCAGGGCGGCGCCCGCGATCAACGCCGCGGTGGCCCGGGGGCCGAAGCCGCCGATGCGGCCCAGCGCGTAGCAGAACACGAGGGCGGCGATCCCGCCCACGGCGACGCCGAAGACCAGTACACCGGTGGCGAGTCCGCCGGTGGCCTGCATGGTGCGGCTCACCAACTCCTCGCCGCCGCCGTGGTCGTGGCTGTGGGCCTCTTCGAGGGCGATGGCCGCGTCCACCTGGGACTCACCGAGGAAGTAGGCCACGGCGAGCGCGAACGCGCCCGCGATGAGGCCCGCGAGCATGCCGCGCACGAGCAGAGCTCTGACAGATATGGAGTTCACGATGGTTTCCTGATTTCCCTTGCTTCCCGTGTCCGCTGATTCCTGGCTGGTTGCGCAGGTGTCTCAGTGGCAGGGGAAGCCGAGCAGGTGGCGGCCGTCGTGAACCCACTCGTGGACGCCCTCGCCCGAGATGACCGCGGTGGCGCCCTGTTCGGCGCCGACGAAGTACAGCAGGACGAGCATGAGGATGCCGAAGAAGACCGCCCAGGGGGCAATGGCCTTCGCCGAGATCGGAGCGATCGTGGATGTCCCTGTTGCCGGAACGGCGGACTGCGCCATGGCAGAACCTCCTGTGGGAACACGCGTCCCTGTCGTGGTGCCTCGGACGAAGGTGCCGGGTCTGACTTCCCCGCGCGGGCGGGTTCACAGTGGCGCGACCGTGCCGGATTCCCACCGGACTTCCGTCGCACCCTCGTCATGGTCGACGTGACCATACCGCCTGCACGCAGGCACCGCCATGGTCCAATCTGCGGGGTCGCGGAGCACGGATCCCTTGGGGCGACGGGGCTCCGGGGCCCCTGATGCGGAAGTGAGGGCAGGGACATGACAGTACGGGTGATGTTGATCTCACCGGCGATGAACGCCGCGCTGCGGGAGGCCCGCTTCGACGGTGACGCTCCGCTGGACCGGTCCGGCCGGGAGCGCGCGCGGGCGGCGGCCGGCGCGGTGCCGGGAGCCGGACCCGCGCTCAGCGGCCCCTCCGAGCGGTGCCGCGAGACCGCCGAGGCGCTCGGGCTGGCGGCACGGACCGAGCCGGTGCTGGCGGGCTGGGATCTGGGGCGCTGGTCCGGCCGGCGCCTCGACGCTGTGACGGCCGCCGAACCCGCGCAGTTGACCGCGTGGCTCGGTGACCCCTCGGCCGCTCCGCACGGCGGCGAGTCGTTGCGGGACCTGGTCGGGAGGATCGGAGCGTGGCTGGACTCCCTCGGTGGACCGGGCGCGCCCGACGGGGACTGTCTGGCCGTGGCCGAGGCGGCGGTCGTCCGGGCGGCGGTCGTCCACGGTCTGCGGCTGCCGCCGGAGGCGTTCTGGCGGCTCGACGTCGCTCCGTTGACACTGACCGAGCTCAGCGGGCGGTCCGGCCGGTGGAACGCGGGGCTGGGCCGCCCGCTCACCGCCCCCGCATCCGGCTGAACGCCCCCGCGCGGCCCCCTCGCACCACCTGCCGGGTCTCTCCACGCGGTGCTCCCCGTGGCACACCGGACACCACCGCGCTCGGCCGGGTCCTGTCGTCACACTGCCGCCGACCCCGCAGGGCCGCCCTTCGGGCGACGACGGCAGTGTGACGACAGGACCCGGTACCGAGCCTCAGGCCTCCACGCTCTCCCGCCAGTCGGGCCGGACGTACGCGGCTGTGGCGACGATGCCGTCCTCGATCCGCCACCGCCCGTGCAAGGTCGTCGGCAGGGCGGGGTCCGTGAGGAGCAGGCGAGCGGTGAACGTCCCCTCGGCGCCGGTGGCTCCCCGCGGCCCGCCGTCGTCGCCACCCCGGCCTCCGTCCGACCGATGGAACGTCAGATCCGCCTCGGTGAAATCGAGTTCGAGCCCCGTGACCGGATACCAGGTCTTGAAGACGCTCTCCTTGGCGCTGAACAGGACGCGGTCCCAGTGGATGGCGCCCGGGCCTTCCGGCGCGGGCGGCCCGATCCGCGCGCGTTCGGCCGGCAGGGTCACCAACTCCCGTACGCCGGTGGGGAGCGGGGCGTGCGGTTCCGCGTCGATGCCGAGCGACAGCACGTTCTTGGCGTGGGCCAGTGCGGCCGCCCGGTACCCGTCGCAGTGGGTGAGGCTGCCGACGATTCCCTCGGGCCACAGCGGTCGCCCCCGGTGACCGTGGAGCACGGCCACGGGCGGCAGACCGAGTCCGGCCATGGCGCGGCGGGCGCAGGCGCGGGCCGTCGCGAAGTCGTTCCTGCGTTTGGCCACGCTCTTGGCGACCAGTGCCTCCTCCTCCGGGAAGAGGGTTCCGTCGGGGACGGTCTGTGCGCGGGTGGCCGCGCAGGAGACGTCGGCGGGCAGCAGTCGCTCGATCACGAGGAGCCTCCGGGGGTGCGCCGCTGTGCGGACGGTCGGGCGCCGGTGCGGGCCGGTTGAGCGGGCTGCCCCTCGTAGGGGAGGATCTGCCGGAGCAGGCCTCGCGGGTGTCCCCTCTCGCGCCACTCCCTGGGGT
The DNA here is from genome assembly GCF_900460065.1 of Streptomyces griseus. Lineage (GTDB taxonomy): Bacteria > Actinomycetota > Actinomycetes > Streptomycetales > Streptomycetaceae > Streptomyces > Streptomyces griseus. Next base: position 384,014 of record NZ_UAVD01000029.1, on the reverse strand, counting down.
AGCCGATGGAGACCTCCTCGAAGCGCACCCCGTCGTACCAGGTCGTACGGGGGATGTGGAGGTGGCCGTAGACGACCGCGGTGACGTTGAAGCGGCGGTGCCAGTCGGCGGTCAGTTCGGTGCCGCACCACTGGGCGAACTCCGGGTACCACATGACCGACGTGGGTTCCCTGACGAGCGGCCAGTGCCCGGCGAGGACGAGAGGTATCTCGGGGTCGTGCTCCGCGAGCCGGCGTCCGGTCGCGGCGACCCGGGCCCGGCACCAGTCGTCCCGGGTCGGATAGGGATCCGGGTGCAGGAGGTATTCGTCGTTGCAGACGATGCCCGCCTCGTGCGCGACGGCCAGCGACTCCTCCTTCGTGTGCGTTCCCGGGGCGCGGAAGGTGTAGTCGTACAGCAGGAAGAGGGGTGCGATCGCCACGGGTCCGTCCGGGCCCGGCCAGAGCGGGAACGGGTCTTCCGGAGTCGTCACTCCGAGGCCCCGGCACAGCTCGACGAGGTGCTCGTAGCGGGCCTGACCGCGCAGTTGGACCGGATCCTTGGCCAGGGTCCACAGTTCGTGGTTGCCAGGGGTCCAGATCACGTGGGCGAAGCGCTCCGCGAGGAGCCCGAGCGTCCACCGGATGTCTTCGGGCGTCTCCGCGACGTCCCCGGCGACGATCAGCCAGTCCGCGTCGGACGTCGGGTGCAGGGACTCGACGATGGCGCGGTTGTCGGTCACCGCGGCGTGCAGGTCGCTCACGGCCAGCAGACGGCCCGCGCGCTGCTGTCGGCTCCCGTCGCCGGGGGCGGGAGCGGCGGCGGGGGCACCGTGCGGTGCGGGGTCGCTCGGAGGCGTCATGGGCGCTGTCTTCCCGATCTGTCGGCAGTGGTCCGGCTCCGTCCGCACGGTGGGGAGCCGCTGGGAACGTAGCCTCTCACGCCCCCCTGACGGTTCCCCCGGGGTTTCGGATGACGGGCACGTCGGGCGAGGTCCCGCAGTCGCTGATGTGGTGTCAATCACGTTCTGATCGGGTGGAGTTCAGTTCGTTCACCGCGCCGAGCGCGTCGCCGACCGTCGTGTAGTCGACGGCGATGAAGGTGACCGGACTGCCGCGTTCCGCCTCGCAGGCGCGGGTCCGTTCGAGGACCCAGTCGCGGGCGTTGACGCGGCCGGCGTCCAGGCGGCTGCCGCCCGCGTTCGTGATGAAGTGGTTCAGCAGGAAAAGCTGTTTCCCGGTGCCGCCCCGGTGGGGTTCGCACGTCATCTCGGAGGGGCTGCGGAAGGCGAACGGGGTCTCCATTCCGTACCGGTAGAAGTTGCGGTACCAGGGCGCAGGGCCGTCGGCCTTCTCGGCGAACACCACCAGTCGCCGGCCGCTGTCGATCATCTCGCCCAGGGTGGGCCACGGGGCGTCGGGATCCGCCGCGGGGGTGTGCAGCAGGTCCTCCAGGCCGGCGGTGCGGAACGCCTCCTCGGTGTCCTCGGGGCTGATGTCGTCCTGGACGATGAGGGTCACGATCTCGGTGGGGTGGGAGCGCAGCCAGTCGCCGATGTCCTCCAGGGCCGGGACCAGTTCGACGGCCCCGGCGCGGCAGACGCCGTGGCAGAGCCACAGGCCCTCGCGCGGCGGGTTGGCCAGGTCGATGGCGCCGGTGATCAGGCGCCGCTGCTCGGGGGTGAACTCGGGGGAGTCGAGGCGCCCGGCGATGTCCTGGGGGCTCTCCCAGCGGTACGTGTCGAGTTGGAGGGCCCGGACCCCCGTGTCGAGCTGGGTGGTGATGTCGGGGTCCTGGAGGGGGCCGATGAACCGGTCGGCGGTGGTGGACATGGCGTTGTGCGCGGTGAGGTAGGCGGCTTCGTCGTAGCGCAGTTCGCACAGGCGGCTGCTGCCCAGGCACTGGCGGGGTGCGGACGGGCCGAACACGGGCGGCGCGAGCAGGACGCCGGCCAGTGCGGCACAGGCCACGCCGGCCGCCGTCGTCCGCACCGCTGTCGGGGTCGGGGTGGGCATCCGTCCCGGGCGCACCAGGAGCGCCCAGCCGGCGCCCGTGAGGAGCACGCCGCCGACGAGGGCCGTGAGGGCGGCGCTCAGCCCGGTGGCGACCACCTGGTTCACGGCGTTGCGCTGGAGGTCGTCGACGAGCGCGGCGACGCTCGGGGCCCAGGAGGAGGGGACGGCGAGGAGGCGTCCTCCGGTGATCAGCCGGGCCAGGAGAACGGCCGCGGCGGTCAGGCCCCCCGCGCAGGCGAGCGCCTGCCCCAGGCGCATCAGCCGGCGGGCGGGGGCGGCGGGACCGGTGAACCAGAGCGTCGCGAGCGCGGCCAGGGCGACGGTGAGGGCGAGGACCTGGAGCAGGGTCAGGAGCCGGATGGTGTCACGGGCCCGTTCCAGGGCCGTGACGTCCGCCCCGGCGGCGGTCAGGGTGCCGGTGAGGTCCCACGTACCGCCCTGGAGGATGGTACGGAGGCCGGCGGCGGCCGTCCGCGATCCGTCCGAGAGCGCGGCGGCCGCGGTGGCCGCCAGCGCGGTGGACACGTCCCCCTCCCCCAGGGCCACCTCGATCTCGGGGCGCAGCGCCGCCCGCTCGCGCTCCGGAACCGTCGTGAGGAGGGCGTCGGCGGCGCGGTCGGCCTGGTCCTCGGTGAGCGGCAGCGTGGGCAGGTTCGGCGCCCGGCCCTGCTTGAGCGCGTCGAGCGCTGTCGCGAGGTCGGCGGTGAAGCGGTCGAAGTCCGGCTGGTCGCTCCCCTGGATACCGGCCACCAGGTCGCCGAAGTAGACGCGTGCGAGGTCGGCGAGGTTCTCCAGCACCGGGGCCAGGTCGACGGTCAGCCGGAGTTCGTCGCGGTCGCCGCGCAGATAGCCGGTCACCGCCTCGATCTGCTGGTCGGTGAGGGCCCGGACCGTGGCGGGCGGCAGGACGACCTTGATGTTCGACGTCACCAGCGCCTCGGGGACAGGCAGGTGGGCGAGCAGGTCGCGGGTGACGGGCGAGATCTCCGGGTCGACGAGCACTTCGCCGTAGAGCCGGTCGTAGGCCGATTCCTCGTCCAGCACCGCCTGGTAGAAGCCTGGCGAGGCGACCGTGGACCGGACGGTCGCGGTCAGGGCGACCGTCGTCACGCACAGGACGGCCAGCAGGAAGGCGAGCACCGGCACGGCACGGCGGGACCGGCGCGGGGACAGGGGTCCCCGGGTCGGCCCGAACGGGTTCCCGGTCGGTTCGGCACTCACCCGCCCAGCCTAAGCGGAATATCAGCTTTTCTGCATGAATGATGAGATTCAGGAGCTGAGGAGCCCGCTGTGCACTCCGTAGCCGAGGAGCCGCTGTGCACTCCGTTCACCTGGCCGTGCTGATGACGAGTCACGACCGCCGCGCGCGAACGCTGTCCGCGCTGCGCGCCCTGGAGGAGCAGCGCGGCCTCCCCGCCGGGACGACGCTCGGGGTGCATCTCGTGGACACCGGCAGCACCGACGGTACGCCGGAGGCGGTCCGCCTGCGGCATCCGGCGGTGGAGGTCATGTCGGTGGACGCCGACACGCCCCCCAACCTGGCGTTGCGCATCGCGAGCCGGAACAGCCGCAGCGGCGGCGGGGGCGGGGGCCCGCTCGGCGGCGCGCCCGGCGGGCCGACCCACCCCTGGACGCATCAGCTCTGGCTCGACGACGGGGTCGAACTCCTCCCGGACGCCCTCGCGAACCTGCTGCGGACGGCCGGGGCGGCCGGGCCCCGGGCCGTCGTCGTCGGCGCGGTGCGCAACGCGTACGGGGACACGGTGTACTCCGGCCGACGGGGACGTTCCCTGGCCCTCGTCGAGCCCGGCGAACACCGGCCCGAGCCCTGCGACACGTACGACGGGCGCGTGGTCCTGGTGCCCCGTGCCGTGTACGACCGCGTCGGGGACCCCGACAAGGCCTTCCGCCACCGGCTGGGCGACTACGACCACGGCCGCCGGGCTCGGCGGGCGGGGGTGAGCGCGCTGGTCGCCCCGGGGCACGCGGGCGAGTGCGGGGGCGGACCGGGCGCTCCCGGATCCCGGGAGCCGGGGATCGGCGTCCGGGAGGCGCTGCGCCGCGTGACCTCCGCGCAGGAGCTGCCGCTCCGCCCGTGGTGGGTGTACTGCCTGCGGCACACCTGGCCGTGGGCCCCGTATCTGATGCTCGCCCCGTACGCCCGCGCGGCGGCCCGCGCCTCGCTCGGCAGGCTGCGGGGGTGATCGCGGCCGGGTGCGGTCAGCTTCGCTCGGCGGCGACCGCGGCGGACCGGCCGGTGGGCGGGGGCGGCACGGTGGGGTGCCGCGCGGCGGTCCCGGTCCCGGCGGAGGGCGCGCCCTTCCCGGGAGCCGGACCCGTGGCACCCGGCGCGGAGGCGGCGACGGGGATCGCGGCGCCGGTGGTGGTCGCCGCGGTGCGCCGGGCGGCGGTACGGGTCGGGGTCGCGCGGGGCGGCCCGTAGGCCGGGATCCTCAGCAGGGCGTACGCGGCGGCCACCGTCCCGGCCGTGGGCAGGAGGAGGAACGCGGGGTGCAGCAGTGCCGCGTACACCAGGGTCCCGGTGGTGACGGGCACGGCCGCCCACAGGCCCAGGAGGACCGCCGCGCCGGGCACGGTGACGCGGACCCGGCGCAGGCGCTGCGCGATGTGGTCGTCCGTGTCGCGCAGCGGGGAGCGCCCCGCGCGGCGGCGGGAGATCAGGACCAGGGCGGTGTCGGCGAGGGCGACCGTCGCCAGGGCCGGCAGCGCGGCCCAGGCGGCGCGGCCCGACGGGGCGGCTGCCTGGATCAGCGCGCCGGAGGCGGCCAGGGCGAATCCGGTGAACTGCGCACCGCAGGCGCCGAGCCGGAGGCGGGCCGGGTGCCAGGTGTGGAGCAGGAAGGCCGCCAGGCCCGCCACCAGGGTCGCCGGGAGCACGGCGAGGGCCGGGCTCCCGCCGACGGCGGCGCAGGCGAGCAGCCCGGCGGCGGTGACCAGCCCGACGGTGGTCAGCAGTCCGTCGGCGTGGTCGAGCAGGGCGAACGCGTTGGTGACGAGGACGATCCAGAGCACGGCCAGGACGCCCGCGGCCGGTGACAGTCCGGCGAGGCAGACGACGAGGATCGCGGCGGCCGTCTGGACGGGGACGCGGAGGGCGGCCCGGAACGGCTTCAGGTCGTGGACGAGCCCCAGGGCGGCGACGGTCCCGGCCCCGGCGAGCAGTCCCGCGAGGGACCCCTCGGAACCGTCCGCCGCGCCGAGCCACAGGGCCCCGCCTGCCGCCGCCCCGACGCCGAGCACGGCCGTCGCTCCGCCCGTTCTGCGCAACGCCTCGGACCGTGGCGCGCGTCCGCCCGGGGTGCGGGCGCGGAGCGCCGCCCGGCGGGCGACCTTGGCGAGTGCGACCGTGATGAACAGCGCGGCCACACCGGAGGCGATGATCCCCAGCACGTTCACCTGCCCTGCCTTTCCTCGTTCATGACCTCCGGCGCGGGACTGCGGGCGGCCGGTGGAACGGCGGCCGCCCGGTCCCGGGCCGGTTGCGGGTCGGGGGACACGGGACGCCACTCGGGTGGCGTTTCTCCCCAACCTACGGTCCAATGTCCGCATTCAACCTAAATAACACGAAAAGAGCGACGCATTGTTCTGCCGCTGATCGCCACCCGAGCCGCCTGCGGAGCTGCCACCGAGCCGTCCGCCGACGGTCGAGAGGAGTGGTGCCGACCGCCCGGAAGCACTCAAAAGAGACCAGTGCAAAGGGAGATGGAGGTGGTGACGAACGGATGGGCCGTCAGCGCCCGGGCCCGGCACCCGGCGTCGCGCCCGGCTGCCGCGCGCTACCGGCGAGCCGGGCAGTGACCGGCGGCCGGGGCGGTGGGCCGATCGGGGTGCGGGCCCGGGTTCTCGGCGCGTCCGCGCCGGCAGGGGCGGCGCACCGACCGCGCCGGAGCCCGTCCGCGTCGACCCCGTGGAGGAGAGCGAAGCGGACGGGACTCGCGGCGAGGGCATCCACTCGGCGCCCCGGCTCCGCGGTCCGGCGCGGGTGGGGGCGCCAGGGGGTCGCGGACGGCCCGACGGGTTCTCGCGGGACACGACGGCCACGCACCCGGCGGCCGACCCCGCTCCCACCCCGTCCGCCCGGGTCGCGCGACATGGGCGCCGGGCGTGGCGTCAGCCCGCGAGGCGGGCGTCCCGGCCGTCCACGAAGGTCCCGACGATCTCGATGTCCCCGATCCGCGAGGGGTCCACGCGGTGCGGGTCGTCGCCCAGCACCACCAGGTCGGCGCGCAGCCCCGGGGCGAGGGCGCCCGCCGACCCCTCCCAGCGGCAGGCGTGGGCGCCGGCGACCGTGTAGGCCCGCAGCGCTTCGTCGACGGTGACGGCCTCGTCCGGGCCGACGAGGCGGCCCGACACGGAGGCACGTTCGACCATGAACTGGATCGCCCGCAGCGGTGAACCGTCCGTGACGGGGCGGTCCGAGCTGCCGACGAGGGAGATCCCGTGGTCCAGGAAGCCCCGGCCCCGGTACAGCCAGCCGGCCCGCCCCTCCCCCATCACCGTCGCGTAGTCGTCGCCGAAGTAGCGCAGGAAGCTGGGCTGGACCACGGCACTCACACCCAGCTCGGCGAAGCGGGGCAGCTGGTCCGGGCGGATCAGCCCGGCGTGCTCGATGCGGTGGCGCGCGTCCGGGCGGGGGCGCAGCTTCTGGGCCCGCTCCAGGGCGTCCAGGGCGAGGTCGGCGGCGCGGTCGCCGATGGCGTGCACGGCGAGCTGCCAGCCCGCGAGGTGGCCGTCGACGATGAGGTCGGCGAGAAGACCGGGATCGTCCTGGAAGCGGCCGACATTGTCGGTCGTGCCCTCGTACGGTGAGGTCAGCGCCGCCGTGCGCGCCATCATCCCGCCGTCGGTGTAGATCTTCAGGGCGCCCAGCGACAGCCAGTCGTCGCCGAACCCGGTGCGCAGGCCGAGGTCCAGAGCCCGGGGAAAACCGTCGTCGGCGTGGGTGGCGCGGGGGCGCAGGGTGTCGCCGGAGGCCATGACCTGGATCCGCAGGGGCAGTCGACCGCTGTCCCGGAGCAGCTGGTAGGCGCCCAGTTCGACGGGGCTGTGGCCGAGCAGCCCGCCGCCTATCCCCGCCTCGGCGCAGGCCGTGATCCCCTCGTCGAGGCAGCCGCGGGCGGCGAGCTCGATCGCGTCGGCCAGTTCTTCCTGGGAGTAGGGCAGCCGCAGCCGACGGGCGGTGGTCATGGCGCTCTCGGCGAGGAAGCCGTCCTCGTGCGGCGTTCCGTCGGGCAGGAGGTCCAGCACGGCGGTGTTGACGACGCACGCGTGGCCGGAGTCGTGCATCAGGAGGATCTTGCGGCCGTGACTGACCCGGTCCAGTTCGGCGGCGGTGAGATGCCGGCCCAGGGCCCGCTGGTCGTACCCGGCGACGTCCACCCAGGCGCCGGAAGGGGCCGGCCGCCGGGCCGCCGCGTCGATCACGGCGAGGATGTCCTCGACCCGCTCGCACGGGGCGACGCTCGGCGTACCGGCCTTCAATCCGGCCCAGGCCAGGTGGACATGGCTGTCGATGAAGCCGGGCAGCACGGTGGCGCCGTCCAGGTCGACGACCTCACGGGCGGGCAGGGAGGTCACGGCCTCGTCCACGCCGACGACCCGGCCCCGCCAGATTCCCAGGTCGTGGGCGACGGGGTGCCGGGGGTCCATCGTGAGGATGCGCGCGTTCGTCAGTCGCGTACAGAGCATGGGCAGTCCGTCCGTCGGGGTTCGATGTGCGGTGCCGGCGCGGGGTTCCTCGGTGTCGTACGACGGTGGGGCATCGCCGCCGAGAGGTCCCGGCCGTCCGCCGGAATGTACTGCCGGGGCGCGGCGGGCACCATCGGCCCTCCGGGCGGGGCAGCGGCCGGGCAGGTGCGAGCAGAGGGCAGGCGGGGGCCGAGCATGGGCGCGCCCCGACGCATTCGACCTTCAACGCCTGCTTTGGCAAAGGGGTTTGCGGACAGCCGTCACACCGGGCGACGCAACTGACCCGACAGAGAAGCACCGTTGCTTTCTTAGGCAAGCCTTGCTTTACTTGTGCGCCGGTTGATCGTTCTCCCGAGAAGCAACGGATCCGTCTCGCACCCGAGGGCGCCGCGGCGGCACCCGGACCGCTTCTTCCCGCACGAGGGCGACCACGTCGTGATCGCCACCGGAGCCGAAGCCCGCTCCGGCCGCGACCACGGCCCGGCGATCACGCGCGTACGGACCGCGGACGGTCACCAGCCGCCCGGGACCGAGCACTTCACCTCGATGGGCGGCCGTCCCACCGGCCGCCCCTGACGATCGGGACCCCACTCATGCGTACCGCACGTGCCCGGCACTACCTCATGTGCCGGCCCACCTACTTCGACGTGGTCTACTCCATCAACCCGTGGATGGACCCGACGAAGCCCGTCGACACTCCGCTGGCCATCGCCCAGTGGGAGCGGCTGCGCGAGGTCTACCTGAACCTCGGGCACACCGTCGACACGATAGACCCCGTCCCCGGCCTCCCCGACATGGTCTTCGCGGCCAACGGTGCCACCGTCGTCGACGGGCGGGCCCTCGTGGCCCGGTTCCGCGACGCCGAGCGCATCGCCGAGGGTCCGGCCTACCACGACTGGCTGCGCGACAACGGATACCCGCAGCCGCGCACGGCCGCGTTCGTCAACGAGGGGGAGGGCGACTATCTGCTGGCCGGCGAGTGGCTGCTGGCGGGCACCGGGTTCCGCAGCGATCCCCGCTCCCACGACGAGGCGCAGGAGTTCTTCGGACGCCCGGTGATCGGTCTGACCCTCGTCGACCCCGACTACTACCACCTGGACACCGCCCTCACCGTGCTCGACGGGACGACGATCGCCTACTACCCGGCGGCCTTCTCCCCCGGCAGCCTGGCCGTACTGCGGCGACTCTTCCCGGACGCCCTCCTCGCCTCCGCGGCCGACGCCGCCGTGTTCGGGCTGAACGCGACATCGGACGGGTACAACGTGGTTCTGCCGCAGAACGCGACGGACCTGGCGGGGCAGCTGCGCGAGCGCGGATTCCACCCGGTCGGCGTGGACCTGTCGGAACTCCTCAAGGCGGGCGGCAGCGTGAAGTGCTGCACCCTGGAGCTGCGCCGGGGCGTCTGAGCGGACGGCCTCCCCACCGGTCCCCGTGGGGAGGCCACCGGGACGTCGGTACCGTGGCGCCCATCGACCGCCGAGCCGAGGACCTTCCCTCCCCGGCCGCTGCGCGCGGTCAAGGCCGTGTACGCCCGCCGGGCCGGCCGCCCTCGCGAACGGTCTCTCCGGACCGGGCCGGGTGTGGTTCGTGGAGGTTCCGCCGGGCCGGTTCCGGCCCGGCGGCCGGGACCGGGGGCGGGCGCTGGCCGAGCACGACCGCACCGAGGATCACGGCCATGCCGACGAGCTGGAGGACGGACAGCGTCTCGCCCCTGACCAGGTAGCCCAGCAGGGTCGCCACGACCGGACTGCCCAGCGCCAGGAAGGAGACGGCGACGGCGGGCAGGCGCTCGATGCCCCGGAACCAGACGAAGTAGCTCAGGACCGCGCCCAGCGTGATGAGGTGGGCGAACCCGAGGACGTTGGATCCGGTGAGGCTGTCCGGGAGCCCTTCCAGCGACAGCCAGAACGGCAGCAGGACCAGGCCGCCCGCCGTGAGTTGCCACCCGGTGAAAGTGAGCAGGCCGACGCCTTCCGGCCGGCCCCACCGTTTGGTCAGGGTGATGCCCAGGCCCATGCACAGCGCACCGCCGACGGCCGCGAGGACACCGAGGGCGTCGAGCGGTGCCGCACCCCTGAGCACGAGCAGCGCCACTCCCCCGGCGCCCATGACGCAGGCCAGGGCGTGCAGGGCTCTGATCCTTTCACCGAGGAAGAGGGCGGCGAGGACCACGACGAACATGGGCTGGGCCGACATGATCACGGCGGCGATACCGCCCGGCAGCCGATAGGCGGCGAGGAAGAGAAGAAAGTTGAAGGCGCCGATGTTCAGCACGCCCAGGACCGGCGCCCGCCACCACCAGACGCCGGCGGGGAGCCGACGGCCGAGGGCCAGCAGGACCAGGCCACCGGGCAGGGCCCGGACGGTGGTCGCCAGGAGTGGCCGGTCCGGTGGCAACAGCTCGGTGGCGACCAGGTAGGTGCTGCCCCAGACCGCCGGAGCGAGACCGGTCAGGGCGGCTGTGCGTATGTTCGGTCTGCTCGTCATCTCGCCTCGGGGTCGCGGGGGGGGCGGGCGGTGGCTCCGCTCTCGGGCGCGCCCGAGGAGCCCCGGCCGCGTGTCCGACCGACGGGCCGGGCCCGGGAGGCTCCTGCCGTGTGCGGTCGCCATCAGTCTCGGGCCGGAGTCATCCATGAGTCCAACACATGCTTGTCACCCGATGCATCTCGATTCACGATGGATCCATGGAGCTCCAGCAGATGCGGTACGTGATCGCCGTGGCCGAGACGAACAACTTCACGCGGGCCGCCCAGCGCTGCCTGGTGGTCCAGTCCGCGCTCAGCCACCAGATCGCGCGCCTGGAGAAGGAGTTGGGCGCCCGACTCTTCGAACGAACCAGCCGCAGGGTCCGGTTGACCCCGGCCGGCGCGGCGTTCCTGCCCGCGGCGCGCCAGTGCCTGGACGCTGCGGAAAGGGCCGCGGCCGAAGTGGCGGCGGCGGTCGGGGAGGTGCGCGGGCGTCTCAGGGTGGGTCTGATCCCCACCGTCGCGGCCGTGGACCTCCCCGCCGTCCTCAAGGACTTCCACCGGCGCCACCCCGAGGCCCGGGTCAGCCTCGGCGTGGGGGCCAGTGAGGATCTCGTCGAGCAGGTCAGGAAGGGCGAGACCGAGGTGGCCTTCCTCGGCATCCCGGTCACGGCCCGGCCCCGGGGTGTCCGGGCCCGGGAGCTGGCCAGGGAACGGCTCATCGCCGTGGTCTCCCCGGACCACCCGCTCGCCGGGGAGTCCGCGGTCGACCTTCGCCGACTCTCCTCGGAGGTGTTCGTGGACCTCCCGGCGAAGACCGCGGGCCGCGCCCAGTCCGATCTGGCGTTCGCCGCCGCGGGTCTCACCCGGGAGGTGGCCTTCGAGGTGACGAACGCCGACTACCTGGCCCGGTTGGTCGCCGCCGGCCTGGGTGTGGCCCTGCTGCCCCCCTCGTACGTCGCCGGCCTCGCCGGAGTGACCACGATCGAGGTCACCGACGCACCGGCCCGCGTGGAGTACGTGATCTGGGGCCGCGAGAACCCGACCCCGGCGGCAGCGGCCTTCCTCGAGCTCCTGGGGGTCGACGCGGAGTGACGACGGGACAGCCCTTGGGCGATCATGGTCGGATGGAAGCTCGATTCCTCGGCATCGCCGAGCTGGCCGAAACCCCGTCCGTGGCGGTGGTGGTCGACGTCATGCGGGCGTTCACGGTGGCCGCCTGGGCCTTCGGCCGAGGCGCGGAGAAGATCGTCCTGGCCGAGTCGCCGGACGACGTCCTGGCCCTCAAGGCAGGCAATCCAGGTTGGGTGGCCCTCAAGGACGGTCCGCCCGCACCCGGCTTCGACGCCGTCAACTCACCCGGTCTGCTGCGCTCCCTCGACCTCCGTGGACGGACCGTCGTGCAGAAGACCACGGCGGGGACGGTCGGCGCCCTCGCGGTCAAGGAGGCGTCGCTGGTCCTGTGCGCCGGCTTCGTGGTGGCGGGCGCGACCGCTCGGCTCCTGCGTCAACAGGGTTGTGACGCCGTCACGTTCGTGGTCACCGGCGAGGAGGGACGCGCCGAGGAAGACCTGGCGTGCGCTCAGTACATCGCGCGAAGGGCCGACGGGAGCGCAGGGGACGCGACCGCTTTCCTGCGCCGTGCCGCCGGGTCGCGTGCCGCCGCCGAACTGACCGAGGGCGTACGGCTCGGGTCCCATCCGGACGATGTCGCGCTCTGCCTCGAACTCGACCGGTTCCCCTTCGCCATGGTCGCGGCGGTCGAGGAGGCGTCGATGGTCCTCCGCCCGCGCGCCGTGCCCGCACCCGCGCCCGTGCCCGTGCCCGTGCCGGGCGATGAGACGTCGCCCTGACAAGGACCGGCCGGCGTCGACGACGTTCACGACCGGTGCGGTTGGGCCCGCCGGCCCCGGCGTGATCTCACCGGTCGGCCTTCGACGGCGGCCCCGATCACGTCGCGGATACGCCGGACGGGTCCCCCACCACGGCCGGCCGGGCCCGTCGGCTTCCCCGGTCCGACGCGGCGCCCCGGCGGTTCAGCGGAACGAACGGCAGCCGGCCGCCTTTCGGGCCCCGAGGACGACGGCGCCGAGGGCGATGACCGCAGTGCCGGAGAGCACCGCGTCCGGAGGGCAGCGAGAAGCCGGGCACCGCGCAACCGGTCAGGCCGACGGCGGGGACGAGGCGGTGGGGCCGCCCTTCTTCTCGGGCCGCTCACCGCCGGTGCGGATGCGCGCATCGTCGACTTCCGCCGGCTCCGGTGACGATGGCGTGCGGCCGGCCCGCCGGGGACCGGCCCTCCTGCGCGGACCTAACCACCCAGCAGTCCCGAACTTGTGACATCCGACCCGGCGGGTCCCTCGATTCATGCACAATGCGAGGCATGCCGGAATACCTTGAACTCGACCTCGGCGGAGCCGCGTTACGCGTGGAGCTGGCTGCCGTCGGGGAACCAGCGCCGCTCCCCGCCTCGACGGCCGCCCCGGACGACGTCGACCTTCCCGACGGCTTCGGAACGGCCACCCCCGTGGCCAGGGGACGACGCGCCGCAGAGGTGGCGCAGGACGTGCTGAAGTCCGCTCTCAGCCCTCTCGGTCCGCTCCTCGAGGAGGTTCACGCAGCGGTCACCGGCACCGCGCATCCGCCCCAGGAACTCACGGTCGAGTTCGGTGTCCAGATCGGCCAGGACCTCAAGCTCGGGATCGTGGGGGTGAACGGCCAGGCGACCATGACGGTGAGTGCCAGCTGGCAGAACAAGGGACCCGGCGAGGCCTAGGATGGGCTGGTTCAGCCGCCGTTCAGCGCCCGGCTCCCACACCGCACTGCTGCGCACGAGTGACTCCAGGGCCGCGGGCGGCGCGGTCCTTCTCTCCACCCGTCGCATCCTCACCTGCGCCCACGTCGTCAACGACGCCCTGGGTCGCGCCCTGCTGAGCACCGAACACCCCGAGCACGGCGGGGCGTTCGCCGTCTCCTTCCGGGGCGCCGATGCGGCGGCCGGTGTGGGGACCGGCCGTGTCTCGCTGTGGCTGCCGCCCCAGCAGCGGGCCGGCAGCCCCGTGTGGGGTGGTGACCTGGCGGTGCTGGATCTCGACGAACCCGCCCCCGACTGGACCAGGCCCGTCGTCTGGCAGGACATGCTGGAGGGCATGGAGCTGCGGGCCTGGCACGGCGGCGGCGCCGCGATCACCTACGCGAACACCGTCGCGGGCCTCCAGCACGACGGCTGCTGCTACTTGGACGGGTCCCTGTCCGGGGCCGCGATCGGCCCCGGATACAGCGGTGGTCCCCTGTGGGTCAGATCCGATGCCACGGTCGCCGGGCTCGCCGTCGCGCAGGTGATGTCGGACGGGCCTGCCCTCAAGGCCCAGGACACCGTGCGTCGGGGCTGGGCCGTGCCCTGGCAGACCATACGGGAGGAGATGACGCGGGCGGGGGCCGGTGACGTCGTCGCGGAGTGCCAGGTGGTGCGGCGGGGCCGCGCCACGGGCCCCGCCGAGACCTCCGTACAGGCGATGGCGCCCCTGTTGCGCACCCTGCTGGACGACCCGGTGCGGCGGACCGACCACTGCCGCGACCTCTCGTTCGCCCTGGAGTGTGACGTACCGACGGGCGGGGCACAGGCGCCCACCCTCGACGAGGTGGCGACCGTCCTGCTCACGGAGGACCGGGCGCTCGCCACGCTGTCCGAGTCGCTGGCCCCGGCCGTCGAGCACGACCCTCCCCGGCGCCGCGCGCTGAGCGCCCTGCTGGCACTGGGCCGCGTCGAGGACCATGTCCGGCTGCTCTCCTTCGCCGAACACCGTCAACTCGTCGGATTCCTGCAGACGAGCGTCCGGACCGACCCCGGTCTGATCGCCCGCGCCGCCCGTGAGGCCCTCCGGTTCATGAACCTGCCGATCGTGCTCTCACAGGCCTCCCGGCCCACGGTGGCAGACGTCGACGCGATCATCCTCGACCTGGAGGACTACCCCGACGGCGGTCTCACGACCGCCCAGTCCGTCCCGGTTCCCGCACTGCTCAGACTGACCGAGTTCGCCGCCGCGGCCACCGCCGACACCACGCATCGCGCCCGTCTGCGCGCGTGGTGCGACCGTGTCGCCGACCGACTGGACATCAGCCCCCCGGCCCTGGCGGAACGGCGGGCCGACGCCGAGACGTGGGCCGCCCACCGGCCGTCGCCCGTCACCCGCGTCGGCACCCGCCTCACCCCGGCGGACGGCGAACCGGCCGGCCGCTTCCGCTGCGAGATCTGGCTCTGGCACAGGGACGGCACACGCGTGGGCGTCACCACCCCCAAGGCCTTCCTGACGCCCGAGGAGATCGGCAGGCTGCTGCGCCGCACCGCGGAAGGCAGCCGCGCGGCGGGCGAGCCGGCCCCCACCCAGGTGGACGTGGTCGTCGGCCCGGCCCATCTCGAGATCGACGTCGACGGCTGGGAGACGGGCAGCGAACTGGCGGACGGCCTCCCCGAACTCTCCGGGCTCAGGGACGTCCTCCCCGATGTCAGCGGTCTCAGCGTGGCCCTGGGCAGTCGCTACCAAGTCGCCCTCCGGTGCCCCGATTTCACCGTCAGGACCGCTGATGAGGTCCAGCGCCGCTGGGCTGCCGACACACCGCATTCGCTGGTGGTCGGCGACCCTTCCGTCGACATCCAGCACCTGTACGAACTGCTGAGCACCACCCACCGCGACACCGTCCGGGTCGTCCTGCACGGCCCGCCGCAGCAGCGGAGCCGTCTGCTGCCGGTCTGCCTGGCGATGGGCGTGCCCGTCGTCCTGTGGGACCGGGCGGCCACGTCGCACGACGACGCCCCCCGGCTCGACCACCTCGATCCGACCGGCCCGCTGGACAAGCTCCCGCAGCGGCTGCAGAACCTCCGTTCCGCCATCTACGGAGCGGAGGCGGGTCTGTCGACCGCGAGACCGGCCCTCGTATGGCACGACACCGAGCTGTCGCTGCCCGAGCCCCTGCAGTTCGCGGACCCGGCATGACGCGCCGGCACCGTGCCCCCTCGCACCTCACCGGCGTCCCCCCGCATCTCCACGACAAGAAGGCAGACACACGATGACGGCCCAGGCACCTCAAGGGCACCACGGAGCGGCCGACAGCCGGCAGGACTCCGACTGGCGACTGTTCAAGGGCAACGGCCGGGCCCGCCAGGTCTCCTTCCCCGAGGCACCGCCGTGGAGGCGCTTCGGGGACAAGGAGGCCCGCTCCCGGCGGACCCGGCCCTACCTGATCGGCCCGCAGGAGGCCGATGTCGTCAACGCCGCCCTGCTCCTGCGCAGGCCACTGCTGGTCACCGGGCACCCGGGGACGGGCAAGTCCTCCCTCGCACACGCCCTCGCCCATGAGCTGTCCCTGGGCCACGTCCTGCACTGGCCGGTCAACAGCCGCACCACCCTCCAGGACGCGCTCTACCGCTACGACGCGATCGGCCGCCTCCGCGAAACGAACAGACGCCGCAACGCACGGGACGACGAGAACGCGCCGCAGGAAGATCCCGGCATCGGCTCCTACGTACGTCTCGGTCCTCTCGGCACGGCGCTGGTGCCGTCGGCTTCGCCACGGGTCCTCCTCGTGGACGAGCTGGACAAGGGCGACGTCGACCTGCCGAACGACCTGCTCAACGTCTTCGAGGAGGGCGAGTTCGAGATCCCGGAGCTGGCACGGCTCACCGAGGAGCAGTCCGCCGTGAGCGTCATGACGGCCGACTCCGACGTCTGGACGGACGTCGTCCGCGGGCGTATCCGCTGCACCGAGTTCCCCGTGGTCATCATCACGAGCAACGGCGAACGCGACTTTCCCCCCGCCTTCCTGCGCCGCTGCGTGCGTCTGGACCTTCCGGAACCGGACGAGGAGCGGCTGCGCGCCATCATCTCCGCCCACCTGGACCCGGACGGCGAGGAAGGCGGTACTGACGGGTTCGACGACCTGATGCGCGCGTTCCTCGCCCGCAGGGCCCGCGGTGAACTGGCCACGGACCAGCTGCTCAACGCCGTCTTCCTGCGCCGCGGAGGTGTCGAACTGGACGCCGAGGGTTTGCTGGACGCCGTACTGCACCGCCTCGGCAGAACCCTGTGACCGGCCGCCCCGAGCTCGGGCGGATCCGCAGGGCCCTGGCGGCGGACGGGGAGCCGCTCGACGCCGAGGAACTCCTCGACGTCCTCTGGCTGGCCGCACGGCTGCCCCCGTCCGCCGCCACGGCCCTCGCGCGCGCCGCGGCCCTCGCCGAACCACCGGCCGTGGATCCCGCCCACCGGGACGCCGACGGGTCCACCCCGTTCGCTCCCCCGTCGCCGGGGCACGACGCACCGGACCTGGCGACGGCGGACACCGAGCCCGGCCCCGTCCTTCGGCCGGCGGGGGAGACCGGCCTGCACGCCGCGCCTCTCGTGCGGCAGCCCCCCGCCCGTTCCGACCGACCGGCGATGGCCGTACGGGCTCCCGGTGTCAAGGCGCTCGGGGGCGCGGAGCTCCGCCTGGGACGGGCCCTGCGTCCCTTGAAACAGATGCGCCCCGACTTCCTGCGCAGCGAACTCGACATCAACGCGACGGTCACGGCCATGGCGGAGACGGGGCTCCCGGAAGCCGTGCTCCGCCCGGCGACGACGCGATGGCTCGACCTCACCGTCCTCGTCGACGACGGCGTCTCGATGCTCCTCTGGCAGGGGCTCGCCGGTGAACTCCGACGGCTGCTGGAACGCTGCGGCGCCTTCCGGCAGGTGCGCGTCCACGGCCTGGGCACCCGCGGCCCCACCGGCCCTCGGCTGCGCAGCCGCCCCTACGGGGCCTCCGCGGCGACGCTGCCCCTGTCCGCGGTGCTCGACCCGGCCGGCAACACGCTGCTGCTCGTCGTGAGTGACGGCGTCGGCAGGTCCTGGCGGGACGGTTCCATGCACGAGGCGCTGCTGCGCGCCGCGTCGGCCGGGCCCACGGCGGTGGTGCACACGCTGCCCCGGCGGCTGTGGGCCGGGACGGGCATCGGCGCACGGTCGTGGCGGGTGACGGCTCGGCGGCGCGGCGCGGCCAACCGGTCCTGGCACATCGAGGACCCGTTGCTGCCCCCCGAACTCGCCCCCTTCGACGGGGTTCCCGTCCCGGTGCTCGCCACCGACGGCGACGTCATCGGCACGTGGGCCCAGCTGATCGGCTCCCCGGGGGAGACCGCGGTACTGCCGCTGCTCACCCCGCCGCCGGGCACGGTCACCGCTCCGCCACCGCCCGGTTCGCCGCGTCGCGACCGTACGGTCGGCGCGCGGGAAGCCGTGTCGCGCTTCCGTGACTCCGCGTCCACGGACGCCTATCGCCTCGCCGCGCACCTGGCCTCCGTCGCACCGCTTCCCGTACCGGTCATGCGGATCGTCCAGCACGCGGTGGCTCCGGCCGTCGACACGTCCCACCTGGTGGAGGTGTTTCTCGGCGGACTCATGCACAGTGCCGACGAGGTGGAACGGCCGCCCCACCAGCGGGCGTTCGACTTCACGGAGGAGACCCGGCAGATTCTGCTCGGTACCGTGCCGCCCGCCGAACTGATGCGCACCACGCGGAGGGTGACGGCCCACCTCAGCGAGCTCGGCGGCTCTCCGGCCGACTTCCCGGCCTGGCTGCCGCACCCGGGGGGCGAGGACCGGGTGTCCGCCGACTCACGAAAGCCGTTCGGCTGGGTGGGCGAGACCCTCCTGCGCCGGCTCGGGGTCTCGCCGCCTGACGTGTCCGAGTACGAGACTCCGCTGTCCCCGGACGACGAACTGCGGCCGCTGCCGCCCGGGCCGACGCTCGCCCTGCACACGACGCGGTGGCGCCGGCTCACGGTCTCGGACCAGCGGTTCGAGGGCAGGTGGGCCCTGCCCTACGACGTCTTCGCCGAGTACGGACCGGTCGAGAGCGGTGTCTTCCTCGCCCACGACGGGGAGGGGCGCCTGCTGGTCATCCGGAGACCGGGCGACGAGCCGGACGCGCACGCCCTGATAGCGACGGAAGTGCTCGCACTTCAGCGTATGAACGGCTCCTGCTCACCGCTTCTGATGGCATGGGAGCCCGACCACGAGCGACCGTGGCACGCCGTCCTGTGCGCCCTGGACGATCCGACGCAACCCGCACCCGACCTGCACGACTTCACCGTTCAGCACGGGCTTCTGCACCATGCGGGCCTGCTCACGGTCGCCCGTCAGCTCGCGACAGGTCTGGCCCGGGCCCACGAGCTGGGTCTGGTCCATGGGGCCCTGACGTCCGGCAGGGTGCTGATAGCGGGGCGCGACGCGCAGATCCTGGGGTGGTTGACCGCCTCGGTGGACGGTATGGACAGTCGGTACTGGTCCGTCCACCGCCAGCACCCGCGATACCGGGCCCCGGAACTGAACGACGCCACGGAGGGGCCGACCCGGGAGGCCGACGTCTACGCTCTCGGGTGCGTCCTCGTGGAGGCCGCGGTCGGCCAGGGCTACCACGGGAGCCCGTCCGACGCGCTGGAGGCGGCCAGAGAGGCGCTGGAACCCGCCTTCATCGGCATCCTCCGAGCCTGCCTCCATGACGACCCCGCCCGCAGACCCCCCGCACTCCAGCTGCGCCGGGCTCTCGATTCCCTGGCGGGTCAGGAGACCGATCCGTTCACGGTCGCCCTCGGTTTCGACGCCGATCTGGACTCCGTACGGCTCGACCTGCGCGGCGAACCCGGCGGTGGCGACGGCCCCCATCTGCTGTGCCAGGGACGTCCGGCGCAGGTCCGCAGGGACCTGTTGCTGGGTGTGCTGGAGCAGATCTCGCGTCAGGCGGGCAGGGGGGTGGCGTTCGTCCTCGCCGACTTCGACCACCGCAGCGGGTTCGACCGGTTCGCGCGGCGTCCGGGCGACGTCTCCTTCCTCGGCCTCCGCCAGGGTGGGACGGACGTGCTGGCGTTGGGGGATCTGCTGCGGAGGGAGTTGAGGCGCCGCGAGGCCCCGGATGCCCGCGGGGCCTACGGACAGGACCGCCCGCCTCTTCTGGTCGTGGCCATGGACGACTTCCCCCGGGTCCACCGCCTGGCACCCGAACTGCACACCGTCCTGCGCGAGGTGGCCAGGGCCGGCGGGCGGCTCGACATCCATCTGATCATGTCCGCCGATCACATGGACCTGGTGGCCACCGACAACGCCTTCGTCAGCCGTTGTGCCCGCGTCGACCTGCTGAGCCGGACCGCCGAGGACGGATCTCTGGCGCTGGACGGGGCCGTACTCCACATCCACTCCGAAGTGGGACCTGTGTACTTCACCACGGGGCACGAGTCGGCCGTCGCGGCGGATCGGCACAGGTGAGCGGCGGCCGCTGCCCGGGGGACGCGTGACGTGCGCGGGGAGCGGCGGGGAGGACCCGCGCCGGTCCCGTACCCGGCGCGCTGGAACCCCGGGGCCGTCTGTGCCGGGGCACCGTACGGTGCCCCGGCACAGACGGCCGAATCCGGACGGGCCGCGCCCCGCCGTTACAGGGTGCGGGCCAGGCGGTCGGCGAGCAGCCGGGTGAAGCGGGCCGGGTCGGGCAGGTCGCCTCCTTCGGCGAGCAGTGCGCTGCCGTAGACCAGCTCGGCGACCTCCTTGAGCGCGGGGTCGTCGACGTCCGCGTCGTGTGCGGTGCGCAGGGCGGTGACCAGCGGGTGCGAGGGGTTGAGTTCCAGGATCCGCTTGACGGTGGGAATCTCCTGGCCCATCGCCCGGTACATCTTCTCCAGGGTCGGCGTCACATCGTGGGCGTCGCCGACGATGCAGGCTGCCGAGGTGGTGAGACGCGATGACAGGCGGACCTCCTTGACCTGTTCGGACAGCGCGGTGGTCAGCCAGGGCAGCAGGGCGGCGAAGTCCTTCTCGCGTTGGGCCTTGGCCGCGTCGTCCTCCTTCTCGCCGTCGGTGGACTCGCCGAGATCGACCTGGCCCTTGGCGATGGACTGCAGGGTGTGACCGTCGAAGGCCGGAACCCGGTCGACCCAGACCTCGTCGACGGGGTCGGTGAGGATCAGGACCTCGTAGCCCTTCGCCGCGACGGCTTCCATGTGCGGGGAGTTCTCCACCATCGCGCGGCTCTCGCCGGTCAGGTAGTAGATGGTGTCCTGGCCGTCCTTCATGCGCTCGACGTACTCGCGCAGCGTGGTGGTCCGGTCGGGGTCGTGGGTGGAGGCCGCCGACACCAGCTGCAGCAGGGTCTCGGTGTTGTCCGTGTCCTCGACCAGGCCTTCCTTCAGGGCCCGGCCGAACTGCTCCCACACCTTCGCGTACCGTTCGGCGTCCTTGGACTGCATGTCCTTGAGGGCGCCGAGGACCTTCTTGACCAGCCGCCGGCGCACACCGTGAATCTGGCGGTCGTGCTGGAGGATCTCGCGCGAGACGTTCAGCGACAGGTCGTGGGCGTCCACGACACCCTTGACGAAGCGCAGGTAGTTGGGCATGAGCGCTTCGCAGTCGTCCATGATGAACACCCGCTTGACGTACAGCTGCACCCCGGGCTTGGTCTCGCGGGAGAACAGGTCGAAGGGCGCCTGCGAGGGGATGAACAGCAGCGCCTCGTACTCGAAGGTGCCTTCGGCGCGCATGTGGATCGTCTCGGCCGGGGGCAGCCAGTCGTGGCTGATCTGCTGGTAGAACTCGTGGTACTCCTCCTCGCTCACCTCGGTGCGGGGCCGGGCCCAGAGCGCCTTCATCGAGTTGAGCGTGTCGGTCTCCCGGGTGGTCGCGCCGTCGGCGGCGGTGCGCTCGGTGGCCATGCGGATGGGCCAGCGGATGAAGTCCGAGTACTGCTTGACGATCTGGCGGATCTTCGACTCCGACAGGTAGTCGGCGCGTCCGTCCTCGCTGTCGACGGGCTTCAGGTGCAGGGTGACCGAGGTGCCCACGGGCAGTCCGTCCTCGGACTGGATGGCGTAGGTGCCCTCGCCGTCGGACTCCCACCGGGTGCCGGTGTCGGTGCCGGCCCGCCGGGTGAGCAGGGTGACCTGGTCGGCGACCATGAAGGCCGAGTAGAAGCCGACGCCGAACTGACCGATCAGATTCTCGGCGGTGGCGGCGTCCTTGGACTCCTTGATCTTCTCCAGCAGGCCGGCGGTGCCGGACTTGGCGATCGTGCCGATCAGCTCCACCAGGTCCTCGCGGGTCATGCCGATCCCGTTGTCGCGGACGGTCAAGGTGCGGGCTTCGGGGTCGACTTCCAACGCGATGTGCGGGTCCGCCGATTCGGTCTCCAGGCTGGAGTCGGTCAGCGATTCCAGCCGCAGCTTGTCCAGGGCGTCGGAGGCGTTGGAGATCAGCTCGCGCAGGAAGATGTCCTTGTTCGAGTAGATCGAGTGGATCACCAACCGGAGCAACTGGCGGGTCTCCGCCTGGAATTCCAGCGTCTCGACACTGCCGCTCATGTGGATCTCTTTCTGTGGGGACGTCATGAATGTGCACTCGGATCAGAGCCGGGCGGGAGTCCGTCGACCGTCACCGGCGTGGTTCGGCATGGGGTGGCCACACGCGCACGCGGTGTTCCCGCGCGTGGTGGGAAGCGCTCATCGCCAGGGGCGAGGTTGTGCGCCCGGGGCGTCCAGGGCGTCGAGGGACTCGACGAGGCCGCGGTGGCGCGCGTCGAGGTGGGGGCGGATGCCGGCCAGCGGGGCGACGAGCTCGGCGGCGTCCGCGGCGCCGAGTGCGGCCCGCAGCGCGTCCTGGGCCGAGCGTGCGTCGGGCGCGAGGGGGGCCAGCGCGGCGATCTGCCCGGAGAGGCGGCGCAGGTCGGCGGCGTTGGCGCGGGCCCAGTCGGCGGTGGCGCGGTCGGCGGCTCTCGCCCGACGCGTGGCCGCGACGCGCTGTTCGCCGGTGGTTCCGGCGGCGCCCGGACGGCCGCGCAGGTAGCGGCGTTCGGCGGCCTGGCGGCTGGCGACACCGAGCGGGCGGGCGAGATCGGCCCAGCTGGCGCCCGCCCCGCGGGCGGTTTCGATCAGCCCGGTCTCCCAGCTCGCGAGATGCTCGCGCACCTGCCGCAGCAGCATCAGGGAGGCCAGTGCCTGTTCGGGGCCGGGGCTCACGGCGTCGGGCGACCGGCGCTGCGCGTCGCGCAGGGCCTCGTCCGTGGCGGCGAGGGCCGCCGCCGCGGCGATGAAGGACGCCGGGCCGGGGGCGTCGGCACGGGCCGTGGACGGCTGGTCCGCCGCGGTCACGGGACCTCCCTCGTCTGGTCAGCGGGCCGATGACCTCAGAATTGTCATCCATTGGATGACGAATGACAACGGGATCGGTGGAAGACGCGGGCAGCAATGGCTCGAACTGGCCGTCGGTGTCTCACGGTGGTGCCACGCACCGACGGGGCGGCCCCGGCCCGGGACCGCCCCGTCTCCGGTGGCTCGCGGTCAGCGAGTGGCACCGTAGCGGCGTTCGAATCCGGCGAACGCCACCTCCTGCCGCCACTCGGTGGCCGCCTTCGCGTTGTCCGCGAGGTAGTCGGCGCAGGCCGGGGTGGGAGGCGCGGCGCCCGGCCGGGACCCGGCACAGACGCGCACCGGACGGTAGCCGGAGCGGGCCTCGCCACCGGCCCAGAGGCTTCCGCCGTCGAGGAAGGCGTACGTCAGCGAGGCGCGCGCCAGGTCCTTCAGCTCGGGGTAGCTCAGGTCGTAGGTGGCCCGGGCGTACTGGTACTCGTGGCTGATGTCGATGCGCGAGACACCGGGGTCGTCGGTGGCCAGGACCACCGGGACGCCGTAGCGGCGGTAGGCGTTGAACGGGTGGTCGTCGCCCGCGACGCCCAGGATCTGCTTGTTGCTGCTGAACGGCACCTCCACGGCGACATCGCGCCGGGCCATGGTCCGGGCGAGCTGCTGCCAGTCGTCCTCGTGGACCAGGTCGACACCGTGGCCGATGCGTTCGGCCCCGGCCACGAGGACGGCCTCGCGGATGTGGAACGTCAGGTCCTCGGGCTTGACGAGCCCCGGGGGTCAGCTCACCGGCGTGCAGCGTGAGCCGGGCGTCCGGGTACTGGGTGCGCAGGTACTGGAGCATCCGCATCTGGAGGCGGTAGTTGCGCAGGGAGCTCTCCGCGTCCTCCGGCTGGACGAGGTTGACGGCGACGAACCGCGGGTCGCGCTCCGCCAGCCGCATCCCGACGGCCATCTGCGTGAACACGCGCTCGTTCGAACTCGCGCGGGAGACCTGGGAGATCCACCGGACGGGAAGTTCGCAGCCGGGGTCGGGACGGCCGGTGTCGCAGTGGGCCGTCTCCCGGAACTGGGCGTCGGCGGCGTCCGCCTCGCGCACGGCCTCGGTGACGACCGCGTCGAGCTTGCCGCCGGCCACCAGCTTGCGGTGGAAGGCGGCGAGGTCGGCGTCGTAGCCGACGGACTCGGCGAGCTTCTTCGAGGAGTCCGACGCGGGAGTGACCAGGGTCTCCAGGTAGAACTGGTTCTGCTCGACGACGGTGTTGGCGACATCGGCGAGCATCTTGCCGCGATCACGCGTCGCTTCGCCGAACTTGCCGAAGGTGTCGAAGAAGTGGTCGTGGCCGGACTGGTCGGCGGGGAAGTCCTGCATGGACCAGGCGCGGACGATCCGCTGACGGAACTCCGCGTCGGTGCGGGCCTCGGCGGCCGGCCGCGTCCCCGGCCCGCAGGGCGGACGCACCGCGGTGTCGGTGGCGTCGATGCACAGGCCGTTCTCACCCGCGAGTCGAATCAGGTACTCGGTGGTCACCGCACCCGAGAGGTGGTTGTGGAGGTCGCCGCCCTTGGGCAGCGCTCCGAAGAACTCCTCGAGCCGGGCCGGACTGTTGCGCAGCGCGTCGAGACGGGCGTCGGTCATGCGCTCGGCGGAGGTCGTGAAGCGGCCCGGCGCCTGCGCGCCGGCGCGGGGCGCGGGTTCCTGCACGGGTGTCGCGGCCGCCGGCACCGCGGGGAGGAGCGTGAGGGCGGTGAGGAGACCGAGCCCGGCCGGGAGCAGGGACGTGGGACGGTGAGCCGTCCGAATCGATGAGGTCACGGTGGCATGATCGCGTCGGCGCGGTCGCTTCCCGTCCGGATCGTACGACCGGGCAGCAAGATCCACTCGATCGAGTGGAACGGCCCGACCGCCCCCGCCGGTTGGGCTTCGGCGGTGACGCGCCGTGACCCCGTACGTGCGCGCACGGCAGCGGCGGACCGTCCCGTGCGGACCGCGGCGCCACCGTCCCAATCTCCCCCGCATCCCGCCGAGTTGCTCCGCGATCCGGCCGGTGGCGACGGGCCTCTGTGGGGCTTCCGTCCTCGGCGCCGCCGCCCGCGGCGACCGGCGATCGGCTGCCGGCCGATCCGCACCGGCCCGGTCGGTAGCCTGGCCACGCAGACGACAGCGCCGTCGAGGTCCCGGCGGCGGAACACGGCACACCGTCAGGACGCGTCCCGCGCCGGACATCGGTGGTGCGATCGGAGAGGTGAGGATGCGGCCCATCATTCCCGACTATCTGGCCGAGGTGCTGGAGCAGGTGGAACCGGACGCCTCCGGGGCGCCGGCCGCCTACATCCCCGAACTGGCGGAGGCTGATCCCGAGCGCCTCGGCGCGGCCTTCGCCACCGTCGACGGGCGGGTGCACGGCGCGGGCGACATCGACGTCCCGTTCACGATCCAGTCGATCTCGAAGCCGTTCGCGTATGCCCTGGCGCTGGCCGACCGCGGTTTCGGCACGGTGCTCGCCAAGGTGGGCGTCGAGCCCTCGGGGGAGGCGTTCAACGAGATCTCTCTGGAGAGCGGCACGGGACGCCCGCTCAATCCCATGATCAACGCGGGTGCGATCACCGTTCACTCCCTGGTCGCGGAGGCGGGATCCGGTCCCGCCGAACGGGTACGACGCGTGCTCGACGGCCTCTCCGCCTTCGCCGGCCGCCGACTGGAGACGGACGAGAAGGTGTGCGCGTCGGAGCTGGAGCACGCGCACCGCAACCTCGCCATCGCACACATGCTGCGCGGCCACGACATCCTGACCGAGGACGTGCGGGCGGTCGTCGACGGCTACACCCGGCAGTGCTCGGTGCTCGTCACGACGCGGGATCTGGCCGTCATGGCGGCGACACTGGCCAACCGCGGCGTGAACCCGCTCTCGGGGGAACAGGTGGTGCCGGAAGGGGTCGTGCGCCAGGTGCTGAGCGTCATGTTCAGCTGTGGAATGTACGACGCCGCGGGTGACTGGGCCACCCAGGTCGGCATCCCCGCGAAGAGTGGGGTGGCCGGAGGCCTGATCGGCGCGCTTCCCGGACGTATCGGCATCGCCACCTTCTCACCGCGCCTGGACAGCCACGGAAACAGCGTTCGCGGGGTATCCCTGTTCGAGCGTTTCTCCTCCGACATGGGCCTGCATGTGATGGAGGTCCCCTCCGCCGGGCGGGCGGCCGTGCGGTCCAGCCACGTCCTCGGCGGCGGACCGGACGCGCTCCGCGTTCTGGAACTCCAGGGCGGCATCGGCTTCGCCGGAGCCGAGCGCGTGGTGCGGGAGGTCCTGGACACCGATCCGCGGGAGGCCCGGGTGGCCATCGACCTCACGCGGGTCCACGCGATCGACGACGTGGCACGGCGCATGGTGCTGGAGATCGCGCGCCGGCTGACGCTGGACGGCCGGGAGGTATTCCTCGTCGATCCGGAGGCGGTCATCCCCGATCCCGACCCCGGCGACGGCGGCCGGGTCACCGTCATCCGCGAGGTACGCCAAGCGGTGCCACCCGGCGCGTGAGCAGCGCTCTCTCGGCGTGCGGGCCGCTGCGTGGTTCCGCACATGGTGCGGCCGCTCCCCGCGCCGACGCACCCCGTTCGGGGGACGCCGTCCGGTGAGGTGTTCGTACCGGCCGGCGTCGCCCCGGTCGCCGCTGTCGTCCTCCGCCCCGCCACGGGGGAAGGCCCCTCAGCCGCGGTACGTCTCCAGCAGCCGCCGTAAAGGACACACCATAGCCGCCACACCACAATCGTCGGCAAGATCCTGACCCCTTGGGTACTGCTGCCAAAGGCGCTCTCGAGCACGACTAAACCGGCCCCACACTTGTCGCGACCGCAAGTGCTGCCCCCGGTCCCACCACCGTGCTCACCTTCGCCCCCGGGAACCTCACCACCCTCTGCGGGACACAGGTAACCGTGTTTAAGATCTGACAAGAACCGTCTGGCTCTCCAACGGGGCAGTATTTTTCTTGATCTTGGGTCTTCCAAGATTTCCACGATATTGGTCGAAACGGTCCAGTCTCCAGTTGAGCTGGAGGCGCCGACGAAGTAGCGCTGGTCGGAATGCACCTGCAGACAACCTGCTTGCCACTCGGCGGGAAGCGCAAACTGTCGCAGTGAATGTAACCTCACATGGTTACCCTGCTCGGGAACGGGTCATCGAAGCAAACCGACGGAGACGACTGCGTCCTGATACCCCACCGGAACCGGCGACCCAAGTCCCCTTTCGCCGTGACGGGGGCGGATCAACCGGTGCACGGTCAGACTCACCCCTCACATGCTCAGCTCCCTGAGCCGCCCCTGCGTTCACGTGTACGTTCGGCCTGAGTCATGTCGTCACCGATGAGCCCTGCGAAGACCAGCGCCCGCGAGCCGTCAAGGCTGGCCTTGATCTGGGCCTGGATGATGTCACTGGCCCTGCCACGGGTTCCGATCCAGCCGTCCTGAACAAGTTGAGTGAATGTCGTGTTGTCGAGATACCGAGGCACCGTGTGGTAGCCGAACAGCTCACCCCCTTTGGGGCCGACAGCCAGTCCGGGTCGACCTCGCAGCCACTCGACGTGTTCACGCGTGAGGTACATGCCACCAATCAGCGCATCTCCCTTCGGCGCCACCTGTTCGGACTTGCAGAACTTGATCCAGCATGGCTGGTGAACGAATCGGTAGTCGGTCGGAGGATCCTGTTCCAGCCGCGTACACGCATCCTCCACCTCCCTCATGCGCTTAAGCTGGTCGTCAAGATCACCGTCCGGCCGATATCCCCACTCACTACGCCCAGCTCCAACCTGGCCCATCTTCTTGTACTGCACAAGTATGAAGCTGTCCCGGTTCACATGGTGATAGATCAGATCGATTCCCAGGGTTTCCTCGGCTGGCAGGCGGTTCACGTTGGCGATGAAAAGCTGCTGGTCGCCCTTGCGGAATACCCGTGTCGCGAGATACTCCGCGTCATTTCCGATCCAGTCCGAGAAGCGTTGCGCATCGTGAGCGACAAGGTGGTCCTCGTGCGCCGGATGCCCCGGCAGGGTAGCGAGGACAGGTATCTGCCCCCCACCCTCTTCCGGGAACTCTGCCTCTTCGATGATGCTCCGGTCGAACCCACCCAGTTGAAGTGCCAGTCCGGTGGCGTCTCGCTGCTCCAAGAACAGCGCCCGCACTCTGCCGAGGATCCGAATACCACCCACCCTTTCCTGCAACCGAGCGATAACTGCAGCCAGATCCGCGCGGCATGTGGTAAGTCCGTTCAGCAGCTCTTCACCGGACCGCTTCGTCAGCACACCGGACCGGTCGACTGCATCCCGGTGTCGGAGTGGAAGCTGGTCGGATAGGGCTTCCATCGGAACTGGAGGCACGATTCGATGGAGCTGAGTCACCTCGACCACACGCCGAAAGGTACCGGCGGAGCGACCGCTCCGGGCCTGCCCCACGTACTCGACGCCTGGTCGTCCTCTCTCCTGGCCGGTCACCACCAGGACCACATGCCTGCTGGTCCACTCGCTACGCTCTCCGACCGACTCCCAGCCAGCATCGAGTTGCTCCTGCCTCTTACGGCTATCGAGGAACTTGACCTCACCTGGGGTGCACCGCAGTATCGCCACCATCCGATCACCGTACGTCGCCCTTCCTCAGGATTTCCATTCCATGATCCGGAATTCGACATCCAGTGAACCTGCCAAAAGGTGTACGCTCCGGGCACTCTCGATGCTGGGCAAGGCATTCGGTGTTGGCCCCAGGCTGAGGCACCACAGTGAGGGAGAGGCGGGGGTAGCACCGGATCAGCCCGTTCGGAGTGCCTCAAAGAGGAAGCGGTCAATCTCGGCGCTGCTAACGAGCTCGTGCATGGTTGGCCGTGCTCGACCCGGATCCGGCGTGAGGAGTGCGCCTTGCGCCGACGTTCGTGCATCTCCTCGTACCAGTTCGGGGCGTCTTTCTTTAACTTGCGGTGCGGCGGTGTCACCACCCGGCCACCGGTCTGGGCGCCCAGGCCCTGGTAGCCAGCATCGACCAGGATCTCCACCGCGGGCCCGTCGGCCAGGAACTCGACCAGCCCCAGCTGGCGGGTGTGGGCGATGCCCGCTCAGCTTGCGGGACAGACTGGACTGCCCCACCGGACGCGGCTTTCGCCGTCCTTGACCACCATGGACTTGACAGCGTTCTGCTTGTTCTTGCCGGAGATGAACATGTCCCGGTCCTTGCGTCCGGCGGCGGACAGACGGACTCGGATCTCCATGCCGTCGATGATGCCGGTCTTCCGCTCGCGCCGAGATGGTCGACGACCTCGGCCAGAGACCGCAGCCGCACGTCAGGGCTCACGGCGCATCCCCGCTCGGCAAACAGGGGCCGCACCTCACCGATGGCCCGGGTAATTGTGGAGCGGTCCACGCCGAACCAGCCGGCCAGCACGTCGTGGGTGGCCCCGTGGCAAAGATGGACCAGCGTGGCCAGCAGCCGGTCGATGAACACCAGCCGTGCTTCGCGCCAGCGCCCAGGGCCCCCTTCCGCGGCTTGGACGCCAGCCTGGCCTGGTGCCGCTCATGCCACAACGGGCCTACTTCGAAGACAAGTTCAGCGATCACGTCAGCCGACAGACAGGTCATTCGACGGCTGCTGACGATCACTGCACGAGACGCACTCTCCACAACCTGACCATGATCAACGATCAAGAGCCTGACACCTCACCACCAACCATGCACGAGCTCGTTAGCCAGCGCCCTCGCCTGACATCATGGATCGTCGTGAGCACCTCACACTCTGTCCGAGCCTCGCCTACTAGCGCAGTCACCTTGCGTGACGTCGCGCCCAGGGGCTCGAACGTCCCCACACTGAACATCCTCGCCCCCGCCGGCGACCGGACGACGGAACGGGGCCCTGCTCGGCACCATGATCTTGCCGGGCTGCAGGGCGACGCAGGTCGGCCGTTCCCCACCCAGAAGCCCTGATCTGAAACGCGCTCGAACCAGGAGAGCCCGTCAAAAAAGCCCTCTAGAAGCCAGATCCAGGGCAAGGATGCCACGCCACGTGCTTACCAGCAGCAAGCCGCCCGCCTCGATCACTACACGGCCAGCAGCTCCCACTGGGATTTCTGCCACTGTCTGGCCGTTCGCCGGATCCCAGAGCCGTACGGTGCGGTCGTCACTGGCAACGGCTAGGAGTGAACGGCCATTGACGCCGATGGCGCACATGGAGCGCACTTCGCTGTTGCTCTCAAGGATGCGGAGTTGTTCACCGTTGGCTGGGTTCCAGAGCCCGATGGTGCCGCGACCGGCGGCCGCAAGGACGGCGCGGCCGCCTACGTCAACGGCACACATGGACTGAACTCGTCCACTGGGGTCCTTCACCATGTGCAGTTGCCTGCCACTCTCAGGATCCCAGAGACGCGCTGTGCCGTCGGCACTACCTGTTGCGAGGACAGAACGATCGTCCATGGGTATGACGCACATGGTCAGGACCCACCCGGTGTGCCCCTTGAGGACGCGAAGTTGTTTGCCGTTTTCCGGGTTCCACAGGCGCGCCGTTGCATCCGCACTGCCAGTGGCCAGGAGGGTGCGCCCCTTCGAGGTGAGAATGCACATGGATTTCACGCGGCTGCCGTGCCCCTTGAGGACCCTGACCTGTCTACTGGTCTCGGGGTCCCAGACGCGGGCGCTCCGGTCCGTGCTGCTCGTAGCGAGCAGGGTGCGGCCCTTGACTGGGACGGCGCAAACGCAGCTGTCCCAACCGTGACTCCCCTTAATGGTGCGTAGCTGCTCGCCGGTCTCAGGGTTCACAAGGGAGACGGCTCCGTTGTTGCTCGCGGTGGCGAGAGCGGTCCCTGCCTCGAGTGGGAGAGCGCATGCCGCGCCAACACTCGTGCTGCCCCTCAGGCCTGCGTGCTGTTCCCGGTTGGGGTTCCAGAGGCGGACTGTCCCATCACTGCCCGCAGTGGCGAGCTGGGTGCGGCCCCCTAGGGGCAGCGAACACACGTCCAGGACCCAATCCACATGGCCGTTGAAGACAGCCAGCTGATTGCCGGTTTTGGGATCCCAGAGGCGGGCAGTGCCATCGTCGCTCGCGGTGGCGAGCACAGTGCGCCCCTCGAGGGAGAAGGCATGCACTGCGTTCAGCTCTTCACGGTGGCCCTTCAGGACAACGTGTTGACTGGCAGACTCGAGATCCCAGACGCGGGCGGTGCCATCAGCGCTCGCCGTGGCGAGCATGGCGCGCTCGTCGAGAAAGAAGGCGCACAGGGCGTTCACGCTGCCACCGTGGCCGCGGAGGACGATGGATTCACCGCCCCGGGGGTCCAGCAGGCGAATTAGGCCGTCGTCTCCCGCAGCAGCGAAGACCTCCCCCAGAGCGCACACGGCCCGGATGCGATGCCGGTGATGAGCCTTGACCGTGCGGATCTCCCTGCCCGTGTCCATATTCCAAAACCGGACGACCCGGTCGTCACTCGCGGTGGCAAGGACAGTGCGACCAGCCATTCGTCCGATGCACGCGGACCGCACCCAGTCACCGATGCCGTCGAACCGACGGACTGTCTCGCCCTGGTTGGGGTCCCATACTCGGGCGGTTCCGTCAGCACTCGTCGTGAGGAGTAGTTTGCCCTGCTCTGTCGCGACTGTTCTGACCGTCAGGACATAGTCGGAGTGCCCTTCCAGAACTCGCACGAGTTCCCCTGTCTCGGGATCCCAAAGCCGGACAGTGGCATCGTCGCTCGCGGTCGCCAGCAGCTGGCGCCCCGCCGCCTCCACGCTGCACACGGTTCGGACCCAATCCCTGTGGCCCTCGAGGATCGCTTCCTCTTCGTGCGGAACGGCAGCAGCCCACCGCGCGCGATAGGGAGCAGGGTGAGCGGACGTGCTGTAGGTATTGCCCAGGTTGTCGAGGGTCTCTGTAACACTCAACAGGGCGGCGCGATCGGATGGAGATGCGTCGAGCGCACGTAGCGTCCTGCGGAGCAGGCGTGCTTGCCGACGCGCATGGGGTGACGAGGCCGAGGTTGCGGCCGGGATAAGGCGACGCAGATCAGCGTAGAGGGCGAATGTCGGATCGCTCAGAAGCTGGTCGACGCTCCTGCCTCGTTCAGCGTGCCGCGGTAGCGCACGCAGCAGGTAGGCGGGCGCTTCAGACCACCCGACGGACTGCCCATGCTGTAGGAGAGCACTGGCGATCGCGCCTTCGTCCCTGACTGCGGATCGCTGGCGCACGAGTGCGTCGTTGAGGGCCTGGTGAAAGAGCCGGAACACAGCATTCTGCGGATCGGATGTACTGGTCTCAACAAGGAAGTTGGCAGCGGACGAACGAGCGAAGGCAAGCAGGTGCTTCTCTGATGGCACGGCGTGTCCCAGGGCGCTGATGGTGACGCGCCAGAGATCCAGCGGCATGCCTGGAGCCTCGGCGTAGGCCAGTGCGGTGAGTACAGCATTGGCCGGCACCCCATCGACATCGGGCAGCAGGTCGAGATACTCGTGCAGCGCTGCATCCACTGTGGGCGGGAACGTGAGCCGCTCTGGCCCGACTGGCTGGTGGTCGTACATCCCGTGTGCGCGGGCGATCAACCCTGCGACGAGGAAGTTACCCTCCGAGAGCTGGGCGATCCGATCAGCCACAGGGGCGGCCAAAGCAACGTCGTTATAAGGGTTGTCACGGCGCTCGGCGCCGCGTAGCTGCAGGGTGGCCAGGGCGTATGTAGCCAGGTCGGCGAAGTCGAAAAACTCAGGGTTGTCAAGGTCCAGGATGTTGGTGGACAGCCCAAACTCGTCGAAGAGTGATCCCGCGTCATCGGATCGCCTGCTGCCCACCACGACGCGCACGCCGAGGTCTTCCAGGTTCTCTGCCAGAGGTTGGGCGACACGTCGAAGGATCAAGCGCGCCTCGTCAGGGCTGGCGGCCTCATCGAGCGCATCGATGACGACGGTGAACCCAGTGCGTCCGCCGCTCTCTAGCGCGTCGCGGATATGAGGTGCCAGGTCGCTCACCCGCGCGGGAAGGTTCGCCGAGGCAGCCCGGGCGATTTCTTCGGCCACTTCCAGCGCGGACTTGGACTTGGCGTGCACAGCGCACGCCACAGACCCCTCCGGTGCTCGCACCGACTCGTCAGGGGGAAGCGACGCAGAGAGAGATACATCAGCCGTGGTAACGATGCGTCCGAGAACGGCCGACTTGCCTACCCCAGGAGAGCCGGTGACCACGAGGATCTGCCGCTTGGCTTCCTCTCCGACCAGCCAGGAAACGATCTTCTGGAGTGCTGCTGTCCGGCCACAGAAGCGGAACCCTCGCTCAGCATCCGTACTAACGCCCCGGGCGCGGGGACGCCAGTGGCGGCCGGCTTCCGGATCGTCAGTGAGGCTCCAACCCCATGCCGCCATCGCGCTTTCCCCAGCAGACTCTGCGGACCAGTCTGCGAGTAGGTGCAACTTCTGCTCTGGCAGACAGGCGTCGATCGCCCGAAGAGTGATGGCTCGGCCGTCTCCATTGCCGCCTTGCCCCTGGCCCACCATACCGACTACCGCCCCGTAGTCCGGCGACCACAAAGCCGCACCGCTGTAACCCCCTTGAATGGGGTAGCGCGCAGAGGTGTCGAGCCGTACCCAGCCGTAGCCCAACTCCTCCCCGATCTCACCTCCAGAGGAGTTGCCCAGCATGCCGTCAGGAAACCCGAAAGCCCACCAGCGGCGATGCACCAGGCTTCCTACTTCAGGCCTGCGGAGGCGTGCGACATGATTCCGAGAGACAGACTCTTCGAGAATCAGCACCGCCACATCATCGATGTCCTGATCCTCCACCGGCGGAGCCACCACCTCCCGCACACGTACTCTGCGTCGCTGCAGAGACTCCGCCTTAGGGAAGGCCACCCATAGCTCGTTGCGCTCCGCCCACGGCCCCCAGGCGACGTGGGCGCACGTAAGGACACGCCACGGATCGACAAGGAATCCTGATCCCCTGGGCTTGCGATCTCGCTCGCTGGTGTGGATGGCCGCAACCCAAGTGTCCGAACCAGGACGAGGATTGCCCTCCGGTGGGGTGCTCACGTCGCGCTTGAGGCAGCCTGGTCACGCGGCCAGATCAGTGTGATTTCGAAGTTCGCCTCGGTGGCCGCCTTAGCCACCAACCAGTTCGCCGTTCCGGTGACCTTCACCCCGAACTTCACCTGAACCTCACCCGGCTGCAGTGCCTTGACCTGCTCCAACACCGTGCGGGCACCCTCGACAGCCGGCCGCACGGCCTCGCGGATCCTGCCCACGACCTCGTCAGAGCTCACCGGATACCACTCGTCAGTCGTCTCGATTTCGAATCGGACCTCCGTCTCTTCGTCTGCCTGGTATGAAACGACCTGCGACGCCATCCGTCTCCCCCTCACGTGCAACCTGCCGTTCAGCCTAGCGGTGACCGAGGTGCTGAGGGGCCAGGTGCGACACCCTCCTTACTCCATTCACGGCCGCACGAACAGCGGTGGGGCGACTCCCCGACACCTTCTCCGTGGCTCCGCAATTGGGGCCTTCGGGTCCGGCATGGCTTCCCCCTTGATGTTCATGATCCGGGGGTTGGTTTCACCGGGTCCGGAGGCATCGACGGACCGCTGATGAGGGGCTTGAGCACCGGCTTCACCCAGGCCGAAGGAGCTCTCCGTAACATGGATGTGGCAGCTCGGTGCCCAGGCAAGGCCGGACGAAAGCGTGATGGAGTGGCCTGCACGTGATCGACACCGGCGACATCGACGTCTTCCTCGGCCTGGACGTCGGCAAGGGCGAACACCATGCCACCGCCGTCACACCGGCCGGAAAGAAGGCGTTCGACAAACGGCTGTCCCACACCGAACCCAAGCTGCGCGAGCTGTTCGCGAAACTCCAGGCCAAGCACGGAACGGGGCACGTCGTGGTCGACCAGCCGGCCTCGATCGGAGCTGTGCCACTGGCGGTCGCCAGGGGCATGGGCTGCCCAGTCACCTACCTGCCGGGACTGACGATGCGGCGGATCGCCGACCTCCACCCGGGTAAGGCGAAGACGGACGCAAAGGACGCGTTCCCCATCGAGGACGCGGTCCGCGCGATGCCGCACACGCTGCGGGCGATCGACGGCGAGGACGAGACGATTCCCCTCACCTGCGCTCTGTCAGCTGAAGCGACCTCATCTGCCTCTGCCCCGTCTCAGGGTTGCCTCAGTTGCTAACCCTCGACTCAGCCAACATCGACAACTGCTGCGGCCGGTCCCCGCAACGTGCAGATCCTCCACTCCGAGCCCATGCCACTCTGGAAAACTCAAGAGCCCGACCCGACGACCGCAGTATGGCTTTAACGGCGGTTCCTACTCTCGAAACGTCTCCAGCAGCCGCAGCCACACCTCGCTGATCGTCGGGTACGCCGGGACCGCGTGCCACAGACGGGCGATGGGGACCTCCCCCGCGACCGCGATCGTCGCCGAGTGCAGGAGTTCGCCGATGCCCGGGCCGACGAAGGTGACGCCGAGCAGGATCTCGCGGTCCAGGTCCACGACCATCCGGGCACGGCCCCGGTAGCCGTCGGCGTAGAGGCCGGAGCCGGCGACCGAGGCGAGGTCGTAGTCGACGGCGCGTACGCGGCGGCCCGCGCGTTCGGCCTCGGCGAGGGTGAGACCGACGGACGCGGCCTCCGGGTCGGTGAAGACGACCTGGGGGACGGCCGTGTGGTCGGCGGTGGCGGCGTACGCGCCCCAGGGGGCGGTCTCCAGGGGCCCCTTCTCCGCGCGGGCGCCGATCGCCGCGCCGGCGATGCGGGCCTGGTACTTGCCCTGGTGGGTCAGCAGGGCGCGGTGGTTGACGTCCCCGACCGCGTACAGCCAGTCCGTTCCCTCGACGCGGCAGCTGTCGTCCACGGTGAGCCAGGAGCCGGGTTCGAGGCCGACGGTCTCCAGGCCCAGGTCGTCCGTGCGCGGCGCCCTCCCGGTGGCGAAGAGGATCTCGTCGGCCTCGATACGGTCGCCGTCGTCCAGGTCGACGGTGACCGGGCCGTCCGGTGCGGGGCGGTGGACGGCGGTGACCGAGACACCCGTACGGATCCGGGCCCCGGCCTCCGTCAGGGCGTCGGCGACCAGCTCGCCCGCGAAGGGCTCCATCCTCGGGAGCAGACCGCCGCCCCGGATCAGCAGCGTCACCTCGGAGCCCAGCGCCTGCCAGACGGTCGCCATCTCCACGCCCACGACTCCCCCGCCGACGATCACGAGCCGGCCGGGCGCCTCCTTGGCGCTGGTGGCCTCGCGGCTGGTCCAGGGGCGCGCCTCCTCGACGCCGGGGAGGGAGGGGACCACGGCCCGGGAGCCGGTGCAGACGGCGACGGCGTGGCGGGCCGTGAGCCGGTGCTCCGTGCCGTCGGGGGCGGTGACGGTGACCGCGCGGGGGCCGGTGAGCCGACCCGTGCCCCGGTGGACGTCGGCTCCGACGCTCTCCAGCCAGGCGACCTGGCCGTCGTCCTGCCAGTGGCTCGCCTCGGCGTCCCGGTGGGCGAGCACGGCCTCCACGTCCAGGGGGCCCCGCACGGCGGCGCTCAGTCCCGGCACCCGTCGGGCGTCGGCGCGGGCGACGACGGGGCGTAGGAGCGCCTTGCTCGGCATGCACGCCCAGTAGGAGCATTCGCCGCCGACCAGCTCGGACTCGACCACCGCCGTGGAGAGCCCGGCGGCGCGGGCCCGGTCCGCCACGTTCTCTCCCACCGGACCTGCGCCGATGACCACCACGTCGTACTCGGAGCGCTCGGACTTCTTCCCTGCGTCAGTCATGGGAACAGTGTCCTCGCGGGTGTGCGCCCCGGCCACATGGGCAGGCGGAATAGCGCAAGTGCAGTCACCGTTGTGCCGGACAGGACCTGTCAGAACCCCACCGGCAGAGGAAGAGGTATCCCCCGTATGAGCACCGTCGAGCTCACCAAGGAAAACTTCGATCAGGTCGTCAGCGACAACGATTTCGTCCTGATCGACTTCTGGGCTTCCTGGTGCGGGCCCTGCCGGCAGTTCGCGCCGGTCTACGACTCGGCCTCCGAGCGCCACCCCGACCTCGTCTTCGCCAAGGTGGACACCGAGGCGCAGCAGGAGCTGGCGGCGGCCTTCGAGATCCGCTCCATTCCGACGCTGATGATCGTCCGTGACAACGTCGCGGTCTTCTCGCAGCCCGGTGCGCTGCCCGAGGCCGCTCTGGAGGACGTCATCGGCCAGGCCCGGAAGCTGGACATGGACGAGGTCCGCAAGTCCGTCGAGGAGCAGAAGCGGGCGGCCGAGGCGGGCGAGGGCCGGCCGGAGACCCCGTAGCCCGCGCCTCTTCGCGCACGGCACGCCCCGGGGCCCCGACCGACACCGCGACGACGGTGTGCGCGGTCGGGGCCCCGGTCGTGCCCGGAGGGGGCGCGGAGCCGGGCTCTCCCGGGGCTGTCGGCCCCGCGCCTCCCCCGCTCCTTCGCTTGTGTCGTTCTCAGGACGCCGGGCGCTCTCCCTGGGCCCCGGCGACGCGGACCGACATGCCGTAGTCCAGTTCCTCGCCGTCGATGAGCACGGCCTCCACCGTCCGGGTCTCCGGGTCGACGTCCGCCTCCATGCCCTCGCCCGCGTACCGGGGGTAGCCCGAGGCCCCCGTCTCGCCGGTGGCGGCGACGACCGCGGACCGGATCGGCCGTCCGGGGGCCCCGGTCCGTGTCCTGCTGTGGTCGGGGATCAGGAGGAGTTCGTAACTCTGCGGGTGGCTCATGCCTCCGACGCTAGACATCCGGCGCGCCTCGCGCATGTCGTCGCGCCGGAGGCGGTCAGCTGGATTCCCGGTGCACGGCGCTGGTGCGGAGCAGGTCCTGATGGACCGGTGGTCCGCCCGGGTACTGCACCATGCGGTCGATCGTCTCGGCCAGCGGCTGCGGCATGGCGAGCTCCATCCGGACGGTGCTCAGCCGGGGGCGCAGCAGCCGGCCGATGAGGGAGTCGTCGGCGCCGATCACCGCCGTGTCGGCGGGCACGTCCACCCCGGCGTCCTGGAGGGCCCGCATCAGCAGCATGGCGTACTCGTCGTTGTACGCGAACACCGCGTCCAGTCCCAGCTCCGGCCAGCGGGCGGCCAGCTGTTGGGCGGACTCCTCCTCGTACCGCAGGGGCAGCGGGCACACCCGGGCCCCCGCCGGTTCGGCCACGCGCCGCGCACCGATGAGGCGGGGTTCGGAGAAGGGCACCCGGCCCGGTTCCTCGGGCATGACCACGCCGATGTGGCGACGGCCGCGGGCCAGCAGGTGTTCCACCGCGCTGGCGCCGACCTGGCGTTGGTCCATGACCAGGCCGTGTGCTCCGGCCACCGGGCCGGGGCCCAGGGTGATCACCGCCTTGGCCCCGGAGCGGGTCAGGATGCCCGTGCCGTGGGGGGTGAGGGCGATGCCCGGCGGTACGACGACGGCGACGGGCCGCAGTTCCGCCCAGGCCGTGGCCGCCTCGTCGGCGGTGAGACCGACGCTGCCGTACTGGACGACGGTGTAGTCCAGGCGGCGCAGCCCGGACTGGAGTTCCTCGAAGAAGTACTGGTGCAGGGGTCCCGCCGGTATGTGGCCGGAGGGCAGCAGGACCATGCGGCTGTGTCCGGCGCGCAGACTGCGGGCAGCCGCGTGCGGAACGTAACCGAGCTGGAGGGCGGCCTCCCTGACCCGGCGTCGGGTGGGTTCGCTGATCCGGACGGTGGCGTTGTTGTTCAGTACGTACGACACGGTGGCCCGGGACACTCCGGCGAGGCGCGCGACATCGGCGCTGGTCGGAACGGAGACTTCGGCGGGCTGCTTGGGTAACTGGCTCATGGCGTCGGGCAGTCTTCCAGACCCGTGGGATCGGGTTTCGGCCCGGGCCCCGCAGCTCCGGTCACGGTGGCCGGAACGCCGCCCCGCGACCCCGGCCCGAC
This sequence comes from Streptomyces griseus, assembly GCF_900460065.1. Taxonomy (GTDB): domain Bacteria; phylum Actinomycetota; class Actinomycetes; order Streptomycetales; family Streptomycetaceae; genus Streptomyces; species Streptomyces griseus. The sequence continues at coordinate 345,808 of NZ_UAVD01000029.1, read as the reverse complement.
GCCCCGCTCCCGGGATCGGGCGGTGGGGGTTCTACGGTGTTGCGATGACGTTCCACGACAGCGCGTACCGTTCCGACAACCCCTTTGACGTGCCCGGCAGCAGCGGGCCGACGGCCACGACGGAGGCCGACACCGACGACGTGGGCCCCGTGCGCACCTCCTACGCCCCCGATCGCGACGGGGATCCCGATCCCGGCGAGATCGTCTGGACCTGGGTGCCTTTCGAGGAGAACGACGGACGGGGAAAGGACCGCCCGGTGCTCGTGGTGGCCCGGGAGGAGGCGGGCACGCTGCTCGGCGTGCAGCTCTCCAGCAAGCGGCACGACGGGGAGCACGAGTGGGTGGCACTGGGCGCGGGCCCCTGGGACAGCTCGGGGCGCCCGTCCTGGGCCGGTCTCGACCGGGTGCTGCGGGTCCATGAGGACGGGATGCGCCGGGAGGCGTGCGCCCTGGACCGGGAGCGGTTCGACCGGGTCGCGGGGCGGCTGCGCGAGCGGTACGGCTGGAGCTGAGCGGCCAGGGCGGGAGGCGGCGGGACGAGAGGCGGTGCGGCGGGAGCCTGCGACGCCGAAGGCGGTGCGGCGGTGGTGCCCCCGCCTGGCACGGCAGCGCCGCCGGCCCCGGGTCAGGTGAAGGCGCGGGCGAAGGCGGCCCGGGCGGCGGATTCGGGGGCCCGGTCCAGGATCCCGAAGACGATCTGCTCGAAGTGGCCCCCGAACCGGCCGCCCTCGCCGAGCAGCGCCCGGAACGCCCGCGCCACCTGTGCGGGCTCGTTCTGGAAGACCCCGCAGCCCCAGGCCCCCAGGACCAGCCTGCGGTAGCCCCGTACGGCCGCGACCTCCAGTACCCGTTCGGCGCGCGAGGCCAGGACCGCCGGGACGCGGTGGGCCTCCTCGGGGGTCTGCCGGCGGATCACCCCGGCGTTGGGCGCGGGTGAGGTGAGGAAGCCGACGGTGTACGGGGCGTCCAGGAACGCGCCGCGGTCGTCGCGGAAGACCGGTACCCCGGGCGAGTGGATCACCCGGTCGGTGTAGAAGGCGCCGCGCTCCGCGCGGTGGTGCGCGTAGTACTCGGGGGCGCGCAGGAGGGTCGCGTGGAGGGCCGAGGCGCGGCACAGGGCCTCCTCCTGCGCCTGCGCGCCGTTGAGGTAGCCGCCGCCGGGGTTGCGGGCCGAGGCGAAGCTGAGGACGGCGACCCGGCCGGGGGCCTCGCCGGTCATCCGGCGGGCCGCGGCGAGGCTGCTCTCGCCGGTGACCTCGATGCGCGGGGTCCGGTCGGTGTCCAGGGCGGCGACGTGCACCGGTTCCGGCCCGTAGAGCTTGGTGCCCGACAGCGCGGCGGCCACGGCCCGTCCGATGGGCACGTCCTGACCTGCCGCGTTGCGATATCTCCCGGCCTCGACGACCGCTTCCGTGTCCCGCGCGATACCGCGCAGCCGCGCGCTCACTCGCGCTCCCCCGTGTGGTGCATACGGGGCATGCTGACGGGGAACCCGGCCTGGGTGCAACCGGATTCTTCTGGCTCGGGGGCACCCTTGTGCGATCTCCGGGTACGGGTTTGGCTGGTAGGTACGCGGCTGAGAAGGAGGCCCCCATGGGCTGGGACATTTCCGGCGCGAACGGTTCGCGCCCGGACGCCGCCCCCCTCGACGAGAGCGGGGCAGAGGATTTACTGCGCGGCATATGTTTCAAGACGGGCCCGCCCCGAACCGTCGGGGTGGAGCTCGAATGGCTCATCCACGACCGGGAACGGCCTGACCTTCCGGTCGGCCAGGAACGGCTGGACCGCGCCGTCGAGGCGGTCCGCGCGCTGCCGCTGAGCGCGGCGCTGACGTTCGAGCCGGGCGGGCAACTGGAGCTCAGCTCGCAGCCCGCCGGATCCCTCATGGAGTGCGTCGACACCACCGCCGCCGATCTGGCGGCGGTCCGTGCCGCGCTCGACACGGCGGGGCTCGCACCGGTCGGGCTCGGTGTCGACCCGTGGCAGGCGCCGCTCCGCAGGCTGCGGGAACCCCGCTACGAGGCGATGGAGGCCGCGCTGGACCGTACGGGTCCCGCGGGGCGGGCGATGATGTGCACCTCCGCGTCGGTCCAGGTCTGCCTGGACGCGGGCGAGGAGGAGCCGGGGCCGCTCGGTTACGGGCGGCGCTGGCAGCTCGCGCACCTGCTGGGCGCGGTGCTGGTCGCCGCGTTCGCGAATTCCCCGTTCCGGCAGGGCCGTCGGACGGGCTGGCGTTCCACCCGGCAGTCGCTGTGGGCCGATCTGGATCCGGTCCGGACCCTGGCGCCGGGCTCCGGGCGTGCGCCGCGCGAGGCCTGGGCCGCGCACGTGCTGGACACGACCGTGCTGTGCATCCGGCGCGAGGAGGGCCCGTGGGAGGTGCCGGAGGGGCTCACCTTCCGCGAGTGGATCCGTACCGGGTCGCCCCGGCCGCCGGTGCGGGCCGATCTCGACTACCACCTCACCACGCTGTTCCCCCCGGTCCGACCGCGCGGTCACCTCGAACTGCGCATGATCGACGCGCAGAGCGGTCCCGACGGGTGGCTGGTGCCGCTCGCCGTCGCCACGGCCCTGTTCGACGACCCGGAGGCCGCCGAGACCGTGTACCGCACCCTGAAGCCGCTGGCCGAGGCATCGGACGCATCTGCCGCACCGCGCAATGCGCTCTGGACGACGGCCGCCCGCGAGGGGCTCGCCGACCCGGAGCTGCGGGGCGCCGCCACCGCCTGTTTCGGGGCCGCGCTGCCGGCCCTGGAGCGGATGGGAGCGAGCGGGGCGGTCCGGGACACCGTGGCCGCCTTCACCGACCGCTATGTCGCCCGGGGCCGATGTCCGGCCGACGACCTGCCCGAGCCGGGCGAGCTGAGCCATCGGGGCCTGTCGTCCGATCAGGACCTGCTGAGCGGTCCGGGCCCGCTGAGCGATCACACCCCGCCGCGTTCCGGAAAGGCGGCCACCGCATGACCGATCACCGTGAAGGCACCCGGCACCGCGAACACTCCGACGCCTTCGATCCGGCCGGCTCCACCGCGTCGACCGGGTTCCCCGTCGCAGCCGGCATCGATCCGGAGGCGCTGCGGCGGCAGGCCCTCGCAGCGCTGCTGTCCGCGCGCGAGCGCACCGCCCTGCTCACCGACAGCGTGGACGACGGCGAACTGACCGCTCAGCACTCCCCGTTGATGTCGCCACTGGTCTGGGACCTGGCGCACATCGGCAACCAGGAGGAGCAGTGGCTGCTGCGCGCCGTCGGCGGCCGCCAGGCGCTGCGCCCGGAGATCGACGGTCTCTACAACGCCTTCGAGCACTCCCGTGCCTCGCGCCCCTCGCTGCCGCTGCTGGCACCGGCCGAGGCCAGGACCTACGCCTCCGACGTGCGGGGGCGGGCACTGGACCTGCTGGAGGGCGTACCGCTGCACGAGGGCGGACGCCCGTTGGAGCGGGCCGGGTTCGCCTTCGGCATGATCGCCCAGCACGAACAGCAGCACGACGAGACGATGCTGATCACCCATCAGCTGCGCTCGGGACCCGCCGCGCTCACCGCGCCCGAGCCGCCCGCGCCCGTCGAGGCCGAGGTGCTCGGGGACGAAGTGCTGGTTCCCGGCGGCCCGTTCACGATGGGCACCTCGGCCGAGCCGTGGGCCCTGGACAACGAGCGGCCCGCCCACCGGCGCGAGGTGGCGGCGTTCCACCTGGACACCTCACCGGTCACCTGTGGCGCCTACCTTCGCTTCATCGAGGACGGCGGGTACGGGGACAGCCGCTGGTGGGCCCCCGAGGGCTGGGCCATGGTCCGTGAACACGACCTGACCGCACCGCTGTTCTGGCGGCGGGAGGCGGGACAGTGGCTGCGCCGCCGGTTCGGGGTGACCGAGCCGGTACCCCAGGACGAGCCGGTGCTGCACGTCAGCTGGTACGAGGCGGACGCGTACGCCCGCTGGGCCGGCCGGCGACTGCCCACCGAGAGCGAGTGGGAGAAGGCCGCCCGTCACGACCCCGTCTCCGACCGCTCCCGGCGCTACCCGTGGGGCGACGGGGACCCGACGCCGGAGCGGGCCAACCTGGGCCAGCGCCACCTGCGGCCGGCCCGGTCCGGCGCCTATCCGGCGGGGCGTTCCCCCTCGGGGGCGGGGCAGCTGATCGGTGACGTGTGGGAGTGGACCTCCAGCGACTTCCTGCCCTATCCGGGGTTCGTGGCCTTTCCCTACCGCGAGTATTCGGAAGTGTTCTTCGGGCCGGGGCACAAGGTGCTGCGCGGCGGGTCGTTCGCCGTGGGCGAGGTCGCCTGCCGGGGCACCTTCCGCAACTGGGACCTTCCGGTACGGCGGCAGATCTTCTCCGGCTTCCGCACCGCGAGGAGCGCCTGATGTGCCGTCACATCGCCTACGTGGGCGATCCCGTGGCACTCGGCGAAATTCTGCTGCGGCCTCCGCACGCCCTGGTGCGGCAGTCCTGGGCGCCGCGCCGCCAACGCCACGGCACGGTGAACGCGGACGGCTTCGGGGTCGGTTGGTACGCCGAAGGGGACCCGGTGCCCGGTCGCTACCGCCGTCAGGGACCGATATGGGGCGACGAGACCTTCGCCGATCTGGCCCGGGTGGTGCGCAGCACCGCACTGCTCGCCGCCGTGCGGGATGCCACCGAGGCGGGTGCGGACGGGGAGGCCGCGGCCGCGCCGTACACCGCCGGGCGGCAGCTGTTCAGCCACAACGGGATGGTGCGGGGCTGGCCCGGGTCGCTCGCCGACGCGGCCGCCGCCCTGCCCGCCGAGCGGCTCCTGGCGCTGGCCGCCCGCAACGACTCGGCGCTGATCTGGGCGCTGATCCGCCACCGGACCGACGCCGGCGACGATGCGCCGCGGGCCGTCGCGGAGACCGTGCGGGAGGTCGCGGCCGCCGCGCCCGGCTCCCGGCTGAATCTGCTCCTCACCGATGGGGAGACGATCACGGCGACCGCCTGGGGCGACACCCTCTGGTACCTCACGACACCGGGCCGGCGCACCGCGGTCGCCTCGGAGCCCTACGACGACGACCCGCTCTGGCGCGAGGTCCCCGACCGCACGCTGCTGGTCGCGACCTCCACGGACGTCCTGCTCACCCCGCTCAAGGAGCCCACCGCGTGAGTCCCTTCCTGTTGACCCGCACCCTGCCGGTGGACGCGACGGGCGCGGCGCTGCGCGCCGACGTCCTCAGCGGCCTGACCCGGCACCCCAAGACCCTGCCGCCGAAGTGGTTCTACGACGCCCGCGGCAGCGAGCTGTTCGAGGAGATCACCCGGCTGCCGGAGTACTACCCGACCCGTGCCGAACGGGAGATCCTCCAGGCGCGCGCCGAGGAGATCGCCGCGGCGTCGGGCGCCCGGACGGTGATCGAGCTGGGCTCGGGTTCGTCCGAGAAGACCCGTCATCTGCTGGACGTGCTCCCCGAGTTGCACAGTTACGTCCCCGTGGACGTGAGCGAGAGCGCGCTGACGGGGGCGGCCGAGTCGCTGCTCGTCGAGCACCCCGGCCTGTCCGTCCACGCGCTGATCGCCGACTTCACCGGCGGCCTGGCCCTGCCGGGGACGCCGGGCCCCCGGCTGGTGGTGTTCCTGGGGGGCACCATCGGCAATCTGCTGCCGGAGGAGCGGGCGGGGTTCCTCCGGTCGGTGCGCTCGCTGCTCTCGCCGGGCGACGCGCTGCTCCTCGGCACGGACCTGGTGAAGGACGAGGAGACGCTGGTGGCCGCGTACGACGACGCGGCCGGGGTGACGGCGGCCTTCAACAAGAACGTCCTCAGCGTCGTCAACCGTGAGCTGGGGGCCGACTTCCCGCTCGACGACTTCGATCACCTCGCGGTGTGGAACCCGCGGGACCGGTGGATCGAGATGCGGCTGCGGGCCCGGCGGGCGCTGAACGTCAAGATCCGTGAGCTGGACCTCGTGGTGCCGTTCGAGGCCGGTGAGGAGCTGCGTACGGAGGTGTCGGCGAAGTTCCGGCGGGAGGACGTCCGTGAGGAGCTGGCCGCCGCCGGGATGCGGCTGACTCAGTGGTGGACGGACTCGGCGGGGCGGTTCGCCCTGTCGCTGGCCACGGCGGTCTGACGGGGCCGGAGCGGGCCTTGGGGTCCGAGGACGGCCGCTCGTGCTCTGCGGGCCAGGGCGCGGCGGTCGTCCCCGCCGTCCACGGGGATCGGCGCGAGGACGTCGACCCGGGCGGTGAGCCCGCCCGCCCGCACCACCCGCCACAGGGAGGCCGCGAGCGGGTCGGACCCGACGAAGGCGACGGCGCCCGAGGCAGGCCCGAAGCGGTGCTCCGCGGTGCGGTAGGCGATGCGGACCGGCCGGACCGTCGCACCGGCGTCGATCGCCGCCTGGAAGACGGCGGGCCGGAACGCGCCGCCGTCCCGCCCGCACCAGGTGCTGCCCTCCGGGAAGGCCACGACCCGGGAGCCGGAACGCAGGGCGGCGGCGACCTCCCGTACGGCGGCGGGCAGGGCGCGCAGCCGGTCGCGTTCGATGAACAGGGTGCCGCCGAGGGCGGCGAGGGGGCCGAGCAGGGGCCAGTGCCGGATCTCGCTCTTGGCGACCGTCCGGCCGGGCAGCACGGAGGCGATCAGCGGGATGTCGAGCCAGGAGATGTGGTTGGCGACGACGAGTTCGCCGCCCGTGACGGCTTCCGGGGCCGGCCCCCGCACGCTGACGCGTACGCCGAAGGCCCGGGGGACGGCGCGCGCCCACCAGCGCGTCAGACGGCCGCGCGGGACGGGCCCGAGGAGCAGGGCCGACGGGAGGCATGCCACGCCCAGCAGGACCAGTGCGCAGCCGGCCAGCAGCAGGAGGGCGGCGGGCAGCGGCGCGCGTACCGCTCCGGTGTGCCGGGCGCAGCCGTCCGGGGTGCAGGGGGCGACGGGCAGCCAGACGCTCATCGCGACGGGGCCAGGGAGAGGAAGTGGCGCAGGTAGCGCGGGTCGGTGCGGCGCAGCGAGAGCAGGACGTACAGGTCGGCGACGTCGAAGTCGGGGTCGTACGCGGGGGCTCCGCAGATCTGGGCGCCGAGCCGGAGGTAGCCGCGGAGCAGCGGCGGGAGGTCCGCCCTGGAGCCGGTTCCGGTGCCGTGCGCGGAGGAGTCCCACAGGCGGTGCGGGGTGACCCAGTACTTCTCCGGGGCGAGGTGGCTCGCGCGGACGGTGTTCCAGCTCCGGGCGGCGCTCGCCCCGCCGTCGGCCAGGGGGAGGGAGCAGCAGCCCGCGATCCAGGTGTGGCCGGTGCGCTCCATGTAGCGGGCGAGTCCGGCCCAGACGAGGGCGATGACCGCGCCGTCGCGGTGTGCGGGGTGGACGCAGGAGCGGCCGACCTCGACCAGGTCGTCGCGGATCGGGGCGAGCCGGGTGAGGTCGAACTCGCTCTCCGCGTAGAGGCGTCCGGCTATCCGGGCCCGGTCCGGCGGCAGCAGCCGGTAGGTGGCGACGACGTCCCCGGTGGCGGTCTCGCGCACCAGCAGGTGGTCGCAGTACGCGTCGAAGGCGTCACTGTCCAGGCCGGGCTCGGGCCCTTCCAGCCGGGCCCCGAGTTCCCCGGCGAACACGAGGTGGCGCAGGCGCTGGGCCGCGCGTACGTCCTCGGGACCGGTGGCGAGGGAGACCCGGTAGGGCGGTTCCGGGGCGCCTGCGGGACCGGGGGCCGGGGCGGAGGCGGGGAGCGGGGCCGGGGCGGAGTCGGGGGTCGGGACGAACGCGGAGGCGGGGAGCGGGGCGACGGGCAGCGCGGTCATGGCGGTCTCCGGGGACGAAGAGGTGAGGGGCGCTGCCGGGCCGTCGCGGGGTGCGACGGCCCGGCCCCTTACTTCTTCCGTCACCGGCTGGATTCGACGTGACCACCGCGGGGAGCGGGGATGTGCGACGGCTGAATCCCCAGGGGCCCGGCTTCCCGGAGCACGCCGCCCCGGGAACGCGCCGCCCCGGGGAAGCCGTGTCGCGGGGAAGCCGCCCGGGGATCAGCCGCTGCCGGCGAGCAACGCGGTGATGCGCTCGGAGGCGGCCTTGGCCTCGCGGGCCGGGTCGCCGCCCTCGAGCACGGCCGTCATGTACGGCTTGATCGGGTTCTCCGCCTCGACCCTGGCCCACTGGGGCGAGTTGGGGGTGGCACGGCCGCGGGTGGCGCCCTCGGCCATCGCCGCGGTGCCCTCTTCGCCCTCGATGACATGGGCGAGACTCGGCTTGTTGGGAACGTAGCTCATGCCCCGGGCGAGCTCCGTCTGCCACTTCTCGCTCGCCAGCGCCTTGACGACGGCGATCCCGGCGGTGCGCTCGTCGGCCTTCTTCGGGACGATGAGGTCGGAGCCGCCGGTGAATACCGAGCCCGGGGCCTTCGAGGACTTGCCGGGGATGGGGAAGTAGCCCAGCCTTCCCTTGAGTTCGGGGTTCTTCTGCTCGATGAGCGCGGCGCTGCCCGGGGTCGAGATGATCTGCGCGACATCGCCCTTGGCGAAGACGTCGGTCTGCGGGGGCTTCTCCTCGTCGGCGTCCGTGGGTCCGTCGCCGAGCGCCTGGAGTTCCTGGTAGAACTCCATGCCCGCGAGGGCCTCCGGGGTGTCCAGGGCGCCCTGCCAGTCGCCGCCGTTCTCGTCGGCGAGTTCCCCGCCCTCGTCCCAGATGAAGCCGGCGAGCACGTACCAGTTCTGACCCGCCAGGTAGATGCCCTGGTTGCCGGCCTTGTTGAGCTTCTCGGTGACGGCGATCCACTCGTCGCGCGTCTTCGGGAGGGTGTCGATACCCGCCCCCTCGAAGATCTCCTTGTTGTAGATCACCACCCGGTTGGCCGCGTACCACGGGATGCCGTACTGCACGCCGTTGATGCTGCCCGGCTGGGCCAGGCCGGGCAGCCAGTCCTCGCTGCCCAGGTCGCGCATCGATTCGAGGGTCAGATCGCGCAGGCCGCCGCTCTCCGCGTACTGCGCGACCTGGGTGTTCCCGACCTCGATCACGTCAGGGGCGTCGTCGCCCTCCAGCGCCGAGAGAACCTTGGGGCCGATGCCACTCCACTCCTGGATCTTGAAGTCCAGCTGGATGGAGGGGTTCTCCTCCTCGTACGAGCGGGTGAACTTGTCCAGGAAGCCGGGCGAGACGCTGTCCTTCATCAGCCAGACCGTCACCGTGCGGTCACCGCTGCCCGAGCCGGGTATGAAGCCGCATCCGCCGAGTGCGACGGACGAGACAAGCGCGATGGCTCCGGCCAGAATGCGGTTCTTCACGTGGTCACCTTCTGCAAACGACACAACGAAATCGGGACCCGGTGTGGGGGGATTGCGGGCGGCGCTCGCACGGGTGGTTGGCTGAATTTTGGTATGGACCATTCATAAGGTCAAGACGGACACCCGCACCGATTCGCCTCATCCTCCCCCTCGCGGGAGACCCCGGATTGATGCAACGTGGTCACAGGAGAGGAGACAAACAATGGCGAATCACACCTATCGGGTCACCGAGATCGTAGGAACCTCCGAGGAGGGCATCGACGCGGCGATCCGGAACGGCGTAGCAAGAGCGGCGGAAACGTTGCACAATCTCGATTGGTTCGAGATTAATCAAGTTCGAGGCCATATCGAAGATGGCCGAATCGCGCACTACCAAGTCGGCCTCAAGGTGGGCTTCCGGCTTGACGAAAGCGCCTGATCAGGTCCGCCCCTCGCGTTCCTGGGCATCCTTCAGCGCCGCCGACGGGTCGGCCCAGAGAGCACGCACCACAGGAAATCCGGCCACCTGGGCCGCGTCGCAGACCAGTTCGTCGTCGTCCACGAGCATGCGCACCCGCTCCTTGCGCCCCAACTGCCGAAGGACGTCGAGCTTCGTCCGGCGCGCGGGGCGCCGGTCGTCGTTGCGCCGCATGAACAGCGTGCCCTCCGGCAGCCCCTGACGGCTCAGCCAGGCCACGGTGTCGCGACGGCAGCGCTCGGGGCGTCCGGTCAGATAGACGATTCGGCACTCCTCGGCGCTCGCCAGCACCATCCGGACGCCCTCCGCGAGCGGCGGGTCGTCCACGGCAGCGGCGAAGAAGCCGGACCAGTCGCGCTTCGGGCCTTCCAGGAAGTGCTGCCGGTGGGCGGTGTCCGCGAGCGTGCCGTCCAGGTCGAATACGGCCAGCGGCCGTGCGTCGGTGTCCACTCCCCCAGCTTAGGAAACCCCGGCGCTCGCGGCGCCGGGCCGTCGCGCGGGAATCCCCGGGGGGCGCGGCGTGCGCGCGGGAAGCCGGGCCGATGGGGGAATCCTGGGAGGACGACGGTGTTGAAGAGAGCGTGAGCTCTGTGATCGCCTCGACCCGCTTCTCCGTCCTGGACCGCTCCCGCACCCGGGAGGGGCACGACGCCGCCCGGGCGCTGCGCGACACCGTCGACCTGGCCCGGGAGGCGGAGGCGCTCGGCTTCCACCGCTTCTGGGTCTCCGAGCACCACGGCGTGCCGGGGGTCGCGGGTTCCGCGCCGACGGTGCTGGCCGCCGCCGTCGCCGCGGCGACCTCCACCATCCGGGTCGGCACCGGCGGGGTGATGCTGCCCAACCACCGGCCGCTGGTCGTCGCCGAGCAGTTCGGCGTGCTCGCGTCGCTCTTTCCCGGCCGGATCGACATGGGGCTCGGCCGCTCCGTGGGGTTCACCGACGGCGTACGCCGGGCGCTCGGCCACGGCAAGGAGGACGCCGAGGACTTCCCCGGCCGGCTCGCCGAACTGCTCGGCTGGATCGACGGCACCCAGCAGGTCCACCCCGGGGTGCGGGCCCGCCCGGCGGAGGGCCTGCGCATCCCCGCGTACGTCCTCGCGATCGGGGAGGGCGCGTCGGTCGCCGCGGCCGCCGGGCTCCCCCTCGTCATCGGTGACCTGCGCGGGCGGGAGAAGGTGCTGCGCGCCATCGACGTGTACCGCCGCGACTTCCGCCCCTCGGCCCGCGCCGAGCGGCCGGAGGTGATCGTCGCGGGCACGGTGGCCGTCGCCGGCACCGAGGAGGCGGCCCGCCGGCTGCTCGTGCCGGAGGCCTGGGCCATGGCCCAGGCCCGCACGCGCGGGGACTTTCCGCCGCTGGCGCCGGCCGAGCGCGTCGAGGCCCTGGCCATGACGGCGAAGGAGCGCGGACTGTACGAGCAGGGGCTCACCGGCCATGTCCACGGCACCGAGGACCAGGTGGCCGGTCAGCTGGAGCGGGCGATCCGGGAGACCGGGGCGGACGAGGTGCTCGTCACGACCAGTACGTACGACCGGGAGGGGCTGGTGGACTCGCTGCGGCGGCTCTCCCGGATCGTCCGGCCCCCGGAGCGGGACCGGGACGACGGACCGGTGCGGAGCCTCGACGTCCGACAGCCGCCGGACCACACCACGAGGGACCGGCGAGGCCGGGAAGCGTGAGGCGCTCCGCGACGACGCACGCTTGAGCGACGGACTCCCGGACGGTCCTCACCACCACCCGCGCCCGCGCACCGTGAGGCGCACCGCCGGAAGCGGGTGCCCGACGCCGGATCCCGGAGGCCCGCCGCCGGCCCCGACGCCTAGAATCGGACTGTTTGTCCCGTCAGGCGTCAGAACCCACCCGTACGGAGCCGAGCCCATGCACTCCCCCCACGATCCGTACGTCCGCGTGCGCGGCGCCCGCGAGCACAACCTCAAGAACGTCCGGGTCGACATCCCGCGCGACACCCTGACCGTGTTCACGGGCGTGTCCGGGTCCGGGAAGTCCTCGCTCGCCTTCGGGACCATCTACGCGGAGGCCCAGCGCCGCTACTTCGAGTCCGTGGCCCCCTACGCCCGGCGGCTGATCCATCAGGTGGGCGCGCCCGCCGTCGGGGAGATCACCGGGCTGCCCCCCGCCGTCTCGCTGGAGCAGCGGCGGTCCGCCCCGGGGGCCCGGTCCTCCGTCGGCACGGTGACGACGCTCTCCAACTCGCTGCGCCTGCTCTTCTCCCGTGCGGGCGACTATCCGCCGGGGGCCGAGCGACTGGACTCCGACTCCTTCTCCCCCAACACCGCCGTCGGGGCGTGCCCGGAGTGCCACGGGCTGGGGCGGATCCACCGGACGGACGAGGCGCTGCTCGTCCCGGACCCCTCGCTGTCGATCCGGGAGGGCGCGATCGCCGCGTGGCCGGGGGCGTGGCAGGGGAAGAACCTGCGGGACGTGCTGGACGCCCTGGGCCACGACGTCGACCGGCCGTGGCGGGAGCTGGATCCGAAGGACCGCGAGTGGATCCTGTTCACCGACGAGCAGCCGGTGGTGACGGTCCATCCGGTGCGGGACGCGGGCCGGATCCAACGCCCGTACCAGGGCACGTACATGAGCGCGCGGCGCTATGTGCTGCACACCTTCGCCGACACCAGGAGCCGGGCCCTGCGGGCGAAGGCGGAGCGCTTCCTGACCAGCGCCCCGTGTCCGGTGTGCGGCGGGAGCCGGCTGCGGCCGGAGGCGATGGCGGTGACCTTCGCGGGGCGGACCATCGCGGAGCTGGCCGGGCTCCCGCTGTCCGCGCTGGCCGAGGTGCTGTCCGGTGCGGGGGCGGGCGGCGAGGAGACGGCCCGGGTGCTGACGGCCGATCTGCTGGCGCGGATCGGGACGGTGACGGAGCTGGGTCTCGGCTATCTGAGCCTGGACCGGACCGCTCCGACGCTGTCCTCCGGCGAGCTGCAACGGCTGCGGCTGGCAACGCAGTTGCGGTCGGGACTCTTCGGTGTCGTGTACGTCCTGGACGAGCCGTCGGCCGGGCTGCACCCGGCGGACACCGAGGCGCTGCTCGGGGTGCTGGGCCGCCTGAAGGAAGCCGGGAACTCGGTCTTCGTGGTGGAGCACCAGATGGATGTGGTGCGGCGGGCGGACTGGCTGGTGGACGTGGGTCCGCTGGCCGGCGAGCACGGCGGGCGGGTGCTGCACAGCGGGCCGCCCGAGGGGCTCGCCCGGGTGCCGGAGTCGGCGACGCGGCGGTTCCTGTTCGAGGAGGGGCCCGCGCCCGTGCGGGAGCCACGGGTGCCGACCGGGTGGATCCGGCTCTCCGGCGTCGAGCGGCACAATGTGCGGGGGGCCGACGCGGCGTTCCCGCTCGGGGTGTTCACCGCGGTGACCGGGGTGTCCGGATCGGGCAAGTCGACCTTGGTCGGCCAGGTGCTCGCCGGAGTGCTGGCGGACCGGCAGGCGGGTGAGGAGGCGACCGGGGCGGGCGAGCGGTTCTGCGCTTCCGTCACCGGTCTCGAGGCGGTGGACCGGCTCGTCCAGGTCGACCAGAAGCCCATCGGCCGTACGCCCCGGTCCAATCTGGCCACGTACACGGGTCTGTTCGACGCCGTGCGGAAGCTGTTCGCGGGGACGGACGCGGCGCGGGAGCGGGGGTACACGGCGGGGCGGTTCTCGTTCAACGTGAGCGGTGGGCGGTGCGAGACCTGCCAGGGCGAGGGGTTCGTCTCGGTGGAGCTGCTGTTCCTGCCGAGCACCTACGCGCCCTGTCCGGACTGCCACGGCGCCCGGTACAACCCCCGGACCCTGGACGTCACGCTGAACGGGCTGACGATCGCTCAGGTCCTGGAGCTGACCGTGGAGTCGGCGGCCTCCTTCTTCGCCGGGACGCCGGCCGCCGAGCGGGCGCTGACCACCCTGCTGGACGTGGGGCTCGGCTATCTGCGGCTCGGTCAGCCCGCCACGGAGCTGTCCGGCGGTGAGGCGCAGCGCATCAAGCTGGCGGCGGAGCTCCAGCGCACCCGGCGCGGACACACGCTGTATCTGCTGGACGAGCCGACGACGGGGCTGCATCCGGCCGATGTGGAGGTGCTGATGCGGCAGTTGCACTCCCTGGTCGACGCCGGCGGCACGGTGGTGGTCGTGGAGCACGACATGGCCGTGGTGGCGGGCGCGGACCACGTCATCGACCTGGGCCCGGAGGGCGGGGACCGGGGCGGCCGGATCGTGGCGGCCGGGACGCCGGCGGAGGTGGCGCGCGAGGCCGGGAGCCGTACGGCGCCGTATCTGGCGAAGGCGCTGCGGCACTGACCGTGCGCGGATGATCCCGTACGGTCCGACGCGATCGGAACCGTACGGGATGATCGGGCCCGTGTCAGCGGCGGACTTTGCGGGTCGCCCGCAGCCACTCCTTGTTCATCGCGGCGATCGAGGGCAGCGGAATGCCCTTGGGGCAGGCCGTGGCGCACTCGCCGGTCAGGGTGCAGCCGCCAAAGCCCTCCTCGTCCATCTGGGCCACCATGTCCAGGACGCGGGTCTCGCGTTCCGGCGCGCCCTGCGGCAGGACGTTGAGGTGGTTGACCTTCGCCGAGGTGAACAGCATCGCCGAGCCGTTGGGGCAGGCGGCGACGCAGGCTCCGCAGCCGATGCACTCGGCGTGCTCGAAGGCGAAGTCGGCGTCCGGCTTGGGCACCGGGGTGGCGTGGGCGTCCGGGGCGGTGCCGGTGGGGGCGGAGATGTAGCCGCCGGACTGGATGATGCGGTCGAACGAGGAGCGGTCCACGACCAGGTCCTTGATGACCGGGAAGGCGGAGGCCCGCCAGGGCTCGATGTCGATCGTGTCGCCGTCGGCGAAGGAGCGCATGTGGAGCTGGCAGGTGGTGGTGCGCTCGGGGCCGTGGGCGTCGCCGTTGATGACGAGGCTGCACGCGCCGCAGATGCCCTCGCGGCAGTCGTGGTCGAAGGCGACGGGCTCGTCCCCGGCGAGGGTGAGTTCCTCGTTGAGGGTGTCGAGCATCTCCAGGAACGACATGTCGGCGGAGATGTTGTCGACTTCGTAGGTGGCCATGGCGCCGGGCGTCTCGGGGTTCTGCTGGCGCCAGACGCGCAGGGTGAGCTTCATGCGTAGCTCCGCTGGGTGGGGTGGACGTACTCGAAGACGAGGTCTTCCTTGTGCAGGACGGGGGCGCCGCCGGTGGCGGTGAACTCCCAGGCGGCGGCGTAGGAGAACTCCTCGTCGCGCCGTTCGGCCTCGCCGTCCGGGGTCTGGGACTCCTCGCGGAAGTGGCCGCCGCAGGACTCGGCCCGGTGCAGGGCGTCGAGGCACATGAGCTCGGCGAGCTCCAGGTAGTCGACGATGCGGTTCGCCTTCTCCAGCGACTGGTTGAACTGTTCGCCGGTGCCGGGGACCTTGATGCGGCGCCAGAACTCCTCGCGGATCTCCGGGATCCTGGCGAGCGCCTTGCGCAGACCGTCGTCGGTGCGGGCCATCCCGCAGTACTCCCACATGAGTTCGCCGATCTCGCGGTGGAAGGAGTCGGGGGTGCGGTCGCCGTCGACGGAGAGCAGCAGGTTGATGCGGTCCTCGGTCTCCGCCACGGCTTCCGCGACGGCGGGGTGCGCCGCGTCCACGGTGTCGGTGTGCGGGTTGCGGGCGAGGTAGTCGTTGATGGTGGAGGGCAGGACGAAGTAGCCGTCGGCGAGGCCCTGCATCAGGGCGGAGGCGCCGAGGCGGTTGGCCCCGTGGTCGGAGAAGTTGGCCTCGCCGATGGCGAAGAGGCCGGGGATGGTGGTCTGGAGGTCGTAGTCGACCCAGAGGCCGCCCATCGTGTAGTGCACGGCGGGGTAGATCCGCATGGGGACCGTGTAGGGGTCCTCGTCGGTGATCCGCTGGTACATGTCGAAGAGGTTGCCGTACTTGGCCTCGACGGCTTTGCGGCCCATGCGCTGGATGGCCTCGGCGAAGTCCAGGTAGACCCCCTGGCCGCCGGGGCCGACGCCGCGTCCCTCGTCGCAGACGTTCTTGGCGGCGCGGGAGGCGATGTCGCGGGGCACCAGGTTCCCGAAGGCGGGGTAGATCCGCTCCAGGTAGTAGTCGCGCTCGTCGCGACACGCCGTACGAAAACCCCCGAACCTGACGGAGCCGCAGGTCACGGACCGTCAGAACTTTTATCCGCTCATTACTCCGATGGGCAGGCACCCGGTGGACGCCCGGCAGGCGCCCGCCCCCGCCGCCACCCGTTCGCCCCGCCCTGATCGCCGCCCGGACCCCGCGCCCTTAGCGTTCACAGCGTCGCGACGAAGGGAGAACCATGGGCCGGGACTACGCTGGCGCCGAGCGGACCAGACGTGTGCCATGGGGTGCGATCGCCCTGGTGCTGCTCAGCGGCCTCGCCCTCATGCGCAACGGCACGGAGTTCGGGGAGTCGGGTCCCCCGCAGCCCGCGGCAGCCGCCTCGCTGGACCTGGGCAAGGACACCGCGGGGCCGCCGGTGGAGGGCGAACCGGTGCAGCCGCTGCCGTACGCCCCGGCCTCCCGGGTGAAGGTCCCGTCCATCGACGTCGACGCCCCGATCATCGACGTCAACCTGGACGCCAACGGGTGGATCGACGCCCCGCCCGCCGAGGACCCCAACCTCGCCGGCTGGTACCAGAACGGCATCGCCCCCGGCCAGCGCGGCACCGCCGTGGTCGTCGGCCACGTCGACAACAACTCCGGGCCCGCGGTCTTCTACGGCCTCGGCTCGCTCCAGAAGGGGCACCGCGTCGAGGTGGACCGCTACGACGGCCGGGTCGGGATCTTCGAGGTGTACGGGGTGGAGGTCTTCTCCAAGAACGACTTCCCCGGCCCCCGGGTCTACGGCGACACCGGCCACGCCGAGCTGCGGGTCATCACCTGCGGCGGGGGCTACTCCAAGGCGGGCGGCTACGACGGCAACGTGGTGGTCTTCGCCCGGCTCGTCGACACCCGCTGACGACTCCCCTCCCCCCACGCGGCCACGGCCCCCGGTCGCCTCGTGCGAGGAGACCGGGGGCGCTGTCGTGCGCGGACACCGTTCTCGGCTCAGAGACGGCGCGGCACCGTGATGCGGTAGCCGGAGTCCAGCAGTCGGGGGAGATAGCGGCGCAGCGCGGCGACGCTCTGCGAGCGGTCGCCGCCCGCGTCGTGCGAGAGGACGACGACACCGGGCGCCGCTCCGTCCAGCACCCGGCGGACGATGGTGCCGGTGCCCGGCGTCTTCCAGTCGAGCGTGTCCACGGTCCAGGCCATGGGCTCCATGCCCAACTCGGCGCCGATCTCGAAGGAGTTGCGGTTCCAGGCGCCGTAGGGGGCGCGGTACCAGAGCGGCGGGGAGCCGAGCGCCCGGTCCACCACCTCGCTGGTGCGTCCCAGTTCGTCGCGGATCGCCGGGCGGGAGAGCTTCGGGATCAGCGGGTGCGACCAGGAGTGGTTGCCCACCACATGCCCGTCGTCGGCCATCTCGCGCAGCAGGTCGGGGTTGCTGTCGGCCATCTCCCCGCAGACGAAGAACATCGCGCGGACCCGGTGCTCGCGCAGGACGGCCAGGATGTCCGGGGTGTGGAGCGGGTCGGGCCCGTCGTCGAAGCTCAGGACCATCGAGTGGCCGATCTCGGGGAGGTGCTCGATGGGCCGGACGCGCACCGGCGGCCGGGCCGGCCCGAACCGGGGCGGATGGTCGGCCGTCATGGGTTCGAGCCGGTACGGGGAGGACCGGCCCCGGACGTTTCCCGGAGGCCCGGCGGCCGCGGCGGGCGGCGTGTCCGCGGCGGGTGCGGGGCGGCCGGGCGCGGAGGCCGGATCGGCGGCGATCAGGTGCACGGCGGTGGCGGCCCCGAGGCCGAGGGCGACCCTCAGCAGGGTGCGGCGCTCGTGTCCGGTGTGATCACTTCTCATGGCCAACTGCTCGCACGAGCGGGCGTCCGCCTCCGCCGCCGACACCGATCGATGCCCGTTTTGTACACGATCGAAGCAGTATGTTCATCTCCATGCGAGCCGGTCGGCGGCCCGTGGCCTCCCGTCCGGGACGAGCCGATAGCCTCGGAGCCGTGACAGAGCAGCAGCCTCATCGGTTCGAGCGCGGTACGGACGGCCCCAAGGTGATCGTCGCGGGGCTCGACGGCTCCGATTCGTCGATGCGCGCGGCGGCCTACGCCGCCGGGCTGGCCCGTCGGCAGAACGCCATGCTGGCCCTGGTGTACGTCCAGCCCGTCATGACGGCGGGCGCGGCGCTGGGCGTGCCGGTGAGCGACGCCACGGTCGAGGTGGCGGAGGACCTGGTCTCCGAGATCCGCGCGGCGACCGAGCGCTTCAGTGACGCGTGGGACATGCGCTGGGAGTTCCACACCTTCCGGGGCGATCCGTACAACGGGCTGGTGACGGCGGCCGACGAACTGAAGGCGGACGCGGTGGTGGTCGGGGCGTCGGAGTCGGCCGGGCACCGCTTCGTCGGTTCGGTGGCCGTGCGTCTGGTGAAGGCGGGGCGCTGGCCGGTCACCGTGGTGCCGTGAGGACAGCTCACCGGCCCATGAGGAGCCCGTCGCCCTCCGCTCCCCTCCCGAGGACCACCGTACGGATACGGTCGCGGATCTCGCGGAGGCGCTCGTCCCCGTCGCCCGGGGAGGCGTTGAGGTTGACGGTGCGTCCGGTGTCGGTGTCGTACCACTGCGGGACGAACTCCGCCTTCTTCACCGTCCAGCGCTCCCCCGGCTTCGCGGGCGGCGCGAAGGTGAAGCGTCCCATCGAACCCTGGTTGCCGCGCGGGTCCTGGACGCCCTCGTAGTTGATCATCGCTCCGGCGATCTGGTCGCCCATCCCGTAGACGACCCAGGTGCCGTTGACCTTCTCGTACGCCTGCGGCACATGCGCGTGGGTGCCGATGATCAGGTCGATGTCGGGGCGGCCCCCGTAGGCGGACGCGGTGAGCCGCTGGGCCAGGTCCCGTTGGGTCGCGTCGGGCTCGTCCTGCCATTCGGTGCCCCAGTGGACGGAGAGGACGACGACGTCGGCGCCGGCCCGCCGGGCCGCCCTCGCCTCCTCGACGATCTTCCGCTCGTCGGTGACGTTGACCGTCCAGGGCCGGTCGGCGGGGACCGGGATGTCGTTGGTGCCGTAGGTGTACGCGAGGTGGGCGACCCTGGCCGCGTTCTCGCCCGGCCCGGCGGGCAGGATCGTGGGCCGGGCGGCCTCGGCCGCGGTACGGGCGGAGCCGGCGTGCCGGATGCCCGCCGCGTCCAGCGCGGCGAGGGTGCGCGAGACCCCCTCGGCCCCGTCGTCGAGGGTGTGGTTGGAGGCGGTGGAGCAGGAGTCGTACCCGGTGGTGCGCAGGGCCGCGGCGACCTCCGGGGGCGACTTGAAGCTGGGGTAGCCGGTGTAGGGGCCGCCCTCCTCGCCGTACACCGTCTCCATGTGGCAGAACGCCAGGTCCGCGGCGGAGACGACCGGGGCGACGCCCGCCAGCATCGGGGCGAAGTCGTAGCCCGCGCCGCCCGCGTCGACAGCGGCCCGGTCGATCACGGAGGAGTGCGGCAGGATGTCGCCCGCGGCGAGGAGCGTGAACGGGCGGGGCCCCGCGGCGTCCTGGCCGCCGGCGCCCCGGGCCGCCCCGGGCGGCCCGGTCGGGTCGGGGGCGGCGGGCTGCTGCCCGGTGCAGCCGGTGGCAGCGGCGAGCAGGAGGGCGATGGCGGTCGCGGTGCCCGGTCGGATGCGCAGCGTCATCTGCTCGACTCCATGTTCGGATGAATATGACTATCCGACTACATAGATCGTCATACCGTAGAGGCAAGGAGCATTGCCGCATACCTAGCTGAACTGGTCGTACCGCCCGACCCCGACGGCCCCTCGACCGTTCACCGCACCATTCGCCGCACTGAGCGACCGCTCGTCGCACGCCTCGGCGCACCGCCTGTTCCCACGCCGCCGAATGCGTTCGGATACGCCAAGTCGGCAACGAGGCCGCCAGGGGCCGCGGCGGGAGAGGGCGTTCATGAAGACCACCACGACGACCGACGAACGGACCCTCGCCGCATTGCAGCGGGACCACGGCCCCGCGCTGTTCCACTTCCTCCTCGGCCTGACCTTCGGGGACCGGCAGCGGGCCGAGGACCTGGTGCAGGAGACCCTGGTACGCGCCTGGCAGCACCCCGAGGCCTTCGACGCGCCCTACGCCTCGATGCGGCCGTGGCTGTTCACCGTGGGCCGCCGCCTCGCCATCGACGCGCGGCGCTCCCGCCAGGCCCGTCCCGTCGAGGTCAGCGACACGGTGCTGGAGAGCACCCCGGACGCCCTGGACACCGCGGACTGCGCCGTCCGCGCCCTGGACGTCCGTGAGGCGGTCCGCACCCTCAGCCCGGAGCACCGCGCGGTGCTGGTGCAGATCTACTTCCGGGGACTGAGCGTCGGCGAGACGGCCCAGGTGCTCGGCATCCCCGCGGGGACCGTCAAGTCCCGCTCGTACTACGCCCTGCGGGTCCTCGCGCGGACGCTGCCCGGCTACTCCCGCAGGTCCTCCGCCCGCAGCAGCGCCAGCAGGGCGGAGGCCTCGGTCATCTCCACGTAGACCCGCGCACAGCCGTCACAGCCCCGGAGATGACGGGCGACCCCGCGGGTCTCCTCCGCGTCCAGGGCGTCCAGGACGTACGCGCCCAGCAGCAGGCGCACGTGCGGGTCGTCGCCGGGGTCGACACTCATTCACTGCCTCGCATCTCCTGGGCGATCCTCCCTTCTGCCCACGCGGGGCACCCGCCCCCGGTTCAATGCTGCGTGAAGCCCGGCACCGAGCAAGGAAAGAGGCGAGACGGGATGCGTCCCGAGGATACGGATGGGACCGGAGGGAACGGGCTCCAGGTACCGATGAACTGGTTGTCCACGGAGTATCTCGCCGATGACCTGTTACGGACCGGCGATCTGATGGAACCGACGACCCTGGAGTTCCGGGCGGGGCGCGACGCCCTCGCGCTGACGATGTTCCTGTGCGGAGTACCCCGGGACGCGCCCTCCTCGCGGGCCCTGCCGGGACCGCGCGTCGACGAGCTGCGGATCCTCACGGCGTACGAGTGCACCTGGCGCGCCTGGATCTGCGAGCGGCTGGCCGAGGCGGAACGGAACACCGCGCCGGGCGACCCCGATCTGGCGCTGGCGCGGGCGGCCTGGCGGTGGCTGGAGGAGACCGAGCTGCTCGCGGCGGACCTCGACGCGATCGGCCCCGCTCCGTGGGACGCCGCGGACGATCAGGAGGTCAGGGTCTGGACGCCCGCCTGGCAGCTGGGGCTGCCGCTGGGGCATCTGGCCGTCCACCTGTGCTGAGTACCCCGCTCAGGAACCGTGCACCCCGGCACGGTACTTGGGCAGCCGCAGCGTGATCTTCATGCCGGCTCCGATCCCGGTCTCGATGACCAGGCCGTAGGCGTCGCCGTAGACCTGCCGCAGCCGCTCGTCCACGTTGAGCAGGCCGATGCCGGTGGAGGCGCCGCCCTCCCCCCGCAGGATCTGCCGCAGCCGTTCGGGGTCCATGCCGGTTCCGTCGTCCTCGATGACCACCTCGGCCTCCGAGCCGGCGTCCAGGGCGCTGATGGTGATGCGGCTGCGGGTGACCGCCCCTTCGAGACCGTGTTTGACGGCGTTCTCCACCAGCGGCTGGAGGCACAGGAACGGGAGTGCGACGGGCAGCACCTCGGGGGCGACCTGGAGGGTCACGGCGAGGCGTTCGCCGAAACGGGCCCGGACGAGGGCCAGATACTGGTCGATGGAGTGGAGTTCGTCGGCCAGCGTGGTGAACTCCCCGTGCTTGCGGAACGAGTAGCGGGTGAAGTCGGCGAACTCCAGCAGCAGTTCACGGGCCTGTTCCGGGTCGGTCCGGACGAACGAGGCGATGGCGGCCAGCGAGTTGAAGATGAAGTGCGGGGAGATCTGGGCCCGCAGGGCCTTGATCTCCGCCTCGATGAGCTGGGTGCGGGAGCGGTCCAGCTCGGCCAGCTCCAACTGGACGCAGACCCAGCGGGCCACCTCCCCCGCCGCCCGGGCCAGCACGGCCGACTCGCGCGGGGCATAGGCGACCAGCGCGCCCAGCACCCGGTTCTCGACGGTGAGCGGAACGGCGACGGCCCAGCGGAGCGGGCAGTCGAGATCGGCGCAGCCGCTGTCGAAGGCGGTACCGCGGCCGTTGTCCAGGAGCACCCTCAGGTGTTCCATGACGTCCTTGCCGTGGTGGTGCCCGGCGCCGTCCCAGACCAGCACCCGGTCCCGGTCGGTGAGGCAGAGGGCGTCGGTGCCGAGCAGGGAACGCAGCCGGCGGGCGGCCCGGCGGGCGCTCTCCTCGGTGAGGCCGGCGCGCAGCGGCGGGGCGGCCAGCGAAGCGGTGTGCAGGGTCTCGAACGTGGCGTGCTCGACCGGCGTGCCGACGTCGCTGGGGCGCAGCGGCCGGGCGGTGCGGCGTCCCACCAGATACCCGGCGCCGAGCAGCAGCACGGCCGGCACGGCGAGGGCGGCGAGCGCGGCCCCGGTCATCGCTCCCGCCCCGCGGCGGAGCGCGCCGAGGAGAGTGCCTCGGGAAGGTGGAACCGGGTCATGGCGGCATTGGTGCCCGGGGGTATCCGCCCCGGCGTGGCGAGCGAGACGAGGATCATCGCGAGGAACCCCACCGGGACGGACCAGACGGCGGGCCAGGCGAGCAGGGCGTGCGGCCAGCCCGGCGGGCGGACGGCTCCGCTGACCGTGATGGCCACCGCGACGAGAGCGGAGCCGCCGCCCAGGAGGAGGCCCGCGACGGCTCCGGGCGGGGTGAGCCGCCGCCACCAGATGCCGAGGATGAGCAGCGGGCAGAAGGAGGAGGCGGAGACGGCGAAGGCCATGCCCACCGCGTCGGCCACCGGCACCCGGCTCACCAGCAGGGAGCCGGCGAGCGGTACGGCGATGGCGAGCACGGTGGCGAGCCGGAAGTGGCGGACGCCGCGCGAGGGCAGGACGTCCTGGGTGATGACTCCGGCGACGGCCATGGTGAGCCCGGAGGCGGTGGAGAGGAACGCGGCGAACGCCCCTCCGGCGATCAGCGCCCCGAGGAGGTCGCCGCCGAGTCCGCCGATGACGCGGGCGGGCAGCAGCAGGACGGCGGCGTCGGCGTCTCCCCCGTACCGCAGTTCGGGCGTGTAGAGCCGGCCGAGCGCTCCGTAGATCGGCGGCAGCAGATAGAAGAGGCCGACCAGGGCGAGGACGGCGACGGTGGTGCGGCGGGCGTCGCGGCCGTTGGGGCTGGTGTAGAAGCGGACGACGACGTGGGGCAGGCCCATCGTGCCGAGGAAGGTGGCCACGATCAGGCCGTAGGTGGCGTACAGCGGATGGTCGGCGCGGAAGACGGCGAACTGGTCGTCGAAGCTGACCCGGGGGCGGCCGTCGCCCTGCCAGGCGAGGACCAGGAAGAGGGCGGGGACCAGGAGCGCGGTGAGCTTGAGCCAGTACTGGAAGACCTGGACGAAGGTGATGGAACGCATGCCGCCCGCCGCGACGGCGGCGGCGACGACCGTGGCGACGAGCACGTCGCCGAGCCAGCCCGGAGCGCCGGTGAGGATCTTCAGCGTCAGCCCGGCCCCTTGGAGCTGCGGTACGAGGTAGAGCCAGCCCGCGCCGACAACGAGCGCGCTGACCAGGCGGCGGACCTGCCGTGATTCGAGCCGGCCCTCGGCGAAGTCGGGGAGCGTGTACGCCCCGGAGCGGCGCAGCGGGGCGGCGACGAAGACCAGGAGCACGAGGTATCCGGCGGTGTAGCCGACCGGGTACCAGAGCATGTCGGGGCCGTGGACGAGGACGAGCCCGGCGACGCCGAGGAAGGAGGCCGCGGAGAGGTATTCGCCGCTGATGGCGGCGGCGTTGAGGCGGGGCCGCACGGTGCGCGAGGCGACGTAGAAGTCGGAGGTCGTACGGGAGATGCGCAGGCCGAAGCCGCCGACGAGGACGGTGGCGAGGACGACGAGGGCGACCGCCACCCAGGACGCCATGTGGTCGGGGGTGCTCACGGGGCGGGGCGGCCCTCCACCAGCCGGGCGAAGTCGCGTTCGTTGCGCTCGGCCCGGCGGACGTACCACCAGGCGGCCAGGGTGAGCGGCGGGTAGGTCGCGAAGCCGAGCACCGCCCAGACGAGGGCGGAGCTGTTCAGCGCGGCGAACAGGAGCGGCAGGGTGCCCGCGACGAGGGCGAGGACGCCGAAGACGGTGAGCCCGGCGCGCAGTTGGCCGCGCATCAGCGAGCGTACGTAGGCGCCGCCGAGTGCGGTCTGCTCGTCGATCTCCGCCTGGGTGCGGTAGCGGGGCAGCGGGCGCACCCGGCGCGGCTCCCCCGTGACCACTTCGCGCCGGGGCGATGGCTCTGCGGACATGGGCTCGGAGTGTAGGCGTCGGCGGGCGGTGCTGGGAAGGGTTCGGCGAAGAACTCCCCAGGTCAGCGGCCGCCCTGGCGCATCAGGAGGTCGCGCAGGGCGCGGGTGTGGCGGCGGCTGACGGCCAGCTCCGCCTCCCCGATGCGTACGCTCATGCTGCCCGCGTCCAGGCGCAGTTCGTCGATCCGGCCGAGGGCCACCAGATGGCGGCGGTGGATGCGCACGAAGCCCCGGGAGCGCCACCGCTCCTCCAGGGTGGTGAGCGGGATCCGGACGAGGTGGCTGCCGGTGGCGGTGTGCAGGCGGGCGTAGTCGCCCTGCGCCTCGGCGTACGCGATCTCGTCGATGGGGATGAAGCGGATGACGCCGCCCAGCTCGACCGGGATCTGGTCGCCCGCGCTGTCGTGGACGGGCGCGGACCGGTCCCCCACCTGCTCGGCGACCCGTCGGACGGCTTCGGCCAGGCGCTCGCGGCGGACCGGTTTCAGGACGTAGTCGACGGCCTTGAGGTCGAAGGCGTGGACGGCGAAGCCCTCGTGCGCGGTGACGAAGACGATGAGCGGGGGCGCGGCGAAGCCGGCGAGGAGCTGGGCGACGTCGAGGCCGGTGAGACCGGCCATGTGGATGTCGAGGAAGACGACGTCGATCGCGGACGGGTCGTCGGGGCCGGCGTCGACCGCGCCGCCGATGCGGCGGAGTGCCTCGGTCGCACCCGTGGCGCCCTCGGCGCTGCGGACACGGGGGTCGGCGCGCAGGAGGTAGAGGAGTTCCTCCAGGGCGGGTTGTTCGTCGTCGACGGCGAGTACGCGCAGCATGAGGCCGGAGTTTAGGGGGTGCGGATGCCTGATGGCTCGCGTGTTAGGTGGCTTGTTTCCGTACCGCAGTACAGGCGGCCCTCCGGGCACGCGTCCGGGTCGGTCCGTGCCCGCGAGCGGGGCCGAGCGGCGGGAGGGTGGCGGGGCTGTGGTCACTTCAGGAACTTCGAGAGCCTCCGGTCGGCCAGCGGCTTGCCGCCGGTCTGGCAGGTGGGGCAGTACTGGAGCGAGGAGTCGCTGAAGGAGACCTCCAGGATGGTGTCCCCGCACACCGGGCAGGCCTCTCCGGTACGTCCGTGGACCCGCATCCCGGTCTTCTTCTCGGCCTTGAGCTTTCCGGCCTCCACCCCGCTGGAGCGGGTCACGGCGTCCTGGAGCGTGCTGCGCAGGGCGGTGTACAGGCGGGTGACGTCGTCCTCGTCGAGGTCGGCGGTCCGTTTGAACGGGGACATCTTCGCGACGTGCAGGATCTCGTCGCTGTAGGCGTTGCCGATGCCCGCGATGAGCGACTGGTCGCGCAGCGCTCCCTTGATCTGGCGGCGCTCCCCGGCGAGCAGCGCGGCGAACGCGTCGCGGTCGAAGGCGTCGGCGAGGGGGTCCGGGCCGAGGCGGGCGATTCCGGGGACGTCCGCGGGGTCGTGGACGAGGTGGACGGAGAGGCGTTTCCTGGTGCCCATCTCGGTCAGGTCGAAGCCGTCGCCGTCGACGGTGATCAGGCGCAGGGCGAGGGGTCCCTTGCCGGGGCGGGGCGGGGCGGCCGGGAAGGAGTCCTTCCAGCGCAGCCAGCCGGCCCGGGCGAGGTGGGTGCACAGGTGGAGCCCGCCCGCCTCGATGTCGAGGAACTTGCCGTGGCGGGCGACCGAGGTGACGGTCGTGCCCTCCAGGGCGCTCAGCGGCGGGTCGTACGTCTTCAGGACGCTGATCGCCAGCGGGAGGACGCGGGCGATCTCCTTGCCGACCAGGTGGTCGTCGAGGAAGACCCGCAGGGCTTCGACTTCGGGCAGTTCGGGCATGGCTCAAGACTGCCGCAGCACGGGGGCGGCTGCCTGTCAGGGCACCGGTACGCGGTCCGTGCCGGTGAGGGCGGCGCCCAGCTGCGTGAACTCCTCCTCCACGGCGGCGGCGAGCCGGTCGAGGTCGGGCAGCGCCTTGCCGTCGGCCACCAGTCCCACGTGCACCCGGCCTCCGTAGGTGGAGAGGGCGACGGCCAGGGACTGGCCACGGGCCAGGGGCGCCATGGGGTAGAGGGCGGTCAGCGGGCAGCCGTCCAGCGAGAGCGCGGAGCGGGGCAGGGGCACGCTGGTGACCAGCAGGTCGAACAGCACGCGGGCCGCGTTGGCCGCCAGTGGTGCGCCGAACCGGTGGGCCAGCGGGGGCAGTTGGTCGGCCAGTACGGCGACGGCTCCGGCGCCTCTCAGGGGGCCGGCCGCCTTGTTGCGGTCCATCGCCTCCCGGACCGCCCGCAGCCGGGCGAGCGGGTCGGGCTCGGTGACCGGCAGGTCGAGCAGATAGGCGGAGAGCCGGTTCCCGGAGGCGGTGGCCACGCCGGGCCGGCGGCGGGAGACGGGGACCAGGGCGCGCGGATCGGCGGCGGGCAGCGGTTCGGCCCGCTCCGCCATCCAACGGCGCAGCGCACCGGCGACGACGGCGAGGAGGATGTCGTTGGCGGTGCCGCCCTCGGCGCGCCGGATGCGCTTCAGACGCCCGGCGTCGAGGTCGGCGGTGGCCAGCCTGCGGGTGCCGCTGGAGGGTGCGGTGAAGGCCGTCGTGGAGCGCGGGCCGAGGCGGCCGGCCCGGACGACGGAGGCGCCCACGCCGAGGGCCCTGCCGACCTCGCCGATCCGGCCGAGGGCCAGGCCCGCCATCGCCCGGGGGTCGGGCGGCCAGGAGCGGGGCGGGACGGCGGGGCGGCCCCGGGCCGTGGTGCGGGCGCCGGCGACGGCGGCGATCTCGTCGAAGATCCCGGCCCCGATGGCGACCGCCCGCATCCCGTCGGCCAGGGCGTGGTGCAGTTTGACCAGGACGGCGAAGGGGCCGCCGGCCGGGCCGCCGATGAGATACATCCGCCAGGGCGGCAGCCCGCGCCCGAGCGGTCGCTCCATCAGTTCGCCGGCCAGTCGGCCGGCCTGCGCCATGAAGTCGCCGTCGTCCACGACGACGTGGCTGATGTGCCGCCGCACGTCGAAGTCCTTGTCCGCCGTCCAGGCCTTGCCGCCGACCGGCAGCAGGACGTCCCGTACGCGCATCCGCAGCCGGGGGACGGCGGCGGCGCGGGTGGCCAGCACGTGGAGGATCCGCTCCGGAGCGGCGCCGGGCGCCGGCGCGAAGACGGCGAGCGCGCCGAGGTGCATCGGATGCGCGTCCGATTCGAGGTGCCAGAAAGCGAGATCGAGCGGGGCGAGGAGCTCGGTACCCAACGGGGGCCTCATGTCGTCGAAGGCGTCAGGGCCGGGTGCGGCCGACCCTCGCAGTCAATCGTTCGCGATCGGTTACGGTCAAGCACAGACATGTTACGCAACGTCACGCCTCGGTGGGCGGCTCAGCGGGCCGGAATGAGGAACTCGCACCACACGCATTTGCCGCTGCCGCGGGATTCCACGCCCCAGACGTCGGCCAGCCGGTCGACCAGCATCAGGCCGCGTCCCGACACTCCCGACTCCCCCGCGTCGCGGCGCCGGGGCAGTGCGCTGGAGCGGTCCTCGACGTCGACGCGCAGCCGCCTCTCGGGCCCGGCGAGCACCCGGATCGTCACGACGGCGCCGCCGTCGGTGTGCATGAGCGCGTTGGTGATCAGCTCGTCGGCCGCGAGTTCGATCTCGTCGGCGCGGTCCTTCGCCCCCCAGGCCCGGACGGCCGCCCGGATCATGTGCCGGGACGACCTCAGCGCCTCGGGGTCGTTCTGGGCGACGTGCTGCTGGAGGCGGCCGCCCGGCTGGGGGGCTTGCGCGGCCCGGCGGCGCAGCAGCAGGACGGCGACGTCGTCCTGGCCGCCGCGTTCGTCGACGGTGTCGCAGAGCCGGTCGGCCAGTTCCTGGAGGTCCCGGGGGCCGTTGGTGACGAGGGCGGTGAGGTGCTGCATGCCTTCGTCGAGGTCGGAGCCCGGCAGTTCGACGAGACCGTCGGTGAACAGGACCATCGTCTGGCCGGGGTCCAGTTCGACCGTGCCGACCGGGTACTCCAGCCGGCCGAACTCGGCCGAGAGGCCGAGCGGCAGCCCGCCCTCGGACGGCATCCTGCGGCAGCTCCCGTCCACGTCCCGCACCAGCGGGTCCACGTGTCCGGCGCGGACCAGCTGCACGACGCCGGTGGTGAGGTCGACCTCGGCGTAGGTGCAGGTGGCGAAGCGGTCGGTGTCCAGTTCGTGGAGGAAGACGGAGGCCCGCGCCATGACCGTGGCGGGGCTGTGCCCCTCGGCGGCGTACGCGCGCAGGACGATCCTGAGCTGCCCCATGACGGCGGCGGCGTGGGTGTCGTGCCCCTGGACGTCGCCGATGACGGCGCCGACCCGGCCGCCGGGCAGCGGGATCAGGTCGTACCAGTCACCGCCGATGTCCCGGCCCAGACGGGCCGAGCGGTAGCGGACGGCGACCTGCGCCCCGGGCACGGCCGGGATCCGACGGGGCAGCATCGCCTGCTGGAGGCCCTCGGCGAGATCGTGCTCCTGTTCGTAGAGCATCGCGCGCTGGAGGCTCTGGGCGATCGAGGTGCCGAGTGCCATCAGCAGATTGCGTTCGTCCTCGGTGAAGCCTCCCTTGTCCCGGTAGAGGAGGCCGAGCGCGCCGATCGGGCGGGCCTGCGCGATCAGCGGCATGTAGGCGGCGGAGGTGATCTCGAGGTGGCTGATGTCGCGCCACAGGATCGGGTAGGAGGTGGCGAAGTCGTCGGCGGACTCGATGAACCGGGGGGTCAGGGTGCGCACCACCTCGCTCATCGGGTACTGCTCGTCCACCCGGGTGTAACGGGTGCCGGGGACGTAGGAGCCCTTGGGGCCGTCGGCCACGAGGTGGATGCGGCCGGACTCCAGGAGGCCCATGACGAGGCTGGTGGCGCCGAGGTGGGCGAGCCCCTGGGAGTTCTTGAGGACGGCGATGACGTCCTTGACCGTACGGGCGTGGGCCAGCGCCGCCGTGGTGCCCTCGACCAGGCTGGTGCGGCGGCGGCGGTCCTCGTCCAGCTCGCGCCGGGCGGTGGAGTCGGCGAGCTCCTGGGTGGCGTCGCGGACGATCCCGATGATGCGGTGGGGGCGGCCGGCGCCGTCCCGGCGGACGAAGCCCTGGGTGTGGGTCCAGCGCAGCGTGCCGTCCCGCCGCTGGATGCGGAAGTAGGCGCCGTACTCGGTGCGCCCGCTCTTGAGGGCGTGGGAGACCAACGCGTCCAGCCGCTGGGCCTCGTCCGTCGGCACGCGCGGCGCCAGCGAGTCCGGCCGGTCGTCGTATTCGTCCTCGGTCAGGTCGAACACGTCGAGGGCGGTCCGGTCCATGTGCATGAGGCCGGTGTCGAGATCCCAGTCGAAGCTGCCCATACGGTTCAGGGCGAGGCTGAGGTCCGGGTGGGCGGGCCAGTCGTCGGGGAGCGACAGGGCACCCGCTACCCGATCATCCATGTGGGCCACTCTGCCACCATTTATCCGATTCTTCTTGTCCGATGCGTGGACGGCCCCGTACGGGGCCGATGCCGTGCGGGCTCCGCCGGGAGGGCACCCGGCCCCCGTCGTCCGGCCCCGGCCCGGTCAGCCGGCGAACACGTCGTCGAGGCCCGCCTCCATGGGCTCGTCCGGCGCGGCGGGCGCTTCCGGCTCGGGCGGGCCGTCCGGCTCGGCGGGGAAGACCTGGGTCGGCTCCGGCGCGACGTCCGGGTCCCCCTCCTCGTACTCCCACGGCTCCTCGGGCGGCGTGTCGCCGAAGTCGTCGGACGGCTCCGGCGCTCCGGGGTCCGTGGGCTCCTGCGGCTCGGAGGGGGCCGGCCCGGTCGGGGCGGTGTCCGGGGGCGCGGATTCGGTGGGGCGTCCCGGCGAGGGGAACAGCAGGTCGGCGTCGGGCTCGAAGGGCGGCGGGTCGTCCGGGGTGCGGTCGCGTCCGCCGCTGTCGCCCATGGCCCGCTCGATCCAGGTGTTGTCGTCGGTGTTCACGATGATGAGGCTGGTGGCCGCCTTGACGCCGGGCTCGACGGCCAGGACGCGCGCGGGGTCGTAGCCGGGCCAGCGCTCGCCCCGGTGGGCGACCTCCCCGTCGGCGACCACCGGCGGGGCCAGCGGGTTGCCGCAGGCGCAGCGGACACGGGGCATCCCGCGGCTGTCGACCAGGACGGCGGTGCCCGCCTGGAGCACGGCCTGGAAGGCGGTGGCCGAGCCGGCGCTGTAGCCGTGGCTGGTGACCTGGGCGTCGGCGCGCAGGACGACCGGGGTGAGGGACTTCAGGTAGCCGGGGATCTGTACGGCCTCGATGCCGGACGCGCCGGCGAAGGCGCGGGCCTTGTCCTCGTCGCCGGCCAGGAGGGAGGCCTGCTGTTCGACGTCGCAGGCGGCGACCGAGCGGGTGCCGCCGTAGAGCCCCGGCACGGCGCCGGAGACCCGATGGACCGTCCGGGTGGCGGAGGTGGGATCGGCGTCCGGGCCACCGGTGGGGGACGGGGAGGCCGCCGTCAGCGCCGTGGAAGCGGTGAACGGACCGGGGCCGGGGGAGGCGAGCGGCTGGAGGAGGACGTCCTTGGCCTCCGCGGTGCCCGTGGTGCCCTTCGCCGTACGGTCCCCGCCGCCTCCGCAGCCGGCGACGGCCAACAGCACTCCGGCGGACAGCGCGGCGAGCGCGGTACGCCGGACATGTCTGGGTGAGCGCACAGAGCTCTCCTGCCTGTCCCTGGGGAACGGATGGGTGTCACCATCTGTGCCGTACCGAACACGCTCCCGCAAGCGGACAGCGAGCCAGCGACCCCGTCTTGAACGCGTTCAATAAACCCTCTACTCTCGCTCTCGGGACTTGAACACGTTCAAAGCAAGGGGGGAAGTCATGTCCGCACTGGTCAACGCCGTCGTGATGCTGGGCATGCTCGTCATCGTGCCGACAGGGCTGCGGCTGGCCGAGCGACCGGAACTGGACCTCCTCCGCCGGCTCTGGCCCCTCTTCGCCGTCCCGGGCTCCGTCGCCCTGTGGCTGCCGCGCGGAGCCACCGCCACGGCGCTCGCCTGCTGTTACGCGCTGGGGACCGTCGTACTCGCCCTCCACGCACCGCGCCGGGCGGTCCGCGGCGGTCACCTCGACCCGGCTGGGATCGCGCTGCTCACCGCGCTGGTCACCCCCGCCGTCGCCGGGGTCGCCCTGGTCGCCGAACGCTCGGGGCACGAGCTGTTCGGCTTCGACCTCGGCATCCTGGCGCTGACCGTGCCACACTTCCACTTCGCCGGGTTCGCCGCCGCCCTGGTCGCCGGGCTCGTCTGCCGGGTCTCCGACGGCCCGGCGGGCCGTTTCGCCGCGCTGAGCGTGCCGCTCGGCACCCTGCTCGTCCTCGTCGGCTACTTCGTCGGCGACTGGGCGGAGCTGGCCGGGGCGCTCGTCCTCACGGCCGGCATGTGGACGGTCGGCCTGCTGACCTGGCGCACGGGGCTCGCCGAAGGCCGCGACCGGACGACCCGGCTCCTGCTGCTCGCGTCCGCCGCCGTCCTGGTGGCGACGATGCTGCTCGCACTGAGCTGGGCGCTGGGCGAGGCGACCGGACTGCCCCACCCCTCCCTGACCTGGATGGCCGCCACCCACGGTCTGGGCAACGCGCTGGGCTTCGCGCTCTGCTCGCTGCTGGCCTGGCGCCGCATCCGCACCGAGGAACCCGACCGCACCGCAGGAACCGACCGCACCGGAGGCAGGACCGCATGAGCACCCTCACCTACCCGGAGGTCGGCGCGACCCGCCTCGGCCCGCTCCCCCGGGGCTACCACCACCTCCACCACCGCACCCGGATCGGCCGGGGCGAGGCGGACTTCGCCACCGCCGGAGCGGCGGTGACCGAATGGCGGATGCACCGTGCCTCGGGCGCGCGGGTGGAGTCCCCGGCACCACGCGCGGAGCCGGGCGGCGGCGTCCGGGTCTCGCTCGGCCTCGGGCCGCTGCGCTTCACGGCCCCCTGCCAGGTCATCTGGGCGGAGTACGGGGAGGACGGACGCACCGGCTTCGGTTACGGCACCCTCGCCGGCCATCCGGAGCGCGGCGAGGAGTGCTTCACGGTGGATCTCGCGGACGACGGCACCGTGTGGTTCACGGTGCTGGCGTTCTCGCGCCCCGCGTCCTGGTACACGCGCCTGGCCGGACCGCTGGTGCCCGTCGTCCAGCACTGGTACGCCCGTAGGCTCGGCCGTACGCTGCGCCGGATCGTCGCCGCGAGCTGACCCCGCCCGGCCGTGACCGGCAGGGCCCCGGGGCGCACCCCGGCCGATACTGACAGGGATGGAATGGTTCACCGCGGACGGCTACTGGCTGAGCCGGCTGATCTTCCAGCGGGCTCTGGCCGTGGTCTATCTGGTCGCCTTCCTCTCCGCCGCGCTCCAGTTCCGGGCGCTGATCGGCGAGCGCGGCATGCTGCCCGTCCCCGAGCTGCTGCGGCGCACGCCCTGGCGCGCCGCCCCGGGGATCTTCCGGCTGCACTACTCGGACCGCTTCTTCGCCGCGGTCGCCTGCAGCGGCTGCGCCGTCTCGGTGGCTCTGATCGCCGGTCTCGACGGGCTGCTGCCGCTGTGGGGCGGCATGCTGCTCTGGGCGCTGCCGTGGCTGCTCTATCTGTCGATCGTCCAGGTGGGGCAGGTCTGGTACGGATTCGGCTGGGAGTCGCTGCTGCTGGAGACGGGGTTCCTCGCGGTCTTCCTCGGCTCCGGGGACACGGGCGCCCCGGTGCTGGTGCTGTGGCTGCTGCGGTGGCTGCTGTTCCGGGTGGAGTTCGGCGCGGGGCTGATCAAGGTGCGCGGGGACGCCTGCTGGCGGAAGCTGACCTGCCTGGACTTCCACCACGAGACGCAGCCGATGCCGGGGCCGCTGAGCTGGTTCTTCCACCATCTGCCCCGGCCCGTGCACCGGGTGGAGGCCGCCGCCAACCACCTCACCCAGCTGGTGGTGCCCTTCGCCCTGTTCACCCCGCAGCCGGTGGCGAGCGCGGCGGCCGGACTGATGGTCCTCACCCAGCTCTGGCTCGTCCTGTCGGGGAACTTCGCCTGGCTGAACTGGCTCACCATCGCGCTGGCGCTCTCCGCGATCGACTGGACTCCCCTGGCCGGGCCGCCGCCCCCGCAGGTCGCGCCGCCCCTCTGGTACGGGGTGGTGGTCGTCGCGGCGACCGCCCTGGTCCTCGTGCTCAGCTACCGCCCGGTGCGCAATCTGCTCTCCCGGCGGCAGGCGATGAACCGGTCCTACGACCCCCTGCACCTGGTCAACTCCTACGGGGCGTTCGGTTCCATCAGCCGGACGCGGCTGGAGGTCGTGGTCGAGGGGAGCGCCGATCCGGTGGAGCGCGAGGGGGCCGAGTGGCGGGAGTACGGCTTCCGCGGCAAGCCGGGCGATCCACGGCGGCTGCCGCGCCTGTACGCCCCCTACCATCTGCGGCTCGACTGGATGATGTGGTTCGCGGCGCTCTCCCCCGCTTACGCCCGCCCCTGGTTCGGCGCCTTCGCCGAGCGGCTGCTGGACGGCGACCGGGACACGCTCCGGCTGCTCGGGCACGATCCGTTCCCCGACGGACCGCCCCGGCAGGTGCGCGCCCGGGTGTTCCGCTACCGGTTCACCGGGCTCCGGGAGCTGCGGGCCACCGGATGCTGGTGGCACCGCACCTATGTCCGGGAATTCCTGCGGCCCGTCTCCCGGCCGCTGCCGCCGGAGCGGGAGACGGGCCGCAGGACGCGCTGAGCGGTCGGCGGAACGCGCCGAGCGGTCAGTCGATGCCGGGCAGGATGTGCGGCTCGGCGAGGTCGTCCTCGTATCCGGCGAGCCGGATCGGGGCGGACCTGGCCCAGACCTCGATGTTCCGCAGCTTCTCGGGGCGGCCGGGCCGCCCCGCGATCCGATCGGCGGGGCGCATGTCGCGCTCGGTCAGTTCAGGTGTCGTCACCGCGCACTCCTTCGTGTCGCGTCGCCCGGGGCGTCGCCGTCGCTCCGGCGGCTGTGCCGGGGCGCGACCACCCCGCGCGGGGCAGGGATAGGGATATGTCGGTCGCGGTGGCGCCGGTTCGGGGCGGAACAGCGGCCGGGTTACCGACCATGTCCCAGGACGGTCGGGGAACCTTCGTGGGCCCCTCGATGACGTCCGCTCGCCTCAGCCTAACCAAATGAGCGCCGCCGCGCTCGATAGAACGTGTGCGGTAGGTCACTTTCGGCCACCGGGTACAACGAAAACCCGGCCCAGGAACCATCCTGAGCCGGGCTCCGGGCCGCCGCGCGGGCCCGACGGCCGGGTTGGGCCGTTCGGATTACCAGTTGGCGGGGGCGTAGTCCTTGAGGAAGCAGCCGTACAGGGCCTCACCGCCCTCACCGCGCACGATCGGGTCATAGACCCGGGCCGCGCCGTCGACCAGGTCGAGGGGCGCGTGGAAGCCCTCCTCGGCGAGCCGCATCTTGTCCGGGTGCGGGCGCTCGTCGGTGATCCAGCCGGTGTCCACGGCCGTCATCAGGATGCCGTCCTTCTCGAACATCTCCTGTGCGCTGGTGCGCGTCAGCATGTTGAGCGCGGCCTTGGCCATGTTGGTGTGGGGGTGGCCGGCGCCCTTGTAGCCGCGGCTGAAGACGCCCTCCATCGCCGAGACGTTGACGACGTACGCGCGCTTCGCCGCGGTCGCCGCCATCGCCGGGCGCAGCCGGCTGATCAGGATGAACGGCGCGGTGGAGTTGCAGAGCTGGACTTCGAGGAGCTCGATCGGCTCGACGTCCTCGACGGTCTGGACCCAGCTGTTGGTGTCGTGCAGGTCGGGGACGAGGCCGCCCGCGTCGATCGCGGTGCCCGCGGCGATCCGGGCCGGCGATGCGGAGCCGGTGACCAGGGCGAGGTCCGTGACCTCCTGGGCGCTGAGCCCCTCCCCCTTGCGGGCGGCGGGCAGGGCGGCGACCCGGTCGACCGTGCCGCTGCCGAAGGTGCCGATGACCTCGGCGGCGGGCAGTTCGCCCGCGGGCAGCGGGGCCGACTCCGCGGTGACCAGCTCGCTGTAGGCGCCCGGGGAGCGACGCACGGTCTGGGCCGCGTTGTTGATCAGGATGTCCAGCGGTCCCTCGGCGGCGACCGAGTCGGCGAGCGCGACGACCTGGGCGGGGTCGCGGAGGTCGATACCGACGATCTTCAGCCGGTGGATCCACTCGTCGCTGTCCTCCATCGCCTTGAAGCGGCGGATCGCGTCGTTGGGGAAGCGGGTGGTGATGGTGGTGTGAGCGCCGTCCCGCAGCAGCCGCAGCGCGATGTACATGCCGATCTTCGCCCGGCCGCCGGTGAGCAGCGCCCGGCGGCCGGTCAGGTCGGTGCGGGCATCGCGGCGGGCGCGGTTCTCCTTGGCGCACGGCTGGCAGAGCTGGTGGTAGAACGCGTCGACCTCGACGTACCGCGTCTTGCAGATGTAACAGGACCGGGGCCGCTGGAGGATGCCCGCGATCTCGGCCTGGGCGGAGGAGGAGGGCAGCACGCCCTGGGTCTCGTCGTCGATGCGGTCGGCCGAGCCGGTCGCCGTGGCCTCGGTGACGGCCCGGTCGTGGGCGGTCTTGGCCGCGCGGCGCTCCTGGCGGCGGCGCTGCTTGACGGTGCGGTAGATCCCGGCGGTGGCGCGACGGACGAGGATGGCGTCCGGGTGGTCCACCTCGATCGTGTCGAGCTCGTCGAGCACGCTCAGGCAGACGGCCAGCCGCTCCGGGTCGATACCGGGACCGAACTCCTCGATTCCGGGAGCGAGCTCCGGGCTGTCCTCTGTCACCGTCATTGCCGTTCCTCTGCCGTCTTCTCGCCGCGGATCGTGGATCACCGCAGGCCGAAACACCCCGCCCAAGTTTGCCATGCGCGGGCCACTGCTCCGTTCGAGCGACGTAGGGGCCGCATACAGGGAGGACATGCCCGCCGCGGACGAGCGGCCACCGGCCGAGCGGCCACCGGAAACGGCCTCGCGGAAAGCAGCAGAAAAAAAGCGGAATGAGGGACGCATGACTTCGCGAGGACCGGGCAGGCGACCGTCCGACACATTGGGTAGCAGGGAGGGCGACACCATGACGGCGATGTCAGCGCGAGCCACCGGAACAACAGCGCTGAACGGCTCCGCGAGCCGTACCGGTGCGCGGACAGCGGACGTCACCACCGGAGATCTGCCCTGGATCGAGGACGCCGGAAAGGTCGCCCCGCAGGACGCGCGGGCCCTGTCGAAGATCTTCTTCGACAGGCTCCAGCTCCTGGAGGAGGGCACCCACGAGCACCAGTACGCGCGCAACACCCTGATCGAGATGAATCTCTCCCTGGTGCGCTTCGCCGCCTCCCGGTTCCGCAACCGCGGCGGCGACGACACCGAGGACATCATCCAGGTCGGCACGATCGGCCTGATCAAGGCGATCGACCGGTTCGACCTGTCCCGCGAGGTCGAGTTCGCCACCTTCGCCGTGCCCTACATCGTCGGGGAGATCAAGCGCTTCTTCCGCGACACCACCTGGTCGGTGCATGTGCCGCGGCGGCTCCAGGAGCTGCGCGTGGATCTCGCCAAGGCGAAGGAGCAGCTCTCCGGGGAGCTCGACCGCGACCCCACCGTCAAGGAGCTCGCCGCCCACCTCGACCTCCCCGAGGAGGAGATCATCGAGGGGCTCGTGGCCGCCAACGGCTACTCGGCCGGTTCGCTCGACACCCCCTCGGCCGACAGCGACTCGGGCCAGGAGCAGCGGGCGTACGCCGATGTCCTCGGCGAGGCCGATCCGGGCATGGAGACCGTCGAGAACCTGCACACCCTGGCACCGCTGCTCGATCAGCTCGACGAGCGGGAGCGCCGGATCGTGCAGATGCGGTTCGGTGCGGAGATGACGCAGTCGCAGATCGGCGCCGAGCTCGGTGTGTCCCAGATGCATGTGTCGCGGCTGCTCAGCAGGATCGTCCAGCAGTTGCGCAAGGGGATGAGCGTCGAGGCGTGACCCCGTACGGCCCGTCCGCTCCCGGACCGGGTTCCAGCCGTCCGCCCTTCCGGGCGGGCGGCTTCGTGCTGTGTGCACGACATGCGGTCCACCGGGAGTCCGTGGCTCGCATATGCTTTCTGACGAATCAGGCCGGACGCACCGTGCCGTCGCGCGAAAGGGTGGAGGCTTGACCGAGTCGCCCGTGGGCACATCTCCGATCCCTGTGGGCATCCCCGGCATCCCCACCCAGCAGGTCGGCATACCCCACCGCCCCGAGTCCCCGCTGTGGAACCTCGACGCGTCGATCCTGCTCGTGGAGGACGACGCGGGCGACGCGCTGCTCGTCGAGGAGATGCTCACCGACAGCGAGCTGGACTCCGCCCTCACCTGGTGCAAGACGCTGACCGAGGCACGCGCCTTCCTGAGCACGGCCACCACCCCGGTGTGCGTGCTCCTGGACCTGCACCTGCCCGATGCCCACGGGCTGGACGCGGTGCGCCAGATACTGGAATCGGACAGCGACGCCGCCATCGTCGTCCTCACCGGCCTGGAGGAGTCCGGCACCGGGCTCCGCGCGGTCGCCCAGGGCGCCCAGGACTACCTGGTGAAGGGCCGCCTCGGCCCGGAGGTGCTCTCGCGCGCGGTCCGCTACGCCCTGCAGCGCAAGGAAGTGGAACGGGCCGCGGCCGCGCTGCGCGCCAATCAGCTGATCGCCCAGGAGAACGCCCGCCTGGAGCTCGGGCTGCTGCCCGTCCCCCTGCTGCGGGACGACCGCTTCCGGGCGCGCGCACGCTACGAGCCCGGGCGGGTCCACGGGCTGCTGAGCGGTGACTTCTACGACGTCGTACAGACGGCGGACGGCACGGTCCACGCGGTGATCGGCGATGTGTCCGGGCACGGCGCGGCCGAGGCGGCGCTCGGTGTGTGTCTGCGGGTGGCCTGGCGTACCGCCGTGCTGTGCGGTACGTCCCAGCCCGAGCAGATCGCCCTGCTGGAGGAGATCCTGGTCGCGGAGCGCTCGGACTCGCACGTGTTCGCCACCGTCACCTCGCTGGTGTTCCCGCCCGGGCAACGGCACGCGCAGGTCCTGCGGGCCGGTCATCCCGGCCTGCTGCTGCGTGAGGGCAAGGACGTGTCCTGGGTCGAGCCCGAGGGCGGCATGGCCCTCGGGCTGCTGCCCGGGTTCGGCCGGTGGCCGACGGTCGACATCCCGCTGGCGCCCGGTGCGGGTCTCGTACTCTTCACGGACGGGCTCTTCGAGGGGCGTGACGGACCCGACAGCCGTCTCGGCGAGGAGGGGCTGCTCGCGATGGCCCGGGCCAACGGGCATCTGCCGGCCCGCTCGTTCGTCGACGCCCTGGTCGCGGGGGCCGCGGAGGGGGCCGCCCCCTACGGCGGTCTCGCGGATGACGTGGCCGTTCTGCATCTTGGCTGGGGATCCGAATCCGATGAGCGGTGACATGACGAAACAACCGGCCCCGGGCGGCTTCGCCGCGCGGCTGTCCGTACAGAACTGGGTCCACCTCATACTCGGCGGATTCATCGTGGTGGTCTGCGCCTGTCTGGTGATCGGCGGGCTCGTGATGGCCCGGATCTCCGACCGTACGACCGAGTTGGTGGACCGCATCCAGCCCGCCAGGTCCGCGTCCTTCCAGCTCCAGAACGCCCTGCTGGACCAGGAGACCGGGATCAGGGGGTTCGCGCTGACCGGCGACGACTCCTTCCTCGAACCGTACGAGGCGGGGAAGGCCGCCGAGCAGGAGCGTCTCGCCCAGGTCCGGCGGCTGGTGGGCTCCGGCGGCCGGTACGCCGACGACCTCGACGCCATCGCCGCCGCCGCCGAGCAGTGGCGGCGGAGCAAGGCCGAGCCCCTGATCGCGACGGTTCGCGAGCAGGGGCCGAGCGAGGCCGC
The DNA here is from genome assembly GCF_900460065.1 of Streptomyces griseus. GTDB lineage: Bacteria > Actinomycetota > Actinomycetes > Streptomycetales > Streptomycetaceae > Streptomyces > Streptomyces griseus. The sequence goes on along the minus strand of NZ_UAVD01000029.1, from coordinate 306,937 downwards.
CACCTCCGCCCGGTTGCAGCGCAGCAAGGCGGACTTCGACCAGCTGCGGCAGGCGTACGGCGCTCAGCAGGGCCATCTCGCCGAGGCCCGCGACCGGGCCCGCGCCGACCTCGGATCGGCGCGCACCACCCGCGACCAGGTGATGATCGCCCTGGTCACCGTCTTCGTGCTGACCGTGGCGGCGCTGAGCCTGCTGCTCCACCGGGTGGTGGGCGTCCCGCTGACCCGGCTGCGCACCGCCTCGGACCGCGTCCGGTCGGGGGCCTTCGGAACGCGGATCGAGATCAACGGGCCGTCCGACGTGCAGGCCGTGGCCCGGACGGTGGAGGACATGCGGCGGCGGCTGGCCGACGAACTGTCCGAGGCGCAGAGCCGCGAGGCCCTGCTCGCGGAGCAGACGGACGAGCTGCGGCGCTCCAATTCGGAGCTGGAGCAGTTCGCGTACGTCGCCTCGCACGACCTCCAGGAACCTCTGCGCAAGGTCGCCTCCTTCTGCCAGCTCCTGGAGAAGCGGTACGGCAAGGAGCTCGACGACCGGGGCAAGCAGTACATCGCCTTCGCGGTGGACGGCGCCAAGCGGATGCAGGTCCTCATCAACGACCTGCTGACGTTCTCGCGGGTGGGCCGGGTGCAGGAGGGCTGGAAGCCGGTCGATCTGGACCGGTCCCTGGACCGCGCCCTGGGCAACCTGGCCGTCGCGATCGAGGAGTCGGGGACGGTGATCGAGCGGCCGGAGTCCCTGCCCGAGCTGCTCGGGGACGCGACCGCGCTCACCATGGTCTGGCAGAACCTCGTCGGCAACGCGGTGAAGTTCCGCCGGGAGGGCGTCCCGTGCCGGATCTCGGTCACCTGCGTACAGGAGGGCGAGGACTGGCACCTCACGGTGTCGGACAACGGGATCGGGATCGCGCCCGAGTTCGCGGACAAGGTGTTCGTCATCTTCCAGCGGCTGCACGCCCGTGACGAGTACGACGGCACCGGCATCGGCCTCGCGCTCTGCCGGAAGATCATCGAGTTCCACGGTGGCCGGATCTGGCTGGAGCCCGAACCGGGCGAAGGCACCCGTTTCCACTTCACCCTGCCCGTGGCGCCCGAGGCGCCCACACACACCGCGGCGGAGCTGCTCGCTCCCGCCCTGCTCACCAGCCAGCCGGGAGATCCTTCGTGAACACCCCTGTCCAGCCCATCGAGGTCCTGCTCGTCGAGGACGACCCCGGCGACGAGCTGATGACCCGTGAGGCCTTCGAGGACAACAAGATCCGCAACACCCTGCACGTCGTGCGGGACGGGCAGGAGGCGCTGGACTTCCTCTACCGGCGCGGCCAGTACGCCGAGGCCCCCCGCCCGGACCTGGTGCTGCTGGACCTGAACCTGCCCAAGTACGACGGCCGGCAGGTGCTGGAGCAGATCAAGAGCGACCCCGAACTCGCCCTCATCCCCGTGGTCGTGCTCACCACGTCCTCGGCGGAGGAGGACATCCTGCGGAGCTACAAGCTCCACGCCAACGCGTACGTGACCAAGCCGGTGGACCTCGATCAGTTCATCGCGGCGGTGCGCCAGATCGACGAGTTCTTCGTGACCGTGGTGCGACTGCCCGGACGTGCGTAGGATCGTTCCGGATCTCCTGGAGTGGGATCGTTCGCCACGGGTAGACGAATGGCGGAAAAGGTCTCCGACCTCACTGCGGCGCCCTGGCTGGAGCACATGAACGAACAGGTCACCTCCCCACCGGAAGACCCGGGTCAGGGGCTGGCTGCCGCCGAGGTGCCCCCTTCCGCCGAGGTACTGATGAGCGCCGAGGTCTTCGACGGCGAGCCGGGCTGCATCGCCCAGGCCCGTGCGCTCGCCGACCGCTTCCTGACGCGGCTCGCGGTGGAGTGCCTCGCCCCGATCGGCGACCACACGCGCAGCGACCTGATGCTGGCCGTGAGCGAGCTGGTCACCAACGCCGACCGCTACAGCCACGGCCCCTACCTCTTGGAGCTGGAGGGCACGGCTCAGCTCATCAGCGTCACGGTGTACGACAGCAGCACCGCGATGCCCGTGCTGTACGCCCCCGATCCGTCCCGCCTCGGCGGTCACGGCATGGAGATCGTGGTGGCCCTGTGCGACCGGCTCACGGCCGAGCGGGTGCCGGTGGGCAAGCGGATCCGGGCGGAGTTCCAGCTCAGCATCTGAGCCCGGCCGACGCGCCTCAGGCGTCGAGCACGGCGGTGGCCTCGACCTCCACCAGGTGTTCGGGGACGTCCAGGGCCGCGACGCCCACCAGGGTGCCGGGCGCCCCGGGCGTGGTGCCCAGTCTCGTGGCGGCCCGGTCCACGCCTTCCAGGAACGCCGGCATCTTCTCGGGCGTCCAGTCCACGACGTACACGGTCAGCTTCGCCACGTCGTCGAAGGTGCCCCCGACCGCGGCGAGGGCCGTGCCGACGTTCACGTAGGCCTGCTCGACCTGCGCGGCGAGATCGCCCTCGCCGACGGTGGCGCCCGCCGCGTCCCAGGCGACCTGCCCGGCGACGAAGACCAGCTTCGATCCGGTCGCGACCGACACCTGCCGGTAGGCGCCGATCTCCGGCAGTCCACTCGGGTTCACCAGGGTGATGGCCATGCTGCCCGCCTCCTCGTCCTGGGGGCCGTGCCCCCTCTTTCCACCGGACCGGCCGGACGCAGGTCACTTGTGGTTACTCGGGAACCGTAGGAGAGTGGCCGCTGACATGGAAGAACGCACTTTTCGGTGACGGGGGAACCTGATGGTGACCAAGCGTTTCAGCGGCTCGCCCGAGGACGCGGATCTACGGCGCGCGGACTCACTGGCGCGGGAGATCTTCTCCGACGTCGCCAACAAGTGGGCGCTCCTGATCATCGAGGCGCTGGGCGGGGGCACGCTCCGCTTCACCGAGCTGCGGGGCGAGGTCGAGGGCATCAGCCACAAGATGCTCACCCAGAACCTGCGGATGCTGGAGCGCTACGGACTGGTCGAGCGGTGTGTGCACCCCACCGTGCCCCCGCGCGTCGAGTACACCCTCACCGAGCCGGGGCAGGGCCTGCGCCGGACGGTCCATGTGATGTGCGACTGGACCCACGAGCACATCGGGCACATCGAGTCCTCGCGCCGCGCCTTCGACGCACCCTAGGGGGTGTCCGGGTCCTCCGGTCGGCCGAACCAGTCCAGGCACAGCACCAGCGCGTCGTCGAGCGTCTCCGTGCCCCGGTACTCGGCCAGCTCGCCGAGCATCGCGCGCGGCACGGTGGCGGCCGGAAGCAGCCGGGTCGACTGGATGGCGCGGGCCAGCGCGCGTTGCCCGTACGCCTCGCCGAGCGGGGACACCGCCTCGTAGACGCCGTCGCTGAGCAGCAGCAGCCGGTCGCCGGGCTCGACGTGGAACTCCTGGACCGCGTACTGCGACTCCTCGAACATGCCGAGCGGCAGCTGCGCCTCCAGTTCGATCCGGCGCACCTCCCGGCCGCGCTGCATCCACAGCTGCGGCGATCCCGCGTCGACGACGCCGACCCGTCCGGTCGCCAGCTCGAAGCGGAGCAGCAGGGTGGAGACGTGCAGGGCGCCGCGGTGCTGATCGTAGAGGGCCTGGTCGGCGAGGGCGGCCTGGTCGGCGATGCCGATGCCGGCCCGGCGGGCGTTGCGCAGGGCGTTGACGGCGAGATTGGTGAGGAGGGAGGCCTGTATGCCCTCGCCCATGCCGTTGGTCACCGCGAGGGTCAGCTCGTCGGCGTCGGCGGCCCAGTCGAAGTTGTCGCCGTGGATGGCGTACGCGGGCTCCAACTGGGCGCCGATCGCGAATTCGGCGGTGGTGCAGGCGCGGGCGGGCAGCAACTGCCACTGCATCTCGGCGGCGAGGGTGAGACGGGTGGTGCGCCGGGCGCGCTGGTAGAGGTCGGTGTCCCGTTCGGCGACGAGGATCTCGTGGCCGAGCAGATCCGCCACATGGGTCAGCTCGCCGACCAGCTCCGGGGTGGACAGGGCTTGGGGCAGCCGGACGGTGAGGATGCCGAGCCGTTCGCCCCGTACGGTCACGGGCAGGAGGTGGTCGACGGCGTCGTCGTGCCGGACCTGCTGCTCGCGGGGCTCCTGGCTGCCGAACGCCCGGCCCTCGGGGCTGTTGTGCAGGGAGAGCGGCTCGTTCTCGTCGTCGGGCCGGTCCAGGGATGTGAGGACCTGCAGACCGTAGTCGGCGAGGTGGAGCTCGACCGCGAGGGCCCCATAGGCGCTGCTGAGCTCGGTGCGCACGGTGGCCAGCAGGGCGTGCGGCGCCGCGGCCCGTACGGCGGCCTCGATGTCCGTTCGTCTGTTCACGGTCTCTCGCGCATTCTTCGTCCTGCGATGTAGTAGGGGCCGGGGCCGGGCTGACAAGGAGGCCTGCCGGGTGACACAGTGGCGGAATGCGCCACCGAGGATTTCGCCCGAGCAGTCGCGATCAGGCGTCCGCCGACGCGGTCGCCGCCTCGGAGCTGCTGGAGGTGCTGTGGGGCCGGGGCCAGGAATCCGCCGCCTCGGGAACCGTATCGCCCTCCCAGCTTCGGGCCCTGCTCGTGATCGAGAAGCAGGAAGGCACGAACCTGCGGGCGTTGGGTGAGGCCCTGGGATCGCGTGCCCCGTCCGTCAGCAGGCTCTGCGACCGGATGGAGGCGATGGGGCTCGTCCAGCGGGCGCCCAGCCCGACCAGCCGCCGCGAGGTGGAACTGCGGTTGAGTCTGCGCGGTCGCACCCTTCTCGAAGAATACCGGGCCCTGCGCGCCGGCGAGCTGAACGCCGTGCTGGAGCGGATGGATCCCGCCGCCCTGGCAGCCCTCACCGAGGGCCTCGCGGCCTTCCACGCCGCCGCTTCGGAGCGGCTTTCCCCACAAAGGGATACGGCCGCCTCCCCACTCCGCGATGATGTCGCGGACAGCGCCTAGCTCCATCCAGTTCCCGCTTCCGCATCCATCGGTTCTCCGCCCTCGGCGGACCGGCCGAGCAACCGTCGGGGATCAGATTGTTACCCAATGGAGAATGTTGTCAAATGGCAACTGTTACTTCTATCGTTACCCCGTATCCCGCCGCGACCAGGGACGGAACCAGGCCGACCCGTCCGGCGACACGGCTCTCCGCCCCTTCCGATTCCGCCTGAGGTGCCCTCCGTGCTTTCATCGCCCAACGAAGACAGAGCCGTCAGAATCACCACCCGGCAGGAGCGGGGCGCTCTGGTCCTCACCGTGTCGGGTGACCTGGACATCGACAGCGTCGCACCGTTGGACCTCGCCCTGGCCTCGGCGGCCGACGACGGCTCCGGCCCGGTCGTCGTGGATCTCTCCGGCGTCGGCTTCGCGGACTCGACGACGGTGAACGTGCTCCTCCAGGGAAACACCGCGCTGGGCGGCAGGCTCCGGCTCGCGGCCCCGTCCCCGTTCATGCGACGCCTGATCGGGATGATCGGCCTCGACAGCGCCCTGCCCGTCCTGCCGTCCGTGGACACGGCCATCGACGCCCCGCTGCCCACCTGACGGCCCCCCGTCCGGCCCGGGGGCCGAGGCGCGGCTACCGCCGCTCGGTCCGCCGAACGGGCGCCCGGTCGAACACGCAGTCCCCGCACAGCCCGCCGCCCGGGCAACGCCAGTACAGGCAGCAGCTGCGCCGCCGGAACGCCGGACCGTGCGGGGCCCCGGTGTGGCGCAGCGCCTCGTCGTCGAAGAGTTCGGCCGCCAGCGCGCGGGCCCGTGCGGCCACGTCCGGCCGGTCATGGGCCTTCGCGAAGGCGACGAGTTCGCGTACGGCTCCGGCGAGCGCGGACCCCGCGTTGCCCCGCAGCAACTGGGGGGAGATCGCGCCGTCGCGCCGGAACGCCTCGGACAGCGGGTCCAGGTGCCCGTACTGGACCTCCTCGCGGATCCGGGCCGCCGTGCCGGGCAGCTCGGCCGTCCCCGCGAGCCACAGGTCGTCCGGCGAGGTGGCCGACGGGTCCCAGGACAGGTCCGCGGGGGCCAGGGCGGGGATCCGCCCGAAGAGAGCGGCCGGGCCCAGCGCGAGGGACCAGAGCCGGGCGGCGAGACCGAGATGGGCGATGGAGGCGGCGACCCTGCGCTCGGGGGCCGCGAGGCGTGCCGCGACCTTGTCGACACGCGCGGCGAGCGGGCCGCCGTCCCCCGCGTACACCTCCTCCAGCGGACGGTGTCCACCGCCCGGCACCGGCGTGGTGCGCAACGCGAAGAACCCCCCGACCGACGCCAGTAGCACCAGGTCCATGCCCCGCTCCCCCTCGATTCCCGGCCCGCCCGCGCCCCGCGCCCGTGACCCGCTCCTCGGCCACCGGCGGTATCGCCGTCGCGGCTCACCGTATCCGTCCGGCGACAACTTCTGACGCCGGGGGACGAGAGGACTACCGTCGGGAGGAGGACGTCGTTGCTTCGGTCGTACTACTGGGGCAGTAGGCCGAAGTGCAGTCTCAAGGACGACGACGTGGGGCCCCGGACGGGACATCGTGGTGTACATGAGCTCCCTTGCGTTGTCCGTGCTGCTGTCACTGGTCTCCGCGGTCGCCTACGCGGCCGGGGCGATCATCCAGGAGCGCGTGGCCGCGACCGGTGACAACGCGTGGCAGGCGCTGCTGCGCAACGGCGTGTGGTGGGCCGCCGTCCTCCTCAACGGGGCCGGTGCGGTCCTGCACGTGGTGGCACTCGCCTACGGCCCGCTCAGCCTGGTCCAGCCGCTCGGCGCGCTGACGATCGTCTTCGCCCTGCCGATGGCGGCGCTGTTCGTCGGGCGCAGGGCGGGGGCGACCGCCTGGCGGGGCGCCCTGATGGCGACGGCCGGCCTCGGCGGACTGCTGGCGCTCACGGGGAACGCCGAACCGCACACCCTGAACGGTCCCGAGCAGGCGCTGCTGGCCTCGGTGACGTTCGGGGCCGTCGGCGCGCTCGTCGTGCTCGCCCGTACGCTGCGCCGACCGGTCCTGCGCAGCATCGTGCTGGCCACGGGCGCGGGTGCGGCGTTCGGCATGGCCTCGGTGTTCACGAAGACCGTGGCGGTGGAGTGGACGTCCGGTTCGGTGCGCTCGGGCGCGCTGCCGCTGCTGGTGATCGCCGGGCTCGCGGCGGCGGGGCTGTTCCTCTCCCAGGCGGCCTACCGGGGCGCGGGCCTCACCGCCCCGCTCGCGACGGTGACGGTGGTCAACCCGGTGGTGGCCGCGGCGATCGGTCTCACGCTGTTCGGCGAGCACTTCCGCCTCGGCGTCCCCGGCACGGTCCTGGCCCTCTCCTGCGGGGCGCTGGCCGCCGGCGGCCTGATCATGCTGACGCGGGAGCGGCTGCGCACGGAGCACGCCGAGGAGCCGTGCACGGACGGAGTGGCTGCGGCCCCGTCCCCGCCGTCACCGGTCGCGCCGGAACCGCCGTTGGGGCGGCTTCCGGTGACGAGGCTGCCGTCGCCCCTGCCGCCGGGGCAGGCGGTGCCGCAGCTGGAGTTCGGCGCGCCCGCGCCGGGCTCGCTCGCGAAGCAGCGGCGCGGTGGGGCCACCCTGCGCCGCTCCCGCTCCGACCGGGCGGTTCAGACCCTGACGCCGCCTGCCCGGAGGTAGGCGAGCGGGTCGACGTCCGAGCCGTAGCCGGGGCCCGTGCGGATCTCGAAGTGCAGGTGCGGGCCGGTGCTGTTGCCCGTGGAGCCGGAGCGCGCGATGCGCTGCCCGCCGGAGACCGACTGGCCGGCGCGCACATGGAGCGCGGAGAGATGGGCGTACTGGCTGTACTTGCCGTCGTTGTGCCGGATGACGACCTCGTAGCCGTACGCTCCCGCCCAGCCGGCCGAGACGACGCGGCCCGGAGCCACCGACTTCACCGATGTCCCGGTGGGCACGGGGAAGTCGACGCCTGTGTGGTAGCCGCTGGACCAGCCGCCGGCCTGCCGGTAGGGAGTGCCGGTGCCGGCGGAGACCGGTGCGCTGAAACCGGAGTGCTTGACGGCGCGCTCCGGAGCGGAACGCTCCTTCGCGGGCGCTTCCTTCTTGGGCGCCTGCTGCTTCGGGGCCGCCTTCTCGGGGGCCTGCTGCTTCGGGGCCTCCTTCTTCGGCGCGGCCTGCGCGGGTGCTTCCTTCTTGGGCGCGGCCCGGGGCCGATCCGCTTTCCTGGCCTCCGCCGTGCCCGCCGGGGGCTTCGGGGCGGCCTTCCGCTCGGGCTGTGCGGACTTCTTCCCCTCCCCCGCCTTCGGCGCCCGGCTCTGGTCGAGGCTGAGCCGCTGCCCGGGGAAGATCAGGTCCGGGTCGGCCCCGACGACGGTGCGGTTGGCCGCGTAGAGGCCCTGCCAGCCCCCGCGTACCCGCTGGGCGGAGGCGATCCCGGAGAGGGAGTCGCCGCTCGCGACGGTGTACGAGTCGCGTTTGCCCGGCACATGGGTGGGCGTCGTCTCGACGGGGCGGGTCCGCGGCTGCCGGGGCGGCGCGCTCTGCGGTGCCGCGGCCCGGACGGTGCTGCGTCCCGCGCTCTGGGTGTCGGGCCCCGAGTCCGGGGCGGCGCCGGGCGCGTCCCCGCCCCGGGTGAGCCCCGCCGGTACGGAGCAGGTGGGCCAGGCGCCGGGACCCTGGCCGTCCAGGACCTTCTCGGCGATGGCGATCTGCTGGTCCCGGGTGGCGAGGTCGGCGCGCGGCGCGTACTGCGTGCCGCCGTAGGCGGCCCAGGTGGAGCCGCTGAACTGGAGACCGCCGTAGTAGCCGTTGCCCGTGTTGACGGACCAATCGCCGCTGGACTCGCAGGCGGCGACCTTCTCCCAGACCTCGACCGGTGCGGCTCCCGCCGACGCCGCGGTGATGAGCGGGAGCGCGATGCCCGCGCCGCTCGCCGTCACGGTGAGCGAGGCACGGTTGATCCGGCTCGGCTGGTATCTGCGGTGCCGTCCGTTCGCGGCCATACGTGGCTCCCCCACTGGCTTCGGGTCATGTCGCAAGGGGCAACGTAGGTCCGCACAGTGACTGATCACAAGCAAAACGTGATACTCGGCCGGTCCGTGGCCGGATTCCGATCCCCGGCGGTCCGGCCGCCTTCGACTCCGGCGCGCACCCCGGCACACTCCGCCCGGGCACTTCCCTCCGCTCGACTCCTCCCCCGCGACCCGTCCCGCTGCCGACCGGCCCGGCTCCTCGCCTCGACCCGACGGATGGAGAGCGCTCTCCGCGAGTGCTATAAAGGCGCTCATGACGGATGATCCGCGCTCCGCCGGAGCGCCCACCCTGGAGGACGTGGCGCGGGCGGCGGGCGTCTCGCGCGCCACCGTCTCCCGGGTCGTCAACGGGGTGCGCAATGTGGACCCGGTGATCCAGGAGGCCGTGCGTCGGGCCGTGTCGGTGACCGGCTACACCCCCAACCGGGCGGCCAGGTCCCTGGTGACCCGGCGGGCGGACGCCATCGCCCTGGTGGTGTCGGGCGCGGGCGTCGAGCCGGAGACGGCCCGGGCGGACTCCGGCACCGGAGCGTCGGCACAAGGGGAGGGTGAGGAGCACCGCGACGGGGGCGGGACGGGGGACGGCGCCGGAACCGGGACCCGGTCCGGAGGCCGGGCCTTCGGGAAGGACGAGGACAGCGGCGGGGGTTCGGGGTCGTTCACCGCGCAGGTGTTCGCCGACCCGTTCTTCGGGCGGGTGGTGACCGGCGTGGTCGACTACCTGCGTCCGCGCGGCATGCACCCGGTGCTGATGTTCGCGGAGACCTCGCGGGCCCGCGAGGAGGTGGTGGCCTACCTGAGGCAGGGCCGCGCGGACGGGGCCCTGGTCGTCTCGACGCACGCCGAGGACCCGCTGCCCGGTCTGATCGCGGACGCCGGCCTGGCGGCCGTGCTGTACGCGCGCCCGGCCCGGCCGGTCCCGGTGAGCTATGTCGACCTCGCGCACCAGGACGGCGCCCGGTTGGCGGCCGAGCATCTCCTGGACCGGGGCTGCCGCCGGATCGCGACGATCAGCGGCCCGCTGGACGTGCCGGCGGGGCACGCACGTCTGACGGGTTTCCAGGACACCATGGCACGCCACGGGCACCCGTACGTCCCCGTCGTCGAGGGCCGGTTCACCCAGGAGAGCGGCGAGCGGGCGATGGAGCGGCTCCTGGCGGAACACCCGGACCTGGACGGGGTCTTCGCCGCCAACGACCTGATGGCCCTGGGCGCCTGTCACGTCCTGCGGGAGCACGGCCGCTCGATTCCGGGGGACGTCGCGGTGGTGGGTTTCGACGACAGCAGCGCGGCCCTGGCCTGCCGCCCGCCGCTGACCACGGTCCGCCAGCCGGTGGAGGGGATGGCCGCCGAGATGACGCGCCTCCTGCTGGACCGGCTGGCCCGGCCGGACGGTCCGGTGACCTCCGTGATCTTCGAACCGGAGCTGGTGGTGCGGGGCTCCGCCTGATCCGGGTCCAGCCGGGGCCGGGCGGGGGTGCGCGGAGATGGGCGGGGACGCCCGGACGACCACGCCTCCGACCGGCCCGCCCCTCCGGGTAGCCGCCTGTGTGATCCTCCGTCACCCCTCCCCCGCCCTGCCGGTGTTCGACCATGCGGACCCTCCCGAGGCAGGCACCCAGGTGCCCGCGGGCGGCATCGCGCCGGGCGAGGATCCGGAGCGGGCCGTCCTGCGCGAGGTGGCCGAGGAGACCGGGCCGACCGGTGCGTTGGGCGGACAGACGGGCACGCGGGCGGCGTGAACGTCATGGGCGCGCCCCGCTCAGTCGCTCACCCCGGTCGAGGTGCGGTGACGTTCCCGGACGGCTTGGACGGCCGTACGGGGCGGCTCGCCGGAGGCGCCCGGCGCGGGGCGGCTGCCGCCCCGGGTGAGGAAGTCCGCGAGCGGGAGCGTCGCCGCGCCGACGGTGACCGCGTCCGGGCCGAGGCGGCCCATCTCGATGGTGGTACGGGCCGCCGCGTGGCGCAGGGCGTACGCGTTCGCGTACCGGCGGATGTCGGGCAGCAGGCGGGGGCCGATGAGCAGACCGGCCCAGCCGCCGATCAGGATCCGCTCGGGCAGGAAGAGGTTGATCAGGTCCGCGAGGGCCGCTCCGAGGCACTCGGCCGTCTCGTCCAGCAGCGAGAGCGCCACCTGGTCCGGGGCCGGACCGCGGCGCCCCGGGTAGGCGGCGGCGAGCAGGGCGGCCAGCGCCGTCTCGTCGTCGGCGTCCTCCGGGAGCGGGCCGCCCGCCTCGCGCCACCGCTCGCGCAGGGCCTCCGCGCCCGCGTACGCCTCCAGACAGCCGATGGAGCCGCAGCGGCACCGCCGGCCGCGCAACTGCACGGTGGTGTGCCCCCATTCGAGAGCGAGGCTCATGCGGTCCTCGTCGAGGATGTCCCCGTGGTCGACGCACGCGCCGACGCCCGAGCCGATGAGGGCGATGGCGGCGGCGCCCGCGCCCCGCCCGGCGCCGAACCACATCTCGGCCTGGCCGAGCGTCCTGGCGCCGTTGTCGATGAACAGCGGCACCTCGGGCGGCACGTCCACGGCTTCGCGCAGCAACTGCTCGAAGGGGACCGCACGCCAGCCGATGGTCTGGCCGTGGACCACCGCGCTCCGGGAGCCGTCGGGCCCTTCGGGGCCGTCGCGCTCGATGATGCCGGGGACACCGATGCCGATGCCGAGCAGCCGGCGCGGGTCGGCGCCCGCGTCGCGCAGCACGTCCGCGACGCCGGTGCGGACGTGGGCGACGATGCGGTCCACGTCGTAACCGTGCTGGGCCAGCAGCCGCTCGGTGCGGGCCAGTTCGGTCAGGGAGAGGTCGAACAGCTCGACGCGCACCCGGGTCTCGCCGATGTCGATGCCGACGAGCAGTCCGCCGTCGGGGGCGACGCGCAGCAGCGTACGGGGGCGGCCGCCGTCCGAGTCGACGACGCCGGCCTCTTCCAGGAGCCCCTCGGCGGAGAGTTCCGCGACGACGTTGCTGATGGAACCCGAACTCAGCCCCGTGACCGGTCCGAGCTCCTGGCGGCTCAGCGGGCCGTCGAAATACAACCGTTGCAATACCCGCGCCCGATTGCCCCTTCGCAGGTCACGCACGGTCCGTCTGTTGCGCTCGGCCATGTTGCTCCTTCCCGTCCAGGAACATACCCCGGCCCCAGGCCTTGACGCGACCTTCTCTCACCTCTTAAATCACGGCATAAATTAAGTCATGGAGGCCGTTCGGTTCCCGAACGCAGCCATCCCCGGAAAGGGGCCACCTCACATGCGTCATGTCAGAGCCGCAAGCACCGCCACCCTCGCCCTCGCCATCGCCGTAGCCGCCACCGGCTGTGGCGGCGGGACCACTTCGGGCGGCAGCAACGAGTCGCCGAAGACCCTCACCTACTGGGCGTCCAACCAGGGCCCCAGCATCGAGGCCGACAAGGAGATCCTCACTCCCGAGCTGAAGAAGTTCGAGAAGGAGACCGGGATCAAGGTGAAGCTGGAGGTCGTGCCGTGGGCCGACCTGCTGAACCGGATCCTCGCCGCCACCAGCTCCGGCCAGGGCCCGGACGTGCTGAACATCGGCAACACCTGGTCGGCCTCGCTCCAGGCGACCGGCGCGCTCCTGCCGTGGGACGAGAAGAACTTCGAGGCGATCGGCGGCCGGGACCGCTTCGTCGACTCGGCGGTCGCCTCGGCCGGCAAGGAGGGTGAGCCGCCCGCCGCGGTGCCGCTGTACTCGCTGGCGTACGCCCTCTACTACAACAAGAAGATGTTCGCCGAGGCGGGCGTCGAGAAGCCCCCGGCCACCTGGGACGAGCTGGTCGCGGCCGGCAAGAAGATATCCAAGGACGGCAAGTGGGGGCTGGGCGCCGAGGGCGGCAACCTCTCCAACAACATCCACCAGACCTTCGTCCTGGGCCAGCAGCACGGCGCCGACTTCTTCGACCAGGACGGCAAGGCGACCTTCACCTCGGACGGTGCGGTCGCGGCGGTGAAGCAGTACGTCGACTTCATGGCCAAGGACAAGATCATCGCGCCCGGCAACGCCGAGTACGCCCAGAACCAGTCGCTCACCGACTTCGCCAAGGGGAAGACGGCGATGGTGCTGTGGCAGGCCGCCGCCTCCACCTTCGCCGCCCAGGGCATGAAGCCCGAGGACTGGGGCGCGGCCCCGGTGCCGGTCCCCGCCGGCGCACCGGGCGCGGGCAAGCAGACCAACTCCATGGTCGCCGGCATCAACATGGCCGTCTTCAAGAACACGAAGAACATCGACGGCGCCAAGAAGTTCGTGAAGTTCATGACGAGCGACGCCGAACAGAAGCTGCTCAACAAGACGTACGGCTCGATCCCGCCGGTGAAGGCCGCCCAGGCCGATGCCGCGTTCGGGGCCCCCGACCTCAAGGTCCTGCGCGACACCCTCGCCACCAGCGCGGCCCCGCTCCCCCAGGTCCCGAACGAGTCCCAGTTCGAGACGGCCGTGGGCACGGCGGTCAAGGAACTGTGGGCGGACGCCGCGGCCGGACGCCCCGTGACCGAGGAATCCGTCAAGGCGCGCCTGGAAAAGGCCCAGCAGACGATGCAGCAGTGAGGCCCTGATCCATGACCGCCACCGTCACCACGGACCCCGAGGTCGACAAGTCGACCGGCACGGGTGCGAGCCGGGGCACCGGGGGTGCGCGCAGGAGACTGCCGCGCATCCCCGACCGGATCCGCCGAGGCGGACTGCCCTACCTCCTGCTCCTGCCCGCCGTCCTGCTCGAACTGCTCATCCACATCATCCCGATGGTCATCGGGATCGTGATGAGCTTCCGGCAGCTCACGCAGTTCTTCATCAACAACTGGGGCGCGGCGCCCTGGTCGGGCCTCGACAACTACAGCATCGCCGTCGACTTCGACGCGCCGATCGGTGAGGCCCTGCTCCACTCGTTCTTCGTGACGTGCGTCTTCACGTTCTTCTCGGTCGGGTTCGCCTGGCTGCTCGGCACCGCGGCGGCGATCCTCCTCCAGGAGAGCTTCCGGGGGCGGGGCGTCCTGCGGGCGATCTTCCTCGTCCCGTACGCCCTGCCGGTCTACGCGGCCGTCATCACCTGGGCGTTCATGTTCCAGCGGGACAACGGGCTGATCAACCACGTCCTGCACGACCAGCTCGGCATCACCGACGAGCCGTCCTTCTGGCTGATCGGCGACAACAGCATCTACACGCTGATCATCGTCTCGGTGTGGAAGGGCTGGCCGTTCGCCTTCCTCATGCTGATGGCCGGGCTCCAGAACATCCCGCGCGAGCTGTACGAGGCCGCCTCGATCGACGGCGCGGGCATCTGGCAGCAGATCCGCCGGATCACCCTGCCCTCGCTGCGCCCGGTCAACCAGGTCCTGGTCCTCGTGCTCTTCCTGTGGACGTTCAACGACTTCAACACGCCGTACGTCCTGTTCGGGAAATCGGCGCCGGAGAGCGCGGACCTGATCTCGATCCACATCTACCAGTCGTCGTTCGTCACCTGGAACTTCGGCACCGGGTCCGCGATGTCGGTCCTGCTGCTGCTGTTCCTGCTGGTCGTGACGGCCGTCTACCTGTTCCTCACCTCGCGCGGAAGGAAGGGCGCCGATGTCTAGCCTCACGCGGCCGACCCGCACCACCCGGTCGCGGACCCGCTCGCCGATGGCAGCGCCGCAGTCCTTCCTCTGGACCCGCCGCATCGTCCTGACCCTGCTCGCCGGTTTCGTCCTGCTGCCCGTCTACGTGATGGTCAGCAGCTCGCTGAAGCCGCTCCAGGACGTGTCGGGCAAGTTCCAGTGGATCCCGTCCTCGCTGACGATCCAGCCGTACTTCGACATCTGGGAGACCGTTCCGCTCGCCAAGTACTTCGTCAACTCGCTGATCGTGGCGGGCTCGGCGACGGTGCTGTCGGTGACCATCGCGGTGTTCTCCGCCTACGCGGTGAGCCGCTACCGGTTCCGGGGCAAGCGGGTCTTCACCGTCACGGTGCTGTCCACACAGATGTTCCCGGGGATCCTCTTCCTCCTCCCGCTGTTCCTCATCTTCGTCAACATCGGCAACAGCACCGGCGTCGCGCTGTACGGCTCGCGCGGCGGGCTCATCCTCACGTATCTGACGTTCTCGCTTCCGTTCTCCATCTGGATGCTCATCGGGTACTTCGACTCCATCCCCCGGGATCTCGACGAAGCGGCCCTGGTCGACGGCTGCGGCCCCGTCCGCGCCCTCTTCCGGGTCGTCGTGCCGGCCGCGGTCCCGGGCATCGTGGCGGTGTCGGTGTACTCCTTCATGACCGCCTGGGGCGAGGTCCTCTTCGCCTCCGTCATGACGAACGACGCCACCCGGACCCTGTCCGTCGGCCTCCAGGGCTACGCCACGCAGAACGACGTGTACTGGAACCAGGTCATGGCCGCGTCCCTCGTCGTCAGCGTTCCGATCGTCGCCGGGTTCCTGCTCCTCCAGCGCTACCTGGTCGCCGGACTCACCGCGGGAGCCGTGAAGTGACCACCACCGGCGAACACCGTCCCGCGTCCCCCGCAGAAAGGCAGCACGTGTCCGACCTCAACGCCCTCCCGGCGGACTTCACCTGGGGCGTCGCCACCGCCGCGTACCAGATCGAGGGAGCCGTGGCCGAGGACGGCCGCTCCCCCTCGATCTGGGACACCTTCTCGCACACCCCCGGCACGATCGACAACGGCGACACGGGGGACGTGGCCTGCGACCACTACCACCGGGTCCCCGAGGACATCGGCCTGATCAAGCAGCTCGGCGCGGACGCCTACCGCTTCTCGATCGCCTGGCCGCGCGTCGTGCCCGGCGGCGACGGGCCGGTCAACAAGGCCGGCCTGGACTTCTACGACCGGCTGGTGGACGGCCTCCTGGAGGCAGGCGTCACCCCGTTCGCCACGCTCTACCACTGGGACCTTCCGCAGGCCCTCCAGGACCGGGGCGGCTGGACCGTACGGGAGACCTCGGAGCACTTCGCGGCGTACGCCTCCCATGCGGTGGAGCGCCTCGGCGACCGCGTCAAGGACTGGGCGACCCTCAACGAGCCGCTGTGCTCGGCCTGGATCGGTCACCTGGAGGGCCGGATGGCGCCGGGGCTCACCGACCTGACCGCCGCCGTGCGGGCCTCCTACCACCTGCACCTGGGCCACGGGCTCGCGGTGCGGGCGATCCGGGCGGCGTCCTCGGACGCCCGGATCGGCATCGTCAACAACCTGAGCCCGATCGAGCCGGCGAGTGCGAGCGAGGCCGACGCGGCCGCGGCCCGCAGGGCCGACGGCCACATCAACCGCTGGTGGCTGGACCCGATCCTGGGGCGCGGCTACCCGCAGGACATGGTGGAGGAGTACGGCGTCGAACTTCCGGTGCGGCCGGGCGACTTGGAGACGATCGCCGCCCCGCTGGACTGGCTGGGGTTGAACTACTACTTCCGGCAGATCGTCGCCGCGGACCCGGACGGAACCGCTCCGCGCGCCAAGCAGGTCCCGGTCCCCGGCGCCCGGCTGACCCACATGGACTGGGAGGTCCACGCGGCGGGCCTGGAGCAGCTGTTGGTGCGCCTGAGCGAGGAGTACGGCGTCCGGCGGATCTACGTCACCGAGAACGGCTCGGCCTACGAGGACGTCGTCGCGGCGGACGGCTCGGTCCACGATCCGGAGCGCGTCCGCTACCTGGAGGAGCACCTCGCCGCCTGCGCCCGCGCGGTCGACCGGGGAGCCCCGCTGGCCGGGTACTTCGCCTGGTCGCTGATGGACAACTTCGAGTGGGCCTACGGCTACGACAAGAGGTTCGGCCTGGTCCACGTGGACTACGCGACCCAGCGGCGTACGGTCAAGAGCAGCGGCCGCCGGTACGCGGAGCTGGTCCGGAAGCACGCTGAGCGGCGCGGCGGCCGGGCGGCCGTCTGACCCGCTCCCGCCCGCTCCGGCCGGCCCCCTCCGGCCGCGGCGAACCCTCGCCGCGGCCGGAGGCGTGCCGGCGGGACGGCCCCGGCGCCCGGTGCCGCTCAGCGGGCGTGTGCGTCTCCGCCGCACGGGGCGGGGCGGACGGCGGCCGTCCATCGGTCCGATCAGATCCGCGAACGCCTCCCGCCGGCGGGCAGGGGCTACGCTGTGACCCGCGGGCACCGCGTGATCGTCTGTCTTCGGACACGATGGCCGGCGGAGGCCGCCATCCGTCTCCCCAGCGCGTCGGACGCGCGCGGCGTCCACCCGCCGTCCCGTGTCAGGAGGAGCTGTGCAACGTGGCGAAGTCTGGTGGGTGGAGTTCGACGAGCTGCGGCCGGTCGTACTGCTGTCGGGAGACGAGGCGTCCGGGATCCGGGTGATGCAGGTCGTCGCTCGGGCGGGTGTCGACGTCACCGGGCTGGGCGTCGAAGTGCCCGTGGGCGCCGTGGACGGACTGCCCTTCGACGGGGTGCTCCGGTTCGCGTTCCCGCGTCCGGGCCTCGCCCCCTGTACGTGGCTGACCACCGTGTCCCGTCACGACCTGATCGAGCGGGCGGGCGTCCTGTCCTCCTCGAAACTCGGCGAGATCGAGAACGCGCTCCGTCTCGGTGAGCAGGCGAAGGAGTGGACCCCTGCGACGGCCGCGAAGCTCAGCGAGATGAGGGACGCGCTCCGTCAGGGTCGTCCCGGGTAGGCCGGGGGCGGTTCGCGCGGTCTCGACGACATGCCGGTCTCTTCCGTATACGGGTCTCTTCCGTGTCCGCGGCGCCGCGGGGACCAGCACGAGGATCTCTGACGAGGAGCAGGACATGGGGAGTCCACTGAAAAGGGTCTCCGGGGTCCGGTGGGGACACCTGCGCGACGCGACGGGAGCCGCGGCCCACGGCATCCCTCCCCTGCTGTCCCGGATCGCCCACGGGGACGAGCGGACGGCTCGCCTCGCCGTCGACGACCTGGGCGACGCCATCTGCGCGCTGGGGTTCGTCGTCGGCGAGGCGACAGCTCCGACGGTACCGTTCCTTCTCGAACTGGCCGGGTCGCCGCACACGGCCTGCAAGGCCGAGGTGTTCGGCCTTCTGGGAGACATCTGCCGGACCGACCAGTGGCACTCGGCCGCGGCGACGACGCGGGGCCGCGGACACGACGCGGGCTTCCAGCGGCAACGCGGATGGGAGGCGGCCTCGCGGTCAGCCGTACACACGGGCAGGTCGGTCATCGAGGGCGTCGCCTCCTCCGTACGGCCGGAGGAGGCGACGCCTGCTCGGACGTTGCTGCGGCTGATGGACGAGGTCCCGCCGTTCCCCGACCACTGAGCGTCCGCAGCGGGCGCGACGCGGACAGCGATCATCGGAGACCGGAGGTTCGCGGGCCTGTCGCCCTCAGCGAGCTACGCGCATAGACTTGGCGCAGACATGACATGGACTTCCTGATGTGGGCCGCGCGCTCCACCCAGCTCGCGCGGCTGTCGGCCTGTCAGGGCCCCTCCTCCAGAAGGGACACCACCCACCATGCTCGCCAAACTGTCCGTGAGAACCGCCGTCACCGCCCTCGCCGCCCTCGGCCTGCTCGCCACCGCACCCTCGGCGACGGCGGCTCTCCGCGACCCCGCCGCGAAGCCCGCCGCGGCCTCCGCCCAGTCGCCCTCCCCCGACGTCACCGTGAAGATGCCGTCCGCCGTGGCCGACCGCCTGGGCACCGATCGGCAGACACTGATCGACGCCGTCTCCACAGACGTCCTCTCCCGGTCCCACGATGCCGAAGGCCTCTCCCCGAAGGCCGCCGTCAGCAAGCTCGCCGGCGAAAGCCGCAAGGTGGTCGTCGACGTCCGTACGGCCTCGGCGAACTGGGCTCGCGGCGTCGCGTACGTCGAAGCGCCCCGCACCCACCATGCCGAGCCGGAGGGCTGGCTCTACATCGCCCACCGCAAGGACGGGCAGTGGATCCCGGGTCTTGAGGGCGACCGCGCCTTCGCCGACCACGTGGCGAAATCCCCGCTGGTCGGCACGGCGGAGCGGCAGACCATGACGGCGTACGCTCAGCGCAAGGCGACTCCCCAGCAGGAGACGCCGTCGGTGGAGGCCGCGGCCGCCAACACCAACGGACTGCTGCTGCCGTGGATGCCCGACTACTACATGACGCTCACCGGTGGGGCGCACTCCCACACCGGCTCGACGGGCTACTGGAGCAGCCTCGACTTCGCGGGGGGCAACGCCAGCGGGCGGGTCCGCTCGTCCAGGGAGGGAACGGCGACCTCGATGTGCGGCGCCGGAGGCGGCTGGACCAGGGTGATCCACCCCGGCGGCTTCTCGACGGACTACTACCACATGTGGAACAGCACCTACTACAACGGAACATCGATCGCCCGCAGCGCCCTGCTCGGCAACATCGGCACCGACACCTGCGCCGGCGGGGCGGCGACCGGAGCCCACGTGCACTGGAGCCTGCGCACGTACGACGCCAACTACAACGGCCAGTACACCTGGCTCAACGGCCGCACCATCGGCGGCTGGGCCTGGTGGAACGGCTCCAGCCAGTACACCGGTTGCGCGACCCGCTCGGGCGTCACCGCCTGCCCCGGCACGGCGATCTACAACCGCACCGGCTGACCGCCGTTCCGTGCCGCCGCCCCGGACTCGGGCCGGGGCGGCGGCACGGGGCTGGACGGGCGGGGCCGCCGTCCGAAGGCCGGGGCGGTCACCCTTGCCCGCAAGGCCGCCGCCCCGGCCCCGCGGAGGCGGCCCGGCGGATCAGCACACAGCGCCGGAGGCGGTGCGTCGCCCGGGCCGGCCCTCAGGCGCGGGAGCGTCCGCGTACCGAACGCCCGGAGTTGTTCGACAACGCGGCGGGGCGCCGCGGTTGCCGACGTGCCCCGGCCGGGAACTGCGGGACGGCCCTCAGGGGGCCCACGGCCCGAGCACGCCCTTCATCGCGTCCGTCATCGCGAACTGCAGCAGCGGGCCGTAGGTGATGCGGCCGACGCCGAGGCGGCGGAAGCGTTCGAGGTCGTGCTTGACCGGGTGGGCCGTGGAGTTCACCGGTACGGAGACCGCGGCCGTCACCGCCGCGAGCAGTGCGTCGTCGTCCTGGATGCGCACCGGGTAGACGCTGTCGGCGCCCGCCTGCTCCAGGGCGCGCAGGCGCTCGATCGCCTCGTCGAGGACGGCGGCGGCATCCTCCGCGTGCAGGAACAGGTCGGTGCGCCCGTTGATCCAGACCGGGACCCCCGCGTCGTCGGCCGCCGCGCGCAGGCCGGCGATGTAGGTGGCGTGCTCCTGCGTGGTGCGCAGGCGTCCGCCCTCCGAGTGGACGGTGTCCTCGATGTTGAGGCCGACGCCGCCGACCTCGATGAGTCCGGCGACGAGATCCGCGGGGCGCTGCCCGTAGCCGGCCTCCAGGTCCACGGAGACGGGGACGTCGACCGCCGCGATGATCGGCGCGACGGCGGCGAGCACCTCCTCGAAGGTCTGCCCCTCCTGGTCGTCGGCCCCCCGGGAGTCGGCGAGCGGGTGGCTGCCGACCGTCAGCGCGGGGAATCCGGCGTCGGCCGCCGTCCGCGCCGACCAGACGTCCCAGACGGTCGGCAGTACGAGGGGCCGGTGCTCGGCGTGCAGGTGCTTGAGGCGCTGAGCGCGCTCGACGGTATCGCTGCGAAGATCCATGCCGGGCACGCTACCCCCCGCGCCGTGCCGGTGGGGCACGGCCGGGGACGCGACGAGCCCGCGGCGGTCACGGATGTCCGTGGCCGCCGCGGGCTCCCTGCGCGCCGACAGCGGGGATGGGACGGCGCGGAGGGCTTCGTGGCCCTGCCGGATCAGCTCCGGTAGACGCCGAACTCGTAGAGCGAGTAGCCCCACGGGGTGCCGCGTTCGGAGGCGCTCACGCGGACGTAGCGGGCGTTCCCCGCCACCTCGATGTCATCGATGCCGCCGTTGCCCGCCGTCTGGGTGTGGACGGTGTTCCAGTCCTGGCCGTTGTCCGAGGTCTGGACCGTGTACGCCTTGGCGTAGGCCGCCTCCCAGGCCAGCTGGACATGGTCGAAGGAGGTGGTCGCGCCCAGGTCGACCTGGATCCACTGCCGGTCGGCCCACTCGCTGGCCCAGCGGGTGTCGAAGGAACCGTCGACGGCGTTGGCCGCCGGGCAGGGGCAGCCGACGCTGTCCGGCTGGAAGGACGAGGCCTCGGCGGGCTTCCCGGAGGCCAGGTTCACCCCGTCGACCCGGGGCGGCACCACCTTGAAGGACTTCGTCTCGATGCCGACGTTGCCCTTGCCGTCGGTCGACTTGAGGTAGACCTTCCAGACGCCGAGCCTGTCCGGTGCGGTGACCTCGAACGTGCCGTCACCCCGGTCGGTGAAGGCCGTTTCCGTCAACTGCCCGCCGTTGTCGATGTACTTGGAGTTGACCAGCACCTGGTGGGTGAGCGGGTCGCCGTCCGGGTCGGAGACGGACGCCTTGAACGTGAACGGCTTGCCCGCCTCGACGGCCGAGGCGTTGTCGACGGTCATGCCGCTGATGACCGGCGGGGTGTTGTCACCGGACGTGTCCGCGCCGAACGCCTCCTTCACGGCGTAGTAGGAGAGCCGCTTCTGGCCCGCGGGGAGCAGGTTGAACCAGACGCCGCCGAAGTCGTACTCGGTGCCGTAGTGGAACAGCGTGGCGCCGAGCGAGACCCCCTGATGCCCGTTCACACAGTCCCAGGCCCGCTGGTAGCCCTCGGCCTTCGCGACGTCGCCGGGCTCGTCCGGTACGCCGTTGGCGTCGTCCGGGACCTCCCACTCACCGGCGGGCCCGCCCTCGGTGACGATGTAGGGCTTGTCGTAACCGCCGCTCTCCCAGGTGCCCTTGATGTCGCAGACGGCGTCGTAGGAGTTCACGGCGTACAGGTCGAGGTCGGGCGCGTTCTTCTGGTAGTAGGGCCAGGCCCCGGTCCACGCGTCGGTCGAGGTGACCGGGTGGTTCGGGTCGACCGCGTGGATCTTCTTGGCGACCTCGTTGACGAAGGTGGTGTAGGCGTCGCGCTGCTGCTCCAACGCGGCGCCGCTGTAGCAGTTCTGCAGACCGAGCACCGACTCGTTGCCGACGTTCCACATGAGGACGCCCTCGTGGTCCTTGTAGGCCTCCACCCACTTCGGGAACTCGGCGAGCATGTCGTTCTTGTACGCGGTGTCCGTCAGGTAGTTCACACAGCCGCCGCTGCCGGGACCGCCGCCCGGTTGCAGCCAGAAACCGGCGATCGCCTTGATGCCGTTCGCCGCCGCGGAGTCGAGCAGGGGTTTCGTGGTGGCGTCGGTGCCCCACGTACGGATCGTGTTGACGCCCATCGACTTCACGTCGGGCATGTACTGCCCGGCGTCCGCGACGGACGGGCCCCAGGTCAGGCCCTTCACGGTGTACGGGGTGCCGTCCACGGTCAGCTGCCAGGCGCCCTGGGAGCCGGTCACCTTCACCACGCTGCCGGCGGCCTGCGCGACGGGGGCCGGAAGCGCGGCCCCGGCGGCGGCCAGGAGGCCGGCGACGGCGAGGCGCGCGGTGGTACGGCCACGGGGGCGGGCCGGTCGTCGAGAACGGGACGTGATCATGGGGGGAGAAGCTCCTCACGGGAGTCGGGGTGCGGGTGGGGGTACCGAGGTGCGAGGGAATCTGGAGAGCGCTCTCCCTCATGGGTGCGGTGCGCCCATGAGGGAGACGCGACGGGGAGGGGTCAGGGTCGGGGCAGTTCGTAGTTCTCGTCGAGGGCCGCGCCCTCGCCCGGGTTGTTCTCGTCGTAGCCACGGGCGTTGCACTGGAGAGCGCCGACGATGCAGTGGTCGACGAGGGCGTCGAGCGTGGCGTCGTCCCAGGCGTTGAAGAAGTCGTAGTGGAAGGAGTGGCCGGTGCCGCTGGCCAGCCTCACCCGCGACATGTCACCGTTGACCGGCCACGCCATCTTGAACTCGATCATCGGCAGGGCGACCGGGTGGCTCGGCGGGCAGACGTCCTGGTTCGCCCCCATCACGACCGGGTAGGCCATGTGGGCCTTGTGGTCGGGGGTGTCCAGATACTTGCCGTCCCAGCAACTGGGCGCCTGCATGCGCAGGTTGAGCTGGGTGTCCCGGCTGGTCGGGCAGGCGGCCGGGAAGTCGTAGTTGTGGTAGCTCTCGCCGCACTCGTACCCCTCGACCATGCCGGGGTGGTTGCGGAACTCCTCGGCGGTCTGCGTGGGGCTGCCGACGACGAACCGCAGCCCCTTGGGGAAGGGCCGCACCGTGCGGTAGTCGGTGACTCCGGCCTTGTAGTAGATGGTCTGGGGGCCGATCGGCCGGACCTCCTCGTTCCCGTTGTAGAGGGTCGGCATCCAGTACGCGGACCGGTCACCGGGCGCCAGGCACGTGGTGCCGCCCGCGCCGAGGGACGCGGTGGTGCTGTTCGCGTTCGTCGTGTCGTTGCCCATGAACGTGTGGTCGTGCGAGGCGCCGGCCCGGCCCGGATAGACGATCGGGTCGTCCGGGGCGGTGTGGTTGACCGAGCAGTTGGCCTGGAACTCGTGGAAGTAGCGGTGCGGCGGGATCTCGTCGGACGGCTCCACGCCCGTGACCGGCGGTTCCGCGGGTATGTAGCCGTCGCCGTCGGGGTCGTCCCCGAAGGCCACGGGCTTGGCCGGCGCCATCGCGTGCCCCTGCGCGACGTGCGAGGCCGCGGCGGGCTTGCCGGCCGCCTCCGGGGCCGCGTCGGCGGCGCCCGGGCCGGCGTTCGCGATCGCGGACAGCCCGAGCGCGACGAGCGCCAGGGCGGTGGCCACGACCAGCACGGACACCAGGGTTGATCGGTTGAGTCTTGTCGCCATAGGGGCCTCCATGCCGCTCTTCATCCCTGCACTTCGGTGCACGGTGGGGGGAAAGGGTGAGCTGGACGGTGCAGCCGGGAAGAGACTCCACCCTGCGCGTCACGAGGCCGGCGGACCGCGGGATCCCTTTGGGAGAGCGCTCTCCAAAGCGGTGCCAGTGTTGCGCCGAGGCTGAGAGGGTGTCAATAGCTTGTGAACGATGCGCTGCCGAAGGGCTGGTGGCGCACGGAAGCGGCCCCGCACACCGGCGGGGCCGCTCCATGGTCCTACGTCGCCACGCCGGGGGCCGCTCCGCCGGGGAGGGCGGCGGGACGGCTCCCCGGGATCACGCGGTGTGGAGCCTCAGCCCGTACCGGTTGAGGATCTCGTTGATCGGCTGGTACCAGGTCTCGCCGCCGCTGGTGCAGTTGCCCCAGCCGCCCGAGGTGACGCCCTGGGCCTGGTCGCCGCTGATGAACGAGCCGCCGGAGTCACCGCCCTGGGCGCAGACGCTCGTCTTGGTCATCTGGTGGACGGCGCCCTGGCTGTAGTTGACGGTCTCGTTCTTGGCGAGGACACGGCCGCAGTGCCAGCGCGTGGTGGACCCGGAGCGGCAGATAGAGGCGCCGATCGGGGCCTCGTTCGAGCCACGGACGAGCTGGTCCGGGACGGTGCCCCAGCCGAGCACGACGGGGACGGTCCACCAGCCGCTGCCGACGTTCACCCAGGCGTAGTCGTCACCGGGGAAGGACGAGCCCTGGAAGTTGCCGATGTAGGAGTTGTCCCAGCCGCGGACCTGCTGACCGGTGCCGCCGCAGTGCCCGGCGGTGACGAAGCCGCCGTGCACGGAGAAGCCGATGGAACAGCGGACGTTGCCCGTGTAGTACGGGTCGCCGCCGACCGTTCCGGCGGCGAAGGTCTGCGGAGCCTCGGCGGTCGTCCTCACGGTGACGGGACCGGCCTTGCGGGCCTTGGTGACGAAGGCGCGGACATCGTTGTCAGTCTGCTCGGCGGCGACGACGTTCACGACGACGCGGCTGGTGGCCGGGTCGACGTGCCAGCTGCTCACACCGGAGGGGGCCTTCAGGGCGTCGATCCGCGCCTTGGCGGCGTCGAGGCTCTTGGCCGAGTGCTCGACGAGCCGGGCGCCGGCACCGGTGGCCCGTACGGCTTCGGCCTTCTCGGCGGTGGTGACCGCGACGGTCAGCTTGCCGGACTTCGCATCGAGCCAGGAGCCCCCGAAGGCGGAGCCGGCAGCGCGCTGCGCCTTCTTCTCCAGGGCGGTGGCGGCCTTCTCGTCGGCGAGCCGGGTGAGGGCCTGCTTCTCGGTGAGGCCGAGGTCGCGCTGCATGGCGGAGAGCAGGGCGGCGGAGGCGGGAGGCTCGGCGGGGGCGGGCGCGGCGGAGGCGGACACCGGGCCGGCGGCGGTCCAGGCCCCGATGACCAGGAGCGCGGACAGACCGGTGCGCAGCAGGGTTGCGTGTCTCAAGGGAGTGGCCCTTCCTGTTGTTCCAACGACGTGGGGGTGGAACGGGAGGCGTCCGGGAGCGCGATCCGATCGTGCTTTTTGAGAGCGCTCTCAGATGTGCCGTTCCCGGACTGTAGCGGAGTTCAAGGGTCAGGTCCATGCCAATCACAGGCGTGCGCGGGAGGGGTTCGGGGCGCTGTGCGCACCGGGGTTGAGTAGGCGTACTCATCCGGCCCGCGAAGACGGGGCCTACGGTCACAGGACCAGGGGGCAGCACCCGAAGGCAGGACCAGGTGGAGGAGCAGATCATGGCCGGATCACGCCGCAGAGGCTGGAGAGCCGGGCTCACCGGCGCGCTGGCGGGTTCCCTGGCCGTGCTGCTGGGCGCGTGCGGCGTGGTGGACACGAAGGACGATCGCCGGGCGGCGGAGGAGCTGGCCGAGAAGCACTTCCCCGGGCAGCTCAGGGCGATCGGGGCGCGCACGCTCTTTCCGGGCTCCGGCGGCTCGGAGGTCACGTTCGCGGTGACCGACGACCGCGACGCCGTGGTCCGGCTCCGGATCGACACGGACAGGGCCGACGGGGGAACGTGCGACCGCGAGGGCTGCGCGGACGTCCTGGCCGAGGCGGTGCGGCGCGGGCGGCAGCAGGCCGAGGACTTCCGTACGCTCAAGGGCGCCTTCGACGCCTGCGGTTACGAGGTCGTCGCCCTGGGCCCGACGGGCACCCCGCCCTATGTGGTCGCCGAGCTGACGAACGCCACCGTGACGAGGGTGCTCGGCGAGATCGGGGAGTGCGTCCAGCGCTGGGTCACGGCGAGCGGGGCCGACAGCACGTTGGCGAAGGCGCAGGCCTCGTACGTGAACGTGGTCTCCCCGTCGGTCGCCGACCGCCGCGACCGGGGCCAGGCTTCCTGGCCGACAGTGATGCGGCTGACCCGGTCGGACCTGCTGGGTTCGCTCACCAAGCACGCCTACTACTCGGCGAGTTACGAGATCGCGGCGGGCCGGGTCGACACGACGGGGAGTGCCCGGGTCGTCCGCCCGTTCCGGGAGCGCCAGGAGTTCGGCGACACCGTGCAGAACGCGGTGAAGGAGCAACTGCGCGCCACCTATCCCCGGGTGGTCATGAGCACCTACCAGTGGATCTGGCGGCTGGAGCCGGGCCGCGTCGACCGGCAGACCGGCTACGTCCTGTTCTGCCCCGAGCCGGACGCACGGGGGCAGTGCGTCAACAGCGACGACGCGGCCCTGGTGACCACGGACGAGCACGGCAATCCGGTGGGGAGGATCCGGCTCGTGCACGACGTACGCGAGGGTACGGGGGCGCTGCGGCTGCCGCCGTACTAGGGAGTGTCCGCGAAGTCTCGTCCCCCGCCCGTCGGGCGACTTCGCGGACACTCAGCCTCTCCGGTCGCGGACGATCGCGGCGCACCCCGACCGCACTCGGCAGAACGGGCCCGTGCCGAAGGATCCCCCGGAATCGACGCAGCACGACCTGCGGCGGCGCCTGAACCGTCACGCCTGCCGGCACTGGCGGCAGGTGGACGCCATCAGGGTCCACTTCCGTGCCGGATTCGCGCACGTGGCGGCCGAGTTGCCCGGCGATCCGACGATTCCGCTGCTCCGGCTGCGCTTCACCGGCGTGGTGGACGTCCGGGGCTTCGCGCTCCACTCGGCCGGCCGGTCGCGGGAGGGGCCGCCGCACGGAACCGCGGTCAGCCGAAGTCGTCCGGCACGATGCGGAGCTTCTCGGCGATCCGGGCGAGGGCCCTCCGGTCGGTCGCGTTGAGCGCGTCGAGGACGACGCGGCGCACGGCGCGCAGGTGGGTGGGGGCCGCCACGTCCACGACGGCGAAGCCGGTGTCGGTGAGTTCGGCCAGGGTGTAGCGGCCGTCCGCCGGGTCGGGGGTGCGAACGACCCAGCCGCGTTGCTCGCAGCGCTTGACGACGTTGGACAGCCGGGAGAGCGACCCGCTGGCGAGGAAGGCGAGCTCCCCCATCCGCAGCCTCCGCTCCGGAGCCTCGGACAGATGGCTGAGCACGAGGTACTCGAACAGCGTGAGGCCGTGCTCCTGCCGGAGGGGCGATTCCAGCTTGCCGGGCAGGAGCAGGACCAGGGAGATCAGCCCGGTCCACGCGGCCTTCTCCTCCTCGTCGAGCCACCGCGGCTCCTCGTCGTCCTCGTGTCCACCCGTGCCGGTCATGGGCTCTCCGGTGTCGCTCATGGGTCGTCCAGTCCCTCCGCCACAGCGCGTCATCACTTTGCGCTTGAAGTCATCACTTGCTAGTCTCACTTTACGCGTGAAGTCATGGAAGAGAAAACACACCCGCCGTGAGCGAGAAGAGGAAGCATCATGGACACCGTCACTTTCGGCATCACCCCGGGCTTCGGCGAGAAGCTGCACGAGGCCCACGGCTACAGCGGGGCCGTCCGGGTCGGCGACCGGGTCGAGACCTCCGGCCAGGCCGGAGTCGATGACGACCTGGTCATCCCCGACTCGCTGGAGGACGAGATCGTCCAGGCATTCGACAACGTCGAACGCACGCTCGCCACGGTCGGCGCGACGTGGAAGGACGTCATCCACGTCAACTCGTACCACAAGGTCGCACCCGGAGACGACGCCATCGGCGACGACCACAACTCGGTCATGACCGAGCAGTTCCGTCGTCGCCTCGACGGCCGCGCGCCGATCTGGACGGAGACCGGCGTCACCGTTCTCGGCCTCGCCGCCATGCGCGTGGAGATCCGCGTCACCGCCGTCGTCGGCTCCGGGCGCTGAGCCGCTCCCCGTGAAGCGGTGGCCGCGCCGAGACCACCGCGGGGCTCCGGTCCCCGGCAGCAGGATGCGCCGGGCCCGGGGCCGAGGCCTCGACCGGCCGCCGGGGGTGGCGCCACGGCGCGAGCGACGGTCCGGGGCCCCGGCGGGGGCCCGTGTCATCGTTGGGCCATGACCATCGCAGTTCGCCCGGCCTCGGTGTTCGAAGACGTACGTACGCTGGTCGGCCCGAAGTCACCCGAGGCCAACGTCTGTTGGTGTCTGAGCCACCGGATTCCCGCCAAGCTCAACGCCGAGCTCCGCGGTCCGGCGCGCGGTGAGTACGTCGCCGGACTGTGCCGTACGGAGCCCCCGCCGGGGGTGCTCGCCTACGACGGCGACGAACCGGTGGGGTGGGCGGCCGTGGCACCGCGCGCGGACACCTCCTTCGCCCGCAGTCGAACGATCCCGCACGTCGACGATTCTCCGGTCTGGTCCCTGTGGTGCGTCCGGGTGCGTCCCGGCCACCGCGGGCAGGGGATCTCGCACGAACTGATCGCCGGTGCGGTCGAGTTCGCCCGCGCCCACGGTGCGCCGGCGATCGAGGCGTACCCGCTCGACAGCGGTGGCGCCAAGGTGGATACGACGATGGCGTACCCCGGGGTCCGGAAGAACTTCGAGCGGGCCGGGTTCACCCACGCCGCCGACACCACCTCGGTCCTGGCCGGCCACCCCCGCGTTCTGATGCGGCTCGACCTGCGCGGGTAGCGGCCGCCGTCACCCCCGGGGCGCCCACGGCCGCAGCTTCTCCGGGTTGCGGACCACCCAGATCCGGGCGACGCGGCCGTCGGTCACGTCGAACGCGGCCACGGTCAGGACGACGCCGTCCCGCAGGGCCACCAGGCCCGGCGCACCGTTGACCGACCGCTGAAGGAGTTCCAGCCCCGGGGCCCGGTCGGCGATGGCGACCATGTACGAGGCGATGCGCGCGTCACCCTCGACCGGGCGCAGGGCGGCGCCGACCAGGCCTCCGCCGTCCGCGGTCATCACGGCGGACGGGTCCAGGAGGTCCACGAGGGCCGCGATGTTCTTCTCCTCCCAGGCCTCCTTGACCCGCCGCACCACGTCGGTCCGCGCGTCCGCCGCCACCGGCGTCCGGGCATCGGGCACCCGGCGCCGGGCTGAGGAGGCGAGTTGCTTGCAGGCGGCGGGGGTCCGGCCGAGCACGTCGGCGATCTCCGCGAAAGGGTAGCGGAAGACGTCGTGCAGGACGAACGCGACGCGCTCGGCGGGGGTCATCGTCTCCAGGACGACGAGGAAGGCCATGGTCACCGACTCGTCCAGGACCATCCGGTCCGCGAGGTCACCGTCCCGGCCGCCCCCGCGCTCGACGGGGTCCGGCAGGGGGTCGGGCAGCCACGCGCCGACGTAGCGTTCACGGCGGATCCGCGCCGAGCCGAGCACGTCCAGGCAGATGCGGCCCGTGACGGTGGTCAGCCAGGCGCCGGGCGACACGATCGCGTCCCGCCGGCTCCGCGGCAGTGCGTACCAGCGCGCGAAGGCCTCCTGCACGGCGTCCTCGGACTCGGCGAGCGATCCCAGCAACCGGTAGGCCACATTGATCAGTCGGCCGCGCTCACCGGCCGTCACCTCGGCGCCCGCCCTCGCCGCCCCCATGCTCCGGCCTCCCTCGCCTTACCTTTCGCCGGCCCGTGTCGTCGGGTTGGTGAGACCTTATCGATCGGCTGCCCACGGGCGGAAAAGGGGCCTGGCATGACCACTCCGACGGCGACACGGCGCGCGTTCCCGTTCCTGCGGATCGCGATCGCCCTCCAGACACTGACGATCTTCCTCCAGGCCGTCTCCTCCGGACTGCTGCTGACCTCGTCCTACGGGGAGGCCCTGCACAGCGTCGGTGCGCGTGTGATGTACGGGGCGTCGATGCTGTACCTCCTCGCGGCGGTACTGGCCTGGAAGCCGGGTGGCGGGTCGCCCCGGCCCGTCCTGCACGCGTCCGGCTTCCTGGTCCTGGCTTCGGTGCAGGTCGCGGTCGGTATCGCGCACCTTCCGTCGGTCCACCTCCCCCTGGGGGTCCTGATGTTCGGGCTGAGCCTGCTCGCCCTGGCCCGGCGCTGAGGACCGCCCCGGCGGGAGCCGGGGAGAGACCGCCAGGGCCGGTCCGTGTCCGCGATGCAGTCATCCACGCGCATGAATGCCGCCTACAGCTACCCTCCGTGCGACGGACGCGGTACTCACCGAGGCGAAGGGGCCACAGGACGGCATGGACCAGAACAGCGGCAACAGTCACGGGCGCGTCGTCGCCGCCCTCCACGGCGTGAGCATGCGCCGCCACACCACCGGCCAGGTCATCCTCGACAGCCTGGACTGGACCGTCCGGGCGGGCGAGCACTGGGCGCTGCTCGGCCCCAACGGGGCGGGCAAGACCAGCGTCCTGCGGCTGGTCGGCGCCACTGCCTTCCCCACCACCGGCACGGTCGACGTCCTCGGCCACCGGCTCGGCCGCGTCGACGTGCGGGAGCTGCGCGCCCGCATCGGCCATGTCTCCACCTCCCAGCGCGTACCGGGGGATCTGACCGGCCTCACCACCGTGCTCACCGGCCACACCGGCACCGTCCAGCCGCTGTGGAAGTCGTACGGCGACGAGGTGCGCGAGCGCGCCCACGGGCTGCTCGCCGAACTCCACGTCAAGGAGCTCGCCGACCGCCCGTACGGTGTCTGCTCGGGCGGTCAGCGCGCCCGGATCCTCATCGCCCGCGCCCTCATGGCCGATCCGGCGCTGTTGCTGCTCGACGAGCCGTTCAACGCACTCGATCTGCCCTCCCGCGAGGACCTCGTCGACACCATGCGTCATCTCGCCCTGAACCGTGCGGAGTTGTCGACGGTGACGGTCACACACCACGTGGAGGAGCTTTCCCCGGCCATCGGTCACGCCCTGCTCCTGCGTGAGGGGCGGGTCCTCGCCGCGGGGCCGGTCGGGGACGTCCTCACGCGGGAGCGCATGACCGCCTGCTTCGGCCGCCCCATCGAGGTGTCCCGGCACGGGGGCCGCTGGCTGGCCCGCTCGGGCGGCTTCGGGTAGGCGGGAGGTCCCGACGCGGCGCGGGTGGGGGCCCGCCCCCGGGCTCGGCGTCGACGGGGCCCGCCGCCGCCCGGACGGTGCGCCGCTCCGGGCGGGGAGCCCCAGGGGGTCCGGCACGGCGGTCCGGCCGTGCGCCGGGGATCGCGGCGGTCGCACCGGCCGGGGCCGAGGGCGGGTCCCGCCCGGCGCCCGGCTCCCCGGATGCGCGGTGAACGGGCCGCGACCTGCGGACGGACCGGTCCGCGCGGCCCGTATCGGGCCCCGGGACCCGATCTTCCCTTTGCGGCCGGAGCGGGACCGGAGTGGAATTGCGTACAGGGGACAGTGGTACGCGGTACTCCCGGAGGAAAGGACGCGCCATGAGCGACACCGACTGGGGGGACGACGTCTACCAGCCCCAGGAACCGGAGGCTTCCGACCCCGGCGAACAGCTCGACGCCGGGGACACGCTCATGGATCCGTCCGGCACCGGCGACCCCCTGGACGAGGGCTACGCGCCGCCGGACCGCCCCTGGGCCGTCGACGGCCTCGGCACCACGGCCGGCGAGCGGCACACCGGCGAGTCCCTGGACGCGCGGCTGACCAGGGAGGTGCCCGAGCCGGACGGTTCCGCCGGTGACGGCGTGGGCGATCTGGTGGGCGGCGACGGCGAGCCGTGGGACGACGAGGTCGGTGTCGCCCGCGCCGGTCGGCTGACCCAGCAGGCGGACGGAAGCGTCCCGGCCACCCTCACCGCCAGCGACGTGGGCATCGACGGGGCGGCGGCGTCGGCCGAGGAGGCCGCGATGCACGTGATCCCCGAGCCGGGGGACGACGAGGCGCTCCTGGAGGCCGGTCCGGCGCCCGGCGCCGACCCCGCCACCGGGGGTGCCGCCACTCCGCCCGCGCCCTGAGCGGGCCGCCGGCGAGCGTCCCGTCCCCGAACGCGCCTGTCCCCGGGTCCGTACTCCCCTGCCCGAAGCCCGCCCCGGCACCGCCGGCCCCACCGACGTCCTCGCAACCCCAGGAGCACACAGATGAGCGGCACCGCGCAGATCGGCGTCACCGGACTCGCCGTCATGGGACGCAACCTGGCCCGGAACTTCGCCCGCAACGGATACACCGTCGCCCTGCACAACCGCACCGCCGCTCGCACCCGTGAGCTCGTCGAACACTTCGGCGACGAGGGTGATTTCGTCGCGACCGGGAGTGCCGAGGATTTCGTGGCGGCCCTGGAGCGGCCACGCCGGCTGGTCATCATGGTGAAGGCAGGGGAGGCCACGGACGCGGTGATCGGAGAGTTCGCGCCCCTCCTGGAGAACGGTGATGTGATCATCGACGGGGGCAACGCGCACTTCGAGGACACCCGCCGCCGGGAGCGCGAGCTGCGCGAGCGGGGCATCCACTTCGTCGGCACCGGCATCTCCGGAGGCGAGGAGGGCGCGCTCGACGGACCGAGCATCATGCCGGGCGGCAGCGAGGAATCGTACGCCTCGCTCGGGCCGATGCTGGAGAAGATCTCCGCGAAGGCGAAGGACGGTGCTCCGTGCGTCACGCATGTCGGGCCGGACGGCGCCGGACACTTCGTGAAGATGACGCACAACGGCATCGAGTACGCGGACATGCAGCTGATCGGCGAGGCGTACCAGCTGCTCCGTGACGTGGCCGGGTACTCCCCCGCGCGGATCGCGGACATCTTCCGCACCTGGAACACCGGGCGCCTGGAGTCCTACCTCATCGAGATCACCGCGGAAGTGCTCTCGCACGTCGACGGGGCGACCGGGAAGCCCTTCGTGGACGTCGTGCTCGACCGGGCGGAGCAGAAGGGCACCGGCCGCTGGACCGTGCAGATCGCCCTCGACCTCGGGGTTCCCGTCTCCGGGATCGCCGAGGCCGTCTTCGCCCGCTCCGTCTCGGGCCACGCCGACCTCCGCGATGCCTCACGCCACCTGGCCGGACCGGCGGCCCGTACGCTCGGCGAGGACGAGGCGGCGGCCTTCGCCGACCGGGTCGAGCAGGCGCTGTACGCCTCGAAGATCGTCGCCTACACCCAGGGTTTCCACGAGATCGCGGCCGGCAGCGAGCAGTACGGCTGGAACATCGACCTCGGCGCGGTGGCCTCGATCTGGCGCGGCGGATGCATCATCCGGGCCGCGTTCCTCGACAGGATCACCGGCGCCTACGAAGCCCGGCCCCGCATGGTCGGCCTCCTCGCCGACCGGGGTTTCGCGGAGGAGATCGCCGCCGCTCAGGACGACTGGCGCACCGTGGTGGCCACCGCCGTCACCCAAGGCGTCCCCACGCCTGCCTTCGCCGCCGCCCTCGCCTACTACGACTCACTGCGCGCCGAACGCCTCCCCGCCGCGCTCACCCAGGGCCAGCGCGACTACTTCGGCGCGCACACCTACCGCCGCACCGACCGCGACGGGACGTTCCACACCCTCTGGGGCGGCGACAGGACCGAGGTGGAGAGCTGACACGCCTTCCGTGTTCGAAGCGCCCGGCGCGGTTGCGCTCGCCGGACGGAGGGCGAGGATGGAACAGGGGGCGGGCCCCGGGCGGGGGCGGAAACCTGCGGCGGCCCGCGAAGCCGTTCGACCAAGGCGCACGCACGCCCACGACAGGGAGTCGACATGACCGATGCCCCGCTTCCCCCTCCGATCACGCCCTACCTCGAACCCGCCGCGAGGGCACTGTGCGAGGCCACGGACCCGCATCCGAGGATCTACGAGGTCCCCCCGGAGAAGGGCCGCGAGATCCTGCTCGGCCTGCAGAGCGACGAGAGCGTGCCCCGCCCCGAGGTGGACGAGGAATGGGTCGACGTGGACGCGGGCCAGTGGGGTACGGTCCGCACCCGCGTCATCCGTCCCAAGGGGGCCACCGGACCGCTGCCGGTGGTGTTCTACATCCACGGTGCCGGCTGGGTGTTCGGCGACGACCGTACCCATGACCGCCTCTTCCGCGAACTCACCGTCGGAGCCGGGGCCGCGGGCGTCTTCCCCGTCTACGACCGCGCACCCGAGGCGAAGTACCCCACGCAGGTCGAGCAGAACTACGCCGTGGGCCGGTGGGTCGCGGAGCACGGCGCGGAACACGGCCTGGACACCTCGCGGATCGCCGTCACCGGCGAGTCGGTCGGCGGCTGCATGGCGGCGGTGTTCGCGCTGATGAACAAGGAGCGCGGGGGCATCGACCTCAGGGCGCAGGTCCTGCTGTACCCGGTCACCGACGCCGACTTCAGCACCCCTTCGTACCTCCGGTTCGCCGAGGGCTACTACCTCACCCGCGACGGCATGAAGTGGTTCTGGGACGCCTACACGGGCAACATCGCCCACCGGTCGGAGGTGTACGCCTCGCCGCTGCGGGCCTCACTGGAGCAGCTCCGGGGCCTGCCCACCACGCTGGTCATCACCGACGAGGCGGACGTTCTGCGCGACGAGGGCGAGAAGTACGCCAACAGGCTGCGCGAGGCCGGCGTGGACGTGACGTCCGTCCGGGTCGCGGGCATGGTCCACGACTTCCTCCTCCTGGACAGCCTGCGCGACACCCGCGCCGCCAACGTCGCTCGCGGGCTCGCCGTCGACGCCCTGCGGAGGGCCCTGCACGACGGCTGACGCCCCGCTCGAGGAGGAGGGGGCACGCGGGGCCCGGTGTTCCCGCGCCTCGACCGCGCGCTCGACCGGCTCACCCGGCCCGTGCGTTGCCGCGCTCCCCCGGCCGGACGCTCCCGGCGTGCGGCCGGGGACGGGGCGTGGGTTAGTGGCTGCGGGCCCTGTTCGCCGTGGCCCGCGGCGGCCGACGGTGCGCCACCGGCGGTCCGCCACCGCCCGTACACCGTCGTAACCGCCGTCCGTACACCGTCGTAGTGGAGTGCGCGCATGCCCGACGCCGTCCCTGATCCCGTCTCCGTCCAGCCCGTCGTGGCGCCGTTGACCAACGCGGCGCTGTTCCTGGTCGGCACGATCGAGCCGGGCGGCGAGAGCGCGGTGCGGGACGTGCTGCCCGATCTCGCCGCGGTCGCCCGGTCCCTCGGCTTCCGCTACCCGGACGCCGGTCTCGCCTGTGTCGCGGGCTTCGGCTCCAGCGCCTGGGACCGGTTGTTCGCCGGGCCGCGCCCGGCCCACCTCCACCCGTTCCCGGAGCTGCGGGGCCCTCTCCACCATGCCCCGGCGACCCCGGGCGACGTGCTGCTGCACATCCGGGCCGAGCGGATGGACGTCTGCTACGCGTGGGCCGCCCAATTGCTCGACAAGCTCGGCGGAGCGCTGCGGATCGTGGACGAGACGCACGGCTTCCGCTATCTGGACCACCGCGACCTGCTCGGCTTCGTGGACGGTACGGAGAACCCGGTGGGCGACGACGCCCGCTCGGCGGCGCTCGTCGGGGCGGAGGACGACCCGGAATTCGAGGGCGGCAGCTACGTCGTCGTACAGAAGTACCTGCACGACCTGACGTCCTGGAACGCGCTCTCCGTGGAGGAGCAGGAACGCGTCATCGGCCGCACCAAGTCGGACGACGTGGAGTTCCCCGACGACGAGAAACCCGCCGACTCCCATCTGGCGCTCAACACGATCACCGACCCGGACGGCACCGAACGGGACATCCTGCGGGCCAACATGCCGTTCGGGAGCTTCGGGAAGGGCGAGTTCGGTACGTACTTCATCGGGTACGCCGCCGATCCCGACGTGACCGAGCGGATGCTCCGCAACATGTTCCTCGGCGATCCGCCCGGAACGCACGACCGCATCCTCGACTTCTCCACGGCGGTCACCGGTTCCCTCTTCTTCGCCCCCCGCGCCGACTTCCTCGAC
The DNA here is from genome assembly GCF_900460065.1 of Streptomyces griseus. GTDB lineage: Bacteria > Actinomycetota > Actinomycetes > Streptomycetales > Streptomycetaceae > Streptomyces > Streptomyces griseus. The sequence continues at coordinate 271,185 of NZ_UAVD01000029.1, read as the reverse complement.
GCTCCGCCGCCCCCGCCCGCCCCCGCGCGCACCGGCAACCTGCCGGAACCGGTGCCCGCACCGGTCCGGCAGGAGCCTCCCGCGGCCGGGGCGGACCACGGTTCGCTGCGCATCGGCAGCCTGCAAGAAAGCGCCCAGTGATGAACAATCTGCACCGCGAACTCGCGCCGGTCACCCCGTCCGCCTGGGAGGAGATCGAGGAGGAGGCCCGGCGCACCTTCCGCCGCCATGTCGCCGGCCGCCGTGTCGTCGACGTGTCCGACCCGGCGGGTCCGACACTGGCCGCCGTCGGCGACGGCCATCTGACCGACATCGATCCGCCCACCCCGGACGTGGCGGCCCGGGCCCGGACGTCGACGCCGGTCATCGAGTGGCGGGTGCCGTTCACGGTGACCCGCCAGGCCGTGGACGACGTGGAGCGCGGCTCCGCCGACAGCGACTGGCAGCCCGTCAAGGACGCGGCGCGCACCTGTGCGTTCGCCGAGGACATGGCGATCATCGACGGGTACGGGGCGGCCGGGATCACCGGCCTGCGGGACGGCTCCTCGCACGATCCCCTCCCGCTGCCCGCCGACGCGCGGGACTATCCGGTGGCGGTCAGCCAGGCCGTGACGCGGCTGCGGCTGGCCGGTGTCGACGGACCGTACCGGCTGCTGCTCGGTGCGGACGCGTTCACCGAGGCCGCCGAGACCTCGGACCACGGGTACCCGGTCAAGACGCATCTGAGCCGCCTGGTGGACGACGAGATCCTGTGGGCGCCCGCGGTCAAGGGCGGGGTGCTGCTGTCCACCCGGGGCGGGGACTTCGAACTCTGCCTGGGCCAGGACCTGTCGATCGGCTACGCGGACCACGACGCCACGAGCGTCCACCTCTACTTCCAGCAGGCCTTCACCTTCCGGATGCTGACGCCGGAGGCCGTGGTCGGCCTGATCGCCTGATCCCCGGGGGCGCTCACCGGCCCGGGTCCGGGCGACCGGGCGCCCCCGTTCCGCCGAAGACCCGGGGGCAGCCATCAGGGACTCTGGCCGTATGACGCAGACGACCTCCGCACACCACGGGGACGGTGGGGAACCGCCGGCCGCCCGCTTCGACGCCGTCGTCCGGGCGGCTGCGGGGCGGGGGCTGCTGGGCGAGGGCAGCCCGGTCGCCGGGTTCATCGACACGGAGGGCGTACGGGCCTCCGTCGGCGCCCTGCACGACGCCTTCGCCGCCACGCCCGGGGTGCTGCACACCTTCGCGGCCAAGGCCTGCTCCCTCGTCCCGGTGCTGCGGCTGCTCGCCGACTGCGGGATGGGGTGCGAGGTGGCGAGCCCCGGCGAGCTGCGGCTGGCCCTGGAAGCCGGGTTCCCCGCGTCCCGGATCGTCCTGGACTCCCCCGCGAAGACCCGCGAGGAGATCCGCCTGGCGCTCGCCCTCGGCGTCGCCGTCAACGCCGACAGCCTCGACGAACTGCGCCGTGTGGACGCCCTCCGTGCCCCGGGCACCGCCTCGGTCCTCGGGCTGCGGGTCAACCCTCAGGTGGGCGGAGGGTCCATCGGGCCGATGAGCACGGCGACCGACACCTCGAAGTTCGGGGTCGCGCTGCGCGACCCGGGGGCCCGCGAGGCGATCGTGGAGGCCTTCCGGGAGCGACCGTGGCTGACCCGGCTGCACGCCCATGTGGGCTCCCAGGGCTGCCCGTTGGACCTGATCGCGGCCGGGGTCGCGCAGACGTACGAGCTGGCCGAGGAGATCAACGCGACGCCGGGCGTCCGACGGGTCACCAGCCTCGACATCGGCGGCGGCCTGCCGGTCAACTTCGCCGACGAGACCGTACGCCCCACCTACCCGGAGTACGTGGCGGCCCTGACGGCCGCCGCGCCCGGCCTCTTCTCGGGCCGCTACTCCCTGGTCACCGAGTTCGGCCGCTCCCTGCTGGCGAAGAACGGGTTCATCGGAGCCCGGGTGGAGTACACGAAGGACGCCGGGGGCCGGCGGATCGCGCTCACCCACGCGGGAGCGCAGACCGCCACCCGTACCGTCCTCATGCCCGACGCCTGGCCGCTGCGGATCGGGGCGTTCGGCCCGGACGGCGCGCCCAAGGGCGGCCCGCCCCTGGCGCAGGACGTGGCGGGGCCGTGCTGCTTCGCGGGGGACGTGGTGGCGTACGGCAGGGAGCTGCCGGAACTGGCCGAGGGCGATCTGGTCGTGCTGTACGACACGGGGGCGTACTACTTCTCCACCCCGTGGGCGTACAACAGCCTGCCCCGTCCGGCGGTGTACGGCTTCCGGGCGGTGCCGGGGCGGGGCGACGGTCCGGGCCACGGCCGGCAGGTGACGTTCGTGACCGTGCGGGACGCGCAGTCACTGGACGAGATCGCGGCGGAGAGCGGTCTCGCGCACGCGGACGCACTGATCGACGGGGCGGCTGAACGGGGCGGCTGAACGGGCCCGTCGGCCCCGAACACCCGGGACCCGGCGGGCCGGAGCCGGCCGGTCCGGGCGGACCGGCCGGCCACCGGTCACGTGCCTGCGGGCTGCGGTTCGGGCTCCGGATCCGGTACGGGGTCGGGGCCCGGCGCGGGCGGCTGCGGGATCGGGTCCGGCGCGGGGCCGGGCGGCACCGGCCCGGGGCCCGGCGGCACGGGCGGCGGACCGGGGACCGGAGTGGGCGGACCGGGTACGGGCGGAGGCGTCGGCGCGGGCGGTACGGGGTCGGGGTACGGGTGGGTCATCGCGATCCTCCACAACGGCATGAAAGGGATAGATGGAGCTTTCCTCCACCGTCTCCCGGAGCGGCTGCCCGCGCCTGCCGAGTCCACACCTGCGCCCGGCGACAGAGCGGTGCGGGACGGTGTGCGCCGGACCGTCCCGCACCGGCCACGACTCCGGTAAGCCGCCCCGGGCCGGATCGGGCCGGATCCGCGACCGAGCCGTCGACACGAGAAGTGTCCGGCCTGCCCGTGCCGAGCGTTCCGTCGTCCACGCCCATCCGGACGACGGGCCCCTGTTCCGCGGCGGCGTCCCCGCCCGGCACGCGGTTAACGGCGGGCGGCGGGCCGGGGACCGCTCCGCACACCGCCCGCCGCCCAGCGCCGGGCCTCAGAACAGCTCGGGATGGTTCCTGAGCTGCCGCTGCGCCTCCTGGACGAGCGCCTCCGGCGCTTCGGGAGCCTCGTCGGGGTGACGCCGCGCCCACTTCGCCGCGTACGGGCAGAGCGGAACGACGGGAACTCCCTCGCGGGCGGCCATCGTGTAGAACTCCCGGACCAGGGCCCCCGCGATGCCTTTGCCCTCGTGCTCGGGCCGGACGACGGTGTGCACGGCCACCAGCGCGCCGGGAGCCGGATCCATGACGAAGTACGCGATGGTCCCGGCCGGCTTGCCGTCCTCGTACGCCACGAGACTGCCGTGCTCCCGGTCGTCCCTGATCTCCACAGCCGCCTTCTCGGTCATGACCCCTGCTCTCTCGTTCGTGAACCTGGACGTCGCTCGCCCGGAACCACGGGCGGCGAACTCAACCGCCCGCGACGACGGCCTGCGGGCTCCGCTCCGTACGGGACCCGGGAACCGGCGCCGAGGCGTCGGATCCGAGCGCCACGATCCGGTTGTCCGCGTCCACGTGCACGACCCGCGGCACGAAAGCACGCGCCTCGGCATCGTCGACCTGTGCGTAGCTGATCAGGATGACCAGGTCACCGGGGTGTACGAGGTGCGCGGCGGCGCCGTTGATCCCGATGACACCGGAGCCGCGCTCGCCCTCGATGACGTACGTCTCCAGGCGGGCGCCGTTGTCGATGTCAACGATATGGACCAGTTCGCCGGGGAGCAGGTCGGCCGCCTCCATCAGGGCGGCATCGACCGTCACGGAACCGACGTAGTGCAGATCGGCCTGGGTGACGGTGGCGCGGTGGATCTTGGACTTGAACAAGGTGCGCATCATCGGAGCACTCCCACGAGTAGGCTCCCTGCCTGCTTTTGCAGGTCAAGGGCTATTTCGGCACTCTACAACGCGTCGCGAGCCCGGGCAGCAGCCCCCCAGGCCCCTCAGGCCCCTCACGCCGACCCACCCAACACCCCGTCAGCCCGCCGAGGGGGAGCTTCGCCGCTCTCGCGAGCCGAACACTGCAACGACCCGGGAGAAGTGGGCCGTTACTCGCCGACGCCGGGTCTCCGGAAACACCATGCGTCGAGACAGCGGCTACGGGAGTTCCGAATGCCCGGCTTTGCCACGGCCGGTTTCGGCCCGCACCGCGATAATCAGTTCCTCATCAGGACGGAGGCGCGCGATGAACAAAAGAGCCGGTCGAGTGAAGCGCGGCGGAAAAGCGCGAAAAGGGGACGCGGTTCACCCGCGCGGCCATCGACCAAAATTCGGTGGACCGCTTTCCGAACGCGGATCCTACGCAAGCCAGTCTCGGGACGACTGTCGAATACCCAGCCGGTCGCACGCTGCCGTCCTCATGGGCGGCGCCGGTGCCGGAACGGTGCGCATCGGCAGCCTGCGCGAGGTGCATACGAATGAATGACCGATTTTCCTACGAATTGCTCTGTGGTGGCCGGGGGCGCAGCATGTACATCACCTCGGCGGGAGGGGCCCGGCCCGGCCGCTCGTGGCCGTCGACGACGGAGGACCGGCATGGCATCGTATTTCGAGAACGGTGAAGGTTCCCTGGTACCGGACGCCCTGCGGGGCTTCGCCCGCGCCCACGCGAGTCTGCTCACGCTCGACTCCGGCCACGGTTTCCTCCTCGCCCGCGACACCGCGCCCGCGCGGAGGGTCGGCCTCCTGTCGGGTGGAGGATCGGGCCACGAACCGCTGCATGCGGGCTACGTCGGACGGGGCATGCTGGACGTCGCCTGCCCGGGGCTCGTCTTCGCCTCGCCGCACAACCGGCAGGTGTACGAAGGATCCCTCGCCGCCGCACGGTCCCAGGGCGTGCTGCACATCGTGAAGAACTACACCGGCGACCGGATCAACTTCGGCATCGCCGCCGAACGGCTCGCCCACCACGGCGTTCCCTGTGCCCGTGTCCTGGTCGACGACGACCTCGCCACCGACTCCGGGGACATCGCCGCGGGCCGGCGGGGCACGGGCGGCACCGTCCTGATCGAGAAGACACTCGGGGCGGCGGCCGACACCGGCCTCGGCCTCCAGGAACTCCAGGAGCTCGGCACCCGTCTCGCGGCGAGCTGCCGCACTCTGGCCGTTGCCTCGGCCGCCCACACCGCGCCCACGACCGGGAGACCCGCCTTCCCGCTCGATCCGGAGGAACTGGAGTACGGCGTCGGCATCCACGGCGAGCGCGCCCCCAGGACCATCCCCCGAGGGCCCCTCGGCCCACTCGTCGAGCGCATGGTCCTGGCGCTCCTGGAAGCGCTCGGCCCAGCCCGGGGCGCCTCCGTCATCGCCCTGGTCAACGGTCTGGGGGCCGTCACCCCGCTGGAGCTGTACGCGGTCCACGCCGAACTCGGCGACCTCCTCGACGCACGCGGAATCGAGCTCGCCCGTTCCCTCGTCGGTGAGTACATCACCTCCCTGGACATGCGCGGCTTCTCCATAACCCTGCTGACCGCCGATACCCAGGTACTGCGCCTGTTCGACGCGCCCGTGCGGACCGCCGCCCTGCACTGGTGAAAGGAAACGGCGGCGACACGCGGCCGTGCCCGACAGAGATCCCCCGAGCACGGGAGGCACCCCATGACGACCACCACGTCCCCCGACGCGTTCTCCACCGACGCCTGGATGCGCCGGTTCGTGCAGTCCGCCCAGGCCGCCAAGGGCGGCCTCACCTCATTGGACCAAGAGGTGGGCGACGGCGACTTTGGCATCAACCTCAGCACCGGGGCCGCCTCCACCCTGCGACGTCTCGACGCCGACCCCGCATCCCGCGACGACCCCGCCGCTCCCCTCCACGCGGCGGCCACCGCCTTCCTGGACGATGTCGGCGGCACCAGCGGGCCCCTGTTCGGCCTGCTGTTCCAGGCACTGGCCGTAGCCGTGGCCGACGCCGGGGCCGCCACCACGCCGGCCCTCGCAGCCGGAGCGGGAGAGGGGCTGGCGGCCATCCGCCGAGTGGGTGACGCGGCGCCCGGCGACAAGACCCTGGTCGACGCATTGGGTCCGGCGGCCGAGGCCCTCCTGACCGCCCCGGCGGACACCCTGCCGGGGGAATCCCTGGAGCGGGCCGCCGACGCGGCCTGGGCCGGCGTGAGGGAGACCGCGCGCCTGCGCGCCCGGATGGGACGTTCCAGCTACCTCGGGAGTCGCGCCGAAGGCGTTCCCGATCCGGGCGCGGTGGGCATCGGCATGCTCTTCACGTCCGCCCGCGCGGTCGTGGAGGACATCAGCACCCTGCTGGACTGAGGGTGTGCCGGCCTACTCCCGTGCCCCGTCGGCCGGCCAGGACTCCACCCAGGCCGACAGATCCGGAGCGTTCAGGGCCGGCACCCACAGGTCGGCCCGTGCCGCGTCCTCGGGCCGCGGGCGCGGTCCCACCCCGACCACACGGAGCCCGGCCCGCAGCGCCGACTCGATCCCCGTCATCGAGTCCTCGACCGCGAGGGCCTGTTCCGATGCGGCACCGCAGAGACGGGCGGCCGTCGCGTAGACGTCCGGCCAGGGTTTCGGGCGAACATGCTCCCCACCCACACCCGCGGGACCCTCCTCGCTCGGGACCACCACATGCTCGAAGTGTCCGAGCAGTCCGGCCCGGTCGAGACTCGACTCCACCACCGACAGGGGACAGTTGCTCGCCACAGCGAGCGGCAGGCTGCCGGAGAGCCGACGCACGAAGTCGGCGGCGCCCGGCATCGTGACCGGGTCCTCGGCGACCTGGACCGTGAAGTGGCGCAGCAGCGAGTCGGTCATCTCCGCTGCCAGCTTGGGCTTGTCCGCCTCCTGGGCCATCAGCCGGCCGCAGTCGATGTAATGGACGCCCTTGGCCCGCTCGGCAAAGCCGGGAGCGGGGTGGATGCCGAAGTCCCGGAAGACCTGGTTGCGCGCGTCCTGCCAGTGGCTTTCGGTGTCCATCAAGGTGCCGTCGCAGTCGAAGACGACAGCCTGGGGAAACCAGCCGGTCAGGACGTTGGTTGTGTCGGTCATGGTGTGCCGCTCCTGAAGGAGGGAGGCGGTCGGGCTCGTGGCGGGACCGCGGATTCGTGGTTGCGCGTTTCCCTGAGGCGGCTCTGACGGCTTGCTGTGCCCGTCGGCCCCATCGATGTCCGGGGATGCGTAGGCGCATTCCCGTCCGCATCGTGAAACGTCACTGCGGCCACGCTATGGAGATGTTGATGTGGGGTGCAATCACTGCTTTGCGTGCTCGACTGCGCCGGATCCGAGGTGTAAGAGGCAACTCGAATGGCTTTCGTGAAGCTCTCTGATGCGCACGCCAATGCCGCACAGCGGGAAGCCAGTTGACGGATGAATACGCGGACGCCTTCGCACAGGTTCCTGCGTGGAGCGATGCGCTTGCGCGGCAAGTCCGCCGTCAAAGTTCCGCTAAATTCACTCTTGAGCGTGCACGCTCGAAAGCAAATAACAATACGGTGAAAGATCGGCTATTCGCCACCAGCGCACGCGGGCGCACGAAATTCTCGCATCAAGCGCGAAATGAGCGGGCGCAGTGGGCCGGTGTGTCGCGGTTCGGCGAGTTGTACGGGCCACGAAATGTGGAGCGTGCCGGGTCCGACGGGACCGCCGCTCCCGGGCGCCCAGTAGCCGCCCCCGGACACACGCCCGATGTCGCCGGCTCGAAAAAGAGATCAGAGACCTGTGTCGACAGGCCTCTGATCTGGTAGTTCTCGCGCGGAGCGGCCCGTAGCCGTGACGCCGGGGCGGCTGCCGGATCTGTCAGGACGCTGGGTTGCGCGGGGACCTCTGGGGCAGGTCGGGAGCCGGGAGTGAGCTACGGGCGGCAGCCAGAGCTTTCGACTCGTCGCGAATGCCGGTCAGCACGCAGAGCGTGTAGAGCGTGCCCTCGGTGCCCGGCCTGACCGTGCGGTCCCAGTGGGACGCGTCAAGACTCTGCAGTTCGTCGTATCGGTTGACCAGCTCGCGCAGAATTGCGGGATCGGCTTCCATCGCCATAGGGCCTCCTCGGGTCAGGGTCATCTCCGTCTTCCCATCGATGGTGCGGTCCACGACGCGGCCCTGCCACCGCAGGGCCGCCGGTCAGAGAACGACCGCAATGATCCACGTGGTTCGGAGGCCTTGGCGCCCTCGTACGGAAGACCTTGGCGCCCACAGGCGATGCGCCGGGTCAGCGGTGGATGTCCGCGCCCGGGCCCAGCGGCAGGCCCAGGCCGTAGAAGAGGCCGAGGACCGCGAGCCAGGCGATCAGGAACGGGATGACGAACACCGAGAGGCGGGAGAGGACCGTGCCGAGCTGCGCGCTGGGTTCGTAGCGACGCAGAATCGTCAGCATCAGGAAGACGTACGGGTTCAGCGGCGTGATCATCTGGGTCGCGGAGTCGCCGATCCGGAACGCCGCCTGGGTGACGGCCGGTTCCATGCCCAGAAGAAGGAACGCCGGGACGAAGACGGGCGCGACCAGCGACCACAGGGCCGAGCCCGAGGTGACGAACAGGTTCAGGACGCAGACGAGGAGGACGAACACGACCAGGCCCGTGAAGCCGGTCAGGCCCGCGGACTCCAGGAGGTTGGCGGAGTTCACCGCGAGCAGGGTGCCGACGTTGGACCAGCCGAACACGCCGATGACCTGGGAGATCACCAGGATCAGGACGATGTACCCGGACATCCCGGTGATCGACTCGGCCATCATGCGGGGCGCGTCCTCGGCCCGCTTGAGCGTGCCCACCGTACGGCCGTACACGACACCGGCCAGGACGAAGGCGACGAACAGCAGCGGCACGATGCCGTCCAGGACCGGCGAGGGGACCAGCGCGCCGCCCTCGCCGCGCAGCGGGGAGCCCGGCAGCAGCCAGCAGGTGACCACGACGGCCGCGTACAGCAGGACGGCCAGGCCCGAGCGCAGCAGGCCGGTGCGCTGCCGGGCGGTGACGGTGACCGAGGGGCGGGCGGTCGCCCCGTCCTCGGCCCCGGCACCGTCCTCCTCCGCGGCGTCGGCCGCCGCCTCCGCGGCCGGGTCCGGCTGGGGCAGCCGGGGCTCGAGGACACGGGAGATCAGGAAGCCGCCGATCAGGGCGAGGACGCAGCTGGCCGCGGCGGTGTAGAAGTAGTTGATCAGGATGTGCGTGGGGGCGCTCTCGCCGCCCGGCACGACCGCGGCGGCCTGGTGGGTGATGCCGGTGTAGAGCGCGTCGAGCGCGCCGATCGAGAAGCCCGCCGCGTAGCCCGCGCAGGTGCAGGCGAAACCGCCGATGAGGCCGGCGATCGGGTTGCGGCCCGCGTTCTTGAAGGCCAGAGCGGCCAGCGGCGGGATCACCAGGATCGCCACGTCGCTCATGAGGTGCGCCTGGCAGGCCACGAACGCGACCAGATAGGGCAGCAGCGGCCGCGGGGCCCGTGCGATGGAGGCACGGACGGCCGTCTCGAGCAGGCCCGTCTTCTCGGCCACACCGACCGCGGCCATCATCAGCAGGACGGTGCCCAGGGAGGGGAAGCCGGTGAAATTCGGGATGAAGCTCTCGAGCAGCCAGCGCACCCCCTCGCCGGTGAACAGCCCCTTGACCGCGAGTGTCTCGTCCTCGCCGGGCACGGTGACCGTGGTGCCGGTGGCGGCGAAGACCGTCGAGACCGTGCCGATGATCAGGAACAGGCCGAGGAAGAGCAGCACCGGGTGCGGCAGCTTGTTGCCGGCGCGCTCGATGCCGTTCATGACCTTGTCGAGCGCGGACCGCTGAGACGGTCCGCCCGCCGGGGTCTTCACCGTGGTGGCCGAGGGGCTCATCCGGCGGCTCCTTCCGATTGCGCGCTGTCGGCCGCCGGAGCGGTGCGGGCCAGGCCGAGGGTGTCCTTGCGTACGACGCCGCGCTGGGCGACGAGCAGGATGCGGGACGGGTCGGACAGTACGGAGATGTCCGCGAGCGGGTCGCCCTCGCACATCACCAGGTCGCCGTGCTTGCGCGTCTCGAGCGTGCCGATCTGGGCGGAGAGTCCGAGCAGTTCGGCGGCGTGGCGGGTGCCCGCCTCGATGGCCCGGGCCGGGGTCATGCCCAGGGACACCAGGTGGGAGAGCTCACGCAGGTTGCGGCCGTGCGGCACCATCGCCGCGTCGGTGCCCATCGCGATGCGCACACCGTCGGCGATGGCGGCGGCGATGTTCTCGCGGGTGATGCCGGACCAGCGGACCTTCTTCTCGTAGTGGAAGGGCTCCATGGTCGACCGGTCGATGCCGTCGAACACCGTGGACAGGGTCGGTACCACGAATGTGCCCTGTTCGCCCGCCAGTTCACGGGCCCGCGCGGTGAGGCCGTAGCCGTGCTCGACGCTGCTGACGCCGCCGCGGATGGCGTTGACGATGCCCGCGGTGCCCTGGGCGTGGGCCGCCACGGGGCGGCCGCCGTGCCGGGCCACCTCGTCGACGACCGTACGGATCTCTTCGACGGTCAGCCCCTCGTCGTCGGGCTGGTCGTAGGGGCTGCTCATGCCGCCGGTCGCACAGAGCTTGATCACGTCGGCGCCGGAGCGGAGCAGGCGACGCACCGCGACCCGGACCTCGTCGGGAGTGTCGGCGATCTCGCCCACCCCGGCACTGGGGTCGAAGCCGCACTCCGAGCGGAAGTCGGCGTGGCCGCCGGTGTGGCTGAGGATGCGCACCGCCGTGTGCAGGCGGGGCCCCACGGTCAGGCCCGCGGCGACTGCGTCGCGGTAGCCGGCCGGCAGGCCGCCCAGGTCGCGGGCGGTGGTGATGCCCGCCTCCAGAGTGATGCGCAGCCGTTCGGCGGTACGGAACATCTCCAGCGTCGGATCGCCTTCGTGGCGGCGGACCATCTGGCGCGGTGATTCGACGGCGAGGTGGACGTGGGTGTCGATGAAACCCGGCAGGACCGTGCGGCCCGCGGCATCCACCGTCCGGGCCCTGGCGGGCGCCGTGGGCGCCGTGGCGGCCGGTCCGGCGTAGGCGATGGTGCCGTCGTCGTCGATGTCGATGACGGCGTCCGTCACAGGGTCCGCGCCGGTGCCGTCGACGAGGCGGGCCCGGGTGATGCGCAGGGAGGAGAACAGTGCATGGCTCATGGGCGACGATCCTCGGCATGAGGGATAACGACTGTGTAAAATCGCCGGAATCCTTCACCACAACGGCTTCGACGCAGGATTCGGCAGCTTTCATGGACACGGACACACCCCGCGCACCCGCCCTGGACGAGCTGGATCTGGCCATCGTGCATGCCCTGCAGATCCAGCCGCGGGTGCCCTGGGTGCGGGTGGGCAAGGTCCTGGAAGTGGACGCGGTCACGGTGGCCCGCCGTTGGGAGCGCCTGGTGGGTGCGGGCGTGGCCTGGGTCGACGGCTATCTGTCGCCCGACCACGACGAGGGCGTCTACGCGCAGGTCGAGATCGACATGAACGGACGGCTGAGCGAGGCCTCGATCGGGCTCCTCGCACGTGATCCCCAGGTGCTCAGCCTGAAGCAGACCTCGGGCGGCCGCGACCTGCTGGCGATCGTCGCCGCCGCCGACCTGGACGGCCTGGCCCGGCTCTCCGGCGAGCGGATGTCGCAGTTGCCCGGGGTGCGCGCCGTGCGCAGCCATGTCATCACCGCGGCGCCCTTCGAGGGAGCCTCCTGGCGGTTGCGCAGCCTGACCCGGCAGCAGCGCGGCGCGCTCGCCGTGGAGCGACCCGCGCTGCCCGACGAACCGCTGCGGCCCCTCGATCGCCGCATCGCCCTCGCCCTCGGCGCCGACGGGCGGATGCCCCTCACGGACCTGGCCGAGAGCGTCGGCGCCTCGGCCGCGACCGTGCGGCGCCGGCTGCGTGTGCTGACCGGCACCGGGCGGCTCTCGCTGCGCTGCGCCCTTGCCCGGCCGCTGACCGGCTTCCCGGTCTCGGTCGTCTACTTCGGCTCGGTGCCCGCCCAGCATCTCGACGAGACCGTGAACGCACTGCGCACCCTGCCGGGTCTGCGCATGTGCAGCATTACGGCGGGTGCGCACAATCTGATGCTCGATATCTGGCTGCCGGCCCTTTCCGAGGTTCACACCACCGAGGCGCTGCTCAACAGCCGCCTGGCGCACTTGGACCTGCGCATCACGGAGCGCGCGGTGGTGCTCCGCACGGTCAAGCACGTGGGGCGCATCCTTGACCGGCGCGGTCACAGTGTGGGCTCGGCACCGCTCAACTACTGGGACTCCTAGGTCCTGTCGTCACACTGCCGTCTGCAACGCGCAGGGGCCGACTGCGACGCTGAGTGGGTAACGCTGGAAGTCCGTCGGGGTTGACGTGAGGGCCCAGGCCGTGCCGGGCCGTGATCGGTGACCTGGCACCACATCAGCGGCAGTCGCCGCCCGAGAACCGCCTGCACGTGGATACGGTTCGGACATGGCGGGGCCGGTTCGCCCACGTCTGTCCTGGCCAACCGTGAACGCTCCGTCGACCCGCCCTTGTCACCCTCGTGCACGTCGCCGAGACCAAGGCCTCGGCCTGCCAGTTGCCGGGCGAGACCGGCCGGCGTGCCGCTGTCGAGCCGGCCGCGCGGCTTCACCGCCGCCGTAGAGGTGCTCGACACGGGCCTTCTTGGCCGCGTAGTACGGGGTCGCGTGGCGTCTTCCAGGTCTTCACGCCCCGTACGCGTCCAGCCACGTGATCGTTCTGGCCGTCCGGTGCCGCCCGGGGCAGTCCCGCTCCGTCGCGGGGCTCTGCCGAGGACGTCGGCAGAGCCCCGTAATCTGCTCTGACGCAGAACAGTGCGATCTCCGGGCAGGGGCTCCTATGACAAGCGGCGACGGCGAGAGAACCCCCACGGAGATCGGGGGCGCCCACATCGGGCTGGCCGCGACGATCATCGCTCTGATCGTTGTCGCGAGCTTCTCCGGCCCTCGGTGGACTGTGATCGTCGCGGGAGGTCTCACCGCCTGGTTCGTCCTCGCGCTCGCCGTCATCCGCATCAGGGGCGGAGGCGGCCGGGAAGCAGTTCGACGGGCTTATGCCGCCACCTTCGGCTGGGGCGACCACATCACCTTCTGACGGGGTCGGAGGACTTCCCGACGGGGTAAACCGAGCCGCCGACGCCACGAGCGTGCCCCGCGCCGTCATCGGCGGCCGCGGGAGCCACTCCCTCGGCGGTGTGCCGTACCTGTGCCGTGGCTGTGGCGAGCCTGTGTCATTCCCACCTCAGCCTGATAGGGCGTCTCGGCGCGCCTCGTTGACGCTCCGTCGAACGCACCGGCTGTCGTAGGGACAGCCCTCACCGCGAGTTAGGACAAAATGATTAACAAGGGACGCATCGTCTCCGCAGTCGCCCTCGCCACCCTGGGGCTCGGCGTCACGGCCTGCGACGACGGCGAGGACTCGGCAGCGGCACAGGAATCGCCTGCGGCCTCCGCCCCGGCGCCGTCCGCCCCGAGCAGCGAGAGCCCGTCCACGGGTACCGGCGACGACGACGCTCCGGCCGGTGACATCGCCGCGCCGGGCACGAAGGTCAAGATCGGAGACCGCGCGGTCCTGCCGTTCACGTACGGGACCGACAAGAAGGGCACCATCGCCGTGACCGTCACGGCGATCGAGAAGGGGGCCGAGGCCGACATGGCCGCCTTCGGCGACAAGGCCAAGGGAATGACGCCCTATTACATACGGATGAAGGTGGAGAACGTCGGCGGCACCGACCTGTCGTACTCCTCGCTGAAACTCCGCGGAAAGCTTGCGGACGGCGGCCCCACGGGCGTCATCCTGGTGGGCGACCTCCCGGACAAGTGCGACAGCGCATCGGCACCGCGCGACTTCACCACCAAGGGCGCGTCCTACGAGACCTGCTCGCTCAGCGCCACGAAGACCGATCCCATCGCGGCCGCCTCGTTCGAGGAAGGCGACGCCTACCGCGACAGCCCGGTCCTCTGGGCCGGCTGACCACCCGTTCCCGTGTCCCTGCGCCGGGCGTCTCGTCCCCGACGAAGTGCCCGGCCGGGGACGGCCGGTCCGCGCAGCACTCCGGCTCCCGCTCCCGTTCCATCCGGACGGCCGCGACCTCGATCCCGTCCCCGAGCGCCCGGGGCACTATCCGGAGGCGCCGAGGGCGTTGAGGACGATGCCGCTGCCGATGCCGAGCAGCAAGGTCAGTGCGGCGGTCGTCAGCGCGACCGCCCGGGCCCAACGGCTGGGCGGGGTCACGGCTGCGCTGTCGTCCTCGGCGGGGCGGAAGGCCGGGGTGATCCAGCGCAGGTAGTAGAAGAGGGAGGCGAGGGTGTTGAGGGCCGCGATCACGACGAGCCAGGCGAGTCCGCCGTCCATGGCCGCGGTGAAGATCTCCAGCTTGCCGACGAACACCGCGGTCGGGGGTGTTCCCACCAGGCCGAGCAGGGCGACGGTCAGCGCGAGAGCGAGCAGCGGGTCTCGGTGGAACAGTCCCCGGTAGCGGTCGATGCGGTGCTCATGGGTGGTCGCGACGACGGCGAAGCCTGCGATGTTGGTCAGAGCGTAGGCGGCGAGGTAGAGCAGCAGCGCGGGCTGGGCGAGCGGGGTCCGTCCGGCGACGGCGACGGCCATGAGGAGGTAGCCGACCTGCGAGACGGTCGAGTAGCCCAGCATCCGGAGAGCTGAGGTCTGGGCGAAGGCGGCGAGGTTTCCCAGGGTCATGCCGGCGGTCGCGAGGACGGCGGTGATGAGCCGCCAGTCGATCGCGGCGGCGGGGATCGCGGTGTCGAGGAGGCGGTAGAAGGCGACGAGGGCACCGATCTTGGGCACGGTGGTCAGGGCGGCGGCGACCGGGGGCGGGGTGCCTTCGGCGATGTCGGGGACCCAGAAGTGGGCGGGTACGGCCCCGGCCTTGAACGCCAGTCCGGCCAGGACGGCGATCAGGCCGACGGCGGCGGCCGCGGCGGGGCCGCGGGAGATGCCGTCGGCGACCTTCTCGTAGTCCGTTGCGCCGGCCACACCGAACAGGATCGTCACGCCCGCGGCCGTGGTGACTCCCGCGAGGGCTCCGGCGAGGTAGTACTTCAGGGCGGCCTCGGTCGCCCGTCCTTGTTTCGCCCAACCGGCCAGGGCGTAGAAGGGGACGCTGGCCAGGAGGAACGCGGCGAACAGCATGATCAGGTCCCCGGCCCCGGCCAGGGCGATCGAGCCGAGTGCTCCAAGTTGCAGCAGGACGACGAACTCGGTCTCGCGTTTGTGCCCGGCGACGGTGTCGCGGCTCAGCGCGATCAGCGCGAGGACCGCCACCAGGACGATCGCTCGGGTGGTGTGGGTGGCGGTGTCCAGGACGTAGGTGCCGAACACGGTCTCGTCCGGCTGCCGGGCGGCGAGGGCGGTGGCCACGAGGCCCACCACGGTGGCCAGGGCGGCCAGGACGTGGATCGTCCCCTGCCGCTCGCGGGGTGTCCAGGCCCCGGCCAGCAGACCGGTGACGGCACTGACCAGCAGGGTGATCTCGGGGACCAGGGCGGCCGGATCGCTGTTCACGCTCATGCCCATGACGTGGTTGTCGCTCTCCCTCTTCTCACCTGGCGACCAGGTCGTTGAGCGTGCGGGCGGCGGGTTCGATCACGTCCAGGACGGGGCGCGGCAGCAGGCCGAGAACGGTGGCGAGGGCAAGCAGGGGCGTGATGGAGAGGAGTTCGGGGGCGCTCAGGTCGGGAAAGGGCCGCGGTGTGCCGGGGGCGTCCGGGGTACGGACGGGGCCGGTGAGCATCCGGCTGATGGCCAGCAGGAACAGGGCGGCGGTGATCAGGATGCCGGTCGCGGCGATGACGGTGGCGACGGGGGTGGCGGTGAGGGCGCCGGCGAGGATCTGGAACTCGGCGATGAAGCCGGAGAAGCCGGGCAGCCCGAGAGAGGCGAACGCGGCGACGGAGAACAGGGCGGCGAAGTGCGGTGTGCGCGTGGCCAGTCCGCTGTAGGCGCTCATGGTGTAGGTGTGGCCGCGGGTGTGGAGGGCGCCGGCGAGGAGGAAGAGTGCGGCGGTGATCAGGCCGTGGCTGACCATCTGGTAGACGGCTCCGGTAGTGGCCAGTTGGCGGGCCTGCTCGTTGTCGGCGCTGACCATCCCGGCGGCGCCGAGGGCGAGGAGGACGTAACCCATGTGGTTGATCGAGGTGTAGGCGATCATGCGCTTGAGGTCGTTCTGGGCCAGGGCGACCAGGGCTCCCCAGACGACCGAGATGACGCCGATGACCACGAAGGCGAGGGCGAACTGCCGCCAGCCGGCCGGCAGGAGAGGCATCGCGATCCGTACGAAGCCGTAGGTGCCCATCTTGAGCAGGATTCCGGCGAGGATCGCCGATCCGGCGGCGGGGGCTTCGGTGTGGGCGGGCGGCAGCCAGGTGTGGAAGGGGAAGACCGGGGTCTTCACCCCGAGGCCGATCCCGAGGGCGAGCAGCGTCAGTGCCGCATACGTGCCGCCGCCGGCGAGGGGGTTGAGGGCGGCGAGTTCGGGGATGTCGAAGGTCGGGGTGTCGGCGGCCAGGGCGAGGAGGATGAAGCCGAGGAGCAGGGCGAGGGAGCCGAGGAAGGTGTAGAGGAAGAAGGTCAGGGCCGCTTCGCGGGCGGGAGCGCCGATCCCCCACCCGGCGATCACGAAGTACATGAAGACGATCGACAGGTCGAAGAAGAGGAAGAAGAGGATCAGGTCGAGGGAGACGAACAGGCCCGTGCTGACCGTCTGCAGGGCCAGGAAGACCAGCACGAAGTTCTTCGGCCGGTCCGCCTGGCGCCAGGAGTGGACGGCGGTCGCGGTGAACACGACGGCCGTCAGGGCGAGGAGCGGCAGGGACAGGCCGTCCACCCCGAGGTGGTAGGAGATCCCGGCGCTCGGGATCCACTCCCGCCGTTCGACCGCTCCGTACCCGGAGGCGGGGAGATCGGTCCAGAGGGCGAGGACGAGGGCGAGCTGTGCGAGTCCGGTCGCCGTCCATGCTCCGGCGAACGCCCGGGGCCCCAGGCGCGCGGGCAGCACGGACAGCGCCAGGGCCACCAGCGCGGGCAGGAAGACGATCAGCGAAAGCATCGGGTCACCTCACCACGATCACGACAACGGCCAGGGCGCCGAGGAGGATGA
The DNA here is from genome assembly GCF_900460065.1 of Streptomyces griseus. GTDB lineage: Bacteria > Actinomycetota > Actinomycetes > Streptomycetales > Streptomycetaceae > Streptomyces > Streptomyces griseus. Next base: position 254,074 of record NZ_UAVD01000029.1, on the reverse strand, counting down.
ACCCCGTGGACGCCTGGGCGTAGTACTGGTGCAACTGCCCGGTCTGCGGGCGCCGGGCCGCCCGGCCCAGGGCGCGCGCACCGTCCGCGACGCCTGACACCGCGCCCTCGACGGCACGTTCGCCGTGACCGTCGGTGTGGCGGGCGAGCGTGAGCACGGCGTGTGCGGCGCGTTCCGGGACGCGGGCCAGGACCTGGTCGTCGGCCCGGGCCAGGAGCGCGGCGAGGCGGAGCACGGGTCGGGCGATGCCACGTCGGGCCGCGGGTTCCAGGCGCAGCCATGGGGTCGGTGGCCTCGCGGCCGGTGTCCGGGCGGCCCAGCGCCGGGCGATGAGCAGCCCGACGGCGGCGAGCACGGCGGAGACGGCGAGTTCCCCGGGGTGCGGGGCGGGGTCGGGGTGCAGGGAAAGGGGACCGTAGACGAGGAGCCCGGCCCCGGCGGCGGCCGCGGCGAGCACGGCGGTGACGGCGGTCGCCGTCATGGGTACCCGCATCCGGTGCGGACCGTTGTCGGGGGCGGGCTGCCATACCCACCACAGGGCCCGGCCGCTGTAGCAGGCGGCGACGAGCGCGGCGGCGAGTCCGGCGGCGTAGAGGGCGGGCGAGGTGGCGGCAGCGGCGGCGAGGACGGCGTCCTTGGACACCCACAGTCCCAGCGGCGGGAGTCCGGCCAGGGCCAGGGCGGCGACGGTGAAGGCTGCGCCGACGGCGGGATGGCGGTGGGCGGCTCCGCGCAGGCCACCGCTGAGGCTGCGGGTGCCCAGGGCGGCCAGCCACAGCCCGGCGATGAGGAACAGCAGGCTCTTCGCGGCGGCGTGCGCGACCATCTGCAACAGTCCGGCCTGCGTGCCGGCGGTTCCGGCGGCCAGCACGATGAACCCGATCTGCGAACACGTCGACGCGGCGAGAAGCTGTTTGAGGTCGTCCTGGACGACGGCGACCAACCCCATCAGCAGCGCGGTGACCACTCCGATCCAGGCGACCAGCGGTCCGGCCCAGCCGGCCGCCTCCAGTGCCGGGGCCAGGCGAAGCAGCAGGTAGCCGCCCGCGGCGACCATCGTCGCCGAGTGCAACAGGGCGGAGACCGGGCTGGGGCCGCGCATCGCCCCCGACAGCCAGAAGCTGAAGGGCAGTTGCGCGGACTTGCCCAGGGCGGCCAGCACGAACCCGGCGACCGCGAGGTGCAGCCACCCCCCGTCCAGGGTGGCCGTGTCGTCCAGGGCCATGGCCGCGGCGCCCCCGGCGAGGAGCGCGCCGCCCGCCACGTACAGGCCGAGGTCGGCGGTGCGCGTGGTCAGGAACGCGACGTTCGCCGCGCGGGTGGCCCCGCGGTCGTCCAGCCGGTAGCCGATCAGCGCCCAACTGGTCGCGCCCATGACCTCCCACGCCATCAGCAGCGGCGCGAGCGTCGTCGCGGTGACCGTGGCGAGCATCGCCCCGGTGAAGACGAGCATCAGCCCGGAGAACCGGCCCGTCCGCAGTTCCGGTTCGGCCGCCGCCACGATCAGACAGGCCGGCAGCACGGCTGCGACCAGGACGACCAGCACCGCTGAGAGTCCGTCCACGCCGAAGCCGGCCGGGACACCGGCCAGCAGCGGCGCCTGCCCCGCCGGTCGTTCGACGGCCACGGCCACCGCCACCACCAGGGTCCCCATCGCGGCCAGGACACCCGCCACGACCGGGCATCGGCCGCCGCGTGCCGCCGGCAGCAGCAGCCCGGCGGTGAGGGGCAGGGCGAGGAGGATCAGGAGCAGCACCGCTCAGCCCTCCAGCTCGGTGGCCGCGTCGGTCATGTCGATGCGCTTGGCCCGGTAGATGGCCGTGACCGAGGCGAAGCCCATCGCCATCTCGATCGCCATCGCGGTCACCACCGCGACCACGATCATCTGTCCGTCCGGGGCGGGGGCGAGGAAGTACCAGAACGCGGCGGCCGCCAGCATGATCCCGTTGATCATCAGCTCCAGGCCCATCATCAGCATGACGACCGACTGCTGGGTCAGCGCACCGAACAGGCCGACGGAGAACAGCGCCGCCGCCACCACGAGGAACGCTTCGAGGATCACCTGCCCACGCCCCCGCCCGCGGGATCATCGGCGTGCGCGGCGTCCAGGCCGTCGCCCAGCCGGTCGTACCGGCCACGCCCGGTGGCGAGCACGACGGTGGCGACGATCGTGGAGAAGAGGGTCACGCCCAGGGTCATCATGGTCAGCATGTGACCTTCCATCAGGGTCTCGCCCAGCGCCGTCGTCGGGTCCTTCGGACGCTCGCCCCGCTTCTCCGGCCAGTCCGCCAGGAAGATCCCTGCCGTCAGCCCGGCGAACAGCAGTCCGGAGATGAGGGCCGCACCGCGGGTGTTGTGGAACATCGACATGGGCATGAGCCCCGCCGGATTCATCATGTACATGATCATGAAGACGGCCATGATGACCATCTCGATGATCATCATGAGGATGATGACGGTGCCCAGGTAGGCCAGGCCGGTCATCAGGATCATGACCGCGACGGCGATGAACGACGCGAGCAGGCAGAACGTGGCCCGCGCCATGGAGTCGACGACGAAGACCAGCACACCGCCGCCGACGGCGAGCACGCCCAGCGCGAGGAGGACGGCGAGCGTCACGGCCCACCGCCTCCCCGGGCCAGGACGACCAGGGCGACGGCCAGGGCCTGCACCATGGTCAAGGGCAGCAGCACGATCCAGGAGATCTCCGTCCAGCGGTCCATCCGGACCACCGGGAGGCGGTGGCGCAGCCAGACCAGCAGCGCCAGGACCGCCAGGGTCTTGACCAGCACCCACGCCCCGGCGGGCAGCCACGGGCCGTGTCCGCCGCCCAGGAACAGCGGCACCGCCACAGCCGCCGCGGCCACCAGCAGCAGCCGGCGTCCGCCCTCGAACAGCAGTCGGTCCACCCCGGACAGTTCAGCCGCCGCACCACCGGCCACGTCCCGGCCGAGGGGGGCGTCGAACGGCCCCCAGAAGGCCATCGCGGCGGCGCTGAGGAGGTAGGCGGCGAACGCGGCGGGCATCCAGACGGCGAACCACAGCCCCGCCTGCGCGTCCACGATGTCGCTCATGCGCAGGCTGCCCGCCCCCAGTGCGGCGGTGATGATCGCGAACATGTGCGGCAGTTCGTAGGCCAGGCCCTGGGCGACGAACCGGTAACCGCCCACCAGGGACAGGGCGCTGTCGGGGCCCCAGCCCACGAGCCACACCGCCGCCCACGCCACGACCTCCATCGCGTTGAACCAGACCACCCCGACGGACAGGTCCGCGGGCGCCTTCCAGCCCAGCGGGACCACACCGGCCGCCAGCACAGAGGCGACGATCAGCCCGGCGATGCCCGCCCAGCGCAGCAGCCCGTCGGCCGCCTGCGTGGTGCGGCGCTGCCCGGCCAGCAGGCGCGCCACCTCCTGCCCCGGGCGCACCAGGGAGCGGCCCGCACCGCCGCGGTGTCCGGCGGCACGGTCGGCCAGTACGCCGTCGAGCACGGCGACGCACCACACCGCGGCCACCAGCAGCACCGGCAGCACGAGCACCATCGCGGGGGCGGCCATCACTCCGCCGGCCCCGCGCCGGCCGAAGCGTGGCGGGCCGTTGGGCCCGGGTGCGGATCGAGAGCCGCGATGAGCAGACGGGCCGCCGCCCACTCCGCCCCCGCCAGCCGACCGCCCAGCTCCCGCACGGACGGACGGCCCGGCTCGTCCGGCTCCCCGGTGGGGCGGCCCGCGGCGTGCGCCTCGATCCGGGACAGCCTGCTTTCGAGGAGACCGGCGACGTCCGCCTTCCGGTCGCCGCCCGGGCCGCGCAGCATCAACCGCAGCGTCCGGGACCCCCGCACCCTGCGGACCAGGGCGGTCAGTTCGTTCTCGACCTCCTCGCGCACGGCACCGCGGCGCACCCGGTCGCGCAGGGCTCGCGCTCGCGCGGCGGGTCCCGGCCATCCAGCGACCGCGAGCACCCGGGCCGTCACGTCGAGATCCCCTACCACCGGGCCGAACTCGCCGGCGCCCCGCGGAACCCGAGCCCCGTCGAGGAAGCGCGCCTCCGCCGAGGCGATGACGTCACCCTGCATGACGACGTCGAGGACCAGGCCGGCGGGCCAGTCCGGCAGTACCGGGCCGAGCGGGAGGTTGAGCACGTCCAGCGCCAGCCCGTCCCGGTCCTCGGCCACGTCCGCCATGCCCAGCCCGCCCTGCAGCGGCATGTCCATGTGGTGGTGGCCGTGATGGCCCCCGTGCCCGCCGGTCTCACCGTGCCCCGCGTGCCCCTCGCGCCCACCGTGCTCCGCGTGCTCGCTGTGCCCCGCGTGCCCGCCATGTTCGCCGCGCTCCGCGTGCCCGCCATGCCCCTCGTGCTCGCCGTCCCGGGCGGGCTCCTCGCGGTCCGGCCCCCCATCACCGCCCAGCAACTGACGTTCCTCGTCGAGCCGGGTGCGGACCGCTGCGGCAGCGGGCGCCCCACCGCGTGCCGGGCCGCCGGGACGATGGCCGTGAACATCGTCGGCGGCCTGGCGACGGGCGGCCGTTCTCGCCTCGTCGCGCGCACGGAGGGGGTCGGCGAGCCGGCCGGGAACCTCGTCCAGGTACCGGCCGATGTCCCCCGGTGACGCCTGCGTGTCGAGGTCGATTCGGACCCTGGGCGCCGGGACGAGTTCCCAGACTCGGGCGAGGACGGTACGCATTTCCGGGCCGGGCGTCCCCGCGACGATCAGGAGGTCGGTGTCCGCCGGACCGCTCGCCTCGCGCCAGCGACGGGAACCGACCGCGTCCTCGACGTCCATCCGTAACCGCGCGGCGCCGGGAACCGGAACGATCAGCACGTGCGGGGTGCGCGCCGCGAGGCGCAGCAGAGCCCGGGTCAGGTCCACCGCAGCGCCCCCTCGCGCCATGCGTAGAGAACGCCGGACAGCAGGAGGGCGAGGAAGAGGAACATCTCCACCACCGAAGACGTGCCCATCATGGGCACCACGAGGGTCCACGGATACATGAAGATCATTTCCATGTCGAAGGCCAGGAAGACCATGGTCACCGTGTACCAGCGCACGTGAAAGCGGGAGAGCGCGTGCTCGGCGGGAGGCAGCCCGCCCAGATGCGGCAGACTCTCCGTCACCACGGGCCCCACAGCGGCCAGTCGGGCGAGAGCCGCGATGCCCCCGAGTCCTGCGAGCGTCAGCCCGGCGAGAGCCGCCAGCACACCGAAACCGCCCACGGAACACCCCCTCCACTCACGGTTCACCTTACCCCCGGGGAGTATCCTCGCCCCGGAACGCCACGCAGAGCGGCAACACGGTCCGGGGTGCACCCGGGTGCGGCGGTCCAGGGCATGCCGTACCGTCCAGGACTTCCCTCGGGGGGGGCGCTGAACGCGGGCACGGCGCGCGTGAGCGCGGGCTCTGCGCGCGCCCGGAGCGAGGGCGCAGCCACCCCCACCACTTCTGGTCCGACCACATACCGTGTGTGACATAGTCGAGGTACGCATGTCGGCCGGAACAGGGAGTTGCGGATGCCTGTCGAGTGGCAGCCCGTGCAGCAGTCGCGCACGCATGAACTCGTGCTGCAGAGCATCGAGGAGCAGGTCTTCGCCGGGAAGCTCAGGGCCGGTGATCGGCTGCCGCCCGAACGGGAGCTGGCCCCGGTCTTCGGGGTGAGCCGTTCGGCTCTGCGTGAGGCGCTCCGGGTGCTGGAGACCATTGGTGTGCTGGTCGCACAGCCCGGCAGGGGCCCGGATTCGGGGGCGCGCATCGTGCGCAATCCCGATGACGCGCTGGGCCGGCTGCTGCGGCTGCACTTCGCCCTCGGCAGCTACGGACTGCACGACGTGCTGGAGGCCAGGGTCGCCCTGGAGCGCTCCAGCTTCTCCGCCGCCGCGCACCACGCCGACGCGGCGGATCTGGACGAGGCGGAGGAGGTGGTCCGCCGGATGTCGGAGCCGGGCATCCTTCCGGAGGAGTTCAACGAGCTGGACACCCGTTTCCACGTCAAGGTGGCCAGCAGTTCGGGCAACGCGCTCACCTCCACACTGACCTCGGCGGTGCGCGAGTCGGTGCGGCCCCTCATTCTGCGGGCCCTCGAAGCGGTGGCCGACTGGCCCGCCACCCGGACCCGTCTCAACGCCCAGCACGCCGAGCTGCTGCGCCTGGTGCGCTCCCGGCGCGGCGAGGAGGCCGCCGATCTGGCCGAGGTCCACATCCGGGGCTTCCACGGCACGCTGGTGGACGAGAACCGGACCGGTGACGCCGTCGAGGACGGCGGCGGGAGCTAGGCCCTGGCGTCACACTGCCGCCTGCCCCGCGGGGCAGGCGGCAGTGTGACGAAGCAGGTTGGCTGTGCGTGGTTACGGCAGCATCCAGGAGAGCACGGACGTGGACTGCAGGTAGACCAGGACGCACAGGACGGCGAGCATGGCGACGCTGTAGCCGGCGACCTTGCGCAGCAGGATACGTTCCGATCCCGGCATCCGCACCGCGGTGGCGGCGATGGTCAGGTTCTGCGGGCTGACCAGCTTGGCCACCACGCCACCGGAGGTGTTGGCGGCGACCAGCAGCGTCGGGTCGATCCCGGCGGCCTGGCCGGCTGTCTGCTGGAGGTTGGCGAAGAGCGCGTTGGCCGAGGTGTCGGAGCCGGTGACCGCGGTGCCCAGCCAGCCGAGCGTCGGCGAGAGCAGGGCGAAGAGTCCGCCGGCCGTCGCCAGCCAGGTGCCGATGGCCACGGTCTGGCCCGACTGGTTCATCACGTAGCTGAGCGCGAGCACCGTGGCGACCGTCGCGATGGCGACCCGCATGTTCTTCAGGGTGCGCCCGGCGGCGGACAGCGCCATGGCCCCGGTCATCGGGTAGCTGTCACGGTCCCCGGCGAATCGGTAGATCAGCGTGACCAGGATGCCCGAGATGATCAGCAGGGTGCCCGGGTTGCCCAGGACCTCCAGCTTGTAGATCGCGCTGGAGGACGGCTCGCCGCCCGAGGTGAGCAGCTCGCCGTACAGGCCGGGCCATTCGACGACGAGGTTCAGGTGGCCGAGGATGCCGGGCACGTCGAGGCCGCCGACACTGAGCTTGGCGAGGGCGAAGACGCCGATGACCAGGATGTACGGAAGCACGGCGTAGATGACGCGGCGCGGGGTGAGGGCTTCCTTCTCCACCGCGGAGTGCTGGTCCTCGGGCGTGCTGGGCCGCCAGAAGCGCAGCATCAGCACGGCGGCGGCGAATCCCGCGAGCGAGGCGACGACGTCGGTGAGTTCGTACGCGAAGTGGCCGGCGCACCAGAACTGGGCGACGGCGAAGACGCCTCCGGTGACCAGGGCGATCGGCCACAGCTGACGAATCCCCCGGGTGCCGTCCACGACGAACAGCAGCAGCAGCGGCACGAAGAGTGCGAGCAGCGGGGACTGGCGGCCGACCACCGCGGCGATGTCCTCGGCCGGGATGCCGGTGAGGTTGCCCGCCGTGGTGATCGGGATGGCCATGGCGCCGAAGGCGACCGGTGCGGTGTTGGCGAGCAGAACCGTCACCGCCGCCTTGACCGGCGGCAGGCCGAGGGCCATCAGCATCACGGCCGTGATGGCGACGGGGGCGCCGAAGCCGGCGAGCGCCTCCAGCAGGCCGCCGAAACAGAACGCGATGAGCATCGCCTGCACCCGCAGGTCGCCGCGGCCGACGGCACTGAACGAACGGCGAAGGTCCTCGAACCTGCCGCTGACAACGGTGAGTTCGTAGAACCAGATGGCCGCCACGACGATCAGCATCACCGGCAGGAGTCCGAAGACCAGTCCCTGGCTGGCCGAGAGCAGGCCGAGTCCGACCGGCATCCCGAACCCGATGACCGCGACGAGCAGGGCGGTGAGCACCGAGCCCAGGGCGGACACCAGCGCCGAGCGCTTCGCGACCATCAGGAGCAGGAAGAACACGGCGAGTGGAACAAGGCTGACCAGGGCGGTGGCCAGGAGGCTGTCGCCGATGGCGTGCACATCCGGTGTGTACGAAGCAAGCGCGGGGGCGGGTGGTGCAGAGGCCACGAAATTACTCCTCGTCGAGCGGCACGGGGCGGGGCGAACCAGGACGCGGGCCGTGGACCGCCGAGCCTCGCCCCGCACGGTCGCGGGCCGGTCGCGGCCGCGGTCGCGAGGGACCGGACAGTCGGTTCAAGGCATTAGTAGGGCACTGCATATGTCGCATGTCAATAAGGTCAGACCAAAATAGTGGTCAGGTCACTGATCGAGCACCTGGGCGACGAGAGGGGTGCGGCACCCGCCGTCCGCTCCGCCGCGCCCACGGCACCCCGTCGGCGCGCCGCTTCCCGGAATGACCTGAGGCTAGTATGGTCGGACCACAACTTGCGATCGGAGAGGCCTCCATGCGTATCGGACTCTTCGCCACTTGCCTGGGAGACACACTCTTCCCGGAGGCGGTGAAATCCACGGCGGTGCTGCTGGCGCGCCTGGGCCACGAGGTGGTCTTCCCTCCGGGTCAGACCTGCTGCGGCCAGATGCACGTCAACACCGGCTACCAGCGCGAGCCGGTCCCGCTGGTGCGCAACTTCGCCGAGCAGTTCGGCGACGCCTCCATCGACGCCGTGGTCATGCCGTCGGGCTCCTGCGCGGGCTCCGTCCGCCACCAGCACGAGATCGTCGCAGAACGCTACGGCGACGCGGCGCTGCGCTCGGGCGTCGCCACGGTGAAGGCCAAGACGTACGAGCTGTCGGAGTTCCTGGTGGACGTGCTGGACGCCACCGACGTCGGCGCGTACTTCCCGCACCGGGTCACGTACCACCCCACCTGCCACTCCCTGCGCATGTTGCGGGTCGGCGACAAGCCGCTCCGGCTGCTGCGCGCCGTCGAGGGGATCGACCTCGTCGAGCTGCCGGAGGCGGACTCCTGCTGTGGCTTCGGCGGCACCTTCGCCGTCAAGAACGCCGACACCTCGACCGCGATGCTCCAGGACAAGATGCGCAACATCTCCGCCACCCGGGCCGATGTCTGCTCCGCCGGGGACTCCTCCTGCCTGATGCACATCGGTGGGGGGCTCTCCCGCATCAAGTCCGGTACCCGGACCCTGCATCTCGCCCAGATCCTCGGATCCACCCGGACCGCGCCGTACGCCCTCACGGAGGCCGCCCGATGAGCACATTCCTCGGCATGCCCGCCACCCCGCCGCGCGCCCCGTACGGGACCGGGAACCTGCGGGGCGAGCGGAAGTTCCCCCGGGCCGCCCACGACGAACTGCTCAACGAGCAGCTGCGCCGCAACCTGGGCCGGGCCACCGGCACCATCCGGGCCAAGCGCATCGGCGTCACCGGCGAGCTCCCCGACTGGGAGCAACTCCGCGACGCCGGATCGGCCATCAAGACCGACACCATGAACCGCCTGCCCGAGCTGCTGGAACAGCTGGAGGCCAAGGTCACCGAGCGGGGCGGCACCGTGCACTGGGCGCGGGACGGCGTCGAGGCCAACGCGATCGTCACCCGCCTGGTCAAGGCGACCGGCAGCAGCGACGTGATCAAGGTCAAGTCGATGGCCACGCAGGAGATCGGCCTCAACGAACACCTCGAAGCCGAGGGCATCACCCCGTACGAGACGGACCTGGCCGAGCTGATCGTGCAGCTCGCCGACGACAAGCCGTCGCACATCCTCGTGCCGGCGATCCACCGCAACCGCGACGAGATCCGGCAGATCTTCCTCGACGAGATCCCCGGCGTCGACCCGGACCTGGACAACGTGCCCGCCCATCTGGCGGCTGCCGCCCGGACCTATCTACGCCAGAAGTTCATGACGGCCAGGGTGGCGGTCTCGGGCGCCAACTTCGGCATCGCCGAGACCGGCACCCTGTCCGTCGTCGAGTCCGAGGGCAACGGCCGGATGTGCCTGACCCTGCCCGACACCCTGATCACCGTGATGGGGATCGAGAAGGTGCTGCCGCGCTACCAGGACCTGGAGGTGTTCCTCCAACTGCTGCCGCGCTCCTCCACCGGCGAGCGCATGAACCCGTACACCTCGATGTGGACGGGCGTGACCCCTGGTGACGGGCCGCAGGAGTTCCACCTCGTCCTCCTCGACAACGGACGCACCGCGGCCCTCGCCGACCGCATCGGCCGTGAGGCGCTCAACTGCATCCGCTGCTCGGCCTGCCTCAACGTCTGTCCGGTGTACGAACGGGCCGGCGGCCACGCCTACGGATCGACGTACCCCGGGCCCATCGGCGCGGTCCTCACCCCGCAGCTCGCGGGCATGCACGCGGCGAAGGACGACCCCAACAGCTCGCTGCCGTACGCCTCCAGCCTCTGCGGCGCCTGCTTCGACGCCTGCCCCGTCAAGATCGACATCCCGTCGCTGCTGGTGGAACTGCGCCACCAGCACACCGAGCAGGCCGGCACCACGGCGGAGAAGCTGGCCATGAAGGCGGCGGCCGGCGTGATGAAGTCGCCCAGGATCTACACGGCCGCGCAGAAGGCCGCCTCCCTCAGCCGCTCCGTCGGCGTCGGCGGACGCGACCGCGTCATCTCGCGCCTGCCCGCGCCGTTCGACGGCTGGAGCGACAGCCGCGACACCCCCGCCCCGCCCAAGCAGTCCTTCCGCGCCTGGCTGGCCTCCGCGGAGGGAGCCGCCACCCTGCGCGAAGCCTCGGCCGAGGGCGCGGCCCGGCGGGCCGCCGACGACCACCAGGAGGAACAGTGAGGACCACCGCCCGCGACACGGTGCTCGGCCGCATCAGGGACGCACTCGCCCTCGCCCCCGTCCCCGCGGCGGAGATCCCCCGCGCGTACCGCACCGGTCGCACCCTCCCGGACGGCGAACGGCTGGCACTGCTGACCGACCGGCTTCTCGACTACAAGGCCGAGGTGCACCCCTGCACCGCCGACCGGACGGCCGAGGTGATCGCCGCCGTGCTGGAGGAGCGGGGAGCCCGCAGCGTCGGTGTCCCCCCGGGGCTCGACGAGGAGTGGCTCACCGCGTACACCGGCCGGGTACAGCGCGACTGCGCGGACATCCCGCCCCCCAGCCTCGGCGACCTCGACGGGGTGGTGACCGCCTCGGCCGTCACCTGCGCGGAGACCGGCACCATCTTCCTGGACGGCTCACCGGACCAGGGCAGGCGCGCCCTCTCCCTCGTCCCCGACCTGCACGTCTGCGTCGTCGACCTGTCGTCGGTGGAGCCGGGCGTCCCGGAGGCCGTGGCACGGCTCGTACCGGAACGTCCGACCACGCTGATCAGCGGTCCCTCCGCCACCTCGGACATCGAACTGGAGCGGGTGGAGGGCGTCCACGGCCCCCGCACCCTCGCCGTGGTCATCCGCACCGACGTCTGACCGCCCCCGCCGCACTCGACGTGCCGCGCGCTCGTGGAACGGGCCGTACCCGACGTGCCGCGTGTTCCGGTGGAACGGGCCGGACCTCGCTCCTCACCCGTGTGGGCGACCGCCGCGGGCTCCGTCCGCCCCGGCACGGGTCGCAACACACCTGTTCGGCGGCGGATCCCTCAACTTGCGCGCCCGGTCCGCTCCCATTAATGCATGCTGACAACACTGCCCCTCCCCCACGGAACGCGCCGCGACATCCGCCGTTCCGCGGTCCGCGCCGCGCTGGCTGTCTGTACGGCCGCGGCCGTGACCGGCGCGTGCTTCACGATGGCCAGCCCGGGCGCGCGGGCCGCGGACGGTGATGTGGCCAACAGCATCCTGGCCGATCTCACCATCTCCAACGTGCCCCCGGCCGGGCTGGACGCCTTCAGCGGCACCTTCGGCACCGCCGGTTCCCCACCGAACGGCGGACTCGACAACGGAGACCTCTCCGACCCGTCCGGAGTGCTGGACTACCTGACCGTACGCGGCCAGGCGGTGGCCAGGACGAGCGCCGAACCGGAGAAGAACTGGGCCCAGGCACAGGCATCCGGCTTCACCCTGTCGCTGAACGACAGGGACTTCCTCAGCGTGGGCTCCCTGGACGCCTACACCGAGTGCATCCCCGCGCCCATCGGCCCGCTCGCCCTCGCCTACGCGCGCACCGACTCCAACACCATCGGGGTCCTGGGGCGCCAGGTGCCCACCGGAACGACGCAGTTGGAGGTCACGGGAGCGGAACTGGGCGCCGACGAGGTGAGTACGGCGACCCTCACCGTCCAGTACGAGCAGATCGAAGACCCGGCCGGCGGTGGCTACCAGCCCCAGACCTCGGCCCGGGCCGGCCTGGACATCACCATCTCCGGCAACCTGCGCGACGAGAACGGCCAGGAGCTGTACGACGGGCCTCTCGTCGACGTCGAACTCGGTCACGTCGATGTCACCTGTGCCGGAACGACATCACCGCCGGTCACCACTCCCCCGCCCACCGAAGTCCCGGTGACCGAACCGCCCATCACCATCCCGCCGGTCACCGTGCCGCCCATCACGGTGCCCCCCATCACCGTGCCGCCGGTGACCGACCCGCCCATCACCATCCCACCCGTCACGGTCCCTCCCGTCACCGTCCCGCCGGTCACGGTCCCCCCGATCACCCTGCCGCCGACCACTCCCCCGGTCACGCGGCCCCCGACGGCCACTCCCACCCCGACCCCGACCAAGCCCAGCCCCAGCCACAGCCACAAGCCGGACTACGGCTACGGGCGCGGCTACTGAGGACCTCGCGCCGGCGACCGGACGCGGCACGGCCCGGACGCCCGTGACGTCCTGGGCTTCGGCCGGGGATCCGTGGCCCACCGGCCACGTGCCCCCGGCCTGCGCGACCGCCGCGAGCACGGCCCGCGGGCGCGTGTCAGGCCCCGGACTCGGCCCGCGGGTCGGCGGGGTGCTCGTGCAGCACCGCCGGCGCCTGGGCGACCCGGAGCAGCACGGGGCGCCCGCGGTGCGGGCAGCTGAGGACGGTGTCTCCGAAGGACTTCCCCACCACGAGCCGGTCGGGCGCGCTGCCGAGCACGGGCCCCACCGCGTCGCCGTGCACTGAGGGCGCGTCAGGTCTGCGCGCGAGCGCGTGCACGTACCAGCTTCCGGACGGCACGGCCCTCAGGACGGGTGCGGCCGGCCACCGCCCTGCCCCTGGAGAACCGGGCCGCCGTCGAACGGACCGAGCGCACCGGGAAATCGGAGAGCACCCACCGTCAAGAGCTGGAGACCATCCTGGCGGGGCTGTTGGCCGGCGCGCGGCACTGACCTGCCAGGGGCCCGCACGAAGATCGCACACGATGGCCCCATCTCGCTATCATGTGTCCCAGTAAAGCATCGCGGCCAGACAGGTAAATACCTAGCCTGAAGACATGCCTCTCCTCTACCGCTGCCGAGAACCGCGCTCCTGTGACAAGTCCGCGGTGGATCCCTCGACTACGGGATGCGTGGCATGACGTCGACACTTCTTTCGCCCCGCGGCGCCAATCGCCGCGGACTGGTTCTGGTCGTGCTCTGCTTCGTCCAGTTCATGCTCATCCTGGACGACAACGTGGTGAGCGTCGCGCTCCCCAGCATCCGGGACGACCTCGGCTTCAGCTCCGCGGGCCTGGCCTGGGTGGTGAACGCGTACTTCCTCTCGTTCGGCGGGCTGCTGCTCCTGTTCGGCCGCATGGCCGACCTGCTGGGCCGACGCCGAATCTTCCTCCTCGGCGTCACGATCTTCGGCGCGGCGAGCCTCCTGTGCGGGCTCGCCCAGGAGCCCTGGCAGTTGGTCCTCGGACGGATCATCCAGGGTGCGGGCTCGGCCATGGCGAGCCCGGCGGCCCTGTCGCTGATCACGCTGCTGTACCCGAGCACCCAGGAGCGGGCCAGGGCGCTCGGCATCTGGGGCGGCATCGCCGGGCTGGGCAGCACCTTCGGCCTGGTGATCTCCGGAGCGCTGACCGGGCTCGCCTCCTGGCGCTGGATCTTCTTCATCAACCTGCCGGTGGCCCTGGTGGCGCTCGTTCTGCTCCCCCGCCTCATCGGCGAGAGCCGGGCCTCCAAGAGCACCCGCCTGGACGTACCGGGCGCCGTTCTGGGCACGCTCTCCGTGGTGGCCCTGGTGTACGGCCTCCTCCAGGCCGGTGAGTCCGGCTGGCACGATGTGACCAGTTACGGGTCCCTGATCCTCGCCGTGGTCCTGGCCGTCGTGTTCGTCGTGGTCGAGTCCCGCACGGAAGACCCGCTGGTCTCCCTGGAGTTCGTCTCCAACCGGACGCGCGCCGTCGCCAACGTCTCGACCCTGATCTTCTCCGCGGCCCTCTTCGCGATGGCCTTCCTGTTGATGATCCACCTGCAGACGGTCGTGGGCTACGGGCCGCTCAAGGCCGGGTTCGCGTACATGCCCTTCTGCGTCGCCCTCCTCGCCGGGATGTGGCTCTCCTCCCGCGTGGTGATGAAGTTCGGATTCCGCCAGAGCCTCGTGGTCTCCTTCCTGATCACCGCCGTCGGGTTCGTGATGATGTCCGGCATCGAGGCGGGCGACGACTACGTCACCGGGATCCTGCCGAGCATGCTGGTCACCAGCCTCGGCTGCGGACTGAGCCTGCCGGTGCTGAGCATCGCGGCAGTCTCCGGCACGACCGGGGAGAACGCCGGTCTCGGGTCGGCGCTCTTCAGCTCGGTGCAGCAGATCGGCGGCGCCTCCGGTGTGGCGGTGCTCGTCATGCTGGCCACCCGTCGCACGGATTCGCTGACGGAGTCGGACGGGTCCGTGCGCGCCGCCACGGAGGGATTCTCGTTCGGCATGATGGTCGCCGCGGGCTTCATCGTGGTCGGGGCGGTCTTCGTGGGCACGCTGCTGGGCAAGGTGCCGACCGGGTCCGACGAACCCCAGCCGGACACGCACGAGCCCGCACGCCCGTAGACATCGAGGGAGCCGGCCCGGTCGCGCGGTGGCGCGACCGGGCCGGCGCGCGTCGTGCACGGCATCGCGGCCGTCCCCGCACCCGGGCGGGGCCGGCCGCGATGCCGTCCTCCCCCGGTCCGAACACCGCCAAGAGGCGACGGGCCGGGGCCCGATGCGCCGGGCGCTCCAGTCCGAGCCGCCGGCGCAGCGTCTCGCCGTCCCGGGCCGCCCGCCGCAGCCCGCGCCTGTCCAGCTCGGGCTCGACCAGATCCACGAAGTCGTCCAGCGCGCCGGGCAGGTAGGGCGGAATGACGGTGAAGCCGTCGGCGGCACCCGCCTCGAACCACTCCTGAATGTGATCGGCGACCTCGGTGGCACTGGCCGCCGGTGTCGCCCTGGACGCCGTCGTCGCCGCGCAGCGCCTCGGCGAGCCCCTCCGGCCGGTCTGGAGGGTGTGGGCGATGTCGCCTACGTCCGGCCGGGCTGTGCGGGACACGGGCTCCCCCGGCCGCTTGACGGAGCATACTTTACAACATCATGTCAGAAAGTAGGGAGGGCACCTTCGCCCGGGGTGCGGGTGGAGGTGGCGTCAGTGGGGCGGCTCCGCCGCGCCGAACGTGAACAGGCGCGGCCTCCGCCCAAAGCGGCGGTCGTCGCGGTCCCGGTGTGAAGCCGACGGGCCGCGGTGCGGCGATCCCCGCGCGTACGAGGTTGGTCGCCGCCTATCGCCGCGCCGGCACCGCGCCCACAGGGGTGGCGCATTCCGGGGACATCGGGGTGCCGCCTTCCAGCAGCCATTTGGCGACAATGGCCGCTCGGCTCCGTACGCCGTACCGGTCGTAAAGGCGCTGCAGATGGGAATCAACCGTGCGAACGGACATGCCGAGATGCTTTGCTATCTCTTTGTCACGATGCCCCTTGGCAATGAGAGACAGAATCTCAATTTGCCGCGTACTGAGGTTCATTGCCCCTCCGGGATGAGCGCAAGCGGATTCACTTCAACAACATGCACTGAACGTAAACTGCGCTGCGTAGCCGGTCAAGCACTCATATTGCTCTTGCCGGTCGGGGAGCGGGCCACGAATTCCCCCGCCCGCCGGGGCCCGTGGGTTCAGTCGTCCTCGGCCTCTGCGGCGCCCGTGCCCGGGTCGAGGTGGCCCCTGAGGTAGCGCCCCGGGGAGGTGCCGAGGGTGCGCCGGAAGGCCGCGAGGAACGCGCTCGCCGTCGCGTACCCGACGGAGTGCGCGACGTGCGACACGGGACGGCCCTCGGCGAGCAGCGGCAGCGCGGCACGCAGCCGCAGATGGGTGCGCCAGCGGTCGAAGTGCATGCCGGTGTCCTGGACGAACAGCCGGGTCATGGTCCGGCGGCTCACGCCGACAGCCCGGGCGTGCGCCTCCAGGCTGCGTCCGTCCGCCGGGTCGCGCAGCAGCGCGTTCGCCACGGCGCGCACCCGGTCGTCGCTGGGGTGCGGGACGTCGAGCGGGGTGACCGGCAGGGGGGTCAGCAGGTCCAGTACGACGGCCTCGGCCCGCAGCCGCGCACCCTCCTTGAGGTCGTCCCGGTCCAGGTAGCCGATCAGCTGCGCGAGGAGCGGGTCGACCCCGACCGGCGTGGGCTCGGTCCAGTCGAGGCGGCAGCGCTCCGGGTCGAGGTAGAGACTGCACAGCACGGCGTCGTGGGTGGCGCCGGTCCGGTGGACGACGCCGGCGGGCAGCCACAGGGCGCGGTGGGGCGGCAGGACCCAGTAGTCGTCGGCCACTCCGACGCCCAGCACGCCGCTGCGGGTCCAGGCCAGTTGGTGGTGGGTGTGGCTGTGCGCGGGAAGCCACTGCCCGGGGGCCAGCGGGAAGCTGGCCACGAGGATCGCCCCGACGGAGGTGGCGGTGTCATCGCCGTCCTCCGACGAGGGCAGGTCGGTGGTGTCCCCGGCGGCGGTCAAGAGGGCCTCACTCGTCTCTGCGGTCTCCGTGCGGAACTCGGCGGGCCACGGGGCCGGTTGCCGGGCCGGGCCATCGCCGCGCGCACGGCTCCGCACCTTACCGCCCCCGTCGGCGGCGACGGCCTCCGCCGGGGGCGGGCCACGGGAGCCGCGCCCACCCCGTCGAACACGACGTCGACGCCCTGGCCCCCGGTCAGCCGGCGGACCTCGGCGGAGGTCCGGGCGGAGCTCAGTCCGTCGTAGCGGATCACTTCGTCGGCCCCGGCCCCGCGGGCAAGCTTCTCCTTCTCCTCGGTGGAGACCGTGGCGACGACCCGGGCGCCGAGGTGCTTGGCGAGCTGGACGAGCAGCAATCCGGTACCTCCCGCCGCCGCGTGGATCAGTACGCTCTCACCGGCCTTCACGGGGTAGGTGGAGTGCGTCAGGAAGTGGGCCGTGACGCCCTGGGCCAGCGCGGCGGCCGCGACGTCGGTGGGGACCGGATCGGGTACCGGAATGCCGCGTTCGGCGGGGAGGACCACCTGGCCCGCATAGCTTCCGGGGGCGTCCACCCAGGCGACCCGCTGTCCCACGGCGAGCGCGGTGACTCCCTCGCCGAGCCGTTCGACCCTTCCCGCGCCCTCCAGGCCGGGCACGAACGGCACCTCCGGGGCGGAGACGCCGGTGCGTTGGTAGATGTCCTTGAAGTTCACCCCCACCGCTTCCACGTCCACCCGGATCTCGCCGGGTCCCGGTAAGCGGACCTCGGTCGGGGAGAGTTCGAGAACCTCCGGTCCTCCGTACTCGCCCACCACTATCGCCTGCGTCGCCATGTTTCCTCCGGACGTGAGAATGACAGGGAATGGGGCACCCGATCGGGCCCCGGCACCCTGGGAGCATAACGCGGCCGGTTGATTTTTCATCGGCTCGCGGATCTCGTCGGGAAACACCGCGCGTACGCCGGATTCACTCTGCGGCTTTCTCGGGGCGCGTTCGCCGCCCAGTGCTTCCCCTGGGTCGGCACAGTCGCCCGACGCCCTTTCCAGGTCGCGGCGTTCAACCGCGCGATCGGCGGTCTTCGGAAATTCAGCGCCGGAAGCGGCAGCGGGTCCGGCAGTGCATCGCGCCCTTCCCGAAGACGAATCCGACGTCCGGGTCGATGCGGTACAGCAGGACATAGCCGGAGCAGAGGCGTTCCCGGGTGAACGCGGCGTGCGTGCCGAAACGGCCGGTCACGACGGACCTCCTTGCTCCGGCGCACCGGAAGCGTCGAGCGGATGGCCGCCGAGCCGGTCCGGGCCCCGTTCGCATGACGTGCGCCGCTCGGCGAGCCGGCCCCCGGCCGTCCGCAGCGCGTCCGGCTCGATGCGGCAGCACGGAGAAGCGTACCGAGAGACAGCGCTTCCTGCCCGGGTCACTTCGGGATCCGGGGTCGGTCTCACCGCCTACTCCTGGTCACCCGTGCACTGCCACAGCCGATGCATCCCGACGAGGCGCTCCCGGCGCGGCGGAATCCGAGCCCCTCCGGCGCCCGACCGTGCATCATTTTCCAACGATAGAGAGAAAGCGCTTACCGTCCTGTTGCCTTTTCCGTGAGCGCTGCCCTTCACTGGTGTGCGGCAGCCCGTCAGCCACCGACCGCCGGCTGCCTCGGCCCCCAAGGAGGCAGGCCCATGCGGCGCTTGGCCGTACTCGTCTCAGCCGTGGTCCTCTCCACCCTCGTCCAGGGTCGGGCCGACGCCCAGCCCCCGACATACCGCCGCAGCAACCGGGTGTGACCATGCGGGTCTTCGACGTGCAGATGGCCCTGGAGGACTTCTGCACGCTCAAGCCCGGACAGACGCCGAACGTCGACGAGTTGAAGCCGACCATCGACTGGACCACCGCCGATGACTTCGGGCTGAGCGGCAAGTTCGTCACGGAGGTCACCGCGTACCTGAAGGTCGAGTCGGCCGGGACGTACGACTTCCGCATCACCAGCGACGACGGATCCCGGCTGATCATCGACGGCACGGAGATCATCGACAACGGGGGCAAGCACGGCGCCCAGCCCAAGGAGGGCTCGGCCGAGCTGACCGAGGGCCAGCACGCGCTGCGCATCGACCACTGGGACGGCGAGTACGACCAGCGCCTCCTGCTGGAGTGGCGGCCACCCGGATCGGACGCGTACACCGTCGTGCCCACCTCGGTGCTGAGCACCGACGCCGACGTCACCCGGGTCACCTCCCCGGGCCGCAAGCTGTGCGAGGGCATCGACGAGTCACCGGGCGACAGCCTGCCGCTGGCCGGGGTGCACCCCGACTACACACTCACCGACCTGCGTCCCGACGGCTTCGAACCGCAGGTCACCGGCATGGACTGGCTGCCGGACGGCCGGCTGGCCGTCAGCACCTGGGGCGGCAGCCGGGAGAGCGAGCTCGGGCAGGTGTATCTGCTCGACAACGTCACCGGGAACACCGACCCGTCGAAGGTGACCAAGAAGCTGGTCGCCGAGAACCTGCTGGAGCCGATGGGCCTCACGTACGTCGACGGCACGATCTACGTCTCCGAGAAGGACGGCCTGACCACCCTGGTCGACGAGGACGGTGACGAGGTCACCGACGAGTACCGCCGGATCGCGACCTGGCCGTTCGGCGGCAACTACCACGAGTTCGCGTTCGGGCTGCTGTACGAGAAGGGGCACTTCTACGTCAGCACGGGCATCGCCATGGTTCCCGGGGGCGCGACCCAGGACCCGCAGAACGTGCCCAACCGCGGCTCCACCCTCAAGATCGACAAGAAGACCGGCAAGGTGTCGTACGTGGCTGGGGGCCTGCGCACCCCGAACGGCCTCGGCCGGGGACCGGAGGGCGAGATCTTCGCCACCGACAACCAGGGCGCGTACGTGCCGACGTCGAAGCTGGTCCGGATCGAGCAGGGCGCCTTCTACAACCACCACACCAACCCGGACGGCGTCTACGACGACCGGCCGGTGACCGAGCCCGTCCTCTGGCTGCCGCACGGCGAGATCTCCAACTCGCCGAGCAACCCCCTCCTCCTGCCCGAAGGCCCCTTCGCCGGGCAGATGGTCTTCGGCGACGTGACCTACGGCGGCCTCCAGCGGGCCTACCTGGAGAAGGTCGGCGGTGAGTACCAGGGCGCGGTGTTCCGGATGACGCAGGGCCTGGAGGCCGGGGTCAACCGGATCAGTCTCGGCCCGGACGGGGCGATCTACGCCGGCGGCATCGGCGACGCGGGGAACTGGGGCCAGGAGGGCAAGCTCAAGTTCGGCCTCCAGAAGCTCACGCTCACCGGCGACGAGGCCTTCGACATGCGCGCCATGCGGGCGGTGGACGGCGGCTTCGCGATCGAGTACACGCAGCCGCTCTCCGCGGAGACCGCCGAGGACCTGGCCTCCACGTACGAGGTCCAGCAGTGGCGTTACGTGGCCACCCCGCGCTACGGCGGCCCGAAGGTCGGCGAGGAGACCCTCGACGTCACCTCGGCGACGCTCTCCAAGGACCGTAGGACCGTGACGCTGACCATGGACGGTCTGCGCCCCGGCCACGTGGTGCACGTCCGGTCCCCGCGCCCCTTCGCCGCGGAGTCCGGGGCGGAACTGTGGAGCACCGAGGCCTGGTACAGCCTGAACACCCTGCCCGACGGGTCGAAGGCGCCGCCGGTGTACGAGGCGGAGTCAGCGTCCCTGTCCGGCGGCACCAAGTTCAACGACAACCACTCCGGCTACTCCGGCAGCGGCTTCGTCGACAACAACTGGGAGCCGGGTTCCCGCACCACCTTCGCCGTACGGGCCGGCAAGAAGGGGAAGCACGACCTGGCGCTCCGCTACGCCAACGGCCAGAACGCCGACCCCCAGCCCACTCCCCGGTCGATGACCCTGTACGTCAACGGCGAGCGGTGGAAGCAGATCTGGCTGAACTCCACCGTCGCCTGGAACACATGGGCGACCCACACCGAATCGGTGCCGCTGCGCAAGGGCGCGAACACGATCACGTACGCCTACGAACCCGAGGACGACGGCCATGTGAACCTCGACAACCTCACCGTCACCCCGACGAAGCGCACCACCCTCTTCGACGGCACGGACCTCGACGCCTGGGAGTCGAACGACGGCGGCCCGGCGAAGTGGCCGGTGGCGAACGGGTCCATGGAGTCCCTGGGCGGCGACATCCGTACGAAGGAGCGGTACGGCGACTTCCGGATGCACGCCGAGTGGTACCAGCCCCACTACCCGCCGGACGTCACCGGACAGGCCCGGGGGAACAGCGGGGTCTACATCCAGGAACGGTACGAACTCCAGATCCTGGAGTCCTTCGGGATCGACGCACCGGCCGACAACGACGCCGGTTCGATCTACCTGCGCAAGGCCCCCGACGTCAACGCGGCCACAGCACCCGGCACTTGGCAGACCTACGACATCGAGTTCCGGGCGGCACGCTTCGACGGGGACGGCACGAAGGTCGAGGACGCACGGGTGACCCTCCGGTGGAACGGCAGGACGGTCCACCGAGACGTCGCCATCCCGGGGCCGACCGGTGCGGGCCGCCCCGAGGGCCCCGCACCCGGCCACATCAGGCTGCAGGACCACGGGGACCCCGGTGAGAATCCGAGATTCCGCGACATCTGGATCGAACGGCTCTGACATCCGGACCGGGGTGCCCGTGGTGCGGTCGAAACCGTAGGGTCCGGCGGCGCGGGAAGGGCGGGCGGCGATCGCCCGGTGGGGCGGGCCCGCCCTCCGACTGCCGGCGACGCCGCGGGCCCCGCCCGGCAGGCGGCAGTTTGACGACAGCCCTATGGGGCGTCCCGCGATTCCCGGCGGGACAGCCCCTGGCCTCGCGGGGGCGTGTTCGCCGCCGCCGTCCTCACCAGCTCCCTCACCTGGCCGACGATGTCCGCCCGGTTGCGCTCGAAGTCCGGGTCGGTGACCGTGCCGGTCCGCGGGTCCGTGTTCTCCGCGCCGAACTGGAGCACCGGGGTGTGGAGATGACCGCCGGCCAGGTCGGGCAGCCCCAGCCGGTCGCGCAGCAGGGTGGCCCGGTAGGCGATCTCGTTGGAGAGGTAGTCGCCGCCGCCACCGGCCCGCGCCGCCGAGCCGGGCGTGGGTCCGTCCGGCCTGGTCACCGGTTGCGTGCCACCCGCCGGGATCTCGGTGACCTGGGTGTTGTCGTACACCGGGAAGCGGCCCGAGTCCGCCGCGGTGAGCTGCCGGTAGGGGAGCGTGGTCGTCGTCCACTGCGGCTGGGAGCCGGGGTCGTCGACGGGCACGGTCCCGGTGCTCGCCGTGTTCTCGTTGTCGGGGAAGCCACCGCGCCAGGCGCCGTTGGTGCGCTCCACGTCGAAGCGCCCCTGGCGGCCCTGGCTGACGGTGGTGAACAGGTCCAGGCGGGGCAGCTGCCGGGCGAGGACCCGCTCCACCTCTCCCTCCGCGAAGTCCGCCCATCGCACCGGGAAGACGACCGTCTCGATCCGGGCCGGCCCGTCGGCGGTCCGCACCAGGGTGCCGTCCAGGGCGAGCGCGCTCGCGCCCGAGGGGTTGCCGATCCGGACGTCCCTGTCCAGGGTGAACGGGTCGAAGCCGGTGACGAGGACCCGCTTCACCCGGTGCCCCGGGAAGCGGATGTCGTCCTGGCCGCGCGAGGAGGTCTCCAGGGCGGTGTGCAGGGCCGTGCGCTGCTGGTCGCTCAGCTCGAACCGGGGTGTCCACGCGCGCAGTTCGGTGCTGAGCGCGAGGCGGGCCCAGTACAGCGGGCGGTCGTCGCCCCGGCTCAGGTCGCCGGTGGCGGGCCCCCGGCCCTGGGCGCGGTCCACGGCGCGCCGCCACAGCGCCGAGGCGTGGCGGGTCACCGTCCGCTCGGCCTGCGCGTAGTCGCCGGAGCCCCGCAGGGCACGCTCGAAGCGCGGGGCGAGGGAGTCGAATCCGCTGCGGCGCAGGATCTCCCGCGGTGCGGTCCGTTCGAGGCGCTGCTCCTCGACCGTCGTCGCCGTGGGGGCGCCCGCGGTGTCCGCCGGGGACGCGGCGGCGGGCAGGGCGGAGCCCGCGAGGACGAGCAGGAGCGCAACGCCGCCGAGGCCGAGCCGGGTGGTGGCGGAGGGTGAGGGGGTCACGTGGGTCCTTTCGGGTCGACGGCTCGTCGCAGTATCGCGGCACCGCCGGAGGCGGGGCCAGAGGGCGAGAGCGGTGCGAGCTCGGCGCGAAGGGGACGGATCGCGCCGAACCCACGCGATGTGTCGGCCCGGTGTCCGGCGGTGCGCGGGGCCCGTTCCGGCCTCCGGCCAACGCGCCGCCCCCTCGCCCCCGGGGCGGTGCCGGAGAGGCCCGCGCGGCCCCGACCGGCCTGTACGCTGCGATCATGCAGCCGTCCGCCTCCTCCTCCCCGTCGGGGTCCGCGCGGCCGGGTCCGGTCGCGGACCCCGCCCGGCGCGGGCTCCTGACGGAGCGCATCGCCCGTGAGCTGGAGCACGACATCCGCTCCGGTCAGATCGCCGTCGGGACCAAGCTCCCCTCCGAACGGGAGCTCGCCGCCCAGTTCGGCGCCAGCAGGAACGTCGTGCGCGAGGTGCTGCGGCGGCTGGAGGCCCAGCATCTGATCGAAGTGGCTCCGGGGCGTGGCTCCTTCGTCCGCGAGCAGTCGTCCGGGCAGGCCCGGGGGTACGACGCGCTGTACCGGGCGGGCCGGCCCACGGTCCGGCAGCTCATCGAGGCCCGGATCCCGCTGGAGGTCGAGATGGTCCGGCTGGCGACGGAGCGGGCCACGGACGAGGACATCACGGCGATGCGGGTCGCCCGGGACGCCCTGGAGTCGGCGACGGATGTCGTGGTGAAGGCCCAGGCGGACATGGACTTCCACGAAGCCATCGCGGTGGCCAGCAAGAACCCGGTGCTGCGGATCATGCTGTCGTCGATCGGCGGGATGATGTTCGAGATGATGCTCCGCTCGAACTCCGATCCGTCGATCGGGGAACCCGGGGTACCGCACCACCCGGAGATCTTCGAGGCGGTCGAGGCACGGGACGTGGAGCTGGCCTGCGCGCGGATGCGGGAGCACCTGATGCTGGGCCTGCGGACGTACGGGCCCGATCTCGACGTCCAGGTCGACACGATGGCGCGCAACCACATCGAGACGCTGCTCGGGCAGACCGAGGGCCGCCGGACCGCTTCGGGGCGGTAGCCCCCGCCCATCGGGCCGGGGCGGAATTCGCCCGTCCGGTCCGTGGGATCTTCGCTTCGAGGTCTGGTCGGAGAGGTTTCCCTGCTGTTACGGTCCCGCGTAGACCAACTGGTCCTACCAGTTGGACCAGGTTGGACCAGCCCCGTTCCCGGGGTCGGCCGGAAACACGTACCGCAGAGAAACGAGGACGAGGATGTCCACGAGCAGCCGACCCCTGAGCCGGCGCGCCTTCGGCAGGCTCGCCGCGTCGGCCGCCGGGGCGGGAGTGCTGAGCGCCTGTTCGGGCGGGAGCGGCAGGCCCTCGGCCGACGCGCCGTTGCGGATCATGGCGATCAACCACGTCTGGTCCCAGGCGGTCGAGCGCCGCGTCACGGAGTTCGAGGAGCGGATCGGGCGGCGGGTCTCGATGACGCTGCTCACCGCCGACCAGCTCGCCGGGAGCTACAACGTCAAGCTCAACGCGTCGGGCACGGACGTGGACGTGATGATGGTCCGCGCGCTCCAGGAGCAGTTGCTGTTCGGCCACAACGGCTGGCTCGCCGATCTCAGCGACCGGGTCGCGGACCAGCAGTTCGCCTGGGACGACTTCCAGGACGCACCGCGCGAGGCGTCGGTCACGGCCGGGAAGGTGCTGAGCGTCCCGGTGGTGACCGAACGCCCCGCCCTCTACTACCGCAAGGACCTGGTGGAGGAACTGGGCGGGCCGCCGCGCACCCTGGCGGCCCTGATGGAGGGCGCACGGGAGCTGACCCGGCGGAAGGAGGGCTTCTACGGTTACGTCGGACGGGGGCAGCGCAGCGGCGCGGTGTCCCAGTGGTCGAGCTTCCTCTACTCGCACGGCGGTGACTTCGTCGTGGACGGGAAGTCGGGGATCGGCAGCCCCGAGGCGACAGCCGCCTACGAGTACTACGGCCGGCTGCTGGCCGGCTCCGGGCCGCCCGGGGCCACCAACATGAGCCTGGAACAGGCCATGCCGATCTTCGCGCAGGGCAAGGCCGCCTTCTTCGTCGACGCCGACGCGGTCTACAGCAACTTCCTCGATCCGAAGGTATCGCGGGTGCGCGAGACCGTGGGCTTCGCGCCCTTCCCGGCCGGTCCGGCCGGGGCGAAGCCGCACAACATCCCGTCCTGGAGCCTCGGCATCAACGCCTTCTCCCGACTGCGCGACGAGGCCTGGGAGTTCATCCGGTGGGCCGCCGGTCCCGAGATGTCGGCCGCGCTCCAGCAGGAGGGCATACCCGGCGCCCGTTCCTCCGTGTGGTCCGACCCGAAGACCCTGTCCGCCTTCCCGCCGGAGCTGGCCGAAGCCATGCGGATCAACGCGGAGCGGGGCGTTGGCCACGACCGGCCGCGCGTCCTCCAGGTCGGCCGGGCCCGGGACATCGTCGGCCGCCCGCTGGTCGCGGGCATCCTCGGTCAGTCCGTGCGGCCGGTCGTGCGTGACGCGGACGCGGAGTTCGCCGATTTCCTCGTCCGCGACAACCGCCACAAGGAGTCCTGATGCCCGCCACCCGGACCACCGGGACCGCCGGAGCCGCCCGCACGCCGAGCCCCGCACGGCCCGCCACCGGACGCCGGCGGCGGACCTTCGAGCAGGCCAACCGGCGGCTCAAGTGGGCGATGCTCACCCCGGCGGTGGTCTTCGTCGGCCTGATGATCGTCTTCCCGCTGGTCTTCACGCTCGACCTCAGCCTCACCGACGCCTTCGGGGCGGTGAACGCCGACAGCTCCCCCATCGGTCTGCGCAACTTCGGCGACGCCCTGGGCGACACCCGCAGGTTCTGGCCCGCCGCCCGCCGCACCCTGGTGTTCACGGTGGGCGCGGTGGTGCTGGAGACCGTGCTCGGGCTCGCCCTGGCGATGCTGATGCGCAAGCCGTTCACGGGGATGCGGTGGGTAAGGACCGTGCTCATCATCCCGCTGCTGGCCACGCCCGTCGCGATCGGCATCCTGTGGCTGCTGATCCTCGACCCCACCAACGGCATCGCCAACCATCTGCTGGAAGCGGTCGGCGTACCCCGGCAGGAGTTCCTCGGCTCGGTCGGCCAGTCGCTGCCGACGCTGATGCTCGTCGACGTGTGGCAGTGGACGCCGATGATGACGTTGCTGCTCCTCGCCGGGCTGGCCACGCTGCCCGAGGAACCGGAGGAGGCCGCCCTGGTCGACGGGGCGAACGCCTGGCAGCGCTTCCGGTACGTCGTGCTGCCGATGCTGGGGCCGACGCTCGCCACCGCCCTGGTGCTGCGCGCGGTCGACGCGCTGAAGACGTTCGACATCCTCTACGCGACCAAGGGCGCGGGCGGGGGTTCCGACTTCGAGGTGGAGACCCTCAACGTCTACGCCTACGGGCTCACCTTCGACTACCAGGAGTACGGGTCGGCCGCGGCCGTCCTGGTCCTGTTCACCCTGTTCATCATCGGTGTCGTGGTGCTGCTGCGCCGCCGGGGCGGAAGGAAGAACGCATGAGTGCCACCCTCTCCCCCGCGCGGCCCCGGCGCGGGCGGCCCTACGGTTCCTGGCTGCGCGGTATCGCCATCACCGCCGTGACGCTCGTCTTCGCGCTGCCGCTCGTGTGGATGTTCGCGGCGGCCTTCAAGACCAACGTCCAGGTCACGGACCCCTCGGTCGGGCTGTGGTTCACCCCGACGCTGGACAACTTCCGCGCGGTCGTCGAGGCCGGGCAGATCGTGCGGTCGATGGGCAACTCCCTGCTGGTGGGGGTGGTTTCGACGGTGCTCTCGGCCGTGATCGCCGTCCCGGCCGCCTGGGCGGTGGGCCGGTTCTCCCTGCACCGCACCGGCTCCGTGATCCTCGTCGCGCGCATCGTCCCGGCGATCTCGCTGCTCGTGCCCTGGTACTACCTGTTCGCGCGGATGGGCCTGGTCGGCTCCTACACGGTGCTGATCCTCAGCCATATGTTCGTCTCGGTGCCGCTGATCATGTGGATCATGATCAGCTTCTTCGCGGGGCTGCCCGTCGAGCTGGAGGAGGCCGCCCGCACCGACGGCCTGAGCGCGTTCGGCGCGTTCTGGCGTATCTCGCTGCCGCTCGCGGCCCCCGGAACGGCGACCGCGTCGCTGCTGGCCTTCGTCTTCAGCTGGAACAACTTCATGTTCGCGCTGGTCTTCTCCGACGACCGGACACAGACCGTTCCGGTCACCCTGTTCAACTTCATCTCCTACGCGAGCACGGACTGGGGCGGCCTGATGGCCGCCGCCTCCCTCATCACCGTGCCGGTCGTCCTCGCCGCCGTCCTCGGCCAGAAGTACCTGGTGGCCGGGCTGACGTCCGGCGCCAGCAAGGGCTGAACCCCACTCCCCGACATCCGACCCCACCTGCGGAAAGAGCACACGCGCATGAAGATCGTCGACGCGAAGGTCGTCGTCACGAGCCCCGGCCGCAACTTCGTCACCCTGAAGCTGACGACCGACGAGGGGCTCACCGGCCTCGGCGACGCCACCCTCAACGGGCGGGAGCTGGCCGTCGTCAGCTATCTCGCCGACCATGTCGTCCCGCTGCTGATCGGGCTCGACCCGCACCGCGTCGAGGACACCTGGCAGTCGCTGTACCGGGGCGCCTACTGGCGGCGCGGCCCGGTGACGATGGCCGCCATCGCCGCCGTGGACGTGGCGCTGTGGGACATCAAGGCGAAGGCCGCGGGGCTGCCGCTGTACCAGCTGCTGGGCGGTGCGAGCCGGGAGCGCGTCGGGACGTACGGCCATGCGGGGGGCCGGGACATACCCGAGCTGCTCGACTCCGTACGGGCCCGGCTCGCCGAGGGCTACCCGGCCGTCCGCGTCCAGTCCGGCATCCCCGGCCTCAAGGCCGTGTACGGGGTCGTGGACACCGACGACACCGGCGCGCCGGTCCTCCACCAGCAGGCCCGCCCCCTGGTCGAGGACTGGGACACCGCCGCGTATCTGCGCCATGTGCCGGCCGTCTTCGAGGCGGTGCGCGCGGAGTTCGGCGCCGAACTGCCCCTGCTCCACGACGTCCACCACCGGCTCACCCCGATCCAGGCCGCCCGGCTCGGCAAGGACCTGGAGCCCTACCGGCCGTTCTGGCTGGAGGACTGCACCCCGGCCGAGAACCAGGAGGCGCTGCGCCTGGTGCGCCGCTCCACCACCACACCGCTGGCCGTCGGCGAGGTGTTCAACACGGTGTACGACTACCAGGCGCTGATCACCGAGCAGTTGATCGACTACGTGCGCTCGGCGGTGACCCACTTCGGCGGGGTCACCCCGCTGCGCAAGCTGTTCGACTTCGCCGCGCAGTACCAGATCAGGAGCGCGATCCACGGCCCCGAGGACATCTCCCCGGTCGGGATGGCCGCCGCCGTCCATCTGGACCTCGCCGTGCACAACTTCGGCATCCAGGAGTACTCCGGCCACACCCCGCTCACCGAGGCGGTGTTCCGGCACGCGTACACCTTCACCGACGGCCATCTGCACCCGGGCGAGACGCCCGGTATCGGGGTCGAGCTGGACGAGGAGCTGGCCGCCGCCCACCCGTACGAGGCCGCGTACCTGCCGGTCAACCGGCTCCACGACGGAACCGTCCACGACTGGTGACCCCCGGTGCGGGGCCCGGTGAGCGCCGGGCCCCGCACCGGTCCTACCACCTGACGCCGAGCCGCCGCGGGCTGCGGGAGGTCGTCCCGGTCCGCCACACGACCGCGTCGACGGGGTCGGCCAGGCGCAGTTCCGGGAAGCGGGCGGCCAGGCGGTGCAGGGCGAGCTGGAGCTCCGTGCGGGCCAGCCAGGCGCCGAGGCAGTAGTGGGGGCCGGCGCCGAAGGAGAGCGTCGGGGCCTCCAGCGGGGCGAACAGGTCGTACAGGGTGGCGGGCGGGAAGACCTCCGGGTCGCGGTTGGCCATGCCGCAGTCGGCGATCACGATCGCGCCCGCCGGGATCCTCACGCCCGAGACCTCGACGTCCTCGGCGGCGTGGCGGGTGCTGCCCCGGTCGTCGCCCAGCGGGACGAGGTGGACGAGGCGCTCCACGAGGAGCCCGGCGGCCTCCTCGTCGGCGCCGAGGCGGGGCCAGGTCTCGCGGCGTTCGCCCAGCAGGTAGAGCAGCGCGTTGCCGAGCATGGTCATCGTGCTGTCGTGGCCGCCGACGACCAGCCCGCACACGAGGCTGACCAACTGCGCCTCGGGAACGCCGCCTTCCTCGTCGGCCGCCGTGACGAGCCCGCTGACCAGGTCCTCGCCCGGGGTGCTGCGCCGCTCCGCGAGCAGGTGCGCGCCGAACGCGCTGAACTCCTTGAGGGCCGCCGCGACCTGTTCGCGCTCGTGGGTGCCGTCGGAGAAGGCGTGTTCGCTCCAGTACCGCATCCGGTCCCACACGGACTCGTCGAGCCCCATGAGGCGGCTGATCACCGCCACCGGAAGCGGGAGGGCGAACTCCGCCACCACGTCGGCCGGTTGCGGCCGGGACTCCAGCCGGTCGAGGATCCCCTCCACCGTCGCGGCGATCCACGGCCGCCAGCGGGCGACGGCCCGCGGGGTGAACGCGCGCCTCAGGGTGCGGCGCAGCCGCAGGTGGTCGGAGCCGTCCTGGTTGAACATCAGGTCGGGGTTGTTCACGAGGTCGGGTACGCCGGAGAGGGCGGGCGCCTCGGGGGCGTACAGCCGCGCCCGGCCGAACCGGGGGTCCGAGAGCACCTGGCGGACGTCCGCGTACCGGCTGACCAGCCAGGCCGGGTCGCCTCCCGGGAGCTCGGCGGGACGGGGCGGCCCCGGTTCCTCGAAGAACAGCCGGTGCATCGGCACCGGGGCCGGACGCGTGGGGTCGGTCGTGGTCAACGTGCCTCCTGGGCAGCACCGTCGGATCGAACGGAGGGCGGGTCGCGTTCAGAGTTCGACGAGTACCTTGCCCCGGTTGGCCGCCCGGTCGCCGTAGAGGCTGCCGTAGGCGGCGGGGATCGCGTCGAAGCCGTGGTGCAGGGTGTGGTCGCAGACGACCTCGCCGCGTCGGACGCGGCCGCCCAGCTCGGTGTGGAGGTCCTGCCAGTTCTGTTCGGTGAACCATTCCAGGGAGAAGATGCCGCGGACGGTGGCGCGGGGAAACATCAGGTAGGGCAGGAGCCGGGGACCGGTGGCCTCGTTGCCGACCTGGGTCGCCCACTGCCAGCACACCGCCACCTGGCTCCCGATGTTGAGCAGGGGGAACACGGCGTCGGTGACCGCGCCGCCGAGGTTGTCGAAGTAGCGGTCGACGCCGTCGGGCGCGGCCCGGACGAGTGCGTCGCCGACGGTGTCCGCACCGTCCCCGTGGCGGTAGACGATCACGGCGTCGAACCCGAGCCCGGTGAGGTAGTCCGCCTTCTCCGGGGAGGAGGTGGTGCCGATCACCCGGGCCCCGGCGAGCGCGGCGAGCTGCCCGACCAGGGCGCCCACCGGCCCGGAGGCCCCGCTGATGACGAGGGTCTCGCCGGGGCTGATCGTCATGTACTTGGTCAGGGTCCCCCAGGCCGTCATGCCGGGGCCGCCCATCACGCTGAGGGCGGTCGGGAGCGGCAGGGCGTCGTCGTACCACCGGGGGTCCAGCCTGCGGTAGGCGGGGAAGACCATGGGGAACGTGCCGGTCTGCCAGAGTTCGGGGACGCCGGTGGAGACCACATGGGTGCGCCAGCCCCCGAAGCCCTGGACGAGGTCGCCGACGCGGTGGGCGGCGCGCGGTCCCGCCTCCACCACCTCCATGATCGAGTCGGCGCCCATGTGCCGGCCGATCGGGGTGTCGAGGGCGATGCCCTGGAGGTAGGGGTCGACGGAGACGTACAGGGTGCGCAGGAGCATCTCGTCGGGGGCGAGCCTCACGTCGACGTTCTCGACGATCTTCTCGTAGACGCGGTCCACGTCGGGGACTCCTTCGACGTGTTCGCGGACCACCCATTTCGCGATCTTCATGACTTCCTCTCCGTCGGTGCGGCGGGACGAACGGGCACGGGGATGACCCGGTGGGTCGGTGGCGGTGCGGTGCGGTCGAGCGACGCGGTGAAGGGCTTGCCGTCGTCGCGGCAGACGAACTGCATGACGTGGCGTCCGGCGGCGGCGGCCCGGATGAGTCCGCCGGTGGTGGCCCAGACGCCCGACTGGTAGAAGTCGCGCAGTCCGGGGAGGCCCGGACCGTGCTTCTTGATCAGCTCCTCCAGGGTCTCGCCGCTCTCGACGAAGGGCTGCCAGCCCAGCACGGTCCCGTCGTAGTTGCCGGTGTAGCGGACCTGGGTGAGGGGGCTGGAGACGTCCCGGACGACGATCGCGTCCCGCAGTCCGGGGTGGCGCTCCTCCAGGAAGCCGATGAGTGCCTCGCGGGCCCGCCGTTTCGCGGCGTAGTAGCCGCGCCCGTGGCGTACGGGCAGGGTGTGCAGCTCCTGGCCGCCGCGGGTGCGGGTGATCTGTTCGGGGCCCTCGTCCAGGGCTCGCCAGGGGGCGATGTCGCAGAAGTAGGTGGCGTAGACGACGGTGGTGCCGTCCGGGGAAAGCTCGGGGTAGTGGCGGCTGCGGAACTGGACGTTGATGCTGGGGTGGCGGATGCCGGTCAGCTCCGCGGCCGTCGCCCCGTCGAGGAGGTGGGTGGTGCAGGGGTCTCCCTCCGGGAAGGGGCGGGAGAGGCCGAGGAAGAGGGTGAAGTAGCCGGGGAAGACCATGCCGGGTTCGTGGATGGTCTCGGTGTAGAGCTTGCGGTAGTCCTCGCCCAGGTACTCGCCCTCCAGGAACTTCATGGTCGTGGTGTAGCCGTCGCAGGCCGACACGACGATGTCGGCGCGCATCTCCCGGCCGTCGCTGAGGCGGACGCCCACCGCCCGGTCGTCCTCGACGATCACCGTCTCGACCTTGGTGTTGTAGGAGACCTCGCCGCCGAGCCGGCGGTAGCGGGCCTCGATCGACTCGGCGAGGCCGAGGGAGCCGCCCTCGGGGACCCCGGCGGAGAGGTTGGCGTGCGAGGCGAGCTGGAAGTGGAAGGGCAGGACGGGGAAGGCCGGGTGCTTCTCGTACAGGATGAAGTTGAACGCCTCCTGGAGGAGGGGGTCCTTGAACTTCTGGGAGAAGTCGCTCATCAGGACGGTGATCGTGGTGCGGACGGCGTTGAAGTACGGCAGGAACGAGGCGAGCATCCGCCACCGCTCCCGGCGTCCCATCAGTCCGACGGGCTTGAGGAAGGGGTAGACCGCCAGCGCCTTGCGGAAGCTGCGGAGCTGGGCGCAGAACTTCCGTACGAGGCGGGCGTCGGCGGGTGAGATGTCGATGAGGTGGGCTTCGAGCCGGTCGGGGTCGGAGTAGAAGTGGACGGCCCGGCCGTCCGTGCCGCGCACGATGTTGAAGACGTCGAAGTGCCGGATTTCCTTGCCCTGGAGGGCGCCGAGCTCCAGCCAGATCTGGTGCATCTCGTTGCCGGGGCCGCTGCCCAGGAGCCAGCTGACGCAGGCGTCCAGGGTGAACCCGCCGCGCTCCCAGGCGGTGCAGCAGCCGCCGGGGATCTCGTGCATCTCCAGGATGCGGGTGCGGTAGCCGTTCATCTGGGCGTAGCAGCCGGTGGAGAGCCCGCCGAGACCGGCCCCGATGATGATCATCGTCTCCCGGGGCCGGCGGGCGCCCCCGGGCCGGGTCCCTGTCCTGTCGCCGCTCACGCTTCCTCGCTCTCCCGTGCGGACCACCGGTCGAGCTGGGGCAGGTGCCCCAGCTTCCCCGGATGCCAGGGTTCGGCGCCCTTGCTCTCCCAGGCCCGGAACTCCAGGCCCAGGTCGCGGCAGAGGTACTGGACCGCGAAGCGGCCGGTGGAGGCGGCGCGGATCAGGCCGCCCATGCCGACCCACTGTCCGGCCATGGAGAAGTTGCTCAGTCCCGGCAGCCGCATCCGGTCCTTGCCGACGAGGCGTGCCGCGACGTCGTCGGCGTCGGAGAACGCCTTCCAGGCGAGGATGGAGCCGCCGAGGTTGCCCGTGTAGCGGTGGGTCGTGGCCGGTGTGGCGACCTCGACGATGTCGATGCGCTCCGCGATGCCCGGGGTGCGGCGCTCCAGGAAGTCCCGGACGAAGTCGGCGACTTCGCGCTTGCGCCGGCGGTACTCCTTGCGGTCCCTGGTGCGGAGGTTCTTCCAGTGGGCGTAGTCGCTGAAGTAGGTGCAGTGCAGGACGGAGTGGCCCGGCGGTGCGAAGCCGCCGGAGTAGCGGGAGCGTGCCTGCACGACGATGCTGTCCTGGAGGGCGCCCGGGAGGTGGGCCGCGTCCTCCGGGCCGAGGAGGTGCGTGGTGCTGTGCGCCTCCTCGGGTTCCAGGTCGCCGCGCAGGCCGACGAAGGCGGAGACGACGGCGGGGAAGAGGGTGCCGGGGCGGTGCAGCAGGTCGGTGTAGAGCTTGTCGATCCGGGGGCCGGTGTACCGGCCGCCCAGGAGCCCGTAGACGGTGGTGTGGCCGTCGCAGGCGGAGACCACGTGCTCGGCGAAGTACTGCTTGCCGTTGCGGAGTTCGATGCCGATCGCCCGGTCGTCCTCGACCAGGATCCGTTCGGTGCGGGCCCGGTAGGTGACCGTTCCGCCCAGGCTCCTGTAGCGCTCCTCGACGGAGCGGGCGAGGCCGAGCGAACCGCCCTGGGGGAAGCCCGCGTTGCCGTGGTGGGCGGCCGCCATGTTGAAGAGGTACGGCAGCATCGGGAAGCCCTCGGGGTCCTGGAAGAAGATGTTGCGGAACGCCCTGCGCAGCAACGGGTCCTGGAACCGGTCGGCGAACACGTGCATCGGGGTGGCGGCGGTCCGCCAGAACAGCCGGAAGGCGGGGAGCACCGTGCGCAGGGTCCGGGCCCGCTCCCCCACGGTCCGGAGCGCGGGCGCGGTCAGGAACGGGTACAGCTCGATGTCGATGAAGCGCCGCAGGTCCCGGGTGAAGGCGCGGATGAGCGGGGCGTCGGCGGGTGAGACCTCCAGGAGGTGGGCCTCCAGCCGGTCGGGGTCGTTGTAGAACGTCACCGACCTGCCCGAGGCGTCCTCGACCTTGTTGAACAGTTCGAAGTTGGTGACGGTCTTGCCGTCGAACGCGCCGAGCTCGCTCCACACCTGGTGGGCGTCGTTGCCCGGGGCGGTGCCGATGAGCCATTCGATGCAGTAGTCGAAGAGGTAGCCGTCGCGGGACCAGGCGGTGCAGCAGCCACCGGGCAGCACGTGCTTCTCGAAGATGCGAGTCCTGGCCCCGCTCATCTGCGCGTACACACCGGTGGCGAGGCCGGCCACGCCCGCGCCGACGACGATGACGCGGGGCGGGGTCCCCGGGGCGCGTTCCCTGCTGGTCCAGTCGGTGGGGTCGTCATCCGCCATGGGCCGCGTCTCCCCCCAGGACGGAGCGCACCAGCTCCGCGTTGCGGGGCAGGTGCTTGGCGTCGAGCATGTCGGCGTGGACACCGGAGCCGCGCAGTACGGCGGTGGCTCCGGTGGAGCTGCCGTGCCAGGTGCCGTGCTCCCCGGCGGCGTAGAGGGCGGTCTTCTCCTCGTCGGTGATCACGCTGACGGTCGCGGCGACCGTGCCCGTGTTGGGGGTGCGCCCGCAGAAGGCGAGGTATTCGGCCGCGTGGGCGAGCGTCTCGTGGGCGACGGCCTCGGAGCCGGTGTGCTTGCGTACGTGGTCGGCGAGTTCGCTCTCGAAGGCGGCGATGCCCGAGGCGTCCGGCTCGTACGCGGCGAGGATGCGGCGGGAGTCGAGGATGACGACGTGGGCGACGTCCCGGCCGCGCCGCTCCAGCTCCTTGGCCGTCTCGAAGGCGAGGTTGCCGCCGAGGGAGTAGCCCAGGAGCAGGTAGGGGCCGTCGGGCCGGTCCGCCTCGATCAGGTCGGCGTACCGGCTGACCTTGTCGTCGCCGGGGAGGTAGTTGAAGCCGGTGACGGAGTAGTCGGGGAGCTGGGCGGCCAGCCCGCGGTAGACGAGCCCGTGGCCGCCCGCGGGCGGGAAGCAGAAGAGGGCGGGGGCCTGTCCGGCGTTGAAGGTGAGGCGGGGCAGTTCGTCGGCGGTGGTGCCGAGCAGGACGTCCTCCACGGTGGCGGCCATCCCGTGCAACGTGGTGACCTGGTAGAGCCTGCTGACGGGCACGCCCACGCCGAACTCGGTGCGCAGGTGGTGGAGGAGTTCGATGAGCTTGATGGAGCTGCCGCCGAGTTCGAAGAAGTCGTCCTCCAGGCCGACGTGTTCGCGTCCCAGGAGGGTCTTCCAGTGGCGGGCGACGCTGATCTCGTACAGCGTCACGGGCTCCTCGTGCGGCCGGTCCCCGGCCTCCGCCCGCGGGGCGGGCAGGGCGGCCGTGTCGACCTTGCCGTTGGCCGTCAGCGGCAGGGCGGGCAGCTCGGTGAAGTGCGAAGGGATCATGTACGAGGGCAGTGAGCGCGCCAGGTGGCGGCGCAGGGCCCGGACGTCCAGGGCCGCGCCGGGCTCGGGGACGCAGTAGGCGCAGAGCGCCGCGTCTCCCCCGGTGTCGGTGCGTACGGTGACGACGGCCCGGGCGAGCGGGGGCCACTGGGCGAGCTGCGCCTCGATCTCGCCGATCTCGATGCGGTGGCCGCGCAGTTTGACCTGTCCGTCGGTGCGGCCGAGCAGGTGGACCCGGCCCTGTGCGTCCCAGCGGGCGATGTCGCCGGTGCGGTACAGCCGTTCGGGCCGGGCGCCGACTCCCCGGCCGAGCGCCCGGGTGACGAAGCGCTCCTCGGTCTGCTCGGGGTCTCCGGCGTATCCGAGGGCGACGCCGTCGCCGCCGATCCAGAGTTCGCCGGGCACGCCGGGCGGGACGGGTTCGCCGTGGGCGTCGAGGACGTGGAGGGTGCTGTTGGGCAGGGGCCGGCCGATGGGGACCATCGCGCCGGCCTCCAGGTCGTCGACGGGCCCCTCGAAGAACGCGCTGTCGATGGTGGCCTCGGTGAGGCCGTAGGAGTTGACCAGGCGGGTGCCGGGTCCGCAGAGCTCGGCCAGCCGGCGGTACTCCCCCACGCTCCAGGCGTCCGAGCCGACCACCAGCAGCCGCAGGAAGTCCAGCCGCAGCCCTTCCCGCGTGCAGTGGTCCATCAGGCCGCGGACGACGGCGGGGACGAACTCGGCGCAGTCGACGCGTTCCTGACGCATCGTGCGATAGAGCCGGGTGGTGTCGAAGAGGAGGTCGCGGTCGGCCAGGACGAGGGTGCCGCCCGAGCACAGGGCGCGCACCAGGTCGCCGGTGAACACGTCGAAGGACGGTTCGGCCATCTGGAGGTGGGTGCGGACGTCGGTGTCCAGCCGGTACTCCTGGCGCCACGCGGCGTGGGCGGAGGCGAGGTTGCGGTGGCTGACGCGGACGGCCTTGGGGCGGCCGGTGGATCCGGAGGTGGTGATGACGTACGCGGGCGAGTCGGGGCCGGGCGCGGCGGCCGGTCCTTCCGGGTGCGGTTCGGTGCGTTCGAGCGCGGCGAGGCCGAGCGTCGGGACGGTCAGGGCTCCGGTCTGCTCCGGTGCGGCGTCGTCCGCGACGAGGACGAGTGCCGCGCCGGTGGCCGTCACGAGGTGGGCGAGCCGGTCGGCGGGCTGGTCGGGCCGGAGCGGGAGGTAGGCGGCGCCCGCCCTGAGCACGCCGAGCAGGGCGGCGATCAGCTCGGGCGACTTGTCGAGGCACAGGACGACCACCGAGCCCTCGCCGATGCCGAGGGCCCGCAGCCGGGCGGCGGTGCCGGTGGCCCGCCGGTCCAGTTCGGCGTAGGTCAGCCGGCGCGCCTCTCCGTGCGCGGTGGGCAGGGTGACGGCGACGGCCGCGGGGTGTTCGGCGGCGACGCGGCCGATCAGCGTCTGGACCGGGGTGAACGGCTCCTCACCGGGCCCGGCGGGCGGCAGGGCCGGTCGGCTCCACTCCTCGACGAGCCGTTCGCGCTCCCTCTCGCCGAGCATCTCCAGCCGTGAGGAGGGCTGCTCGCCCGGCACCCGGGTCATCCGGTCGAGGAGCCGGGTGTAGTGGGCGGCCATGCGGCGCATGGTCTCGGGGAGGAAGAGGTCGGTGTTGTACTTGAACACGCAGTGGAAGCGGCCCTCGGCCTCGTCCTCGTAGGCGGACAGTGTTATGTCGAACTGCCCTTCCTCCTCCGGTAGTTCGATGTACTCCAGGCGGTAGCCGTACTGTTCGGTGGCCACCTTGTGGGTGAGGAGGATGAACATGGCCTGGAAGACGGCGGAGCGGCTGGGGTCGTGCTGGAGGCCCAGCTCCTCGACGAGCAGGACGAAGGGGTACTCCTGGTTGTCCAGGCCGCCGAGCACGGTCCGGCGGACCTGTTGGAGCAGTTCGGCGACGGTCGGGTCCTCGGACAGGTCGGCGTGCAGGGGCAGCGGGTTGACGAAGTAGCCGTAGACGGAGGAGAAGTCCTGCCGGGTGCGGCCGGTGACCGGGCTGCCGACGACGATGTGGTCCTGTCCGGAGTAGCGGTGCAGCAGGAGGTAGTACGCGCTGAGCAGCACCATGAACGGCGTGACGCCGTGGGCGCGGGCCAGGGCGTGGACCCGGGCGCTGAGGGCGTCGTCCAGGACGAAGAACTCGGAGGCCCCGTTGTGGGTCTGAACCGCCGGGCGCGGTTTGTCCACGGGCAGGTCCAGGAGCGGCACCTCGGCCGGCAGGTGGGAGCGCCAGTAGTCGAGCATGCCCGCCGCCGCGGGTCCGGCGAGGAAGGCGTTCTGCTGGTTGAGGAAGTCGAGGTAGCGGGCCTCGACCGGGGGGAGCCGGTGTTCCTGGTTGCGGCGCAACGCCTCGTAGACGGCGAGGAGTTCCTCGATGAAGGTGAAGGTGGAGATGGCGTCGGAGACGATGTGGTGGACGGCCTTCATGATGATCCAGCGGTCCGGGCCCCGCTTGAAGAGTCGGAAGCGGACCAGGGGGTCCCGGGCGAGGTCGTAGGGTTTGCGGTACTCCTGGACGATCGTGGCGTGGATGGATTCCCAGTCCTCCCCCTGGACGTCGAAGAGGGCGAGGTCCGTGGCGGGGTTCTCGGAGACCCGCTGCACTGCCTGCCCGTCCACCAGGAGGAAGTTGGTGCGGAGCGCGGGGTGCCGGGCGATGAGCCGGCGGACGGCCTCGAACATCAGGTCCGGTTCGAGCGTGACGTTCACCTCGACGGCCCCGCCGATGTTGTACGCGTATCCGTCGGGGTTGAGGTGCTTGAGGAACCAGAGCGCCTTCTGGTTCTGCGTCAGCGGGTACTGCCCCTCGTCGTGGTGGAGCTCCACCATCCCTGGGGCCCCGTCGGGGGTGTCGGTCGAGGCCAGGGCGGTGAGGCCGTCGTGGAGCTGGGCGGCGAGTTCCCCGGCCGGGGTGCCGCTGAGCAGGGCCACCACGGGGAGGGCGACGCCGAGTTCGGCGTGGATCCGGGCCCGGAGCTCCATGGCGAGGAGCGAGTCGAGGCCGAGCTCACCGAGTCCGGTGGCGGGGTCGATGCGGTCGGTGCCGGTGCGCAGCACGGTGGCCGAGAGCGCGGCGAACCGCTCGCCGACCAGGGTGCGGCGGGTCTCCTCGTCGGCGGCGCGGAAGGTGTCGAGGAATCCGTTGCCGGAGGCGGCGTCGGCCGGCGGGGCGGCGGCCGCGGCGAGCTCGGCGACCAGCGGCGGCGGGGAGGGGTACCAGGCGAGGAAGACGGGCCAGTCGACGACG
Organism: Streptomyces griseus; assembly: GCF_900460065.1. GTDB lineage: Bacteria > Actinomycetota > Actinomycetes > Streptomycetales > Streptomycetaceae > Streptomyces > Streptomyces griseus. The sequence continues at coordinate 215,592 of NZ_UAVD01000029.1, read as the reverse complement.
GTGGCGACGACCAGTTGGGCGTGGTCCTGGCCGAGGACGCGTTCCAGGACGGCCATGCCGGCCTCCGGGGACAGGGAGCTCATGCCGCGGCTGTGCAGGTAGTGGTCGACCAGGCCGAGTTCCTCGATCATCCCGGTGGCCCAGGGGCCCCAGTCCAGGCTGAGCGCGGGCAGGTGCCGGGCGCGGCGGTGGTGGGCGAGGGCGTCGAGGAAGGCGTTGCCCGCGGCGTAGTTGGTCTGGCCCGCCGTGGTCAGCAGCGAGGCGATCGAGGCGAAGAGGACGAAGTGTTCGAGGGGTTCGTCCCGCAGGTGCCGGTGCAGGAGGTGCGCGCCGACGGTCTTGGGGTCGTGGACGGCGTCGAAGGCGGCCCGGTCCAGATCGGCGACGAGGGTGTCACGGACCTGTCCCGCGAGGTGGAACACCCCGCGTACGGGTGGCGCCCCGCTGCGCCGGTGGGCGTCGAGCCAGCCGGTCAGGGCGTCCTCGTCGGTGATGTCGAGGGTCGCGAGGACGGGCTGCGCGCCGAGCGCCTCCAGTTCGCGGAGCAGGGCCACGGCCCGGCCCTCGGCGGTGGCGGGGTCGGTACCGGCCCATTTCTCGCGGGCCGGGACGGGGGTGCGCCCGACCAGGATGATCCGGCGGGCCCCCCGGCGTACGAGGGTGCGGCACAGCAGTCGGCCGAGCGCGCCGAACGCGCCGGTGACCAGATAGCTGCCGTCGGCGCGCAGGCGGGGCGGCAGCGGGCGGGTCAGCTCCCGCGCCGGGCGCAGGCGGCTGGTGCGGCGGCCTCCGTCGCGCAGGGCGATCTCCTCCTCGTCGTCGCTGAGGACTTCGCCGAGGAGCGCCGCGGCCTCGGCCAGGTCGCCGTCGGGGCCCGGCTGCCGCCGGGGGTCGAGGTCGATGAGTTTGCCGGGGTGTTCGGTCAGTTCCTGGTGCCGCAGCACGCGGCCGATGCCCCAGGCGGGTGCGCCGAGGGGTTCGGGCCCCTCGCCGGGCAGGGCGGGTTGGGCGCCGCGGGTGACGATGTGCAGTCGGCCTCCGGTACCCCGGGCGGAGAGGAGCCGGGCGAGGGCGATCAGTGAGTACGCTCCCGCGCCGGTGTGGTCGGTCAGGGAGGCCCGGTCGCACGTGGCGAGGGCGGGCGCGTCCAGGTTCCACAGGTGCAGGACGGCCCCTCGGAAGGGGCCCCCGTCGCGGTCCAGGTCGGCGAGGAGCCGGCGCAGATCGGCGTCGGACGCGGGGTCGACGGTGAAGGCGGCGCCGTCGGCGGACGCGGTGTAGGCCGCGCCCCGGCGCACCAGCCGGCAGCGTTCGCCCCGGGCGGCGGCCAGGGCGGCGAAGGCGTCGGCGGTGCCCCCGTTGTCGGCGAGGACCAGCCAGTCGTGGTCCCGGGCCGCTGTCGCGGGCGCCGGCCGGGGTCCGGTGGTGCTCCCCGTCGGCTCGCCGCGTACGTCGCGGTCGTCGGCGTTCACCGGCGCGGCGCCGGTGTCCCCGGCGGGCAAGGGCGGGCAGTCGGTCCAGACGGGTTCGGCGAGCCAGGAGTCGATCGTGGTCCGGGCGACGGCGGTGGCCGCCTTCTCGACGTCGGCGGCGCGGAAGCCCAGGACGCGGCCGAGTGGCTCCCCGTCGTCGGCGTACAGGGCGAGGTTGCCGAGGGTGGTGCCGGCGTCGCCGGGGAGCAGGGTGGCGTGGGCCCAGAACGGCTGGTCGCCGATGGGTTCGAGGGCGACCTCGTCCAGGGAGAGCGGCAGCCTGATCCCGGTGTCCGGGGCGGCGTCCTCGGGGGTCGGCGGGATCAGCGGGGTCAGGAGCGTCTGGAAGCAGGCGTCGAGGAGGACGGGGTGGAGGTGGTGGCCGGCGGCGGCGTCGCCGATCGCCCGGGGCGGGCGGATCCGGGCGAGGACCTCCCCGGCGCCGATCCAGACCTCCTCGATGGCCTGGAAGGCGGGGCCGTAGTGGTAGCCGAGGGCGGCCAGCGCGGTGTAGCAGTCGGGGCCTCGGAGGTGCCGCGAGGACCTGGCGCGGAGCGCGGGGGCGTCCAGCGGCGGGGCGGTGCGGCGGCGTTGGCCGGTGCGGACGATCCCGCTCGCGTGCACGGCGCGTTCGCCGTCGTCCCCGGTCGGGGACGCGATGGTGAAGGCGGCGTTCTCCAGGGAGAGCGACAGCTCCACGGTCCGGTCCTCGCCGTCGGGCAGGAAGAGGGCCTTGCGCAGATCGATGTCGGCGAGGACGGCGGTGGTGCCGCCGGTGAGCCGCAGGACGGCCTGGGCGGCCATCTCCAGGTAGCCGGCGGCGGGGAAGACCACGGTGTCCTGGATGCGGTGGTCGGCGAGGTACGGCAGGTCCTCGGTGTCCAGGCGGGCCTGCCAGGTGGGCTCCGTACGGTCGGTGCGGCGGCCCAGCAGGGGGTGGTCGCGGTGGCCGAGCCGGACCTGTGCGACCGGCCGGGGTTCGGTCCAGTGCCGGTCGCGCCGGAAGGGGTGGCGGGGCAGGGTGACCGGCCGGCCGGCCGGCTGGAGGACGTTCCAGTCGATGGCGACGCCCAGGTTGTGGAGCGAGCCGAGGGAGGCGGCGAAGCGCTCGCCCTCGTTCTCCCGGCGGCGGATCGAGGGCAGGGTGAGTCCGCTCGTCCCGCCCGCTTCGAGGCATTCTCCGATGGAGTGGCCGAGGACGGGGTGCGGGCCGATCTCCAGGAACACCCGGTGGCCGTCGGCGGCGACGCGGTCGACGGCGGAGCGGAAGCGCACCCGGTCGCGGACGTTCTTCCACCAGTAGGCGGCGTCCAGTTCCTCGCCCCGGGCGGTCCCCTCGGCACCCGTCAGGTAGAGCGGGACCTGGGCGGTGCGCGGTTCCAACGGTGCCAGTTCGATGAGCAGTTCCTCCTTGATCCGCTCCATGACGACGCTGTGGTAGGGCACTTCGACCGTGAGGAACTTCGCGAACTGCTGCTCGGCCCGCAACTCCTCGGCCAGCAGGGTCAGCGCGGCCTCGTCCCCGGCGAGGGTGATCGCGGTGGGGCTGTTGACGGCGGCGATGGAGACCCGGTCGCTGTAGGGGCGCACCCGGCGCTCGGCCTCGTCCTCCGAGAGGCTGACGGCGAGCATGGCGCCGGTGCCCGCCAGGGTCTGCTGGAGGCGGCTGCGGTGCACGACGACCCTGGCCGCGTCCCGCAGGGAGTAGACGCCCGCCGCGTGGAAGGCGGCGATCTCACCGGTGCTGTGGCCGACCACGGCGTCCGGACGCACCCCGTGGGACCGCCAGAGGGCCGCCAGGCCGACCTGTACGGCGAAGTTCGCGGGCTGGGCCAGCCAGGTCTCCGCCATCCGGGAGACCGGCTCGTCGGCGGTCATCTCCTCGATGAGGGACCAGTCGGCGAACTCCCGCATCGCCCGGTCGCACGCGGCGACGGCGTCACGGAAGACCGGTTCCTCCTCCAGGAGTTGGCGGCCCATGCCCCACCACTGGGGACCCATGCCGGTGAAGACCCACACCAGCCGCCGGTCCGCGGCGTCCCGGGCGCGGCCGTGGACGACCCGGGGGTGGGCGTCGCCGCGCGCGTGGGCGGCGAGGGCCTCGTCGAGGGAGGCGCGCGAGGTGTAGGCGACGGACAGCCGCTCGGGAAGGTGCTGGCGGCGGTGGGCCAGGGTGTGGCCGAGGTCGTCGAGGGTCACGGCCGGGCCGTTCGCGCCCGCCAGTTCGCTCCGGATCCCGGCCGCCATCTCCTTCAGGGCGTCGGGGTTGCGGGCGCTGAGGGGCAGGATGCTCCAGCGTCGGCCGGCGGACGCTCCGGACGTGACGGGGCGGGTGTCCGGCAGGGGCCCGGGGGCCTCCTCCAGGACGACGTGGGCGTTGGTGCCGCCGAAGCCGAAGGAGTTGACCCCGGCGCGGGCGGGCCCTTCGTGCTCGGGCCAGGGGGTGGGCCGGGTGGGGATCTCGTAGGGGAGGGCCGCCGGGTCGATGGCGGGATTGAGGTTCTCCAGGTTGATGTGGGGCGGGATCGTGCGGTGTTCGATGCTCAGGACGGTCTTGATCAGCCCGGCGATCCCGGCGGCGGATTCGGTGTGGCCGATGTTGGTCTTGACCGAGCCGACGTAGGCGCGGGCGCCCGGGGCGCGTCCGACGGCGAGCGCGCGTGCCAGGGCGTTCGCCTCGATGGGGTCGCCGACCGGGGTCGAGGTGCCGTGCGCCTCCATGTACTGGAGGTCGCCGGGGGTGATGCCCGCCTCCGCGCAGACCCGGCGGATGAGGTCGACCTGGGCGTCGGCGTTGGGCACGGTGATGCCGTTGGTGTGCCCGTCCTGGTTGACGCCGCTGCCGGCGATCACCGCGTGGATCCGGTCCCCGTCCCGTACGGCGTCGTCCAGTCGCTTGAGCGCCACCAGGCCGACGCCTTCGGCCCGTACGTAGCCGTCGGCGGCGGCGTCGAACGTACGGGAGCGCCCCTCGGGCGACAGGAACCCGCCCTTCGTCTCCGCGACGGTGTACTGCGGGGCCATGTGCAGCAGGGTGCCGCCGGCCAGCGCGAGGTCGCTCTCCCCGTTGTTCAGTGCCTGGCAGGCCAGGTGGACGGCGACCAGGGAGGAGCTGCACGCGGTGTCGATGGAGAGGCTGGGGCCGCGGAAGTCGAAGCAGTACGAGATGCGGTTCGACACCATCGTCATCATGGTGCCGGTCGCGGTGTGGGCGGCCAGCGAGGTGAAGCCCAGGTCGGCGAATTGCAGGATCTTGTAGTCCAGGGTGAACGCGCCGACGTAGACGGCGACGTTGCCGCCGGCGAGGTCCCCGGGCCGCTGACCGCCGTCCTCCAGGGCCTCCCACGCCACTTCGAGCAGCTTGCGCTGCTGGGGATCCATGTGGTCGGCCTCACGGGGGCTGATACCGAAGAACGCGGGGTCGAACTCGTCGAACCCGTCGATGTATCCGCCGCGTCCGCCGACGAGACGCCCGGGTTTGTCGCGGAACCGGCTGCCGAGCGTGCTGACGTCGTACCGGTCGGGCGGTGTGGGCGTGATGCAGTCCTTGCCCTCCACCAGATTGCGCCAGTAGGTGCGGTGGTCCGATGCGCCGCCGGGCAGGCGGCAGCCCATCCCGATGATCGCCACCTTGTTCCGTAACGCCCGGTTGTTCGCGTCGGCCATGCCGAACTCCTCAAGTCGTGGTGGAGCAAGCCGTGGTGCAGCAGGTCGTGCTGGAGGGGGCCGTGACGGAGCTCCGGAGGGGGTGCTCACTCCGGCGCGGGGCCCGGCGCCGGTCGGCGTCGCCAGGGGTGGGCGAGACCGGCGAGGATCTCGCCCGTGCCAGGGAAGGAGGCGGGGTCGTGCAGGCCGACGGCGGTGGGCTCCCGGCCGGGATACCAGGTGAAGCTGCCGAAGAAGTGGTCCCAGCACGACAGGTCGGAGCCGTAGTGGCCGGCTTCGGACAGATCGGTGCTGTGGTGCAGCCGGTGCTGCTCGGGACTGGCCAGCAGATGGTTGAGCCGCCCGATGCGGACATCGATGTTGGCGTGGACGAAGTAGCCCTGGGCGGCGACGAAGAGTCCGACCACCAGCACCGCGGGGCGGGAGAATCCCACCAAGGCCAGGGTCAGCTGGACGAGGCTCTGCGCCAGGACGATGTCCAGCACGTGGTTGACGCCGTTGTTGGCGACGTTGACCTTCTCGGGCACGTGATGCACCCCGTGCAGGCGCCAGAGCAGGGCGTTCCGGTGGCCCAGCCGGTGGACCGCGTAGCTGACGAGGGATCCGGTGAGGAGTGCGCCCGGGATCTCGATCCAGAGAGGGCGGGCCGGTTCCGCCGGCGAGATCAGGCCGACGGTCACCGCGACCAGCAGTTGCGCCAGTCCACTTCCGGCCATGGTGAGCAGGAAGTAGATGCCGTACCAGCGCCATTCGGCTTTTCCGGGGTGCCAGTTCCGGTCATAGGGAATCACCCTCTCCAGGAAGGCCAGATAGGCGATGACCCCGACCAGGAAAAGTGAACTGACCCACGCCGGATCCCACTGGAGCCGCAATGCGGCCACTCCCACGGATAGCACCGCGAGGAGGAGAACCGGGTAGGCGGTGACACGAAGAATCCGGCCAGGGGAATTACCGGACCGCCCCTTTCGGCCGACCGAAGACCCGGCCGAATATATTCCGCCATCGGCGGAGTGCTCGCGCTCGTCCATCCGTGACCCTCCACAAGTGGCGATGAGGGGGAGAGAGAGACCGCCGCATCACGTCAGGGCAGGTCAGGACATACCCTTGGAAGCGACAGGAAACCCCGGGCGGCGACCGCGGCCCCGCACAGGCGACTTCTGGACACCCGGCCTCGATGGAATGCGGCCGTGGCGTGAACCGATGCCCCCGACCTCATCAGCCCAGATCATCTATTTCCCGTTCCCACGACTTTAATCACGGCCGACTCACAGAAAACGCCCTGCGCATTTATCCACGTGCAGAATGGGAGGCGAATCGCACAGCCGGGGTGGGTTCATTTGTGCGAGCAATTCTTTCGTAGGATCATCTTCGCATGGGGAGACGGCGCATTCCGATGCGCCGGGAGACGCCCTCACGCTCGGGCGCACAACGCGGTGGGGAGCGGTGCGCCCGCGCGGATGTCGGCTCCCGGAATAGCGCCCCCGAAGCCGGACTCCGCCCGACGGCCCCGCCTCCCGGGCCGGGGAGTGCCTCACCTCCCGCGCCGGCGCTGTCCCCCCGCTCCTTCCACGGGCGGACAGCGCCCTGCGATGATCACCGTGCCGTCCGGCAGCACATCAGCGAACGAATCGAGGAGCCCCCCTTGTCGTACGACATCGGCGCGGTGCGCGCCCAGTTCCCCGCCCTGCGGTCCGGTACGGCGCATTTCGACGGACCGGGCGGCACCCAGACTCCGGCCCCCGTCATCGCCGCGATCGGCGAGGCGATGAGCGCGCCCCTGTCGATCCGGGGCGGCGCGCTGCCCGGGGAGGTGAACGCGGAGGAGATCGTCCGCGGGTTCCGGCGGGCGATAGCGGACCTGCTGGGCGCGGACCCCGGCGGCATCGTGTTCGGCCGCAGCGCCACCCAGCTCACGTACGACTTCTCGCGCACGCTGTCCCGGGACTGGAACCCGGGGGACGAGGTGGTGGTCAGCAGGCTGGACCACGATGCCAACATCCGCCCGTGGGTGCACGCGGCCGAGCGGGCCGGGGCGGTGGTGCGGTGGGCCGACTTCGATCCGTCGACCGGCGAGCTGCCCCCCGAGGCGGTCGGCGCACAGATCACCGGGCGGACCCGGCTGGTCGCGGTGACCGGGGCCTCCAACCTCATCGGCACCCGGCCCGACATCCCGGCCATCGCCGAACTGGTCCACCGGGCCGGCGCGCTGCTGTACGTGGACGGGGTCCATCTGACGGCCCACCACGCGGTGGACGTGGAGCGGCTCGGGGCGGACTTCTTCGTCTGCTCCCCGTACAAGTTCTTCGGGCCCCATCACGGGGTGCTCGCCGCCCGGCCCGAACTGCTCGCCACGCTGCGCCCGGACAAGCTGGCGCCCTCCTCGGACGCCGTGCCGGAGCGCTTCGAACTCGGCACCCTTCCCTACGAGTCGATGGCGGGGACCCGCGCCGCGGTGGACTTCCTCGCGGGCCTGGGGGCCGGTGCGGACGCGACGGGCGGGCGTCGGGCGCGGTTGCGGTCGGCCTACGCGGCGATCGACGCCCACGAGAGGGAGCTGCGGGAGAGCATCGAGAAGGCGGTGGGCGAACTGGGCGGGGCGACGATCCACTCCCGGGCCGCCGAACGCACCCCCACGCTGCTGCTCACCTTCGACGGACGGGACGCGGCGGACGCCTATCGCTTCCTCGCCCGCTCCGGGGTGCACGCGCCCGCCGGCTCCTTCTACGCCCTGGAGGCCTCCCGCCACCTGGGGCTCGGCGACGGCGGCGGCCTGCGCGTGGGGCTCTGCGCGTACAACGACACGGACGACGTGGAGCGCCTCCTGACGGGGCTGTCGGACTGGCTGCGACAGGGGTGAGGGGCGGTGGGCGCGGTGATGACGGCGGCGGTGCAGCGGACGCGGTGAGGGCGTTGGACGCGGTGGATGGGGCCGCGGCCCGTGGTCACCGCGCACCGAGTGCGGCCAGGGCGTCCACCGCGTCGGCGAGCCCGGTCGGATGCCGGGTTCCCGGCGGCTGCCGCCCGGCCCAGCCGGGTCCGGCGGTGAAGACGGCGGGCCGCCTGCGCGCACCCCGTACGCCCCACTCGATCGCGCCCACCCGGGCGGCCAGCGAACCGCTCGCCGTGCCGTGGGACTGCGCCCAGAGCACCACCGCGTCGGGCCCGGTGCGCCGGACCGCCTCCTCCAGCGCCGCGACGGGCAGCGCGGCGCCGAACATCCGGACCGGCACGCGGCGCCGGGTGAGCGTGGCGGCGAGTGCCTCCAGGGCCAGCGTGTGGGTCTCACCGGGTGCGCAGGCGAGCAGGGCGAGGCCCACGCCGGTGGCGGGGGGACCGGCGGCCCGGACACCGCGCAGCGCGCCGGAGACGTGCCAGGACAGCAGGTGCTCGACCTCGATGTACCGCTCCCCCGAGGTCTCCCACTTGCGGCCCACCGCGTGCAGCGCCGGCACCATCACCTCGTCCCAGGCGGCCGGCAGCCCGTAGCGGTCGAGGGCCTCGGCGAGCAGTTCCTCCATGGCCGGCGCGTCCAGCCGGAGCGCCGCCCGGGCCAGTCCCCGGCACTCGCGACGGGTGCCGCCGAGCGGAAGCGCCCCCGGGGCCCGGGAGGCCTGCCCGCGCCGCGTCACAGCCGTGGCCCGGGGCGCACCGGCCAGGACCGCGCGAGCGGCCTCGGCCGGCGGCAGGCCCGCGCTCGTCAGGCGGCACATGTTCCGCAGGGCCTCGATGTCGGCCCCGGTCCAGCGACGGTGCCGGCCGTCCTCCCGCGCGGCCGGCCCGATGCCGTAGCGGCGGTCCCACGAGCGCAGCGTCGTCGGCGCGACCCCGAGAAGCCGGGCCACCGCACCGGTCGTGAGCCCTCCGTCGGCCTGCGCTCGCGGGGGCCGGCCACCGGCGCCCGACGGGCCCGCCGGGCCCGTCGCCGAGTCCGCCACGGGATCCATCACGGGATCCATCACGGGGTCCATGAATCCCACCATACGATGCAAAAACGATGCATGTTGCCGGGGCCGCCGCCGCACGGTTGGCTGGGGTCACGGGGGTCCTGCGGGGCGCCCCCACGCACCGCATCATCCCGCCCCGACCCTCGGCAGGACGGACAGGAGACGGCCATGAAACTGAGCGACGAACTCCCCGTCGATCACCGGCTGGCGAAGGTGTACCGGATCGGCGCGGGCCTCTGCGGCGCCATCCTGGTGGCCTTCGGCATCCTCGGCTTCACGAGTCAGCTGGCCTTCTTCGACACCAGCGGCGATCACATCGCCGGGCTGTCGTCCAACGGGCTGCTGAGCCTGATCTCGGTGGTCGTCGGCGGGCTGCTCATCGCCGGCGCCGCGGTGGGCGGGAACGTCGCGTCCACGCTGAACATGACGATCGGGACGCTGTTCCTGCTGAGCGGCTTCGGCCACCTCTTCATCCTGGACCGGCCCGCGAACATCCTGGACTTCGGGATGCCGAACGTCGTCTTCAGCTTCGTGATGGGGCTGCTGATCCTGACGTTCGGCATGTACGGGCGGGTGACGGGCGGGCTGCCGCACGACAATCCGTACTGGCGCCGCCGCCACCCGGAACAGGCGGACCGTGAGGCCGCCGCCGCCCGCAGGAGCGCGGCGGCGGGCGGACAGCTCGGGCGGAGCGGGGCTCAGACCTTGCGGTAGCGGCCGTTGAACCAGGAGAAGACGCCGAAGGCGATCAGCCCGACGGCGATGACCACCAGGAGCCACGGGCCGACGGGGGTGTCGGTGAACGAGCGCAGGGTGTCGTCCATGCCCTTGGACTGGTCAGGCTGGTGCTTGACCGCGGCGGCGACCGCGAACCCGCCGGCCGTGGCGAACACGATGCCGCGCGCCGTACCGCCGAAGACTCCGGTGAAGTCGACCGCCTGGCGGACCCGCTTGGACATCTCGGACAGCTTCAGGTGCTTGTGGTACTTCCGCAGGAGCGCCCGGCCCGCGATCCACAGACCGGCACAGGCCACGCCCACGCCCGCGATCCCGACGATCCACTGGCCTCCGGGCCAGGCGAGCGCCTTGGCGGTGATGTCCTTGGACTGCTGGTCCGACGATCCGCCCCCGCTGCCCGAGTCACCGGCGGCGAAGGAGAGCACCGAGTAGGCGACGAACCCGTAGAAGACGGCACGGCCCGCCGCCATGGCCCGCTTGGTGGGCTTGCGGCCGTCGGGGCCGACGGAGCCGAACACGGCCTCGGAGAGGCGCCAGAGCGCCATCCCCACCAGGGCGATGCCCAGCACCCACAGCAGGATCTTCCCGAAGGGCTTCTCGGCTATCTCACCGATCGCGCCGCCCCGGTCGGCCTGTTTGCCGCCGCCTCCGGACAGGGCGATCTGCAGGGCCAGGGCGCCCACCAGAACGTAGATCACCCCACGGGCCACGAAGCCCGCGCGGGCTCCCGCCTCCATCGCTGTGCTGTTCGCGGCTCGTCTCGCCTGGCCGCGTCCCTGCGCTGTTACCGATCGGGTATTCATGCATCCCGGTTGCCCCGGTCCGGCCGATCAATGTCATGAGCGTGCCCGAGGGTCGTTTTCGACGCAGAAACGACGCGGCGAGCGGTTCGGACGAAGACGCGTCAGCGTGGGAGGCAAGGAGAAGTCCCACCCCCCGCACGCCGGAGGAGAAACATCATGACGACCACCCGTCTGCAGCGCACCGTGGCGGCCGCCGCGGCACTGGCCTTTCCCGCCTCTCTGGCGTTCTTCGCTCCGCAGGCCCAGGCCGAGGCGCCTGCCGAGCCGTACGGCCCCGCCTGCTCCTCCGTACCGAAGGAGGGCGCGGGCAGCCTGGAGGGCATGGCGAAGGACCCGGTCGCCACCGCCGCGTCCAACAACCCCGAACTCTCCACCCTCGTCAGCGCGGTGAAGAAAGCGGGTCTGGTGGACACGCTCAACAACGCGAAGGACATCACGGTGTTCGCGCCGACCAACGCCGCCTTCGAGAAGCTCCCGAAGGCCGACCTGGAGGCACTCCTCAACAACAAGGCCGAGCTCACCAAGGTGCTGACGTACCACGTGGTGGGCGAGAAGGTCACGACCCAGCAGATGGAGAACGGCACCTTCAAGACGCTGGAGGGCAGCGACCTGACGACGAAGGGTTCGGGCACCGAGTTCACGGTGAACGACTCCTCGAAGATCGTCTGCGGCAATGTGCCGACGGCCAACGCCACGGTGAACCTGGTCGACACCGTGCTCATGCCGCCGTCGTAGTGGCCGTCCCGCGGTCACGGTCGAGACCGTCGCGCCGGGCCCGGACCCCGCGCGGGGTCCGGGCCCGGCGCGGCGGTCCGGACACGGTCCCCGCGCGTCCGTTCTATACGCTGAGAGCGTGACCAGCGCCGACGACCGACCGACCCGCAGCGGCGCCCCGGAACCCGGGGCGCCGCTCGCGGACCTCCAGGCGTTCGCGGTGGAGCTCCGCCGGATGAACGGCGAGATCAACCGGATGACCCACGGCTTCGCGGCGAGCCAGCAGCTTCATCCCACGGACGTGAGCGCACTGGCGGCCATCCTGGACGCCCCCACTCCCCTCACTCCGGGGGCGCTGCGCGAGCACCTGGGTCTCACCTCCGGCGCGGTGACCGCCTGTCTGGACCGGCTGGAGCGGGCCGGTCATGTCCGGCGGGCCCGGGAGAGCACCGACCGCCGGGTGGTGCACGTGTACTACGAGGCGAGCGCCCGGACGGCCGCCCGCGACTACTTCATGCCGCTCGCCGAGGCCACGGCACGGGCCCGGGCGCGCTTCAGCGAGACGGAGCTGGCGACCGTCCTGCGCTTCCTCTCCGCCATGAACGAGGAGCTGGGCGAGGTTCCCACGGCGCGTCGCTGAGGCCCCCGCCGGGTCGGGTGCGTCCATGGAGGCGATCGACCTCGTGGCAGGGCGGTCGTCCCCGCGAGAAGGGCCGGCGGCCGTCGAAGCCACCCCCCGCGGCTGTCCGCGCGAGCCGTCCCGTAATGTATTTCAACGATTGAGATTGTTCACTGCTGAGATATCTCCACCCCCGGGAGAGACATGTCCACCCCTGCACGCTCCGCGCGGTCGATCCGCTGGCTTGTCCCCGTCGTGCTGCTGATCGCGTGGCTCGGCGTCGGCGGCGGGCTGGGCCCGTTCGCCGGGAAGCTCGGCGAGGTCGCCACCAACGACCAGGCTGCTTTCCTGCCCCAGAACGCGGAGTCCACGCAAGTCATCGAGGCACAGAAGGCGTTCCAGCAGAACGAGACCCTGCCGGTCATCGTCGTCTGGACCTCGGCGGAGCAGGACGCGCCGGTGAGCGGCGAGCAGCGGGAGGCCGCCACGGGCGCACTCGCCGGGCTCGCCGGGAGCGACGGCGTCGTCGGAACCCCCTCCCCCGCGCTGCCCTCGAAGGACGGTCTCGCGCTCCAGGGCATCGTGCAGTTGAGCCCCTCGCTCGGGGACACACTGCCCACGGTGCTGGAGAGGATCGATGAGGCGGGCTCGTCCGTGCCCGGCACGACGGTCCAGCTCGCCGGGCCCGCCGCGAGTCAGGCCGACCTGTCCGACGCCTTCGCCGGCATCGACGGGCTGCTCCTCGGGGTCGCCCTGATCACGGTGCTCGTGATCCTGCTGCTGGTCTACCGCAGTGTGCTGCTGCCCTTCGTCATCATTCTGGGCGCCGTGTTCGCCCTCGCCCTGTCCAGTGCGATCGTCTACGTCCTCGCCGACCACGACATCGTGCGCGTGGACGGTCAGGTACAGGGGATTCTGTCGATCCTGGTGATCGGCGCGGCGACGGACTACGCGCTGCTGCTCACCGCCCGGTTCCGGGAGGAGCTCGCCCTCCACGGCGACCGCTTCACCGCGATGCGCATCGCGGTGCGCGAGTCCTTCGGTCCGATCACGGCCAGTGCCGCGACGGTGGCGGCGGGCCTCCTCGCCCTGTTGCTCAGCGACCTGACGAACAACCGGGCCCTCGGGCCGGTGGGCGCGATCGGCATCGTCTGTTCGGTCCTCAGCGCGCTCACCTTCCTCCCCGCCGCCCTGGTGCTGCTCGGGCGCAAGGCCTACTGGCCGGCGAAGCCCAAGCCCGCCGACGACCAGGTGTCCGGCGGCAACGGCATCTGGCACAAGGTGGCCGCCCTCGTCGACCGGGCGCCCCGCAAGGTCTGGGCGATCACCCTGGCGGCGCTGATCGCCTGTGCGGCGTTCGCCCCCACGCTCACGTCCAAGGGCGTTCCGCTCGACGAGATCTTCGTCAACGACGCCCCGTCCGTGGCCGCCCAGGAGACGCTGGGCGAACACTTCCCCGGCGGTTCGGGGAATCCGGTCGTGATCATCTCGGCGGCCGACCGGGTGAAGGAGGTCGGCGAGGCGGCCGGGCGCACCGACGGGGTGGCCTCCGTGGCGCCGGTGAGCGCGAGCGGGCGGCCGGGCGGCGAACCGCTCGTCGTCGACGGCAGGGTCCGCATCGACGCGACCCTCAAGGCAGCCTCCGACAGCGACGACGCCAAGGAGACGGTGGCCGCGCTGCGCACCGCGGTGCACGCCGTGCCCGGCTCGGACGCCCTGGTCGGCGGCTACACCGCGCAGCAGTACGACACCCAGCGGACGGCCGAGGACGACCGCATGCTGATCGTGCCGGTGGTGCTGGTCATCATCCTGGTGATCCTGGTCTTCCTGCTGCGGTCGCTGCTGATGCCGGTGCTGCTCGTGGCGACCGTGGCGCTGAACTTCCTCGCCACCCTGGGCATCTCCTCGCTGGTCTTCACCCATGTGTTCGGCTTCAGCGGCACGGACTCGTCGGTGCCGCTGTACGGGTTCGTGTTCCTGGTCGCCCTGGGCGTCGACTACAACATCTTCCTGATGTCCCGGGTCCGGGAGGAGTCGCTGCGGCACGGCACCAGGGCGGGCATCCTGCGCGGGCTCACCACGACCGGCGGGGTCATCACGTCGGCGGGGGTCGTGCTGGCGGCCACGTTCGCCGCACTGGGCGTGATCCCGCTGGCGTTCCTGCTCCAGATCGCGTTCATCGTGGCGTTCGGCGTCCTGCTGGACACGCTGGTCGTCCGGTCGCTCCTGGTCCCGGCGCTGGTGCGGGACATCGGGCCGAAGGCGTGGTGGCCGGGGGCCCTGAGCCGGGAGGGGGCGGACGGTCAGCGCGGAGCGGTCGCGGAGGCCGGGTCCGGGTCCCGGTAGGCGGCCAGGGCCCAGATGACGAAGAGGGCCAGGGCGATGACGATCGTCGACCAGAGGGGCGCGTACGGCAGGAAGAGGAAGTGCGCGAAGAGGCTCAGGGAGGCGAAGAGGATGCCGGCCACCCGCGCCCAGCCCGCCCCCTTGAGCAGCGCGGCCCCGGTGAGGGCCACGCAGACGCCCAGGCCCAGGTGGATCCAGCCCCAGCCGGTGAGACTGATCCGGTAGAGGTAGGGTCCGACGTCCCCGTAGACGTCGCTGCCGGCGAGGGCCGCGATGCCCTCCAGGGCCGCCACGGCACCCTGGCAGAGCATCAGGAACCCGGCGAGGAGGACCCCGCCGGTCACCCAGGGGCTGTCCGGATCGGGGGCGGGAGCGGGGCCGGCCGGGCCGTCGGAGCGCTGCCACGGCGCGTCCCCCTGCCCGAAGCCGCTCGGCCGAGAGGGGGCGGGGCCGGACGGGTCGGCGGCCCGGGAGGGGTTCTCGCCCATCAGGACTCCTCCCGCTCCTGCCCGGACTGCGCCTTCGAGCGCTTGCCGACCACGGCGGCGGCGGCGACCGCACTGCCCGCGAAGGCCAGCGCGACCATCCAGGCGCGGTCGAAGACGTGGCAGGTGACGTGGTCCACGGAGTAGCGCCCGGGACCGGTCAGCCCGATGGCCGCCGCGGTGAAACCGAGGAACGCCGGGTACTCGTAGCCGCCGCCCTGGGCGAAGAAGCCCGCCGGAGCGTGCACGGCCACCGCGCCGGCCATCGCCCCGGCCGCCGCCGCGCCCGCCGCCGGGGTGGCGAGGCCGAGGGCGAGCAGGACACCGCCGCCCGTCTCGCCGAGCCCGGCGGCCACCGCGCTGTGCTTGGGCGGGTGGAACCCCATCGCCTCCATCGCGGCCGTGGTGCCCTGGATGCCACCGCCGCCGAACCAGCCGGCCAGCTTCTGGGTTCCGTGGGCGGCGAGCACCGCGCCGGTTCCGACGCGCAGCGCGAGCAGACCGAGATCACGCCGGTTGACGCAGACCATGAGGACTCCCGGGGTGGGGGGTTTCGGGTACGGATCCCACTTTCGTCGGCGGGTGGCGCACGGGCGCGGCCGGATACGCCGTCCGTGGCACGGGCCCGTCGCCCCGGGGCAGGGGTGCGACACAGATCATTGTGCAACTTGTTGCATAAGGGGTTGACGGTGGTCTACAACTGACCCGACGGCCCTGTGCGGAGGAGATCTCGTGAGCCTGTACCCGAACCTGCTGAGCCCCCTCGACCTCGGGTTCACCACCCTGCCCAACCGGGTGCTCATGGGATCGATGCACATCGGTCTGGAGGAGGCGGAGCGCGGCTTCGAGCGGATGGCCGCCTTCTACGCCGAGCGCGCCCGGGGCGGCGTCGGCCTCATGGTCACCGGCGGCATCGCCCCCAGCGAGCGGGCCTGCTCCTTCCCCGGCGGGGCCAAGATGACGACCGAGGCGGAGGCGGAACAGCACCGGGAGATCACCTCGGCGGTGCACGCGGCGGGCGGCCGGATCGCGATGCAGATCCTGCACTTCGGCCGCTACGCGCACCACCCGGATCTGGTGGCCCCGAGCGCGATCCAGGCGCCGATCAGCGGGTTCGTCCCGAACGCGCTCACCGGTGAGCAGGTCGAGGAGACCATCGAGGAGTTCGTCCGGGCGGCGGAGCTGGCGCGCTTCGCCGGATACGACGGCGTCGAGATCATGGGCTCCGAGGGCTATCTGATCAACGAGTTCATCGTCTCCGCGACCAACCACCGCACCGACCGCTGGGGCGGCAGCTACGAGAACCGCATCCGGCTCCCCCTCGAGATCGTGCGCCGGGTCCGCGAGCGGGTCGGCGACGACTTCATCCTGATCTACCGGCTCTCCATGCTGGACCTGGTGCCGGGCGGCTCGACGCTGGAGGAGGTCGTGACGCTCGCGAAGGAGATCGAGGCGGCGGGCGCGACGATCATCAACACCGGCATCGGCTGGCACGAGGCCCGGATCCCGACCATCGCCACCTCCGTGCCGCGCGGCGCGTTCAGCTGGGTGACCGAGCGGGTGCGCGGCGCGGTCTCCGTGCCGCTGGTGACGAGCAACCGCATCAACACCCCCGAGGTCGCCGAGGAGATCCTCGCCTCCGGCCGGGCGGACCTGGTGTCGATGGCCCGCCCGTTCCTGGCCGACCCGGAGTTCGTCGCGAAGGCGGCGGCGGGCCGGGCGGACGCGATCAACACGTGCATCGGCTGCAACCAGGCCTGCCTGGACCACGTCTTCAGCCTCCAGATCACCTCCTGCCTGGTCAATCCGCGCGCCTGCCACGAGACCGAGCTGGTCCTGAGCCCGACCCGGGCCCGTAAGCGCGTCGCCGTGGTCGGGGCGGGTCCCGCGGGTCTCGCCTGCTCGGTGACGGCGGCCGAGCGGGGGCACACGGTGACCCTGTTCGACACGGCCGACGAGATCGGCGGACAGCTGAACGTGGCGCGCCGGGTGCCGGGCAAGGAGGAGTTCGACGAGACGCTGCGCTACTTCCGTACGCGGCTGGCCGAACTGGACATCGACGTCCGGCTCTCCACCCGGGCCGATGCCGCAACCCTGGACGGCTTCGACGAGGTCGTGCTGGCCACCGGCGTCGAGCCGCGTACCCCGGCGATCCCCGGCACGGACCACCCGAAGGTCCTGAGCTACCTGGACGTGCTGCGCGACGGCGCGACGGTCGGCGACCGGGTCGCGATCGTCGGCGCGGGCGGCATCGGTTTCGACGTCGCGGAGTTCCTGACCGACGGCGGCGAAGCGGCGAGCCTGGACCCGGACGCGTTCTTCCGCCAGTGGGGCGTGGACACGGCGTACGAGGACCGGGGCGGGCTGCGCGCCCCCGAGCGCCCCGAGTCGCCGCGCACGGTCCATCTGATCCAGCGCAGGACGACCAAGGTCGGCGCGGGGCTGGGCAGGACGACCGGCTGGATCCACCGCACCGAACTGCGCCACCGGGGCGTCGAGATGATCGCCGGAGCCTCCTACGACCTCATCGACGACGAGGGCCTCCACCTCACCGTGGACGGTGAGCGGCGGGTGCTGCCGGTGGACACGGTGGTGCTGTGCGCGGGCCAGGAACCGCGCCGCGACCTGTACGAGGAGCTGCGCGCCGGGGCCGTCCCGGTCCATCTGATCGGCGGCGCGGACGTGGCTGCCGAACTGGACGCGAAGCGGGCCATCCGCCAGGGCACGGAGCTCGCCGCGGCACTGTGATCCCCGCCGGCGCGAGGCGACCGGGAGCGCCCGCGAACGACGGTGCGCCCCCGGTCTCCGTACGTCCCTAGGATGCACCCCATGTCACTGCCGCACGCGATTCTCACCGCTCTGCTGGAGAAGCCGTCCTCGGGTCTGGAGCTGACCCGACGGTTCGACCGGTCGATCGGCTACTTCTGGTCCTCGACGCACCAGCAGATCTATCGCGAGCTGGGAAAACTGGAGCAGGCCGGGCGGATCAGGGCGCTGCCCGCGGCGGTGCCGGCCCGGGGGCAGAAGAAGGAGTACGAGGTGCTGCCCGCGGGCCGCGAGGAACTGGCGGCCTGGGTGGCCCTCCCCGAGGATCCCCGGCCGGTCCGCGATCCGCTCCTGCTGCGGATGCGGGCGGCGGCGGTGGTCGGCGCGGAGGGGATGGACGCGGAACTTCGCCGCCATCTCACCCTGCACGAAAGCCAGTTGGCGGAGTACCGGGAGATCGAGGAGCGGAACTTCACCCCCGCGCCGACGTCGGACGAGGACCGGCTGCGGTATCTGGTGCTGCGCGGAGGCATCGATCTGGAGACGTTCTGGATCAGCTGGCTGACCCGGTCCATCGCCGACCTGGACGGCTGAGCGCTCGGACGAGACAGCGCCCGGCCTCTTCCGCTCGGCGGACGGTCAGCCGCTCGCCCGCGCGGGCACGGGGTCGGGGACGCCCGCCGGGGGCGGGGCCTGCGCGCGACGGGGGCTGCCGATGACGACCCTGGAGGGGACCTGGTCCCCCGGCGCGGGGGCCCCGGCCGGGGCGTCCGGGTCGGTGTTCCGCGCCTGGGCCCGGCTGAGGAGGAGCACCCCGCGCACGGCCGCCGCCGCGCCGAGGAGCGCGAGCACCAGGCTGACCGGCCCGCCCTGGAGCCGCTCTCCGAGCAGGGCCAGGCCGATCGCGGCGGCGGCGACCGGGTTGGCGAGGGTGACCACCGCGAGCGGAGCGCCGAGCCCGCCCCGGTACGCGGTCTGCGAGAGCAGCAGCCCGCCCATCGCGAAGGCGGAGACGAGCAGGGCCACCGTCAGCAGCCGCCAGCTGAACAGCGGGCCGCCGGAGTGGTCGGTGACCGCGACGGTGAGGGTCTGGGTGAGCGCGGAGGCGACGCCGGAGGTGATCCCGGAAGCCGCCGCGTGCCGCAGCCCCGGGCGGGCCCCGGGCCGGCTGAGTCCGGCGACGACCGCCATGGTCGCCGCGCCCACGCCCAGCGCCTCGGGAAGGCTGAGCGTCTGGTGGGGCGCGGAGCCGCCCGCGGTCAGGAGCAGCGCGCCGAGGCCGAGCAGGGTCAGGGCCGTGCCGCGCCACTCGGTGCGGCCCACGCGGCGTCCGGCGGCGCGCGCGCCGAGCGGGACGGCGACGACGAGGGTGAGCGCGCCCAGCGGCTGGACCAGGGTGAGCGGGCCGAAGTTGAGCGCGGCGACGTGCAGCAGCGCGCCCGCGGCGTTGAGGCCGACCGCCGACCACCAGGCGCCCCGGCCCAGCAGCCGCAGGACTCCGGTGGCGGGGTCGGTCCGGCCGGCCAGCCGGGACTGCGCCACGGCGGCGGCCGCGTAGGCGGCGGCCGAGACGAGGGAGAGCGCGACGGCGAGCAGCGTGGCGTTCATCGGGCGGCCCCGATGGATGCCCCGGAGGCCACAGGCGCCTCGGAGATCGCAGGCCGCACGCCGTCCTCGTACGTACCGGAGCCACCACCCGCGTACGCCGGGACCGGAGCCATCTTGCCGCTCCCCCGCACGCCCGGCCCCGGCAGCCGCGCCGGGGCCGTCCGGGCGGACCGCGGCAGCCGGAACGCGGCGAGGGCGACGGCCAGCATCGCCGCGGCGACGACCGCGTCCAGCCAGTAGTGGTTCGCCGTCCCCACGACGACGAGCAGGGTGAGCGCCGGGTGCAGCAGCCAGAGCAGGCGCCACCGGGACCGGGTGGCGCCGATCAGTCCGACGGCGACCATCAGAGCCCAGCCGACGTGCAGCGAGGGCATCGCGGCGAACTGGTTGGCCATCGTGTCGGTCGCGGGCGTCTGCCCGTACACCGTCGGCCCGTACACGTGACCGGTGTCGACGAGTCCGGCGACGGGGAGCATCCGGGGCGGGGCCAGCGGGAACAGCAGGTGCAGCACGAGGGCGGCGCCGGTGAGCGCGGCGAGAACGCGGCGCGACCGGACGTAGTGGCGGGGGCGGCGCCAGTACAGCCAGACCAGGAACAGGGCCGTGGCGGGGAAGTGCACCGCCGCGTAGTAGGTGTTCGCCGCGTGGATCAGGGGCTGGCTGTGCAGCAGCAGCCCCTGGACCGCGCCCTCACCGGGGAGGTGCAGGGCGCGTTCGAGGTCCCATACGTTCCCCGCGTTGCGGAACGCCTCCTCGACGTGCCCGTTGGCGGCCCGCCGGCCGAACTTGTAGGCCAGGAAGAGTCCGGCCACGAGGAGGAACTCGCGGACGAGGGGCGGTCGGGCACGTATGTCCGGCTCCTGGTCCGTGGGCTCGGTGCGGGCGTAGGTCACCCGTGCCCCCTTGGATGCGAAGCGGTGTCAGGACGGCCCGGTGAACTCCACGCCGTATCGATACGCCAGTGTACCGATACGGCGTCGTATCGGTACACGTGCGTATCGGTACACTGGCGTATCGAGAACCTCACCGCACCGCCGCAGGAGGTACAGCCCATGCCGTCGCCCGGTTCCGCACAGGAGTCAGCACCGGAGTCAGCCCCCATGTCCCGCCGCTCGAAGATCACCCCGGAGCGGGCGCAGGAGCTCTACGGGGCGGTGCTGGAGCTGTTGCGGGAGAGCGGTTACGAGTCGCTGACGATGGAGGGCGTGGCCGCGCGCACACGGTGCGGGAAGTCGACGCTGTACCGGCAGTGGGGCTCCAAGCCGGAGCTGGTCGTCGCCGCACTGCACGGCACCCGGCGGATGCGGCTCACGAACATCGACACCGGGACGCTGGCCGGGGACCTGCTGGCGGCCGCGCGGGCGATCGGCGAGGCCTCGGGAAGCGACACCCCGCTGATGCACGCCCTCAGCCACGCCGCGCTCCAGAGCCCCGAGCTGCTGTGCGCGCTGCGCGAGGCGCTGATCCTGCCGGAGGTCGCGGCGATCGACGCGATGGTCCGGCGGGGCCAGGAGCGCGGCGAGATCGCGGCGGACCTCCCGGGGGCGGCGTTCGTCGCGGCCCAGTTGCTCGGCGTGATGCGCGCCCGGCCGCTGCTGGAGGGTCGTTACGCCGACGCGGCGTATCTGACCGGGTTCACGGAGAGGGCGATCCTCCCGGGCCTCGGACTCACGGCGGGAGCGCCGGAGTCCTGACAGACGTGGACCGCCCGCCCCAGCGGATGGGGCGGTCCACCCGCGCCGCACCGTGGGGACGGGGGCGGCGCACCACCCGGGCGGCCGGCGACCTCACGGAGGTCGCCGGCCGCCCGTATACGCACACCCCTGCCACCCCCCGGCCCGCCCCTCCCTCTACCGAACCTAACAAGCGCTTGGTAGATTTTGCCCCGGGAGGGCCGACCATGGACGACCAGTCGCACCCGATGGATCTCACCGGACGGGCCGTGCTCGTCACCGGCGGCACCAGGGGCCTGGGGGCCGCGATCGCGCGGGCCTTCCTGGCGTGCGGCGCGGACGTCATGGTCTGCGGACGCACGACACCGACCACCCTGCCTTCGACGGACGGACGCGAGGCCGCCTTCCGGGCGGCCGACCTGCGGGATCCGGTGGCGGCGGCCGACGTCGTCGCGGCCACCGCCGAGCGGTTCGGGCGGCTCGACACCCTCGTGAACAACGCCGGCGGCTCTCCGGACGCCGACGCGGCGACCGTGTCGCCGCGCTTCGTCGAGAAGGTGGTCGCACTCAACCTCCTCGCCCCGTTCTACGCGGCACAGGCGGCGAACCTGGTGATGCGGGAGCAGCCGGGCGGCGGGGGTGTCATCAACATCGGCAGCGTCTCCGCCCACGACCCGCAACCGGGGACCGCCGCCTACTCCGCCGCCAAGGCGGGCCTGCTCGGGCTGACCCGCGCCCTGGCTCTCGAATGGGCGCCGCGGGTCCGGGTCAACCACATCACGGCCGGCCCCGTCCGGACCGAGAACTCCGGGACCCCGTACGGGGACGACGGCCTCGCCGCGCTGGCGGACCTCGTCCCGATGGGACGGCCGGCCGAGCCCGACGACGTGGCGCGGGCCTGCCTCTGGCTGGCGTGCGACCTCTCCTCGTACGTCAACGGCGCCGACCTCGCCGTGCACGGAGGCGGCGAGATCCCGGCCAGGTACCGGGCCACCCACCGCCCCGGATCCCGTTAATAGTCACCTTGACTCTAATAGCGCCACCCCTTATCGTCGCCATGACGAAATCAAGGGGGGCCTCATCATGGCCGACATCACCCGGCGCTTCGGCTGGCGACACCTGCGCTCCGCGCCCACCGCCCACATCCGCCACCACACGCGCGGCAAGCTCGCCCACGACGGCCGGGGGCTCAGCTTCTGGTACCGGTCGCTGTCGGCGGCCCTCTCCGAGGTGCCGGTCGACGACCGGGAGCTGGCCATGGCGTTCCACGCCCGTACGGCCGACTTCCAGGACGTCACCGTGCAGGCCACCGTCACCTACCGGATCAGCGATCCGGCCGAGGCGGCGAACCGGCTCGACTTCTCCGTGGACCCGGACACCGGGAGCTGGCGCGGCGCGCCGCTGGAACAGATCGCCACGCTCCTCACGGAGACCGCGCAGCAGCACACGCTGGACGTCCTGGCCCGCACCCCGCTCGCGGCGGCCCTGGTCGACGGCGTCGCCTCCGTACGTGAACGGGTCGCCACCGGTCTCACCGCCGAGCCCCGCCTCCCGGCCACCGGCATCGACGTGGTGGCCGTGCGGGTCGTCGCGATCCGCCCGGAGGCCGAGGTCGAGCGCGCCCTGCGCACCCCGGCCCGCGAGCAGATCCAGCAGGAGGCGGACCGGGCCACCTATGAACGGCGGGCCGTGGCCGTCGAGCGGGAACGCGCCATCGCCGAGAACGAGCTGGCCAGCCAGATCGAACTGGCCCGGCGCGAGGAGCAGCTGGTCGACCAGCGCGGCACCAACGCCCGCCGCGAGGCCGAGGAGAAGGCCGCCGCCGACGGCGTACGCACCGAGGCGGCGGCGGCCCGCACGGTGCGCCTGGCCCGCGCGGAGGCCGAGGCGGCGCGGGAGACGGGCGGTGCCCGGGCCGAGGCGCAGGCCGCGTGGCTGCGGGTGCACGGCGAGGCCGATCCGGCCACGCTGCACGCCCTGGCGGCGACCCGGCTCGCGGAGAACCTGCCGCGCGTCGAGAGCATCACCCTCTCCCCCGACGTCCTCACCGGTCTGCTCGCCAGGCTCGGCCGCCCGGAAGGCGGGGCGGGCGCGTGAGCCTGGCGCCCCGGGCGGTGGTCGTCCACCGGCGGACGGAGTACGAGGAACTGCTCGCCCGGCACGGGACGCACGGGCAGGCCGCGTTCTTCCTGTCCAGCCGGGGGCGCTCGATCGACGAGGTGGCCCGTCGCCACGAGGACACCCGGCAGGCACTGCGGGAGGTGGCCGCGGCCGTGCCGCTCACCTGGCGCAGCTCCCGGGTGGAGCGGGCGGACCTGGACCGCTTCCTGTTCGCCCCGGAGGACGTGGTGGTCGTGGTCGGCCAGGACGGGCTGGTCGCCAACACGGCGAAGTACCTGTCCGGGCAGCCGGTGGTGGGCATCGACACCGACCCGGGGCGCAATCCCGGCGTCCTGGTCCGCCACCGCCGCGCCGACGCGGCGGCCCTGCTGCGCGCCGCGACGGCGGCCGGCGGGAAGGCCGAGGAGCTGACCATGGTCGAGGCCGTGGCCGACGACACGCAGCGCCTACTCGCCCTGAACGAGATCTACCTCGGGCCGCCCGGCCACCAGACGGCCCGCTACCGCCTGGGCCCCGACGGCGAGAGCGCCCCCGGCGAGGCCCAGGCCTCCTCCGGGGTACTGGTCGGCACCGGCACGGGGGCCACCGGATGGCTCCGCTCGCTGTGGCTGGAGCGCGGCGGCGCCCTGCCGCTGCCCGCACCGTGCGACGCCCGCCTCCTGTGGTTCGTGCGCGAGGCGTGGCCCTCCCCGGCGACCGGCACCTCCAGGGTGGCCGGCGAGCTGGGGCGCGGGCAGGGGCTGCGGCTGACCGTGGAGTCGGACCGGCTCGTGGTCTTCGGGGACGGGATGGAGTCCGACGCCCTGGAGCTGACCTGGGGTCAGAGCGTACGGCTCGGCATCGCGGAGAGGTCGCTGCGCCTGGTCGCGTGAGCGCGGTCGCCCCACCGCCGCCGCGGCCGCTTCGCTACGGTGGTCCGGACCCGGCCCCGGAGAGCGGAGATGCAGCACCATGTCAGCCGAGCCCGTCACCGAACCCACCCGCAACACCCGCCCGCCCGCGGCACAGGCGGCCCTCGGGGTCGGCGTGATCGTCGAGGACGGCCGGGGGCGCGTGCTGCTGGGCCGGCACCACAGCGGTACGTGGGAGCTGCCGGGCGGGAAGGTCGACGCGACGCACGAGTCGATCGCCGCCGCGGCCGCCCGGGAACTGCGCGAGGAGACCGGCCTGGCCGTCGACGAGGCGGCCGTGGAGGTCATCGCGATGGTCCACGACGTGATCGGCGGCATCAACCGCGTCAGCATGGCGGCCGTCGTGCGGCTCGCCTCCGGTGACCCCGAGGTGACCGAACCGCATCTGATCAGCGCCTGGCGGTGGACCGCCCCCGAGGAACTGCCGTCCTCCCTGTTCGACCCGTCCGCACAGATCCTCGCGGCCTGGCGGCCGGAGCTGGGCATCGTCCACCCGCCCGCGCACGTGCTGCGGATCGCCCCCGACGGGGGCCGTGCCTGACGCACCGCCCTCTCCGTGGGGACGCCCCCTTACTCCCTCAGATGCGGACGAACCGGACCCAATGTATGAATAAGGGACCAGCCGTGCGACAGGGAGTAGGCCCATGGACGACTACCCGCTCCTGGAAGTCTTTCTGACCATGCTGTACCTGTTCCTCTGGGTCATGTGGTTCTTCCTGCTGTTCAAGGTCGTCACCGACCTCTTCCGGGACCACTCGCTCAACGGCTGGGCCAAGGCGGGGTGGCTGATCCTCGTCATCCTGCTGCCGTACCTGGGCGTACTGATCTATCTGATCGTCCGCGGTCGCAGCATGCACGAACGCGACGAGAAGCTGGCCAAGGACTCGGAGGCGGCGTTCCGCACCTACGTGCGCGAAGCCGCGACGAGCCAGGGCGGTTCCGGGGGCAGCGACCACGTGAAGGATCTGGCGAAGCTCGCCGAACTCAAGGACAAGGGCGCGCTCAGCCCCGAGGAGTACGAGCGGGCGAAGGCGAAGCTGCTCGCCTGAGGCAGGGCCCCGGCACCTCGGCGCGGACCGCGTTCCGGCGGACGGACGGCCCCGCGCCGGCGGCCGGTTGGGGCGCCTCGGCCGGCAAAGCCGCCGGCCGAGGCGCCCCTCGTCACCCCTGGCCGCTTCCGGCGGAACGAAGAACGCTGTCTTCGTTCCGCCGGAAGAGGCCAGGGGCCTGTTGCGCCCCGCGGGTGAATCACCGTATGGTCGCGCGGACGATGATCACGACGGGATTCCGTCGGCGGGCACCGCGAGGCTCTCGGGCCTCACTCGGTGACGGAGCGGGGTGAAGCCGCTTCCCACCCGGTACCGGCATCGTTCACGCGCACGTCGCCCCGACCGAGCCCGGCGGGCGGCCCTCACCCCACGCTGCTGCCGGCTGCCCGCGCCTGCCCGGCCCAGAGCCGGGAGAGCGAACGAGGGACCGACGGCGGCCGGACCCTGCCCGCGCACCGTTCGGCCCCCGCTCCCTCCGGGACACGGCTCGTGGCCCCTGTCCCCGCGTCTCGGCGTGCATCGCGCCGAGATCGGTCGCGGGCGGGCGTGCGATCACCTCGTCACCGAGCAAGGAGAGACCTTGTCCACCCATCCGCTGACGTCCGACGGCACCGGACTCCACCCCCTCCACCACACCTTCCCCTTCGATCCGACCCACGGCCACGACCTCCCGCGCCTCCTCACGGTGGAGGCCCCGCCCGGCCCGGAGGACTTCGCCGACTTCTGGCGGGAGCGCCACGCGCGTGCGCTGCGCGTCGACCCCGCGCCCCGGATCGAGGGACCCTGGACCACGGTGGACGGCGTCCGGGTCGCCGACATCTCGTACACGTCCGTCGACGGCGTCCGGATCGGCGGGTGGCTGACCGTTCCCGCCGACGGGCACGTCACACGGGGGTGCGTGTCCACCCACGGATACGGGGGCCGTGCGGCCCCGGACCCCCGGCAGGCCCCGCCGGGGACCGCGACGATCTGGCCCTGCCTGCGCGGGCTCGGAACGCGGAGCCTGCTGCCCGGCGTCGCCCCGAGGTCGGCGGGACACGTGCTCCACGGCATCGAGGCCCGGGAGTCCTACGTCATCGGCGGATGCGTGGCGGACGTCTGGTGCGCGGCCACGGCGCTGAGCAGCCTGGTGCCGGAGACTTCCGGACGGCTCACCTACCTGGGCACGAGCTTCGGCGGCGGCATCGGAGCGCTGGCACTCCCCTGGGACGACCGCTTCCGCGCCGCCGGCCTCACCGTGCCGACCTTCGGCAACCACCCTCTCCGGGTGACGCTCCCGTGCACGGGCAGCGGGGAGTCCGTGCGCGCGCGGCTCGCCGAGGACCCCTCGGTGCTGGACGTCCTGGCCTACTTCGACGCCGCGACGGCCGCCCGGCATCTCCGGATACCCGTACACGTGGGCGCGGCCCTGTTCGACCCCTCGGTGCCCCCGCCGGGGCAGTTCGCGGTGCACAACGCGCTGGCCGGACCGCGGGAACTCGTCGTCCTGCGGGCCGGGCACTTCGACCACCCCGGCGAGCGGGCCGAGACCGCGGCGCTGGAGGAGGCCCAGCGCCAGTTCCTGTCCCTCCGGACGTGACCGGACGGCCCGCACTCCCGTTCCACCGGCCCCCGGCCCGCGGGGTGTCGGTGGAACGGAACCATCGCGGTGGCGAATTCAGGTACGGGCGCCGATCATGCGCGATAGGGTGATGCAGATAGTGCAAGAGATTTGCAAAGCAAGGAGGGTCATGGCCACGCGGGCTACTGATGTCGGGACGAACCAGAGCGTCGAACGAGCAGTCTCGGTGCTGCGCGCACTTGACTCGGGCCGGCCCGAACTCCGTGTCTCCGACGTCGCCGAGCTCACCGGACTGGGATCGTCGACCACCTCGCGTCTGCTGTCCACCCTGGAACGCCTGGACATGGTCGAACGCGATCCGGTCAGCAACCTCTACCGGCTCAGCCTCGGCCTGCTCCCCCTGGCCGCCACCGCCGCCAACCGCCACCCCGTGCACCGGGCCTCCCGCATGGTGCTCCAGGGCCTCGCCACCCGCACCGGACTCGGCGCGAACGCGGCCGTACGCCGGGACAGCGAGCTGATGTTCCTGTGCAACTTCGAGGGCACCCGGGCGCCCAAGTCCTACACGCAGGCGGGCCACACCGCGCCGCTGCACGCGACGAGCATCGGCAAGTGCCTGCTCACCGGCCTCACCTCGAAGGAGCGCCGCAAGCTGCTGGGCGACCCTCTCGCAGCGCACACCGAGTACACGACCACCAGCCACGACCACCTGGACACCGAGATCGAGACCGTCCGGCGCACCGGCTACGCGGTCGAGGCCGAGGAGCGGGCCCTGGGCCGCGCGTCCCTGGCCGCGCCCGTGCGCGACGCCTCGGGGGACATCGTCGCCGCCATCTCCCTCTGGGGCCCGACCTCGGTCCTCGGTGACCGCTCGGACGCCGAGGCGCAGCGTCTCGCCCTCGTGCGCGAGGTCATCGAGGCCGCCGACGCGATCAGTCAGGCGCTCGGGGCGCTCTGACCCCCACGGCGAAGGGCCGGTGGAGACCGATGCGGTCGGTCTCCACCGGCCCTTCGGCGTGCGGTCAGGCGCCGTACGCCTTGAAGGCGATCACGTGGGCGTGCCGCGCCCCGTGCGTCGCGTCGACCACGAGCCGCAGCGCGCCGGTGCGTACGGGGCCGCCGTCCGCGGCCGACAGCGCGTGCACGCGGTGGCGGCGCCGGTTGTCCGTCACCGTGAGGAGGGTGTGCCACGCTCCGGCGGCGTCGCGGCTCTGGACCCGGTAGTCGCGTACGAGCTCCGGCATGACCTCGTACGGGGTGCGGTGGCGGTGCAGGTTGTTGAGGTACTCGTCGACGTCGTCGTCGAACACCAGGCGGATCTCGGTGAGTTCCCGCTCGTCGTCCCAGTCCAGCCGGAGCCACTGGGCATCGCCCCGGGACGCCGAGGACCACATCTGCGGACCGCCGTAGGGGCGCTGGTATCCGCCCACGGCCCGCTCGGGGTGGAACGCCGCGGTGCGGGGGGCCGCCCGGAAGGCGAAGGTCTGCCGACGCAGCCCGCGGGCCTGCCACTCCAGGACCAGCTGGCCGTCCTCCTCCGGGATGTCGTGGTCGACGGCCGCGTCCCCCTCCGCCTTCCTGCGCAACGCGAGGACGCCGTGGGCGCGTTCGGGGAGGAGCACCAGGGCCGTGTCCGCGCAGGCCCGCACGGTGAGGATCGCGTTGCCGGGGGTATCGGGGTGGTGGTCGAGACGGGCCGTGACCCAGTGGGGGCCGCCGGGCGGGACGGTGACCGTGGTGGTGAGGAGCCGGTCGACGGGGACCGCGTTCTCGGGGTGGCCCGTGCCCCACAGCTCCACGGTGAGTTCCCGGGACCGGCCGTCCGGGGCGCCGTGGACGAGCAGGTCGACCGTGTCGAGCGCGGGATCGACCGGCAGCAGCACGGCGAGGTCGCGGGTGAGCGGGTAGGGGGCGCCGGGCGCGTCCTCGGTCGGTTCGGCGCCGAGCCGGGTCAGCCAGGAGGAGGCGGTGACCCGGGCCGTGCGGGCGAGGTTGCCGGGGTCCTCGTCCACGAGGCCGATCACGGACGCGTCCTGGCGCAGCAGGGTGCGGCGCACCAGCTCCGGCCGTTCGGTGGCGAGTTGCCGCGGCGTGAGCCCCTCGGCGACGCACAGGGCCGCGGCGGTGCCGGCGGCCTCGCCGAGCGTCGCACAGGTGGCCATGACGCGGGTGGCCCCGAAGGCGATGTGGGTGGCGGAGATGTTGCGCCCGGCGAAGTGCAGGTTCGTGACGTTCGCCGAGTAGAGGGAGCGCAGCGGGATGTGGAAGATGCCGTCGGCGTACCGCTGGCGCGCGCCGGGCTCGTCGGCGTACATGCCCTGGACGGGGTGGAGGTCGACGGACCAGCCGCCGAAGGCGATCCGGTCCTCGAACTGGCGCTGCTGGAGGATGTCCCGCTGGGTGAGTACGTAGTCGCCGAGGAAGCGGCGGTACTCGCGCTTGCCGGGGAGGCTGCCGACCCATTCCAGGGTGAGGTTCGCCGCGTCGGGGAAGCGGCCGGAGTTCTTGATGTGGTCCCAGATGCCCATGATCACGGACTGGAGCTCGTCGCGGATGCGCTCGTTGTCGTGGACGGTGTCGAGTTCGCCGCCCCACTCGATCCACCAGTAGTCGCACCCGTTGTCGCCGGTGCGCAGGACGCGGTTGCGCAGGATGGGCGTGTCCGACAGGTCCTTGGCGTGGGCGGGCGCTACGAACTTCACCGGCCGGCCCGTGTCCTTGGTGTGGAAGAGGATCGTCGAGCCGAGCAGCGCCCCGTCCGCCTCGTCGGGCGCCCAGGGCTCGTCGAACTCGGCCCGCGACTCCCGGCCGACGCGGTGGCGGGCCCCGGCGAGGTGACCGAGCAGGCCGTCCCCGGTGCAGTCGAGGAACTGGCGCGCGTGGAAGGTGATGCGGCGCTCCGATCCCATCATCCAGCCGGTGCAGGAGTGCACCTCGCGGCTGTCCTCGGGGCCGCTCGCGTCGACCTCGCGTACGTCGGTGTTGAGGTAGAGGTCGATGTTCGGTTCGGCGCGTACGGCGTCGAGGACGACCTGGTCCCAGTAGTAGGGGTTCCCCTCCGGGTTGCGGTACTGGTTCTCGGTGTACAGCTCGCCCATGATTCCGGTCTCGCGGGCCCAGCGGTGCACACCGTGTGCGGAGGCGCCGCAGACCCAGACGCGGATCTCGCTGCTGGCGTTGCCGCCCAGGACGGGCCGGTTGTTCACCAGGGCGACACGCCGGCCGAGCCGGGCCGCGGCTATGGCCGCGCAGGTCCCCGCCAGCCCACCGCCGATCACGGCGATGTCGTAATGGGCCTCTTCTTCCCGCACGGTGCGGCCTCCTCGATGTGAAGCTCGGATACTCCCCGCCACGGCGGGTGACCTCGAACGTACATCACATCCATATCGTGCAACCACTGTTCAGCCAGTGGGAATCGCTGTAGGTTCCGATGGCGGCGGCCGACCTGACCCCTGACCGGTCGCCACGAGCCGACATGCACGTTCGATGCAGGCAGGACGCGTTCGCCGGCCCCGACAGAACCGGCGATTCATTGACCAAAAGGGTTGACGCAATCGCACGATATGGAGAACGATCCCGCATGCTGCAACTTGCATTCACCGGAGTGGCAGGACGTTCACGCAGGGCCCCGGCGCTCCCGCCACCCTTTGAGAGGACAGACCCATGAGTACGGCCGCACCTCCCCAGAAGGCGCCCCCGCCCCGCCAGCGGACCGGGGGACGGCTCTCCAACGGTGCGTTCGCCCTGCTGCTGACCGCACCGGGGCTCGCCCTGTTCGCGGCGATCATCTTCTACCCGCTGCTGTCGGCCCTGTTCACCGGCTTCTTCAAGCAGGACCTTCGACTGCCGGGCCGGGAGTTCGTCGGCCTGGACAACTTCGCCCACTGGCTGAACGGTGACCTCCTCACCATCCTCGAGCAGACGCTGATCTTCACCATCGGCGCGACGCTCGCACCGTTCACCATCGGCTTCGCGCTCGCCCTCGCGCTCAACACCGGGCTCAGAGGCAGCGGATTCCTGCGCGGACTGTTCCTGTTCCCCTGGGTGATTCCGGGCGTCGTGGTCTCCTTCCTCTGGATGTGGATCTTCAACGCCAACTACGGAGTGCTCAACGGCGTCCTCGTGAAGGCCGGTCTCATCGAGGAGTCGGTGGCCTGGCTCGGCCAGCCGGGCACCGCGATGCTCGCCGTCATCGTCACCAAGACCTGGGCCAGCTTCCCCTGGATGATGGTGATGCTCCTGGCCGGTCTGCAGACCGTGCCCAAGGAGTTGCACGAGGCGGCGTCGATGGACGGGGCCGGCTCGATCCGGCGCTTCTTCGCCGTCACCTGGCCGCAGATCCGGGGGGTCGCCTCGATCGTGCTGCTGCTGGAGTTCATCTGGAACTTCCAGCACTTCGACACCATCTACGTCCTCACCGGCGGCGGCCCCGCCGGCACCACCGAGACGTTCGCGACCGCCGTCTACCAGACCGCGTTCAAGGGCTTCGACATCGGCCGCGCCACCGCGCTCGGCGGACTGTGGATGCTGCTCCTGCTCCTCCTCGTCGTCGTCTACCTCAGGATCACCGAGCGGAAGGGCGACGCCTGATGACCACCACCACCTCTCCCCCGCCGACCACCGTCGAGCGGCCCCGCCCGTCCGCCGCCGCACCGGCCGGACGCGGTCCCCGGCGCCGTATGCGCAAGGACCTGCTGCGGTCGCGGATCGCCGCCTGGAGCGCGGTCGTCGTGATCGGCGCCTTCG
Source organism: Streptomyces griseus (assembly GCF_900460065.1). Lineage (GTDB taxonomy): Bacteria > Actinomycetota > Actinomycetes > Streptomycetales > Streptomycetaceae > Streptomyces > Streptomyces griseus. Next base: position 184,370 of record NZ_UAVD01000029.1, on the reverse strand, counting down.
GCCTGCTGCCGGTCTACTGGCTGCTCGCCACCGCCCTGAGCACCCCCGAGTCGACCTTCCAGTTCCCGCCGAAGCTCATCCCCACCGATCTCACCCTCGGCAACTTCACGGCCCTGGCCGAGAACGACCAGCTGATCAGCTATCTGGTCAACTCGCTCGTCGTGGCCTCGATCACCGCCGTGCTGAGCGTGGTCGTCGCCACGTACATGGGCTACTCGTTCTCCAAGTTCCGCTACCGGGGGCGGCGGTCGCTCATGCACCTGGTGCTGGCCTCCCAGATGTTCCCCCAAGCGCTTCTGCTGGTGACGCTGTACACCGTCTTCTCCAGCTTCGGCATGCTCAACACCTACACCGCCCTGGTGCTCTCCTTCACCACGTTCACCATGCCGCTGTGCGTCTGGATGCTGAAGGGGATCTTCGACACCATCCCGGACGCGCTGCTGGAGGCGGCGTCCATCGACGGCGCGTCCCGGTGGCGGACGCTGCACTCCATCGTGGCCCCACTGGCCGCTCCGGGGATGATCGCCGCCGGCCTCTTCGCCTTCGTACGCGGCTGGAACGACTTCATCTTCGCGCTGACCCTGGCCGACAAGGAGAAGCAGACCCTGCCCCCCGGGCTCGTCTCCACCTACATCGGCGAGTTCCAGACCGCCTGGCCCCAGTTGATGGCCGCCTCGCTCGTGGTCTCCGTCCCGGTGATCGTCGCCTTCATGTTCCTCCAGCGCTACCTGGTCGGCGGCATGACCGCCGGCTCGGTCAAGAGCTGACCCACGGGCCCGACGGCCCCCTCCACCTGCCCTCCCGCACACTCCCCCATGGAGAGATCATGACCACCTCTGGCATCAGCAGGCGCGGCGCGCTGCGCATGCTCGGCATCGGCGCGCTCGGCGCGGCGGGCGTCGGTGCGCTCGGCGCCTGCGCGCCGTCCGGCGCCGGCGTCGCCTCCAACGGCGGCGACCCGAAGTCGAAGAACTTCGACTTCACCTCCTGGTCGCTCAACGAGGAGGCCGCCAAGCCCTCGATCGAGAAGATCATCGCGGCCTGGGAGAAGGCGGAGAAGTCCAAGATCCGTGCGGTCTCCTACCCGTACAACGAGTACCTGAGCCAGCTCACCCTCAAGCTGGGCGGCGGGGAGACGACGGGCGCGGTCCACCTCGACATCGCCTGGCTCGCCGCGATGGCGCAGATGGGCAAGCTGGTCGACGTGGGATCGGCGGCCGGGCGGGGCGGCTACACGGACGTGGCGCTCAAGAGCGGCGTGTACGACGGAAAGCAGTACGGGCTGCCGTGGAACACCGGCTCGATCGGGGTGATCGCCAACGCCAAGCTCCTGGAGAAGGCCGGGATCAAGGAGCACCCCGCCACCGTCGAGGAGTTCGAGGCGGCGCTGCGGGAGCTGAAGGGGCTCGGCGGCGGTGTCGTGCCGTACGCGGCCGCCACCAAGGTCGCGCAGCTCAAGGACATCTTCCCGTGGATGCAGACCTTCGGCTGCGCGCTGTACGACGACGGGAAGGTCACGATAGGCGACGACGCCTCGGTCGACGCGGTCGTCTGGTACAAGAAGCTGCACGACGCGCGGCTGATCGCCGCCGACGTGGACCGCTTCGACGCGCGCGCCCTGTTCGGTCAGGGCAAGGCCGCCTTCTACGACGACGCGATCATCGGCAAGGGCGTGACCTCCGCCCAGTCCAAGGACAAGACGCTGGCCGACGCCATGCAGCCGATGGAGCGTCCGGTGCTCACGGCCGGCGACACCCCGCAGGCGATGCTGTGGGGCGGCGTGATCGCGATCGTCAAGGGCAAGGGGCAGGAGGCCGCGACGGAGTTCGCCCTGCACGCCACCACCGACGAGGCGACCACCTCCGAGTACTTCGCCGCCCGCGCCCTGCCGCCGTCCACCACCGCCGGTCTGGCCGCTCCCGCGGTCGCCAAGGACACCTTCACCACGGAGTGGACCCGGAAGATCACGAAGACGGCGACCGGCAGCCCGTTCTGGCAGTTCGCCCAGAGCGCCCAGATCGACGAGGCCGTCGCCAAGCAGGTGCAGGCCGTCCTCGTCGGCACGTCGAAGCCGAAGGACGCGATGAAGCGGGCCGGCGAAGAGGTCGCCGCGCTCATCAAGCGCTGAGTCCGAGCGCCGTGTCCCGGGCCCGGCGGACACCGCACGCTCCGCCGGGCCCCGCCCGTGACACCCCGCCCCTGTCCCGCACGACGAGCGCCGGACGGCGGCCGGCGGGCCGCCCTTCCGCGCCGCTCCGCTCCGCTCCCGCACACCCACCCACCCGCGAAGGAGTCCATCTTGCGACGTCACACGGTACGCACGTACACGGCGGCGGCCACGGCCCTGGCCGCCCTCCTCCTGCCCGTCCCCGCCGTCGCGGCCGACACCGCGCAGGGCGCCGCGGCGGCGGTGACCGAGAAGGTCCCGTACGCGATGGACTCCTCGAACCAGGCCGCCTGGTGGACTCCGGTCGCCACGTACAAGGGCCGCGGCCAGTACACCTACTTCGCCTTCAACGAGCCGGGCTCGACGGCGGCGACGCACCGGCCCGCCATCGCCCGGCGCGACCCGGACGGGGCCTGGAGTCTGCTGCCGCTGGTGAACCGCGACGGGCAGCGGGCCGAGTTCGCCGACGACAACGGCCACAACCAGCCGTCGGTCGCCCGCGACGGCAGCGGCCGCCTGCACGTCTTCGCCTCCATGCACGCCGACGCCTGGCGCTACTACCGCACCGATGCCCCCGGCGCCGCCGTCACCGACCGCGCGTCCGAGCTGCCCGATCAGGGCGTCGGCATCACCTACCCGATCGTCACGACCGCCCCCAACGGCGACCTGTACCTGGCGGCCCGCGTCGGTTCGGGCGCCGACCAGCGCCCCGGCAAGCTGTACCGCTGGAACAACGCCGAATCCCGCTGGAGCGTCGTGGCGACCTTCGCCGGCGCGCTGTACCGCTCCGTGTACCCCGACGACATCACCGTGGACGCCTCCGGCCGCGTCCACCTCCTCTACGAGTGGGGGAAGGCGCCGGCGACCGCGTTCCGCCACCAGCTCTCGTATCTGGCCTACGACCCGTCCACCGGGGCCTTCGCCGACAGCACGGGCGCCGCGGTCGCCGCCCCGGTCACGCCCGCCACCTCCGACGTGGTCCAGGACTTCACGGCGGGCGAGGAGTGGAGCAACGACAACGCGTACCCGGGTCCCGCGGTGCAGAGCGCCAAGCTCACGCTCGACGGCTCCACGCCGAAGGTCGCCTACCGGTACCGCTCGGCCGACAGCGGCGGCCACTTCCGCGTGTACTACGCCTACCCGAGCGGCGGCGACTGGATCCGCAAGACCGTGTACGCCGGCGGGCAGACCAACGCCGCCCTCGGCATCACCTGGGACGGGACGGTCACCAAGAGGGTCTACTACGTGACCGCCTCGGGCACCGACCGGGTCTTCGCCGCGACGCAGTCGGCGGACGGCGCCTGGACCGCGGCCTCGGCCGCGCCGGGCGTGAGCGCGGACCGGCTCGCCGTGCGACGGGACTCGGACGGCCGCGATGTCCTCTATCTGCCGGACACCGCGCGCAACTCCCTCTACTACGTGTCCCGTTGAGGAGGCAGGCCGAACGGCTGCCGTGAATTCACCGGGTCGCGCGGGAGACAGGTGCTACCGGTCTTCCGCGCGGGCCCGGAGCAGACGGCTGATCTGCTGGACCAGTTCGTCGTCGCTGGAGGCCCGCTTGCCGGAGACGAGTGCGCCCAGGCGCTCGGCGGTCTGGAAGTCGTACGCGCGCTCCGCCTCCTCTCCCGGGACGGTGCCGTACTCCTCCTTCGCCCGGAAGCCCACGGTCAGGTCCACGGCCTTGGCGATGATCCAGGTGAGGATGAAGGAGAAGGCCATCACGGAGACGATCGCGACGAGCTGCTTGCCGAGCAGCCCCCAGCCGCCACCGTAGAAGAGGCCCTCCTTGCCGCTGATGCGCGCGGTCGCGAACAGTCCGACCATGATCAGACCGATGAGCCCGCCCACGCCGTGTACGCCGACCACGTCGAGGGTGTCGTCGACGCCGAACCGGAACTTCAGGGTGATCGCGAAGGCGCACACCGCGCCCACGACGAGGCCGGTGACGACGGCTCCGAGGGTGTTGATCTCACCGCACGCCGGGGTGATCGCGACCATACCGGCGACGGCGGACGAGACGACGCCCATGGTGGTGACCCTGCCGGTGCGCCACTTCTCCACCAGGGGCCAGGTGACCATCGCGCCCGCGGCCCCGAGCTGGGTGTTGATGAAAGCGGCTGCGGCGGTGCCCTGGTCGGTCAGCGCGGAACCGGAGTTGAAGCCGAACCAGCCGAACCAGAGGAGGCCCGCTCCGATGACCACGAGCGGGATGTTGTTCGGGCGTTCCTCGCGGCGGGCGAAGTCGCGCGGGGCGCGCAGGACGAGCGCGACGGCGAGTCCGGCGACGCCCGAGTTGAGCTCCACCGGAAGGCCGCCGGCGAAGTCGAGTGCGCCCAGGTGCTTCACGATCCAGCCGTCCGTGTCGAACACCCAGTGCGCGATGGGGATGTAGACGATGAGCAGCCACAGCACGACGAAGACGAGCCACCCCCTCATCGTGGCGCGGTCCGCGATCGATCCGCTGATCAGGGCCACGGTGATGATGGCGAAGCCCATCTGGAACGTGCTGTACACGTAGGTGGGGATGGCCCCGGTCAAGGTGTTCAGTTCGATGTCACGCAGGAAGGCGTGGTCGAGGTTGCCGATGAGCCCGGCGCCGCCCACATCGGGCCCGAACGCCAGGGTGTATCCGACCGCCCACCAGATGAGGGTGCCGAAGGCCAGGGCGGCGAAGCTCATCTTGATCATCATGAGCACGTGCCGGGTGCGCACCATGCCGCCGTAGAAGAAGGCGAGGCCCGGGGTCATCAACAGCACCATGGCGGTGGCGGCGAGCAGCCAGGCGGTGTCCCCGGAGTCGTAAGCGGGTGGCATCGGCGCGGGAGCGGTGTACATCGGCGGATACCTCGTGGGGTGAGGGGGCGGCAGGGGGGCGGGGCGCGGACCGGGGCCGCTAGGGGCCCGGGACCGTACGGGTCACGGCTTGCGCAGGTCGGGTGCGGGACGACCGGTGAGCAGGCGGCGTACGGCCTGGCGGACGGCCTCCTGCGCGCCGGCGATCCGGATGGGGCTGTCGTCGAGCACCCGGACCCACGCCCCGCAGTCCCGGGGCAGGACGCTCACCCCGTGCAGGAGGCCGAGCCCCGCGAGCGCGTCGTGCAGGGCGTCGGCCAGCACGGTGGCGGGCACGCGGTCGGTCACCGCGAAGAGGGAGGCGACGAGGTCGTGGCCGGCGAACACCGCCGGTCCCAGGACTCCCCCGCCCCGCCTCCCGGGGACGAGGCGCAGCGTGTCGATGGCGAGCAGGGTGCCGTCGGGGCGGCTGATGTGGAGGTCGGTGGCGAGCACCCGGTAGGCGTGCCGTTCGCCGCGGGCGAGCCGGCCCGCGGTGAGGGTGTCCGCGACGACGACGGTGGCCCCGGGCGCGACGGTGACTTCCGTGCGCTGGTAGAAGCGGGAGCCCTTGAAGGGGATCAACGGGTCCGGCAGGTACTCGACGTAGCTTCCCGCCTCGGCGCTCAGGTGGACCCGCTGGCTCGCGTAGTCGTGCTCCATCCGGAAGATCTTGGTGGCGGCCTGGGTGGTGAGGTGGACCTGGGTGTCCGGGCCGCAGCGGAAGTCCATCCGGTAGCGGTCCGCCTGGGCGACACCGGCGCCGGTCGCCATGATGTAGACGTAGCTCATGCCGGGCTGTTCGGGGTCGATCCACAACGGCCGCATGATCTGCAGAGGCGTCTTCTGGTAGCGCTCGACGAGCTCGGTGCGCCCGCCCCGTACCGCGAAGGCCAGGTCGAGGATGCCCACCTTGGCCGGTGAGCCGGGGGCGAGGGTGTCCGGGACCGAGGCCAGGGCTGCCACGTCCGGGGGTACGCGGACCGGGTTGTAGTGGTCCGCGGTAAGCCGGTCGGCACGGGGCGGGTACGGGGCGGGCGGCATGTCAGATCAGCACCTTGCGGCGCGATTCGAGGTAGAGCGCGATGTCGTCGATGCCCACGCCGGTGAGGCAGTCGGTGAGGACGACGGGCCGGTCGTCCCGGACCCGGTGGGCGTCGGCCTCCATGATGCCGATGTCCGTGCGCACGTACTGCGCGATGTCGATCTTGTTGATGACCAGGAGGTCGGACTCGGTGATGCCGGGGCCGCGCTTGCGGGGCATCTTCTCCCCCTCCGCGGTGTCCAGCACGAAGAGGAAGAGGTCCACCAGGGCGGGGCTGAACGTCAGGGTGAGGTTGTCGCCACCGGATTCGTACAGCAGCGTGTCGGTGTCGGGGAAGCGCTCCAGCATCTCCGCTCCGGCCGCCAGGTTCATCGTGGGGTCGTCGCGCACGGCGGTGTGCGGGCAGGCGCCCGTCTCCACGCCGACGACCCGTTCCGGCTCCAGGACTCCGGCGAGGGTGCGACGGACGTGCTGGGCGTCCTCCTGTGTGTAGATGTCGTTGGTGATGACGGCGGGGCGGTGACCGCGCTCGATGAGCACGGGAACCAGCGCCTCGATGAGCGCGGTCTTGCCGGATCCGACCGGCCCGCCGATGCCGACCCTCAGTACGTTGTCGTCCATGGGTTCTCCCTGGTTGATGCCGTGGTGGATGTCCGTGGGTGGATGTCCGTGTCGCATGTCAGCTGGCGAAAAGGCGCGCCTCGGCGCGTTCATGACGGCCCGACATGATGTCCGAGGCGAAGACCGTGGCGCCGACGTCGTCGAGCTCGCGCCGCAGGGCGGCCTCGACGGTCCTCTCGATGAGGGGGGCGGCGCCGCGGATCAGCGTCTGCGTCGTGCGGTGGTCGGTCAGCCTCAGCCGCAGCGCGGCGCCCGCGAAGCTGACGCAGAACGCGAACAGGTCGGCGGCGACGGCCTGGCGGACCGGGACCCCGGTGGCCGCGTAGATCACCCCGGCGGCGACCGCCTGGGTTCCGGGTGCCTCCCGCCGCACCACCCGGTCGAGGTAGTCGCCGATCTCCGGGCGGCCGAAGACCTCCCGGCCGAGGTCCAGAAGCTGACGGCCGGTCCGGGTCGCGGCCTGCCGCATCTCCCGGCCCAGCTTCGTGGCCAGGAGATGTTCGTCGATCCGGACGACGTCCGCCGGGTCGCCGGCCGCGGTGGCGCGGTGGGCGAGGGCGAGCGCGGTGGCGTCGGCGGGTCCGACACCGTGCAGCAGCAGGTCCTCCAGGAGGAGCGGCAGGCTGCCGGGGTCGACGGCTCCGGCCTGGGCGAAGCCCTCCAGGCTGTGCGAGAGGGTGTAGAAGCCGCTCGGGAACGCGGAGTCGGTCAGCTGGAGGCTGACCAGCAGCGGCCCGAGCCCCGCGCCGCCCGCGCCGGCCCCGTGCACCGCGGTCGCGATGTCCGCCGGATGGTCGCTCTCGTTGCGGTACACCGCCTAGACCAGGAAGTAGAGGTGGTTGAGGGGCAGCGTCTCGGCCGGGTCGATGGTGGCGACCCGGCCGTTCAGCGTGACCTTGAACGTCTCCGGGTCGACCTTGATGTCGGGGAGGGCGTCGTTGCGGATCATGTTGTGCTTGCCGATGGTGCGCGTACGGCGCACGGGCAGGACCTTGCGGTTCAGGCCGAGCTCGGCCGGGACCCCGGCGGCGATGCCCGCCTGGGACATGAAGGTCGCGTGGGTCGCTTGCAGGGCCTTGCCGTACTGGCCGAACATCGGCCGGTAGATGACGGGCTGCGGGGTCGGCAGCGAGGCGTTGGGGTCGCCCATCTGCGCCCAGGAGACGATGCCGCCCTTGATGATCATCTTGGGCTTCGCGGCGAAGGAGTGGATGGGCCACAGCACGATGTCGGCGAGCTTGCCCTTCTCGATCGAGCCCACGTAGTCGGAGATCCCCGAGGCGATGGCCGGGTTGATGGTGACCTTGGCCAGGTAGCGCAGCACGCGCTGGTTGTCGTTGCGCGCCGAGTCGCCCTCCAGCACGCCGAGCTTGTCCTTGCAGTGGTGTGCGGTCTGGAAGGCCCGGGTGACGGACTCCCCGATCCGCCCCATGGCCTGGGAGTCCGAGGAGAACATGCTGATGACGCCGAGGTCGTGGAGCACCGACTCGGCGGCGATCGTCTCGGCCCGGACCCGGCTGTCGGCGAAGGAGACGTCCTCGGGGATGTCGTGGCTGAGGTGGTGGCAGACCATGACCATGTCGAGCAGCTCGTCCACCGAGTTCTTGGTGTACGGCAGCGTCGGGTTGGTGGAGGACGGCAGGACGTTCGGTTCACCGGCGATCCGCAGGATGTCGGGGGCGTGACCGCCGCCCGCGCCCTCGCTGTGGAACGTGTGGATGGCCCGGCCGTCGATCGCGGAGCGGGTGTCCTCGAAGAAGCCGCCTTCGTTCAGGCTGTCGGTGTGGATGGCCACCTGGACGTCGTGCTCGTCCGCGACGCTCAGCGCGTTGTCGATCACGGCCGGGGTGGCGCCCCAGTCCTCGTGCACCTTGAGCGCGCAGGCGCCGGCGACGACCTGCTCCTTGATCGCCTCCGGCAGACTGCCGTTGCCCTTGGCCATGATGCCGAGGTTGACCGGAAGGGTCTCGGCGGACTGGAGCAGCCGGGCGATGTTGTACGGGCCGGGAGTGCAGGTCGTGCCGTTGGAGCCGTCGGTCGGACCGGTGCCACCGCCGATGAGGGTGGTGATGCCGTTGCTCAGCGCCTGCTCGGCCTGTTGCGGGGCGATCAGATGGACGTGGGTGTCGATGGCCCCGGCGGTGGCGATCAGGTGCTCCCCCGCGATGGCCTCCGTACCGGGTCCGATGACCAGGTCCGGGTCGACGTTGTTCTGTGTCTGCGGGTTGCCCGACTTGCCGATGCCGACGATGAAGCCGTCCTTGATGCCGATGTCGCACTTGACGACACCCACCACCGGGTCGATGACCACCACGTTGGTGATGACGGTGTCCAGGGCCCCCTGGGCGGAGGTGGCCTGCGGGTCGGAGGCCATGCCGTCCCGCATGGTCTTGCCGCCGCCGTAGACGACCTCGTCGCCGTACAGCCCCTCGCTGTAGTCCTTCTCGACCTCGACGACGAGGTTGGTGTCGGCGAGGTGGAAGCGGTCGCCGACGGTCGGGCCGAACATGTCCGTGTACTGCTTGCGGGGCAGGATGGGCATCAGCGCGAACCCTTCTTCTCTTTCTTGGTCACCGGGGAGCCCTTGGAGCCCTTCGTGTCCTTGGGGCCCTTGGCGTCTTTGGTTTCCTTCGGGCTTTTGGCGGTGCTCCTGCCGGCCGCCGAGGCGGGGCGCTTGGGTCCCGAGGTGCCCTGCGCACCTTGGAAGCCCTGCTCGATGGCTTTGCGGACGGCTTCGACACGTGCGGGGTGGGAGGAGAGGCTGCCGTTGAGCAGCCCGCTGAATCCGGTGAGCCTGCCGGTGCCGGCGTACGCGCACAGCTCGACCTCGCGCGAACCGCCGGGCTCGAACCGCACGGAGGTGCCGGCGGCGATGTTGAGGTGCATGCCGAGCGTCTTCTGTCGGTCGAAGGAGAGCGCGGAGTTGACCTCGAAGAAGTGGTAGTGGGACCCGATCTGCACGGCACGGTCGCCGGTGTTGCTGACCGTGACCTTCAGGGTGCGGCGGCCCGCGTTCAGTTCGATGGGGCCTTTGCCGTACAGATACTGCTGACGGAACGTCATGCGGTGCTCCTGATGACTCGGTCCGCCGCGCCGGCGGACTCCTGGTGGCGCCGGTGAGCGGATGCGGGGCCGTGGTCGTGGGGTTGGGGGTGCCCGCGCGCGGGGTTCTCGCACGCTGGGTGAGTGTGAGCGTGGGTGTGCGCGTCCCCCGGACCGTGCGTGTGAACGTGGGTGTGGGTGTCCCCAGGACCGTGGGTGTGAGCGTGGGTGTGGGTGCCCCCAGGACCGTGGGTGTGCGCATGGGTGAGGGTGTGCGCGTCCCCCGGACCGTGGGTGTGAGCGTGGGCGTGGTCGTGGCCCTGGCCCGGCGGGTGTGTATGGGAGTGGCCGTGGTTGTCGGCCGCGGTGAGACCCGCCCCGATACCGTCGTCGCCGTGCTCGCGCAGGCGCCGTCGGGCGTCGTTGACGCGCTCCGCGAGCACGCGTCGCAACGCCGGCGCCGACACGAGCGGACTCGCCCGGTCGACCGGCGGTCGCTGCGCGCCGTCCGGCCCGGGAACCTCGGGCAGGGCGAACGCGGCCGGAAGCAGCGTCACCCGCCGGGCGCCGAGCAGACGGCACCGCCGGATGCCCTCGGTGAGATCCGGGTCGCCGTCGGAGAACGCGACCTCGACGAGCGGATGACGGCCGTAGCGGCGGACGAGAGCGGCGACGCGATACAGCTCGGCGTCATCGAACGGATCGCCGGACGGAGCGGTGACCAGCACCGCGGAGTCTTCGGATACCCGCCCCGCCGCTGCCCTCAGCCAGCCGACCAGGTGCTGCGCGGTGCCGAACGGCTCGGCGAGCACGGTCGTGCCCCGCTCTGCGGCGGGAACGGCGCGCAGCGTCCGGGCGGTGTCGGCGACGAGTGCGGGATCGCGGCCGAGCGTCATGGGGACGACGACGGTCTCCTCGCCCCGACGACCGTGCTCGGTGATGCTCCGGAACAGTTCCCGTCCGTTCGACACGACGCTCACCCCGCCGTCCACGACGGGGACGAGGGCGCGACCGTGGGCGGCTTCGTGGCCGCACACGGCGATGACGGCGACGGACTCGGCCACGGGTCAGCCCCCGATGGGGTCGTGACAGGACACGAGCTTGGTCCCGTCCACGAAGGACGCCTCGACCTGGAGGAGACCGAGCATCTCCCGTACGCCGTCCATGGTGTCCGCCTCACCCACGACATGGCGGCCCATCTCCATGCAGTCCGCGACGCTCCTGCCGTCCCGGGCCGCCTCGAGAATCGCCTCGGTGATCAGCGCGACCGACTCGCTGTAGTTGAGCTTGAGGCCGCGGTCACGGCGCTTGCGCGCCAGGTCGGCCACCACATAGACGAGCAGCTTGTCGATCTCGCGGGGGGCGAGGTTCATCGTCAGTACCTTCCTCGGAGATGTACGGGCTGAGAGCCGGGGCCCGGAGCGGGCAGGGGGCGGGTCACTCGCTGCGGCGCAGGCGGGGCAGCAGAGGGACGGCCGCCATCAGCACCCAGGTGGTGAGGATGAACGGCCAGGTGAAGGTATGGCCGCCGAACGGTTTGAAAAAGGAGGTCAGCGAGGCGGTGAGACAGGTGGTCACCGCGGCTCCGAACAGGGCGTACGCTCCCGTCCAGACCGTGTTGGCCAGGAACACGGCGCCGATCGCGATGGCCACGAGCACCGCGTTGTATCCGTAGATGCCGTTGGCGATGAGGGCCGTCGGCGCTCCCAGCAGCCAGGCCGCGACGATCCCGGCCACGCTGCCCCCGGCGGCGTAGAGCGCGACGCGCAGCCCGGCGAACGCGAGGCCGACGAGCATGATCAGACCGGCGTACCAGCTCTCGACCAGGAAGATCTGCGACACGTTGTTGAAGAACGCGTGCCACAGGTCGTTCCACGAGATGCCGGTGTCACCGCTCGTGGTGCTGGAGACGGCGTTCGGCGCCCCGTGCCAGACCCTGTCGAACGACGGTGCGCCCACCACGACCACACCCGAGACCAGGCAGAAGGGCGCGGTCAGGGGGGTGAGGCCGTAGGGAGCGAGCAAGGTGCCCAGGGCAGCCATCAGGATGGTGCACATGACGGCGCCGAGCACGGTCAGTACGTAGGTGGCCGGATGGTTTCCCAGCGAGGAGACGAGAGCGATGCCCGTCAGACAGCCCGCGTACCCCTGGAGGCCGAGCGCGATGCCGGCCCGGTCCACCGCGAGGGCGTAGGCAGTCGCCGTGGCGATCAGTGTGCCGAGCGTGGCGAACAGACCCGTCTCCCAGCCCGACACCCACAGGGCGACGAGGATCGCCGCCCCGGTGAGCAACCCGGGCTGGAGGTCCACCTGTCCGAAGCCTCGTAGGGAGGCGAGGAGGTAGGCGAACGGCTGACGTTTCTCCAGCCGCCGGACGAAATCCGGCTCGGTGAGGGGCAAGACAGGCTCCAGCGGATGGGCAGGACGAGTTCTTCCGTCCCCTGGGCACGAGGGACGGAAGGGAGACTTCCGACAAAAGGCACGAAACCGCAGCCCGCCGCATTTGTCGCGCCGCACGGCATTCGGGCTAAGGGCTGTCCCACCGTTCACGTCCTGGCGGTGGGGGTGGTGGGACAGGCCCTAGTCCAACCAGGTAGGGAAGCGAGAGGGACCAGCGCGCTCGGCCGGGCGCCCCGGTGCGCTTCCGTAGATTCGCGGAATGGCCCGAAAGATGCTGCTGCACCGCCTCAGCCACCCCGACCACCATCCAGGCGTGCAGGTGACGGTGGTGGGCGCCGTCGCGATCGGCGGTGCGGCGGGAGCGGTCGCCCGGTACGGCGCCGAGCGCCTCTGGCCGACCGGCGCGTCGGCCTTCCCGTGGACGATCCTGCTGGTCAACACGGTCGGCTGCTTTCTGATGGGCGTCCTGATGGTCACCCTGAAGCTGCGTTTCCCCGGTGCGCCCCGGCTGATCAGCCCCCTGCTGGGCACCGGGGTGCTGGGCGGGTTCACCTCGTTCTCGCACTACACGGACAACGTGCGGCAGTTGTTCGAGGCCCATGAGCCGGGTTACGCGGTCGGCTGCCTCCTGCTGACCGTGGTGGCGGCGCTGGCCGCCGTGACCGCGGGCGCGCTCGCTACTCATGTCGCCTTCAGGCGTTCCTACGGCACGGAGACCACCGCCTCATGACCGACTGGCTGCTGGTGATCGCGGGCGCTCTGGTGGGGGCCCCGCTGCGGTATCTCCTCGGGGTCGACGCGAAGTTCCGCCTCCACAGCGTCTTCCCCTGGGGCACCTTCGCCGCCAACGCCGGCGGCGCCCTGTTCCTCGGCTTCCTCGCGGAGGCGGTGACCGACGGAGACCTGGGAGCACGGCTGAACCTGCTGCTCGCGACCGGGTTCTGCGGAGCCCTGTCGACCTGGTCGACGTTCTCCTACGAACTGCTGACGCTGACTTCGGCCCGACGGCTGACCCTGGCGGCCGGCTATCTGCTGCTCACCGTCGGCGCGGGCGTGGGCCTGTCGTTCGCCGGCGCGGCTGTCGCGAACGCGGCTTTCTGACGACGGCGCGTTCGGGGCGCCGGTTCGCGGCGCCCTCGTCGCACCCCGGGGCGTACGGCGGTTGAGGTCCGTCCCGGCCCGGACGTTCGGCCAAACGGGGAGGCGGAGCACCGGACGCGCGTGTTCCGCCCGGGCGGGGCTCCGGACGCGGCCGAGGATGTGGGCCGTACGAGCGCACCGGCCGATCACGTCCGAGACAGGGGACCGCACATGGCGAACGCACGGGGACCGTCAGCCAGGACCGAGGCGTGGACGGAGATGCGCGACGCCATCACCACCAGGGCCGTCCTCGTCATGGTGGGGGTGCTGCTGCTCCAACTGGGCTTCGCCCTGTCGTACATGGGGGCGTTCCACGCTCCCGAGCCCCACCGGATCCCGATCGTGGTGGTCGCGCCGCGGACGGTGGAGGCGGAACTCGTCGGCCGGCTCAACGCGCTGCCCGGCGAACCGTTGCACGCCACCTCGGCCCCGGACCGGGCCGAGGCCCGGACACGACTCCTGGAACGGAAGACCGACGCCGCCCTGATCGTGTCGGCGGCGAGGCCCGCCGACACCCTGCTGGTCGCCTCGGCGGGCGGACCGTCGGCATCGGACGCCGCCGCGGAAATCGTCGACGCCATCGAGCGCGAACAGAACCGCACCCTGACCGTTCGCGACATCCGCCCGCCCGCGTCAGGGGACTCGCGGGGGCTCTCGTCCTTCTATCTGGTGCTCAGCTGGACCATCGGGGGCTATCTCGCCGCATCGGCGTTGAACATGGCGGCCGGCTCCAAGCGCCCCACCCTCCGGCGTTCCATCGTGCGGCTGGCCGCGATGGTGCCCTACGCCTTCGTCTCCGGGATCGGTGGAGCGATCATCGTGGGGCCCGTGCTGAACAGCCTGCCGGGGGCCTTCTGGGAACTCGTCGGCATCGGCACCCTGGTCGTGTTCGCCTCGGGCGCCGTGGGAGTGGCCCTGCAGTCGCTGGCCGGGACGATCGGTCTCGGTCTCACCATCCTCATCTTCACCGTGCTCGGCAATCCCAGCTCGGGCGGGGTCTATCCGGCGTCGCTCCTGCCGCCGTTCTGGGCCGCGATCGGCCAGGCACTGCCTCCCGGAGCCGGTACGACCGTGGTGCGCAACACGGTGTACTTCGACGGTGCCGACACCACCGGCGCCCTGTGGATCCTCGGCGCCTGGGCCTTCGGCGGAATCGCCGTGGCGCTCGTGTCCGCTCTGCTGCGCGACCGGGGGAAGCGGCCCCGGTCCGAGGCGGCGATCGGGACCGGGCCGGGAGTCCGGCCCGAAGTGGGCTGAGTCGGGGGCGCCGACGGAGGAGCCACGCGTCCGAGAGCCGGCGTCTCCTCCGGCCCGGAGGGGGCAGTCGGCGTCACCGCCACCTGTTGCACCACCCCTCGGTCAGTCCGCGGTACGCCCGTGTGTGTCGTGGGTTCCCGCTGCTTTTGGGGGAGGTGGCGGTGCGGAGCCCGCGTCGGCCTGCTCACGCTTGACGGCGGTGTCGACTGCCGCGCCGATGCGGCGCAGTGTCGCCAGCTCCTGGGGATCGAGCCCATCGATCAAATACTCGCGGACCGCGGCGACATGTCCCGGCGCCGCCGCCACGACCACCTCGTAACCGGCCTCGGTCAGCGTCGCGTTGGTACGTCTGCCGGGACCGGGGATTCGGGTCCGCGTGATCAACGCCCGCTTCTCCAGTCGGCCGACGACGTGGGACAGCCGCGAAAGAGACGCCGCCGTTCGCGCGGCCAGGGTGCTCATCTGCAGCGTGCGGGCCGGCTGCTCGGAGAGGACCGAGAGCACCATGTACTCGAAGAAGGTCAGCCCCGCCTCGCGCTGCATCCGCGCGTCCAGAGCGGCCGGCAGGCTGATCATGATCGCGGAATTGGCCAGCCACGCCGCCCGCTCGTCCCCGTTCAGCCACCTGGTTCCGGCAACCGGGCCCGTGAGCCCGGCCGAGCCGGGCCCCTCCGCGGCAGACGCCTCCGTCCCGGCTGTCGACCCGCGCCGTTGCCGCCCGGGGCGTGATCCGTCCACATCGTCTGCCGTGCTCGCCATAGGGACATCCTAGACCCCCTTGTTGACGCGTCAAGTTGGAACGTGTAGTTATTGACGCGTCAAGTTCGCCTCGCCGACCGTGTGCGCAACCGCCGACCGTGCGGTGCGCCGTCGGCGCGCGCCCTCTCGCGGCGTGAGACCGGTCCCCACGCAGAAGCGCGGGGCGGGGCGGGGCGAGGACCAGGTCCAGGAAAGGACGACGGATGCAGTCCACATCGCTCGGCGCGCTCCAGGTATCGCGCATCGGCCTCGGCGCCATGGGGATGTCGGCGTTCTACACCGGCGCGGGCCGGGACGAGACCCGATCGATCCGCACCCTTCGGCGCGCGGTGGACCTCGGTGTCACCCACCTGGACACCGCCGAGGTGTACGGGCCCTACGTCAACGAGGAACTGGTGGGCCGCGCGCTGCGGGGCCGCCGGGACGAAGCCGTTCTCGCGACCAAGTTCGGGCTGGTCTCCCATTCCGGCCGGCCGGGCCCGGACAGCACCCCCGCCAACGTCCGTACGGCGGTCGAGGGCTCCCTGCGACGACTCGGAACCGACCGCATCGACCTCTACTACCAGCACCGGGTCGACCCCGGTACTCCCGTCGAGGAGACGGTGGGAGCGCTGAGCGAGCTGGTGGCCGCGGGCAAGATCCTGCACATCGGGCTGTCGGAGGCGAGCGCGGCGACGATCCGCCGAGCGCATGCCGTCCACCCGGTGGCCGCTGTCCAGACCGAGTACTCGTTGTGGACACGCGACCCCGAGGCCGAGGTGCTGCCCACGCTGCGCGAGCTCGGTATCGGGCTGGTTCCCTACGCACCGCTGGGGCACGGTTTCCTCGCCGGTGGCATCCGCACGCTGGACGGCATGGACGCCACCGACTGGCGCCGCACCAACCCCCGGTTCACCGGCGAGAACCTCACGCGCAACCTGCGCATCGTCGACCGGGTACGCGAGGTCGCCGAGGAAGCCGGTGCCACCCCCGCGCAGGTCGCTCTGGCCTGGCTGCTCGCGCGAGGAGACGGCATCGCCCCCATTCCGGGCACGAAACGCGTCGAC
Source organism: Streptomyces griseus (assembly GCF_900460065.1). Lineage (GTDB taxonomy): Bacteria > Actinomycetota > Actinomycetes > Streptomycetales > Streptomycetaceae > Streptomyces > Streptomyces griseus. The sequence continues at coordinate 168,061 of NZ_UAVD01000029.1, read as the reverse complement.
CGGCTCCAGGAGAACAGCGCGGCCGACGGAATCCGGCTCACCCCGGGCCAGATCAAACGCCTGACGAACCTGACACCGGCGTCCGGCGCACGCCACGCCGAGCCCGACATGGCGGACATCGACCGGTGACAGGGGCGCGACGGCGGTCAAGGCCTGTCGCCCCCCTCAGATGAAGGCACCAACTCCTGTGGCAACGGAAAAAGGGGAACACCACATCATGTCCAGCGATCTGATCCGTGTCGGCATCATCGGTGCGGACACCCAAGCGAGTTGGGCGGGGGCCTCTCACATCCCCGCGCTGGCGGCGCAGCCGGAGTTCCATCTGGCCGGGGTGGCGACACGGCACGAGGAGAGCGCGCGCCGCGCAGCCGAGGCGTTCGGCGCCGAGCGGTGGTTCGCGGACCCCTACGAGCTCATCGACGCCCCTTCGATCGACCTCGTCACCGTCGCGGTGAAGGTCCCGGCCCACCGCGAGCTCGTCCTCGCCGCCCTCGCGGCGAACAAGGCCGTCTACGCGGAGTCGCCCCTGGGCGCGACCGTGGCGCAGACGGAGGAGATGGCTGGCGCGGCCGGTTCCCTGCACACCGCGATAGGCCTGCAGGGCCGGCTCAACCCCTCGGTGCGCCGCGCGGCGGAGATCATCGCGCAGGGCCGGCTCGGGCGGCTGCTCTCGGCACGCGTCACCGCGACCACCTTCGGCAACGGCCCGGAGTCGACGAGCGCCTACGCCTATGTCGACAGGGCGGCGTCCGGGGCCGGCTTCCTCCCCATCGCCGCCGGCCACGTCCTCGACGTCATCGAAGCCGTACTCGGCGACATCACCGAAATCGACGCCCGTACGGAACTCCTGTGGCCGCGGGTGAAGTTGGCGGACACCGGCGCGATCTCCGTCCGCGAGGTCCCGGACCACCTCGACGTCATCGCCAAGACCTCGTCGGGGGCACCGGTGGGAGTGCAGATCCTGGCGGGCGTACCGGCGCCCCAAGCCCACTTCGGGCTGGAAGTACGCGGATCGGAAGGGTGGCTGAGACTGACCGGCGACCATCCCGCAGGGGTGCAGGTCGGCGACCTCACCCTCGCGTCGAGCGTCGGCTTCACCGCGCCCGAGAGCCCCGTCGCCACCGGCACAGGACCCGCGGCCGCCGCCATCTGGACCGGTGCCGCCATCAACGTCGGCGAGGTCTACGCCAGTCTGGCCGGGGACATCGCCCACGGCACCCACCACACCCCCGGATTCAGCCACGCCGTCCACAACAGCCGTCTCGTCGCCCGCGTCGAACAAGCGGCACTGACCGGCGTCCGACAGTAGCGGTGCCACACCACCGGGCCTCACCGCCCCCGCACCGCGGCCGGTGAGGCCCGGACCGCCAACGGCCGGTACCTCCCCATCGGGTGCGGTGTCCGCGGACACCGGCCCCGATGGGGAGAGCCCTCGGGAGAGCCGGGCCGCAGCCGATACGGCGACCGATCCGCGAACACCGTCCGGCGATCTAGCTTCGAACACACGCAAGGGTTTCTGGGACCCGCAACCGATCCGGGAGTCAACCGATGCTTTCTGTCCTCTTCCACCAGGGCACCGGCGGCGCCGCGCGGCAGGCCCACGACCTATGACCACCACCGCGCGTGCCGCCGTTCTCGCATTGCCGGACGGGCCGTTCGAGCTCCGGGACATCGAGATCGAGGATCCGCGGCCGGACGAGGTACTCGTCCGCATGGTCGCGACCGGAATATGCGCGACCGACGCCCACGTGCGGTCGCGGCGCATGGCGACGCCGCTGCCGGTGGTGCTGGGGCACGAGGGTGCGGGAGTCGTCGAACGGGTGGGGTCCGCCGTCACCTCCGTCGAACCCGGCGACCACGTCGTGCTCTCCTACCACTCATGCGGCCGCTGCAAGCCCTGCGTGTCCTCCCACCCGGCCTACTGCGACGACCTCTGGGCAGCCAACTTCGCGGGGGCCCGCCTGGACGGCTCGAACGGCCTGCACGTCGCCGAGGGGGTCGAGCCACACGGCCACTTCTTCGGCCAGTCCTCGTTCTCCACCCACGCTCTGGCCCACCGGCGGAACACGATCAGGGTTCCGCGCGATCTGCCCCTCGACGTCCTGGCCCCCCTGGGGTGCGGACTGCAGACGGGCGCGGGCGCCGTGCTCAAGGCCCTCGCTGTTCCGGCGGGGGCGTCGTTCGCGGTGTTCGGCGTGGGCGCGGTGGGTTTGGCGGCGGTGATGGCGGCTCGCGTCGCGGGCGCCACCACCGTCGTCGCCGTCGACGTGGACGGCGGTCGGCTCGAACTCGCCCGCGCTCTGGGCGCGACGCACCTCGTCGACCCCGTCCGGGTCGAGGATCCGACCGCCGCGCTCCGTGCCGTCGAGGAGCGCGGCCTGGAGTACATCCTCGACACGAGCGGGCGGGCGGAGAACCTCGACGCCGGGGTCGGGGCCCTGGCAGCGCGGGGAAAATTCGGCTTCGTGGCGTTCCACGAAGGCGCGGGCGCCGTGGTGGACGCCGGCCGGCTCACCCTCGGCCAGTCGTTGCAGGGCATCATCCAGGGAGACGCCGTCTCCTCGCTCCTGATCAACGACCTTGCCCGGCTCTATCGAGCGGGCCGTTTCCCGATCGACCGGCTGCTGTCCTTCTACGACTTCGCCGATATCGACGCCGCGTTCGAGGATGCGGGCTCGGGCCGCGTCACCAAGGCGGTCCTTCGGTTCACGTCGCCGGGCTAGGGCGCGTTTCGACATATCTACCCGACATGACAGAGAGGCGTACCGAGAATGTGTCAGAAAAGTCAGCTGCCCATGGGCGTCGAGGACAGTCGAAGCTTCTACGGGATCGACCACTACGGTTTTCCTCGCGCGGGTGCGGACGACCCCGTGGACCCCGAGGGGTACTACCCTCCGTATTTTCGCAGTGAGCACTTCCAGAGGTACGGCTACCACGTCGAGGAACTGCGCGGCGGCTTCCACTGGGTCACCAGTGCCGGCTATGACGCGGCCTTCGTGGTGACCGAGCAGGGCGTGGTCGTGATCGACGCACCGCCGACCCTGGGCGAGAACATGCTGGCGGCGATCGAGGACGTCACGGACCAACCGGTGACCCATGTGATCTACAGTCACTGGCACACCGACCACATCGGCGCGGCCTCCGTGTTCGGTCCCGACGTCGAGATCGTCGCTCACCGCATCACCAAGGAACTCCTGGAGCGCTTTCCGGACCCGAAACGCCCCGTGCCGACGACGACTTTCGACGACGAACTCGTTCTCGAAGTGGGCGGAGAGATTTTGCAGCTCTCCTACAAGGGGGAGAACCACTGCCCCGGCAACATCTTCGTCTACGCACCCCGGCAGAAGGTGCTGACCGCCGTGGACATCGTGAGTCCGGGCAGCGTCACCTTCATGCACTGCGACGCCTCGCAGAACATCTCCGGCTGGTACGAGGCACAGTCGCAGATCCTCGCCTACGACTTCGACTTCTTCGTCGGCGGGCACCACATGCATTACGGCACCTACGAGCAGGTGAAGCTGTGCGTGGAGTACTTCGCCGATGTGCTGGAGGGGGCGACGGCGGCGGTCGAGCGATTCAGCCGCTCGGACGCGCTCGCCGACATCGTGGCCGACACCGGCTGGGACAGGATGTTCGTCGGCACCGAGAACTGGATCAACTCGATGGCGAACCACACCACCCGCCACGTCCTGGAGAAGAAGACCAGCGACGGCCGGCTCTGGTGGGAACGGCTGGCGGGCGCCACCACCCAGACGAAGTACCACGCCTACACCGTGCTGGAATCGATCCGCCTCGAACGGCCCCGGCCCGACTACCGCCTGCGGGGCGAGAATCCGCCGGTCTTCCTGACCTGACACCGTCCTGAACCCTCCCCGCGCCCGGCGGTCCCTGCCCCCGCCCGCCGCCCGCCCCGGCGGACGGTCCGCCGCGGCGCGGCGGCTCTCCTCCGTGGTCGTCCTCGTCGGCGGATCCGCACGGGCCGGGGCGCTGCTCCGGCCCGTGCGGATCCGCTCGTGGACTCGACGGCGGTCATGGCCCCGCGCCTAGCATGCGTGACCATGATTGATCCAGGGCTCTCACAGAAGACGATTCTGGTCACCGGCGGTGCGACCAACATCGGTGCGGCCATCTCACGGGCCTTCGCCGAACAAGGCGCACGTGTCGTCGTCCACTACCCGCCCGGCGAGGCATCCGCGGGACCTCACGGACACACCGCCTCCGATGCCCGCGCCTTCGTCTCGTCCCTCCCCGGTGCCATGGGCATCGCCGAGGACTTCCTCACACCCGGGGCCGCCGGCAGGCTGATGGAGACGCTGGAGAAGCGGGTAGGCGCCGTGGACGTGCTCATCAACAACGCCGCGCTGGCCAACGAGGCAGATACCTTCGGTTCCCTCGACGACACCGGCATGGAGCAAACCCTCCGCGTCAACACCATGGCTCCCGCCCTGCTCATCGCGGAAATGTCCAGGCGCGTCCCCGAGAACGCTCCGCCCGGCTCCGCCAGTGTCGTCAACATCTCCACCGACGCCGCCCGGGGCTTTCCCGGCCAGGTCTCTTACGGGATGTCGAAGGCAGCCCTCGAATCCCTCACCAGAGGCGCCGCAGTCGACCTCGGGCCCCGAATCCGGGTCAATGCCGTCGCCCCCGGACCGATCCAGACCGGCTGGATGGACGACAGACTCATCAGCCAGGTCATTCCCGGCATCCCCCTGAAGCGGGTGGGGGATCCGACCGACATCGCGGACGCCTGTGTCTTCCTCGCCTCACACCAGGCCCGGTGGATCACCGGTCAGGTCATCCAGGTAGCGGGCGGGCACTGGCTCTAGGTCGTGTCCGCCTCGGTCATCGGGGAGGCGGGAGCGCATCCGGACCGACGCTCGGCCCGTCGCCTGTCCACCGGGACCCACGGCTTGCCGATGGCTTTGAGGTTCTCCCACGACGGTTCGCCGACGCCTCAGCGGGGCATCCCACCGTACGCTGATCGGTCGTTGGCCCTCGGCGGGGCAGCCGTCGCACCGCGGCGTCGGTCGCTCATGGCGGCTCGGGGCAGGCGTCGACGCAGTTCAGCTCCGTCCGCGTGTTGATGCCGAGCTTGGCGAACACGTTCCCGAGGTGATGGCCCACGGTACGGTGGCTGATCCGCAGCTGTACGGCGATCTCGCGATTCGTCAGCCGCTCGGCGGCCAACCGGGCGACGCGCTCCTCCTGGGCAGTGAGCCGGTGCGTCGCCCCGGTGCCGGGGCTCCCCCGGCCTCCGGGCGGTCCCGTGAGGTCCTGCTCGCGCCGCGCGCGTCGGTGCAGCGGTTCGGCCCCGAGCCGGTCGAACACCTCGATGGCTCCCCCGATCTGGACGCGCGCGTCGATCCGCCGGCGGCCCCGACGTAACCACTCTCCGTAGAGCAGCTGAGCGCGTGCGTGGAGCAGCGGGTGGGACCGGGCTCCCGGCACGTCGAGCGCGGCCCGGAAGGCGTCTTCGGCGCCGGCGCCTCCGACGAGCGCGCGGGTGACGTATCCGGCCAGCCGAGCCCACGGCGCTCCGGTGCGCCGCGCCCAGGCTTCGAGCGCCCGTACCCGTTCGTCCGCGAGGTCGTGCCGTCCGAGGCGCACGGCCGCCTCGGTGGTGTCGAGAGCGGCCAGGAGCGCGAAGGTCGGGTGCTCCGCACCATGGCCCGGCTCGGTCAGGCGCATGAGGCTGTCCAGTGCTTCCTCGGGACGCTCGTGAAACAGCGACGCCATGCCGCGGCTCCAGTGGGCGGCCGCGCTCAGCGCGCGGACGCCCTGCGGGAGGGAGGTTTCCAGGCTTCTGGCGGTGGCCTCGGCGACGGTGCGCTCGTCACCCCGCGCGGCGGCGAGCCAGCCCAGGCTGGTGCGGCAGTGGGAGGCGATGTGGTCGGCGCCCATGTCCCGGGCCAGCCGCAGCCCCTCCACGGCCGAGGACTCCGCTTCCGCCCAGCGGCCGGCGACGTTGTCGAGCATCGCGGCCTGGGCCAGGGCGACGGCGAGTCGGGGAGGATCGTCGCGCCGCCGCAGGTGAGGTATCCGGCGGCGCAGCACGTCCCCCATCGGCCCGTCGATCCCCCACGCCAGCCCGAGGGGAGCCGGCGGCAGCAGCGGCGGGATCGTCGCCCGGGCCCGTACGTCGGCTTCGTCGGCCGCGCACATGGCTGCCGGCGTTGCGTCGGCGGGCCCGTCGCCGCGCCACCAGGCCGGCGTGCCGGGTGACACGGTCGGGCCGTCGACGTCGAGTTCGCGCAGCAGCTCAAGCGCTCCGTCCTGGAGGTCGCCGCGGCCGGCGGACCAGGCGACTCGCAGGGCGAGGGTGCCCAGTTCCAGCACCGCGCCCGGATCCGAAACGTGGTTCATGTCGGTGGTCAGGTAGTGGTGCGCCACTTCGGGCCGGCCTCGGGTGAACTCGATGACCCCCCGCAGACCACCGCTCCGCCGGGCGATGTGAGGGCCGGGGGCCAGCCGTTCCGCGTCGTCGAGCAGGCGTTCCGCCGTGGCCGCGCATCCGGCGTCCCAGAAGGCCCTGGCAGCCCCGGCGAGTCTTCGGGACGCGTCGATCGGTGCGGGCGAGAGTTCGGCGGCCCGCCACAGCGACCGTGCCGCCGTCTCCGTTCCCCCGCGGATCCGGGAGCGGTCCGCTGTCCGTTCGAGGAGCCTCGCGACGTTCTCATCACGGTCAGGGGCCATGGCGGCGAGGTGCCAGGCGCGCTCCTCCGCCCCGTCGGGCATCGTGGCGGCCAGGACGCGGTGGGCCTGTCGCCGCGCCGCTCCACCGCAGCCCTCGTAGACGGCTCTGCTCACCACGGGGTGCCGGAAGAGGACGCGGTCGCCCACCACGCGGAGCAGGCCCGCGTCGGCCACTTCGTCCCAGGCGGCGTCGCCCGCGCCCGACGCACGGCCCGCGCGCTGCACCGTGAGCCGGTCGCCGTGTTCCTCGGCCGCCGCCAGCACGGTCAGCAGCCGCGCCGGAGGGCTCAGGGCCTCGATCGCGGCGCGGAAGGCCCGCCGCAGGCGCGGCCCGACGCGTGGGCTCCGCCCCTGCCGGTGGTACTCGGTCTCGTCGAAGTCACCCCCGAGCGCGGCCAGTTCGTGCAGCGCCAGGGGATTGCCTCCCGTCTCCCGGATCATCTTGCGCACCGTCGCCTCGTCGGCGAGCGGGGCCGCGGTCGCCAGCAGCCGCCGGGCGCTCTCGTCGGTGAGGGCGTCGACCCGTACGGCGGCCAGACCCTGCCACGGCCGGGTCGCCGGATCGCTGTGGTCGGCGAGCACGACCACCACGGGGTGCGCCCGTGCGCGGCGGGCGACGATTCCCAGGCACAGCCCGGTGGCCTCGTCGAGCCACTGTCCGTCGTCCACCACGACGAGCACCGGCTGCCGTTCGGCGAGTTCGCAGAGCAGCGACAGCACGGCCGCCCCGACCGCCAGGCGGTCCACCGGCCCGCCGCCCTCCCCGAGCGCGGCGCGCAGAGCGGCGGCCCGGGCGGTGGTCGGCGACTCGATTCGATCGGTCACCGGCCGCAGCAGCCCGTGGAGCCCCGCGTGTGCCAGGTCCGCTTCGGGCCGGGTGGCCGAGTGGCTCAGCCGGACGAAGTCCGCGGCGCGGTCGTGTACGTAGCGAAGGAGGGCCGACTTGCCGACACCCGGTTCGCCCCACAACACGAGTGCTCCACCGGTCCCGTCGCGGGCCTGCGCGAGAAGCTCGTCGAGGAGCGCGGTCTCCTCGCCGCGTCCGCACAACTCCCCCGCCGCGTCCGCCGGGGCTCCGTCACTGGGCCGGCCGTGCGGCAGCCGCGTCACGTCGCGCGTTCGGAGCGGACGAGTTCGCGGGCGCGCGGCGCGACCTCTTCGCCGAAGAGGTTCAGGTCGGCGGGCTCGTCCGAGGCGAGGATGAACCCGGACACGCCGTACCGCAGCGCCAGCTCGGCGATCTGTTCGGCCCAGTCGCCAGGGGTTCCCTCCAGCGGCCCGCCCCCGGCGCCGGACGTGAACCGGCCGTTCAGGTTGAGCGAGCGGCTGACCGCTGCGGGCTCGCGTCCGGCGGCGGTGGCGGCCTCGTCGATCTGTTCGTTCATCGCTCGGAGCGACGCGGCGCCGTCGGGCAGGAAGCTCAGGGAAGGCAGCCAGCCGTCGGCGACGCGGCCCGTCAGCCGGAGCATGCGCGGCTTGTAGGCGCCGATGCGGATCGGAATGCGATGGGCGGGCGTCGGCCCCCTCTTCGCGCCGGTCACTCCGTAGAACTCCCCGGTGACGCGAAGGGGGCCGGTCTCGTCGGTGGCCCACAGCCCCCGGATCACCTCCACGGCCTCCTCCACCGCCCGCACGGCCTGGGCCGGTTCGAGCCGACGGCCTCCCATCGCGACGATGCCGTCCCAGAACGCGCCCGCGCCGATGCCCAGTTCGACCCGCCCGCCGGTGAGCCGGTCCAGGCTCGCGGCGGCGCGGGCCAGTACGGCGGGCGGGCGCAGCGGGAGGCTCAGCACGTTGCCGCTGATCCGGATCCGTTCGGTGCGTGCCGCGACGTACGACATCAGGGTCCAGGTGTCCTGGAACGCCGACTGGTAGGGGTGGTCCTGGAAGCTGACGAGGTCGAGCCCGGCCCGCTCGGAGGCGAGGGCGAGCTCGACCGGCCGCTGAGGCGGGTGGGCGGTGGGGGTGACGAAGCTGCCGAACCGGAGTTCGTGGCCGTAGTCGGTCATGCGGGGCTTCCTCCTGGGTGGTTCGGGGTGGGCGTGAGAGTCGAGCCGTCGCCGAACACGCCGTCCGGGTCGTAGAGGGTCGTCAGCTCACGCAGGCGCGAGAGGGCCGGCGGGGGCCAGGCCTCGACGATGTGCTCGGGCCGCAGCCTGGATTCGAAGCGGGTGCGAAGGCCGCCGAGGAAGGAGCGCGGCCGGGCCCGCGTGGAGGTCGGCGCTGACTCCGGTGGGACGGTGGAGGCCTGCGACGGCTCTTGCGAGCGTCGCAGGCCCGGGGGCGGCGGGGTGCGCCTCGACCACCGGTCGGGGCGAGTCCGTCGCCCCGGCGGTCCAGGGCGACACGGCCGGCGGATCGAGGCCGGCGCCGGCCTTTCCGGCCGGGACGACCGGCGGGTCCACTGCCCACTGCCCGGCCGGGCCCGCTGCTTCGATCAGCCGGCCGGGTCCGCGGTCGACGTCGGTGGCCGGACGCAGCCCGAACCTCGGCGCGTGTCCGTAGTTCATCGCGCATCAGTTCGTCGCGCGTCGTAAGCGGCCGTGTCCGTTCATGCTCCAAGGCTGCACCGCGATGATCACGGGCGACAACCGGAACATGACCAGGTCATCAAAGATGACACGCTTCGATACCATGACCGCATGACCGCTTCTCGACCGTCCGACGAGTCGTCCGGCACCACGGGCCGGAGCCGCCCGGAAGCCGGTTACGAGCACATCGACGACGACGTGTGCCGCAGCTTCCAGCGCTCGATCGAGATCGTCGGGAAGAAGTGGAGTGCCGCGGTGCTCCTGGCGGCGATGCGGGGCGCCCGCCGATTCGTCGACTACCGAGCGCGGATCCCCGGCATCTCGAACCACCTGCTGTCCCAGCGCCTGCGTGAGCTCGAAGGCCACCGGCTGATCCAGCGGATCGTCGTACCGACGACGCCGGTCCAGATCACGTACCGGGCCACCGAACGAGGCACCGACCTGATGCGTGTCCTGCACCCGCTCATCGAATGGAGCGTGGAGAACGAGCGGAGGGACCCCGGCTCCTCGAGCTAGCGCTTCGGCACCACGGACGAGGCCGGCACGACGAACACCGCGCAGCGCCCGGCGCGCGGCGGCCGACCGCTAGAAGACGTCGCTCAGGGTTTTCAGGAGGCGGGCGATGTTCGCCTCGTCGCGGCGGTAGTAGGTCCACTTGCCCCGCCGGGTGGCGACCACCAGCCCCGCCTGCCGCAGCATCGTCAGGTACTGCGAGGTGGTCGGCTGGCTCAGACCCGCCCGCTGCTGGATGTCGGTCACGCAGACGCCGATCTCGACGTCGTCGAGCTCCTGGCCGGGGAAGCTCATCGGCTCCTTGAGCCACGCCAGCATCTGGCGGCGGGCCGGGTTCGACAGGGCCCGGAACACTGCCTGCAACTCCGCCTCCGAGAACACGCGCCCATCCTATCCGAGTCATACATTGACGATTTGAAATATGTCGATCTACAGTTCTCGCATGTCGACTTCGATGCGCGTGATGGAACTCGTCCGCTTCGGTGACACGGACACCTCGTTCGCCGCCCGGGAGCGGCCGAGACCTGAGCCGGGGCCCGGCCAGATCCTGGTGCGGGTGATCGCCACCTCCGTGAACCCTCTCGACCTGCAGACCCGGCGCGGCGACTACCGCGACCAGGTGGCACTGCCCGCGGTGATCGGCAACGACGTGTCCGGCGTGGTGGTCGGGACCGGCCCCGGCGCGGACGACTTCCGGCCGGGCGACGAGGTCTGGTACCTGGCGCCGGTCTTCGCCGGCCAGGGAACGTACGCCGAGTTCCACGTGGTCGACCAGGCCCTGGTCGCCCGCAAGCCCGCGGGTCTGTCGCACATCGAGGCCGCCGGTCTCGCGCTCGTGGGCGTGACGGCGTGGGAGGCGCTGGTCGAGCGGGCCGGGGTGCGGGCCGGGGAACGGGTCCTGGTGCACGGTGGGGCCGGCGGGGTCGGCTCGGCCGCCGTCCAGGTCGCCGGCGCGCTCGGGGCGGAGGTGGTGACCACCGCGCGGGCCGGGGATCACGCGTTCGTCTCCGGCCTCGGGGCGGACCACGCGATCGACTTCTCGGCCGGCGACTACGTGCCGCGGGTCCGGGCACTGGGCGGGGTGGACGTCGTCCTGGACACGGTGGGCGGGAACACCCTCGCCCGCAGCCCCGAGGTCCTCGCCGACCGGGGCCGCGTGGTGTCCGTCGTCGACACCCCCGAACCCCAGAACCTGCTCGCCGCGTGGGGCGTCAACGCGACCTACCACTTCCTCTTCGTCAGCCCCGGCCGGGCGAAGCTCGACGCCCTCGGCCGCCTGGTCGACCGGGGCGAGCTCCGTCCGGTGATCGGCACCGTGCTCCCCCTGGACGAGGTCCCGCGGGCACACGCATTGGGGGAAGGCGGATCCACCGGCCCGGGCCGCGGACGCCCCCGCGGCAAGATCGCCGTCTCCGTGCATCCCCAGGACGAGCCCCCGCACCGGGCGACGTCCGCCCCTTGAGCCACCCAGCCCCTTCCGCCGGGGCCGTTGCCGAGGGGAAGGCCCCGGCAAGGGCCGAGGGACGGTTCCGGATTCCTCCGGGACCGTTCCCGGCGCCGGCGCACCGGGGACCGTGATGTGAGGTCCGAGTACCCGTCCCCACCTCAGGCGCCCGCCGATCGCGGGAGTGGCCGTTTCCCTCCGCTCAACGGAGTCCGGATGCGGTGGCGGGGTCGGGCACTGCGAGCGCCCCTGTGACGCGGACACCCGCATGAGGCGCGGCAACGCAGCCCTGGGCGGCCGATTCGTCACACTTCATCCCATGAGTGAATCCTCTTCTGGGACATCCGTAAAGCCGGAGGGGCTGCGCGCTGCGGCCCGGAGGCTCCTCGGGGGCAACCGGGCGTACGGGCCCTTCCTGCTCCGCCTGGAGCGGTGGGGGTGGGTGGTGCCCGGCGGCTTTCTGGTCATGGTGCTGGTGTTGGCGTGGTGGGTGCATCCTTCCTCCGAGATCGACAACTGGCTCCTGATGGTGCCGCTGTTGGCGTCGGCGCTCTGTTCTCCCTGGGGGACCGCGGCGTTCGGCGCCGCCATCCTGCTCGTCAACCGCGTGTTCACTCTTGCGGTGCCCGGGCAGAACCTCCGGCTCGAGAACTTCCTCCTGGACTTGTGCGTCGTGCTTCTCGCGGTGCTGGTGGCCGTGCTGCGCTCCCGCACCCGGTCCTACGTGCTGAGGCTGCAGAATGCGGTACTCGCGGCGCGCGAAGTCGTGGTGCGCCCCATCCCGGACCATTGGGGAGGCGTGGAGTCCGCCACGGTCTACCTCCCCGCGGACACCGAGTCCCGGATGGGCGGCGATTTCTACGACGTGCTGGCCACGCCGCACGGGACGCGCATCATCCTCGGGGACGTCCAGGGAAAGGGCCTCGCGGCGCTCTCCACAGCCGGCGCGGTCGTCGGCGCCTTCCGCGAAGCCGGCTACCACGAGGCGGACATGGCAGTGGTCACCGCACGCATGGAGGACGGGCTGCGCCGCCACAACGCCCTGCTGGCGGCCGTCGACACCACGCACGAGCCGCGCTTCGCCACCGGCGTCGTCATCGCCCTGCTGGCAGACGAGACCCACGCCGACGTGGTCAACTTCGGCCACGAAGGACCTCTGGTGCTCGGTTCCGGCGGTGTGCGCCAACTGCCGCAGGAGCAGAACCCGCCCCTCGGGATGGCGGCACTCACCGGTACGGAGACCCGGATCAACCGCGTTCCGCTGGAGAAGGGCGAGACGGTGCTCCTGGTCACCGACGGCGTCACCGAGGCCCGCGACCGGCGCGGCGGCTTCTTCCCTCTGCTGCCCTGGGCGCGGGAGCTCGTCGGTACCTCCTCGCGCGACAGTCCGACGGACCCCGACACGCTGCTGAAGCGGCTCGTGGAGGCCTTGGCCGATCACACCGAGGGACACCTCAACGACGACGCCACCTTGCTGGCCGTGCGCCGCGAGGAAGCACCGGGGGCGCGCCCGTCCGGCCCGCAGCCCTGCTGAGGGATGCCGGTGTCGCATCCCTCACGGGCGACGCCCGAGCACGTGGCCGACAGGGCCCACCCGCCCGTACGAACATCGACACGGCCATTCCCAGCGCGTACACCGCCGGCGGCCCGGAGCCGGAACGGCGCACCGCGTTCGCCGCACGTACGGGGGGGATGAACCGCAGTCCGTCCACCGAGCTCACGGTGGGGGGTCGTCGGTGCGGTCCGACCGCCCGGGAGGCGGGTCGGCGTAGACACCGCGGAGCATGCCGGTGGCCTGACCGACCTCGATCAGATAGCCGTCCGGATCGCGCAGGTAGCAGCGGATCTCGGCCTTGCGGTCGATCGGCCCGGTGATGAACTGGGCGCCCTTGGCGCTCCAGTCGCGGTGGACGGCCTCGATGTCCGCCACCCGGATGTTGAGGAAACAGGACGCGCTGGAGACGTCCTCCGGCGGGCGCAGGGTGATGCCGGGTTTGTCGGGCGTGGGGCCCCCGCCGGGGTTCATGATGATCCAGCTGTTGGCCAGCCGGACCGTGCACGGGTTCTCGGCGAGAACGACCTCACCGCCGAGGACGTCCGCGTAGAACGCACGCGAACGGGGCACGTCGGCGACGCTGAGGAAGTAGGTCAGGAGCATCCCTGACTCGGGTGCGGGAAAGCCTTCCGTGGGCATGTGTCACATCCTTGCTTCGTGGTCGTCCGATCTGGGTCAGCCGGCCGGAGTCGCGACCGTGGCCGGACCGGCCGGTCGCCCGGGCTTCCGGGTCAGGCGGGCCGCGGATGTGCCGCGGCCGGGGCCTGCGGGTCGGTCACTCCCCCCGGGCAGAGCCGGTCGGTGTCCCAGCCCGCCAGGCGCGCCCCGGCCGCGAACGCGGAGTCGTAGAACCGGAGGATCTCGGCCGACGCGTCCGGCCGGGTGCGCACGTCGTCGTAGGGCAGGAGGGCCAGGTGCGAGCCGTTGCTCTCCGTCCACCGCGCGGCCGTCGGTTCCAGCGGCTGCCGCCCGAGTCCGTCGGGTTCCGGGGCCGTGTACGAGTAGAAGGCGGGTTCCGGGTAGGACCGCTCGTCACCGAACCAGAACCCGCTGCTGATCACCTCGCGTGAGTACGCCTCACGGGTCACGGGATCGACGGACAGCCCCTGCGCCACGTGCCGGTCGGAGAACCGGGTGACGGCGATGTCGAAGGTGTGCCAGAAGTGGTGGACGGGGCTGGTCTTCCCGGAGTATCCGGCCGCGTACTTCTCCAGGACCAGCATGACCTGGGTGAGGATGGTCCAGTAGCGAGTCACGGCGGCCGGATCGTACGTGGCGTGTTCGTCGTCCTCGGAGAACGGCCGGGCCGCGTCGGGCAGGTCGAAGGGGTACGGGTGCTCCGGAAGCGTGCTGATGCCCAGGTGGGCCAGTGCGCGGGTGAACTCGCGGTAGAAGTCACCGACCGACAGTCCCAGCAGGGAGAACGACACCCGACGCCCGTCGAGGGTGAGAACCCGGAGTCGGTGAGCGGCGAAGTCGAAATCGACGGTGAACACGGTGCCGTCGCCCAGCGGGCCGCTGGGCCGGGTGGTGATGCCGTCGCCGGTCAGGTGGAAGGGGACGTTCCACCAGTGGTTGCGCCGGACGCTGGCCGCCAGCCGCACCTTCCCGACGATCTGGAGGAACCGGTGCAGTGTCTCCTTGGTCTCTCCCCAGGACTCCCTGGGCAGCGGGGGAAACAGATCCATCGGAGGCGCCTCCCGGAGCACCGCCCCGACCCGTACGGCCGAGGACACATGGTTCCACTCTCCCGCCGGGCGCCTCGGGCTGCATCCGCTGGATGCCGGGCGGGTGCCGGGGGCGTACCGCGTTCGCCGCGCTGCGATGGCCCTTCCCGCCCATGTCTTCCAAGCTCGTGTCATCAGCCACCGTGAAGGGACCCGCACCCGTGCCGCCCACCACCGCGCCCCGCTACGACGACCTCAGCGCCCTCTACCTCAACTGCACCCTCAAGCCGTCACCGGAGACGAGCAACACCGAGGGGCTGATCGACCGCAGCACCGCCGTGATGCGCGCGGCCGGCGTGCGCACCCAGGTGATCCGCCCCGTCGACCGGGACCTCGCGGTCGGCGTCCAGCCCGACATGACCGAGCACGGCGCCGCCACCGATGCCTGGCCGGATCTGTACGCCGAGGTGATGGCCGCCGACATCCTGGTGCTCTGCGGGCCGATCTGGCTCGGTGACAACAGCTCCGTGATGAAGCACGTCATCGAACGGCTCTACTCCAACTCGGCCGAACTCAACGACGCGGGCCAGTCCGCCTACTACGGGCGGGTCGGCGGCTGTCTCATCACCGGCAACGAGGACGGCCTCAAGCACTGCGCGATGAACATCCTCTACAGCCTCCAGCACATCGGATACGCCATCCCCCCGCAGGCTGACGCGGGGTGGATCGGCGAGGCGGGCCCAGGACCCAGCTATCTCGATCCCGGCTCCGGCGGCCCCGAGAACGACTTCACCAACCGGAACACCACCTTCGCGGCCTGGAACCTCATGCACCTCGCCGCTCTCCTGAAACACGCCGGAGGCATCCCCGCGTACGGCAACCAGCGCCCGGAGTGGCAGGCCGGCTGCCGCTTCGACGCACCCAACCCGGAGCACCGCAGCTGACGAACGCCCGCCCGGGCCGTCACGCCGCGGTGCTCCCTCGGCTGGCCTTCCACCGGGACCGGGCGCAGCCTGGAGAGGTCGGCCGTCCCCCCACCGCGTGGGGCACCCCCCGGCGAGGAACCGAGCGAGGAGCACTTCCATGGCTGACCAAGAGATCCCGGGTATCGACCCGCAGGCCGCCCCGAGCGGGCCGGGCTGCGCCGACTGCCTGGCGGGGGACGGTCCCGGCTGGTGGTTCCACCTGCGGCGCTGCGCCGCCTGCGGCCGCATCGGCTGCTGCGACTCCTCCCCGTCCCAGCACGCCACCGGGCACTACCGGACGGCCGGCCACCCCTTCATCACCAGCTATGAACCGGGCGAGGAGTGGTTCTACAACAACGAGACCGAGCAGTTCTACGAGGGTCCGCAGCTCGCGCCGCCCACCTCCCACCCGGCCGACCAGCCGGTTCCCGGCCCCGCCGGAGCAGTACCCGAGGACTGGCAGCAGCGGTTGAACTGAGCACGCGGTGCCGGCCACGTGGAGGAGCCGCGGAGTCCTCGGGAATGGTCAAGGGCCGGTTTCGGGTGGCTCCGAAACCGGCCCTGATCCACGACTGTCTCCAGTCGGGACGACAGGATGTGCACCTGGGCACGCTGTTCCAGGACCGGTTCCCCGATCTGGTGGCGGCCGCGGCCCGGCTCCCGCCCGGGCTGTTCCTCGATGGCGAATTGCTGGCCCTGACCGGCGGGGGGTGGTGGACTTCGGGGCGCTCCATCGGCGTGCCGCGTCCGGCGCCCTCGGACGGTACGGGCGCTCGCGCATGCGTTCCCGGCGTATGACGTCGCTCTCGACGTCCTCCAGTTGGACGGGCAGCCGGTCCTCTCCGAGCCGACGAGACCGGCCACTTCGTCCGCTGGTCGGCAAAGTACCGGCACGCTCGCGACCTGACCTACGGCACCGTCCGCTGGACCGGCCCGCTCAGCACCATCGACAGGGAGAAACGCTGGGCTGATGCCGGGCGCCTCCTCACAGAAGGCACCCCGCCGGCCCCGGGCCGTGCGCCTCAGCGAGTTGGCTCGGCGTCCAGTTTCTCGCCAGGGCCGGAGATGGGGCCCGGGTCCTTGGAGTCGGTGTTGAACGGTGGCGCGTCCTCGGTCCACTTCATCGAGGTGATCGTTGTGTAGGCCTGTGGCTTGCCCTTGTTTCCCGTCTCACCGTTCTGCGTGATGACGGTCTCGGTGCCGAGTGGCATGCCCGTGGACTTGTCGAAGATCAGGTGGAGTTCGACGGCCTCGTGGGGGCTGGAAAGGGCGACGGCGTAGCCGGTGCGGCCTGTGTGGTCCTTGACGTCACCAAGAGAGCGCACGCCGGGTTCGGCGGCGAGGAGACGGTAGGCCGCGGCGCGCAGAGCAGGGGTGGACGGGAGGGTCGTGGCGAGTTGGACGGCCGTGTCGACGACCATCCGGTCAAGGATTTCCGCGGGGGCGTTGTAGTCCTTGTCGACCAGGGCGGAAAGGCGCTTGCGCAGGGCCTTTTCATCGGTGGGAAGCGAGTCCAGAAGATGGAGGGGCAGGTCACCCATCGTGCCGATGTCCGCCTTTCCGCCGGGGGCGTCGTGTTGGATCTCGCCCTTGCCGGCGTAGGTGAGGGTCTCGCCCTCCAGGTGCCATGACGTGGGGGAACCGTCCGCCTTCCAGGCATCCTCGTCGGCTTTCGTGGCAGGACGCGAGCCCAGGTCCAGGAGCTGCGACCACTGCCTGTTCTTGGCGGCGGCCGTCCAGGAGCGCTGCTCCGTGCGCACGGCGACGGTGTAGCTCTTGCCGGGGACCTCTTGGAGGGAACCGAGATGTTCCTCCACGTACCAGTAGGCGCCGGAGCCGGCCTGTTGCTGCTCGACATGCGCGGCGGCGGCGAACAGGACCTCGCTGCCGGAGCCAGTCGCCTCGGAGTGCGGCGCGGACGCTGCCCCGTCCGGCGGGATGTCGGTGATCACTACCAGGGCCACCGCCACGGCGGCCAGGGCGAGACCCGAGAGGAGTGGGCGACGCGCCCTGTTCGGCTGGACGGTGTCGCGCGCTTTGGGTGTTGCGCGGGGAGAGGTCATGATCCTCGCGAGTTCCTCATCCCGAAGCAGCGGCGTGGGACGGCCGGGGTCGAGGTGGGCGGGGCGGGCGGCTGTCAGACGGTGCAGGATGTCGTTCTTCATCAGGCTTCTTTTCCTGTCGCGATCCGGACCTGAGGGGACATGCCTTGCTCAACTGCGGCATCCCGAATGAGCGGGTAGGCGGAAGCGGCTTCGGTAAGCCGCTTCCGCGCTCGGTGAAGGCGGACCCGCAGGGTGATGGGCGAACAGCCGACCACCCTGGCCGCCTGCGCCGGGGTCAGCCCCTGCCATCCGGAGAGGATCAGCAGTTCCCGGTCGTCCTCCGGCAGCGAGGCCAGCGCCTTGAGCAGCGCGCTTCGCTCGGAGATTTCCTCTGCGATGTCCGCCTCGGCGGGTTCTGTCCAGGAGCGCAGTTCGGCAACGAAAGACGTGCGTCTGGCCTCCGCCCGGATGTTGTCTCGCAGAATGTTGCGGGCGACCCCGAGCAGCCACGGCAGCGGCGGCTCGGGGACCTCGTCCAGCTTGCGCCAGGCCACGGTGAACGTCTCGCTCACCACTTCGTCGGCCACCTGTCGTCCCGCTCGGCTGACGACGTAGGCCCACACGCGTTGTCGACATCCGTCATAGATGGCGGTGAAACGATCCGCGTCGTAGTCGGGCACGGCCGCACCTCCTGTCCTTCCTGGTGTGTTCTGTCATGGAGTAGTGGGCCGAAAGGGCTGATCGTTACAGCGCCGTCCCGGGAAAGGCGCCGGAGAGGTGAGGCGTACCTCACATCTGAGCAGCTTGTTCTTCCCTCGACCGAGCTTGCTCCCTGACGGGGAGGCCATCTCATTCGGTCGGCCACCCTCCCGTTTCCTGATCGTCAGCCGGCTCCAGCCAACGCCCTATGGGATACGCGGCATCGCCGCCCGGAGGCTTCCGAGGCCGCGGGGGGTACGTGCCTTCCCCGGCCGGGGACCCGGCCCCGCGGTCGGAGCACATCCGCCGGCTCGTCTGGGTGCAGGGCGTCAAACCCGTCATCGCCCGCCGTGGCATCGCCCACGGATCCGGCCTCGGCATTCACCGCTGGGTCGTCGAGCGCACCATCGCCTGGCTGCAAGGCTTCCGACGCCTCCGCACCCGCTGGGAACGACGAGACGACATCCACGAAGCCTTCCTCGGCCTCGCCACATGCCTCACCACACACCGGCACGTGAAACGCCTTTGTCAGGACCTCCGAGGCGCCCTCGGGTGGCTCCTACGGCGTCACGGTCAGCCGAGGATGCCCCGCCGGAAGGCGGCGGCCACTGCCGCGGCCCGGTCCCGCACGTCCAGCTTGTCGTAGATATGGGTCAGGTGCTTCTTGACGGTCGCCTCGCTGATGAACAGCGCGCGGGCGATCTCCCGGTTCGACGCGCCGCGTTCCACGTGTTCGAGGATCTGCAGCTCCCGTGTGGAGAGTGGGTCGTCGGCAGGGGGTGCGGCGGGGTTGCGTACCGCCGTGACCAGGCGGGTGGCGACCGCCGGGGACAGGACGGTACGGCCCGCCGCCGCCGCTCTGATGGCCCCGTACAGCTCGTCGCGCAGCGCGTCCTTGAGGAGGTAGCCCGTGGCCCCGGCTTCGATCGCGGGGAGTGTGTCGGAGTCGGTGTCGTAGGTGGTGAGCACCAGGACCCGAGCCCGTACGCCGCGACGGGTCAGCTCGGCGATGGCCTCGACGCCGCTGCCGGTCGGCATGCGGAGGTCCATCAGGACGACGTCCGGGTCCGTACGGAGGGTGAGCTCCACGGCCTCTTTGCCTCCGGAGGCCTCGCCGAGCACGGTGAAGCCGTCCGCGGAATCGAGCATGTTGTGCAGGCCGTCGCGTACCACCGGGTGGTCGTCGACGATCAGCAGGGTGATCGTCTCGTGGTTCTCAGCGTTCATAGGGCACCGACGGTACACACGCGGACACGACGGTGCCCAGGCCCGGTTCGGACTCCACGGTCAGCTCCCCGGCAAGCCGTTCGGCGCGGGCCCGCATGCCCGCCAGGCCGAAGCCTGACCCGGTTCCGGTCCCGGTGCCGCGCTCGGGCGGGGCGGACGGGTCGAAGCCGTGGCCGTCGTCGCGGACGTCGAGCACGACCTCCTGGCCCAGGTAGGTCAGGGTCACGCCGACCCGGGTGGCCTTCGCGTGGCGTGCCGCGTTGGACAGCGCCTCCGCCGCGATGCGCAGCAGGGTCGCCCGCACCTCGTCGTGCTGCGGCTCGGCGGTGCCGGTCAGGGTGAACTCGGCCTGCACGCAGGTGCGTTCGGACCAGCGAGCGACCGTCTTCCGCAATGCCTCGGGCAGGTCGTCCTCGGCCAGCGCGACGGGTGCGAGGTTGACGACGGCGCGGCGGGCCTCGCCGAGGCTGTGGCGGGCCAGTTGCAGGGCCCGTTCGGCGTGGACGCGGACCGTGTCCGGCTCCCGGGAGTCGGTGACGACCTGGAGCTGGGAGATGACGCCGGTCAGGTCTTGGGCGACGGTGTCGTGGATCTCCGCAGCCAGTCGACGGCGTTCTTCGGCGATCCCGGCCTCCCTCGCCTGGAGCAGCAACTGATCGTGCAGGGCCGCGTTCTCCGTCAGGGCCCGCTCCAGCTCACGGATGGTCTCCACCCGCTCACGGGTACGGTGCTCCTCCTTCTCCGCGTCGTGCCGGACGGTCAGGAAGACGCCCGTGTTCACGGCGACCAGCAGGCCGTAGAACACCCACCTCGTCATGGATCCGGGCGGCATGCCGCCGATCTGCGCGCCGGCGATCGTCACGGCGGTGGCCAGCAGGCCGAGGGGGATCCAGCGACGGGGCACCAGCCGCTCGACGTCGAAGCAGCCGACCGCGGCGTAGAAGGCGCAGAACGGGTTGATCCAGGCCAGACCGAACCCCAGGGCCGAGCGCAACGCGTAGTACGTCGCGCCGGCCGCGTGGGGGCCGGGCCGGGCGCGTGCCGTCCGGTCCCACCACAGTTGCAGGACGAGTGCCGCGGCGGCGAGTGCGCCCAGCGCCCACCAGTCGGCGCCACTCATGCCGATGAAGGCCGCGGTCGCTCCGGCCAGCACCAGGGCGACGGCGAGGAGGGCGGGAGGGCTGAACCGAAGGAGCAGCGGCGGCGCTGGGTGCACGGCCCGCGGATCGGTGTCCTGAGGGGATGCGTCGGGTGCCATGCCGTCAGTGTTGGCCATGGCACCCGGCGCACGTGATTCGTTCGTCACTGCCAACGGAACCAGCGCGTGGCGGACGCGGACAGCACGAGCGTCCACAGGGCCAGTACGCCGAGGTGGTTCCAGTCCGGCCAGTCACCGGCGGTGGCCTGGTTCAGGGCCTGGGCGGCGGCGCCGAAGGGCAGCAGTTCCACGATCCTCGCCATCACGTCGGGCATCTGCTGGATGGGCATGTAGACGCCGGCCGCGAGCATCGAGGGGAAGAACACCGAGATGCTGACCGCCTGGGCGATCTTCGTGGTGGGGGACAGCGCGGAGATCAGCGCGCCGAGCGCCAGCACGCACACCACCGCCAGGAGCAGGGTCAGCAGGTAGCCGAGGATCTGGCCCGGCAGGGCGACGCCGGAGACGATGCGTCCCACCGCGAGGGTGAGCACGGCGGAGAACAGGGAAGCGGCGGCGTGCAGTCCCACCTGAGCACCGAGCACGGAGGTGGGGCGCACCGGGGTAGTGGACATGCGTCGCAGGATGCCGCGCTCGCGGTAGCCGGTGATCACCGGAGGCATGGCCATCAGGCCGGCCATGATCATCGAGAGCAGCACGGCGACGGGCACATAGGCCTCGACGGTGGACAGGCCGCCGAGCTCGTCCTTGGCCTCGGTCATGGCCGGGATGAAGCCGAGGATCAGCAGCAGCAGGGTGGGGAAGGCCATGACCCAGAACACCGAGCCGGGCTCACGGAAGAACAGCAGCGTCTCGGCCCGGAGCACGGCCCGGCCGGGGCGGGCCCTGACGTTGGCGGTGAGGGAAGGGGCCGGAGGTGCGGTGGCGGCGCTCACGCGTCGGCTCCCGTCAGGTCGAGGAAGGCGTCGTCGAGGGTGGAGTCGGTGACGCGCAGATGGTGGGCGCTCACCCGGTTGCGGGCGAGCAGGTTGATCACCGCGTTCACGGTCTCGTCGGTACCGGCGAGGGTGAACTTGCCGTCATGTTGAGTGATGGAGGCGAGACCCGGCAGGGCGGCGAGGGCGTCCGCGGCCAGCGGACGGGACGGGGTGAAGGAGATGACGGTGCCGCTAGCGGACTGCGCCACCAGACCGGAGGGGGTGTCCTGGGCGGTGATCCGGCCCCGGCTGAAGATCGCGACCCGGTCGCACAGCCGCTGTGCCTCTTCCATGAAGTGCGTGACGAGGAGAATGGTGACGCCGCTCGCCCGGACGTCCTCGATCAGCGACCACACTTCGCGCCGCGCCGCCGGGTCCAGGCCGGTCGTCAGCTCGTCCAGGACGACGACCCGGGGGTTGCCGACCAGCGCGAGCGCGATGGCCAGCCGCTGCTTCTGGCCGCCGGACAGATGCGCGAAACGGGTGTTGAGCTTCTCCCCCAGGCCGAGGCGCTCGGCCAGGGTGCGCCAGTCGGCGGGGTCGGGGTAGCAGTCGGTGTACAGCCGGAGCACCTCGGCGACGGTGAGCTTGCCCTGCAGCTCACTCTCCTGCAGCTGCGCGCCGATGACGAGCGTGGTCTTCGCCCGGTCGGCGATCGGGTCGAGCCCGCACACCCGGATGGTGCCGCTGTCCGGAACGCGCAGCCCGATGATCGACTCGACGGTGGTGGTCTTGCCTGCGCCGTTGGAGCCCAGAACTCCGAAGATCTCCCCCTCCTCCACCGCGAGGGAGACGCCGTCCACGACGGGGCGTCCGCCGTAGCTCTTGCGCAGATCGTTCACTTCAATGAGAGCCATGCCCTCAACCGTGCAGGGCCGGAGCGCGTCGGCACATGGCCCATCGGGCTCCTCAAGGGGTAGCCGATCGGCTACCCCCTTACGCCCCCCCTACGGCATACCCCCTACGACGAGGGGACTTCGGTGCGCGGCCGGGGGCCCGGGCCCCGTCGTCATGACCCGCTGCCCCGGTCAGGGACGCCGGACCTCCGGCTGGTCCCCGACTGGTCCCCAAAAATGATCAAGGGCCGGTTTCGGATTGCTCCGAAACCGGCCCTTGATCTACGACTGTCTCCAGTCGGGACGACAGGATTTGAACCTGCGACCCCTTGACCCCCAGTCAAGTGCGCTACCAAGCTGCGCCACGTCCCGCCGCGTTTCTCCCGGTTCCCCCGGGTGACCGCGCAGGACAAACATTACCTCACTCGGAGGACCGTATCGACGCGCGTGCCTGTTGCGCGCGGGCGGCCAGCCCTTCGGCGCCGCAGGCCATCGCCTGCTTCTGGGCGCGGGCGAGTTCCCGGTGCGAACCGATCGCGATGCCGTAGTCGACCCGGGCGAGGGCGTGCTCGTAGGCGGAGGGGACTTCTCCAGGTGTGCCACCGCCTCGGCCAGCAGTTGCGCGGACCGCTCCGGGGGCGCGAAGAGGGCGACGCAGCGCAGCGCCTCACCCATGGCGGTGGGCGTGCCGAACCGTTCGGCGTGCACCCGGTTCCTGGCGGCGAGGTGGGCCGCGCGGGCCGGGTCGTCCTCGGCCAGGGCCCGCGCCAGGTCGCCGGCCCAGGGTGCCCAGACGCCGTTGAAGCGTTCGCGCGACTCCAGAGCGGCGCCCGCCGCTTCGAGCTCCGCGATCGCGTCCTCCTTGCGGCCCTCCGCCAGCAGCAGGCGGCCCCGCATGGACGGGCCGTCGGGCAGCACCATGGCGCTGGGGTAGGGCGGGCCGAAGTCGTAGCGGTCGGCGATGCGGCGGGCCTCCTCGGTGCGTCCGCGGGCCAGCAGGGTGTCGATGAGCAGGCAGGCCGCGTCCCAGTGGACGGGGAGTCCGGAGCCGACGCGGTCGGCGAGGCGGAGCCCTTCGCGCAGGAAGCCCTCGGCCTCGGCGAGGCGTCCGCGCCGGCGGTGGACCATGCCGAGGAGGGTGTGCGCGAACGCCAGGTGGGCCCCGCTCCAGCCGGAGATCTCGAAGGCCCTGACCGCTTCGCCGAAGAGGCTCTCGGCGCGGTCCAGTTGGTCGACGAAGGTGTACGCGATGCCGACCATGGTGGGGAGTTCGAAGCCCCACTCGGAGTCGGTCCAGCCGAGTCCCCGGGCGGGACTGCCGTCGATCAGCGCGCGTTCGCAGAGGTCGACGATGAGCTGGGCGTTCTCACCGCGCACCATGGCGTCGAAGGCCCGCAGCGTGAGCAGCGCCCGCTCCGCGTTGTCGCGGCCCTTGAGGTGGTCGGCGTTGCGGGTGAGCCGACGGGAGCGGGCCGGCCCGTCGTCCTCGGTGGCCTGCATGCCCTCCCACATGAAGTGCGCGGCCTGGAGGCGCATCAGTCCGGGACCGGGTGCGGTGCGCGCGGCTTCGGCGGCCAGCGAGAGGGCCGCGTCCTTGAGCTGGTTGTTGTGGGCGAGCGCGGCGGCGAGCCGGAAGGTGGCGTCGACCCGCAGCCCGTCGTCGAGCCCCGGCATGTCCAGGGCCGCGCGCAGGTGCTGGACCGTGGTGGGCGGGGAGCTCAGCAGCGTGGCACAGCCCAGCTCGTACAGTAGGACGGCCCGGTCCTTGGGGCGCGGCGGCTCCTCCAGGGCCCGTTCCAGGCAGCGCCGGGCCGCTTCGGGCGCGCCGACGGCGAGGTGCTGGCGGGCGGCTTCCCGCAGTTGCGCGACCAGTTCCTGGTCGTCGTCCGGATGGACCTCCAGCAGGTGCCGGGAGGCCGCCGCGGCGCCGAGGCCGGCCCGGGTGATCGCCCAGGCGGCGCGCCCGTGCATGGCGGTGCGGGTGGCCGGCGGGATCGAGCGGTAGACCGCGGTCGCGATCAGCGGGTGGACGAACTCCAACGGGTCGAAGCCGCTGACGATACGGGCGTCCCGCAGCCGGGCCGTGCAGTCGGCGGCCTCGGCCGAGCTCATTCCGGCGAGGGTGGCGGCCAGTTCCTGCGAGATGTCGGTGCCGAGGACCGCGGCGGCCCAGGCGAACCGGTTGGCGTTCGTGCCGAGCCGCTCCAGGCGGGCGACGAGCCCGCTGCCCCTGGCGGACGCGCCGAGCTCGCGCAGTTCGCCCGCGGATTCCTCCACCGGCGGCAGTTCGCGGTCCTGGACCTTGGCGACCAGTTCGACCGCCTCGTACGGATTGCCGCCGGTGACGGCCCACACCTCACGGCAGAACGGGTCGTCGGCGTGATCGCCGAGGGCCGCGCGGACCAGTACGGCGGTGGCGTCCGGAGTCAGCGCCCGCAGGGCGACCCGGGTCACCGTCCCCTGGCTGCCGAACCCGCGCTCGGCCTCGCGGTCGGCGATGTAGTTGGCGTCGCGCTCGGCCAGTTCCTGCGGGCGGTGGGCCTGCACCACCAGGACCGGCAGTTCACCGAGGCGGGCGGTGAACGAGGCCAGCCAGGCGAGGGATTCGCCGTCCGCCCAGTGCGCGTCGTCCACGATGAGCAGTAACGGCCGGTGGCTGAGCCGGGACGCGAGGCGGCCGACGACGAAGTCCAGGCCGTCGCGCACGCCCTGCGGGTCGGGCTGCGGGCCGCTCGGCTCGGCGAGCCCCAGGGCCGGGGCGGTCGTCTCGTACCAGTCGCCGAGCAGGGCGCGGGTCTCGTCGGGCGGAAACTGGTCGAGTGCGGGATGCAGCAACTGCCGTACGACGTGGAGCGGTACGGAGGTGACGGTCTCGCCTCCCCGGGCGGACCAGACGGTGCAGCGGTCGGCGGCCATGCGCCGGATCTCCGCGAGCAGTGCGGTCTTGCCGATCCCCGCCTCTCCGCTGAATACCAGGAGTCCGCCGACGGCCTGCGCACCGCAGAGGGCGTCCACCGCCTCCGCGGCCGCGGCGAGTTCCGGTTCACGCTCGTACAACGGTTGGGACGGCTTCATGCCCACCCTTCCCACAGAGGCAGTCTTCTCGACGGTCGAGCCTAGTCGTGCGCGGGTCCTCGTCGACAGGGTTCGCGGGATTCCCCGCAGGTGCGGGGCACAATCGAGTGGTGAACGAGACGCGCAGAGACCGTGATGCCGAGGGCCGGGCGCGCAATGCGCGCCCCCGTGACGGACTGGGACGTCCCCTGCCGTACGGCGCACCGGGCGTCGAGCGGCAGCCGGAGGGGGTCGTCCGCACGCCCGCGGAGACGCTCCGGGAAGCGCAGCGACTGCTGGACGAGGGAAAGCCCTTCCACGCGCACGAGGTCTTCGAGGACGCCTGGAAGTCGGGTCCCCAGGAGGAGCGCGAGCTCTGGCGGGGGCTGGCCCAGCTCGCGGTGGGGCTGACCCATTCCGCGCGGGGCAGCACCACGGGCGGCGCGCGGCTGCTGCGCCGGGGCGCGGGGGCGCTCGCCCCCTTCACCGGGGCGGGGCCGCACGGGATCGCGGTCGCCGGACTGTCCGACTGGGCCCGGCAGTTGGCGGACCGGGTGGAGGCGGGCCCGACGGTCGACGCGGCCACCGAGGCGCCCCGGCTGCGGAGGTGACCCGAAGGGCGGAGTCGAGGCGGTGCGGGGGCGGGCGGGGGCGGGCGGGGGCGGGAGCGGAACAACGCGGTCCGCGGGTCCCGGCTCCGTACAGCTACTACGATCCGGCTCCATGAGCACTTCTGACCAGGATCAGGATCAGCACGCGGACCGGCGCGAGAAGGACGGGGGCGCCGATTCCCTGATAGCCGACACCGCCGCGGAGACGGAAGCGGCCACGGCTACGGCTACATCCGCGGAGGCGGCGACGGAGGCGGGGGCGGCCACGGCCACCGGGACGGCTTCGGGCGGCGTCGTCGTCCCCGGTGATGAGGACCGTCAGGACGACCGGGACGCTCAGGACGACCGGGACGGTCAGGACGGTCAGGACGGTCAGGACGAGACGAGACTCACCCCGCGCCAGGCCCGGCGGCTGCGCATCGTGCTCTCCTCGGTGGGCATGGCGGCGATGGCCCTCGTGCTCGGACTGCGCATCGCGAGCCGCTCGTCGGTACTCGTCGTCGGCGTCTACGGACTCGCGCTCATCCTGTGCGGCGTGGTCATCGAGTTGAGCAGGAACGGACGCACCCGGCTGGCCAGCTGGCTGCTGGGGATCGGGCTGCTCGCCGCCGTGGGCGCGGACTGGCTGCTCCTTCCCTGAGGAAGCGGTCCGGCGGCCCGGCCGCCTCAGATCAACAGGAGTTGAAGTCCCCCGATCACCGTCGCGCCGATGACGATCCGGTCGAACACCCTCTGGTTGATCCGGTCGACGCACACCCGGCCCAGGTAGGCGCCGGGCAGGACGAACAGCACCAGGCAGGCGTCGAGCAGCAGGGAGCGGGCGTCGATCAGGCCGAGGCCCACGCTGAACGGCACCTTGGACACGTTCAGGATCAGGAAGAACCAGGCCGAGGTGCCGAGGAAGCCGAGCTTGCGGAAGCCGGCCGAGAGCAGGTAGAGCGACATCACCGGCCCGCCGGCGTTGGCGACCATCGTGGTGAACCCGCCGAGCACCCCGTAGCCGCGCGCCGCGGTCCGACCGGTGCCGGGGGCGCCTTCGTCGCCCGCGGCGGGCCCGGTGCCCGCTTCGGGTCCGGACTCCTTCTCCCCTTCGGATCCGGACTCCTTCCGCGCTTCGGGTCCGGACTCCTTCTCCGCGAGCCGCCGGCGCCACAGGGTGACGCCCGTCATGAACAGCAGGATCGCGCCGATGGAGGTGCGGACCGCCGCGTCGTCGGCCCACAGCAGGAACAGGGTGCCCGCCACGACGCCCACGGCGACGGCGGGGAACAGTCGGAGGAGGGTGGGCCAGTGGGCGTGACGGCGGTAGACGGTCACGGCGAGGAGATCGCCGACGATGAGGATCGGAAGCAGCACTCCGGTCGATTCGCGGGCCGGGAGCACGGCCGCGAAGACCGCGAGGCTGATCGTGTTGGCACCGCTGACAGCTGTCTTGGAGAAGCCGACGAGGGTGGATGCCGCCGCGAGGGCGACCAGTTGCCAGAGGCTGATGGAGTCCATGTCGGGAAAGATGGTAAGCGCACCGGTTTTGCGCACCGGTTTCCGGCCGGCGGGCTCCCGGGCTCGACCTCCCCCACCACCCCTATGAGCGTTTGATCGATTCGGCCCGCTTGTGATCGATCTATTGACCCTCTTCGATCAGTCGCTCAGGATTCACGCATGACCGTCTCCCTTGGTGCCCCCTTCGAACTCCCTCCGGAAGACCGCGCGTCGAGCCCCTGCACCGGATACACCCGCGCCCACTGGGAGGCGGCAGCCGACGGGATGCTGAAGGCCGCGTGGAAGTGGGCCACACCGGGGGGCGCCCGGCTCGACCTGCCCGGCCCCCCGTCGCACTCGGGTGTCCGCTCGGACGGGCTGGAGGGGTACGCGCGCACCTTCCTGGCGGCGGGCTTCCGGGTCGCGGGGGCGGGCGGCGAGGATCCCAACGGTCTGCTGGAGCGGTACGCGGACGGGCTCGACGCCGGTACGCGGACACCGGGCCGGGACGACGCGGAGTCCTGGCCGCTGATCCTGGACCATCATGTGCAGGGGCAGCCCATGGTGGAGTCCGCCTCGGTGGCCCTCGGGCTGCGGCTCACCCGGCCCTGGCTCTGGGACCGGCTGAGCCACGACGTGCGGGACCGGGCCGAGCACTGGTTGCGGGGCGCCCTGCGGCACGTCCCGGCGGGCAACAACTGGTATCTCTTCCCCTACACCGTGGCCGGTTTCCTGGAGTCGGTGGGCCGGGGCGACGCGGAGACGGCCCGGGCCCGGGAGCGGGCTCTGGAGCTGCTGGAGAGCTGGTACCGGGGCGAGGGCTGGTACGCCGACGGGGACGGGCGCGCCTTCGACCACTACAACGGCTGGGCGCTGCACCTGTATCCGCTGCTCGACGCCCATCTGTCGGGCGACGCGGGCGAGTCGGCGCGGCACGGGGCGCGGTTGCGCGAGCATCTGGAGAGCTTCTCGCTGATGTTCGGCGGCGACGGGGCCCCGCTGCACTTCGGGCGTTCGCTGACCTATCGCTTCGCAGCGACCGCGGGCGTGGGGCTCGGCGCGGTGACCGGCCACACGCCGCTCACGCCGGGGGCGTCCCGGCGGGTGGCCAGCGGGGCGCTGCGGTACTTCCTGGACCGCGGCGCGGTCGACGACAGCGGGCTGTTGAGCCTCGGCTGGCACGGCCCGCACGCGGCGACGCTCCAGACCTACTCCGGACCCGCTTCCCCGTACTGGGCGTCGAAGGCCTTCGTGTCCCTGCTGGCTCCCGCCGGGCATCCCCTCTGGTCGTCGCCGGAGGAAGCGGCCCCGAGCGAGGGGCCCGACCGGGTGCTGTCCGTGCCCGCGGCGGGATTCCTGTTGCAGTCGACGCGGGCGGACGGCGTGGTGCGGCTGCACAACCACGGCAGCGACCACGTCCGCCCGGACGAGCGCGAGTCCGCCGCCGAGGAGGACCCGCTCTACGCGCGGCTCGCGTACTCCACCGTGACCGGGCCCACCTCGGCGGCGAACACCGCGGACAACCAGCTGTCGGTGACGGTCGGCGGGGCGCGCAGCGCACGGCGGCGCATCCATCCGCTCGGGTGCGGGCACGGCGACGGCTGGGGCTGGGCGGCCTCCTGGCACCTGCCGGTGTTCCCGGCGGGCCCGACCACCGTCCCCGGACTGCGGGTGGAGAGCGCGGTCGTGGCACGGGGCCACCACGAACTGCGGCTGCACCGGGTGCTGGGCGCGCCGGACGGGGCGCGGGCCGAGCTGACGGGCTGGGCCACCGACCCCGGAGGCACGGTGCGCTCACGGCTGTGGGGGCTGCACGGCTGGGAGGCTCCCGAGGACGTACGGGCCCCGCAGGGGACGGCGTTCGCCCGGTGGGCGACCGTGCCCCGCCTCGCCGCCGAGGTGACCGGCACGGTGGTCCTGGCCGCCCTCGCCTCTCTCACCGCCGGCCCGGAGGACGACCCGGAGCCGGCCGATGTGGTGGGCAGGGTGACGGTGGCCGGCGACACCGTCGAGGTGCACTGGGCGCGGGACGGGGCGCGGACGAGGGTCACGTTCGGCGGTGCGGCGGTGACGGTGGATCACGGGCCGGTCGGCTCCTTCGGCTGAAGCCCGTCGTGGTCCCGTACGCGCGAAGGCCCCGTCCGGGGGTTCGGACGGGGCCTCGACGCCGGCCGGAAGGGGGCCGGGGGCGGTGTGTGCGGGCACCGCCCGGAGGGGGCGCGGGTCAGCGGGCGCTGGGGATGTCCCGCCCGTGCAGGCGCCCGCGCTGCGGGTCGAAGAGGTGTGCGGCGGCTCCGGACACGACCAGGCCGGCGGCGATCAGGAGACCGTGGCCCACGGCGATGCCGATGCCCAGTGCGGCGAGCCCGATGGCGAGCCACACCCAGGCGTTGCGGCGGCGGTACTCCCGCGGGGTGCGCGGGGTCCCGCCGGACATCGCCTCGGCGAACCCGGGATCGTCGCGGCGCAGCTGCTCCTCCAGGTCGCGCAGCCGCTCGTCGTACGTGGGCATGGTGTCTCCCTCCCCGGTACGGAAACCGTGTCGGTTCCTGATGCCCCGGCCCCCGCGGTGCGGTCACGGGGCAGGGCCCCCCGGGGCCCTGGCCTCATGGTCGTCGGGGAAGGCCCCCGGGGACCATCGGGGACAGCACCCATATCCGGGGGTGCGCACCATGCAGACCGGGGCGTGTGCGCGCCGGGGTGGTCGGGCCGGGCGGCGGCCGTCCACCCGCGCAGCGGCGATAGTGGAGGCTGTGGGTGCGGCGGCCGGCGCGCCCGTACGCCCCGACCTCCGAAGGAGCCGTTCGACCTTGTCCCTGTTCTGGCGGATCTTCCTGCTCAACGCCGCCGTGCTGGTGGCGGCCGGCGCCCTGCTGCTGCTCGGGCCCATCACCGTCTCCACCCCGGTCCTGCTGACCGAGGCCATGATCCTGACCGGCGGGATCGCCTTCATGCTCGCGGCCAACGCGGCCCTGCTCCGGCTCGGCCTCTTCCCGCTCCAACGCGTCACCCGTGCGATGACGACCACCGATCTGCTGCGCCCGAGCCCGCGTCCGGAGGTCGCCGGGCACGGTGAGATCGCCGCGCTGATCGAGACGTTCAACACGATGCTGGACCGGCTGGAGGCCGAGCGGGCCACCAGCAGTGCCCGCGCGCTCTCCGCGCAGGAGGCCGAGCGCCGCCGGGTGGCTCAGGAGCTGCACGACGAGGTCGGGCAGACGCTGACCGCGGTTCTGCTGGAGCTGAAGCGGGTCGCCGACCACGCCCCGGAGCCGTTGCGCGAGGAGTTGCGCCAGGTCCAGGAGATCACCCGGGGGTCGCTCGACGAGATCCGCCGGATCGCGCGGCGGCTGCGGCCGGGAGTGCTGGAGGAACTGGGTCTGGTGAGCGCGCTGACCGCGCTGATCACCGAGACGCCGACGCCGGACGGGCTGACGATCCGCCGTCGGATGGGAAAGGACCTGCCGGAGCTGGGCGCCGAGGCCGAACTGGTGGTGTACCGCATCGCCCAGGAAGCCCTCACCAACACCGTCCGGCACGCCCGGGCCACCCGGCTCGAACTCTCGCTGCTGCGCAGCCCCGGCGGGGTGGAGCTGCGCATCCGCGACGACGGCCGCGGCCTCGGGGACGCCCCGGAGGGGGCGGGCCTGCGCGGTATGCGCGAACGCGCTCTGCTGATCGGCGCCGAGCTTTTCCTCGGTTCCGGCCCGCAGGGCGGCACCGAAGTACGTCTCGATGTGCCCGTCCCGAACGGAAGCAAGTGACCATGCCCACCTCACCGTCCATCGCCGTGCCTTCCCGGGGCCCGGCCGCTCCGACCCGCATCCTGCTGGCGGACGACCACGCCCTCGTGCGCCGCGGCGTCCGGCTGATCCTCGACGGCGAACCGGACCTGACGGTCGTCGCCGAGGCGGGCGACGGCGCCGAGGCCATCGAGATGGCCCGCGCCGAACGGCCCGACCTGGTCATCCTGGACATCGCGATGCCCCGGCTGACCGGTCTCCAGGCGGCGCGCGAGCTGTCCCGGGTCATGCCCGGTCTGCGGATCCTGATGCTCACCATGTACGACAACGAGCAGTACTTCTTCGAGGCGTTGAAGGCGGGTGCGGCCGGGTACGTCCTCAAGTCGGTCGCGGACCGGGATCTGGTGGAGGCCTGCCGGGCGGCGATGCGCGACGAGCCGTTCCTCTACCCGGGCGCGGTGACCGCGCTCATCCGCAACTTCCTCGACCGGGCCAAGGACGGGGAGGACCTGCCGGCGCGGGCCATCACCGAGCGCGAGGAGGAGATCCTCAAGCTGGTCGCCGAGGGCCACTCCTCCAAGGAGATCGCCGAGATGCTCGTCATCAGCGTCAAGACCGTGGAGCGGCACCGCGCCAACCTGCTCCAGAAGCTCGGCCTGCGCGACCGCCTGGAGCTCACCCGTTACGCGATCCGCGCCGGGCTGATCGAACCCTGACCCACCGCACCGGGGTCGCGGTCGGTTCATGTGATTCTCACCCTGTCCGCATAAGGTGCCCCCGTGACCCAGATGACCCCGCCCGGCTGGCATCCAGACCCCGGGCACTCAGGCAATGGCCCCGCTCAGGAACGCTGGTGGGACGGGGCTCAGTGGACCGGCCATGTCCGCGCGTCGCCCGGCGCGGCGCGCCGGCGCGGGATCCGCGTCGGCGTCGGTGTGACGGTGGCCGCGGTGGTGCTCGCCGCCATCGGGGGCGGTGTGTATCTGCTCGGCGAGGACGACGGCGGCCGGCCGGACACCGCGGCCTCCTCGCCGTCCGCCGCCCCCGAACCGCCCGGCGCACCGGACGGTGACGGGAAGGACGGTCAGGAGGGCGACCGGGGGAACGGAGGGGAAAACGGGGAAGGTCAGGGACCCGGTGACCGGCTCCCGCCGTCCGAGCCGGGCTTCGCCACGGACCTGGCCGCGGGGATCAGCCTTCCGGTGCCCGAGGGCTGGAAGGGGACGTCCGGGGCAGTCGGCGCCGGGCTGACGACGGGTGAGCACGCGTGCCCCGGCGACACCTCCGAGACCTGCGTGCGCGGCGGGGTGTTCTCCGCCCCGGCCGCCGCCATGAAGCTCACCGCGGGGACGCCCGAGGAGGCGGCCAAGAAGGACATCGCCCTCAACGCCCAGGAGTCCTACGGCGGCAAGAGCTACGGGAAGATCTCCTCGCACGAGGAGCTGAAGTCCGGGCCGGTCACGGTGGCGGGCGGCAAGGGCTATGCCGTGCGCTGGAAGGTGGTGACGGAGAAGGGCGACGACGGCTACGTGGAATCGCTGGTGTTCCCCTCCCCCGTCTCCAAGGACATGCTCGTCGTGGTCCGGTCCGGGTTCGACGTCGACAAGGACGCGCCGAAGCTGTCCGTCCTGGACGACATCACCGGCGGGATCAAGGCCGCGTCCGGTGCCGGAGGAGGCGGCGGCGGAGCCGTGTGAACGGCTCCGCCCGGCGTTGCCCGGGCTGCGGGGCCCGGACCGGAGACGGTCCGGGCCCCGCTGTTCGCCGTCGGGTGCGCCGTGCGGTCAGCCGGTGGCCGTCGCCGGGTCGCTGACGCCGGCGGCCCCCGTCTCGACATGACCGGCGAAGCGGCGCAGGAAGGCCGGGTCGCCCTCGGCCGTGACGGACACGTCGTACCAGCGCTTTCCCGCTCTCAGGTCCACGGTGCGCGACACGGTGGCGCCGGGCCGCACGGTGACCGACCGCTCCCCTCCCCCGTAGGCGCCGGCGTTGGAGAGCGTGAGGCGGACTTCGGTGGCGCCGCGGTTGGTGAGGGTCAGGTCGAGGTTGCCGCTCCCGTCGTTGTGGCGGGCGGTGACCTCGGGGCCGACGGCGGAACCCGGGCTCCTGAACGTACGGAGGAAGCCGTTGGGGCCGTGGACCGTGAGGTCGTGGCTGCCGCCGGAGTAGGCGGAGTTCCAGGCGTCCGACACCGTACGGCCGGCCTCGGCGGTGTACGTCCAGGGGGCGTCGGTCCGGTTCCCGGAGGTGACGTGGAACTGCGCGCCGGCCGCCGTGCCCGGGCTGAAGGTGAGCGTGATCTTCCCGGTGCCGACGTCGACGGCGCCGTCGACGTAGGGGGCGTACGGGAGCGGCCGGGTGGGGCGGCTGCCCGGTTCCTGCTTCGGCAGCGATCCGGCGGCGGGCGGGGTGGGCCGGTAGTCGGGGTGGCGTTCGCGGTCCGGGGGCTCGTACGCGGAGGTGTCCGGCAGGTCGCCGGGGGCCGGTTCGGTACGGGCGAAGTCGAAGGCGGAGGTCAGGTCGCCGCAGACGGCGCGCCGCCACGGTGAGATGTTCGGCTCGCGCACGCCGAAACGCCGCTCCATGAAGCGCAGCACCGAGGTGTGGTCGAAGGTCTCGGAGCAGACGTAGCCGCCGGTGCTCCAGGGCGACACGACCAGCATCGGGACGCGTGGCCCCAGTCCGTAGACACCGGGGCCGTAGGAGGCGCCGCCCGCGTACACCTCGGTCGAGGTGTCGGCCGTGGACAGGCCCTGGTCCGCGGAGGTCGGCGGGTAGGGCGGCACGACGTGGTCGAAGAAGCCGTCGTTCTCGTCGTAGGTGATGAACAGGGCGGTCCGGCTCCACACCTCGGGGTCGGACGTGAGCGCGTCCAGGAGACGTGCGATGTACCAGGCGCCGTAGTTCGAGGGGAAGTTCGCGTGCTCGGTGAAGGCTTCCGGGGCGGCGACCCAGGAGATCTGCGGCAGCTTCCCGTTCTTGACGTCGGCGGCGATGCCGTCGAAGTAGTCGTCGCCGGCGGCCACGTTCGTCCCGGTGCGCGCCTTGTCGTACAGCGGGTTCCCGGGCCGGGCGTTGCGGTACGCGTCGAAGTACAGCAACGAGTTGTCGCCGTAGTTGCCCCGGTAGGCGTCGTCGATCCAGCCCCAGCCGCCGGGGCCGTCCAGACCGTCGCCGATGTCCTGGTAGATCTTCCAGGAGACCCCGGCCTCCTCCAGCCGCTCGGGGTACGTGGTCCAGCCGTAGCCCCTCTCCTCGTTGCCGAGGACCGGCCCGCCACCGGTGCCGTCGTTGCCGGTGTGCCCTGACCAGAGGTAGTAGCGGTTGGGGTCGGTGGCCCCGATGAACGAGCAGTGGTAGGCGTCGCAGACGGTGAACCGGTCGGCGAGCGCGTAGTGGAAGGGGATGTCCTCCCGGGTCAGATAGGCCATGGTCGTCGGCGTCTTGGCGGGGATCCAGCGGTCGTAGCGACCGTCGTGGTACGCCTGGTGGCCGCCCGCCCAGTCGTGGTTGAGGCCCTGGAGGAACTGCATCCCCAGATCGTCCGCGGTCGGGTGGAACGGCAGGGTCTCCTTGCCCGCCGCATCGGCCTGGTGCCAGACGGACTTCCCGCTCGGCAGCGTCACGGGCCGCGGGTCCCCGAACCCCCGGACGCCCTTCAGCGCCCCGAAGTAGTGGTCGAAGGAACGGTTCTCCTGCATCAGGACGACGATGTGCTCGACGTCCCGGAGCGTTCCGGAGGCCCGGTGGGCGGGGATCGCGGCGGCGCGGTCGATGCTGCCCGACAGTGCGGCGAACCCCGCCGTCGCACCGGCCACCCGGAGGAAGCGGCGCCGATTCATATCAGCCATGCGTGTGGGGCCTCTTGGAGTGTGGGGAACAGAAGCGAACAGGATGTTCCAAGAGAATCGAACAGAAGGGAAGGGGCCGTGACGGATCGGTTAACGCCGCATGAGTTCCTCCAGGAGTTCGGCGAGGAGGCCGGGCCGGTCCACGAACGGGGAGTGACCCGTCCGCCATTCCCGTACCTCGGTGCACCGCTCGGCCATCCTCCGTTGCAGAGCGGGGTCGATGACGCGGTCCCGGCCGCAGACGACGTAGGTGGAGGGCGTGTCCTTCCAGCCGTGATGGAGCGGGACTCCTCGTCCGCAGCCGGGGGCCTGTGGACGGAGGAGGCCGACGGCCCAGGCGGCGAGGGGGTCGGAGCAGCCGTTGTAGAGGACCTCGGCGGCCAGGTCGGGGCGCAGCCGGGTCGATCCGTCGGGCTCGGAGGTGATCGCCTCCTGGAGCCGCGGCGACGCCCCGCCCAGGGTGGCAGCGCTCTCGCCGGTGTCCGGCACGAAGGCCGCCAGATAGACGAGCCGGCCCGCTCCGCGCACTCCGGTGATCACCGAACCGCCGTAGGAGTGGCCGAGCACGAGCGGAGGCTCCGCCGCCAGGTCGACGGCGGCCTGGACCGCCGCGGTGTCGGCGGACAGCGAGCCCCGGTGCAGTTCGGGGGCGACGACCTCGACTCCCGCGGCCCGCAGGCGTTCCGCCACCCTGCCGAAGTGCTCGGGACGGTGGTACAGGCCATGGACGAGCAGTACGGCAGACAGGGTGTCCGCCTCCTCACGTAACGTTCCGACAGCTGGAGACGCAGGGCCACAGATACGACGGTGACGACCGACCACGGTCGACGACAGACGGGGCCGAGGATGAACAGACCGGCGATTGTGTCGAGAGAAGAATGGCTGGCGGCCCGGAAGGAACTGCTGGCGCGGGAGAAGCAGTTCGACCGGGAACGGGACGCGCTCAGCGCACGGCGCCGGGCGCTGCCGATGGTCGAGGTCACCGAACCGTACGCCTTCGAAGGTCCGGACGGCACGGCGAGCCTCCTCGACCTGTTCGACGGCCGCGGTCAGCTCATCGTCTACCACTTCATGCTGGCCCCCGACTGGGAGGCCGGCTGCACCGGATGTTCGCTGCTGGCCGACAACATCGGCCACTTGGCGCATCTGCACGCGGCGCGGACGTCATTCGCCGCCGTCTCGCGCGCACCCCTCGCGAGGATCACGAAGTTCCGTGAGCGCATGGAGTGGACCTTCCCCTGGTTCTCCTCCTACGGGACCTCGTTCAACTACGACTTCCACGTGACCATGGACGAATCCGTGACGCCCGTCCTCTTCAACTTCCGTACGAAGGACGAGCTGAGGGAGGCCGGAATCGGTTCCTGGGCCGAGAGCGGCGAGCAGCACGGCCTGAGCGTCTTCCTGCGCGAGGACGACCGCGTGTTCCACACCTACTCGACGTACTCGCGCGGCACCGATCTCCTCAACGGCACCTTCAACTACCTGGACCTGACCCCCCTCGGGCGCCAGGAGGAGGCCGGGATCATGGACTGGGTCCGCCACCACGACGACTACGGCGGCTGAGGCCGTCCCGCGGCCGCCGGGCGGGACGGCCTCAGCCGCCGCCGGGACGCGCCCCGGCAGAGCCCGTGGAGAGACGGGAGAGGCGGCGTCCGTGCGCCGGGGTGCCGGAGCGAGCGGGGCCTGCGGAACGGCCTCAGGCGACGCGCTCCGGTGCCGGTTCCCAGGCCGCTTCGCACAAGGACTCGGCCACGGCCGCCGTGTAGCGGGCGGCGGCCAGCCAGTGGGAGGCGAAGCCGTCGGTGTCGGCGGGGAGCAGGCGGCCGAACAGATCGCGGTCGCGCCGGGCCGCCGAGGCGCACAGCGCGGTGAGGAGCCCGGCGGCCGTGGGGAGACCCCCGCGGCGGATCCGGCCGGCGTCGGCGGTGATGTCGCCGAGCAGGCCGAGGGCCGCACGGCCCGCCGGGACCGTCTGTTCCACCCGGCGCTCCAGGAGGTACAGCGGCGCGTGCGCGCCAAAGTCTCCGGGCCGCTGCGGGGCCGGGTGCACAGGGGCGTTCGGGTCCGGCAGGTCGGCGCGGCGCAGGCGGTCGAAGCCGAGGTCGATCGTGCCCTCCCCGGAGGGGTGTGAGCAGGCGAGAAGGGTGAGCCGGGGGTGCGGCGCGGGCACCAGGCGGCCGATGATCCGCAGGCGCGTCCCCGGGGCCGCCGCCAGCAGCGTCACGTTGTCGCGATGGGCCAGCGCGGGGTCGTCGTCGGCGACCGTGAGGCGGACGAGCACGCCTGACGAGCACCGCGCGAGCAGGCAGGAGCCGCCCGACTCCGCCACCGCGCCGAGGATCTCGACGTCCAGGAAGATCAGGTCGCTGCCACCGCCGTCCGGGTCCGCGTAACGGGCGGTGGACCGCAGGGCGCGGGCGGCCTGTTCGGACGGCGGCGTCTCCCACAGGGCGGCGAGCGGCGGTTCCGTCCAGGCCGCGCCCCGGGCGGTCACGGCCTTGACGCCCTTCCCGGCCCCCAGTCTGCCGTCCGGCGAGGCCGTCGCCCCGGAGACCGCCAGCCCGGCCCGGCCCAGCTCACGGTGGGTGAGGGCGCTCTCCCCCAGCCGCACGGCCCGGTCGGCCGTGCCCAGGGCGCGGCCGACGCCGCCGGGCGCCACGTCACCGACGGTGAAGAGGCGGCCGTCGGGTGCGGCGACCCAGGTGCGGACGCCGCCGTGCCCCGAGTCGGTGATGACGGGTTCGGTGAACAGGCCGTACAGGCGCAGCGAGCCGTCCGGGCTGTACGGCCGGCGCGCGCGGCCTCTGACGGCGGCCAGCTCCGCCCCGGAGGCCGTGCCCACCCGGTGCGCGGTGGAGAGGAGTTCGGCCAGGGCCGTGACGAGGTCGGCGGTGCGGTAGGACGGGTCGCCCGCCCGGGCCGCGCGGAGCAGGGTGACGACGGACAGCGCGGCGGCCGCGGCCCGGGGCAGGTGCCGGAGCCGGGCGCTGTGCGCGGCGCGGAGGAGGGACGACTGGGTGACGGCGCCGGCCCCGTCGACGCCGGCCTCCAGCACGGCGGCGCCCGCCGACCACAGGGCGTCGGCGGCGGCACGCTGCGCCGGGCTCGCCACCTCGGGCGGGGACGCGGGGTCGGGAGCGGGGGCCGGGTCCGATGCGGAGCCGGGTGCGGGGGGCGGGTCCGTCACCGAGCCGGGTGCGGGGGACGGGTC
Source organism: Streptomyces griseus (assembly GCF_900460065.1). GTDB lineage: Bacteria > Actinomycetota > Actinomycetes > Streptomycetales > Streptomycetaceae > Streptomyces > Streptomyces griseus. The sequence goes on along the minus strand of NZ_UAVD01000029.1, from coordinate 129,801 downwards.
GGGTTCGGGGGCCTTTGCGGTAGGCCGGTCGACGGGCTGCTCCGGCGGCAGGTCCGCCGCGGGGGCGGCACAGGCGGCGGCCGCACGGTGAACGCAGGCCGGGGCGAGGAGACAGCCGCAGGTGATGGCGTCCGTCGTCGCCACCACGCCGCCCGGGGCGTGCAGGCGCAACTCGGTCTCGTCGTCGACCTCGATCGTCACCGTGTCCCCGTCGCGGCGCTTGGGGCGGGCGGCGATCTTCGTGACCGCCGCGTCCAGCCGCTTGCGCAGCCGGGGCGAGAGGTCCTCCACGAGCGTGGCCGTGACCTCCGGCGCGACAGATGGCAACCGGTCGTCGTTCATACGGTCTTCTCCCCGATCCAGCGGGCCAGTTCGAGTGGGCTGAGGGCCGCCACGGGCATGCCGGCGGCCACGAGCTGCCCGGCGACGCCCGTCGAGTAACGGGGCCGGCCGGCGTCGTCGAGGCTCGCGCACCCCAGGACGTGACAGCCGGTGGTGACCAGGGCCCGCACCTCGGCCAACAGTCCGGCGAGCGGCGCGCCCTCCTCGAAGTCGCTGATGACGACGACGAGGGTGCGGCTGGGCACCTCGATCAGGCCGCGGGCGTGCCGCAGCCCGGCGGCGATGTGCGTGCCCCCGCCCACGCTCACCTCCAGCAGGAGGGAGAGGGGATCGTGCACATGGCCGGTGAGGTCGACGACCTCCGTGGAGAAGGCCAGGAAGTGGGTGCTCAGGGTCGGCACCCCGGCGAGCACCGAGGCGGTCAGCGCGGACCAGATCGTGGAGGCCTCCATGGATCCGGAGACGTCGGTGACGAGGATCAGCCGCCAGTCGGCCGACCGGCGGGCGCGGCTGCGGAACACGGGCTTCTGCGGGATCACCTGGACCGTTCCGTCGGCCGTGCGGCGGGCGGTGGCCAGGTTGGCCCGCAGCGTGCGCGGCAGGTCCAGCCGGCCGCCCGGGCGGCGGGTGGGCCGGGCCAGCATGGTGCCGGTGAGGGCGGGGCGCAGCCGGGTGGTGAGCTGCCGGGTCAGTTCGTCGACCAGGTGGCGGACCAGGGGCCGGAGCGCCGCGAGGCGGGCCTCGGGGAGACCGCCCGCGTACCGCAGGATCGTCCGGAGCAGTTCCACGGAGGGGGTGGCGGCGGCCGGGTCGAGTTCGGCGAGGACGTCCTGTCGTCCCGTCACGGCCGCGGCGGCGAGGACCTCCTCGCGGACACCGGGGCCGAACAGCGCGGCCAGTTCCTCGGACCACTCGCGGACGCCGGGGAACGACGGTTCCCGGCCGCCGCGCGATCCCGTGCGGCCGGGACCGGGCAGACCGCCACGGGACCCTTCGCCGTGCCCCGCCCCGTACAGCTCGTCCAGAGCCGTCGCCAGGCGGGCGGCCCCGGAGGGCAGTTGATCGCCACGGCGGCCGAGCACGAGCCGCCAGCGGTCGGCGGGCGCGAGGGTCCGCGCCGCAGCCGCCTCGGTGCCGCCCGGGGAAGCGGCTGGTTCGGGGGTGGCCGCGGGGGCGGTTCGGGTGTGCGCGGGGGCGGTTCCGGTCTCGGGCGCGGGGGCGGTTCCGGTCTCGGGCGCGGGGCCCGTCGTGGTGGGGCGGCCGGACGGCGGTGGTGGGGTCCGGTGGTCCCCCGCGGGCGGCGGGACGGGCAGGCCGAGAACGGTCAGGAGCTCACGGGCCGCGAGGTCGGCCGTCGTCCGGCGGGCCAGCTCGACCGGGTCGTCCGCGTCGAGGGCGTCCACCCGCTCGCCGAGCCGCTCCTCGACGGTGTCCAGCAGCCGGTCCCGGGCGGCCGGGCTCAGAGTGTCGAAGCCGCCGCGCAGGGCCGGCAGCCGGGCCAGGAACGCGCTGTCGTCCAGCTCGACGACGCGGTGCAGCAGCGGGTCCAGGGCGCCGACACCGACGGTCAGGAGCGGGCCCGCGACGGTCAGGACGCCGGTGAGGCGGGCGGTGAGCGCGGCTCTGGAGGCGCTGTCCACGGCTCCGTCCACCCAGGAGGCGACGCGCGTCCCGAAGGGCTCCGCCCCTTCGTGCCCGGTGAGGACCCTGACCGCTCCGGCGGCCGCGGCGATCAACGGGGTGCCGTCGGCGGCCAGGCGGGCGAGGGCGTCGGTGAGCCGGATGCCGCCCACCCGGTCGGCGCGCTGGGCCAGTTCGAGCAGGGCCCGCGCGTCCTCGGGGTCCTCGGAACCGGTCAGCCCGTCGACCTGGCGTACCGCCGCCGCGGTCAGCAGTTCGGCCGCGTGCGCGGTGCGGGCGGCACCGGCGGTGGTGTCCGGAGTCGTGGAGCCGTCGGTGGTGTCCGGCGTCGTGGTGCCGTCGGGCCCTGCCTGCCCGGGGAGATGACCGGCCTCGACCCGGTCCAGCAGGTCGAGCCCGGCGAGGAGTTCGGGAAGGGTACCGCCGGCGGGGAGTACGGCGGCGAGTTCCGTCAGCCGTTCGTCCGCCAGGGCGGAAAGCCCGCACTCGGCGGCCTCCGCGAGGCCGCGGACGACCTGGGCGGCCGTCGGACCGCCCTCGGCGCGCTCGGCCGCGTGCCGCTGCCGCAGCACGCCCTCGGCCGCCTGGGCCGGGGTGACACCGCGGGCGCCGGCCGCCGTGAGCATCGCGGCCGTCGCCGGGGTCCACCGCACCTGCCAGCGCGTCGTCAGTCCCTCACCGCCCGCCGCGCCGGCCACCCCCTGCTCCTGCGCGTAGGGGATGCCGCAGACCGTCAGCCTGCGCAGCAGCAGCTCGCGGCTTCGGTCCAGGGTGGAGCGCATCGGGTCCAGCCGGAGGTCGCGCGGTGTCCTCTCGTGCGCGTCCTGCGGCCCGGGAAGCCCGAGCGCGGCGGTCTCGGCCTCGACGGCGGGGCCCAGTCCGCTGCGCGGCGCGGCGGGTGCGGGCCGTCCGGTACGGGCTCCGACCAGTACGCGTTCGAGGGCCCCGGCGACGGCGCGGCCCGTGCCGTAGGTCTCGCCGCGGCCCAGCACCGTCTGTACGGCTTCGAGGAGTTCACCGCGACCGGGGGCGGGCAGTCCGCGCAGGCGGGCCAGGTCACCGGCCACCCGCACGACCTCGCGGCCGTCCGCCGGGCCGTAGGGGTGGCCCTGTTCGCGCAGGTCGGCACAGATGCGGACGGCGGCGCGGATCAGCGCCTCGTGCAGCGCCGCCGGGTCCCCGGCCGACTCCAGGACGGTGTGCTGCCACTCCGGGTCCCGGATGCCGGCCGGGTAGCCGGAGCGGGAGTCGAGCAGCGGGTACGTGTACGGCACCAGGGAGACCGTGCAACCCGGCGTCCCGGTGGCGCCGGCCAGCCGGCCCGCCGCGCCCGGCTCGGGCACGGCGGCCCGGTCCGGCGTCCTTGTGCCTGCCCCTGCCGCCGCCTCCGGCCCGGCCGGTGCTGCCGGTTCGTCCGGGGTTCCGGGTGCTTCGGATGCTTCGGGTGAGTCCGGCGCGCCGCTCCCGGTGGCCGCCGCCGCGGCGGACGGCAGCAGCGCCGGGGTGTGGAAGGCTCCCACGACCACGGCGGGCCGGCGCCCGTCGGCCAGGGCCTCGGCGACATGGCGGCGCATCCACGCCTCGCGCGCCAGGTCGGTGCCCTGGACGCCGCCCCCGGCCGCTGCCTCGTGGCGCAGCGCCCAGCCGGTGAGCAGGGAGGCGCGGCGGATCGCCTCGGGGGTCGAACCGGGTGCGAGGGCCTCCACCAGCCGGTCCCACAGGTCGTCGCCCTCCCGGCCGGTGAGCCGGGACCGGAGCGCGGCGGACAGCCCGTGCCCCTCCCCCGGCACCGGTGCCGAGTCGGCGCCGGGGACCGGGCCGGGGGCGTCGGGACCGCCCCCGGCCCACGCACGGTCGGCCAGCGGAAGATCGCAGGCCACCGCCGGGACTCCGTTCCTCGCCGCCCAGCGCAGGGCGACCAGCTCCGGTGAGAAGTCGGCGAACGGGTAGAACGCCGGACCCCGTTCGCCCGCCGGTCCGTCGCCGGGCCCGCCCGCGGGCACGGCGGCCAGCGCCACCGGCGCCTCGGTCTCCTCGTGGGCGAGCCAGCCCAGCCACGGCTGGAACTCGGCGGGAAGTTCGACGAGGAGGACGTCGGGGGCCGCCGCGTCCAGCAGCGCCGGGAGGGCGGCCGCCAGCGAGGGCGCGTGGTGGCGCACCCCGATCAGGAACGGCTGCCCGGGGCCGCTCGCCGCGAGGGCCGCCACCGCGGCTTCCGAGGTGGACGGCGTCCCCGGGATGGTCGTCTCGCTCATCCGTCAGTTCTCCAGCACCGCGCGCAGGTCCCACAGGGCACGCCAGGTGGCCGACCCCTGCTCGGCACGCCGGCGCACCGGGCCGTCCCAGTACCCCAGCAGCCGGGCCGCGTCGGCGGGGTCGTCCTTGCGGACGACGCCGAGCAGATGGCCGGGCAGGAGGGAGAGCACGTCCCGGTCGCCGGGGAAGTAGGCGGCGGCCAGGCCGAGCGAGCCCGCGACGGAGACCGCCTCCGCCGTGCTCATCACCGTGGAGGGGCGCTCCACCTCCCAGCCCTCCGCGGAGCGGCCTTCGCGCAGGTCCCGGAAGGCGGTGACCAGGGCTTCGAGGACCGCGTCGTCCACCTGGTAGGGCGCACCCGCACGTTCGACGGCTGCCCGCGACTGGCGGCGTACGAGCGCGGCCTCGGCGTCCACGTCGCCGATGGGGCCCACGGTCTCGAAGTTGAAGCGCCGCTTCAGCGCGGCGGACATCTCCGAGACGCCCTTGTCCCGCAGGTTGGCGGTGGCGATGAGGGTGAACCCGGGGGCCGCGTGCACCTGGGCGCCCTCGCTCCCCGCGAGTTCGGGGACCGCGATCCGCCGCTCGGAGAGCAGTGACACGAGGGCGTCCTGGACCTCCGGCAGGCAGCGGGTGACCTCCTCGACGCGGGCGACCGCTCCCCGGGTCATGGCGGTGAGCACCGGGGAGGGCACGAGGGCCTGCTCGGTGGGGCCCTGTGCGAGCAGCAGTGCGTAGTTCCAGCCGTACTTGAGCTGGTCCTCGGTGGTGCCCGCGGTCCCTTGCACGGTGAGTGCGCTGGTCCCGCAGACGGCCACCGAGAGCAGTTCGGAGAGCATGGACTTCGCGGTGCCGGGCTCACCCACGAGGAGGAGCCCGCGCTCCCCGGCGAGGGTGACCACGCACCGTTCCACCAGGGCGCGTTCGCCGACGAACTTCTGCTCGATCACCAGCCGTCGCGGCACCCCGGCGCCCGGGGTGGCGTCCTTCGGCAGGCCCAGTGCCTCGCCCGCGCTGCCCGTCACGAACGTGACGACGGCGCGCGGGGTGAGCAGCCAGCCGGGCGGGCGGGGGCCGGGGTCGTGCGCGGCGAGGAAGGCCAGCTCGGTGGCGTACCGGTCCTCGGGGAGCGTGATCTGGCGGTGCTCCCGGCCGGGCGTCGCCGCCCGGCCCGGGGCGCCGGCCGTGGTGCTGTCGGTGATGGTGCTCTCCGCGGTGGTGTCTTCCGGGGTGGTCGTGGTGTCGTTCGTCATCGGCGGCGGCCCTTCCGGGTTGCGCGGGTGTCCAGTTCCTCGAAGGCGGGGGCGTCGCCGTCGCGGACCCGTGCCCAGGCGGTCGCGTACAGCGCGGGCACGGGGAGGTGGGGCAGGGTCCGGGTGGACCCGGTCACCGGGTAGAGGCGTTCCTTCCAGGTCTCCAGCGGCAGCCCGGGGGCTCCGCGTTCCAGCCAGCCGCAGGGGAGGAAAAGGGTGCGGCCCGCGCGGGAGCGCTTCGCCTCCACCACGAGGTCGCCGGCGGCGAGTTCCGCCCGGGCCTTCTTGATCCGTGCGGGCTTCCACTCGGTCCAGCGGGCGCAGTTGCGGTCCGTGGGGTCGGGCAGGGCGAGCAGCATCAGGTAGAGGGCGGCGGCGTCCGCGCTCAGGCCGAGGGCGTCCGCCGCCTCGGCCACCAGCTCCGGCACCGCGCGCGTCGGGTCCTGGGCCGGGTGGTGCGGGGAGCCGTCCGGGGCGCCCGCGGCGACCAATGCGTCGGTGTCCTCGCCCAGCAGGGTGCGCAGGGCGAGGAGATCGCTGGTGCTGTGGCTGTTGGCGGTGCCCTCGACGAGGCCGAACGCCGGGTCGTCGGTCCCCGTCAGGCCCGCCGGGCGGACCAGCAGCTTCTCGCTGTTGCCGTACCCGGGGGCGAGGAGCAGCGCGGTGCCGGCCCGGACGAGTCCGTAGGCGTCGGCGCCGCCGGACTCCGGTAGGCCGTACGCGGCGCGGACCGTGGCGCCCATCGGGCCTCCCGACTCGGTCCAGTGCATGCCGAGGTCCAGCACCAGGTCCGGGTCGGCGAGGCGGTCGCGGAGGGCCGCGAGCCCGACGGGCAGGTGCGCCCGCAGGGGGTGCCCGTACGGCAGCGTGTAGGCGAGGGTGTGCAGGGCGGTCAGGGCGGAGGAGATCGTGCCGCGTGCGCCGGTCAGGCGCGGGCCGGGCCGTCCCGTGCCGTCCTGGACGGCGGTGCCGTGGGCCTGCCAGCTCCGCGCGACCGCGTTGAGGACCAGGTCGACGGCGCCCGGGGTGGTGCCCGAGAGATCGAGGTCCAGCTCCTCGGGGACGCGGACGAGAAAGGACAGTCGCTCCTGCCAGACCTCGCCGGCGGCCTTGACGTCGGGGCCGGTGGACCACAGCTCGGCCGGGTCCTCGGGCAGCAGGGCCCGGAGCAGGGCGTGCCGGTCGTCGCGGGGCAGGGCGTCGAGCCGTGCCCCGGCCTCCTCGAACGCTCGTGTCTTCGCGCCGAGCAGGGCGAGCGCCTCGGCGCCGGGCTCCTGGACGGCCGCCGACAGCAGGGCGGCGGACTGGAGGGGTCCGATTCCGGTGGCCGTGTGGAACGCCTCGGCGGCCTCCGGGCGCCAGGGGGCCGGTCCCCGCTCCCGCACCAGGGCGGTGAGCCGGGTGAGCCGGTCGCGGGCGATGCCCTGCCGGTGGACGCGCTCGCGGTCCAGGGTGAAGCCGGGGACGGGTCCGAAGGCGCCGGTCGGGTCGTGGTCCAGGGCGAGCCAGCGGGCCGCGTCGTCCCGGGTGTTCCGGCCGCGGTCGGCGAGGACCACGACCGTGCGGGCGCCCCTGCGCAGCACCTGGCCGAGGCGGTGCACGGCCTCGGGACGGCCCCGGGCGGGCTCCGCTCCGCCGAGGGGTTCGACGAGCTCCACCTGCCGGACGGTGCCCGCCGGGTCGGCCAGCGGGCCCGCGGCGAGGGCTTCGAGCAGCACCAGGAGCCCGGTGCGGTGCTCGGCGGAGGTGGTCTCCGAGGCGGCCCGGTAGGCCAGTTCGGGCAGCTTGTCGAGGAGGGAGAGCCAGGTGAGGGAGTCTCCGGGCACGGTGTACTCGTCCCGCTGCCAGCCGTCCACCGGGGTGAAGGGGACCTTCGACGGGGTGGGCGGTCCGAACGCCGGTGCGCCGCCGAGAACGTGGTTGACGGCGAGGATCTGGCGGATCACGGTCCACCGGTTCCCGCCTCCCCACCAGCTGCCGTGCATCCGCTCGGAGCCCCAGGCGGAGGCGTCCCGCAGCGTCCCGTCGTCGCCGTGCTCGGGCTCGTGGTCGAAGAACATGCCCTTGGTGCGCGCGGTGTCCCGGGGTACGGCCGGCCGCACGGGCTCGGGCGGTTCCACAAACCGGGCGGCGGAGACGGCCCGGTCCACCGCGCTCCGGACGAGCGCGGTGACGCCCGCGAGGAGCCGGGCGTCGGACACCTCGGGCAGCACCCGGGCGGCGGCCTCCTCGGTCATCTCGCGTGAGGAGGGGCCGGTGTACTCCTCGACGGCCCGGAACGCCTCCAGGTGTCGGGCGACCGCGGTGGCGACCTCCTCGAACAGCTCGTCCGCCCGGGAGTCCGTCAGGTTGCGCAGGGCCGTGGAGCCCCGCTCGTCCCTCGGGCGCAGGGCGTGCCAGTAGGAGACGGGAGGCACGTAGGGGGTGCCCGCCGCGTCGTTCCCGCCGGACGAGTCGGGGGTGACGGACCACAGGCTGCCGCCGGTGCCGTCGGTGTCCGCCGGGTGCGCCTCGACGGAGCGGTGGTTCAGGGCCGCGACCGGCCTCGATCCGCCGGGCAGGGCGAGGGCGCCGAGCGGCACCGGGGAGCCGCCGCCGGGCAGCGGGTGCGGCAGGCTGACCGTGTGGCCGTCGGGGGTGCCGGCGACCGTCCGGTGCCCGTCGGCGGGGGCGGCCGTGCCGGTCTCGGTGACCGTACGGCGGACCCAGCGGCCGAGGACCGTACCGTCCGTGCCGAACGGGGTGGTCTCCAGACCGGGCTGGAGGGGCAGCACCTGGCAGTGCTCGGCGAGCAGCCGGGCGCCGTCCCGGACTCCGGAGCGGAGGAAGGCGGGGAGGGAGGCGCGGCCGTGCGTGCCGCCGACCGGGTCGTACTCCAGCCACACCCGCTGGGTGCCCTGGTGGCCCTCTCGCCAGTGGCCGGTGCCGTCGGAGATGACGGGGCGCTGGGGCGGGAGGGAGGTGTCGCCCGCGTGCAGGGCCTTGCCGCCCGTGGCACGGCCGCCGCCGGGCAGCGGCAGGCAGACCTCGTCCGAGGGGCCGGAGCCGCCCCAGCGGGGAAGCTGTTCGCCGCCGACGGTGAACACCTCGGCGGGGCGGTGCGACCAGTAGCCGCGCTGCTTGCCGTCCTCCCACCAGATGACCAGCAGCTCGCCGTCGGCGTAGCGCAGGGCGATCGTCCGCCAGTGGTCGACGGTGGCGGGGAGGCGCAGGGTGTGCCGCAGCAGGACGCCTTCCGGGCCGACGACGACGGCCCGTTCGAGGGTGTTGAGGATCAGCGCGGGCCAGGCGCCGGTGACGCCGACGCTCTCCCGCCGGTTGCGCTGGCCTCGCGAGGCCTCGGCGGCCTCGGCGGCCAGTTCGGCGTAGGTGTCGTCGAGCGCGGGCCAGCCCAGCTCGTCGAGGACGCCGGTGCGGAGGGTGGCGGCGAGCAGCGGCACGATCTCGTGGTTCTCGACGCGTCGTACGGCCTCCGGGGCGACGTCCGCGGCCACGGAGCGGAACGACGACAGCCGGTTGAGGGCGGTGCGCAGCCCGGGGAGCCCGCGCGCGGCCGTGTACTCCTCGGCCCGGGCGGTCAGCCACTCCCGCAGGATGACGGAGAGCACCGGGTGGGCCGCGATCTTCGCCAGGCCGGCGTCGCTCAGCCGCTGGTGGTGTCCGTCGCCGAGGTTTCCGATGTTCCGGCTCAGCAGGGCGCGGAAGAACGGGTGTCCGGCGACGGCGGTCAGGTCGCGTGCGCCGGGCGTGGTGTCGGTGAGCCACGGGCCGATCGGGAACCCGAGGGACCGCGCGGTCCCCGCGTCCTGGGCGTCCGGCTCGGCGACGGGGACGCCGGTGGCCAGGCAGAGGTCGAGGAGGTCCAGGTCGGCGGTGCGCTGCCAGCGGCCCTGGAACAGGTCGACGGGGTGCCCGTCGGCGCGCAGCCGGTCGGTCATCCGGGCGGTCAGGCCGAGGGTCGCCGGGCAGCGGCCCGAGGTGACCCTGCTGCGCCTGCGGTGCGCCTCCCAGCGGGCGAGCCAGTCCGCCGGGGAGACGGACGGGCCGGCGGCGTCGGGCGTCGGGTCGCCGGAGGAGCCCGGGAGGGCGGTCAGCAGGTCGTCGGCGCCGGACTCGGCCAGCAGGGCGAGCCAGCCCGGTACGCCGTCGGCGTCCCGGCCGCTCTCGTCGAAGGTCTCCGGGAAGAAGCCGAGGAGCCGGGCCCTCACGGCCTCGTCCCGTCGGGCGAGGTCGACGAGGGAGGTGCGGTAGCTCTCCCAGAACGAGGCGGGGGCGCGGACGACTCCCGGCGAGCCGATGAGATCGGCCACCAGCTCGCGTTCGGCGGCCTCGCGGTCCAGCCCGGCGGCCTTGACCAGTGCGCGCACGTCCTGCGGCAGCGCCGCGTACGGTGGCATGCCCGCCGCGCAGCGCTCGACCAGCAGCCGTCGGAACTGTGCCCAGGCGTCCGCCGGTGCGAGCCGGGCCACCAGGTCCCGTACGTACTGCCGGAGCGCCTTCACCGTCAGCGCGCCGACGAGGGCGAACTCCAGGAAGACGGCCCGCTGCCGCTCCTCGTCCACGACCAGCCCGTGCACCCGCTCGGCCTCGCGGGCCTTGCCGAAGAAGGACGCGGCGTAGGTGGGGTTCTCGGCCTGGAGGAAGAGGCGTGCCACCTGTTCGTAGTAGGTGGGGAGGAAGTGCGGCACGGCCCGGCCGAGCCGGGTGCCGAGTTCGTCGAAGCCCTCCTTGGCCGCTCCGGCACGGGTCTTGGCCTGCCGGCCCAGCCGCTCGATGTCCTTGACGAGGGCGAGGGCGTGGTGACCGTTGGCCGGGTCGTTGACGAGCGCCCAGGCCGGGAAGCCCAGCGTCTCGCGGCGCACCTGGCCCACGACGGGGGCCTCGGTGGTCCGGGCCAGCCCGAGGAACTCCAGGGCCAGGTCCTCGGCTTCGCCGAGCGTGCCGGGCACGAGGCGGACCACGGGGCGGTCGCCGAGGGCGGTGTGCGTGTAGGTGCGGGCGGTCAGCGCGTCGGCGTCGTCGCGGTCGGTGGTGCCGGAGGGGAGGATCGCGCCCGCGTCCAGCAGGGCCGCGGCGCGGGTCTCGGCGGCGGAGGCGCTCCCGCCCCGGGCCTGCCCGGGGAGGGACGCCCCGTCGGCCGCGGTCGTGTTCACGTCGGCGCCCGTCGTGTTCGTCGTGTTCGTCGTGATGCTCATGCCGCCCGCTCCTCGTCCTCGACGTCGCGGCCGGCGTAGAGCGCCGCCGCCATCCGCATGCCCTCCGACCACGCCACGGGGCCGACCTCGGCTGCCGTGAGCGCACGCCCCGTGGGGTCGGTCCAGGCCAGGGGGCCCGTCTCGGTGTCGTACGCGTCGTATCCGTCGTGCTCGCCGATCCAGATGCGCGCCTCGGCGGTGGCGCCGTCCTCCATCACGGGGCAGACCGCGTACCCCCCGCGCGACCGGTAGCCGAGCTGGGTGACACGGCCGTGCAGGAAACGCAGTTCCTTGAAGACGCCGCCGGCGTACGTATCGACGGAGGTGGTCTCCGGGGAGAGGCCGGCCGGGCGGTGCCACACCTCGCGGAACAGTTGCTCCACGGTCTGGCTCACGCCCAGTTCGACCGCGAACTCCCGCAGCTCGTCGAGATCGTCGAGGAGCACGGGGTGGGGCACGCTGACCACGTCCGGGGTGATGCGGACCGTGTCGCCGTCCAGGTCGACGAGGCCGAGACCGCGCTCGGGGTCGACGTCGCGCAGGAACCCGGCGACCCCGCCGTCCGCGCCGGTGACCACCACGTCCCGCAGGGCCGCCTGCCAGGCCGGGTCGGGCCAGACCCGGGCGAGCACGGCGGTGGGAACGGGCAGCGAGCGCACCATCCACTGCTCGACGTCGGTCAGGCACCGGCGTTCGTGCCGCTCCATCCACTCGGTCAACTGCCGGAGACCCACGACCGCCGGATCGTCCTTCAGCTTGGCCGGAACGGACTTCAGCAGCCGCCCCTTCCCGTTGCGGCAGACCACCTTGCCCGCCTCCAGAGCGACTTCGTAGTCGCCCGCCGACACCCACCCCATGCGCTGTTCTCCCCTGTTTCCGAACGGCCGCCGACCCGGCGGCACGCTGATGAGACCCGTCGACGGCAACGCACCGTGACGAGTGGGAGAGACTCTAAGCGGCCCCAGTGACAACGCGTCCGGACCCCCTCCGCATTGCCCTGCGGCCGGCGCCCGGGTGCGTCCTTCCGCCGGGCGCGCCGGAGTCCGGTCCGCCGGGTCACGGAGGCCGCCGGAGCGGCGGAGGGGACACCGGGAGTGAGGGGCGGGGACGGGTTATCGGCTGGTGGAGGGGGTGAAGGTGACCGGAAGGGCCAGGGGGCCGCGGAACGTCGGGGCGTAACCCCACGCGACCTCGCCGCCCGGGATGTCCAGGGCCAGGTCCGGCAGGCGGCCGAACAACGTGGTGACCGCGATCTCCGTCTCCAGCCTGACCAGATGGCTGCCGAGGCAGGTGTGCGCGCCGTGGCCGAAGGCCAGGTGCGGGCGGGCGTCGCGGGTGAGGTCGAGGGTGCCGGGATCCGGGAACCGGTCCGGGTCGCGGTTCGCCGCCGCCAGCGACAGCAGCACCACGTCGCCCTCTCCCACGCGGGCGTCCGCGAGCGTCATGTCCTCGCCCGCGTACCGGTACTCCGCCACGTGCGACGGCGAGTCCAGGCGCAGCAGTTCGTTGACCGCACGGGGCCAGTCGAGATCGCCGCGGAGCAGGGCGGCTCGGTGGCCGGGGTGGTCGAGCAGGTGCAGGACGGTGGTGCCGAGGAACTGGATCGTGGTGATGTGACCGGCGCCGATCAGCGTCATGACCATCACCTCCAGCTCCTCACCGGTCAGCGCGTCCGAGTCGATCAGTCGCGTCGTCAGGTCGTCCCCCGGGTGCGTTCGTTTGTAGGCCACCAGCTCGCCGACGTAGTCCAGCAGTTCGGCCAGACTCGCCTCGTCGCGCGGCTGCCGGAACTTCGCCCGGTACCACATGTCCAGCACGTCGGCGGCGGGCGCGCGCTCGGTTTCCGGGACGCCCAGCAGGTCGTGCATGACGGCGACCGGGATCTCCCGGGTGTACTCGGCGACGAGGTCCGCGTGCCCGCGTCCGGCGAACGACTCGACGGCGTGCGCGCAGGTCCGGGCGGTGCGATCACGCAGACGCGCCACCGCGGCGGGGGTGAACGCCGCGGCGACCAGTCGGCGCAGCCTGGCGTGTCCGGGACCGTCCAGGTGGGAGAGACCGGGCGGGTGGGGGTCGGGGTCGACCGGGGCACGGCTGCCCAGGCGGCGGTCGGCCAGGCAGGCGCGTACGTCGTCGTACCGGGTCACCAGCCACATCCGGCCCGGGACATGCGGACCGCCGACGGGGCAGACCGGGTCGTGCTCGCGCAACCAGGCGTAGCCGGGGTACGGGTCGGCGGTCATGACGGCCGGCCCGCGATCAGCAGCTTCTCCAGCGGGGACGCGGCGAGCGGCACGACCCTCGTCTCGGTGAGTCCGGCCTCGCCCAGCCAGGCCGCGAGGTCGCTGTAGCGGTGCACCCCGCCGGCGTGGCCCTGCCACAGGGTCAGATCGAACATGCCGAGGAAACCGGCCGCGGCCGGGCCCAGGTCTGCGGGTGGTTCGCGGTCGTGGTCGAGGACGGCGATGCTTCCCGTGGGGGACAGCGCTGTCGCCGCGCGCCGGAAGATCTCGCGGCACTCCTCGGGGCGGTGGCCGTGCAGGACGTTGAACAGCAGCACCAGGTCGTGCCCGGAACCCAGGTCGTCGGTGAGGTAGTCGCCCGCCCGGGCCGTCATCCGGCCCGGCGGGGCGTCCTCCCGGAGGGCCGTGATCGTCTCCGGCAGGTCGAAGACGGTGACCGTCACGTCGGGGCGGCGGCGGCACAGTTCCACGGTGTGGTCGCCGTGGCCACCCCCGATGTCCAGGACGGTGGCCGCGGGGGGCAGTGCGGCGGCGATGTCGTCGGCCAGCGCCGCGGCGGCCCCGGCGAGCATCCGGCGCAGCCGCGCGGCGGTGGCGGGGCGCTCGCGCAGCCAGGTGTAGAAGCCGCGGCGGGGCGTGCCGGTGCGGATGGTGTCCTCGATGTCGGCCCAGTGCTCGAACAGGACCTCGTGCCAGAACAGTTCGAGGTCCGGCGGACCGGGTGCCGCGGCGGTCGTGACCCCGTGCTCGTCGTGCCGCAGGTAGCCGAAGGTCACCAGGACGTTCACCAGGCTCCGCACCCCGTCCGGGTCACCGCCGACCGCGGTGGCCAGCTCCTCGACGGTCAGCGGGCCGGCTTCCAGGGCGGTGAAGACCCCGAGTCGGACACCGGCGATCATGGCCCGGTAGCCGGCCGCGCCCAGGCGGTCGAGCACCGGGGCCGGGACACCGGAGGAAGCTTCGGGCAGGGGCATGGTCATCCATTTCCGGAAAGCGCGCCGGCACCGGTGAGGCCGTCCAGGTGCCTGCGCAGCATTCGCTCGTCGGCCGGGGGGAACCCCACCCCCGCCCCGGCCGCGGCGGCCCAGGTGCGGGAGCAGTCGAACCGCGGGTGCGGGCGGGGGTGTTCGGGCAGGGAGAAGGCGAGCGGGGCGAAGGGCCCGGCCGGGTCGGCGAGCATCCGTTCCCGCCACAGCCGGTACGGCACCACCTCGGTCGGGTGGCCGGCCGAGGTGAGGGCGGCGGCGAGCGCGGCACGGGTGAGGCCGCCGTCGCCGTGGTAGTGGTGGTCCCGGCCCAGGAGCTCCGGGGCCTGCGAGAGCGCGACGATCGCGGCGGCCACCGTGTCCACGGGCACCATGTCCAGCACCTCGGCGGTGTCCGGGACGGCGCCCGCCGCGACGCATCCGGTGAGCCAGCGGCTGAACGCGGAGCGCGGGTCGGTGGCGCCGGTGACGGTGTCGCCGACGATGGCCGCGATGCGGTGGACCGAGACGGGCAGACCGTGGCCGCGGGCGGCGACGGACATGGCGTCGGCCACCCATTTGCTCAGGTCGTAGCCGCTGGTGAGGCCGCTCGGGTCGGTGGGGACGTCGGCCTCGGTGACGACGCGGCCGTCGTGGGCGTCGCCGAGGAAGACGCCGAGGGTGGAGGTCAGGTGCAGCGGGGCACCGCTGTCGCCGGCCAGGCGCAGGATCGCGGCGGTGGCGTCGACGTGGGCGGATTTGAGTGCGTCGTAGGAAGCGGCGAAGTGCGGAACGGCGGCGTTGTGGTAGATCGCGTCCACGGTGGTGAGGGTGTCGTGATCCTCCGTGGACAGTCCGAGGCCGGGTGCGGCCAGGTCGCCGGGGACCGGGATCACGCGGTCGGTGACCGGCAGCCGGTCGATCGAACCCCGGCGGACCAGACAGTGGATCCGGGCATCGGTCCGGGCCAGGAGCTGGTCGAGGAGGTGGCGGCCGAGAAAGCCGGTGGCCCCGGTGAGCAGGATCCGGCGCGGCCGGCCGGCCGAGGGGACGCCGGGCGGTCGGACACGGAACGGTCGGACCTCGATCGGCCGCACGCCGGGCGGTCGCACTCCGGGGGGCGGGGCCGTGCCGAGGCGCGTCCCGGGTGCGGGGGCTGCGCGGAGGCGGATCTCGGGCGGCGGGACGGCGTCGGCGCGCAGCCGGTCGGGCGTGGGCAGGTCCGCCGGGACACCGTCGTCGACGACCGCCGCGAACGCCGCCACGGTGGGGGCGGCGAACAGGGTGCGCATCGGCACCGTGACGCCGAGGCGGTCGCGGACGGCGGCGAGGACGTGGGCGGCGATGAGCGAGTGCCCGCCGAGGGCGAAGAAGTCGGCGGAACGGTCCACGTCGCTCCGGTGGAGAACGGTGGCCCAGATGGCGGCGACGACTCCCTCGGTGGCGGTCCGCGGAGGATCCGCCGGGGCGGCGGGGGCGGCCGGTGGTTCGGGCAGGGCGGTGGTGTCGACCTTGCCGGTGCTCGTGGTCGGAAGGGCGTCGAGGACGACCACGGTGTCCGGCACGAGATACGCGGGCAGGCGGTCGGCGCAGAAGGCGCGCAGGCCGAAAGCGTCCGGGGCTCCGGCCGGTGGGGCGTAACTCGGCGGGGTGGGGGTGGCCGTGCCGGGCGCGGGCGGGGTACCCGGCGGGGTCGGGGTGGCCGGGGTGGGGACGGCTGCGCCGGGTGCGGGCGGGGTGGGGGTGGCCGGAGTCGGGACGGGCGGGGTCGGGATAGCCGTCGTCGGGACGGGCGGGGTCGGGACAGCCGTCGTCGGGACGGGCGGGGTCGGGATAGCCGTCGTCGGGACGGGCGGGGTCGGGATAGCCGTCGTCGGGAGGGGCGGGGTCGGGATAGCCGTGCCGGGCGTGAGCCGCGTCGGGACGGCCGTCCAAGGCCCGGGTGGGGTGGCGGTGGTGAGCGGGGCCGGGGCGCCGACGTAGCCGATGAGGCGGTCCCCGTCGGCCACCACCACGGCTTCCGCGACGGCCGGGTGCGCGGCGAGCACGGCCGCCACCTCTCCCGGCTCCACCCGGTTGCCGCGGATCTTGACCTGGTCGTCGGCGCGGCCGACGAATTCGAGCGTGCCGTGTCGGTTCAGCCTCGCGAGGTCGCCGGTCCGGTACATGCGGGCGCCGGGGCGGTCGGCGTACGGGTCGGCGAGGAACGCCGCGGCGGTCGCGGCCGGTTGCCCCCGGTATCCCCGGGCGGGCGCCGTCCCGCCGATGTAGATCTCGCCGACCACGCCGACGGGCACCCGGCGCAGGGCCCGGTCGAGGAGGTGGACGCGGACGTGCGGCAGCGGGCGGCCGATCGGCAGCCGGGTGGGGTGCTCGCGGCCGTCGACGGTGCGGTGGCTGGTCGCGCAGACGGTGGCTTCCGTCGGGCCGTAGTGGTTGTGGAGGGGAACGCCGTGCTTCGCCCACGCGCGGACGGTCGCCGCCGGAACGGTGTCGCCGCCGACCATCATGATCTCCAACGGCAGGCGTTCGCCCGCGAGATCGGCCACCCAGCGCTGCCAGAGGGGTGCGGCCGTGTCCACCGCGGACAGCCGGTGCTCGACGCAGAGCGCCAGGAGGTCCGGTCCGGTGAGACTGCCCGGGTCGGGGTGGGTGACCAGGGTGGCCCCGGCCGCGAGGACCGGGAAGATGTCGCCGAACGCGGCGTCGAAGTGCGCGGGCGGCACCATGAGGAGGCGGTGCCCGGCGGTCAGGCCGTGTTCGGCGATGAACGCGGTGGTCAGCTTGAGGAGCGTGTCGTGCTGCACTTCGACGCCCTTGGGCTCGCCGGTGGAGCCGGAGGTGTGGACGACGTAGGCGAGCTGCGACGGGTCAACGGGCGTCGATGCGAGGTGAGTGGGGAGGGCCTCGCGGGGTTCGTGGCGGCCGGTGGCAAGGAGAGCCTCACGGGATTCGTGGCGGCCGACGGCAAGGAGATTCTCGCGGGTCAGGACGGTCGTCGCACCGACGGCGGTGATCAGGGCCTGTCGGCGGGAGGGCGGCTGGTCGGGGTCGAGGGGGACGAAGCACCCGCCCGCCTTGAGCACGCCGAGGATCGCGATGATCGCGTCTGCGCCGGCCGGAAGGGTGAGCGCGACCGGGTCCTCGCTCCGGATACCGGCCTCGCGCAGGTGGCGGGCGACGGCCGAGGATCCGCGGTCCAGGTCGCGGTAGGTGAGCGGGGCGGCGGCGAGGTCGAGGACGGCGATGGCGTCAGGGGTCCGGGCGGTCCGGGCGGCGATCAGGTCCACGACGGTCGTGGGGGCCGGTCGCGGGGGGACGGCCGGACCGGTTGGCGGTGTGTCCGGTGCACCCCCGGGGATGGCCGGGTCGGGCCGGGCGCCGAGGGCGGTGTGGACGGCGCTGTCGGCCGGGGACAACAGGTCCAGGTGGGACAGCGGACGTCCGGGGTGGCGGGCCACGGCCTCCATGACCGCGAGCACCTGGTCGGCGATCCCGGTGATCGTGTCCGCCTCGTACCGGTCGGTGCGGTAGTCGATGAGGGCGGGCCAGTCGCCCTCGCGTTCCCTGATGTGGAGGGTGAGGTCGAAACGGCTGGTGGCGCGGTCGATCGGGAGCGGGGTGGCGGTCAGGCCGGTGAAGGTGACGGGGGCCGTCTCGCGGTTGAGGACCAGCATCGTCCGGAACAGCGGGTCGCGGTCCCCCCGCGGGGTGGGGAGCGCGGTGAGGATGTCGGCCGGTGCGATGTCGGCGTGGTCCATCGCGTCGGCCACCGCCCCGGTGGCGTCGGCGAGCAGGTCGCGCGGGGTGGCTCGACGATTCGTGCGGAGCCGGAGCGGGAGGGTCGTGACGAACATGCCGATCACGTCGTCCCACCCGTCCGGGCGGGTGCTGACCGGGGTGCCGACGACGAGGTCGTCGCCACCGTCCCGGGTGGCGGAGACGATCGCGAGGACGGCGAGGAGACCGGCGACGGTGGTGGCGCCCTCGCCCCGGCACCGGGTGGCGAAGCGGCGGGCGAGCCCGGCGGGGACGGTGAACCGGTGCGTGGCACCGGGGGCGGCGCCCGAGCGGTCGGGGTGAGCCGGGCCCCCGCCGTTTTCCGGGTGCGGCGGTGTGTCCGGCGCGGTGGCCGGGGACGTGCCGTACGGGTGGTCCGGCGCGGGTCCGGAGGCGGACGGGGCGTCGCGCAGTGTTTCGGCCCAGAAGTCGGTGGTGCGTCGCCGTGGCCCCACGACCGTCGGCGCGGAGAGCCTCGGGCCCCCGAGGGGCGGCGCGGAGGGCCGTGGCCCCACGACCGCCGGCGCGCCGATCGGCGGCTCCGGTGCGCCGGTCCTCGCCCGGAGCGCGGGCCCCGGCCCCGTCCGCCGGACATCCGCGGCGCCACCGGGAGGGGACGAGGCGATCGGGTCCGCCGAGGTCAGGGTCGACAGCAGGATCGACATCGAGGTGTCGTCGCAGATGATGTGGTGAGCGGTGAGCGTCAGGAGATGGGTCGTGGGGGCGGTTCTGATCAGGTGGGCCCGCACCAGCGGGGGGCGGGTCAGGTCGAAGGGGCGGTCGGCGTCCCGGGCGGCCAGGCGTTCGGCCTCCGGCCACGGGTCGGTCCGCGCGCTCAGGTCCGTGGTGCGCCAGGCCCTCGCCGACAGCGCGTCCGTGCAGGGCTCGGCGCTCAGCCGCGGGACGCCCGCGTGGACGGTGATCGCCGACCGCAGGGCCGGGTGGGCGGCCAGGGTGTGGGTGAACCCGGCCCGCAGGCCGGCCTCGTCGAGCGCGCCGTCCAGCCGGAAAGCGGCGTGCACGACGTAGGCGCCGTCGTCCCGGCCCGCCTGGTGGATGGCCCACAGTCCTCGCTGCGGGCCGGACAGCCCTCCTGGCGTGGCGGGCGCCGCCCCGGGCTCCTCCGGAGTGCCGGGGTCGCCCCGGCCCGCGTCGATCGCGGCGGCCAGGGCGGCGACGGTGGGGTGGGCGAACAGGGTCCTGACCGTCACCTCCGCGCCGGTCGACGCCGCGATCCGCGCGACGGCCTTCGCCGCCGCCAGGGAGTGGCCGCCGGACAGGAAGAAGTCGTCGTCCCGGCCGACCGGGCGGGCCAGCAGACCCGCGAAGATCTCCGCGACCGTGGTCTCCAGGCCCGGGTGGGGGTCAGGGGCGGTGGTGTCCTCCGCCGGAGGGGGCAGGGCGCGTACGTTCAGCTTTCCGGAGCTGGTCAACGGGAACGCATCCACGGTCACCATCGCCGACGGCACCAGGTAGGCGGGAAGGACACGGCTCAGCCGCTCCCGCACCCCCGTCCAGCGGGGCCGCCCTGCGGCCGGGATCACGTAGGCCACCAGACGGTCGCCGTCACCGGTCACGCGGGCGTCGGCGACCTCCGGGTCCGCCCGCAACGCCGCCTCCACCTCGGCCGGTTCCACCCGGTGGCCCCGCACCTTGAGCTGCGCGTCCGCCCGTCCGACGAACTCCACGAGACCGCCCGGCCTGCGCCGTGCCAAGTCGCCCGTCGCGTACATGCGCGCACCGGGGACCGGCGAGAACGGGTCGGCGACGAACCTCGTCGCCGACCGGCCGGGCGCGCCGAGATAACCGCGCGCCAGGGGGAAGCCGCCCAGGTACACCTCACCGACCACGTCGTCGTCAACCGGTCGCAGGCCCGCGTTCAGCAGGTACCGGGCCACCCCGTCGAGCGGGTCGCCGATGCCGAACCTGCCGCCCCGGTGCACCCGTTCGGCGGTCGACCAGATCGTCGTCTCGGTCGGGCCGTACGTGTTCCACAGCTCGGCCCCGCCCAGCGCCCCGGCCAGCTCCGGGGTGAGCACCTCCCCGATCGACACCCGGACCCGTACGCACTCCGGCACTCCCCCGGCCGCCGCCAGCACCGCCCACAGCGACGGGGTGACCTGGACGACCGTGACCGCCTCCGCCTTCAACAGCCGGGCGAGCGCGGGACCGTCCACCACGGTCTCCGGCGGTACGGGCACCACCCGGGCGCCCACCGTCAGCGGCGCCACCAGTTCCCACACCGAGATGTCGAACGCCGGGGAGATCAGGGCCGCGACCACGTCCCCGGCGCGCAGCCCGACCAACGCCGTCGACCGGGCCAGCATCCCGGCCACCGCGCGGTGCGGCACGCCCACCGCCTTGGGGCTGCCGGTCGACCCGGACGTGTGCAGCACGTACGCCAGTGACTCGGGGGCGATGCCGGGTTCGACGCGCTCGAACTCCTGTGGCAGCTCCGGGATCCCGGTCAGCACGATCCGGGCGGCCCCGGTGACGGCCCGGCGCCTCGGCCCGGGCCACGAGGGTTCCACCGGTACGTACACCGCGCCGGCCCGCCAGATCCCGAGGACGGCGACCACCAGGTCCCTGCCGCGCGGCAGGTCCACCGCGACCCACACCTCCGGTCCGGCGCCCCGCGACCGCAACACCGAGGCCAGCGCCGCCGAACGGCGCTCCAACTCGGCGTAGGACAGCTCCCCCACCGCGAGGCCCTCCGCGTCGAACCTGATCAGCTCCAGCACGGTCGACGGCGCCGGGGCACCGGCCGGTCCGGCGGAACCCCCGGTCGGGGGCGCCGACTCGGCCACCGCCGAAGCCCCAGCCGTCAACGCCGACAGCCGGCGGTCGGGGTCGGCGCAGGCACCGTCCAGCAGGGCCAGCAGACGCCCGGCGAAACCGTCGACCGTCGCCCCGTCGAACAGGTCCGTGTCGTGTTCGGTGACCACGGTCATCTCCGGGCCGCCGGACTCCACCATCACGGTGAGGTCGACGTCGGCCGTGCCCGTGTCCGGCAGCATCCGGTCGGCCCGCACGCCGGGAAGCACCACCTCGGGCGGGTCCTGCATCACCAGGTGTGCCTGGCACAGCGGCGCGTGGCTCGGGTCGCGGGCGGCGCCGACCGCCTCGACGATCCGGTCGAACGGGACCGCCGCGCCGCCCAGTCCCGCCGCGACCGCGCCGCGGGCCCTGGCCACCAGCTCGCGGAAGGTCGGATCGCCGCCGATCCGCACCCGCAGCGGAACCGGGTTCACGAACATGCCGACGGCGTCGGCGGACTCCGGCCCCGGCCGCCCGGACACCAGGGTGGCGGCCACCACGTCGTCCTGACCCGCGGTCGTGCCCAAGGTGGCGGCGTACGCGGCGTGCAGCACGACGAAGCGGGTGGCGCGCGTGGCGCGGGCGAGCGCGTCGACCCGCGCGGTGAGGCCCGCGGGGACGGAGTGGCGGCGCAACTCGCCCCGGAACCCGCGCATCCTCGGGCGGGGCCGGTCGGTGGGCAGGGTGAGGAGGTCAGGCACACCGGCCAGGTCGGACACCCGGCGGGACGGGTCGTGGTCGACGGTGTCCGGCGGTGCTCCGGGATCCGGCAGGGCCCGGCCCGGGTCGGCGTACAGGGCGCCGATCTCCCCGCACAGCACCGCCAGCGACCTGCCGTCGACGACCGCGTGATGCGTATTGATCACCAGGATGTGGTCGGTCGGTGTGATCCGGCCCAGCCGGACCCGGAACAGGGGCCCGGTGCGCAGGTCGAACGGCTCCCGGGCGGCCCGCGTCGCGAACGCCTCGGCGTCCGCGGCCGGCACGGCCCGCACCACGACATCCGCTGCGGCCACCGGACCCGTCCGCCCGACCGGCTCGCCGTCGACCTCGTCGAAGGTGGTGCGCAGCACCGGGTGCCGGGCCGCCACCAGGTCCGCCGCGCGCCGCAGCGCGTCCGCCGACAGGGGGCCGGTCAACCGGAACACCGCCGGGTTGTTGTGCAGGGGGGCGCCGTCGGCGAACGCCTCGGCGAACCAGAGCCGTCGGGCCCCGGGCGGGAGCGGGAACGTCATCGGTGCGCCCCCCGGTCCCCGAACCGGCGGCGGTACGCCGCCAGTTGTTCCGGATCCGACCGCAGGAACGGCGCGTCGGCGGCCACCATGTGCCGCACCGCCAGCAGGGGCAGCGGGCTGCGCATGGGCCGGAAGTCCGCGTTCCACAGTCCCTGTGCCGACGGTGGTCCGGGGTGGAACTCGCCGATCATCAGGCCGCGTTCCACGAACCCGGGCTTCAGCTCCCGCTGCGCTCGGTCGATCTCCCCGGGCGGGACGTCCGGCAGCACCACCAGGACCGTCCGGTATCTGGCCGCCGGCCACGCACGGGGCGGCAGTTCGGGGAACCAGTCCCGGTAGGCGGTCATCACCGCCCGCAGGTCCGGCCGTCCCGGGTGCACGGCGAGGAACAGTCCGCCCCGTTCCAGCGAGAGGGCGGTGTACGGGCAGACGTCGCCGCCCCGCCCGAGATCGGGGTGCGGTCGGCACAGGTAGGAGCGGGCCCACGCCAGTACCACCTCGGCGGCGGGGGGCAGGTCCGGGTGGCCGGGCTCGAACAGCGAGACGTCACCCGCCGGGTGGCTCAGCATCCCCCGCTCCGCTTCCGCCGCGCCGCGGCGAGCAACGCGACTCCGCCGAGCCCGGCCAGTCCACCGAGGAGCCGGTCCTGGCGGCGGGCGCGGGCGAGCGCGTCACCGTACGGGAGGGTGCTGTGGCTGATCATCGCGTAGAGCGTCCGCCATCCCGGTATCAGGCGGCCGAGCTCGAAGTCGATCCGCTTGCGGGCCAGGAACACCGGTGACCGCACCCGGTCGCGCAGCTCCACGAAGTTGCGCGCGGACAGGTCGGCGAGCACGTCGGTGTGCGGGCGGCGACGGGCCTCGAAGGCGGCGAGCGCGTCGCCGGTGGCGTGTTCGGCCAGACACGCTTCGAGCACCGCGCAGTCCTCGAAGGCGGCGTTCATCCCCTGGCCGTAGAACGGGAACACGGCGTGGGCGGCGTCGCCGACGAGGACGACCCGGTCGTGCCGCCACGGCGCGGTGCGCACCGACACCAGGCTGCCCGGTTCCTGCGCGAGGAACTGGGTGACCAGGTCCGGCACCAGTTCGGACAGGTCGCCGAACTCCTCGGCCAGGAAGGCCCCGGCCCTCGCCGGGTCGCGCAGCCCCTGGAACCCGGTGTCGCCGTCGAACGGCAGGAACACGGTCCCGGTCAGGGAGCCGTCCGGGTTGGGGTGTGCCACGACCAGCCCCCGCCGGCCGGGCCACACGTGCAGCGCTTCCGGGCGGTCGACGGCCGGGATGGTGAACTCCCGGTAGCCCCAGTCCAGGTGGGTCACGTGGAGTTCGGCGCGCACCTGGCGGTGCAGGTGCGTGCGCACGGTCGAGTACGCGCCGTCCGCGCCCACGACGAGATCCGCCGCGAACGTCCTGGCCGGGGTCCACACCTCGTCACCGGCCAGGCCGGTGACGCGGTGCCCGAACCACAGCCGCACCCGGG
Source organism: Streptomyces griseus (assembly GCF_900460065.1). GTDB lineage: Bacteria > Actinomycetota > Actinomycetes > Streptomycetales > Streptomycetaceae > Streptomyces > Streptomyces griseus. Next base: position 106,595 of record NZ_UAVD01000029.1, on the reverse strand, counting down.
GGTCCGCTTCGGCGGCGTCGAGCAGGGTGATGTTGAGGTCGTGGCGGCGGACCGCGTGCAGGACCTGGGTGTCGTCCGTGCCGTAGGGCTGGTGGGTGACCCGGCCGCCGTGGTGGACGATCCGCCCGCGCATGGGAACCGCCGCGGCCAGGGCCTTGTCGAGGAGACCGATGTCGCGCAACGCGGCCCGCCCGCGTTCGGACAGCCCGACGCTGATCGACGCGGCCTCCGGCCCGTCCGTGGCGCGGGGGTCGGCGCGCCGCTCGACCAGGTCGACTCGGTGGCCGCGGCGGGCCAGCCGGATCGCCAGCATCGTTCCGGCCATACCCGCCCCGACGATGACGACGTTCATGTCCGGCCCCCGGCCGAGTCCGCCGGAGAGACCGGGACCGGCGAGGCCGGGGCCGTCGCCTCCGCCACGCCCACCGCGTTCACCGCCCCCGCCGTGTCCACCGCGTCCGTCGCGTCCGCCGCGTCCGTCGCGGAGAGGGCGTTGGCGAGTTCGGCGGGGGTGGGGGCGTCGAACACGGTGGCCACGGACGCTTCCAGGGCCAGTTCGACGCGGATTCGGCTGGCCAGCGCGGTGGCCGTGAGCGAGGTGCCGCCGAGGGCGAAGAAGTCGTCGTCCGGCGCGACCGCGTCCACCGACAGCACCTCGGCGAACAGCCCGGCGAGGTCGTCGGCGAGCCCGACCGACGCCCTCGGTACGGGAGCGTCGAACGCGGCCCGGTCCAGTTTCCCGTTGGGGGTCAGCGGGAAGTGGCCGACCACCTCGATCAGGTCGGGGACGAGGTGGGCCGGCAGCCGCTCGGCGAGGTGCGCGCGCAGGTCGGGCACGCTCGCCCCGCGCGGCACCACGTAGCCCACCAGGTAGGCCCCGAGCGGCCCGGAGCGGGCGACGACCGCGGCCCGCGCCACCGCCGGGTGTGCGCCGAGCGCGGCCTCCACCTCGGCCGGTTCGACCCGGTGGCCGCGGATCTTCACCTGGTCGTCGGTGCGTCCGAGGAACACCAGGTCACCGTCGGGCAGCACACGGACGAGGTCGCCGGTGCGGAACATGCGCGAGCCGGGCGGCCCCCACGGGTCGGCGACGAACCGCTGCGCGGTCGCTCCGGGCCGGCCCAGATAGCCGCGCGCGACCCCGGCGCCGCCGATGTACAGCTCGCCCTCGGCGGCCGGGGCGCACGTCCCGTCCAGCACGCGTAGTTCGGTGCCGGGGATCGCCGTTCCGATCGGCGCCGGGGGGCCGCCGGTGAGCGGTGCGCTCATGGTGGCGCACGCGGTCGTCTCGGTCGGGCCGTAGGCGTTGATCATCCGGCGGCCGGCGGACCATCGGGTGACGAGGTCCGGGCCCAGCGCCTCCCCCGCGACGATCAGGCAGGTGACCGAGGGCAGTGCCAGGTCCGGCTGGGTGGCGAGCGCGCTCGGTGGCATGCACACATGGGTGACGCCGTGTTCGGCGATGAACCGGGCGAACGGTTCGCCGGGGGGAAGGCCCTCGGGCGGTGCGAGGACGAGCGTGGCCCCGGTGAGCAGCGCCATGCACAGGTCGGCGACGGCCACGTCGAAGCCGACCGACGCGTACTGGAGTACCCGGGCGCCCGGTCGGGCGCCGAAGCGTTCTCGTTGCGCCGCGACGAGAGGGGCGATCCCCGTATGGGGAACGACCACGCCCTTGGGTGCTCCGGTCGAGCCGGAGGTGTGGATGACGTAGGCGGCGCACGCCGGATCGGGTTCGGTCACCGGGGCCGCGGGTACCGCCGAGGCCTCCAGCTCCCGCAGCTCGCCCGGTGTCAGCACCAGGGCGGGACGGGCGTCGGCGAGCACGGCGACCACCCGGTCGGGCGGCTGGGCGGGGTCGACCGGCAGGTAGGCGGCTCCCGCGGCGAGCACCCCCACGACGGCCACCACCATGTCCGCGCCGCGCGGTATCGCGACGGCGACGATGTCGTCCGGCCCGATCCCCCGCTCGCGCAGCCCGCCCGCCACAGTGCGGGCGCGGGTGTCGAGTTCGCCGTAGGTGAGGGTGCCGTCCGCGGTGGCCACCGCGATCGAGTCCGGGGCCCGGACCACCTGGCGCCGGAACATTCCGACCATCGTCCCGGCAGGCAGGGAATTCACCGTATCCATTCGCGCGTCCACTGTGATTTCACACTCCGTGACCCACGGAAATCCATTGGGGGAACGGGGGGAACTCTGTCCCATGACGCGGATCGGTGTCAACGAGTTCGACGAGGCGCTTACTTCGGCCCTCACCTGGTGCACCGACGGGAAAGGAATCATGAGAACTTACTCAGGGAAACTTTGTCTCACCGGTCTGTTCGGCGCCAGAACGCGGCCGGTATCTTGTAGCCGCTTCCGGGATCCGATCGGTTACGCGCTGCCGAGCGTGACACGGCGTGCTCGGAAAAGGCTTGGCCATCTGGAGGAGTTCGGATGAGCGCGACATCGCTGGGTGCACCACCGTCGGACACGCCGCCGACGTTCGTGCCGGTCGACCAGGTGACCGAAACGTGTCTCGTACGGGTCGCCGGCTCTCGCCCCGACCACGTCAGCGCGCTCGCCCAGTGCCGGGACGACCTCCCGCCGATCCTTGTGCACCGGCCGACGATGCAGGTCATCGACGGTGTGCATCGCCTGCGCGCGGCCAGGCTGCGCGGGGACGCCACCATCGGCGCGCGGTTCGTCGACGGCTCGGAGGAGGACGCGTTCGTCCTGGCCGTGCGCGCCAACGCGACCCAGGGATTGCCGCTGACGCTCGCCGACCGCACGGCGGCCGCCTCCCGGATCCTCGCGTCGCATCCGCATCTGTCGGACCGTCTGATCGCGTCGACGGCCGGATTGTCCACCAAGACGGTGTCGGCGATCCGGCAGCGTACAAGCGGGGAAATGACCCAGTTGCACACCCGTCTCGGCCGCGACGGAAAGGTGCGGCCCCTCGACGCGTCGCACGGACGCATGAGGGCGAGTCAGGCCATTGCGAAAGACCCCGGCCTTTCGTTACGGGCCATCGCCCGCATCGCCGGAATATCGGTCGGTACCGCGCGGGACGTCCGCGAAAGAATGCGTCGCGGCGAGCATCCCGTGCCGCCGCGCTATCGCCTTCCCGCCGGGCAGCACACGGAAAGCGACGCGGCGGAGAAGAAGGCGTCCGGCAACAACACCGGTGGGAGAGTCAGCACCGGCGACGGCAGCGCCGGCACGCCTCGCGCCGAACGGGACCGGTTCCTGCTCGCGCTGCGCACCGACCCGTCGTTGCGGTTCTCCGGGGTCGGCCGCGCGCTCCTGCGGCTGCTCGACGCCAACACGCTCGACGCCGCGCAGTGGGAGCGCCTCGCCGCCGCCGTCCCCCAGCGCTGGTCACCGGTTGTCGCCGACCTCGCCATGGACTGCGCGGCCGACTGGTCGGCGCTCGCCTGCCGGGTCCGCGAGCAGCTCCGCGTCAGCGCGTGAGTCCGGCGCACACGCCACGGCGACGGCCGCCGCCGTCTGTACCGCCGCGAACAGCGCGACCACCGGGAGCAGCGACGAATCGTCCGCGGTGATCGCGACCGCGACGAGTGGCAGGAAGCTGGAGATCGTGACGCCCACCTGATAGGTCACGGCGATCGCGGAGAACCGCACCATGGTCGGGAACAGGTCCACCAGGAACGCCGCCAGGCCGCCGTAGATCGCGCCGTGCGCGATGGTCAGCGCGGGGACGAACACCAGGACGGCCAGGGTCGGATCGCCCGAGGACAGCCAGGCGCCCGCCGGGACCATCGCCGCCACCGCGACCACGTAGCCGAAGATCATGACCGGCCGGCGGCCGAACCGGTCGGACAGCGCGCCGAACACCGGCAGCGTCACGCACTCCCCCAGGGCCGCGATCATCAGTCCGGTCAGCACGGTCGACCGCACCTCCAGCCCGGCCTTCGCCGCGTGCGCCACCAGGAAGACGGTGAACATCGCGATCACCGACCCGGTGCCGAGTGAGGCGAGAACGCCGATCAGCACGCGGCGCGGCCACCGCCGCAGCACCGTGATCACCGGCACCCGGGCGGTGGGGGCCGCCGCCCGGCCCCGTACGAACTCCGGTGTCTCCTCGATGCCCAGCCGGACCCAGATGCCGATGCCGACCAGGACGACCGACGCCAGGAACGGCAGTCGCCATCCCCAGGTCAGGAAGTCCTCCTCGGGCAGTCCGGAGATCAGGACGAAGGTGAGGTTGCTGCCGAACAGGGCCAGCGCGAAGCCCATCGCGGGCCAGCTGCTGAGGAAGCCCCGGCGTCGGGGCGGGCCGTGTTCGGTGCTGAGGAGCACCGCGCTTCCCCATTCGCCGCCGATGCCGATGCCCTGGGCGACGCGCAGCGTCACCAGCAGGACCGGTGCGAGGACACCGGCCGTGTCGTAGGTGGGCAGCAGGCCGACGCCGAACGTGGCGATGCCCATGACGAGCAGCGTCCACACCATCATCGACTTGCGGCCCACCCGGTCGCCGAAGTGGCCGAACACCAGGCCGCCCAGCGGGCGCGCGACGAACCCGGCCGCGTAGGTGGCGAACGAGGCGAGGACACCGCCGGCGGCCGACGACCCGGGGAAGAACAGCGGGCCGAACACCAGCGCGGACGCCGTGGCGTACAGGTAGAAGTCGTACCACTCGATCGCGGTCCCGATCGTGCTCGCGACCAGCACCCGGCGGACCGACCGCGGCGCCGCGGTCGCCCCTGGTTTCACGCGTCCTCGTCGGACACGAGGACCCGCCCGTCGAGCTCGTCGGGATCGGCGGCGAGGTCGTAGGCCCACACCTGGCGCCCGTCCGCCTCCCAGATCACCTTCCGCCCGTCCGCCCGCACCGCGTGCAGCGCCTTCAGGTCCGGGTAGTCGTCCGAGGCGGCGGCCCGCTCCTGCGGGAAGTAGGTCTCCGAGTACGCCTCGCGGGAGGGCCCGTTGCCGCTCGCGAAGAACTCGGTCAGCGAGGCGCCGTCCGACGGCAGCGGGTCCAGTCCGAGCTGGTCGAGCACCGTCGGCATGATGTCGACCAGCCGCACCTGGCTGTCCACGCTCATCCCCGCCGGGACCCCGGGGCCGCTGATGACCAGCGGCACGTGCTGGGTCGCGTCGAACAGCAGGCAGCCGTGCCCCTCCTCGTACGGGTGGCCGAGGTCGCCGGCGTGGTCGTTGGGGTACCACCCGGCCAGGTCCTCGCCGTGGTCGGAGAAGCACACCACCAGCGTCGACGCGAGGTCGTGGCCCAGCTCGGCGATGCGGCGGAGCAGCAGCTGGACGTAGTGGTCGGTGTAGGCGATCTCGCCCTCGTACGGGTTGGCCACCTCGACGCCGACGTCCTCGGGCGGCTCGTAGGGCCAGTGCGCGTCGAAGAAGTGGGCGAACAGGAAGAACGGGCCGGCGCCGTCCAGCGACCGGAGCCACTCGGTGGCGCGTTCGACCACCAGCGGCGCGCGCTTGAGGGCCAGTCCGCGCAACTTCACGTCGCCGACCGACAGCGGGTCCCGGCCGTCCGGCAGCAGGGGGATCTCGTCGTCGTAGAAGTCGAATCCGCGGTCGATCCCGTACCACTGGTTCAGGCCGGGGCAGGACACCACCGCGCCCGTCGTGTACCCGACCGCCGACAGCCGCTCCGCCAGCGTCGGCACCCGCTTGTCCAGCGCTTCGCGGAACAGGTGCCTGACCCCGTGGCGGGGCGGCTGGAGCCCGGTGAACACCGTCGCGTGGCTGACCGGAGTCAGGGGGCACGAGGAGATCGCCTGCGTGAAGCTGACCCCGCTCGCGCGCAGCCGCTCCACTCCGGGGTACTTCCCCGAATAGGCCACGTCGGCGCGGACGGTGTCGAGGGAGATGAACAGGACGTTCGGCTGTGCGGTCACCGGGATTCCTCCGTCTGCCTCTGTCGACGCCGGGCGGGACCGAAGCTAACAACCGGCTCCCCGCGTTCGACATCGGCCGACCGGCGGGCATGAACACCCGTGCTGAACAGCGCGTCCCGCTCCTACAGTTACGCGGCGAAGACTCCACGTCCGTGAAGCGAGGGAGCATGCACATGGCGCGTAAGTTGTCCCTGGCCCTGGAGCTGTACGCCGACGCGAACGGCGCCGTCGACCAGCGCTACATCGAGCAGATGCGCGACCAGGACGCCGAACCGGTGCCGGTCGATCCCACCCTGCCGAGGTTCACCCTCGTCGTCGGACCCTCGCCGTTCACCATGCCGCGCGGTTGGGAGTTCTTCCTCACCTCCCCCTACGAGGGTGCGACGTACATCTCGACCGTGCTGCACAACGCCGGGTACCCGGTGCGCATCGTCGACGTCCGCTACACCCCGAACCCCCTGCAATCGGCGTACGAGCAGATCGTCGAAGGCACCGACGTGCTCGGCATATGCACGTTCGAGGACAACTTCCCGTTCTGCCGCTCGCTGATGGCGATGGTCCGCGGATCCCACCCGGACATACCCATCGTCTGCGGCGGTTCGCTGGTCACTTCCGCCCCGTCGGTGTTCATGTCGGACACCGACTGCGACATCGCGGTGATCAGCGAGGGTGAGATCACCATCCTGGAGCTGATGGAGAGTTACACCCGCGGCTCGTGGCAGCGGGACCTCCCCGGCATCAGGGGCATCTGCTACCGGGACGAGAAGGGGAAGGCGCGCCGCACGCCGCCCCGTGGCCAGATGATGGATCTCGACGCCCTGCCCAGGATGCGGCTCGACCTGTGGCCCCAGTCGCGGTCGCCGCTCGGCATGCAGCCGCAGGTGATCTCGTCCTACAGCCGCGGCTGCAAGATGGACTGCTCGTTCTGCTACCGCACCACCCCGCAGGTGCGGGCGAAGTCGCCGGAGAAGATGGACCGCGACCTCGACTGGCTCAAGACCCGGTACGGCGTGGAGTTCTGCTTCTTCGTCGACCTGACGTTCAGCTCGCACCGCGGCCAGACCATCGAGATGTGCGACGTGATCTCCCAGCACGATCTGCGGTGGACCTGTCTGACCCGGTGCGCCGACATGGACGTGCCGCGCATCGACGCGATGCGGGAGGCGGGTGCGGACATCATCCTGTACGGCGTCGAGTCGCTGGGCCGCGAGGTGCTGCGGGAGGCCCGCAAGGGCAGCAGCGAGAACCTGACCGTCCGCGCGATGCGCACCACGTTCGAGGGCGGTGTGCGGTTCGGCTCGCTCCTCATCGTCGGTCTGCCGAACGAGACCGAGGAGTCCCTGGCGGACATGGTGCAGTTCGCCGAGCAGTACAACCACGTGACCCGGGTGAAGTACCTGTCGGCCATGCCCGGCACGACGGTGTACCAGGACGCGGTGCGGAACAAGGTGATCCGCACCGAGGTCGACCACCTGAACTGGCTGTCGGTCGAACAGGCGCTGCACGAGGACGAGTTCCTGAACGTCAGCGGATTGCCCGAGCAGGTCTGCCGGGACGCGTACAAGCGGGTGTACGACGCCTATCAGCCCGGTCCGGTGATGGACTTCCAGCACTGGCCGGAGCACTTCCAGTACTTCCACCCGCAGCCGGCCGACGGCACCGAGCGCTCGACCTCGTACGCCGGCACCGGCTGGCGCGCGGAGTGGAGCTCCGCCGCCGCGCCCCTGGTCCCCGGCTCCGAGCAGTACACCCTGGACAAGGTGGCCGACCCGGAGGTGGCCGCCGTCGGGAGCACCCTGATGGACTGCGGCGCGAAGAAGCTCGCGGTGGGGGGCTGACCGGTGGCCGCCCAGGACGGCCCGATCCTGATCATCGGGACCGAACGCTCCGGGTCGAACCTGCTGCGGCTGGTGCTCGACGCGCACTCGCGGATCGCGGTCCCGCACCCGCCGCACTTCCTGCGGTACCTGTCCGGTATCCCGTACGACGGCGATGTGGACGCGATGGTCGACGACGCGATGCGGTTGCTGCGCCACCACATCCATCCGTGGCCGCACGTGATCGACCGGGCCGCGGTGACGAGGGCGGCCGGCCCGTCGCTGTTCGGGGTGGTGTCGGCGATCTACGACCAGTACCGCGTCGCCGAGGGCGCGGCCCGGTGGGGGTGCAAGAGCACGTTCATGGTCGAGCACGTCGACGAGGTGCTCGCCGGACTCCCTCACGCGCGGTTCCTCTGGCTGGTGCGCGATCCCCGCGATGTGGCCGCTTCGGCGAAGCGGGCCGTGTTCGGCCCCTGCCACCCGTACCGGATGGCAGAGCGGTGGACGGCCGAGCAGGAGCTGGCCCGCGCGGCCCTGGAGCGGTGGGGTCCTTCCGTGGTGCACCTGGTGCGGTACGAGGACCTGGTGTCCGCGCCCGAACGGGAGATCCGGGCGATCTGCGACTTCGTCGGGGAGGCGTTCGAGCCCGCGATGCTGGCGCACCACCTCGGTGGCCACGCCCGGATGACCGCGTCGCTGTCGGCCTCCTGGCGCACGGCGGGCGACCCGATCACCACGGCCCGGATCGGCGCCCACCGGCGGGGGCTGACCGACCGGGAGCGGCGGCAGGTGGAGAGCGTGGCCGCGCGGGCGATGGAGACCCTTCGCTACCCGTTCGACCCGGCCTCGCGGGCCGAACCGGCCCCCGGTCAGTTCGGTGTCGCGCTGCGCGGCCTGGCGGTGCGGCTGGCGGTCGAGGCCCGGTCGCTGCGCACCGACCGCAACCACTTCCGGCGCTGGCGGCGCGACGCCACCGTCCACCGGCTGCGCCGCCGCGCGAGGCCGGGCCGCGTACGGGTTCCGGCAGGGGAGAGCAGATGAACGAGACGGAGAACGTCCGCACGCACTTCGCCGACCGGGCGGGCACCTACGACCGGTCCAGTGCGTGGTGCACCGACGACGCGCTGGGCGGGCTGATGCTGTCCGCGGCCGCGCCCCGGCCGGACCACGCGGTCCTGGACGTGGCGTGCGGCACCGGACTGGTGTCGAGGCTGTTCGCCGGGCGGGTACGGCGGCTGACCGGCGTGGACATCACGCCGGAGATGGCCGAGCGGGCGCGTGACGTGCTCGACGAACTGGTGATCGCCCCGGCGGAGGAGCTGCCGTTCGCTGACGGCGCGTTCGACCTCGTGGTGTGCCGTCAGGGGATCCAGTTCATGACGCTGCCGGACGCGGTGCGGGAGATGGTGCGGGTGACCCGGCCGGGCGGGCGGGTCGTCCTGACCCATCTGTGCGCCTACGGGGACGACGACCGCGACGAGTACGCCGAGATCCTGCGGCTGCGCAACCCGGCCCGGCGGCACTTCTTCCGGGCCGGCGACGTCGAGGCCCTGCTCGCCGGCGCGGGGTGCGCCCCGGTGCGGTCGCAGCGGCACGTGTCGGTGGAGGACGTGGACGTGTGGTCGGACAACGGCGCGATCGGCGAGGACGCGCGGGAGGCCATCAGGGACCGTTACCGAAGGGCGTCGCCCGCGTTCCGGGCGCGGCACGCGGTGGCCGAGGCGGACGGGCGGATCACCGACCGGATGCTGTTCGTCGTCGCCTCGGGAACGAGGGTCTGACATGGAACCGGACCGGTCACTCACCGACGGCGTACGGGCCGCGTTCCTCGCCGAGGCGGCCACCGCGGCGCGCTACACCTACTGCGCACGGGTCGCCGACATCGAGGGTCACCCCGAGGCGGCCCGGGTGTTCGGCGAGCTCGCCGAGAGCGTGGCCTGCGCAGCCCACGGCCACCTGGATGTGCTGCGCGACCTGCTGGGCGGCGACGACACGGGCGCCGGCCCCGTGCTCGGCGACACCCGCGGCAATCTCGCCGCGGCGATCAGCGGCGACCTCGGGGAGGCCGGCGAACGCTATCCGGGCCTGGCGGCGCGGGCGCACCTGGACGGGGCGGCGGACGTGGCGAGTTGGCTGGAGACCCTGAGCACGTTGAAGAGGACGCACGTGGACCGGCTGGAGCAGGCCCTCACCGGGCTGGCCGAGCCGCGGTTCGCCGGGAACGGAGCGCCATGACCACCGACTACGACGCCGAGGCGATCACCCTCTACTCCGGGCTGGAGGCGGTGCGCCGCAACCCGTCGATGTACGTGGGGTCGACCGGCGCGGACGGCGCCCACCACCTGGTGCTCGAACTGGTCGACAACGCCGTGGACGAGGCCGCCGCCGGGCACTGCGGCACGATCTCCGTGGAACTGCACGGCGACGGCTCCTGCTCGGTCACCGACGACGGCCGGGGCATCCCCACCGACCAGCACCCGGAGGCCGGGGTCCCGGCGTGTGAACTGGTGCTCACCACGCTGCACTCGGGGGGCAAGTTCGACCGTTCCTCGTACGCGACCTCGGCCGGGCTGCACGGGGTGGGCCTGGCCTGTGTGAACGCGTTGTCGAAGTGGCTGCGGCTGGACGTGTGGCGCGACGGCGCGCACCACAGCGAGTCGTTCGCCCGGGGCTCGGTCGAGACCCCGCTCAAGCGGGTCGGCGACAGCGCCCGCCGCGGCACCCGGGTGTGGTTCCGGCCGGACCCGGAGATCTTCTCCTCGTGCGTGCTCGACGCGGAGCTGCTGTACGCCCGGCTCCTGGACATCGCGTACCTGCACCCGGGCCTGCGGGTCGATCTCGTCGACCACCGCACCGGGCGGAACGAGTCGTTGTGCGAGAGGTCCGGAGTGCGGGGCCTCCTCGCGCACCGCGCCCGCGACGCCGAGAAGGTGCACGCGGAGCCGGTCACGTTCGCCTGGGCCGGGGACGGGTGTGTGATCGACGCCGCCGTCCAGTGGACCGAGGGGTACGCGGAGCAGGTCTTCGCCTACGTCAACACCATCCGCACCGATCTGGGCGGGTCGCACGTGGACGCGCTGCGCGGCGCGCTGGCCGGGGTGGTGGCCGATCACCTCGGTCCGGCCGCGGACAGGATGACCGTGGTCGACATCCTGGAGGGGCTGACGGCGGTGATCGCGATCCGGATCCCGGACGCGCGCTTCGACGGCCAGACGAAACGCACCCTGCGCAACGACGAGGCCGGCGCCCGTGTGTTCGACGTCGTCACCGAGCAGGCGCGGCGGGCGCTGGCGGCCGACCCGGAGCTGGCCCGCCGTATCGCCGAACGGGCCGTCGACGCGAGCCGGGCCAGGCTCGCCGCGCGGCTGGCCGGGCGGACGGCCCGTTCCCGGACCCGGGCCGTCGAGGTCGACTACGCGGTCTACCAGCGACAGTTCGGGATCCGCTCGAAGGACTGGCACGACTCGTGCGCCTGGCTCACCGACGAGGAGCTGCTCGGCAAGCACGCGGAGCTGTGCGCGGTGCCGCCGGACGCGCGGATGCTGGACGTGTGCTGCGGCAGCGGTGTCGTCGGCGGCGCGTTCCGCGGCCGGGTCGGCGAGACGGTCGGGCTGGACCTCACCCCGGAGATGGCCGCGCTCGCCGCCACCCGGCTGGACGTGGTGCACCAGGGCACCGTCTACGACCTGCCGTTCCCCGACGCCAGCTTCGACCTCGTGGTCACCCGGGAGGTGCTGCATCTGCTGCCCCGGCCGGAGCGGCCGGTGTCGGAGATCTTCCGGGTGCTGCGGCCGGGCGGCCAGTTCATCGTCGGGCAGATCGTGCCGTACGCGGACGTGGACGCGTTCTGGATGTTCCGCGTGTTCAAGAAGAAGCAGCCGCTGCTGTACCAGATGTTCCGCGAGGAGGACTTCCGGGCCCTGCTCACCGGGGGCGGCTTCACCGACGTGCGGATGGAGGAGCACTTCCTGTGGGAGTCGATCGACCGGTGGATCGACACCCACGAGACGACACCGGCGAACCGGCAGGAGATCTACCGCCTCTACTACGAGGCGCCGCGCGAGGTCCGCGCGGTTCACCCGTTCGAGGTGCTGCCGGACGGCTCGGTGCGCGACCGGTGGCGGTGGTGCGTGTACTCGGTGCGGAAGCCCGACCGTGGTTAGGGGCGAGCCCGGCGTGATCCGGACGAAGGACCGCGGCCCCGCCCCGGACGGCCCGGTCGCCGGGGTCGTGCGCCGGCTGGAGGTGCTGCGACCGCTGCGGGGCACGCCGGTGCCGCGCTTCTGCACGAAGGTGCGCGACCTCGTCGTCGTCGCGTCGAGTTCGCGGGGCGGGTCGAGCATGCTCTCCGAGCTGCTGCGGTCCTCGCCGCACCTGCTGCACCTGCGCGGTGAGCTGAATCCGCTGCTGCGGCTGGTGGGCCTCGACCACCCGCACAGCGGTACCGGATCCGACGCGCTGGACGCGGCGCACTGGCACGGGCTCCCCCCGTGGTCCCGGGCGTTGTTCGAGGCGGAGCTGTCGCTGGACGCGGGCTCCCCCGGCACGGGCGTGGAGAACCTGGCGGTGGACGCGGCGTGGCGGCTGGTCGTGCAGTGGCCGGGGCTGGACCTCGACCCCGTCGACCTGGTGCGGACCGCCGAGGCGGTACTGGACCGCGATCTCCCCCGGTTCGCACGGGCGCTGATCGGCAGGGCGGGCGTGAACCCGTTGTACTACGACCTTCCCGGGCGGTCGCCGGGGCCACGGCCGGCCGGGCCGCCCGGTGACGTACTGCTCGAAGAACCGCCCTTCGTCCTCCCCCGCCCGTGGCGGCCCGCGAGCGAACACGATCTCGCCACGAAGCCTCTGGTGGTCAAGACGCCGGGGAACGCCTACCGGCTCGGCTTCCTGCGGGCGGTGTTCCCCAACGCGCGCCTGCGGGTGCTGCACCTGACCAGGAATCCGGCCGCCTCGGTCAACGGCCTGGTCGACGGGTGGCTGCACCACGGGTTCCACGCGTACCGGATGGACGAACCGCTGCGCATCGCCGGATACGCCGACGTACGGCCGGCCGACCGGCACTGGTGGAAGTTCGACCTGCCCCCCTGCTGGTCCGCGTACACCGCCGCCGCCCTGCCCCGGGTCTGCGCCCACCAGTGGTGGTCGAGCCACCGTGCGGTGCTCGCCCACGGGGCGGATCACACGGTGCGGTTCGAGGACCTGATCAGCGGTCCGCACCGCCGCGCGGACGCCGTCGAGCGCGTCGCCCACTGGCTGGGCGTCCCGTACGACGGACCGTTGAAGCGGACCGCGACCGCAGGAATCCCCGCCACCGTGTCGACCGCGGCGCCACGCCCCGGCCGGTGGCGGGCGCGGGAGGCGGAAGTCCGGTCGGCGCTGAGCGCCGATGTGCTCGCGATGGCGGAGAGGCTCGGTTACGCCCGTGACGACCACTGGATCTGAGCCGAGCACCCATGGCGGCCCGGGGTGGGTCCCCCGGGTGGCGTCCCATGCGGAGGAGGTCGCCGCCGGAGCGGTGTGGACGCCGTGCGGCTACCGGTCGGAGACGGCCGCGCTGCGGTCGGTGCTGCTGGTCCGCCCGCCGGACAGCGTCGGCGCGGTGCGACGGCCGGGGGCCTCGCTGATGGTCGGCCCGGTGGATCTGCCGGCGATGCGGGCGCAGTGCGACGCGCTGGCGGACCGCCTGCGGGACGACGGGGTCGAGGTGCACCTGGCGGCCCCCGAGGCGTCGCCGAACGTGGTGTTCGCCCGTGACCTGTTCTGGATGACCCCGGCCGGGGCGGTGCTGGCCCGGATGGCCTCGGCACAGCGGGCCGGCGAGGAACGGCACGCGGCGCTCGCGCTGGCCGGGGCCGGGTTCCCGATCCTGCGCACGGTCTCCGGCACCGCCGTCTTCGAGGGCGCCGACGCGCTGTGGATCGATCCGTCGACGGTGGTCGTCGGAACCGGGTTCCGTACGAACGCGGCCGGTGCGGCCGCGGTCGCGTCGGCGGTCGCGGAGCTGGGGGCGCGGGTGGTGACGGTGCCGCTGGCGCCGGGCGTGCAGCACCTGCTGGGGACGGTGGTGTTCCTCGGCCCGTCCACCGCCGTCGTCCACCGGGCCGCCTGCCCGCCGGAGTTGGCGGCCCTGCTCGCCGCGTACGGCTACCGGGTGATCCCGCTGCCGCCGGACGAGGAACTGCTGGTGCGGCGCGGGATGAACCTGCTGGTGCTCGCGCCGGAGCGGGTGCTGATGCCCGCGGGCTGCCCGGGAATCCGGCGGACGCTGGAGCGGGCGGGCGTGGCCGTCGACGAGATCGACGTCGGCGCGTACCTGCGGGCGGCCGGCGGGATCGGCTGCGTGACCGGGGTGGTGCGCCGTGAGCACTGAGAGCCGGTCACTCGGCCGGCCGCTGAGCCGGATACACCGTGGGGTCGTCCAGCGGCACCTTCAGCCAGGAGATCATCTGCCGGAGCTGGTGGTACGCCGCGAGCCGCTGCTCGTCGGAATCGGCCTCCTCCGCGGCCGCGATCGGCTCCCACAGGCGCGGCACCATCACCGGCCCGAGTTCGAGGAGGCCACCGCTGCCGCCGGTGGCCCACTTCGCCAGCACGTACCGGACGATCGCCCCGGCCGGGATGTCCAGGTTCCGGGACATGCCGCGCACGGTCTCCAGCGGATCGAGGAGCCCGTAGTCGACCACCTCGGCCTTGAAGTTGGCGTGCGGGTCGTCCGGTGGCCAGCACCGTTCCCACCGGCGCAGCCGGACCGTCGGCGTACCGGTCGCGTCGTGGGCCAGGTCATTCGTGTCGCCGTCCATACCGCCACCCTAGGGCGGAACCGAGCTTGTCCGACCGGACAGGGATGAACACCGAAGCCAGGAAAGGAGAACCAGTGAACGAGAACCTTCGTGAGGAGCGACGCGCCCTCGCTCCGACCGACCCGGACGCCGCAGCCGGCGGCACCGCTACGGCCGACGACGAGGCGATCCGTCAGCAGCTGCGCAGCCTCGGCTACCGCATCTGATCGAACCGCCCGGTCCGCCCGCCTGTGCGGGCGGGCGGGCCGGGTGCCCCGCGAGGAGGCCGGAGACGGCATGGCTGAGACGACCAACCCGTTCGACGACGACGAGGCGCCGTTCCGGGTGCTGCGCAACGACGAGGACCAGCACTCGCTGTGGCCGGAGTTCGCTCCGGTGCCCACCGGGTGGCACGTGGTGCACGGCCCGGACGGCCGGGCGGCGTGCCTGGCGTACGTCGAGGAGCACTGGACCGACCTGCGTCCGGCCTCCCTGCGCCGCGCCATGGACGGCCCGACCGGGTGAACCGGCGGGCGTGAACCGGCCGCGGCAGCCCGGCGGCCTGACGGCATGGGGGCAGAAAAGTGAGTCGCTCCGCACTTCCCTTTCCTCGACCGAGACGACGACCACGTTCGCGGGAGAAACGCGGGCGGGCGCTGATCGTGCAGCAGGGCGCCTGGGACATGCCCAAGGAATCGATGCCGCTCGCCGCCGGCTATCTGACGGCCGCGGCGCGGGCCGATCCCGTGGTGGGAGCCGAGTTCGACGTGGGAATACAGAACTTCCGCGGTGGTGAGTCGCTCGGCTCGATGGCGCGCACACTCTTCTCCGGGGTCGTGCCCGACGTGCTGGCGTTCTCGGTGCTCGGCTGGAACCTCAACCAGTTCGGCGCGCTCGCCGAGACCTACAAGTCGGTGCGCCCGGACGGCCTGGTCGTCTTCGGGGGAACGCACGTCGCCCACCAGGCGGAACGCGTCTTCAGGCGTTTCCCCGAGGTGGACGTCGTCGCCAACGGCGAGGGCGAGTTCACCTTCCGCGACCTGCTGCTCGCCGTCCTGGACCAGAAGGCGCCGCACGATCTCGCCCGGGTGCCGGGAATCTCCTACCGCGACGAGGAAGGCGCCGTCCACACCACCGCGGAGGCGCCGCGCATCGACGACCTGGACATGATTCCGTCCCCCTTCCTCACCGGCGCCATCCCGCTGCTCGACCACCGGGGCCGGTTCCCCTACGACGTCGCGCTGATGGAGACCAACCGCGGCTGTCCGTACAAGTGCTCGTTCTGTTACTGGGGTGGCGCGGTCGGCCAGCGGATGCGGGACTTCTCGCGCGAGCGGCTGCGCGCGGAGCTGGACCTCTTCGGCTATCACCGGATTCCGACCGTGGTGTTGTGCGACTCGAACTTCGGTATGCGGCAGCCCGACGCGGAATTCGTCGAGGACCTCGTCAGGACGCGCGAGAAATACGGATTCCCGAGGTCGTTGGAAACGTCGTGGGCGAAGAACAAGTCCAAGACGTTCCACAACATCATCCGCCGGATGAAGTCCGAGGGGTTCCAGAGCTCGTTCACCGTGGCGCTCCAGACACTGGACGACACGGCCCTGCGGGACATGGGCAGGAGCAACATGCGGCTCAACGAGTGGAAGGAGCTGGCGGCCTGGCTCGCGGCGGAGGGACTGGACGCCTACGCGGAGCTGATCTGGGGTGCGCCGGGCGAGACGGTCGACTCCTTCCTCACGGGCTACGACCAGCTGTCCGAACACGTGCCGCGGATCGCGGTCTACCCCCTGTTGCTGCTGCCCAACACGAGCTACACGGAGAACCGCGAGGAGCACGGCTTCGTCACCGTGCGCGGCGACAGCGACGACTTCGAGTACGTGCTCGCCAACCGCACCGTCACGGTCGCGGAGAACACGATGATGCAGCGGTTCATGTTCTGGGCCCGGATGATGGGCGAGAACATGTACTTCCGGCACATCTGGGTGCCCCTGCGGGAGCTCGCGGGGCTCACTCAGAGCACCGTGCTGCTGATCCTGTCGGACTGGTTCCAGGACTCGGCCGATCCCGCCGTCGCCGAGCTGCTCGGCCACGGGCGGGAGTTCACCGACTCCGGCCTGGTCGTCGAGTCGCTGCACAAGCTCTACGCCGACCCGAGGTTCGCACCGGTCTTCCAGCGATGGTGGGACGAGGCGATCCTGCCGAAGGTGCCCGAGCGGCACAGGCCGCTGCTCGACGAGATCTTCCGCTACGACCGTACGACCCGCCCGATCTACTCCGGGGCGGGTGCCGAGGACGCCGAACTGCGCACCATCGACGGCCTGCCCCACTACGTCCGCAGCGGCCTGCGGTTCCAGTACGCGATGCCGCACGTCCTGGACGCCCTCCGCGCGAACCGGCCGTTCGACGACGCGCCCTCGCCGGTCGAGCTGACGCTCGCGTACCGCGTGGGGTTCGACGACTACCTCGACAACCACGAACTCGCGGCGTACTACGCCGGTCGCTGCCTGGAGATCCGCCGGCCGGCGCCACGACGGACGAGCCCCATCCCCTGAGGGCGGTCGGAACGGCCCCCGGGGCGGGCCGAGCAACGGCCGCCCCCCACCGGCACGGGTCGGCGAGGGCGGCCGACGGGACGTCAGCTGGACTGGGACCGCGAGTCGACGACGCTGCCGGGGGCCGACGGATTGCCGTAACCGGTGGCGGCCTGCCGCAACGCGGTGTGGGCCTCGCGACTGCGCTCCCGCGCCTCGTCGAGCCGGGCCTCGATCTCCGGTGCGTAGCGGCCCCCCTCCGGCAGGCCCGGGTCGATGTCGCTGAGGTCCAGTGCCGACCACGCCGCCCGTCCGGATGCCCGGAGCAGGGTCTCGTCGGTGACGGTGAGGGCGAGCCGGTCCCGGGCCTCCGTGACGTCACTGCGGGCCTGGTAGAAATCGGCCCGGGCGACCGGGTCGGGCTCGCCGGCCCGGAGTGCGTCGACCCGGAGCCAGTACAGCTGGCGGTAGCGGAGCGCGGCGGACAGAAGCTGACCGGTGAGATCGGCCACCCGCTCCCGGTGATGCTCGCGCTGCTGCCGCCGGTCGGTCACCTGCTGAGTGATGGTGACGAGGAGTCCGCCGGCGAGGGTGCCTATGACGGCGATGGCGCTCTCCCACATCAGGGCGACTCCTCGGTGGTCTTCCGGCCGGGTGCTGCCCCGTCGGCGCCCGCTTCGCCCGGGAGGCGGCGCGGCGCGTCGGCGTCGGTGGTGTGGGGCCGCGGTCGGGTGTCCGTGCCGCCGTACGCGGTCGTGTCGTCAGGGGGATGGATGGAGTCGGTCATCCGGCCATCGTCCCCTCTGCCGCCGGCCGGTGGTGGCCGATCCGCGCTTCTCGACGTCGCGCTACCGCCGGCTCCGGCACGAAGCGTGGACGGAGGCCCGTGTACCGGATCACCGGCATCGGCACGAGTCCGTCGTCCTCTGTGGCGACCGCGCACCGGAACCACACCGAATCCAAGACAAAAGGTGTGAAGCGGGATGAAGCGCCTACCCTTCGAGAGGGAGGCGGTGCCGCGCTCCGTCGCGCACCACACCCGCACCACGCCCGCACCACGCCCGACGACCGGCCGTTCTCCGCCGCCTGTCGGCATGAGAGGAGACATCGTGCAGCAACCCGTCATCGTGGGAGTCGACGGCTCGTCGAACAGCCTGCTCGCGGTCGGCTGGGCGGCCGACGAGGCCCACCGCCGGGGCGCGCCTCTCCTGCTGCTGCACGGACACGATCCCGGACATGAGTCCTTCTCCCGCCGCGACACCGAGAAGGAACACCAGGCGGCCGAACAAGCTCTCCACAGCGCCCTCTCCTGGGTGCAGGACCACTTCGGCGATGTCGAGGCGGGTGCGGAGCTGGTCGACAGCCCCGAGGCGGAGCTGTTGGCCGAGCGTGGCCGCGAGGCGCAGATGATCGTACTCGGGTCCCGGAGGCCGGGTCCGGTGACCGGGTTCCTCCTCGGGTCGGTCGGCCTTCGCGTACTGAGCCGGGCTGTCTGCCCCGTGGTGATGATCCGTGGCGGTGACGTCGACCGGCATCCGCGCAAGGGCGAGATCGTGGCGGGCGTACCCGCTGAGGAGAAGGAGGCGGCGGCCGTCCTGGACTTCGCCTTCCGGACGGCAGCCGCGCACGGCGTCCCTCTGCGGGCAGCGCGGGCCTGGGGGCTGCCCGCCATGTTCACGCAGCGGTCCGGCGCCACGAGCCTCTCCGGCAGAGCGGGCGAAATCGAGGGGCACAACCGCTCTGAACTGCTCGATCTCCTGAAACCGTGGCGCCGACGCTATCCCGACATCGCGGTGAACGAACACGTCGAACGAGGGTTCGCCGCGGAAATGCTGATGACGTTGGCGGCGGGCGCGGAACTGCTGGTCGTCGGGCGCAGCGGGCGGGGCGGCGGCTATGTGGGGCACGTCGTTCACTCGACCATGCACTTCGCCAACGCTCCCGTCGCTGTCGTCCCCGCGGAGTAGAGGTCCATCGTCCCGGGTGGCTCGAACCGCCCGGGACGGCGGAGCGCGGGAGCGAACGGGCCGCCGGAGGTCCGGCAGCCCGTCACGAGAGTTCGAGGGCCAACCGTCGCTTCGGGGTCAGGAGAAGATGACCGAGTCGACGTAGATCTTCGGATCGTCCGGGAGCTCCCCTTCGAAAGAAGCGCCCATGACAGTGGTTTCTGAAGCTGTCTGCCCCGCGGCTACTTTCTGGAATTCGAAGTTGTTGGTCGTCACCCAGTCGCTTCCGTTGCCGACACTGACGGTGACTTTTATGTCGTGTGTCCTGTCGGTCGTGTTCTTGATGTTGCAGGCGACACTGATGCCAATTTCATTGCGCGTGGCCCGGATCTCCGTATCGCCGAGCGTGAGAACCTTCGTCTTCCCCACATATTCGATGACCGGTGATGGTTCCGGGGTGGTTTCGGGTGTTTTCGGAGCACGTGGAGTGCTGCTCTGCGGGACACGTGGAGTGCTGCTCTGCGGGACAGGAGGATCGGCCGAGGGAGGGGGAGCGTTCCCGCCGCCCGAGCATCCTGTGAGCAGTACGGTGACGAGCAGCACCGCGCACCAGGAAGCGGAGCGCGGGATAGTGCGAGATGACATCAGTTGCAGGACCCCACGGTGAGGTAGTTGTCGACGACGACGCTGCTTCCGGCCTTCATGTACGAATAGGCCTGGCCGCAGTAACCGCGGTTCTGGTAGACGGGCCCGGCGTACGAACTGAACGTGCCGAAGTCCTGGACGTCAGGGGTGGCGGTGTAGTTGTCCTTCAGGCGGATGCCCATGTAACGGGCGGAGCCGGTGTCATTGAAGAACACAGCACAGATCGGCTTGTCGTAGTAGCTGTCGCCCGTGCTGGCGCCATTGGTCCAGGTGTAGGTGGTGCCGTGAGTACCGTAGCGAGCAGCCCCGGTGGAGATGGTGTAGCCGGATCCGCACACGTTGGCGGCAGCCGCGGCGACACGCACGTCGGACTCGATGATCCGCCTGGTCTCAGCCGATGCCTGCTTGTCGACCTTGACGCCCTTGACATGCACGACCTCGATCGACGCACTGCCGTTCCGGTCGGACCGGTCAGCCGCGGACGCGGCCGGCGCGATCATCATCGCAGCTAACAGGGCGGCAACGACGCCGCCCAGGCCTATCAAATTCTTCATGCTCTCCCCTTGAAGTGACAGTAAGACGATCCCGACTGGCACAGACAATATCGTGCCGAACGGGAAAGCGGGCGAGATTCGGGATCTCGCCGGGTGCCGGTTCCGCCATGGAGGTCGACGGACACGGAGCGCGCGCCCCGCCCCGGAAAAGAAGGGCGGGGCGCGCGGATATCTCCGTACGCTTCCGAAGAGGGTTCAGAAACGGACGGCGAAATTCTTCGTCGTGCCCGTGTTGCCGACAGTCAGGTCATCGACGCGCAGCTTCCACCAGCCGTTGACGGACTTTCCATCAAGATTCACGGTGTACACCTTCTTGAAAATGCCGCCGCCCGTGGGCGCACCGGACGACTTGAGGAGATGGATGGAGCCATCCGGGGCGATGACGTCAATCTTCAGATCGGCGTGACGCTGGTGATCGACCTCCACATACACCTGGACCTTCGAGGACGCGGTGCCGACGAGGCTGGACACACTGGTCCAGATCTCCTCGAAGTTCTTGTCCGGAATGGGCTTGACGGTCTGGTTCTCGTACGACGGGAAACCCAGCGCCCAGCCCTTCAGCGTGCCGGTGTCACCTGTGGCGTTGTCGGTGACCTTCAGCGTCCACGTGCCGTTCGCGACCGCATCCGTGGCGTCCACACCCCACGTGGTGACCAGACTGCCACCGGGCTCCGAACCGTACGGTTTGAGGGTGTACACCCGGCCGTCCGGGCTCGCCAGGAGGACACGGGCCTCACCGAGCTTGGTGTGATCCATGTTCACGTACACCTGGAGCGGCCCGGCCGCGTTGCCGTTGATGTTGGTGACGTCGATCGCGGACACGAGCGTGCTGTTGTCGGCGATGACCTCGTTGGCGTTCTTCTCGAACGGCGTCGGGAAGATCAGCGACCACCAGTTCAGCTTTCCGGTGTCGGCGTCATCGACATCGGTCATACGAAGCTTCCACATGCCGTTCGCCGGTTCGACGGAAGCATCCACCGTGTAGATGGCGACGATGTTGTCCGCCCCGTCCGAAACAGAGGAATTCTTCAGCAGGAACACCTTGCCGGTCGGCGAGAGCAGCTCCAGCTTCACATCGCCCCGGTAGGTGTGGGTGATGTTCACCGACACGCTCAGCTTGTTCGACGCCTGCCCCGGGTACTCGGCCACGGTGATCGGCGACGTGACAGAGGGCCCGGGGGCCGGAGAGCCCACACCATCGGGGATGACGACCGTCTGGTCGTTGTCGACGTGGAACGTACGCGGCTTCTTCGTCGTGGGATCAGGTGCGGGAGTCACAGCGGTGATGGCCTTGTACACGTCAATACGCGGCGTGGTCGCCCCCGTGTACGAGATGGGCTTGCCCGTCGTGGCGAGCAGCGACACCAGGGATTCGACGGTCTCCGCCGGATACGTCTGCCGCAGCACGGCCAGAGCCCCCGCAACGTGCGGAGTGGCCATCGAAGTGCCGTTCTTGGAGGCGTACGTGCCGCCCGTCACCGACGAGTTGATGGAGGTGCCGGGGGCGAGCAGGTCCAGTAGCGGGCCACGGTTGGAGAACGTGGACACCTCGTCGGTGTCCGTGGTCGATCCCACGGTGACGGCGGAGGCGATACAGCCGGGCGCGGACACGGCATCGGTGTAGCCGTTGTTGCCGGCGGCGATGACCGTGGCGACGCCCTTGGTGAGAAGACTGTCGATGATCGCCTTACGTGGATCCGCGTCGCAGCCGGTGGTCCAGCGCGACCCGCCCAGGCTCATGTTCGCGGCGACGATGTTCACCCCGGCGGCCTTCCACTGCTGCACCTGCTCCAGGCCCTTGATCTGCGAGGAGGTGAAGGACAGCACGCACGGGCTGCCCCCGGCTCCGCAGTAGCTGTCGTCGTTGAACTGGGTGAACACCTGCACGGCGGCGATATCAGCCGCGGGGGCGACGCCTCGCTTGGGCGCACCAGCGGCGTTGTTCGCGTTGCCCGCGGCGATACCGGCGACGTGAGTGCCGTGGTCGCACTGCGTGCCGAGCAGCGAGCACGGGCCGGTGGCGGTGTCCGCCGAGCCGGCACCCACCTGGGCCTGCAGGCTGTTGGGGCAGAGGCTGGTGGCACCGTAGTTCGCGTCAGTGACGGAGAAACAGGCTTCCTGCTTGACGCGCCCGCCGAGGAACGGATGCCCCTTCTCCACTCCGGTGTCCAGGACGGCGATCGACACTCCGGCGCCGGTCTTGCCGGCGTCGTTCGCCCTGTCGGAACCGATCTTGACGGTGGATTCGTTCAGAGTCGCCTTGACCGGCACGTCTTCGGTGACGGAGACGACACCGGGCTGCGACTCGAGCTGGGTGAGTCCGGTCCGGTCCACGCGCAGGGTGACCAGGGGGAGCGTGGTGTAGGTGACGAGGGTTTGCCCCGCCGTTTGCGCGGAGGACAGCTCCGACGTCTGGGAGGTGACGACGTTGACGCGGACGGTGCCGCCGGAGGCAACCTTGTCGTTGAGGGCCGGATCAACGGCGTCGCTGGCAGCCGCCAGCGCAGTGCCGGTGACGGGGTTGTAGGGGGAGGGCATGGTCGCGAGGACCATGGCTGCTGCCGTCGCCGTGACGGCAGCCCAAAAGGGCCGCTTCAAAACGGGTTCTTCCTTCTTCCGGGGACGGCATGGAAAAGGGGTCCGAGCGGGCACAGGCCGACTCGGACCCCTGTCACCTCAGCAAGCCGACTCGCTCACCTGAAGGGTCAGGTGGCGTTGGCGCCGTTCTTCGGACGACCGAAGTAGAAGACGGCCAGGTAGTACGTGTACGCCGTGGCCCGGCAGGACTTCTTGTTGCTGTACCGGGGGCAGGTGTAGCTGTACAACGTGTTGTAGAACGTCACGTCGGCCTGAACGCCCTTGCCCTTGTCCAGGTACCACTTGTAGCCCTTGTAGGCGTTCCCGATCGTGCCGTACCCGTAGTCGTGCATGTCGCACGCCGGAACGAAGTTCCAGTTGTTCGGCTTGTCCTTGGCAGAGGTGCAGTGATCGTGGTTGACACCCACCACGTAGTGCCCCGTCGGCGTCACCTTCCAGTACGGGTTGCGCCACCCGTAGTGAGCGACCTTCGTCGCACAGCCACTCGCCGTGTACCACATCCACTCGTACGCGTTGTTGCACCACGACGGTTTGGCACTGGGTTCGTTGATCTCACCGGACTCGAAGTCGGACGCCGCCGGAACAACCCCGTCCTGCTGCTGGATCGAAGGTGCACCCGCCATCGCGGTGCCGGCGACCGGAACCGTTCCGGTCGTCTCCGTCGCCGTCGCCTGGGCGGTCTCCGCACCGAAGTTCAGATCCCACTTCGCGCCACCGTCCGTGGTCGCGGTGTCGAGCCGGTTCAACCCGTCATAGGTGTACGCGTTCAGCTCGTCACCCGCCGCCGGGTTCTCCGCCTTCTTCAGCAGCCCCGCGGTGTCGTAGCTGTAGCGGGCCAGCGTCTGCGTGGTCGTACCGACCGTGAGAGCGATGTCCTTCACCAGACCACTGACTTCACCCGGCACCGAGGAGGTCGCGGTGGTCGCGGTGGAGTAGTTCACCTTCAGCGTCTGCGCCGGAGCGTCGGTGCCACGCGCCGGTTCCTTCACCTGCGAGACGCGGCCCTGCGCGTCATAGGTGACGGTCGACGGCTTGTACGCGTGGTTGCCCACCGACGTCACTCGCCAGGTGTCCCCACTGCCGGACACCTGCTTGTAGACGTAGGTCGGCTTCAGGTCAGCGGCCGGAATGGGCGCGCCGGACGCATCCACGGGAACGTCGTCCCCGGTGGTGCTGGTGGCGAGGTCGACTTCCACGGTCTCGGTGACGGTGGTCTTCAGCGACCCGGACAGGTCGTCGAAGACGATGGACTCCACGAGCTTGGACCCGTCAACGGCCCGGTAGGTGCTGACGCTGCCACCGTTGGGGCCGGCGATGGAATCGGTGAGGTCGTAGCGGGTGGAGGCACCCGACGCCAGGTCCCGCACGGTGATCGCACCACTGGAGGAGGCGAGGGTGCGGTTGAGCTGTCCGCCGAGGAACTCGGCCTCCCATGCCGTGCCGAACACGTCCAGGTCCGCACGCGCAGAAGGCGCCTGCTGAACGCCGGCGGCGCCGGAGCCCTGCCCGTTCACGGCATGTGAGCGACCCATCAGACCGACGGGGACATCGTTCTCGGTGACGGTGTACGTGTCGATGGCGGACTCGTACAGGCCGGGGCCGATGCTGGTGACCGTGCCGTCAGCCAGAGGTGCGCTGGGCGTGGTTTCGGCGACGGCGGGTGACTGCGGCAGCAGCATGGCCAGGGAAACCGCTGCTATCACAGGAAGCGCGAATTTGCGCACTGTGTTCCCTTCGCTCAAGTTGACCAACTCTGATCAACAATCCGGGAACTTATGCGATCCGAACATGTGTCTGCAAGACCATAAAACTGGAACCGACTCCTCCATTCATCGGTGTTGTCGAGACCCCGAGGAATACCCGGGATTCGTGAATCGGCCTCGGGTGACCGGCGAAAAAAGGATGCCTGGCCGAATGGGCCCGGGACGGCCGTCGAGCCCCTCTCCGTCAGCCTTGGAGAAGGCTTCCCGCTTCGGCGGGTGAGCCCTGGAGAGCACCGACAGGAGACCCCCCGTCATGAGCGGCGGCAAGCCCGCCCGATCCGACCCGGACAGCACCTTCCCGAGGGAAAATCCCAGGTCAGGTGCAGTAAGGCTCCGCGGACATCAGCCGGCTTCCGCAACCTGGCCATCAGCGCGATCCCCCTCGCCGGACGAGCCGGCATCGCCCGCACCCGCCGCGGCCCGCTCCACCGCGGGACGCTTGCGCCGTCTACGACATCTAACCAGCCATCGTGAAATCGGCCAGAGCGTCACCACACCGGAGCCGTTCCCGGAGAACCATGACGGCTTCGCCAACGAACTTGTCGAAATCAAGCCATCGCAACGAGACCGAGAATAATCGGCCCACAGATCTGGACGACTATTTCCGGCCTGTGATCAAGCCATGAGTACGCATACTCATGCGCCCAGGTGGGCGTGTGGCGAAGATTCATCCATGCCATCGATTCGCTTCACCGCGTCCGTCGTCATAGCGGCTGCGGGCTCCCTCGCCCTGACCGCCTGCGGCACCCAGACAGCCTCGTCCGCATCCTCCGCCGCCCCGGTCGGCTCCCAGGTCTCCGCCGCACCCGCCCTGCAGCCCACCGAGAAGCAGTTCCTCGACACCCTCAACGAGTTCGCGCGCCAGTGCTCCCCCGACGCCCCCAGCGACAACGGCGCCGCACCGGACCCCGGGACACTGCCCGGCGGCATCCCCAGCGGCGCGGCCCCCCGCACCGAAAAGCCCGCGGGGACACCCGACGCGAACGGCGACATCCCCATCCCCGTCGATGAGTCAGGTGAGATGCCCGACAAGCCCATGCGGTCCGGCCCGCCGCAGGAAGTCGAACTCGACGCGATCGAGAAGTGCGCCGCCGCCAAGCACGCCGAGCGCCTGACCACCGAAGCCGCCGGAGAGCCGCACACCACCTACAGCGCACTTCAGCAGACCATCGTCGCCGCCGGATACCGCACCGACCGCATCCACGAGATGCCCGACCTCGGCGGCGACCCGCGCGCACGAGTGGACCTTCGGTTCATGGGCTCCGGCCTGGTGGTGGAGGTCATCGGCACCGGAACGGGCGTGATCGCGGAACCCTTCGGCGCCCCCGTCGACGAGAGCGTGTCCGTGACCGAGGTGAGGCGGAAGCCGAACCTGGACGCACCGTCCTCCTGAACCGCGAGCGCACCGCCCCGGGCCCGGTGGAGACTCGATTCCGCGCAGGGGTCGAACCATGGCACGCAAGGCTTCGGCGCGGTCGTGTGACAACGGCCCCCGGGGCGGCGCTCCCGGCCCTCTTCAACGCGCTGCGCGCACCATGCTCGCTGCGGAGCCCCGCCCCCATGACGCGCCGACCCCGTCCAGGGCGCCGGGCCTCCGGCTGGTCCCCGACCGGTCCCCGAAATGATCAGGGCCGGTTACGGATTGCTCCGTAACCGGCCCTGATCAACGACTGTCTCCAGTCGGGACGACAGGATTTGAACCTGCGACCCCTTGACCCCCAGTCAAGTGCGCTACCAAGCTGCGCCACGTCCCGATGCCCGTCTGACCTGGGGTTTCCCCTGGCTGAACGCGCATGAGAACAATACCGCACTCCAGCAGGTGGTCACCAACGCCATTCCGCGCTTGACCTCAACCACGGTTGATGTTGAACGCTCGGTGTCATGACGAACACGACCGCCGCGACGGCACGCGGACCTCGCGCATTCCCCGACCTCGCCCGCCTGATCGCCCTGATGACCGGCGCGGAGAAGCACGCGCCCGCCGCCCATTCCACGCTCGACGCCCTGTGGGTGCTCTACGACAGGGTGCTCCGCGTCACACCGGAGACGGTCGACGCCCCCGAGCGGGACCGCTTCCTGCTCTCCAAGGGGCACGGGCCCATGGCGTACTACGCCGTCCTCGCCGCGCACGGATTCTTCGACGAGGAGCTGCTGCCCGGCTTCGGGGCGTACGACTCACCGCTCGGCCACCACCCGGACCGGATGCTGGTGCCGGGGGCGGAGATCGGCAGCGGGTCCCTGGGGCACGGGCTGCCGCTCGCCGTCGGCACCGTGCTCGGGCTGCGCGCCCAGGGTCTCACCGACCCCCGGGTGTGGGTCCTGATCGGCGACGCCGAGCTGGACGAGGGCAGCAATCACGAGGCCATCGCCCACGCGGGCCCGGCCGGGCTCGAACAGCTGCACACGCTGGTGATCGACAACGCCTCCGCCACCCACGGCTGGCCCGGCGGGATCGCCTCCCGCTTCGCGTCCGCCGGGTGGGCGGCGGTGACCGTGGACGGTCGCGACCACGAGGCCCTGCACGCGGCGTTCACCACACCCCACCCGGGCAGGCCGCTGGCCGTCGTCGCCCGCGTCGAACCCAAGAGCTGAGCGCCGCCCCGCCCCACCCCGAACGACCACCACCGCACCGCTGCCGCCACCGCACCGGAGCCCCCGGAAGGGACCCCTCATGGACACCATGCGTGACCGATTCATCAGCACCGCCTCGCGACTCCTGGACGAGGAGCCCCGGCTGGCCGTCGTGCTCGCCGATATCAGCGCCGACGGCTTCGCCCCCGCTCTGCGCGCCCATCCGGACCGGGTGATCAACGTCGGAATCCGGGAACAGCTGCTGGTCGGGGCAGGTGCGGGAATGGCCCTGACCGGAATGCGGCCGATCGTGCACACCTTCGCCAGCTTCCTGGTCGAGCGGCCCTTCGAGCAGGTCAAGCTGGACTTCGGGCACCAGGGGGTCGGCGGGATCCTGGTGAGCGCCGGCGGCTCGTACGACTGGCCCGCCGGGGGCTTCACGCACATGTCCCCCGGTGACGTGGCCCTCCTCGACACGCTCGACGGCTGGACCGTACACGTGCCGGGCCATCCGGACGAGGCCGAGGCCCTGCTGCGGGAGTCCGTCGCCGGCGACGACCGGGTGTACGTACGCCTCTCGCTCCAGGCGAACCGGGAGGCGCTGCCGGTGAGCGGCTCCGCGGGGTTCGCCGTGGTGCGCGAGGGGCGGCGCGGGACCGTGATCGCGGTCGGCCCGATGCTCGACGACGTCCTCGCCGCCACCGAGGGACTGGACGTCACCGTGCTGTACGCGACGACCGTGCGGCCGTTCGACGCGGCGGGGGTGCGCCGGGCCGCCGCCGCGGCCACGACCGCGGACGTGGTGATCGTGGAGCCGTATCTGGCGGGCACCTCCACGGCCGCCGCGGGCGAAGCGCTGATCGACCTGCCCCACCGGGTGCTCGGGCTGGGAGTGGGCCGCGCCGAGCTGCGTCGGTACGGGCAGATGGAGGAGCACCTCGCGGCGCACGGCCTGGACCCGCGGGGGCTGCGGCAGCGGATCGGCGGATTCCTGCGCCCCTGATCCGCGCAGGCCGCGGGCCCGGCCCGCCGCCCCCTCGGCCCCCACCGGACACCCGCCGCGCTCGCCCTCCGCCCCTCACCTCTCCTCCTCCGGCCCTCCCCCGCCCGCTCCGGCCTCCGGCACGTCCGGTTCCGGGTGCGCCGCCACCAGTCGGCGGGGGGCGACCTGCCGCCAGGAGTCGGCGAGGATGGCGGCCAGCTCGTCCGCGTCCTCCAGGGCGGACAGCCGGACGCGCATCCAGGCGTAGTGGTCGTCGTGCCCCTCGCGGACGAAGAACTTCTCCGGCTCGGCGGCGATCAGCTCGGCGCGATCCTCCCGCGGGCACTTCACGCCCATCGCCGTCCCGTCGTCGCCGAGCGAGGCGAAGATCTTGCCCGCCACCCGGAAGGTGGGCTGCCCCCAGGCGAGCTTCTCCGTGGTGTCGGGCAGGGACAGAGCGGCCGAGCGGACATCGGCGGCGGTGATCGCGGCGTCGGCGGTCATCCCGGGCCTCCGTTTCGAGGGGTGCCGGCGGCTTCTCGCCGGGATTCGACCGTAACGCCCGGCACTGACATCCACGCGCGACCCGGCCCCGCGCCCCGACGGGCACGGTGGGCCCCGCAGACCCATTGACCCCGTCGGAACACTGAACCTACTCTGAACGGCGTACTTCAGAAAGCGCTTTCTACACCCCACAGTCGGCATCTACCGCACAGGGAGCGCCCCATGAGACGCCGTTCGTCACGCCGGGCCGGCCGCGTCGGCCGACCCCCCGGCGGCCCCTCCCCCCTCATCGCCGTCACCTCGCTTCTGGCGCTGGTCCTCGCCCTGCTGGTGGCGTCGCCGACCGGCGCGCAGGCTGCGGCCTCGTACCGGGTGCTCGTCTACTCCGAGGTCACCAACTCCGACCACCCCTCGATCCCGGCCGGCATCGAGGCGGTGCGGAAGCTCGGGGCCGAGCACGACTTCGAGGTGGAGGCCACCGCCGACTCCTCGGTCTTCAACGACGCCGACCTCGGCCGCTTCCAGGCCGTCGTCTTCAACAACACCAACTCCACACCGGAGACGGGTGACTTGCTGAACGCGGAGGAGCGGGCCGCTCTCCAGCGGTACATCCGGGCCGGCGGCGGCTGGGTCGGCCTGCACTCCGCGTCCGCCAGCGAACGCGACTGGGAGTGGTACGAAGGGCTCGTCGGCGCGATCTTCGACAAGCACCCCGCCCCGCAGACCGGCCGGGTCAAGGTCCTCGACCACACCCACCCCTCGACCGAGCACCTTCCCGACCTCTGGGAGCGCCAGGAGGAGTGGTACAACTGGCGCGCCAATCCCACGTCCACGGTGCACACCCTCGCCCAGATCAAGGTGCGCGACGGGATCGACGGGCTGGACGAGGGCGTGGACCACCCGTTCTCCTGGTGCCAGAACTACGACGGCGGCCGGTCCTGGTTCACGGCGGGCGGGCATGACAAGGCGGCCTTCCAGGAGGAGGCGTTCGTCCAGCACCTGCTCGGCGGCATCCAGTGGGCGGCCGGCGTGGCGGAGGGCGACTGCACCGCGACACGCACCGGTTCGTTCCAGCGGACCCCGCTGGCCACGAGTGATCTGGCCGACCCGTTCGAGCTGGCCGTCGCACCCGACCGCCGGGTGTTCTTCGCCCAGCGGACCGGGAAGCTGAAGGTGATCGACCAGGAGACGATGAAGGTCTCCACCGCGCTGGACTTCGCGTACACCCCGGAGATGACCAGCCAGTCGGACGGGCTGCTGGGCCTGACGCTCGACCCCGGCTTCGCCGAGAACAACTGGCTGTACCTGCTCTACTCCGACAAGGTCGAGAAGCGGCTGAACCTGTCGCGTTTCACCGCGGACGGCGACACCGTCGACCCGGCGTCCGAGAAGCGGCTGCTGACCGTTCCGACGCTGCGCGGTGAGGGCCGGGCCAACTCCCACATGGCCGGTTCGCTCGCCTTCGACAAGGACGGCAACCTGTACGCGGCGACCGGCGACAACACCGACCCGTTCGCCTCGGACGGCTTCACCCCGATCGACGAGGGCGCGGGCCGCCGGGCCTGGGACGCGCAGATGACCGCCGGCAACACCAACGACCTCCGCGGGAAGATCCTGCGGATCACCCCCGAGGACGACGGCACGTACTCCGTTCCCGAGGGCAACCTCTTCGCCCCGGGTACGGAGAGGACACGGCCCGAGATCTACGCGATGGGCATGCGCAACCCGTTCCGGATCACCACCGACCCGATCAGCGGGGCCCTGATGGTCGCGGACTACGGCCCCGACGCCCGCGAGGCGAAGGCGGACCGGGGGCCGGAGGGCACGGTCGAGTACACCCGTATCACCGAGGCGGGCAACTTCGGCTGGCCGTACTGCATCGGGAACAACACCCCGTTCAACGACTACGACTTCGCGACGAAGACGTCCGGTCCCCGGTTCGACTGCTCGGCGCTGGTCAACGACTCGCCGAACAACACCGGCCTGCGGGAGCTGCCGCCGGCCCAGCCCGCCACGGTCTGGTACGCCTACTCCGCCTCGGCCGAGTTCCCCGAGGTGGGCACCGGCGGGGGCGGGCCGATGGGCGGTCCGGTCTACGACTACGACCCGGACAACACCTACCGGACCAAGTTCCCGGAGTACTTCGAGGGGAAGGCGTTCAACTACGAGCTGACCCGCCGCTGGTTCAAGACGTTCTCCTACCAGCGCGAGGACCAGAGCTTCACCGACCCCCGGTTCGACCCCGTGCAGGCGGGCGACCTCCAGTCGATCAACGGCATCTTCGAGGACATGGAGTGGAACCAGCCCTTCGACGCGGACTTCGGTCCTGACGGAGCGATGTACGTCATCGACTTCGGCCTCGGCAGCGGAACCGGGCGGGGCGGCAGCAACGAGGGCGCCGGGATCTACCGGATCGACTACGTCGGCGACGGCCGGCTGCCCGACGCCAAGATCTCCGTCGACCGGGACAGCGGGACGGATCCGCTGACCGTGAGGTTCTCCAGCGCGGGCTCGGGCCTGCCGGGCGACCAACCGGTCACCTTCGCCTGGGACTTCGACGGCGACGGCACCACGGACTCGACCGAGGCCGATCCCACGCACACGTACACCGCCAAAGGACTGCACACCGCGCGGCTGACCGTGACCGGCCCCGGCGAACTGACGGCGCTCGCGGTGCAGGACATCACCGTGGGCAACACCAGGCCCGAGGTGACGATCCAACAGCCTCCGGACGGAGGGATGTTCAGCTTCGGGGACACGATCCCGTTCACGGTGAAGGTGACCGACGCGGAGGACGGCGGGAGTGGTCGGATCGACTGCTCGCGGGTCGTGGTGCAGTCGCAGCTCGGCCATGACACCCATCTGCATCCCCTGGACAACTACACCGGCTGCACGGGCGAGATCATCACGGACGCCGGGGACAGCCATGGCCCGGGGCAGAACCTCTACTACGGGATCACCGCACAGTACGAGGACCGGGGCGCGCCCGACGCCCCGGCGCTGACCGGGTCCACCTCGCTGACCCTGCGGACCTCCTTCCGCGAGGCCGAGCACCGTACGGCGACGGGCGGGGCGAACGGCGGCGCGGAGACCGGAAGCCGGGCCGACGCCTCCGGCGGCAAGCGGCTGACCGAGATCGAGGCCGGCGACTGGATCGCCTTCGAACCGGTGAACCTCAAGGGCGTCGAGTCCGTGACGGTGGGCGCGTCCTCCGGCGGTCTCGGCGGCACGGTGGAATTCCGGGCCGGCTCCCCCACCGGCGCCCTGTTGGGCTCGGTGAGCATCCCGAACACCGGCGGTTGGGAGAAGCTGGTCTCTCCGACGACGAAGCTCAAAGACCCGGGCGGCACGACCACGCTGTACGCCGTGTTCACCCACCCGGACTGGGCTCCCGGCAAGGCCGATCTGCTCTCGGTCGACTGGCTGCACTTCAACGGTCCGGGCGTCGAGAAGAAGGCCGGGACCACGGTGAGGGTGAAGGCCGGTCCCGTGTCCGGCACCGCTCCCCTCGCCGTGTCGCTCAGCAGCACGGTCACACCGGCCAAGGGCCGCACGATCGCCTCGTACCACTGGGACTTCGGCGACAACGTGAAGCCGTCCGGGCCCGAGGGTGCGACGGCGAAGCACACCTACGAGCGCGGGGGCGCCTACACCGCGCGGCTGACGGTCACCGACGACAAGGGCGACACGAGCACCGGCGCCGTCCGCATCGACGTGAAGTGAGGAGCCCCATGGGAACGATGCCCACGAACGGAGCCCGACGAGCTTTCCTCGGTGCGGCGTTGGGGGCGGTGGCCGCCGTCGGGATCGGCGCGGCCCCGGCCGCCGCGGCCGGGCGGCGGGGCTGCCGGCGCATCCCTCCGTCGGGGATCGGCATGCACCTGTACACGATGCGGACGCCGCTCGCGGCGGACTTCGCGGGGACGCTGGAGCAGCTCGCGGAGATCGGGTACGCGACGGTCGGCGTCAGCGGCCGGCACGGCAACTCCCCCGCCGCGATCAGGCGGATGCTGGACCGGAACCGGCTCAAGGCCGTGCTGGAGCACGTCGGCTACGACATCGTCACCGGCTCCGGGCTGCCGCGGGCGCTGGAGGACGTGCACACCCTGGGCGGCCGGTGGATCGTGGTGCCGAGCCTGCCGGGTTCGCTGCACTCACCGGACGGATACCGGGAGGTGGCCCGGCAGTTCAACCGGGCGGGCCTGGCCGCCCGGGAGTCCGGGCTGAAGCTGCTGTACCACAATCACGGCGGCGACCACGAGGTGGTGGACGGCCACAGCCTGTACGACATCCTGCTCGACGAGACGGATCCGGAGCTGGTCGGCTTCGAGCTGGACCTCTACTGGGCGGCCAAGGGCGGCTCGTCCGACCCGGGGGAACTGTTCCTCCGGCACCGGGACCGGTTCCCCGCGCTCCACGTGAAGGACATGGCGCCGAACGGGGACTTCGCTGACGTCGGGTCGGGGATCCTGGACTTCCCGGCCATGTTCGACACCGCGCGGCAGGGCGGGGTGAAGCAGTGGCTGGTGGAGCACGACGCCCCGGCCGACCCGTTCGCCTCGGCGCGGGCCAGTTACCGCTATCTGTCCCGGCTGCGCTACTGAGCGAAGGCGCCGGCGGTCCGGCCCCGGGTGCGGTACCGCGCCCGGGGCCGGACCGCCGTCCGGCCCCGGGCGGAGCCGCGGCGCCTCACGGAGTGGCACGGGTGGCACTATGGGCCCACCTACCGAACGGGGTGCGGTCACGGTGAAGTGCGCGACGGTCCATTGGTCGACCACCTGCGACGGATGCGGGGCGGCCACGCGCTGTTCGGGAACGCAGGCCGTGGTGGACGACCGGCTGCGCTGGGACGAGGAGCACCAGTGCTCCCGCTGCGGGGAGACGACGCTGGTGTGCGACGGCACCCTCCCCGAGCCGCTGCGCGGCCGGATGCTCGCCGAGCACGGTGTCTTCCGGCTGTCCGTGCCGGACCGCCCGGTCCGGTCGCTTCCCGCCCTCCGTGTTCTGCGGTCGCACGGCGGTCGGACGCTCGCCGAAGCCCGGGCGGCGCTGGAACTGATACTCGACGGCGGACATCTCGGCACTGGGCCCGAGATCGAACTGCTGGCGAGCGAGTTGCGGGCGGCGGGCATCGCCGCCGTGACCGTACGGTCGTAGTCCGCACCGCGCGCCGACAACACGACCGTGCCGGGCAGCGGGCCTGCCCGGCACGTACCTTCCGCCGCTTCCCGCCCCCTCGGGGCGCACCCCTCAGTCCTGAGCGGACACCGCGCCCAGCAGATCCCGGATGTGCGCCGCCGCGGCGCGGAACTCCGGGCGGCCCAGCGTCTCGCTGTAGTCGCGCTCGGCGGGCAGGCCCACCTCGATGACCTCCGTGACGGTGCCGGGGCGCGGGCTCATCACCACGACCCGGTCGGCCAGGTAGACGGCTTCCGAGATGGAGTGGGTGACCAGCAGGACCGTGGTGCCGGTGGTCCGCCAGATCCGGTTCAGCTCGGTGTTCATCTGCTCGCGGGTGAGGGCGTCGAGCGCGCCGAACGGCTCGTCCATCAGGAGGACCGGCGGCTCGTGGAGCAACGCCCGGCAGAGTGCGACGCGTTGTTGCATTCCGCCGGAGAGTTCGTGCGGATGGGCGTCCTCGAATCCGGTCAGCCCGGTCATCCGGATCAGCTCGTCGGCCCTGGCGCGCGCCACGGTCGGCTCCAGGCGGCGGATCTCCGCCTGGAGCAGGATGTTGCGCAGCGCCGAGCGCCATTCCAGCAGGGCCGCGCGCTGGAAGACGTAACCGATGTCGTGCCGGGGTCCGGTGACGCGCTCGCCGCCGAGCAGGACCTCCCCCGAGGAGGCCGTGAGCAGACCGGCCACCAGCTTGAGAAGGGTGGACTTGCCGCATCCCGACGGTCCGACGATGGCGATGAACTCCCCCGGCGCCACGTCCAGCGACACGTCGTCGATCGCGGTGACGTCGCGCTTCTTGCTGCGGAAGCGGACCGACACGTCCGCGAGCCGGACCGCCGCCGAGGGGGCCGCCCCGGTGGCCTGCGCGGTACGCGGTGTCGTCTGCTGCTTCTGCATCGTCATCCCTTCAGCGCCTTGTCGGTGTCCCAGTACTCCGCCACGGCCTTCGGCTTCGTGACCATGCCCGCCTCGGCGAACACGTCGATGGTCTGCTGCCAGTCCGCCTCGGTGTTGACGCCGGGCGCCTTGCCCTCGGTGGCGGCCGTGTGCAGCAGGGTCAGCGTCGTGGCGAACTGCTCGGACAGCACGGCCTTCGGCGGCAGTTGCTCGGAGGCTCCCTCCATCGCCGCCACGGCCGGCTCGGGCGCCTTCGCGGCGGCCGCCCACGCCTCGCTGACCGCCTTCACCATGCGCTCCGCCACCTCCGGCTTCGCGCCGAGGAGTTTCTGCCCGGCGAGCAGCCCGTTGGAGTAGAAGTTCAGCCCGTGCTCGGAGAACCGGATGTAGGAGACCGGCTTCCCGGCCTTGTCCTGCATGATCGGGCCCTGGTCGCTCGCGTAGCCGAGCAGCCCGTCGGTCTTCCCCGAGATCACCGCGGCGATCTTGCCCGCCGGGTCGGTGTTCTGGACGCTGACGTCCGACTCCCCCATGCCGTTCTTCTTCAGGAAGATCGGGAACGTCTTGGACAGCGCGTCCCCGGCCGTGCCCGCGATGGTCCGCCCCTTGAGGTCGGCGGGTCCTTCGATGCCCTCGGCGTCGAAGGACTGCACGGAGGCGGGAGTGGTCTGGAGGAAGACGCCGAGACTCTTCACCCGGACGCCCTGGTCGACACCGGCGAGCAGGGCCGGGGTGTCGGCCCAGCCGAAGTCGCTCTGCCCGGCGGCCGTGGCCTGGACCGTCTTCTGGGAGCCCTGCCCGGCCCGGATGTCCAGGTCGATGCCGTGCTTCTCGAAGATCTTCTGCTGCTTGCCGTAGTAGAACGGCGCGTGTTCGCCGTACGGATACCAGTTGAGCGTCAGCGTGACCTTGTCGAGCTT
This sequence comes from Streptomyces griseus, assembly GCF_900460065.1. Classification (GTDB taxonomy): domain Bacteria; phylum Actinomycetota; class Actinomycetes; order Streptomycetales; family Streptomycetaceae; genus Streptomyces; species Streptomyces griseus. The sequence continues at coordinate 71,037 of NZ_UAVD01000029.1, read as the reverse complement.
CTTGCCCGAGTCACTGGTACTGGTCGACGCGTCCTCGCCGCCGCAGGCGGTGGCGGCCACCAGGGCGAGGGGTACGACACCGATGAGGAGTCTGCGCGCGTGCATGGGCTGGCCCTTCTCGCGACGGGGGTTTCAGAACGTGGTGGTGGCCGAGGACTCACGCCGGCTGGCGTGCCACGGCAGGAGCAGCTTCTCGGCGATCTCGACGACGACGAACAGCACGACGCCGATCAGCGACATCACCAGCAGCCCCGCGAAGAGCATCGGGGTGTCGAGGTTGCCGTTGGCCTGGAGGATGACGTAGCCGAGCCCTTCGTTCGCCCCGACGAACTCACCGACGACCGCACCGGTCACCGCGAGGGTGACGGCCACCTTGAGCCCGGAGAACAGGTGCGGCAGGGAGGCCGGGAACCGGATCTTCACGAAGGTCTGCCAGGGCTTCGCCCCCATGGTGGCGGAGAGCTGGAGCATCTCGGGGTCGACCGCCTTGAGTCCGGTGACCATCGAGATCACCACCGGGAAGAAGGCGATGAGGACGGCGATGAGGATCTTGGGGGCGATGCCGAACCCGAGCCACACCACGAACAGCGGGGCGATGGCGATCTTCGGCACGACCTGGGCGAAAAGCAGGATCGGGTAGAGCGTGCGCTCCACCGTCGAGGAGTAGACCATCACCACCGCGGCGAGCACACCGACGGCGACCGCGATGATGAAGCCGAGGAGCGTCTCGTACGTCGTCACCCAGGTGTGCTGCCAGAGGTAACCGGTTTTGGAGGTCAGGACGTCGAGCGTGGCGCCGGGCGAGGGCACGAGGTAGGGCTCGATCAGCTCGGCGGCGGCGATCACCCACCAGGCCACCAGAGCGGCCAGCAGCAGGGTAAGGGGCCGCCAGCTCTGCTCCGCCGCTCGGGCGAGCCGTTCCCCGGCCGTGGGGCCGTCCCTGCGGGCGACCCCCGCGACATCGGCGGGGCGCTTGGCCAACGCGCTCTGACTCACGGTGAACTCCCTGGACTTCGGGGGCAGTTGTGGAGACCTGCGCAAGGGTGCGATGCTGCGGACCCGCACCGTGAAGGCGCTTTCAGAAAGCGCTTTCTGGTAAGGTGCCGCCACGCTAATGACTGCTCGCTCGCACGGTCAAGAGGTCGTCCCGAAGTTTCGGGGCCCTGCCACCACCGCACCCCTGGGGGTCGAGTTGAGTGAACGGGAAACACCGGTCCATCCCGATACGCGACGCCGGGCCCCCGCCGCCCATGTGACGCTCGACGCCGTCGCGCGCGAGGCGGGCGTCTCGCTCGCCACCGCCTCCCGGGCGCTGAACGGCACCGCCCGGGTCCGCGACGACCTGCGCGGGCGGGTCCGCGCGGCGGCCGATCTCCTCGGCTACATCCCCAACGCCCACGCCCAGGCCCTCGCGAGCCCCGAGGGCAACCGCACGGTCGGGCTGATCTGCCACGACGTCGGCGACCCGTACTTCGCGGGCATCGCCGGCGGAGTGATGCGCGCCGCCGCCGAACAGGACCTGCTGGTGATGCTGGCCTCCACCTTCCGCGAGCCCGCCCGGGAGATCGCGTACGTCTCGATGCTGCGGGCCCAGCGCGCCCGGGCCATCCTGCTGATCGGCTCCGGCTTCCAGGACCGCGCCTGGGAGCGGGCGATGGACGCGGAGCTGGAGCCGTACGTCCGGGCGGGCGGGCGGGTCGCGGTGGTCAGCCGGCACCGGAGCATGCGGGTGGACACCGTGCAGCCGGAGAACCGGGCCGGGGCCGCGGCACTCGCGGCCTCACTGGTGGCGCTGGGCCACCGGGAGTTCGCGGTGCTCAGCGGTCCTCCCGAACTGACCACCGTGGCCGACCGGTTGGCGGGCTTTCGTGAGGGGCTCGCACGGGCGGGCATCACGCTGGAGCGCGTGGTGCGGGGTGCGTTCACCCGGGAGGGCGGACACGCGGCGGCACGACAGCTGCTGGCCTCCGGGGGCTCGCGGCCCACCTGTGTGTTCGCGGTGACCGACGTGATGGCCGTCGGAGCGCTCGCCGCGCTGCGGGAGGCCGGCGTACGTGTTCCCGAGGACATGTCGCTGGCGGGGTTCGACGACATTCCCGTCGTGCGTGAGGTGTCGCCGCCGCTGACCACGGTGGCGCTGCCGCTCACGGAGATGGGCGAGCAGGTCATCGCCCTCGCGTTGCGGACGCCTTCGGGGGCGGGACGCTCCCGGGTGCTGCGGATCGAGGGGAACGTGGTCCTGCGGGGCAGCACCGGTGCGCCGCCCGGGAGTTGAGAACGGCACCGGCTGCGGGGGGTCAGATGGGGTGGTGGCCCTCCCGGTCGTCGATCTGGCGGACGAGCTCATGGGCGAGCGACTTGATGGTGTCGAGCCCGGCCCGCCCCCAGGGGCGCGGCACGGTGTCGACGGCACAGACGGTGCCCAGCGCGATGCCGGTGCGGTCGATCAGCGGCGCCCCGAGGTAGGAGCGGATGCCTATGTCGTCCACCACCGGATTCCCCGCGAAGCGCGGGTAGTCGCAGACGTCGTCCAGGACGAGGGCCTTGCGCCGGACGAGGACGTGCGGGCAGTAGCCGTGGTCGCGGGCCATGTACCGGCTGCTGCGGTTGCTGCCCGCCGCGGCCGAACCGAGCTCCCGGCCACCGCGGTTGCCCGTCGGAGTGTGCAGTCCGGCGAAGAACTGCCGGTTCTCGTCGATGAAGTTGACCATCGAGAAGGGGGAGGCGGTGACTTCGGCCACCTTGTCGGCGAAGGCGTCGAAGTTGTCGTAGGAGGCGTCGGGGCGTTCGCCCAGGTCCAGTCTGCGCAGCCGTTCGGCGCGGGCCGGACCGTGCCGGTCGGTGGGCGTGAGGAGCATCCGGCCGGTGGCGAAGGACGTCACGGGTGGGCTCCGAAGGTCTGCAGCGGTGCGGGCGCCGTGGTGGCGTTGATGAGGTGCTGTACGAGGGTGACGAGGGCGCCCGTGCCGGAGCTCGCGATCCGGGCGTCGCACAGGACGACGGGGACCTCGGGCCCGAGGTCGAGCGCGGCGCGGACCTCGTCCGGCTCGTAGCGGTAGGCGCCGTCGAACTCGTTGACGGCGACGATGAATCCGATGCCGCGCCGTTCGAAGAAGTCCACGGCGGCGAAGCATTCGGCGAGGCGCCGGGTGTCGGCCAGCACCACGGCGCCGAGGGCGCCCTGGGAGAGTTCGTCCCACATGAACCAGAAGCGTTCCTGGCCCGGTGTGCCGAACAGGTAGAGCACGTGCTGCTCGGAGAGGGTGATGCGGCCGAAGTCCATGGCGACGGTGGTGGCCGTCTTGGACTCGACCCCCTCCAGGTTGTCCGTCCCCACACTGACCTGGGTCAGCAGTTCCTCGGTGGACAGCGGGGCGATCTCGCTGACCGCGCCCACGAACGTCGTCTTGCCGACGCCGAATCCACCGGCGACCAGGACCTTGAGTGCCACGGGGAAGAACGCGGAGGTTCGGGTGCGGTCAGAGCTGTCGTCGTAAACCATCGAGTACTGCCTCCAGCAGGGATCGGTCGGTGGGCATGTCGTGGAAAGCGGGGGCGTGCGCGGTGACCGCGCCGCAGGCCACCAGGTCGGAGAGGATGACCTTGGCGACGACCGCGGGCAGCCGGAGGTGCGCGGCGATCTCGGCGACGGACATCGGCCCTTCACACATGCCGAGGGCCACGGCGTGCTCCGGGCCGAGCGGAATGTCCGGCTCGATGCCCGTGGCCATGATCAGGGACAGCAGGTCGAACGCGGTGGACGGCCGGGTGCGGCCGTTGCTGATCGTGTACGGGCGGATCAGCCGGCCGGCCGCGTCGTCGAGCAGGGGCCCGTCCTGCGGGGCCGGCATCCTCAGTGCCCCGGGGTGAACTGCGACCCGGCCGGCTGCCGCAACGGGGTCGTCAGATAGGGGCGGACACTCTTGACCAGCATCGCCATCTCGTAGCCGAGCACCGCGGCGTCCGCCTCGCGCCCCGAGAGGACGGCGAGGCAGGTGCCGGATCCGGCGGTGGAGACGAACAGGAGGGTGGAGTCCAGTTCGACGACCACCTGCCGGACGTCCCCGTTGTCGCCGAAGCGGGCCCCGGCACTGCGGCCCAGCGAGTAGAGCCCGGCGGCCAGGGCCGCCATGTGGTCGGCGCTGTCGGGGTCCATGCCGTGCACGGATTTCACCAGCCCGTCGGCGGAGAGGAGGACCGCGCTGCGCGTGTAGGGCACGCGCTGGACCAGTCCGCTCAGCAGCCAGTCCAGGTCCGTGACCTGGCCGGACGGCATGTCGGTCGTCATGGTGTCTGCTCCTTGAAGGTGGCGTCTTTGCGCGGTTCCGGGAGGATCCGGCCCGGCAGGAAGGGGTCGGCCGCGAACGCTCCGGGTTCGCCCGGTTCGCGGTCGTGGGCGCTCCGGTCGTGGGCGCCGCGCCCGTACGGGGGGCTGTCGTGCGGGTACGCGTCGGGCGGGTAGCTGTCCGGTACGGGCAGGCCGGCCGCGGGCAGCGCGTGTTCCGGCCGCGGCTCCCCGGCCGGGCCGGGGAGGCCGGGCTGGACGGTCGCTCCGCGTACGGGAAGGGGCGAGAGGGATTCCAGCGGGGCGTCGAGGGCGGCCTGCCCCCCGGCCCCCGTGCCGCCGGGGGCCCCGTATCCGCCGTCGGGGCTCTCCTCCTGGGCGGTCTGGGCCTCGGCGAGATCGACGCCGCGCCGGAAGGCGGCCATGAGGCCCGGGTCGTGCAGGGCGTGCTCGTCCTCGACGCGCGGGGCGGGTGCCTCGCGCAACTGGGGGACGAGGGATTCCTGGTTCGTCCGCTTGGGCAGTTCGGGCCGGGAGGACGGAGCCGGGCGGTCGTCGCGCTCGTGGGCGGAGCGGTCGTCCTGCTCGGGCGGGGAGGCGGGCGACGCGGGGCGGTCGATGCGTTCGGCGCGCAGCGGGAGGGGCGGGGCCTCGCCCGCGGGCGGTTGCGGCGGGCCGTTGCGCGGGGGGTCGTCCGCCGGCGGTCGCGGTCCGGCGTCCTGCTCGCGGCCGGGCCTCCGGTGCGAGCCGTCCTCGGAGGGACGGGCCGCACCGCTCCGCGGCGGGACGGCCGGCGCCTGGGGCTCGACCGGCGGCCGGTGCACGGCGCCCGGGGGCGGCACGGGCACGGCGTCGGGCGAGGGCGGGGCGTCGGGGTCGGTCCCGAGCAGCGACTGCGGGAGGACGAGCACCGCCTGCGTACCGCCGTAGATGTTGCTCTGGAGGCGGACGGCGATGCCGTGGCGGCGGGCCAGGGCCGAGACGACGAACAGGCCGATCCGCCCGTCCTGGAGCAGGTGGGCGACGTTGACCTGGTCGGGGTCGGAGAGCAGGGCGTTCATCCGCCTCTGCTCGTGGTCCGGCATCCCCAGCCCGCGGTCCTCCACCTCCAGGGCGAGGCCGGCGGTGACGTGCTGGACGCGGAGCAGGACCTGGGTGTGCGGGGCGGAGAAGACCGTGGCGTTCTCGACCAGCTCGGCCAGCAGGTGGATCACGTCGGCGACGGCGTGGCCGCGCAGGGTGCCCTCCATCGGCGGGACCAGCTTGACCCTGGGGTACTGCTCGACCTCGGCGATGGCCGAGCGGAGCACCTCGGTCATGGTGACCGGGTTGCTCCACTGCCGCCGGGAGACGGCTCCGCCGAGCACGGCGAGGTTCTCCGCGTGGCGGCGGATCCGGGTGGCGAGGTGGTCGACGTGGAAGAGGCCCTTGAGGAGGTCGGGGTCCTCGACCTCGTGCTCCAGCTCGTCGAGGATCTGGATCTCGCGGTGGACGAGGGATTGCAGCCGTCGCGCGAGGTTGACGAAGACCTCGACCTTCTGGTCGTTGCCGGCGCTGCTGAACAGCTGGGACGCCTGGACGACCGCGGCGACGGAGGCTTCCTGGGCCCGTGCCATCTCCTGGCCGAGCAGGTCGAAGGCGTCGGCGCCGGGCGCCGCGGGCTGCGCGGGCGGTCGGGCGGTGACGGTTTCCCCGTTGCGGAGCTGTTCCATCACCCGTCGCAGCTCGGCCTGGCCCTGGGCGCTGGCGCGCCGGAGCGCGAGGGCCCGGTCGAGCACCTGACCCGAGACGCGGTTGGCCCCGAGGTAGGCGGCGGCGACGGCGGCGACGGCGAGCGCCGCGGATCCGCCGAGCGCCGCCCAGAGGCTGGGCGAGGCGTCGACGGCGCCGGCGCGGACGGTGAAGATGACGGCCGCGGCCCCGCTGAGCACGGCGGCGATGGCCGGGAGCAGTGCGGTCCGCAGCAACTGGGGCCGTATGCGGGCGTCGGGGGGAGGCCCTGCGGGGCGCGGCCTGCTCGTGGCCGTGTGGGCGCGCGTGCCGGGGCGGCCGTGCCGCCCGCCTTCACGGCGGTCCGGTCGCGCGTCGGGTGCGCGAAGTTGAGACATCAGCGTCCTCGGTACAGGGGGCACCGGGGGCCGGCGGTCGTGCCGGCGTCCATGCGGTGGCCCCTACGGTGGTCGGTCAGGCGCGGGTCATCGGTCGGGCAGGCCCGAACGTTGTGAGCCCACCGTTGATCACCGGGCACACACGGTAGTCGTCAATGACGTATGCGCGACGGGCAGTTGTCGAACTTGCCCGCCATCCGTCCCACTCTGGTATGACCTCTCGCACGCGCGCCCGATTGGGCCGCCTTGGCCCCGATTCGCCCCGGAGCGCCGAACGGGCCGCCACCGCGCCGGACGCACCGGCCCCGCCCGGACCGGGCGAGGGGAGCCCGCACCGGGCGGGGGACCACTCGACGGGGCGAGGAGGCCGCCGGTTAGCATATGAGCGCCGCCTAGCTCGAAAGATAAACTTGTGACTGTCAATGACGACTCGTTCACCAACTGGATGCACCGCGAGGAGATCGCGGAGTCGATGATCCCGATCATCGGGAAGCTGCACCGCGAGCAGGACGTCAACGTCCTGCTGCACAGCCGCTCCCTGGTGAACAAGTCGGTGGTCAGCATCCTCAAGACCCACCGCTTCGCCCGGCAGATCGCCGGTGAGGAACTCTCCGTCACCGAGACGATGCCGTTCCTGCGGGCGCTGACGACACTCGACCTCGGCCCGTCCCAGATCGACATAGGCATGCTGGCCGCCACCTACCGGGCCGACGGGCGCGGACTCTCCGTCGAGGAGTTCACGGCGGAGGCCGTCGCCGGGGCGACGGGCGACAACAAGATCGAGCGCCGCGCCTCGCGTGACGTGGTGCTCTACGGCTTCGGCCGCATCGGCCGGCTCATCGCCCGCCTGCTCATCGAGAAGGCCGGTTCGGGCAACGGTCTGCGCCTGCGGGCCATCGTCGTCCGCAGGGGTTCCGGGCAGGACATCGTCAAGCGCGCCTCGCTGCTGCGGCGCGACTCGATCCACGGCCAGTTCCAGGGCACGATCACCGTGGACGAGGCGAACAACAAGATCATCGCCAATGGCAACGAGATCCAGATGATCTACTCGGACGACCCGAGGGAGGTCGACTACACGGCGTACGGCATCAAGGACGCCATCCTGATCGACAACACCGGCAGGTGGCGGGACCGCGAGGGCCTCTCCAACCACCTCCGGCCGGGCATCGCCAAGGTGGTGCTCACCGCGCCGGGCAAGGGCGACGTCCCGAACATCGTGCACGGCGTCAACCACGACACGGTCAAGCCGGACGAGCGGATCCTGTCCTGCGCGTCCTGCACGACCAACGCGATCGTGCCGCCGCTGAAGGCGATGGCGGACGAGTACGGCGTGCTGCGCGGGCACGTGGAGACCGTCCACTCGTACACCAACGACCAGAACCTGCTGGACAATTACCACGGCTCGGACCGCCGTGGCCGTTCGGCGGCGCTCAACATGGTCATCACCGAGACCGGGGCCGCCTCGGCCGTGGCCAAGGCGCTGCCCGAGCTGAAGGCGCCGATCACCGGCAGCTCGATCCGCGTGCCGGTGCCGGACGTCTCGATCGCCATCCTCAGCCTGCGGCTGGAGCGCGAGACCACCCGCGAGGAGGTCCTCGACTACCTCCGGAACGTGTCGCTGGCCTCGCCGCTCAAGCGCCAGATCGACTTCATCAGCGCGCCCGACGCGGTCTCCAGCGACTTCATCGGCTCGCGGCACGCCTCGATCGTCGACGCGGGCGCCACCAAGGTCGACGGCGACAACGCGATCCTCTACCTCTGGTACGACAACGAGTTCGGCTACTCGTGCCAGGTCATCCGGGTCGTCCAGCACGTCTCCGGCGTGGAGTACCCGACCTTCCCGGCCCCGGCGGTCTGACCCCCCGCACGCCTCCCGCGCGTACGCCCCCGGTGCCCGGCAGGTCCTCCTGCCGGGCACCGGGCACCGGTCACCCCTCGCGCCGGGCGTCCCCCGGTCGCGGGTGCGCGGCGGGCTCCAGCCGTTCGGTCGGTCCGCCGAAGTAGCCGCGCAGAGCCTCGCGCCCCTCGATCCGCCGGTCCCCCTCGGCCCACTCCCAGACCCCGTCGGGGGTGAACAGCTCTGCCACGTCGCCCGGTTCACCGAGGTCGAGTCGGCGCACGAACTCGACGACCAGCCGCTCACAGGCCCGCTCGGCGATCAGCGCTTCCAGGGGGTCCAGCGCTTCGGTGTCCATCGTCCCTTCCTACCGACCCGACGCGGGCCGCGCGAGGTGTTTTCGCCTCTGCACCGGCACCGGCCGCCCCGTACCGGGGAGGCGTCACACGGCGTCGGCGTCCAGCCCGGTGAGCCGGGCCGACTCGTCCCACAGCGCCCGTGCCATCAGCGGGTCCCGGGCGCGCCGCGACGACCGGGCGGGCGCCGGGGCTCCCCGGGTCTCGCCCAGGCGGGCTGGGCCGTAGTAGGAGCCGCCCGGCGCGTCCGGCAGGGGCGCGGCGTACAGCACGGGCAGGGCCCCCGCCGATGCCGGCTGGGTGTACAGACGCGAGGCGCGCTCCAGCCTCGCCGCCCAGTTCCGCCCGGCCAGACGGGGCCCGGCCTGCCCCAGCTCCGTCGCGGCGAGGCCGGGGTGGGCCGCGAGCGCGACCAGGTTCCGGCCCGCGGCGCGGGCCCGCCGGTCCAGTTCGTTCGTGAACAGCAGGTTGGCGAGCTTGGACTGGCCGTAGGCCCTCCACTTGCTGTACGCGCGCTCGGCGTCGAGGTCGCCGAGATCGATACGGCCGATGCGGTGCCCGAGCGAGGAGAGCGTCACCACGCGCGCCGGCCCCAGGACCCCGAGGACGGGCAGGAGCCGGTGGGTCAAGGCGAAGTGGCCCAGGTGGTTGGTGCCGAACTGCATCTCGAAACCGTCCGCCGTACGGAGGTGCGGCAGGGCCATCACGCCGGCGTTGTTCACCAGGAGGTCGAGCCGCCCGTCGACCTCCTTCGCGATGGCCTCCGCGGCCTCGGCCACACTGCTCAGATCGGCCAGGTCGAGGCGGACGAGCCGGGCGTCCGAACCGGGCGCGGCCCGGCGGACGGCGTCCACGGCCCGCCGTCCCCGCTCCGGGTCGCGGCACGCGAGAACGGTGCGCGCGCCGGAGCGGGCCAGGACGAGGGCGGTCACCGCGCCGATGCCGCTGTTGGCGCCGGTGACCACGGCGGTGGAGCCGGAGAGGTCGGGCATGTCGTCGAGAGTCCAGGAGTGCATGGGGCGCGCCTCCCCCGTGCCGGTGTCGCCCACACATGGCGGGGCGCCCCGGTCCGGCCCGCCAGGGCGGGACCCCGTCGCGCGGGCCGGGCGGCCGGGGCTCAGACCTGGCCGAGGTCCGAGCTGACCCAGCGCTCGGGGCGCAGGGTGATCACCACCTGCTCGCCGTGGTTCTGCCAGGCGAAGTCCACGTAGCCGGCGACCTTCTCCGCCGGGAGGTAGCGTGCCGACACCTCCTCCAGGTCCGCGCGCGTGGCGGGACGGGTGTCGACGACGGGTCCCTCGACGGAGACGTAGCGGATGGTCGGCTCCAGCCGGTCGACCAGGAGGGTGAACCGGCCCGCCGCCGCGATCAGTTCGGCCTTGCGGGAGGTGCGTCCGGTGAGGATGCGCACGTCGCCGCCCGGTGCGTACTGGTACCAGATGGGAACGCTGAGCGGGGCCCGGTCGCTGCCCGGCGACGCGACGGACAGGGCGGCGACTCGGGGTTCGGCGAGGAACTGTTCGCGCTCGTCACGGGTGAGTGCCACGGCACGCTCCTTCGTACGGGGATGCGGGGGTTGCCCCAGTGTGCCCCGCGCGCCCGGCCTCTCCCCCGTCACCGGCGCCCGAGTCCGCGGCGTGTCGGACGGGCCCCGCGGGCCGGACGGGACCTCGCGGGCGGGGAACCTAAGGGTTTTCCCGGGACACGACGGCCGCCCCGCGCAGGGCGACGGCGCACCAGAAGGCGACCAGGAGCAGCGCCGCCCCGGCCAGGCCCGCGACTTCGAGGGGCTCCGGCCGCCAGCCCAGGGACAGCCGGGTGCCGATCATGACCGTGCCGAGGAGGACCTCGGACGGGGCGTAGACCGGCACCTTGGCCGCCACGAACCGCAGGACGGCGCCCAGCGCCAGGCCGATCACGGCCCAGGCGAGCAGATAGGGCCAGAGCGCTCCCGGGGCGGCGGGCGGCAGGCCGTACTCCTCCGGGCCGATCCGGAACAGGGCGCCCAGCCACCCCAGCGTCAGGCCGGCGGCGGTCACGATCGCCGCCCACAGCGCATGACGCCACAGCGGGCCGGATCGCACGCGCTCGTCCTCGTCCTCGGTGTCGGCGAAGCTCATGGTCTCGGGAAGATCCATCACACCCGGTGAGACGCCCGCCGGCCGCCGATCGTTGCGTCGCGGGCGGCATCGTGTACGTCGGCGATGCGAGAGACCCCCACGACGAGGACCCGGACCCGTCCGTGGACCTGTTCGAGGTCACGGCCGAGGACGTCGACGCCCCGTTCTGTCCGGGCGTGTCGCGCCGGAGCCCGAGTCGGTGCTGGAGAACATCACGGTGAGCCTCTCCGTCACCGTCACGGAGGGCCGGTGCCGAGACCGGCCGCCGCGTCCGGGCCGGTCCTCCGACCGGCCCGGACGCGGACTTGAAGTTGCCGCTGCGGCAGCTTCTACGGTCATGACCGGGGCCGGAGGAACCGGCCCCGTGAGGCGCTCGTGAGGGAGTGAGGACGTGGCGAAGGACTGGCCGATCTCCGAGGTCGCCCGGATGTCGGGGGTGACCGCCCGGACCCTGCGGCACTACGACGAGATCGGTCTGCTGCCCCCGGCCGGCATCGCCTCCAACGGCCGCCGCTACTACGAGGAGCACCAACTCCTGCTGCTCCAGCAGATCCTCGTACTGCGGGCGTTGGACGTCGGACTGCCGGAGATCGGCAGGGTCCTGGCCGACCGGGTCGACACGGTGGAGGCCCTGCGCGGACACCATCGACGGCTGCTCACCGAACGGGACCGGCTGGACACCCTGGCCGCGACCGTCTCCCGCACGATCGCCGAACTGGAGCAGTCCAGAAAGGACGGTACCGCCATGACCGCCATCAACCGGCCGGAGAACCTGTTCGCGGGAGTTCAGCCCTCCCTGTACGAGGAGAACCTGCGCGACTTCCCCGGCCTCGCCGAGGAGACCGGCCGACGGGCCGCCGCCATGACCCCGGTGGAGGTCGAGGCCGGACAGCGCGAGCGCACGGCGCTGATGATCCGGCTGGCCGAGCACATGGCCGCCGGCACCCCGGCCGACGCCGGGCCCGTACAGACCGAGATCGAAGGCCAGTACCGGGCCCTCACGGAACTGCACCCGGTCTCCGCCGACGAGTTCCGTTCGATCGGGCGCTCCTGCGTGGACAACGAGCAGTGGCGCGCCGTGTACGAGGCCATCGCACCGGGCCTGGCCGAGTATCAGCGGGCCGCCATCGACGCCTACGCGGCAACCCGGCCGGCCTGACCGGCGCGGGGCCGCCGCCGGAGCCCCGGCGGCGGCCCTCAGGGGCTCCGGTCAGGACCGCGGGAGCTTCCACAGGTGGACCACTCCGTCGGAGCTCGCCGAGGCGACGAGCGTGCCGTCGGGGCTGAACGCCAGGTGCTGGACGTTCCAGTTGTTTCCCACCAGCCGGTGTTTCAGCTTCTGTTCGGCCACGTCCCAGACCTTGACCTCCTCACCGCTGAACACGGCGAGGAGGGAGTCGCGGGGCCCGTACTGCACGCTCTGGACCGGCACGACCGTCGTCTCGTCGACGGTGCCCGTGGAGCGGCCGTCGGACGCGTCCAGCAACTGGACCTTCCGGTCCTTGGCCGCGGTGGCGATGGTCTCGCCGTCGGGGCTGTACGACAGACCGTACGCCTCCTCGGCGGTGTAGAGCTCCTTGCGCAGCTTGTGCCGGGCCACGTCCCACAGGCGCACGACCCCCTGGGAGCCGGGGTTCCGGTCGGTGAGGTGGCCCACGGTGGCCAGCGTCCTCCCGTCACGGCTGAACGCCACCTGCTGCGTCTGCATCTCGTCGCCGAGAACCGTGATCCGTTTACCCAGGTCCGGGCCGGGCACCGCGTTCCAGAGGTGGGCGCCGTCCGCACTGGCCGTGGCCAGCAGCCGGCTGTCGGGACTGAACTCCACGCTGTCGAGGGTGTTCGCGCCGTAGTCGCCGGTGGTGACGGTGGCGACCTGTCGCCGCCGGCCCACGTCCCACAGCGCCGCGAAACTGCTGCTCGTCCCGGCGGCCAGCAGCCGCCCGTCGGGGCTGAAGGCGACCGCGGTCACCGACACCGTGGTGCGGCCGGGCGCGGGACGCAGGGCCAGGGTCGCGCGGACCTTGCGGCGGGCCACGTCCCACAGCCGTACCTTGCCGTCCTTGCCACCCGTCGCGATGGTCCTGCCGTCGGGGCTGAACACCACGCCTTCCGGCCCCTCGCCCCGGGGGTAGCCGCCCAGGGTGGCCGTCGGCGCCATCTCGGTGGGTGCGTCGCCCTTCGAGGGGTCGTCGGGCAGCAGCACGGCGATCAGTACGACGACCACGGCCAGTACCCCGAGCCAGCCCAGCAGTCCGGGCGTGGAGATCGGCGGTGTGCCCGGGGGAGGTACGGCCTGCGCGGGATCGGGTACGGTCACCGCGCCCGGCGACGGGTTCTGTCCCCGCTGCGGGCTCCGCCCCTGCGGCGCGGCGGGCGCGGTGGCCGCGTCGTGGAACGCGGCCACGGGATCGAGGACGGTCCGCTGCGGAGGCAGGACGGCAGCCGGGGAGCCGGCGTCGGCAGCCGCGTCGGCGTTGCGGCACAGGCGGATGACCTCGGTCAGCCCGGGCCGGTCCCGCGGGTCCTTCGCCAGACAGCGGGCGGCCACGGTCCGCACCGGCTCGGGACACCCTTCGAGGTCCGCGTCCTGCTCCAGAACGCGGTACAGCACACCGTGCCCGGAGCCGCCGAACGCGGGCCGTGCGGTGGTGGCGAAAGCGGCGATGGCGCCGAGCGCGAAGACGTCGACGGCCTCGGTGAGGCTCTCGCCCCTGATGTACTCGGGCGCCATGTAGCCGGGCGTCCCGGCGAGCATGCCCGTACTCGTCACGGAGGTGACGTCCGCGGCCCGGGCGATCCCGAAGTCGATGACCTTGGGCCCGTCGGCGCTGAGGAGGATGTTCGAGGGTTTCAGGTCGCGGTGGATCACCCCGGCCGCGTGGATGGACTGCAGGGCCTCGGCCACCTGCGCCGTCAGCGCCAGCACCGCTTCCGCCTCCAGCGGCCCCCGCGCGGCCACCGCGTCGTGCAGGGCCGGCCCGGGGACGTACGCCGTGGCCAGCCACGGTTCGTCGGCGCCGAGATCCGCGTCGACGACCGGAACCGTGTAGAGGCCCTGCACCCGCCGGGCCGCGGCCACCTCCTGCTCGAACCGCTTGCGGAACGCCGCGTCGGCCGCGTACTCGCGGTGCACGATCTTGACCGCGACCGGGCTGCCGGCCGGGGTGCGCGCCAGATAGACCCGGCCCATGCCGCCCGAACCGAGCAGGCCCTCCAGCCGGTACGGGCCCGCGGTGGCCGGATCACCCGACCCCAGCGGGCGGACCGGCGGCGGCCCGGCCGACCACCCCCGGGCGCCGGCCGGGTGCGGAACCGGGCTCGGACCCTGGTCCGGATGGGACATGCCGACAGTCACCCCTAGCTGGTCGCGCGTGCGCCCCACGGGCGGCTGCCAAGTCCGAGGACATGGCACAACACGCCCTCACCGTAAGGGAATCGGCGCTCCGTCGAGGCCCGCGCCGGTTCGAGCGTCAGCGTAGTGGAGCGCCGTCCGGGGCGTCTGTCGCGGTCCTGTCACAAGCGGGCGACCGACGGCGGACGGCACATCGGGGCCCGTCCTCGAACCGGAGTCACCGCTCGCCCGCGAAGTCCATGTCGCCCCTGCTCGTCTCGGACACACTCTCCGCGCCCCGCGGGCGCCGCCACGGGTGCGCGATCGGCTGGGACACCCCGCGCCACCAGGCGGCGGTCGGCAGCTTCCCCGCCGGCTCGAAGGGTTCGCCCGGCCGGGGGAACGCCACCGTCTGCCCGGCCTCCTCGCCGGCGTCCTTGGTCCACTCGCCCGGCTCCGCCCAGGCGTGCGGGGCCAGGTTGAAGGTGCCCCAGTGGATCGGGAGGAGAACGCCGTGCGGGCGGCCGCCCTGGAGGTCCAGGTGGGCGCGCATGCCTTCGGCGGGGGTCATGTGGATGTCCGGCCAGTACTCCGAGTACGCGCCGATCTGGATCATGGTGGCGTCGAAGGGCCCGTGCTCTGCCCCGATGTCCCGGAAGCCGGGGAAGTAGCCGGTGTCCCCGCTGTGGTAGATCCGGTGCTCGGGACCCGTGACGGCCCACGACGCCCAGAGGGTGTGCTGCTGGTTGCGGAGCCCGCGACCGCAGAAGTGGCGGGCGGGGGTGGCGGTCAGGCTGATTCCGGCGACGGTCGCGGTCTCGTTCCAGTCGAGCTCGCGCATCCTGTTCGGGGGGACGCCCCAGCGCTCCAGATGGGCGCCGACCCCGAGGGGCACGGCGAAGACCGTGTCGGTGCCCGCCAGGGCACGGATCGTCGGCAGGTCGAGGTGGTCGTAGTGGTCGTGGGAGATGACGACCACGTCGACGGACCCGAGCGCGGCCAGCGGCAGCGGGGCGGGGTGCAGGCGCTTGGGTCCGGCGAAGGGGAACGGGGAACAGCGCTCGCCCCAGACCGGGTCGAACAGGATCCGTCGTCCGTCGATCTCGGCCAGCACGCTGGAATGGCCCATCCAGGTCAGCCGGAGCCCGCTGGCGGGGGGCGTCGCCAGATCGGCGAGGGTCGTGGCGTGGACGGGCACGGTGCCCGTCGGCGTTCTGCGGGCCCGCTGTTCCTTGTGGAAGTAGATCTTGGCGAACTCGACGGTGGACCCGGAGGGCCTGGTCCGCGCCCCCACCGGGTTCTGGAAGGCTCCGTCGACGAAATGGGGCGAGCGGCGGATGCGCTCCATCCGCGCTCCGGCCGGATCGGCCCCGAAGGACTCGGTCCGCATCGAGCGCAGTTTCGTGCGGAACGGAAGCAAGTAGTCAGCGCCGGTCACAACATCTCCTGAGGGAGTCGGTGTCGTCTCATTATGGTCGGCCTGTACGACAGGGCGAGCGCAGAAGATGCTGAACGGGGCAACCGGCCCGGCCGTCGGCGACGTCAGCCACGCGGTTGCCCGTAGACGTGGTCGATGCGCAGGGTGAGCAGCACCCGGCGGTCCTCGACCATGGCCCGCCGGTAGTCGTCCCAGTCGGGGTGCTCGCCCCGGACGTCCCGGTAGAGCGTGATCAGCGCCTCCACCGTGGCGTCGTCGGGCGACGCTGCGGGCGGGGTCAGTTCGGCGGTCCCGTCGGCGACGGTCCAGGCCCAGCGGTCGTCGCTGGTGACGTGGTAGCTCGCCCGGGGGTCGCGCCGCAGGTTGCGGGTCTTGGCGCGGCCCTCCGTGATCGAGACGCGGACGACCCGCTCCTCGGGGTAGAAGGCGTGGTTGACGTTCGAGAGCTGGGGGCGTCCGTCCCGCTTCAGAGTGACGAGGACTCCCCCGTCGTGCTCGGCGAAGAGACGGAGCAGTGCTTCCTGTGCCGGTTCGATGCGCGTCATGCAGGATGCAACGTCCGGGCGGTCCGGAGGATTCCGGTGCGCCGTATCCGCCGTCGCCTCCGCCGGACGCGGCACCACCGTCGCTGACCTGGCGTATTGGTTAGGCTGACCCGGTGGCTAGAGTCCGGTTGAACGTGGCGGAGCGGCGTGAGGAGCTGTTGCGGGCGACCGTCGGACAGATCGAGGCCCGTGGGGTCTCGTCCGTGCGCATCGCCGACGTGGCCTCGGTGCTGGGAGTGAGCAACGCGCTCGTCCTCTACCACTTCTCGACCAAGGAGAAGCTGGTCGCGGCGGCTTTCGCGTACGCGGCCGAGGCCGATCTCGCCCATCTCCGCAAGCTGCTGGCCCGCCGCACCAGCGCCGTACGCAGGCTGCGGACGGCCGTCCGGTGGTACGCCCCGACGGGGCAGGCCAAGGGGTGGCGGCTGTGGATCGAGGGCTGGGCCGCCGCCCTGCGTGATCCCGCCCTCCGGGAGGTCGCGGGCGACCTCGACCAGCAGTGGAAGGCGGAACTGGCCCAGGTCATCGAGGAAGGTGCCGCGGCCGGGGAGTTCCGGTGCGCGGATCCCCGGTCGGCGGCCTGGCGGCTGACCGCCCTGCTGGACGGGATGGCGGTGCAGACCACCTCGTACGCGGGTCCGCTCTCACGGGCCACGATGCTGCGGTGGACCGACGAGGCGCTCGCCCGTGAGCTGGGCATCGACCCGGCGGAGCTGAACGGTCCGCCGGACGCCGAACCCCACGGCGCCGATCCGTCCGCGCGCGGCTGACGGACGCTGACGGACGGGCCCCGCGGACGGTCGTGCCCGGCTGGTGGGCATGCGCGAACGCCCGGCACGCACCGGGCACCGCGTCGTCCGCCCCGCCGACCCGACCGCGCCCCTGGTCAGGTCTGGCGCACCGGTGCGTAGGCCGCACCGTCAAGACCGAACGTCCAGGCGACCCCGTCCTTCGCGGTCCGGGTGGCGGGCGGCACGCGCAGCCAGTAGGTGCGGTACGTGCCGTCCGGCTCGGGGGTGGAGTTGACCACCTCGACCATCACCACGTCCTCGTCGCCGGCGAGGGCGATGCGCCAGAGGATGCCCGTCTCGTCGCGGTGGACCGGCTCGGCGCCCGACTCGGTGAGATACCGGTCGTAGCCGTAGTACTCCAGCATCACGCGGCGCAGCTCCGCGTTCTCCTCGGCGCGGATCCGCTCGGGTGTGAGGGAGGACAGCTCGTCCAGGAACGCGGCGGGAACGGGCATGCCGCGCCAGGCGTGGAGGGCGAACCCGTCCCCGTAGGCGAGGGCCGGTCCCTCGCCGTGGTCGAGCCGGCCCGCCTCGTCGCGGTGGAGGACGTCGGGCCGCTCGGTGATGACCACGGCGTGCTCGTAGGGCCACCACCAGCCTGCGTTGCGGGCCACCTCGGCGAGGCCCCTCAGCCGCTCGCCCCGCCCGTCGAAGGCGGCGAGCCAGGCCGCGTCGTGCTGGCCGAGCACGGCGTCCAGGAGCACCAGCCGCACGGCGCTCTCGTCCCCGGGCCGCGGGGCCAGGTCCGCGACGACACCGGTCCGTATCCGCTCGGCGAGTGCGCCCGTGGTCTCCCACAGCTGGGCCCCGGTGGCGGACCAGAGCGCCGCCCAGCCCGCCGGCCCCAGCTCGTCGTACATCCGGCGGCGCTCCTCGGCCCATGGGCGGGTCCGGACCTCCTCGCGCACCGACCGTCCGGCGTCCGCCAGCTTCTCCACCGTTTCGACGGCGGCCCGCGGCGACGCGGCCCAGATGATCCGGTCCGGCTCGGCCAGGCCCGCGGTGCGATAGGCACGCCGCACTCCGGCCTCGGCCGCCGCCCGGTCCGCCCGGCCGGTCGCCGCCGCCACGCTCCGCCAGGAATTCACGTTCTGCATCGGTTGTCCCCGTCCCCTGCTGTGCTCGCTCCGAAAAGCCGTGCTCGTTCTGGAAAGCCCTGCTCGCTCCGGCATGGCCGCGCGGTCAGTCCGCGACGACGCGGATCGCGCCGGGGGCGTACTCCCGCTGGCGCACGACGCGGAACCAGCCCTTGGGCAGCGGGATCACCGCGTGCTCCTCGTGCACCACCCGCCCGCCCTCGGGAAGATGGAGCAGCATCGGGCCGAACCGGCCCGCTTCCCGGATCAGCCGGCCGGGGCCCTGCACGGCGTGCGCGTGTCCGGTGACCTCCCCCAGCGCGAGCACCAGCCGCCCCCGCCCGTCGCGCAGTTCGCCCGGGGCCTCCAGGAAGGGAGCGGGCACCGCCGACTCCTCCAACTCCATGATCAGTACATCGCCCTGGCGGTACACAGACGTCTCCCCTCGGTAGCGGCACCCGCTGTGCCGACCATGCGAAAAACGCTACGGGCAGGGTCTGACAACGAGCCGGTGCGACCGTCGTGGACGGGTCCCGGTCGCGGCGTTGTCAGTGCGGCTTGATAAACCTTGCGGACATCAGCCGTCCCCAGGATCAGGAGTTCAGGGCCATGTACGGTGCGCAGCATCTGCACGAGTTCGGGGGCCTTCCGGTCGTCGACTTCCAGCACACGTCCGAAGGCGGCCCCCGGCCCGCCGCGGACGCCGTGGCCTGGCGTGTCTCCGTCGACCCGTACGACGACGACCGGCCCTGGGAGGAGGAGTTCGCCGACTTCCTGGAGCAGGTCGACCCGGCCGGTGTCCGGGCCCTGGTCATCGGTCAGTGGGGCGAGGCGTACGAGGAGACCTCCTCCGTGCCGATCGGTCTGGTGATGGCCGCCGCCGACCGGCTGACCTCGCTGGAGGCGGTGTTCGTCGGGGACCTGGAGGCCGAGCAGGCCGAGATCACCTGGATCCAGCAGTCCGACGTGACCGTGCTGCTCGCCGCCTTCCCCGGGCTGACGGAGTTCGGCGTGCGCGGCGGATCGGAGCTGGTGTTCCCGCCGACCAAGCACGAGCGGCTGCGGGCGCTGACCGTCCAGGCGGGCGGTCTGCCCGCCGAGGTGGTGCGGGGTGTGCTGGACAGCGAACTGCCCGCGCTGGAGCGGCTCGACCTCTGGCTCGGTGTGTCCGCCTACGAGGGCAACACCAACCTCACCGACCTCGCTCCGCTGCTCGCGGGCACCCGCTTCCCCCGGCTGAACCACCTCGGCGTGCGCAACAGCGAGATCCAGAACGAGATCGCGTCGGCCGTCGCCTCGGCCCCGGTCGTCGCCCAGCTGCGGGTGCTCGACCTGTCGAACGGGACGCTGGGCGACGAAGGGGCAGCCGCCCTCCTCGAAGGACAGCCGCTGACCCACCTGGAACTCCTCGATCTCCACCACCACTTCCTCACCGACGCGATGGCGGAGCGGGTCCGAGGCGCCCTGGAGCCGCACGGCGTGCGGGTCGATCTCGCCCAGAAGCGCGAACCCTGGGGCGACCGGGGCGCCGAGGGCCGCTACACCGCCGTCTCGGAGTAGGCGTCATGACCCATCTCGGCATCCAGCACCTCGACCGCTTCCACGGACTGCCGGTCCACACCCCGTCCTCCGGGGCGACGCCGCCCGCCGCCGACTCCGTGGCCTGGCGGCTGGAGTGCGCCTACGACGAGGACGTGGACTTCCCCGCCCTGTGGGAGCAGTTCCTGGAGACGGTGGACACGACCCGGGTCCGGGCGCTCCTCATCGGCCCCTGGTGGCGTCAGGACTACACGCCGTTCGCCCCGGTGATGGAGCTGATCGTCGCCCACGCGGACCGCTTCCCGGCCCTGCGCGGCCTTTTCCTCGCCGATGTGGTGGGCGAGGAGTGCGAGGTGTCCTGGCTGCGGATGTGCGACGTCACCCCGGTGCTCGAAGCGCTGCCGCTGCTGGAGGAGTTCGCCGTGCGCGGCTGCGGCCAGGAGGGGCTGGGGCTGCGCCCGCTGCGCCATGCGGCGCTGACGTCGCTGCGCTTCGAGTCCGGCGGTCTGCCCGGCTCGTTGGTGCGGTCGGTCGCCGCCAGCGAGCTGCCCGCGCTGGAGCGGCTCGACCTGTGGTTCGGCAGTTCCTGGTACGGCGGAGACGCCACGGTCGAGGACATCCGGCCCCTCCTGTCGGGCGGCGTGTTCCCCCGGCTGCGCCATCTGGGGCTGCAGAACAGCGAGATCCAGGACGAGATCGCCGTCGCGGTGGGTTCCGCGCCCGTCGTCGCCCAACTGGAGACCCTGGCGCTGTCGATGGGCACCCTGAGCGACGCGGGCGGCGAGGCCCTGGTGAACGGGCAGCCGCTGAGCCACCTGGCCACGCTCGACCTGCGCCACCACTACCTCACCGAGCCGGTGCTGGACCGGGTCCGGGCCGCGTGCGCCCCAGCCGTCGTGGAGGCCGGTGAGGCCGAGGACGACTACGCGGACCCGGACGACGAGGACGACGAACCGGAACGCTATGTCGCGGTCAGTGAGTAGCGGCGGGGGCGGTCCGGTGCCGCGCTTCGCCGTCGTCGGCAATCCGGAGAACCGCCGGGTCGCCTTCTTCGAGGAGGCCGTGCGCTCCGCCGGGCTGCCGCCCGCCCGGGTGGTGCCCTGGCTCCGTGTGCTGCGCGGCGAGGCGGTGTTCGCGGCGGGCGAGAGCGTACGGATCGACTCGCCCGGTGAGGACGCCGAGGTGGAACGGCTGCTCCGCGGGGTGGACGATCCGACCCGGGTGGAGGGTTCGGCCCGGTGGTACGCGCGCTTCACCGCGGCGGTGGACACGGTGGCGGGGGCCGCCTCGGCCGCCGGCTCCGAGGTGCTGGGCTCCCCCGGTGACATCGCCGTCCTCTTCGACAAGCGGCTGTGCCACGGGCTGCTCGACCGGGCGGGGGTCCCCGTGCCCGCCTCGCCGACCTCCGGTCCGGGGGCGGCCCCGGTGCGGGGCTGGTGCGACGTGCGGGAGTTGCTGCGCGAGCACCGGATGCCCCGGGCCTTCGTGAAGCTCGCGCACGGCTCCTCCGCCTCCGGCGTGCTGGCGGTGGAGACGGCGGGTCCCGGACGGGTCCGGGCGAGCACCTCCGTGGAGCGGGACGCTTCGGGCCGGCTGTTCAACTCGCTCCGGGTGCGGCGCTACACCTCGGAGGCGGAGGTCGGCGCGGTCGTGGACGCGCTGGCCCCGGACGGGCTGCACATCGAACGCTGGCTGCCGAAGGCGTCCCAGCGGGGTCGGGCCGCGGACCTGCGGATCGTGGTGGTCGGCGGCCGGGCGACGCACGCCGTCGTGCGGACGAGCACGAGCCCCATGACCAATCTGCATCTGGGCGGGGCCCGCGGTGACCTCGACGAGGTCCGGGCCGCCGTCGCGGCCGCCGGCGGCTGCTGGCGCGAGGCGCTGGCGATGTGCGAGCGGGCGGCGGCCTGCTTCCCCGGGACGCCCTGCGTGGGCGTCGACCTCCTGCCCACGGCCGGCTGGCGGCGCTTCGCCGTCGGCGAGGTCAACGCCTTCGGCGATCTGCTGCCCGGACTGACCGGTCTGCCGGGCAGCGGCGCCGAGGGCCTCACCACCTACGCGGCGCAGGTCGCCGCCGTACTGGACCGAGCAAGGAACCACCGTGCCGTCACCTCTTCCTGACCCCGACACGCCCTCGCCGCCCGACGGTTTCGGCCGGCCCGACATGGGTGAGGTCGTGGGCAGCCACGATCTGCTGCTGGTCACCCTGGACACCCTGCGGTACGACGTCGCCGTCGAGCTGGCGGCCGCCGGGCGCATCCCGAACCTCGCCCGGCACCTGCCCGGCGGCGGCTGGGAGGAGCGGCACGCTCCGGGCAGCTTCACCTACGCCTCGCACCAGGCGATGTTCGCCGGTTTCCTCCCGACGCCCGCATCCCCGGGGCCGCATCCCCGGTTGTTCGCGGCGCGGTTCGCGGGCAGTGAGACGACGGCGGACGGCACGTTCGTGTTCGACACGCCGGACCTGGTGTCGGGGCTGGCCGCCGAGGGCTACCGCACGGTGTGCGTCGGCGGGGTCGGCTTCTTCAACCGCCGGGGGCCGCTCGGTTCCGTGCTGCCCGGGTTGTTCCAGGAGAGTCACTGGGAGCCCGGCTTCGGCGTCGCCTCGCCCACCTCGTTCGAGGAACAGGTCGCCCGGGCGGAGCGGGTCGTCGCGGCGCTCCCCCGGGAGCAGCGGCTGTTCCTCTTCGTGAACGTGTCCGCCCTGCACCAGCCGAACTGGTTCCACCTCCCCGGGGCGACCCGGGACGCCGGCGACTCCAGGGCCACCCACGCGGCGGCCCTGGAGTACGTGGACCGGCACATCGGCCGCCTCTTCGCCGCGGCGAGCAGCCGTCGCCGGTGCTTCGCGATCGTCTGCTCGGACCACGGCACCGCCTACGGCGACGACGGCTACACCGGCCACCGGCTCGGCCACCCCGCCGTCTGGACCGTCCCCTACGCCCACTTCTTCCTCGAACCACCCGCACCGCTCGGACCGGGGGCCGCCCGATGACCGTCACCGCCGGTACCCCCGCGCCGCCCGCAGTCCGGCCGTACGAGAGCTACGTGTACGCCTATCCGCACAAGACGGCCTACCGTCCGCTGGAGGACCGCCCGTCCCTGCGGGCGCTGTGGGCGGCGGAGCCGAAGGACGCGCTCTCCCTCTACCTCCACATACCGTTCTGCGAGGTCCGCTGCGGCTTCTGCAACCTCTTCACCAGGATCGGCGCGCCCGAGGAGCTGACGACGCGCTATCTGGACGCGTTGGAGCGGCAGGCCGACTCCGTGCGGGACGCGCTGGGCGACGAGCAGCCGGTGCGGTTCGCCGCGGCGGCGTTCGGCGGCGGCACGCCGACGTTCCTGACCGCCGGGGAGCTGGAGCGGCTCTGCGACACGGCGGAGAAGCGGATGGGCGCCGACCTGGGCGCGGTGCCGCTGTCCGTGGAGACCTCGCCCGCCACCGCCACCGCCGACCGGCTGGCGGTGCTGGCCGACCGGGGCACGACGCGGATCAGCATCGGCGTGCAGAGTTTCGTGGACGAGGAGGCGCGGGCTGCCGTCCGTCCGCAGCGCCGCGCCGATGTGGAGGCCGCGCTGGGCCGGATCCGGGACGCCCGGATCCCGGTGCTGAACATCGACCTGATCTACGGCATCGACGGGCAGACCGAGCGCAGCTGGCTCGCCTCACTGGACGCGGCACTGGCCTGGCGGCCGGAGGAGCTGTATCTCTATCCGCTGTACGTGCGCCCGCTCACCGGTCTGCACCGCCTCGGCCCGGCCGTGACCGGCCCCGAGGCGCGGGCCCTGGAGGACGCCGCCTGGGACGAGCAGCGGCTGCGGCTGTACGCGGTGGGGCGGGACCACCTGCTCTCGCACGGCTACGAGCAGGTGTCGATGCGGATGTTCCGGCGGGCCGACGCCCCGCGTGAGCAGGAGGGCCCGGAGGACTACGCCTGCCAGACGGACGGCATGATCGGTCTGGGCTGCGGCGCCCGTTCGTACACCTCCGCCCTCCACTACTCCTTCGACTACGCGGTGGAGATGCGGGAGATCCGGTCGATCATCGACCGCTTCACCGCCACCGAGGACTTCTCCCGGGCCGAGGTCGGCCGCTACGTGGACGCGGACGAGGCGCGCCGGCGGCATCTGCTGCAGTCGCTGCTCCAGGCGGCGGGGCTGCCGGTGGCGGACTACCGGGCCCGGTTCGGCACGGATCCGGGCGCGGACTTCCCGGCCGAGCTGGCGGGGTTCGCGGCCCGGGGCTGGCTGGACGCGTCGGCGCCGGACGGGCTGCTGAGGCTGTCCCCGTCGGGCCTCGCGCACTCCGACGCGCTGGGTCCCGCGCTGTTCTCCCCCGGGGTGCGGGCCGCGATGGCCGCGTACGAGCGGAAGTGACGGGGCCGTGGACCTGACGATTCTCTACCGGGGGCCGCTCGCCTCCTGCGACTACGACTGCCCGTACTGCCCGTTCGCCAAGCGGCGGGACAGCCGGGCGCAGCTAACGTCGGACCGGGAGGCTCTGGAGCGGTTCACCCGCTGGGCGGCCGAGCAGACCGGGGACCGGCTGTCCGTGCTGTTCACCCCGTGGGGCGAGGGCCTGGTGCGCTCCTGGTACCGGCGGGCGCTGACCGAGCTCTCCCGGCTGCCGCACATCCGGCGGGTGGCGATCCAGACGAATCTGAGCGGCCGTACGGACTGGCTGGCGGACGCCGATCCGGAGCGGATCGCGCTCTGGTGCACGTACCACCCGGGGCAGACACCGTACGAGCGGTTCCTGGGCAAGTGTCGCGAGCTGTCCGCGCAGAAGATCCGCTTCAGCGTGGGGGTGGTGGGGTTCGACGAACACCTCGACGAGGCGCGGCGGCTGCGGTCGGACCTGCCGGGGGAGGTCTATCTCTGGGTGAACGCCGCCGAGGGGCGCACGTACACCGACGAGGAGGCGGCGCGGTGGACGGAACTGGATCCGCTGTTCCCCTACAGCCGTCACCCGCACCGTTCGGCGGGACTGCCCTGCCGGACCGGTGAGTCGGTGATCTCGGTGGACGGCGACGGCACGGTGCGGCGCTGTCACTTCGTCAAGGCGGAGCTGGGCAGTCTCTACGACGGCAGCTACCGCCGGGCGCTCGGACCGCGGGCCTGCCCGCTCGCCGTCTGCGACTGCCACATCGGCTATGTGCACCTGGAGTCGCTGCCGCTGTACGACGTGTTCGCGGGCGGCGTCCTGGAGCGGATACCGGCCGCACACCCCGGGGGCGCGGACACGCCGCCGGACGGGCTCGTGGTGCCGGGCCCGTCCCGGCGTGCGCTGCCCCTGCTGGAGCCCTGAGACCGGCTACAGGGGCAGCAGGTCCGGGCGCTTCGCCTCGATGTGGTCGCCGGAGGACTCGCCCCGCAGGCGCCGGCCGATCCAGGGCACGAGGTACTCGCGGGCCCACTGGATGTTGTCGCGCCGTGCGTCGAAGGGGCTCCGCTGGGCCTGCGGCGGCCAGGGCTGGTCGGGGTCGGCGGGCACGTCGTGGCCGAGGACCTGGGCGGCGCGCAGCGCCACGCGGGTGTGGCCCTCGGGCGACAGGTGCAGCCGGTCGGCGTCCCAGGCGCGCCGGTCCTGCACGGATCGCAGCGACCACAGGTCCAGCACGGGGCAGTGGTAGCGGTCCGCGATGGCCCGGAGGTGGACGTTGTACGTGGCGATCTTGCCGCGCATGTGGCGCAGCACCGGAACGCCCCGGGTGTCGAAGCCGGTGGTGACCATGACCGTGCCGACGGCGTTGCTCAGGTCGGCGACCGCCCGCTCGAAGCGCTCGGCGAGGTCGTCGGGGTCGGTGCCGGGCCGGATGATGTCGTTGCCGCCCGCGCAGAAGCTGACCAGGTCGGGGGCCAGTTCCTTGGCGCGCGGGATCTGCTCCTCGACGATCTGGTCGAGGAGGCGTCCTCGTACGGCGAGATTGGCGTAGCGGAAGTACCCGTGCGGGGAGTCCTCGGGGCCGGTCGCCCCTTCGGGGGCCGGGAGCCGGTCGGCCAGGAGCACCGCGAAGCGGTCCGCCCAGCCGAGATAGGTTCCGCCGGGGCCGGGGTCGCCGACGCCCTCGGTGAAACTGTCGCCAATCGCCGCGTACGACCCGATGGTGTGCTGCTGGTTGTTTCTCGAATCGTCTGCCACAAGCACTTATCCTGCATCGCGTGATGTGACCTACGCGACCGTAATACGGGGTTGACGGGTGGTGAGATAGACCACCCGGTCAGTTTTTGGTAAAGCCGGAATAAGGAGAGGGGCGGTGCGCCGCCGCGCACCGCCCCTCGGACACTTCTCGCCGTACTCGGTCAGACGGAGACGCCGTGCTGGCGGAGGTAGGCGATCGGGTCGACGTCCGAGCCGTAGCTCGGGCCGGTGCGGACCTCGAAGTGCAGGTGCGGGCCGGTGGAGTTTCCGGTGGAGCCGGAGAGGCCGATCTGCTGGCCGCCGGTGACGGTCTGGCCGACGGAGACGTTGAGCGAGGACTGGTGGGCGTACTGGGAGTACATGCCGTCCTCGTGCTTGATGACGACCTCGTTGCCGTAGGAGCCGCTGTTGCCGGCCGAGACCACGGTGCCCGGGCCGATGGCGAGGACCGGGGTGCCGGAGGCGGCCTGGAAGTCCGAGCCGGTGTGGTAGCCGCTGGACCAGCTGGCGCCGGAGGCCCGGTACTGGGTGGTGACGTTGGCGTTGGCCAGCGGGGCGGACCAGCCGGAGCCGGTGGCCTCGGAGGAGCCGGTCCCCGCCGCGGCGGAGCCCTCGGTGTCGTCGGCGGAGACCGTGTCCGCCTTCGGGGCCTCCTTCTCGGGGGCGGCCTTCTTCGGGGCGGCCTTCTTCGGGGCGGCCTCGGCAGCGGCGGGCTTCTCGGCCGGGGCGGAGCCCTTGGCGCCGAGGGTCAGCTTCATGCCCGGGTGGATCAGGCTGGGGTTCTCGCCGACGGTGGAGCGGTTGTCCTGGTACAGCTTCTCCCACCCGCCCTTGAGCTGGTGCTCGGCGGCGATCTTCGCCAGGTAGTCGCCGGAGACGACGGCGTACGTCTTCGGGGCGGCCTTCGACGCGGCGGGGGCGGCGGCCGGGGCGGTGTGCGCGGCGGCGACCGAGGCGGCGGCGGGCTTCGCGGCCGGAGCCGCCTGGTCCGCGGCGCTCGCGACGGTGGCGCCGAGGAGCGGGAGGGCGAGTGCGGCGCCGCCGGTGCCCGCGACGAGGACGCCGCGGGAGATCGGGCCGGACTTCGGACGGCGGTGCTTACCCTTTGCGGGCATGGGAAGTTCCTCTCCGGCGCCTGCGAGGTGAGCTGTCGGGTTCGGGCTGGAGATGCCCGGTCGCGTTGCGGCGACTTCACCCCGAGCCGGTCCGGATCGCTCCGGATCGGCGGCTTACCTGGTTCCCCCGCTCCTGCCACACGTGAGTGGGTGGGTGCGAATTCCGGGCGGCGGCAGGATTAGGCGGTCCGTCCGGATTGCGGCGACCGTAAACGAGTGAGGACGAGCGGAACAAGCCATCGGTTGCGCATCGGAATCATCGATTCGGCAGCGGCCCGAATTTCCCGTCACACTCCGTGGATTACGGATCTTGGATTTCCGTGCGGGCAACGGGAATGCGCCGGGGCACGCTCACCACGGTCCGTCACGGTTATGATCCCGCTCACCTCCGGAATGCCATCTCCCCCATTAGCGGGGCATGTTCTGCGAAATGCACCAATACGGACATGGGGTCGCCCGCACCCCTGACACACCATCACCCCGACCGCCCCCCACCCCGCACCGGGGCGCGCGACCATGATGCTTTTCCGATGAATCGATGTCGTATCGTCACGGGAACGCCCTCGCCGGCGAGCCGCGCCGACGCCCGAGATCCCAGGAGCCACCGTGACGCAACAGGTGCCGCAGGTCCCGCCGACGGAGACCGTACTGACCGGAGTCCGCAACTTCCGCGACGTGGGCGGGCTCCCCACCACGGACGGTCGGCGCACCGCCTTCGGGCGGCTCTACCGGAGCGGCCACCTGGCGCACGCCACGGCCGAGGACGCGACCTTCCTCGACGGGCTCGGGCTGCACACGATCTTCGACTTCCGCCACTCCGCCGACCACCGGCTCGACGGGTTCGACATCGAGCTGACCGGCGTCCGCAATGTCAGCATTCCGCTCTCGGACCCGGCCGACGGCGCGGAGTTCTGGCGGCTGGTGAGAGACGGGAACATCGAGCAGCTGCGCTCGGTCCTGGCGAACGGCAAGGGCGCCGACCGCATGGTCCGGATGTACCGCGCGACGATCACGGACCGCACCGCCGAGCACAGCCGGGTGCTGCACTCCCTGGCCGAGGACAGCGTCCCCGCCCTGATGCACTGCGCGGCGGGCAAGGACCGGGCCGGCCTCTCGATCGCGGTGGCGCTGCTGGCGGTCGGCGTCGAGCGGGAGGCGATCGAGGAGGACTACCTCAAGTCCAACGACCTCCACCGCCGCTACGCCGTGAAGCGCTCCGACGCGTCCGGCACCGGCATGTCGCCCGAGGTGCTGGAGCTGCTGGACCCGCTCTTCGGGGCGCGGCCCGACTACCTCGCGGCGGCCTTCACCACGATCGAGGAGAACTGGGGAACGACGGACAGCTACCTGTCGGAGGGGCTGGGGCTCTCCCCCGAGACCCGGGAGCGGCTGCGCGAGCGCCTGCTCGACCAGGGGTGACCCGGACGGGGCGACCCGTCCGGGTCGGGCGGTACTCCGGCCGCCGTCACTTGCTCCCGGCCACCACGAAGAGCAGGTAGAGGAAGCCCGCGATGACGTGGCCGGCCACCAGGTAGGCGAAAAGCCGGATGATGACACCGCGCGGCATCCGCTTCTCCTGCGGGTCCTCGTTCTCGCGGCGGCCGGGACCCAGCGGGTCGTAGTGCTCGGAATCGGACATGACGGTCCTCTCTGTCGGCCTCGCGGCCGGTGGAGCGAAGGGTGGAACCGGCGGGGCGGCCGGTCAGCGCGCGTGCAGGGCGTTGCCGAGGCACAGCTCGGCGGCGGGGCTCTGGAGCAGGGAGTGGACGAACAGCAGCTCCGCGCCGCAGCGGTCGACCGCCGCGATCCGGTGCGGGGTGAGCGAGTCGAAGTGGGCGCTGTCGCCGGGTTCGAGGTCGTGGACCGTGTCACCGAGCCCGATCCGCAGCCGCCCCTCCAGGACGTACAGCCACTCCTCGCCGGGATGGACCCGGACCAGGTCGCCCTGGGCCCCGTACGGGACGCGTACCCGCAGCGCCTGCATCGCGCGGCCGGACCCGCCTGCCTGCCGGTACATCCAGCCGTCGGCCTCCGCCCCCTCGAAGCCGCCGCCGCGGACGATCGCGTCCCGTTCGGGCGGCTGCTCGCCGAGCAGTTCGGAGACCGTCGTACCGTAGATACGGGCGAGTCCCAGCAGCATCGGCAGCGACGGCTGCCTGCGGCCGGTCTCCAGCCGGGAGAGGTGGGCCGGGGAGAGTCCGGCCCGGCCGGCGGCGGTCTCCAGGGTGAGACCGCGATCGCGGCGCAGGTCGCGCAGTCGGGGTGCGACGCCGGGGAGCTCGTCCGGCACCCCTTCGTCCGGAGGGTTCATGCCTCCATTGGGCCAGGATCTTTCCTCTGAGGCAAATAACTTGCCTCAGAGGCAATTCCCCTCGGCTCGCGCGCGGGAGCCGCTCAGCGCTGGGCCACGGCCTGCTTGACCAGCGTCCGGCCGAAGTCCCACATCAGTCCGCCGCCCCTGTGCGCGTCGTCCATCACGGCCGTGAAGGCCGTCACGAAGCGGTCCACCTCGGCGTCCCCGATGATCAGCGGCGGGATCAGCTTGATCACTTCCAGGTGGTCGCCGGAGACCTGGGTGAGGATCCGGTGCTTCTGGAGCAGCGGCACCACGACCATCTGCGCGAAGAGGCCCTTGCGGGCCGCCTGGAGCATGGTCCAGCGGCCGCGGAGCTTGAGCGAGGCGGGCCGGCCGAACTCGATGCCGATCATCAGCCCGCGCCCGCGGACCTCGTGCAGCAGCTCGTAGCGGTCCACCAGGGCCGCCAGCCGCTCGCGCAGCAGGTCACCGGTGCGCCGGGCGTTGGCGACGGTCTCCTCGTCCTCCATCACCGTCAGAACGGCGAGCCCGGCCGCCATCGCCTGGGCGTTGGAGCCGAAGCTCGCGGAGTGGACGAGGACCCGGTCCATCGAGGAGTAGACCTTGCGGAAGATCCAGTCCTTGCCGAGGGTCGCGCCGACGGGCACATAGCCGCCGGAGAGCGCCTTGGCGACGCACACCAGATCGGGCTCGACCCCCTCCTCGTGCTGGTAGGCGTAGAAGTCCCCGGTCCGGCCGAGGCCCGTCTGCACCTCGTCGACGATCAGGAGCGCCTTGTGCCGGTGCAGCAGTTCCTGCGCCCCGCGCAGATAGCCGGGCGGCGCGGCGTGCACGCCCTTGCCCTGGACGGGCTCCACGACGAGGGCCGCGACGTCACCCCGCTTCAGCTCGCGGCGCAGCGCGTCCAGGTCGCCGAGCGGGACGGCCGTGTCGGGGAGCAGCGGGGCGAAACCGTCGCGGAAGCCGCTCTCGCCGTTGACCGAGAGGGAGCCGGTGGTGAGTCCGTGGAAGGCGTGGTCGCAGTAGAGGACCCGGGGCCTCCCGGTGGCGTAGCGGGCGAACTTCAGCGCCGTCTCGACCGCCTCCGTGCCGCTGTTCCCGAAGAAGACGCGGTCCAGGTGCGGGCTGTGGGCCAGCAGCTTCTCGGCGAGCAGTCCGGGCAGCGGCTGGCAGTCGAAGCGGGTGAGGTCGGCCAGCTGGGCGTCCAGGACGTCGTGCAGGGCCCGGCGGACGACGGGGTGGTGGCGGCCCAGGCCCATGACGCCGAACCCGGCGAGCATGTCGAGGTAGTCGTCGCCCTCCGCGTCCCAGAAATAGGCGCCCTCGGCCCGCTCGTAGACCTTGTCGAAGCCGATGGTGCGCAGCATGCGCGGCAGCTGGTGGTTGAGGTGGCGCGTGTGCAGGTCGTACCGTTCGGCCCCGCGCTCGGCGAGGAGCCGAGCCAGGTCGAAGCCCTGGGATCCGCCGTCCGTCATCGCCCGCTCTTCCCTTCGGGTCTGCTGCGCCATGGCGGCCGGCCGCCCCGGGAGACCGCGGCGGCCGGCCGTACCTCGTCGGACACCGCCTCAGCGGTTGCTGCTGATGGTCCCCCGCGCCGCGCGCAGGGATTCCTTGAGGGACCCCATGGTGGCGAGCACCGCGGTGGGCTCGTAGCCGCAGTGCGCCATGCAGTTCGCGCAGCGCGGGTCCTTGCCGCGGCCGTACTTCTCCCAGTCGGTCTCCTCGATGAGCTGCCGGTACGTCGGTACGTAGCCGTCGTTCATCAGATAGCAGGGGCGCTGCCAGCCGAAGAGGGAGTAGTTGGGGATGGCCCAGGCGGTGCACGAGAAGTCCGCCTTGCCCTCCAGGAAGTCCAGGAACAGCGGCGAGTGGTTGAGCCGCCAGCGGGCCCGGTTGCCGCCGGCGAAGGCCTTCTTGAACAGCTCGCGGGTCTGCTCGACGCCGAGGAAGTGCTCCTGGTCGGGAGCCTTCTCGTAGGCGTAGGCGGGAGAGATCATCATCTCGTCGACGTGCAGGTCGTCGTTGAGGTAGTTGAGGACCTCGATGATGGTCTGCGGGGTGTCGGTGTTGAAGAAGGTGGAGTTGGTGGTGACGCGGAAGCCGCGCCGCTTGGCCTCCTTCATCGCGGCGACGGCCTCGTCGAAGACGCCTTCCTTGGCGACCGACTCGTCGTGCCGTTCGCGCAGTCCGTCGATGTGCACGGCGAACGCGAAGTACGGGGACGGGGTGAACTTGTCGAGCTTCTTCCGCATCAGCATCGCGTTGGTGCAGAGGAAGACGTACTTCTTCCTCGCGACCAGCTGGCGCACGATCTCGTCGATCTGGGGGTGCATCAACGGTTCGCCACCGGCGATGGAGACCATGGGGGCGCCGGATTCGAGCACCGCGCCCACCGCCTGGGCGACCGGCATGCGCTGCTTCAGGACACCGGCCGGGTGCTGGATCTTCCCGCACCCCTCGCAGGCGAGGTTGCAGGCGAACAACGGCTCCAGTTCGACGATCAGCGGGAACTTCTCACGCTTGCGGAGCTTCTGTTCGAAGAGATACGTCGCGACCTTGATGGACTGACGGAGCGGCATGGCCATCTGGCTCACCTCCTGGGGAGCAGTAAGGATCGGTGCCATTCGTAGAAAGCCGGAAGGACGGCACGAAGAACGCGGAACGCCGATATTCCACCGCGTACCGTGCCGATACGGACGAGCTCATGCTCTGGAGCGTCCACGACCACCCGGACGGCCGCAACCGGACGGGGTCCGTGGCACAGGGCGGTGCGCAGTGTGGCGGCGGACTCCATGTCCACCGCGATGGCCCCCTCCGCCCGCAGCGCGGCCCGCTCCACACCCCGCACGACGTGGTCGGAGCCGGTCAGCGGGCCGGTGTGGACCCTGCGGTCCGGTACGGCCCTGGCGAGCGCGGCGACCAGGACGCCGGTGCCCGTGCACGGCGTGGTGCCGTCCGCGTCCCGGGTCTCCGCGGCGACGACGAGGTCCCCGGGGTGCATCCCCGGGGCGAGGCCGGCACAGAAGCCGGAGGCGATCACGGCGGCGTCGGGGATCCCGCCGGGCCCCAGGAGGCGCGCCACGGCCGCCTCCGCCGCCCGGGGGCCCATCCCGGTGCGCAGCACCCGTACCGGGCCCGGGGCGCCCCTGCCGCTGCGCAGGGCCACCTGCTCGATGCCGAGGGCGCAGGCGACCAGCAGGGGCGTCACGGGGCTCCCGGCCCGTCTCGGATCGCCCATCAGGCCCCCTCGGCGGCCATCGCGCGGTCGGCGAACGGGTCGCCGTGCACATAGCGGCCGAGTGCGGTGAGCGGGAAGACCTGGCGGTAGAGGTGGTAGTTGATGGAGAAGTCCCAGGGGAAGCCGGTCCCGGTGAAATAGGGCTCGTCCCAGGAGCCGTCGGCCTGCTGCGCCTCGGTCAGCCAGGTGACGCCGCGGGCGACCGGGCGGGTGTCGCGGCGGCCCGCCGCGAGGAGGGCGAGCAGCGCCCAGGCGGTCTGGGAGGCGGTGGACTCGCCGTGCCCGATCCACTTCTCCTCCTGGTAGGAGCGCAGGTCCTCGCCCCAGCCGCCGTCGTCGTTCTGGACGGACTCCAGCCAGGCGACGGCGCGGCGGATGGCGGGATGCCCGGCGGGCAGCCCGGCCGTGATCAGGGCGGGCACCACGGAGCCGGTGCCGTAGACGTAGTTGACGCCCCACCGGCCGAACCAGGCGCCGCACGCCTCCTGTTCGGCGAGCAGCCACTCGATGCCCTCGCGGGTACGGGGGTGGCTCGCGAGGCCTTCGACGGCGAGCATCTCCACGACGTGGCCGGTGACGTCGGCCGAGGGCGGGTCGATGACCTCGCCGAAGTCGCAGAAGGGCAGGCGGTTGGGGAAGGGGCTGGTGTTGTCGGCGTCGAACGCGCCCCAGGCCCCGTTGCGGGACTGCATCCCGAGGTTCCAGCGGACCCCGCGGTCGATGGCGGCCTGCAGGCGGGCGGGGTCGGGGTGGCGCACCCGGCGCAGCGCCAGGACGACCTCGGCGGTGTCGTCGATGTCCGGGTAGTTGTCGTTGTGGAACTCGAACGCCCATCCTCCTGGGGCGAGTTCGGGCTTCCGGACCGACCAGTCACCGGGTCTGGTGATCTCCTCGGCGAGCATCCAGTCGGCGGCCTTCACCAGGGCGGGGTGGTCGGGTCTGAGTCCCGCGTCGGCGAGCGCGATGGTGGCGAGGCAGGTGTCCCAGACGGGCGACTGGCAGGCCTCGATCATGCGGGCGCCGTCCTCGCGCCGGACGGCGAAGCGGTCGAGCGAGGCCAGGCCCGCCTTCATCACCGGGTGGTCGAGGTCGTAGCCGAGCAGGTGCAGGGCGATGACCGAGTAGACGGCGGGCGGCTGGATCCCGCCCCAGCAGCCGTCGTTCTCCTGGCGCTCGATGATCCAGCGGGCGGCCAGATTCATCGCTACGCGGCGCAGCGGGCGCGGGGCGACCTTGTGGTAGAGGTGCAGCCCTTTGTCGAGGCGCTGGAAGAGTCCGTCCCAGCTGGTGGGCGGGGCGAGCTTCCTGGGCGGGTTGGGGTGGTCGGGGTCGGTGTGCAGCTCGTCCAGGGCGAAGGGCGCGGGGCGCACCGGGCGTTTCGCGGAGACGATGGTGAGCGGCACGATGGTCTGCCGGGCCCAGCAGCCGAAGTCGTAGATGTTGAGGGGGACCCACTTGGGGAAGAACATCAGCTCGGGCGGCAGCTCGGGGAGGTCGTCCCACTTCCACCAGCCGAACAGCGCCAGCCAGATGCGGGTGAAGACGCGGGCGGCGGCGATGCCTCCCTGGTCCCTGATCCAGCCGGCGGCGCGGGCCATGTGCGGTTCGTCGGGGCGGTCCCCGGCCAGTCTCAGGGCGACGTACGCCTCGATCGTGGCGGAGAGGTCGCCCGGGCCGCCGTAGAAGGTGTTCCAGGTGCCGTCGCCGAGTTGTTCGCCGCGGATGAAGAGGGCGGCGGCCCGGGTGGTCTCGGGGTCCTGGATGGAGAGGAACTGACGCAGGAGCAGGTCCTCGGCGTCCATCGTGACGTTGGTGGCGAGGTCGCCCTTCCACCAGCCCTGCTCGTCCTGTCTGCCGAGGAGGTGCTCCACCGAGCGTTCCGCGGCCCGACGCGCGGCGACGGTCAGGTCGTCCGCGGCGGTTGTCGTGTCGGTCGGATCGTGGGCCGTGGCCTCGGAGGGGTTCGCGGCCCCGGTCGATCCGTCGGTCGTCGCTGTCATGAGCTTCCCCTTACGTGCAGTCGGTTCTCTGCTGTGCTGGGGTCACCGTCGGCCGACGCCCGGTGAGGGGCGCCGGCCGGCGACTGCGAGTCATATGCGAAGCGTTGTCATCTCTTTCGTACCACCACGAAGTCGGCGAGCTCGGTGAGCTGTTCCCTCACCCGGTGGGGCATGTCGACGGCGTGCAGCGCCTCGATGGCGATCGCGTGCTGACGACGCGCTTCCTGGGCGGTCCACTCACGGCCGCCGGCCTCCTCGATGAGGGCCGCGCGGGCGGCGAACTCCTCTTCGGAGAAGCTGTCGAAGTCGTTGCTCTTGGCGTCGGCGGCGAGCAGTTCACCCAGCCGGTCGGAGGCCTCGCCGCCCGCGGCCAGCGCCGCGACGACGGGCAGGGACTTCTTGCGCTGGCGCAGGTCGCTCCAGGTCTGCTTCCCGGTGGCCTCCGGGTCGCCCCAGATGCCGAGGAGGTCGTCGACGGCCTGGAAGGCGAGGCCGAGGTGGTAGCCGTACGCCTCCAGGGTGTCGGCGGTGCGGTCGTCGGCGCCGCCGAGCACCGCCCCGATGGAGACGGCGCAGGCCAGCAGGGCGCCGGTCTTGTTCCCCTCCATCTCCAGGCACTCCTCGACGGTGACCCGTTCGCGGTGCTCGTAGGAGATGTCCTGGGCCTGCCCGTCGATGAGCTTGCGGGTGGCGGTGGTCAGCCGGCGGGCCGCGCGGCCCGCCTCCACCGTGCCGAGCTCCAGCAGCAGGTCGTAGGCGAGCGCGAAGAGGGCGTCGCCGACCAGGATCGCCTGGGCGGGGCCGTGCACCTTCCACACGGTGTCACGGTGGCGGCGCTGCTCGTCGCCGTCCATCAGGTCGTCGTGCAGCAGCGAGAAGTTGTGCACGAGTTCGACGGCCACCGCGCCGGGGACGCCGGCCTCGGCGGGGGCGCCCGCCGCCTCGGCCGACAGCAGGGCGAGCGCGGGGCGCACGGCCTTGCCTCCGTCGCCGTCCGAGGGCTGCCCCTCCGCGTCGATCCAGCCGAAGTGGTAGGCGGCGACGGTGTCCATGGGCGGCGCGAGCCGGCCCACGGCAGCCCGCAGGACCGGCGCTGACAGGGCTCGTCCGCGCTCCAGAAGCGCGGTGACGTCCGCGGTGTCCGCCACGGTGTCGAAAGCCGGATTCGCCGGGGTCACAGACTCTCCTCTTGTTCCGGTGGTACTGCTCATGCCGCCTCCTGCAGCGGATGTCCTGGGGGGCGGCCGAGGTCGTGGAGGGCCGCGTCGGCGGCACCGGCGCCGCTGCGCACGGCACCCTCCATCGTCGCGGGCCAGCCGGTGTCGGTCCAGGCCCCCGCCAGCTGGAGACCGGGCAGCCGGGTGCGGGGGCCGGGGCGCAGCCGCCCGACGCCCGGGGCGGGCGCGAAGGTGGCGGTGCGTTCCCGGGTGACGAAGAAGTCGCGGATGCCCGCGCCGCGGGCGGCGGGGAGCAGCCGCTCCAGCTCGGGCAGGTAGCGGGAGCGCAGTTCGGCGACGGGCAGGTCGATCTCGTCCTGGGCGGCCGACTGCGAGACCGCCAGGTACTGCCCGGGGCCCTGGAGGCCCGAGGAGTGGGTGCGGTCGAAGACCCACTGGACCGGGGAGCCGATCGCGGCGAAGAACGGCCGGCGCAGCACCTTGCGGTCGTAGACGACGTGCACGTTGAGGATGGGCGCGTTCTCGATGTCGAGCAGCAGCTCCGGCTCGTCCAGCGCGCCCGCGGGCAGCAGGTCGTGGGTCTCGGTCTGCGGCACGGCCAGGACGACGGTGTCGGCGGTGATCCGCTCCCCCGCCGTCTCGACGTTCCAGCGGCCGTCCTCGGTGCGGGTGAGGGAGCCGGCCTTGGCGCGCAGTTCGGTGCGGACGCCGGCGGTGTCCAGGGCCTTGCGGGCGAGGGTGTCGTGCAGTTCGCCGAGCGGCACGGTGGCCCAGCCGATGTCGGCCGCGCCGGGTTCGGAGAGCAGGCCGGTCCGGAACACCTTCGCCGCCAGCGCCATGGAGGCGTTCGGGGCGGTGGCGTTCAGCGTGGCGACGCCGACGAGGTCCCAGAGGGCCTCGATCGTGCGCTGCGACTGGCCGTGCCGTCGCAGCCAGGTCGCGAAGTCGACCCGGTCGAGCTCGGGGTCGGCGGGGTCCAGGCGGCCGAGCGCGAGGGCGGCGCGGCCCACGCCCGCCTTCTCGGCGAGCGAGAGGTGGGGGTAGGCGGCGAGACCGCCGGCCAGGTGCAGCGGTACGGGCAGGCCGGTGCGGCGGAGCCGCCCCAGGCGCGGCCCGGCGGCCCGGCCGACGTCCAGCACGGGCACGTCGAGGCGGTCCTGGACCGGGGCCAGGTGGGCGGCGTCGATCCGGTCGAGGAACCAGCGGTAGCCGGTGCAGCAGCGCAGGTAGACGTGCTGGCCGTTGTCGACGGTGAGGTCGCCGCGCTGGAAGGAGAAGGCGAGTCCGCCGAGGCGGGGCCGTCCCTCCAGGAGGGTCACGTCGAGTCCGGCGTCGGCGAGGCGGAGGGCCGCGGTGACGCCGGCGAGGCCGCCGCCGACGACGACGGCGACGGGGCGCGGGCTCTCGTCGTTCATGCGTGCCCCTCTCGCCGGGTCGGTGTGCTCTGCCGGGCCCTCACCCTGGAGATCGTCGCAGTGAGTGACGCGTCGGGCCACCGGAGGGTTGCCCGGGAGCCGAAGTGGCGCGGGCGCATCAGGCTCGCCCCCTGCCGGTGAGCTTCGCGATGTGGCGGGCGTCCAGTCCGGACAGGCCGCGCACCGCGACGTAGGCCTTCTCGTGCCCGGGCAGCGAGACCCGCCCGCGCAGCACGGCCTCGGGGTCGCGCTCGATCCGGTCGAGGAGGCGGCGGTAGATCCCGGCCATCGCCGCGACGCAGGCGCCGCTGCGGCGGTCGAGCATCGGCAGCAGGCGGTAGCCCTCGGCGAACAGGGCCCGGGCGCGGCGGACCTCGAAGTGGATGAGGCCCGCGAAGTCGGACCCGGGGGGCGGGGTGGTCCGGTGGAACCCTGCCGAGCAGCCGAATTTGGCCAGGTCGTCGGCGGGCAGGTAGGTGCGCCCGTTGCCGGCGTCCTCGCGCACGTCGCGCAGGATGTTGGTGAGCTGGAGGGCCAGGCCGAGCGTGTCGGCGTACTCGGCGGCGCGTTCGGCCCCGCGCGCGCCCGGCGCGGTGCCGAAGACGCCGAGGCTGAGGCGTCCGATGGCTCCGGCGACGCACCGGCAGTAGGCCTTCAGGTCGTCCCAGGTCTCGTAGGTCGCGCCCCGGACGTCCATCAGGACGCCGTCGATCAGCTCGTCGAGCCCGCCGAGCGGCAGGGGGAACCGTTGGGCGGCGTCGGCGAGCGCGACGGCCACCGGGTCGGTGTCGTCCTCGTCGACCGCTTCCTTGCGGATCCGCTCCAGCAGTTCGCGGGTGCTCTCCAGCCGGGTCCGCTTGGTCTCCGGGTCCAGCTCCCCGTCGCCGATGTCGTCGACACGACGGGAGAAGGCGTACAGCGCCGACATGGCCTGCCGCTTCTCGTACGGCAGCAGCCTGATGCCGTAGGCGAAGTTACGGGCCTGCTGTCCGGTGACGGCCTCGCAGTAACTGTATGCGGCCTGCACCGGCGGCGACATGTACGTCGTCTGTCCCTCCACGGTCCGGCTCA
The DNA here is from genome assembly GCF_900460065.1 of Streptomyces griseus. Lineage (GTDB taxonomy): Bacteria > Actinomycetota > Actinomycetes > Streptomycetales > Streptomycetaceae > Streptomyces > Streptomyces griseus. Next base: position 33,135 of record NZ_UAVD01000029.1, on the reverse strand, counting down.
CCTCTCTCCACGCGCTCTTCGCAAGACGGTTCCCACTTCGCGCAGCAGGCTGGGCTTGGTGGGCTTGGGCGGTCCGGGCAGTACGTCGAAGCCCGCGGCCGAGATCGCCGTGAGCGCGCTGCGACCGCCCCCGACGAATCCGGCGAGGAGCAGCTTGAGCCTGCCGTCGACGCTGCCCACCAGCGGGGGGCCTTCGTCGAGCAGCTCGCTCGCGCGCTGGGCCTCGTACGCGATCAGGGCGCGCACGGAGGCTCCGGCGGAGGGTGCGGCCAGGTCGGTTTCGGCGACCCGGAAGCGTGCCATGTCCTCGGCGGGCAGATAGATCCGGTCACGTTCCAGGTCCTCGGCCACGTCCTGGAGGTGTTCGACGATCTGGAGCGCGGTACAGACGGCGTCGGAGCGGCGGACGCGTTCGGGACTGGTGGTGCCGGTGAGGGCGAGGACCAGGCGGCCGACGGGGTTGGCCGAGAGCTCGCAGTAGGCGGCGAGATCGGCGTAGGTGGCGTAGCGGCGGATCTTCTGGTCCTGGCGGTTGGCCTCGATCAGGCCGAGGAAGGGCTCGGGCGTGAGGGCCCGGCGCCGCACGGTGGGCCGCAGGTCGCGCAGCAGCGGGTGGCGCGGTTCCTCGCCGGTGGTGGCGAAGACCCGGTGCAGGTCGGCCTCGAAGGCGTCGAGCATGGCGAGGCGGTCGTCGCTCTGCTCCGGCTCCAGGCCGAGGTGGCGGGCGTCCGCGCCGCCGGGGGCGAGGTCGCCGTCGCCGATGTCGTCGACGAGCCGGGCGAAGCCGTAGACCGCCATGAGGTCCCCGCGCCAGGCCCGGGGCAGGAAGAAGGGCGCCACGGGGAAGTTCTCGTCCGCGGCCTTGCCGAGGGTGGCGTCACCGATGCGCGTCTCGGGGGTCGAGGTCACTGCGGACCGCCCGGCGCGGGGACGGCGAGACCACGCCGGAGCTGGAGATCTTCCGTCATTGCCGTCACATCTCCCGTTCTACACTGCTGACCCAAAACAACCCTTTTCGGACACGCCGCTCAGCCTTCCGAGTGCTTTGCGACAGAGTGGCCGGTGCCGGGGCGTATCGCCCTACTTGCCGTGAATCAGCACCACTACAGCTTACGTTGTACAGCTCACAGGGGATCGGCGGGGTGGAGGGCCCACCGCCGCTTCCCGGCCGTCCCCGTCAACCTTCCCCGCGCGTGGCGCAATTGACGTCATCCGCCGGGAGGAGATCACCCCGGGGCCCTCCTGCGGACGGTCCGCACGGCACCGGGCACCGCGCGGCCCCCGCCGGACCGGTCCGGCGGGGGCCGCGGCGAACGTTCGGGCTACTTGCCCGTTTCGCGCTCGTACGCCTTGAGGACTTCCTCGGTGGGGCCGTCCATCAGGAGTTCGCCCTTCTCCAGCCACAGCGCGCGGTCGCAGGTGTCCCTGATCGACTTGTTGTTGTGGCTGACGAGGAAGACGGTGCCCGCCTCCTTGCGCAGCTCCCGGATCCGCTCCTCGGAGCGGACGCGGAACTTGCGGTCACCGGTGGCCAGCGCCTCGTCGATCATGAGGACGTCGTGGTTCTTGGCCGCGGCGATCGAGAAGCGCAGCCGTGCCGCCATGCCGGAGGAGTACGTCCGCATCGGCAGGGTGATGAAGTCGCCCTTCTCGTTGATGCCGGAGAACTCCACGATGTCCTGGTAGCGCTGACGGATCTCGTCCTGGCTCATGCCCATCGCCAGACCGCCGAGCACGACATTGCGCTCGCCGGTCAGGTCGCTCATCAGCGCGGCGTTCACCCCGAGCAGCGAGGGCTGACCGTCCGTGTACACCTGACCGGATTCGGTCGGCAGCAGCCCGGCGATGGCGCGCAGCAGCGTCGACTTGCCGGAGCCGTTGGTGCCGATGAGCCCGATGGCCTCGCCGCGGTAGGCGGTGAAGGAGACGCCGCGCACGGCGTGCACCTTCCGCACGCCGCGCGGCTCGCCCTTGCCGCGCCGCATCATCCGGCTCAGCGCGGCGGTGGCGCTGCCCCGGCCGCCGCCCGTGCCGTTGACGCGGTACACGATGTGCACGTCGTCGGCGATCACCGTGGGGATGCGCCCCTGTGCGTTGTCCTCAGCCACGGCCGTACCGTTCCTCTGCCTTCCAGAAGTACACGAATCCCACGGCGCCGAACAGCACGGCCCAGCCGAGGCCGACGGCCCAGACGTGGTCCGGCAGGTTCTCGGAGCCGTAACCGTCGATCAGGGCGAAGCGGACCAGGTCCATGTAGATCGCCGCGGGGTTGTACTGGAGCACGTCGGCGATCCAGGCCGGCTTGTCCTTGAGCATCACCGGGATGGAGAACATGACGCCCGAGGCGTACATCCAGGTCCGCATGACGAACGGCATCAGCTGCGCGAGGTCGGGGGTCTTGGAGCCGAGCCGCGCCATGATCAGGGCCAGGCCGGTGTTGAAGAAGAACTGGAGGATCAGGGCGGGGATCACCAGCAGCCACGAAAGCGAGGGGTAGCTGCCGAAGATGACGGCGACCGCGACCAGCACGATCATGGAGAACAGCAGCTGCTGGAGCTGCTGGAGCGAGAAGGAGATGGGCAGCGAGGCCCGGGGGAAGTGGAGGGCGCGCACCAGTCCGAGGTTCCCGGAGATCGCGCGGACGCCCGCCATCACCGAGCTCTGGGTGAAGGTGAAGACGAAGACGCCGGTGACCAGGAACGGTACGAAGACGTCGTGGGGAATCCCCTCCCTGGTCCCCAGGATCAGCCCGAAGATCAGGTAATAGACACAGGCGTTCAGCAAAGGTGTGACCACTTGCCACAGCTGGCCCAGTTTGGCCTGGCTGTACTGCGCGGTCAGCTTCGCCCGGGAGAAGGCCATGATGAAGTGGCGTCGTCCCCAGAGCTGTCGCATGTACGCGAACAGCCCCGGCCTGGCGCCGCTCACGGTCAGGCCGTACTTGGCGGCCAGCTGGGCCGCGTCGAGGCCCTCGTCGGCGGACGGCGGGGTCCCGAGGGCTACCCCACCGTCGTGGGTCGTGTCACTCACAAGTTGAAACTCTCGTCTTCACGCGCAGCCAGTCGCGGGCGCGGCTCAGGCGGACAGGTTCCGGAAAGAAAATACGCCTCATGCTCTCAGAGGAAAGCCTCTCAGATGACCGGAGGTCGGCCCAGCCTCGTCAGCCGCCACACCGTACGCCACTTCATCGGGCGCCGGGGCCCGCAGGGGGTCGTCCAGCCTTCCCCGAATCCGCCGAACCACGCCTTCAGCGCGGGCGCCGAGGGACGCCTCACCAGGGTCAGCAGCAGCCAGACCCCCGGATAGAGGGGGACCAGGGGGGCGGGCAGGTTCCGGCGGGCGAGCCAGACCCGGTTGCGGGCGACCATGCGGTGGTAGACCGCGTGCCGGGACGGGGCGGTGGTGGGGTGGTTCAGCACCAGGTCCGCGCGGTAGTCGATCATCCACCCCGCGTCCAGCGCCCGCCAGGCCAGGTCCGTCTCCTCGTGGGCGTAGAAGAAGTCCTCGGGCAGCGGACCGACCTCGGCGATGACCTTGGTGCGTACGGCGTTGGCGCCGCCGAGGAACGTCGTGACGCGCGAGGAGCGCATCGGGTCGGCGGCCCGCAGCCGGGGCACGTGGCGCCGCTGGGTGGCGCCGGTGTCGGGGTCGGCGATCCGGAAGGTGACGATCCCGAGCTTCGGGTCCGCCGCGAACGCCTGCCGGCACAGCTCGGCGGTGTCCCGGTTCGGGAGCAGCCCGTCGTCGTCCAGGAAGAGGAGCGCGTCCACGTCCGCCCCGCGGGTCCCGAACGCCTCGATGCCGACGTTGCGACCGCCGGGGATGCCCAGGTTCTCGGGCAGCTCCACCGTGCGCACCCCGGCGGGCACGTCGGGGACCGGGGCGCCGTTGCCGACCACCACGACCTCGATCCGGTCACCGTGCTGGGCGGTGACCGAATCGAGGAGGGCGCGGAGCTCGTCCGGGCGGTTGCCCATGGTGATGATCACCGCGCCCAGTTTCATGGGAGGGGTCACTTCAGCCTGCTGGACGCCAGGACGGACACCAGGTGCAGCAGGGTCTGCAGCAGCGCGATGCCGGCCATGACCGCCACGGTCAGGCGGGTGTAGAAGAGGTCGCCCCCGATCGCGTCCACGACGGCCGCCACGAGGATCACCAGCGAGGCCTCGATGCCGAGGATCAGCCGGTGGAACTTGAGCGCGGCGGCGGCCCTGCGGGCCAGCGCCATGCCCGAGGAGCGCGGCTCGGAGGCCGCCTCCTTCACCGGCGGCATCCCGCCCTGGTGGCGGGCCACGCCGACCAGGTCCGTCTCGGCCTTGATGAGGATCGCGCCGAGCGCGGCCAGCGTTCCGAGGAAGGCCCAGAGCCAGTCGATCCGGCCCTCGCCCCAGATGTCCGCGGCGCGCAGGCCGAGGCCGACGAGCACCGCCGCGTCGCACAGGTAGGCGGCGACCCGGTCCAGGTAGACCCCGCTGAGCGAGTACTGCTTCTTCCAGCGGGCCAGCTCGCCGTCCACGCAGTCGAACAGCAGGTAGAGCTGGACCATCACCACACCGAGCACCGCGCCCCAGACGCCCGGCACCAGGAGCGCCGGTGCGGCCAGGGCCCCGGCCAGCGTCATCACGTACGTGACCTGGTTCGGCGTGACGCGGGTGTTGACCAGGTAGCGGTCCACGCGCAGCGAGATCTCGCGCATGTACATGCGCCCGGCCCAGTGCTCGCCGCTGCGCCGGTCCTTCACCCCCGGGGGGTGAACGACCGGACGGAGTTCAGCTACTGATGGTCGTCGCATAGTCGGCGTACGCGTCCCTGATCTGGTCGGTGGACAGGTTGAGGTGCTCCAGGACCGTGAAGCGTCCCGGACGCGTCTGCGGCGCGTAGTCGACGGCCTTCACGAACTCGTCGACGCTGAACCCGATCTCCTCCGGCAGGACCGGCAGACCGTGGCGGCGCAGTATCGATGCCATCAGGAGGGACTCCTGACGGGCACCGCGCAGATGCATGGCGAAGCACGCGCCGAGACCGACCTGTTCGCCGTGGCTGGCCGCGCGCTGGGGGTAGAGCAGGTCGAAGGCGTGGTTGATCTCGTGGCAGGCGCCGGACGCCGGGCGCGAGTCGCCCGCGACCGACATCGAGATGCCGGTGAGCACGAGCCCCTCGGCCAGCACCTTCAGGAAGGCGTCGTCGCCGACCCCGCCGGGGTGGCGCAGCACGGCCTCGCCCGCCTGGCGGGCCATGGCAGCCGCCAGGCCGTCGATCTCCTCGCCGTTGACCTCGTGGGCCAGCTCCCAGTCGGCGACGCAGGAGATGTTGGAGATCGCGTCGCCGATGCCGGAGCGGACGTAGCGGGCGGGCGCCTCGCGGATCACGTCGAGGTCGATGACCACGGCGATCGGGGTGGGGACCCCGTAGGAGCCGCGCCCGTTGTCGTTGTCCAGCGTGGCGACCGGCGAGCACAGGCCGTCGTGCGAGAGGTTCGTCGCGACGGCGACCATGGGGAGCCCGACCCGCGCCGCGGCGTACTTCGCCACGTCGATGATCTTGCCGCCGCCGAGGCCGACGACGGCGTCGTACCGGTTGCCCTTGATGCCGTCGGCGAGCTTCACCGCCGAGTCGATCGTGCCGTCGGAGACCGGATACCAGTCGGCGCCCGGCAGGACCGGGGCGAGCCGCTCCTTGAGGGCGCGCCCGGAGCCGTCGCTGATCGCGATGGCGAGCTTGCCCGAGGAGGAGATCCGCTGATCGGCCAGGAGACCCGCCAGATCGTCCATGGCGCCGCGTCGGATGTCGACGACGACCGGGGACGGAATGAGCCGGGTCAGTACTGGCACGCGATCTCCCGGCCCTTCTTGAGGTCGTCGTGGTTGTCGATCTCGACCCAGGTCACGGTGCCGATGGGAGCGACGTCGACGGTGAAGCCGCGGTTCACGAGCTCCTGGTAGCCGTCCTCGTAGTAGAGGTCGGGGTCGCGCTCGAAGGTGGTCTTCAGCGCGTCCGCGAGCTCCTCGGCGGCCTCGGCCTCGATGAGGGTGACGCCGATGTACTCCCCGGTCGCGGTGGCCGGGTCCATCAGCTTGGTGATGCGCTGGACGCCCTTGCCCTCCTCGGTGATGACCTTCATCTCCTCGTCGGCGAGGACCTTCTCGGTGTCCAGGGCGAGGATGATCTTCTGGCCCTTGCCGCGGGCGTCCAGGAGGGTCTTCTCGACCGAGACCGGGTGCACGGTGTCGCCGTTGGCGAGGATCACGCCGCGCTTGATGACGTCACGGGCGCACCAGAGGGAGTAGGCGTTGTTCCACTCCTCGGCCTTGTCGTTGTCGATCAGCGTGAGGGTGAGGCCGTAGGTGGCCTCCAGCTCGGCCTTGCGGGCGTAGACGGCCTCCTTGCGGTAGCCGACGACGATCGCGACCTCGGTGAGTCCGACCTCGGCGAAGTTGGCGAGCGTGAGGTCGAGGACCGTCTTGTCGCCGTCGACAGGGACGAGCGCCTTGGGCAGCGTGTCCGTGTAGGGGCGCAGACGTCGTCCTGCACCGGCTGCCAGTACGAGGCCGATCATGCGAGTTCTCCTTCGTCGTGTACGGCGGGCGCCGAGGAGGACACCCAGAAGCGGATGGACTCCACGAGCACCACCAGAGCCACGGCGACCGCGAGCGCGGTCAGGGCCGTGGTGAAACCTGAGGTGTGGGTGAGTACGGCGGCGAGGACGGCCACCAGCGCGGTGCGGCCCTCGTGTCCCCCGATCGTCCGCACCAGCCACTGGGGCGGTGCGCCGGTGCCTCCGCGGATGCGGTACACCGTGTCGTAGTGATGGTAGGCGACGGCCGAGACCAGCCCGAAGGCCGCCGGAACGGCGTGCGGGACGTCGCTGCGGGCCGCCAGCACGAGGATCGTGACGTACTCCGCGGCCCGGAAGAACGGCGGTACGAGCCAGTCGAGCGGGCCCTTGAGCGGGCGGGCGACGGCGAGGCCGGAGAGCAGTACGTACACCGCGGCGGCGGCGAGGGTGAGCAGGCTGCCGTAGGGGAGGAAGAGGGCCCCGCCGATCATGACGAGCGTGCCGAGCAGGGCGACGGCCGGGGCCGTGAACGTGCCCGGGAGGCCCGGCGCGACCTTCGCGACCGCCTGGGCGAGCGGTCCCGAGTCGGCGAGGTCCGCGAGGGCCCGCGCGGCGCGGTCGGTGCGGTCGGCCCGGCGGGTCAGCGAGCGCAGCAGACGGCCGGCGGTGGTGTAGCAGGCGGCCAGGGAGCAGCCGACGAGCAGGGCGTAGAAGACGATGCGCGGGGTGGTGAGCGCGGTGAGCACCGCGATCATGGCCCAGCGCTCGCCGATCGGCAGCACGATCATCCGGCGCGCCCAGACCGTCCAGCCGACGCTGTCGAGCTTGTCGGAGAGGGCCGCGGTGGGGCTGGTGTTGGCGACCGCGTCGTGGTTGGCCTCGTTGAACGAGAAGTCCACGACATGGCGGCAGGCCTGGAGGACCATCGCGCCGAGGGCGAGGGCCCATACATCGTCACTTCCGCCGCCGTGTACGGCGCCGATCGCGAGCCCCGCGTAGTACGCGTACTCCTTGGCCCGGTCGAAGGTGGCGTCGAGCCAGGCGCCCATCGTGGAGTACTGGAGGGAGTAGCGGGCGAGCTGCCCGTCGGCGCAGTCCAGGACGAAGGAGACCAGGAGCAGGATTCCGGCGGCGATGTAGCCGCCCCGGGTGCCGGTGGCCGCCGCGCCCGCCGCGATGAGCGCGGTGATCAGGGAGGCGGTGGTGACCTGGTTCGGGGTGAGGCCCCGGCGGGCGCACCAGCGGGCGATGTAGCGGGAGTAGGGGCTGATGCAGTAGGTGGTGAAGAACCCGTCGTGGGCCTTCACCGCGTTGCGCAGCCGTACCGCCTCGTCGTCCACCGAGGCGAGGCCCGCCTCGGCGGCGGCCTGCTGCTCCGGGTCCGTGGGCACGGCCGCGACCAGCGAGCCGAGGGCCGGGCGCTGCACGGGGGTGCCCTCGGCCTCCAGCGCGACGGCGATCCGGCCGGGGACCGTGCGGTCCTCGGGCGCGGGGTCGGCGTCCGGTTCGACGACCGGGGCGCCCGCGCCGACGGCCGCCGTGGTGCGGTGCAGCGCGCGCAGCAGGGCGCCGCGCGCCTCGGGCTGGGCGGTGAGCGCGCCGGGGACGGTGGCGGCGGGGAAGCGCGGGTCGGTCAGACCGAGCCGCAGGGCGTGGACGTGGCCCACGAAACGCGGGTCGACGAGGGCGACCCGGCGGCCTGCCGGGACGGCGGCGAGAAGGGCCGCGGCGTCAGCGGCGTCGGCGGCGGTCTGCACGTCGAAGCCCAGGGACCGCAGATCGTCCGCGAGCGACGACCCGGGTACCGGCGTACCGGTGAGAATGGCGGTCGACAGACGAACTCACTCCTTGGCACTGACGTGGACGACACACGGCGGCACGGCCCCGAGGCGGGCCGGCGGCGTGTCGGCTGAGGCTATCGGATGAACGGAAGACCGAGTTCACCGCCCGTTTGCGCGCTGTACGGGTGGACCCGCGGGCCCGGGCGGCGTTGGCGATCATCATCATCGATCGGGGGCCCGGCCCACAAACCGCGGGGTCGGGCCGCGGGAGCGCCGCCGGAGTGCGGGGGGGGGCACGCGGGCCCGGCGTGATCCGAACGGCGGGGCCTTAGGGTGGCGGTCATGACGTGGCTGATCACCGGCGGGGCGGGTTACATCGGGGCACACGTGGCGCGGGCCATGGTGGCGGCGGGCGAGCGGGTCGTGGTGCTCGACGACGGCTCCAGCGGCATCGCGGACCGGCTGCCCGGGGACGTGACCCCGGTGACGGGCTCGACCTCCGACCGCGCCCTGCTCGACCGGGTGCTGGCCGAGCACGCGGTGGGCGGTGTGGTGCATCTCGCGGCGAAGAAGCAGGTCGGCGAGTCCGTGGAGAAGCCGCTGCTGTACTACCGGGAGAACGTCGCGGGACTGGCCGTCCTGCTGGAGGCCGTGGTCGCGGCGGGGGTGCGGCGCTTCCTCTTCTCGTCCTCGGCGGCCGTCTACGGCGTACCGGACGCGGACCTCATCACGGAGGAGACGCCCTGCCTCCCGATCAACCCGTACGGCGAGACCAAGCTGGCCGGTGAGTGGCTCGTGCGGGCCACCGGGAAGGCCCACGGACTGTCGACCGCCTGTCTGCGGTACTTCAACGTGGCGGGCGCCGCCGCCCCGGAGCTCGCGGACACCGGGGTCTTCAACATCGTGCCGATGATGTTCGAGCGGCTGACGCGCGGCGAGGCCCCCCGGATCTTCGGCGACGACTACCCGACGCCGGACGGCACCTGCGTGCGTGACTACATCCACGTCGCCGATCTGGCGGAGGCGCACCTGGCGGTCGCGCGGCGGCTGGACGGGGCGGGCGCGGGCGATCTGACGCTGAACGTCGGCCGGGGCGAGGGCGTCTCGGTACGGGAGATGGCGGACGTGATCCGCGAGGTGACGGGCAGCGCTGTGAAGCCGGTGGTCGAGCCGCGCCGGGCCGGTGACGCGCCGAAGGCGGTGGCCTCGGCCGCGCGGATCGCCGGGGAGGTGGGCTGGACGGCCCGGCGGGGTGTGCGCGAGATGGTCGAGTCGGCCTGGGAGGGCTGGTGCCTGAGCCATCCCGAGGCTCGCCGGTGACCGTCCGCGCGTGGCGTCGACGATCGGGTCAACGCCCTGACCTGCGGAACGTTTCCGCAGGTCAGGGCCAATGACAACGGTGTTCAGTGCCGTGTTGCCCGATACCCCCCGCCCGTAGTTCACTGGCCGGGTCGGGGCGGTTCCGCCCGGCGCCGTCGCACGGACCTGGAGGCGTTTCGCATGGGGGCTGGCCACGATCACGGGCACACGCACGGCGGGCCGCCGCCGACGGGCACGGCGGCCGCCGCGTACCGGGGCAGGCTCCGGGTGGCCCTGGCGATCACGCTGAGCGTGATGGTCATGGAGATCGTCGGCGGGGTGCTCTCCGACTCGCTGGCCCTGATCGCGGACGCCGCCCACATGGCCACCGACGCGCTGGGGCTCGGGATGGCGCTGCTTGCCATCCACTTCGCCAACCGTCCGGCCGGACCGAACCGCACCTTCGGTTTCGCCCGCGCGGAGATCCTGGCGGCGCTCGCGAACTGTCTGCTGCTGCTCGGCGTCGGCGCCTATCTGGTCTTCGAGGCGGTGGAGCGGTTCATCACCCCCGCCGAGACGAAGGGCGGTCTCGCCATCGCCTTCGCCCTCGTCGGCCTGGTGGCCAACATGGTCTCCCTCTCCCTGCTGATGCGCGGGCAGCGGGAGAGCCTCAACGTCCGGGGCGCCTATCTGGAGGTACTGGCCGACACCCTGGGCTCGCTGGCCGTGATCGTCTCGGCAGGCGTCATCATGGCGACCGGCTGGCAACCCGCCGACCCGATCGCCTCGCTGGTCATCGGGCTGATGATCGTCCCCCGGACCGTGAAGCTGCTGCGGGAGACCCTGAACGTGCTGCTGGAGGCGGCGCCCAAGGGCGTGGACATGGCGGAGGTGCGGGCCCACATCACGGCACTGCCCGGGGTCCTGGACGTCCACGACCTGCACGCCTGGACGATCACCTCCGGGATGCCGGTGCTCTCCGCCCATGTGGTGGTGCGCCAGGAGATGCTGGACTCGATAGGGCACGAGAAGGTGCTGCACGAGTTGCAGGGCTGTCTCGGTGACCACTTCGACGTGGAGCACTGCACCTTCCAGCTGGAGCCGAGCGGTCACGCTGAGCACGAGGCGCGGCTCTGCCACTGAGGCCCCGGGGGTGCGGGCCGGGCCGGTGCTAAGGTGGTTTCGCTGAGACGTTCGAGTCTCGCGGTGGAGCGGAACCCGGTGGCACCGGGGCCCTTTCGAGAGGAGCTGAGGTTGATGACGGTCGCGACGACGCCTACCCGGCGCGGCAATCGGTCCTTCCTCATCTCCCGGGTTTCCGGCTAGGTCCGCTTCATCCCGGATCGGGTCGGAGCCCTCACACACCAAGGGTTCCCACGTTGACCGACCACACGGACGACGCCTCGCGCACCGAGGCGTTCTTCACCCTGCACCACCGTCTTCCCCGGCAGAGCCCCGGCTCCGACGCGACCACGCGCCGGCTGCTCGCTCTCGTCGGCCCGCTGCCCGACCGCCCGCGCGTCCTCGACCTGGGCTGCGGTCCCGGCCGGGCCGCCCTGCTGCTCGCCGCCGAGGCGGGCGCCGAGGTGACCGCGGTCGACCTCCACCAGCCGTTCCTGGACGAGCTGCGCGAGGCGGCCGCGGCCCGTGGCCTCGGCGATCGCGTCCGTACCGTCAGGGCGGACATGGGGGATCTCACCGGGCCCGCGTTCCCCGCGGGATCCTTCGACCTGATCTGGGCCGAGGGCTCCGCGTACTGCGTCGGGTTCGACACCGCCGTCCGCGACTGGCAGCGTCTGCTGGCCCCGGGCGGCGCGATGATGATCTCCGAGTGCGTCTGGACCACGGACGCGCCGTCCGCCGGGGCGCGCGACTTCTGGGACCGCAACGGCTCCCTGCGCACCCTGCCGGAGACCACCGCGGCGGCCGTCGCCGCAGGCTGCACGGTCGACGCCGTGCTGATCCAGCCCGAGAGCGACTGGGACGCGTACTACGCGCCGCTCGCCGAGCGGGTCGCGAGCGCCGACCCGGGGGCTCCCGGCATGGAGTGGGCGCTCGCGGCCACCCGTGAGGAGCTGGCGGTGCGGCGGGCGCACGGCACGGAGTACGGCTACGCCGCGTATGTGCTGCGCCCCGCCGATCCCCGGTGGCCGACCCGCCGGGAGACGCCGGCGGACCGGGCGGCCGTGCACGCGGTCAACACCGCCGCGTTCCCCACCCGGGACGAGGCGGACCTCGTGGACGCCCTGCGGGCCGACGCCGAGGCCTGGCTCCCCGGGCTGAGCCACGTCGCCGAGGCCCCGGACGGGTCGCTCGCGGCGTACGCGCTGCTCACCCGCTGCCGGGTCGGCGACGCCCCGGCCCTCGCCCTGGCCCCGGTGGCCACCTCTCCCGCCCACCAGCGGCAGGGTGCGGGGCAGGCCGTGGTGCGGGCGGTGCTGGACGCCGCCCGGGTGCGCGGTGAGGCGCTGGTGCTGGTGCTCGGTCATCCCGCGTACTACCCGCGCTTCGGTTTCGTACCGGCCTCGCGGTACGGAATCCGGCCAGGTTTCGCGGTGCCGGACGAGGCGATGATGGCCCTGGTCCTGGACGACTCCGTCCCTGTTCCGGCGGGCCTGATCCGCTATCCGGCGGCCTTCGGGGTCTGACGGCCCGTCCGGCCCGCCGCGCGCCCGGGGCGCGGCGGGCCGGACATGCCCGGACCCGCAGTGCGGACAAGCGGCTTTTGTACGGCAGACTTGACCGGACTCCAGGGGCCCGGCGCACGAGGCCGGGGACCAAAGCGAAGGATGGGTATGCCGACCACACCAGCCACCGCGACGCACAGCTCGTCGAACGGCACCGCAGAAGCGATCATGCTCGAACTGGTCGACGAGAACGGCACCACGATCGGCACCGCGGAGAAGCTGGCGGCCCACCAGGCCCCCGGGCAGCTGCACCGCGCGTTCTCCGTGTTCCTCTTCGACGAGCAGGGGCGGCTCCTGCTCCAGCGCCGGGCACTCGGCAAGTACCACTCCCCCGGCGTCTGGTCGAACACCTGCTGCGGCCACCCCTACCCGGGCGAGGCCCCGTTCGCGGCCGCCGCCCGGCGCACCCACGAGGAACTCGGGCTCTCCCCGTCGCTGCTGGCCGAGGCCGGAACGGTCCGCTACAACCACCCGGACCCCGCGTCGGGGCTGGTGGAGCAGGAGTTCAACCACCTGTTCGTGGGGCTGGCGCAGACGGCGCCGAAGCCGGACCCCGAGGAGGTCGGGGAGACGGCCTTCGTGACGGCCGCGGAGCTCGCGGAGCGCCACGCGAAGGCGCCGTTCTCGGCGTGGTTCATGACGGTGCTGGACGCGGCACGGCCGGCGATCCGTGAGCTGACGGGCCCCTCCGCGGGCTGGTGAACCCCCGCTCGTGTCCGTACGGGGCGGTCAGAGCTGCGTCTTCAACGGCAGCGCCGCCCAGATGATCTTCCCGCCGCCGGCGGTGTGCTCGACGTCGCAGGTGCCGCCGGCCTCCTCGGTGATCACCTTGACCAGCAGCAGGCCCCGGCCGCCGGTCTGCGCGTAGTCCGTCTCCAGCGCGGTGGGCCGGTACGGGTGGTTGTCCTCGACCGAGACCCTGACCCAGTCGGCGGCGATGGCCACCTCCACGGCCAGCTCGGGCGAGAGGAGCGCCGCGTGCTTGACGGCGTTGGTGACCAGCTCCGAGACGATCAGCAGGAGCCCCTGGAGGATGTCGTCCTCGATCGGCACGCCCTGCCGGTCGAGGAGGTCGCGTACGGCGTGCCGGGCGCTCGGCACGGACGCGTCCACGGCGGAGGCGGTGAAGCGCCACACCCCCTCGTACGACACGGGGTCGGCGGGGGCACTCCCGAGGCTCTCCATCGTCCGGCACCAGCTCTCACTCGCACTGCACTGACCGTCGAGTAAAGAGTGTTGGGAATGGTCTGCTCCGGACCGTGTCACTGATCGGAAGTAGCCAGGTATCGGCGCTGTTTGACCAAACATGCGTCACCTTGGCGGCCCAGGGACTACTTCCGTTCGTCTTCTGGTGACTTGATCGGCTTGTCCGGGGTCGGGGCAGTTTCGTCGAACCGCTCCGAGACCATGCTGACGATGCGCCGGCCGCCCACGCCGATGGCGATCAGGCCGAGGCCGTCGAACAGCAGCGCCAGCGAGAAGAAGCAGCCGAGGACGTAGAGGCTGCTGTGCGGCCAGTCGAACAGCACCAGCAGGCCCAGCAGCAGCCCGAAGGCTCCCTGGAGCAGCGTCCAGCCCATCTGCGGGCCGCGCACGACGACGCTGCCGACCAGCCGGAAGACCCCGCCGGTCAGGAAGAGCAGGGCGGCGAACATGGTCAGCGCCTCGGCCGTGCCCTCGGGGTGCTTGATGACGACGACGCCCGCGGCGATGTTGAGGGCCGCGACCACCACGGCCAGCCAGAAGTAGTTCGTCCCCCGTGACTCGATCGCGTGCAGCAGCCCGACCAGGCCGCCGACGAGCAGCAGCCACCCGAAAAGCAGCATGGAGGTGAGCGTGGCGACGCCGGTGTAGACGAGGCCGATGACGCCCGCGATCACCAGGAGTGTGCCGAGCAGCACGAGCCAGCCGAAACCTCGGCTGAGCTTCCGGCCCTCGGCGGTGGATTCGTTCATCGACGACTCCTTACGGTGCGTGCCCGCCCCGCGACCCCTTCTTGATCATAGGTTCGAACCCTCCGGATAGCATCCGGCGCATGGAGCCCACGGAACCCCGCCTGATCACCTCCGTCGAGCGCGGCGTCGCCACGGTCGTGATCGCGAACCCGGCCAAGCGCAACGCGATGACCACCGCGATGTGGCGGAGTCTGCCGGAGCTGCTGGAGCGCCTCGCGGCCGATCCATCGGTGCGGGCGCTGGTGCTGACCGGGGCCGGGAACACCTTCTGCGCCGGCGCCGACATCTCCGCGCTGCGGGAGGGCGCGGAGACCGCCCAGGGGCTGGCCGTGGCGGCCGAGGAAGCGCTCGCCGCGTTCCCCCTGCCGACGCTCGCCGCGGTGCGCGGCTACTGCGTGGGCGGCGGCGGTCAGCTCGCGGCGGCCTGCGATCTGCGGTTCGCGGAGGAGGGGGCCTCCTTCGGGGTCACCCCGGCCAAGCTCGGCATCGTCTACCCCTCCTCCTCGACCCGGCGGCTGGTCTCCCTCGTCGGCCCGGCCACGGCCAAGCACCTGCTGTTCTCCGGCGAGCTGATCGGCACGGAACGGGCGCTGCGCACCGGGCTGGTCGACGAGGTGCTGCCCGCGGGCGGACTCGACGGGCGGGTCGAGGAGTACGCGGGGGTCCTGGCGTCCCGGTCCCTGCTCACGCAGGCCGCGGCGAAGGAGTTCGCCACGGGCCGGACGGACCGGGACGCCCACTGGGCCGCCGAGGCGCGGGGCGGCGGCGACACCGCGGAGGGCGTCGCCGCCTTCCTGGAGCGGCGTGCGCCGCGGTTCACCTGGACCCCGGGCGCTACCGGGTGATGTGGCGGCTCCTGGCCCGCCACTCCTCGACCAGGGCCGCGGGGGCCTTCTCCGGCGAACCGCAGTCGTAGGGCGGCCGGGGGTCGTACTCCGTGAGCAGTTGCACCGAGCGCGCCGCGTCGTCGCCCGCGATCCGGCCGAGCAGGGTCAGCCCCATGTCGATGCCGGAGGAGACCCCGGCGGCGGTGACGTACTTGCCGTCGAGCACGACGCGCTCCCCGGTGGGCTCGACGCCGAACCGCTCCAGCGCCTCCAGCGCCAGCCAGTGCGAGGTGGCCCTCCTGCCCTTCAGGAGCCCGGCGGCGGCCAGCAGCAGCGACCCGGTGCAGACGGAGGTCGTCCAGGTGCTGGTGGCGTCGACCGAGCGCAGCCAGCCGAGCAGGGCCTCGTTCTCCATCTGGTCGCTCTGGCCGGGGCCGCCCGGGACGATCACCAGGTCCGGGGCGGGCACCTCGGCGAGGGTCTTCTCGGCGACGAGCGCGAGGCTCCCGCTGTCATTGCGGACGGGGCCGGTCCGTTCGGCGACGAAGACGGGCTCGGCGCCGGGCGCACGGCTGAGGATCTCGTACGGGCCCACCGCGTCCAGAGCGGTGAAACGGTCGAAGATCAGAACGGCGATCTGCACGGGAGCTGCCTCTCGATTGCGGTGACGCGGTCGGACGGTGGGTTCAGGTGCGAGGCGCCGGGCCGCGGAAGCGGCGGCGGTACTCGGCCGGGCCCGTCGCGAGGGTCTTCACGAAGGCGCGGCGCATGGCTTCCGGGGTGCCGTAGCCACTGGCGCGGGCCACCCGTTCGACGCCGTCGGCGGTGTCCTCCAGGAGCCGGCGGGCGTGCTCCAGGCGGACGCGCTCGACGTACCGCCCCGGGGTCGTGCCGGTCTCCGCCCGGAACGCGCGGGCGAAGTGCCGGGGCGAGAGCCGGGCGCGGGCCGCGAGGGCGTCGACCCCGAGGTCGCCGTCCGGGTGCTGGGTGATCCAGTGCTGGACCTCGCGCAGCGGTTCGCTCCGGGCGGTCTGGGCGGAGAGCTGGGCGCTGAACTGGGCCTGGTTGCCGGGGCGGCGCAGGAACACCACGAGGTGCCGGGCGATGTTCAGCGCGAGGTCCCGCCCGTGGTCCTCCTCGACGAGCGCGAGGGCGAGGTCGATGCCCGCGGTGACGCCCGCCGAGGTGGCGAGCCTCCCGTCGCGTACGAAGATCGGTTCGGGGTCGACCCGGACGGCCGGGTGGTCGCGGGCCAGCTGCTCGCAGTGGTTCCAGTGGGTGGTGACCCGGTGTCCGTCCAGCAGTCCCGCTTCGGCCAGCAGCAGCGCCCCGGTGCACACGGAGACGAGCCGCTCGGCGCGCGGCGCGTGCTCCCGCAGCCAGCCGATCAGCTCCGGGTGGGCTCCCCGGGTGCCGTGCCCGCCGGGCACCAGCAGCGTGTGCGGGGCGGGCGCGTCGGCCAGAGTTCCGTCCGGCATCAGCGTCAGGCCGCTGGTGGCCCGGACGGGGGCCCCGTCGAGCGAGGCGGTCCGCAGACCGTAGGAGACGCCCGGCGCCCGGGAGGCTCCGGCGAAGACCTCCATCGGGCCGGTGACGTCGAGACTCTGGACGCCGTCGAAGAGGACGACGAGCACGCTGCGCTGCTTCACACCCGTCATCCTGGGCGGTGGGCGACGGTGGCCGCAATGACGGGTACCCCACCTTTCCTGCCATCAGCCGCCCCCGGCCCCCGCCCGACCCCTTACGCTGGGCCTGCCGGGAAGACCGTTCCGCCCTCGGGGTTCCGCGCCGTACCGACCAGTCGGTAACGTGCCGGTATGAGTAATCTCCCGGCCCGCGCGGAGCGCCGCTGCCACAACGCCGTCAACCCCCTGCACTCCTCCCTCTTCTTCTCCCCCGACCTCGGCGCCGAGATGGCGAAGATAGGCATCGAGGACCAGAGCGCCGTCTACTTCGCGACCCGGGCCGCCGCGCTCGGCGCGGTCGGGGCGGGGACGGTCGGCGCCACCTTCTACAACTTCAATCCCGCGCTGGTGGCCCGCCATGTGCCCGCCGTCTGGGAGACCGCCTCTCCCGACGTGGTCCTCGGGGCCCGGCTGCGGGCGGCGGACACGACGCTGCGACGGCTGCTCGGCGAGGAGGTCATCGCCTCCGACGCGATGGCGGAGGCGGCCCGGCTCGCACTGCGCGCCACCGAGGCCTGCACCCCGCACGCCCGCCCGCTGTACGCCGCGCACGCGGATCTGCCGGTTCCCGAGGAGCCGCACCTGGCGTTCTGGCACGCCGCGACCCTGCTGCGCGAGCACCGGGGGGACGCCCACCTCGCCGTCCTGCTCGCGGCCGGCCTGGACCCGCTGGAGTCGCTCGTCAGCCACACCGCCACCGGCAAGGGCATGGCGATCCGCTGGATCCTGTCCTCCCGGGGCTGGCGGCGCACCGACTGGGAGGCCGGGTGCGACCGGCTGCGGGAGCGCGGACTGCTGGCCGACGGCGAGGAGTTGGCGCTGACCGAGGCGGGGACGGCGCTGCGCGCGGAGATCGAGGAGGCGACGGACCGCCTGGACACCGCCCCGTACGAGCACCTGGGCGCGGAGGGTGTGGAGCGGCTCACCGAACTGGGGCGCGGCTTCCTCTTCACGGCCGCCGCCGCGGGGGCGTTCCCGGCCTCGGCGACCGGCCGGGGCTGACCCCGCACCGCCCGGAGCCGCCGCGGGCGCCGCCGCGGCTCCGGGCGTGTCCGCCGAGGTCACGCGACACGGCCCCCGGCCACCCGGCACAATGCAGACCCGGGGGGAGACACCCCCGGCAGGCAAGAACGTGCTCGGCGCGACCGGGCACGACCAGCACAGCCAGTACGAGAAGGCGAGTCGGGAAACCGTGACGACGTCCATCGAAGGCAGGATCGCCGAGGAGCTCGGCGTACGTGAGCGACAGGTCAGGGCGGCCGTCGAGCTGCTCGACGGCGGATCGACCGTGCCGTTCATCGCGCGCTACCGCAAGGAGGCGACCGAATCCCTCGACGATGCGCAGTTGCGCACGCTGGAGGAACGGCTGCGGTATCTGCGGGAGCTGGAGGAGCGGCGTACGGCGATCCTCGATTCCGTACGGGAACAGGGCAAGCTCGACGCGGCGTTGGAGGCGACCATCCGGGCCGCCGAGACCAAGGCCCGCCTGGAGGACATCTACCTGCCGTTCAAGCCGAAGCGGCGGACGAAGGCGCAGATCGCCCGGGAGGCCGGGCTCGAACCGCTGGCGGACGGTCTGCTCGGCGATCCCTCGGTCGATCCGCTCGCCGCCGCCGCCGCGTTCGTGGACGGCGACAAGGGCGTCGCGGACGCGGCCGCCGCCCTGGACGGGGCCCGGTCGATCCTCACCGAGCGGTTCTCCGAGGACGCCGACCTGACCGGCGAGCTGCGCGAGCGGATGTGGACGCGCGGCCGGCTCGCGGCGAAGGTCCGCGAGGGCCAGGAGGAGGCGGGCGCGAAGTTCGCCGACTACTTCGCCTTCGCCGAGCCGTTCACCGCGCTGCCCTCGCACCGGGTGCTCGCGATGCTGCGCGGCGAGAAGGAGAACGTGCTCGACCTGGTGCTGGAGCCGGAGGAGCCGGAGGCGGCCGAGAAGCCCGGCCCGTCCGCGTACGAGAACATGATCGCCCGCCGTTTCGAGATCGCCGACCGGGGCCGCCCGGGCGACAAGTGGCTGGGCGACACCGTGCGGTGGGCGTGGCGGACCCGGATCCAGGTGCACCTGGGCATCGACCTGCGGCTGCGGCTGCGCACGGCGGCGGAGGACGAGGCGGTGCGGGTCTTCGCCTCGAACCTGCGCGACCTTCTGCTCGCCGCCCCGGCCGGTACCCGCGCCACGCTGGGCCTGGACCCCGGTTTCCGTACGGGGGTGAAGGTCGCGGTCGTCGACGCCACCGGCAAGGTGGTGGCCACCGATGTGATCCACCCGCACGTGCCCGCGAACAGGTGGGACCAGGCGCTGGCGAAGCTCGCGCACCTCGCGAAGGAGCACGCGGTCGACCTGATCGCGATCGGCAACGGCACCGCGTCCCGTGAGACGGACAAGCTCGCCGGTGAACTGATCGACAAGCACCCGGAGTTGAAGCTCACCAAGGTGATGGTCTCGGAGGCGGGCGCCTCGGTCTACTCCGCCTCCGCGTTCGCCTCGCAGGAACTGCCCGACATGGATGTGTCGTTGCGCGGAGCGGTCTCCATCGCGCGGCGGCTCCAGGACCCGCTGGCCGAGCTGGTGAAGATCGACCCGAAGTCGATCGGCGTCGGCCAGTACCAGCACGACCTGTCCGAGGTGAAGCTGTCGCGTTCGCTGGACGCGGTCGTCGAGGACTGTGTGAACGGGGTCGGCGTGGACGTCAACACCGCCTCCGCGCCGCTGCTCTCCCGGGTGTCGGGCATCAGCTCGGGGCTCGCCGAGAACATCGTCGCGCACCGGGACGCCAACGGCCCCTTCCGGTCCCGCAAGGCCCTCAAGGACGTGGCGCGGCTCGGCCCGAAGGCGTACGAGCAGTGTGCGGGCTTCCTGCGGATCCGGGGCGGCGACGACCCCCTGGACGGCTCCAGCGTGCACCCCGAGGCCTATCCGGTGGTGCGGCGGATGGGGAGGACGGCGGGGGGCGAGGTGGCCTCGCTGATCGGCAACACGGACGCCCTGCGGGCACTGCGCGCGGCGGACTTCGTGGACGACATGTTCGGGCTGCCGACCGTGACGGACATCCTCAAGGAGCTGGAGAAGCCGGGGCGCGACCCCCGGCCCGCTTTCCGAACGGCGACCTTCAAGGAGGGCGTCGAGAAGCTCGGCGACCTGGAGCCGGGCATGGTGCTGGAGGGCGTCGTGACGAACGTCGCGGCGTTCGGCGCGTTCGTCGACGTCGGCGTCCACCAGGACGGCCTGGTCCACGTCTCGGCGCTGTCGAAGACCTTCGTGAAGGACCCGCGCGACGTGGTGAAGCCCGGGGACATCGTGAAGGTCAAGGTCATGGACGTCGACGTACCGCGCAAGCGGATCTCGCTGACGCTGCGCCTCGACGACGAGCCCGGCGCGGGCGGCGGCTCCGGCGGCGGGCAGCAGGGCCGCGGCGAGCGGGGCGGCCGTCCCCCGAAGCAGCGCCAGGGGCAGGGCTCCGGTGGCGGCCAGGGCCGGCAGGGCGGCGGCGGACGGGACCGGCGCGGCGGTGGCGGGTCGCGGCAGGGCCAGGGGGCCCCGGCTCCGGCCAACAGCGCGATGGCGGACGCGCTGCGGCGGGCCGGGCTGACCGACCCGAGGCAGGGCGGCGGGCGGGGACGCTGAACGGGGCGGGTGGGGCGGGCCGTGCGGCCCGCCCCACCCCCGTGACTCCGCTCAGACTTCCTTGACCTGGCCGTCGGCCACCTCGATGCGGCGGGTCGTGCGGACCGCCTCCAGCATCCGCCGGTCGTGGGTGACCAGCAGCAGGGTGCCCCGGTACGTCTCCAGCGCCGCCTCCAACTGCTCGATGGCGGGCAGGTCCAGGTGGTTCGTCGGCTCGTCGAGCACCAGGAGGTTGACTCCCCTGCCCTGGAGCAGGGCGAGGGCGGCGCGGGTGCGCTCCCCCGGGGACAGGCTGGTCGCCGGGCGCGTCACATGGTCGGCGCGGAGGCCGAACTTGGCCAGCAGGGTGCGGACTTCGGCCGGTTCGGTGTCGGGCACCGCCGCGCAGAACGCCTCCAGCAGCGACTGGGCGCCGAGGAACAGCTTGCGGGCCTGGTCCACTTCGCCGACGACGACGCCCGAACCGAGCACGGCGCTCCCGGAGTCCAGCGGCAGCCGCTCCAACAGGGCGGCGAGCAGCGTGGACTTGCCGGCGCCGTTGGCCCCGGTGATGGCGACCCGGTCCGCCCAGTCGATCTGGAGCGAGGCGGGTCCGAAGGAGAAGCCACCGCGCACCACGCGGGCCTCGCGCAGCGTGGCGACGACGGATCCGGAGCGCGGGGCGGAGGCGATCTCCATCCGCAGCTCCCACTCCTTGCGCGGCTCCTCGACGACGTCGAGACGTTCGATCATGCGCTGGGTCTGCCGGGCCTTCGCGGCCTGCTTCTCGCTGGCCTCACTGCGCGCGTTGCGGCCGAGCTTGTCGCCGTCGGTGGCCTTGCGCCGGGCGTTCTTGACGCCCTTGTCCATCCAGGAGCGCTGCATGTGGCCGCGCGCTTCGAGGGACGCCTTCTTCTCCGCGTACTCCTCATAGCCCTCCCGGGCGTGCCTGCGGGCGGTCTCCCGCTCCTCCAGGTAGGCCGCGTAGCCACCGCCGTACAGGTTGATCTGCTGCTGGGCGAGGTCGAGCTCCAGCACCTTGGTGACCGTGCGCATCAGGAACTCGCGGTCGTGGCTGATGACGACGGTGCCCGCGCGCAGGCCGGAGACGAAGCGCTCCAGCCGCTCCAGGCCGTCGAGGTCGAGGTCGTTGGTGGGCTCGTCGAGCAGGAAGACGTCGTAGCGGGAGAGGAGCAGCGAGGCGAGTCCGGCGCGGGCCGCCTGTCCGCCGGAGAGCGCGGTCATGGGCCGGTCGAGGCCCACGGTCAGGCCCAGTTCGGCGGCGATCTGCCCGGCCCGCTCCTCCAGGTCCGCGCCACCGAGGGCGAGCCAGCGCTCCAGGGCCTCGGAGTACGCGTCGTCCGCGCCCGGGGCGCCCGCGACCAGGGCCTCGGTGGCCTCGTCCATCGTGCGCTGGGCGTCGGCCACGCCGGTGCGGCGGGCCAGGAACGCGGACACCGTCTCACCGTCGCGGCGCTCGGGCTCCTGCGGGAGGTGGCCGACGGTGGCGGTGGGCGGGGAGAGCCGCAGCTCGCCCTCCTCCGGGCGGTCGAGGCCGGCGAGCAGCCGGAGCAGCGAGGATTTGCCGGCGCCGTTGACTCCGACGAGACCGATCACGTCCCCCGGGGCGACGACGAGGTCGAGCCCGGCGAAGAGTGTGCGGTCGCCGTGTCCGGCGGCGAGGTCCTTGGCGACGAGAGTGGCAGTCATCAGGGTGCCGATCCTAGTCGCCGCCGCTCCGTGCCCGTCTCCCCGCGCCCCTGGCCCCGGGTTTCCGGTTTCGGTTAGCGTCCGGGCAGCGACGGGCCCGTACCGAGGACAGGAGTGACCGTGATGGCCGAGGTGATCGTGGTGGGCGGCGGGGTCGTCGGTCTGACCACCGCCGTGACGCTGGCGGAGCGCGGGCTGCGGGTGCGGGTCTGGTCGCGCGATCCGGCCGGGGCGACGACGTCGGCGGTGGCGGGGGCCCTGTGGTGGCCGTACCGGATCGAGCCGGCCGAGCGGGTGGGCGACTGGGCGCTGGCGACGCTGGCGGTCTACGAGGAGTTGTCGGGCGCCCCGCGGGAGACCGGCGTACGGCGGGTGGCGGGGCTGCACGGCGGGGAGCGGCTCGCGGCGCTGGGCGCCTGGTCGGCCGGGCTGAGGGACGCCGTGGAGGTGCCCGAAGGGCTGCGGGTGACCTTGCCGCTGCTGGACATGCCCGTCCACCTGGCGTGGCTGGAGCGGCGGCTGGCGGCCGCCGGCGGTGCGGTGGAGCGGCGGGCGGTGACGGGGTTCGCGGAGGCGGCGGAGCGGAGCCCGGTGGTGGTGAACTGCACGGGGCTCGGGGCGCGCGAGCTGGTGCCCGACGCCGGGGTGCGGCCGGTGCGGGGGCAGTTGGTCGCGGTGGAGAACCCGGGGATCGAGGAGTGGTACACCGAGGCGGATCCGGCGTCGGCCGCGACGACGTACTTCTTCCCGCAGCCGGGCCGGCTGGTGCTGGGGGGTACGGCGGAGGCGGACGATCCGCGCACCGAGCCCGACCCGGGCACGGCTCGGGAGATCGTGGCGCGGTGCGCGCGGATCCGGCCGGAGATCGCCGGCGCCCGGGTGCTCGGGCACCGGGTGGGGCTGCGTCCGGCGCGGGAGGCCGGGGTGCGGATCGGGACGGAGGAGCTGCCGGGCGGCGGTCTGCTGGTGCACAACTACGGGCACGGCGGCGCGGGCGTGACCGTGGCCTGGGGGTGCGCGCGGGCGGCGGCGGCCCTGGTCGGCTGACCGACCGGGCCCGCGAAGCGGTCCGCGCGGGCCTGCCGGCCGGCGGCCCGGGACACGGCGTACCGGAGCCCGCGACCTGGGTGCGGTCGCGGGCTCCGGTGCGGGCGGGCCCGCCCGTCAGTCGGAGGGGCGCTTCTCCGTGGCCGTGGAGCCCGATCCGGTGGTGTCCGGCCCGTGGCGCTCGTCCGTGACGGTCGTCGTCCCGGGGCCGATGCGGATCTCGAAGTCGCCGTCGTACTTGGCGTGCCCCTCGATCACCGCGGACTCGACGGCCTCCACGCCGAACTCCTGGCGGACGATCTGCGGGTCCTTGCGCAGGTCCCGCATCAGGGCCACGCACATGCCGAGCATCACGATGGTGAACGGGGCGGCGACCAGGATGGTGAGGTTCTGGAGCCCGGCCAGCGCATCGCCCTGACCGTCCCCGATGAGGAGCATGATCGCGGCGACGGCGCCGGTGACGACGCCCCAGAAGATGACCACCCACCGGCCCGGTTCCAGCACGCCCTTCTGCGAGAGCGTGCCCATGACGATCGACGCGGCGTCCGCCCCGGACACGAAGAAGATGCCCACCAGGATCATCACGAGAATGCTCATCACCGTGGCGATGGGGAACTCCTGGAGGACGCCGAACAGTTGCGCCTCGGGAGTGTCCGCGCCGGCCAGCTTGCCCGCCTCGTCGAGCTTCATGGCGGAGCCGCCGAAGACGGCGAACCAGATGAGGCTGACGGTGCTGGGCACGAGGATGACACCGCCGACGAACTGACGGATCGTCCGGCCCCGGCTGATGCGGGCGATGAACATGCCGACGAAGGGCGTCCAGGAGATCCACCAGGCCCAGTAGAAGACCGTCCAGCTGCCGAGCCAGTCGGCCACGTCACCGCCGCCGGTCGCCTCCGTGCGGCCCACGAGCTGTCCCAGATCGCTCACATAGGCGCCGAGGGACGTGGGCAGGAGGTCCAGCACGAAGATCGTGGGTCCGGCGACGAACACGAACAGGACGAGGAGCAGCGCCAGCACCATGTTGGTGTTGGAGAGCCACTGGATGCCCTTCTCCACACCGGACACCGCGGAGAGGACGAAGCAGACCGTCAGGACGGCGATGATCGCGATGAGGAGACCGGTGCCGGTCTTCTCCATCCAGTTCAGCTCCTGGAAGCCGCTGCCGATCTGGAGCGCCCCGAGACCGAGGGAGGCGGCGGAGCCGAACAGCGTGGCGAAGATCGCCAGGATGTCGATGAACCGGCCGAAACCGCCGTAGGCGTGCCGCTCCCCGATCAGCGGCACGAACACGGCGCTGATCGTCTGCCGCCGGCGTCGCCGGTAGGCGCTGTAGGCGATGGCGAGCCCGACGACCGCGTAGATGGCCCAGGGGTGCAGCGTCCAGTGGAACAGCGTGGTGGCCATCGCCGTCTGCATGGCCTCGGCCGCGTCGGCGGGGTCGGTGCCGGGCGGCGGGGTACGGAAGTGGGCGAGCGGTTCGCTCACCCCGTAGAACATCAGGCCGATGCCCATTCCGGCGCTGAACATCATCGCGACCCAGGAGATGGTCCGGAACTCCGGTTCCTCGCCCTCCTGACCCAGGCAGATCTTGCCGTACCGGCTGATGGCCAGCCACAGCGCGAAGACGACGAAGCCGGTGGCGGCGAGCATGAAGGCCCAGCCGCCGTTGTGGATCAGCCCGTCGAGCAGATTGCTGGAGACGCTCTCCAGGGAATCGGTGGCGGTCGCCCCCCATACGACGAAGGCGAGCGTGAGGACGGCGGCGACGCCGAACACCACCCGGTCGGTGGTGGGGGTCCTGGCGCTGACCGGTTCGGGTGGAAGGTCAGCCGTGACAGACAGCGCTTCCCGCCCGTCCGTCGTCTGGTCGTCCTGGGACACTAATGGCACCTTTCACCGAGTCTGAAAAACGCTCTCCGTAGGCAGTACCACACCTGCCCCGGATCTCGAAGGATCAACAAGCAGTTCTAGCTTGACCGTTTGTGAGGTGATATGTCGCCCGCTGATCGAGGAGCAGCGGAATCAGTCGCCGAGCCGACTGACGCAAGGGCACAAACGCGCCACTCGCCTCCGGTCGGACCGTGACACCGTGCAGGGCCAGCTCGTCCTTGACCGCCGCGTACTGGGCCGCGTCCAGCCGGTAGCCGCACGGCGGGTCGGCGAGGACCTCGGCGGGCTCGGCCGGGTCGTTGTCGGCGCCGCCGAGGTACACGGGCCCCCGGTCGGCGAGGCCGGTGAGGCGCGCGAGGGCGGTGGCCGTCCGGAGCCGGGCGCGCTGCTCGTCGGTGAAGGTGAAGAGGCCGCCGAGCGCGGTCTTCTGGGACTCGACCCGGCGCCGGTGGTTGAGCGCCTGATCCGCCTTCTCCGCGTCGCTCAGGGCGTCGATCCGGGACTCGATGAGCAGTCCCACGGCATGCTTGAGGCCGGAGGTGTTGCGCAGGATCCGCTCCTGGCCGTCTCCGGCGACCTGCTTGACCGGTTCGCCGGTGGCCGGGTCGGTCCAGATGCCGTAGTGGCCGCTGCTGTAACCGCCCGCCGTCGCGGCGGGGCGGACGTACCGCTCGGAGAGGGTGTGCGAGACGTCGTGGACGCGGTCGTCGACGTTGAGGTTGCGCGGCCACAAGGCGAACAGGTCCTTGTCGTAGTACGGCGGGGTCGCGCCGTACTCGTGCAAGTCGTAGATCACGTGGGGCCGTTCGTCGCGTACGACGGCGGCGACGGCCCGCGCCTCGGCGGTCTCCAGGGCGATGTGGTCGCGGTTGACGTCGACCCCGTCGGCGTTGCCGCGGGTGTCGGCGGCGCGTCCGTCGGGGTTGGCCGTGGGCAGCACCAGCAGGGTCGTACGGGCCAGGAAGGCGCGGGTCGCCCGGTCCTCGGCGAACGCCAGGTCGCGGAGGGTGGTCAGACAGGCCTCGCGTCCGGCGGGCTCGTCCCCGTGCTGGCTGCAGATCAGGAGCACCGTGGTGGCCCCGGGGTGTTCCCGGCCGACGCGGACGAGCCGCAGCGGGCGGCCCTGACCGGTCGTGCCGACGCGCTCCACGGAGACCCGGTCGCTCTCCCGGTCCACCGCCGCGAGGAAGGACCGCTCCTCCGCCTCACCGGTCCAGCGGGCCCCCTCGCTCGTCTCGAACCCGGTGCGCGGCGGGCGGTGCGCGGCCTCGGCGGGTGCGATGGCGAACGGGAGGGCCAGGCCGGCGAGCGCCGCGGCCACCGCCGTCCGGCGCACCGCCTTCGCCCCGCGGCGCGCGGGCACGGGCATCGGCCCGGCGGGGGCCGGGACCGGCGCGAGCCAGGGGTGCGGGCTGAGCATGCGGAGCGCACGAGCGATGC
Organism: Streptomyces griseus; assembly: GCF_900460065.1. GTDB lineage: Bacteria > Actinomycetota > Actinomycetes > Streptomycetales > Streptomycetaceae > Streptomyces > Streptomyces griseus. The sequence continues at coordinate 6,651 of NZ_UAVD01000029.1, read as the reverse complement.
GAGGGGTCATCAGCGGCCTCCGGAACATGGGGGGGGCGGGCGCCGTGACGCCCGTCCGGCTGTCGGCAATGTGCGGACGTTACCCCGGTCAACTCCCGGGCAACAGGGGTCGATCACCGCTGTCGCGGGGGATGTCCGTGACGACGGAATGGCGATCGTGTGACAGGGGCACCAGGAACGGCCCGTCCTGCTCCGCCCCGTGCATAGCCTCGTGACGACCGGTCGGAAGAACATCCGACCCGACCATGTGGAGTGTGCGTGCACCGCAGATTCATCGTCCCCAGCGCACTGGCCGCCACCCTTCTGCTGGCGATCCCGGCAGTGGCCTCACCGGGCACCGTCGGCGCCCCGGGAATCGGCGACCCCTACTACCCGGCCGCCGGAAACGGCGGCTACGACGTCTCCCACTACGACCTGCGGCTGAAGTACCAGCCCACGACCGACCTACTGGAGGGCACGGCGACGATCCTCGCCACCACCACGCAGGAGCTGTCCCGCTTCAACCTCGACTTCGGACTCGACGTCTCCGAGGTGCGGGTGAACGGCAGGAAGGCCCGGTTCGCCACGAGCGGCGACCACGAACTGGAGGTCACCCCCGCGGCTCCCCTGGCCCGGGGCAAGGACGTCTCCGTCGTCGTCCGGTACGCCGGGAAGCCGTCCGAACTGAAGATCAACGGCTGGACCGCGTGGGCCCGGACCCCGGACGGCGGGGTCGCGGCGCAGGAGCCGGAGTCGGCCGTGTGGTGGTACCCGAGCAACGACCACCCGCTGGACAAGGCGACCTACGACATCTCGGTCTCCGTGCCGGACGGCACCCAGGCGATCAGCAACGGAGAGCTCCGGTCGCAGAGTTCGAAGCTGGGCTGGACCCGCTTCAACTGGCGCTCCGACAAGCCGCAGGCGACCTATCTGACGACGCTCGCCGTCGGCAGGTTCGCCATCACGACCGACAGGACCGCCGACGGCCTGCCGGTGCTGAACGCCTACAGCAAGGACCTCGGCGCCAACGCCGGTGCGGCCCGCGCGAGCGTCGAGCGGACCACCGAGGTCGCCGAGTGGCTGACCGGGGTGTTCGGCCCCTACCCGTACAACGCGCTCGGCGGATACGTGCCCAACGTGACGAGCGGCTTCGCCCTGGAGACCCAGACCCGGCCCTTCTACAGCCCCAGGCAGTTCGCGAACGGCGCCAACGTGTCGGTCGTCGTCCACGAGATCGCGCACCAGTGGTACGGCAACAGCGTGTCGGTCGACGGCTGGAAGGACATCTGGATCAACGAGGGCTTCGCCCGCTACAGCCAGTGGCTCTGGTCGGAGAAGGAGGGCGAGGGCACCGCGCGGGAGCTGGCCGACTACACGTACGCCCAGCACCCGGCCGACGACCCGTTCTGGAAGGTGAGGCCGGGCGATCCGGGCCCGGACAACCAGTTCGACATCGCCGTCTACGACCGGGGCGCGCTGGCGCTCCAGGCACTGCGCGACGAGGTCGGCGACGACACCTTCTTCGAGCTGCTGAAGGGCTGGCCCGCCGAGCACGCGCACGCCAACGCGAACGTGGGCGACTTCGTCCGGTACGCGGAGCGGGTCTCGGGCAAGCCGCTCGCGGCGCTGTTCGACACCTGGCTCTACCAGCCGTCGCGCCCCTCGTCCCCGGCCGCGGCCGACGCGGGTGTCGCCGGGAACGCGCTGTCGGCGCGGACGGCGGCGCGGGTCGAGCGCCCGGCCTCCTGGCAGAAGATCGCGGCGACGAACAGCGTGCACGATCACGGCGATCGCGCCGGCCGGGGATCCACGGGTCACGACCACCGCTGAGCTGTCCCGGGGCGTCGGAGCGGCGGGCCGTCAGCCGTTCCGTCGCGCCTCGGCGGAGCGGGCGCCGCCGCCCGCGGAACGGAACGCGGCGCGGGCCGCTCGCGCCCGGGGCAGATAGCGCAGCCGCTCCGGGAGTACGGGGACGACGACCCGCAGCACCGCGCACATCCGGCGCAGCCGCTTCTCCTGGTCCGGGGACCACGGCAGGCCGATGGCCGCGCGGGCGTCGGGCGGCATCAGCCCGATGGTGACGAACCTGCGGAAGCGGGCCAGCGGCGGCAGCAGCACCGGCCACAGCGCCCGCAGCGCCATCCGCAACAGCCACGGCCCCCGGTCCGGCGGTGGGACGGGCCGGTCGGTGGCGACGAGTTCCCGCACGACCGGGGTCGCCTCGATCTCCCCCGCGAGCATCTTCTCCCAGTACGGCCAGAAGTCCTCGATGGTCCGGGGCATGTCCCGGTCGTGGATGCCCAGGATCCGGCCGACCCGGAGCCACTCCGCGTACAGGGCGCGCTCCTGGGCGGGGCTCATGGGGCGGATCAGATAGCGGGCCGCGTGCTGGTACACCGGGAAGCCGGTGGCGTGCACCCAGGCGTAGGTGGCGGGCGTCAGGGCGTGGTAGGCGCGGCCCCGGGTGTCGGTCCCCCGGATGGTGCGGTGCAGCACCCGCAGTCTGCGGCCCTCCTCGGCGGCCTCCGCGCCGCCGTAGACCCAGAGCTGGAGCGAGCGCAGCGAGCGTTCGCCCCGCCCCCAGGGGTCCGTGCGGAAGACGGAGTGTTCGTCGACGCCCGCACCGACGGCCGGGTGGGCGACCTGGAGCATCAGGGCGGCGGGCAGCATCAGCAGGGCCCGGATGTCCCCGGACAGGCTCCAGAGCACCCCGCCGGGCGGGGGCGGCTCGGGGTCCCGGCCCCGCGCCGCCTCCGGTCCGCCGGCCCGGGGGCCCTGCACGTCCTCGGCGCTGCTCATCCGGTGCTCCCGCGGTCCCGGCGGGCCTGCCGTGCGCTGCCCGCCCCCTTCCCCCCATGATCCCTCGGGGACGAGGGAGCGGAGACGGCGGGCCGCCGACGGCCCGGTCAGCCGTGGTCGTACACCGTCACCGGCACGCCGGCCGATATCAGGCGTCGCTCGATGATCGGCTCGATCCTGGCCCACGTGCCGCCCGCGAGCCCGCAGCCGATCCGGGGCATGTGGACGGACGCCCCCAGCTCGCCCGCGCGGACGGCCACCGCGCCGAGCGCCGCGTCGATCGCCTCGTAGCGCACGGGCACTCCCTTGCTGCCGGTGCGCATGCCCCGCTGGCCAACCATGTTGGCCACCCAGAGGTAGGGACCCACCTGCACGAACTGCGCCGCGCCCAGCCCGAAGCCGTTGCCCGCGCGCTCCCGGTGCCAGCGCCGGTAGGCGGCCTCGGGCTCCGGCCAGCGGCGGGAGAGGGCCAGGACGAAACCCTTGCCCCAGCCGCCGAGGTCGTTGCAGACGTGGACGATCAGCTTGACGCCCTTGCCCTGCGGCGCGGTGGCGTCCCCCCGTACGTACGTGATCTCCGACATGGCCTCACCGTACGGGCCGCCACTGACACCGCACCCGGGGTGGACGGCGGGGCGATGGTGCCGGAGACTTTCACAGTGTTGGTGAGACACCAGCACTGTCCGACACCAGGGCTCGACGGCGAGGAGCAGCGATGGCGACGGGGACCGACGAGCCGACGCTCACGGTGGACGAGCTGGCGGCGCGCGCCGGGGTCACCGTGCGCACCGTGCGCTTCTACAGCACCCGGGGCCTGCTGCCGCCCCCGGTCATCGGCCCCCGCAGGGTGGGACACTACGGGCCGGACCACCTCTCGCGGCTGGCGCTGATCGAGGAGCTCCAGCAGCAAGGCATGACGCTGGCGGCGATCGAACGCTATCTGGAACAGCTGCCGCCCGATCTGAGCGCCCACGACCTGGCGATCCACCGGGCACTGGTCGCGTCCTGGGCACCGGACCAGACCGAGGACTTCTCCCGTGCCGAGCTGGAGCGGCGGGCCGGGCGGGCTCTGGCGGAGGCGGATGTGGAGCGGCTGGCGGCCATGGGGGTGCTGGTCCGGCCCGATGCGGACGGCGGGGCGTACCGGGTGGATCTGGGGCTGCTGCGGCTCGGGGTGGAGCTGTTGGACGTGCCGATCGCGCACGAGACGATCCTGGCGGCGCGGACCGTTCTGCTGGAGCACACCCGCTCGGCCGCCCAGGAGATGACCCGGCTGTTCCGGGACGAGGTGTGGAACCCCTATCGGGAGCGGGAGGGCGATCCGGAGCACGTGGCGGCGATGAAGTCGCTCTCCGCCGATATGCAACCGATCGTGGTGCAGGCGCTGGTGACGGCGTTCCAGCGGTCGTTGAAGCAGGAGCTGCGGGCCGCGTTCACCGCCGAGTGACGGGGGGCGCGGCCCGCGGCGGGACCTGTCGACGGATCAGTCGTGGAAGGTCTCGCCCTTCTCCGCCTTCTCCACCAGCAGCGCGGGCGGCAGGAAGCGGTCGCCGTAACGCTCGGCGAGTTCCCGGGCGCGGGCCACGAAGCCGGGCAGGCCGCCCTCGTACCCGTTGATGTACTGGAGGACGCCGCCGGTCCACGGCGGGAAGCCGATGCCCATGATGGAGCCGATGTTGGCGTCCGCGACGGAGATGAGGACGTTCTCCTCCAGGCAGCGGACGCTGTCCAGCGCCTCGGAGAAGAGCATCCGCTCCTTCATGTCCTCGAAGGGGACGTCCCCGTCGGCCTTGCCGGTGAAGTGCTCGCGCAGGCCCGGCCAGAGGCCGGCGCGCTTGCCGTCCTCGTCGTAGTCGTAGAAGCCTGCTCCCCCGCTGCGCCCCGTGCGGCCGAACTCGTCGACCATGCGGTCGATGACCTCGTCGGAGGGGTGCCCGGGCCAGCTGCCGCCGGCCTCCTCCACCGCCCGCCTGGTCTCGTTCCGGATCTTGCGGGGCAGGGTCAGGGTCAGCTCGTCCATCAGGGAGAGCACCTTGGCCGGGTAGCCGGACTGGGCGGCGGCCTGCTCGATCGAGGCGGGCTCGACGCCCTCGCCGACCATGGCGACGCCCTCGTTGATGAACTGGCCGATGACGCGGGAGGTGAAGAAGCCGCGGGAGTCGTTGACGACGATCGGCGTCTTCTTGATGCGCCGTACGAGGTCGAAGGCGCGGGCCAGTGCCTCGTCGCCGGTCCGCTCGCCCTTGATGATCTCGACCAGCGGCATCTTGTCGACCGGGGAGAAGAAGTGCAGGCCGATGAAGTCGACGGGGCGTGAGACCCCCTCGGCGAGGACCGTGATGGGAAGCGTGGAGGTGTTGGAGCAGAGCAGGGCGTCGGGCTCGATGACGTCCTGGATCTCCTGGAACACCTTGTGCTTGAGGGCCGTGTCCTCGAAGACGGCCTCGATCACCGCGTCGCAGCCCGCGAGGTCGGCCGCGTCGCCGGTGGGGGTGATCCGGGCCAGCAGCTCGTCGCGCTTCGCCTCCGTCGTACGGCCCCGGGAGAGCGCCTTGGCGAGCAGCTTCTCGCTGTAGGCCTTGCCCTTGGCGGCCGCTTCGGCGGAGACGTCCTTGAGGACGACGTCGATGCCGGCCCTGGCGCAGGAGTAGGCGATGCCCGCGCCCATCATCCCGGCGCCGAGCACGGCGACCTTGCGGACCGGGCGCTCCGGGATGCCCCCCGGCCGGTTGGCGCCGGAGTTGACGGCCTGGAGATCGAAGAAGAACGCCTGGATCATGTTCTTGGAGACCTGGCCGGTGACCAGCTCGGTGAAGTACCGGGCCTCGATGGTCAGGGCGGTCTCGAAGTCGACCTGGGAGCCCTCGACGGCCGCCGCGAGGATGTTGCGCGGGGCGGGCATGGGCGCGCCCGCGAGCTGCTTCTTCAGGTTGGCCGGGAAGGCGGGGAGGTTGGCGGCGAACTTGGGGTTGGACGGGGTGCCGCCGGGGATCCGGTAGCCCTTGACGTCCCAGGGCTGCTGGGACTCCGGGTGGGCGTCGATGAAGGCGCGGGCCTTCTCGGTCATCTCCTCGCGGGTGGCGGCGACTTCGTGGACCAGGCCGTTCTCCAGGGCCCGCCGCGGGGTGTACTGGGTGCCCTGGAGGAGCACCTTGAGCAGGGCGTCCGCGATGCCCATGAGGCGTACGGTCCGGGTGACGCCGCCGCCCGCCGGGAGCAGGCCGAGGGTGACCTCGGGCAGGCCGATGCGGGAGCCGGGGGCATCGAGGGCGACGCGGTGGTGGCAGGCGAGGGCGATCTCGTAACCGCCCCCGAGGGCCGCCCCGTTGATGGCGGCGACGACGGGCTTGCCGAGGGTCTCGATGCGGCGCAGCGAGGCCTTGATGGCGTTGCCGGCGTCGAAGGCGTCCTGGGCGTTCTCCGGGCCGACCTTGATCATGTCCTTGAGGTCGCCGCCGGCGAAGAAGGTCTTCTTGGCGGAGGTGTAGATGATGCCGCGGATGGAGTCCTTCTCGGCCTCGGCGCGGTCGGCGACGGCCGCGATGGAGTCCTTGAAGGCCTGGTTCATCGTGTTGGCGGACTGGTTCGGGTCGTCGAGGACGAGGGTGACGACGCCGGTCTCGTCCTGTTCCCAGCGGATGGTGGTGCTCTCGGTCATGTCGGTGTCTTCTCCGTAGGCAGGGGTGGCCGGGGCAGAACGGTCAGATGCGTTCGACGATCGTCGCGACGCCCATGCCGCCGCCGACGCAGAGGGTGACCAGGCCGAACTGCTGGTCGCGGCGCTCCAGTTCGTCGATGACGGTGCCGAGGATCATCGCGCCGGTCGCGCCGAGCGGGTGGCCGAGCGCGATGGCCCCGCCGTTGACGTTGACC